>NZ_JADZ01000029.1 GCF_000518645.1 Curvibacter gracilis ATCC BAA-807 | reverse complement strand
GGTGTGGACGCCTACACCATCACCGCCAGTGCCCTGGATGCCAATGGCAATCTGAACACGGCAGCTGCGACCACGTTCAGCTTCAGTGCGCCGGGTGCGGGTGCCAGCCTGAGTGCGGCCAGCTGCGCCACGGCCACGACGGGGGCCAGTGCCGGCACCTGCTCGGTGACGCTCACAGCCACGGTGGCGGGCAGCTATGCCATCACGGCCAGCATCGGCGCCACGCCGGTGGGCGGCATTACGAATCCGGTGAGCGCTGTGTTTGTGGCCGGCGCGGCCACGGCGGGCAGCTCGACGGTGGCGATCAGCCAGGGCCCCAAGCTGGCCAATGGGGTGGATGCCTACACCATCACGGCCACGGCCCTGGATGCCCAGGGCAACGTGAGCAGTGCGAGCGGTATTTCGTTCAGCTTCAGCGCCCCTGGCGTGGGAGCCAGCCTGAGCGCTGCCGCGTGTGAGACTGGCACCTCGGGCGCCGCACCAGGCACCTGTTCGGTGACCCTGAGCGCCACTGCGGCGGGCAGCTACAGCGTGACGGCCACCTTGGGTGGCAGCAACGTGGGGGGCGCCAACCCGGTGACGGGCGTGTTTGTGGCTGGTGCTGCCACGGCGGGCAGCTCACGGGTGGCGATCAGCCAGGGCCCCAAGACGGCCAATGGTGTGGACGCCTACACCATCACCGCCAGTGCCCTGGATGCCAATGGCAACCTGAACACGGCTGCAGCGACCACGTTCAGCTTCAGTGCGCCGGGTGCGGGTGCCAGCCTGAGTGCAGCCAGCTGCGCCACGGCCACGACGGGGGCCAGTGCCGGCACCTGCTCGGTGACGATGACAGCGACCACGGCGGGCAGCTACAGCGTGGTGGTCACCGTCGGGGGCACTCAGGTGGGTGGAACGAATCCGGTGGTCGGTGTGTTTGTGGCTGGGGCCGTGACAGCGGGCTCGGCACGGTTGAACATCAGTGCCGGGCCCAAGCTGGCCAATGGGGTGGATGCCTACACCATCACGGCGAGCGCGCTGGATGCCCAGGGCAATCTGAATACCAGCAGCGCCATCAGCTTCAACTTCAGCGATCCCGGCGCCGGAGCCAGCCTGAGTGCAGCCAGCTGCAACACCGTGCTCACGGGTCCCACGGCGGGCACCTGCTCAGTGACGCTGAAGGCGACCACGGCGGGCAGCTACAGCGTGACCGCGACCTTGGGCGGCGCCAACCTCGGGGGTACCAACCCGGTCACGGCGGTGTTCGTGGCCTCAGGCATGGATGCCGGGCAGTCGCGTGTCAACATCACGCTGACCGGTGCGACCAAGATGGCCAATGGCGTGGACACCTACACCATCACGGCCACTGCCTATGACAGCAACGGCAACCTGAACACCTGGCAGCCGCAGACCTTTGCGTTCTCATGGCGCGAAGGGGGCGGGACCCGCGCCCTGGGTGCACGGTCGAGGAAGCTGCCCGTGAACGCCAAGGCGGCGAATCAGTGGACGGCCTTGAGTGCAGGCACCTGCACCACGGCTACCAGCGGTGCCCAGGCGGGCAGCTGTTCGGTCACGCTGAGTTCGACGCTGGCAGGCTGGTTCACCGTGATCGCCCAGGCCGGTGGGGTGCCGGTGGGCAACCCGGCCGGGGGGCAGGCGGCGGCGCAGTTTGTGGCCGGGCCGGCGGTTGCGGCCAACTCGGTGATCACCATCAGCCCTGGCAGCAAGCAGGCCGATGGTGTGGACACGCACACCGTGACCATCACGGCGCGGGACGCTTTCGACAACGTGCAGGCCGATGTGTCGACGCTGTTCACCTTCAGCCCGCCTGCGGCCGGGGCCAGCCTCAGCGCCACCAGCTGCAGCACGGCGACCACGGGGGCCGATGCAGGCAGTTGTTCGGTCACCCTGAGGGCAAGCACGCCGGGCACGTACACGGTGTCTGGCAGCCTGGGGGGCCAGCCTGCAGGCAGCCCGGTGCAAGGCCAGTTTGTACCGCCTGCCGCCGCGGCGGTCACCGCGGTACCCACCCTGAGCGAGTGGGGCTGTGTGGGGCTGGCGCTGAGTCTGGGGCTGCTGGGCGCAGCGTCAAGGGGCCGCAAACGGCATCGGAAACCGTCGGCCAGGGCGCAACACCAGCTGCCTTGAGAACATCAAACTGCTGCCTTGCCATTTCAGCCTTCGCGGCGTTGTGCCATGGCGTCGATGGAGCCGGGGCCAGCCCGGCGCCTCGACGGTTCGGCGCGCCACCAAGACCTGGAGGCTTTGTTGGCTGAAGGGGCGAAGGGGCGCAGAGAACAGGCGCCCCTCGGGATGCCCCTGCACCCTGATGCAGAAGGCCTGGGCCAAGCAGGCAGCAGGGCCGCAGCCTGGTTGGCGTCAGCGCTGCCTGGGGGCTGGCTTGCCCTTGGGCCCGTTCCGACGGGGATTGCCTTTCAAGAGGCCAGATGCGGCGCCGATGGGGCGTCCGGGGTGTGAGGCGCTCTGTCAGCCTGAAAGGGCCGGGGACGGCCCATCGAACCGCTTTGTTTGTAACCTTGTGCAAGTATAAGAAGGTGAGGTGAGCCGACCGCCCGTGGATTCATGCTGCACTGCGGCGATAATTTCAGGCTGCACTGAAAGGGAAATTCGTGGATATCGTGTTGCTGACCAAGGCGGCCATCATGGGGGTGGTAGAAGGCTTGACCGAGTTTCTGCCGATCTCGTCAACCGGCCATCTGATCCTGGCCGGAGCCCTGCTGGGCATGGACGACGACAAGGCCAAGGTGTTCGATATCGCGATCCAGACCGGCGCCATCTTTGCGGTGGTGATGGTGTACTGGCAAAAAATCCGTGACACCGTGGCCGCGCTGCCAGTGTCCATGCGGGCCCGTTTGTTCGCCTTCAACGTGCTGGTGGGCTTCTTGCCGGCGGTGGTGCTGGGCCTGCTGTTCGGCAAGTTCATCAAGGCCCACCTGTTCACACCCGAGGTGGTGGCCAGCACCTTCATCCTGGGCGGGCTGGTGATTCTGTGGGCCGAGCGGCGTCCGCAAAGCGACGCTCACGTGCAGAACGTCGACAGCATGACGGCCATCGATGCCCTCAAGGTGGGCCTGGTGCAGTGCCTGGCCATGGTGCCGGGCACCAGCCGCAGCGGCGCCACCATCATCGGCGGCATGTTGCTGGGCCTGAGCCGCAAGGCGGCCACCGATTTCTCGTTCTTCCTGGCCATCCCGACGCTGATCGGGGCCGGGGTGTACAGCCTCTACAAAGAGCGTGCGTTGCTGTCCGTGGCCGACCTGCCCTTGTTTGGCGTGGGCCTGCTGTTCTCGTTTGTGAGCGCCTGGCTGTGCGTGCGCTGGTTGCTGCGCTACATCAGCACCCACAGCTTTGTGGTCTTTGCGTGGTACCGCATCGCCTTTGGCATCGTGGTGCTCGCCACCGCGTGGAGTGGCTTGGTGCACTGGGCCGCATGACCTGTTGGCCCCCACGGTCGTGCACTTCGTGTCACTCCCTGCCCCCCGAGGGGGCCGCAGGCCGCCTTGGGGCGGCCCGGCGGCGGGCTGACTGCTTCGTTTTGGACCTGCTGAAGCGGGGAGGGGGACGCAGCCCGCCTTCGTTGCAGGTCTGTTGGAGTCGCAAGGGGGCCTGGCGGTCCCCGCGTTCACTCACTTCGTTTCGGTTTCTGGGTCCCGAGGGCCGTCAGGTGTCGGCCTGACCTCCGTGTCTCAGGCCTTGGCGGTTTCGAGGTTGCGCAGGCTGGCCTCGATGGCGGCGGCGGTGGCCAGGGGCTTTTCCATGGGGAAGAGGTGGCTGCCGTCGAGCATCATGATGCGGCCCTTGACCACTTTTTCGGTCATGGTCATGCCCACCTGCTGCATCTCTTGCGAGGCCAGGCCGCCGATGAAGGCGGCGGGGCAGCGCAGGGGGTGGCGGGCCAGCAGGCCATCCAGGTTGTGCGGCAGGGTGTTGTAGATCGCGGTTTCCACGTCGCGGTCAAAGCACAGCACGCGGCGTGGGCCTTGGGGGCCGTCTTCGTCGCGGGTGCCGTGGGTGATGTAGTCCTGCAGCACCTGCGGATCCCAACGGGCAAAGGCCTTCTTGTGCTCGAAGTGGGCCAGGGCTTCTTCGGCGCTGGCCCAGGCGTTGCGGCGGCGTCGGCTGATCTTGCCGGGCGACACCGAACCCACCAGCTGGGTCTGCTTGATCACGCCCAGCGCATTGGCGCGCCAGCCGCCCAGCAGCGGCGAGTCGATCAGCAGCACGCCCTTCACGCCATGGCCCCCCAGTTTGGGGTGCCGGGCCGCGGCCATCACGCTCAGGAAGCCGCCCAGCGAATGGCCGACCAGAAAGGCCGGTTCACCGGCCTTGGTGATTTCGCGCTCGGCAAAGTCGGCCAGTTGCTGCACCAGGTGCGGCCAGTTGCTGGTGACGGGGTAGCGCTCGTCGTGCCCGAACTGCTCCAGGGCCTTGACCTTGAAGCCGCGTTGCCGCAGTTGCTTGAACAAGACCTGGTAGGTACCGGCCGGAAAGCTGTTGGCGTGCGAGAAGATGATCAGTGACATGGATTCCGTTGTGCCAACCGGTGGCGGTTTCAGATCAGCTTTTCTTGCGGGGTGGCGATCTTGTGCAGCGGCTTGCTGCGCGGGCTGTGCACCATCAGCGGCACCTCGGTCTGGCCGTCGCCCCACATCGGGTCTTCGATGCTGTCGAACACTTCGCGCAGCTTCTGGCCCCAGCTGCCATGCACCATGCGGAAGTAGGGGTTGTTCTCGTCGATGCAGATGACCTTCTCGGTCTTGAACTGGTGGGCTTCGTACACCACCAGGTCGAGTGGCAGGCCCACCGACAGGTTGGACTTGAGGGTCGAATCCATCGACACCAGGGCGCACTTGGCGGCTTCATCCAGCGGGGTGGTCGGGGTGATCACGCGGTCGAGCACGGGCTTGCCGTACTTGGATTCGCCGATCTGGAAGTAGGGCGTCTCAGGGGTGGCTTCGATGAAGTTGCCGGCTGAGTAGACCTGGAACAGGCGCATGCCTTCGCCCTTGATCTGACCGCCGAAGATCATCGACACGTTGAACTCGACGCCAGACTGGCGCAGCGAGGCGGCATCGCGCTCATACACCCGGCGCACGGCCGAGCCCAGCACGCGGCAGGCGTCGAACATGCTCTTGGCGTTCCAGATGGTGATGGGCTCGCCACCTTCGTGGTCCTTGAGCTGCTCCACCTGCAGGATCTCGCGGATGGACTGCGAGATGCTCAGATTGCCGGCCGACAGCAGCACCATGAAGCGATCGTCCGGCTTTTCGTAGACGATCATCTTGCGGAAGGTGCTGATCTGGTCGAGACCGGCATTGGTGCGCGAATCGGACAGGAACACCAGGCCCGCATTGAGTTTGATGGCGACGCAGTAAGTCATTGGGAAGACGCTAGTTTTTTCAGGGAGTAGATCAGGTCCAGCGCTTCGCGTGGACTGAGGGTGTCGGGGTCGATCTCGGCAAACCTGGATTCTAAGGCGCTGGGTGCGATGGATTCGGTCGCTGGTGGCGGCGCGAACAGGTCCACCTGGGCCTGCGATTCGCTGGCCCGCAACTCCAGGGCCTCCAGTGCATGGCGGGCATGGTGCAGCACGGCCACCGGCATGCCGGCCAGGCGGGCCACCTGGATGCCGTAGCTGCGGCTGGCCGGTCCGTTCTGGATCTCGTGCAGAAACACGATGTCCGAGCCCGACTCGGTGGCGCTCACGTGCACGTTCACCGCCTGGTGGTGCTTGGCCGGAAACTCGGTCAGCTCGAAGTAGTGGGTGGCAAACAGCGTGAAGGCCTGGGTGCGGTCATGCAGTTGGGTGGCGATGCCCGAGGCCAGGGCCAGGCCGTCGAAGGTCGAGGTGCCGCGGCCGATCTCGTCCATCAGCACCAGGCTGTGGGGCGTGGCGCTGTGCAGGATCTGGGCGGCTTCGGTCATCTCCAGCATGAAGGTCGATTGGGCATTGGCCAGGTCATCGGCGGCGCCGATCCGGGTGTGGATGGCGTCGATGGGCCCGAGGCGACAGGCCTCGGCGGGCACATGGCTGCCCATGCTGGCCAGAAGCACGATCAGTGCCACCTGGCGCATGTAGGTCGATTTACCGCCCATGTTGGGCCCGGTGATGATCTGCATGCGTTGGCGCAGGCCCAGCCGGGTGTCGTTCGCGATGAAGCTGCCGCCCGAGGTCTCGGCCAGCCGGGCCTCGACCACCGGGTGGCGGCCCCGGGTGATGTCGATGCAGGGCTCCTTGGCGAACACCGGGGCGTTCCAGCCCAGCGTCAGGGCGCGCTCGGACAGGGTGCACAGCACGTCCAGCGTGGCCATGGCGCGGGCCACGCGGCTCAGCGCCGGCACATGGGCCTGCAAGGCGTCCAGCACCTGCTCGTACAGCCATTTCTCGCGCGCCAGGGCGCGTTCCTGTGCCGACAAGGCCTTGTCTTCGAAGGCCTTGAGTTCGGGCGTGATGAAGCGTTCGGCGTTCTTCAGGGTCTGGCGCCGGCGGTAGTCGGCCGGCACCTTGTCGAGCTGGCCCTGCGTGACTTCGATGTAGAAGCCGTGCACCTTGTTGTATTGCACGCGCAGGTTGGCAATGCCCGTGCGCTCACGCTCACGCACCTCCAGCTCGACCAGAAAGCTGTCGGCGTGGTTCTGGATGTGGCGCAGCTCATCGAGCTCGGCGTCAAAGCCTTCGGCGATCACGCCGCCGTCGCGCACCAGGGCCGCGGGCTCGGGCAGGATGGCGCGTTGCAGCAGGGCGGCGCATTCGGGCGGGGCCTGCAGCTCGGTGGCCACCTGGGCCAGGGTGCCCTCGGGCCATTGGCCGATGCGGGTCAGGCCTTCGGCCTTGATCAGCGACACCTGCAGGGCCACCAGCTCGCGCGGGCGCACCTGGCGCAGGGCAATGCGCGCGGTGATGCGCTCCACATCGCTGCTGCCCTTGAGCTGGGCGCGCAGCGCGTGCCAGGGGCCGGCACCGTTGCCGCCCTTGAGCACGGCAATCGCGTCCAACCGCGCCTGGGCGATGCTGCGGTCGCGCGGGGGCTCGAGCAGCCAGGTCTTGAGCAGGCGGCTGCCCATGCCGGTCATGCAGGTGTCCAGCAGCGAATACACGGTGGGCGAATCTTCGCCGCGCAGGGTCTTGACCAGCTCGAGGTTGCGCCGGGTGGTCACGGGCAGCTCGATCAGTTCGCCGCTGCGCTGCACGCGCAGGGCGCGCAGGTGGGGCAGGGCCCGGCCCTGGGTGTGTTCGGCGTAGTTGAGCAGGGCGGCCGCGGCGGCGTGGGCCTGCGGCAGGTCCTCGGCGTGCCAGGTGCTGAGGCTGGCCACCTGCAGTTGCTCCAGCAGCTTGCGCTGGCCCAGGGCGGCATCAAACTGCCACTCGGGGCGTTGGCTCATGGGCAGGCCGGCGGTGGCCCGGGCCTGGCGCAGGCTTTGCTCGAAGCTGGGGGTCACATCGGCGCTGAAGATCAGCTCGCTGGGCGCGATGCGGGCCAGCCAGGCTTCCAGCTCGTCACTGGCGCATTCGGCCAGGTGGATGTCGTCCTGCGTGACGCTGAGCCAGGCCAGGCCGCAGCGGTTGCGCGGGCCCTGGTGCACCGACAGCAGCACGGCATCGGCCTTGTCGCCCAGCAGCTCGGCATCGGTCAGCGTGCCCGGGGTGACCACGCGCACCACCTTGCGTTCGACCGGCCCCTTGGCCGTGGCCACGTCGCCCACCTGTTCGCAGATGGCCACCGATTCGCCATGGCGGATCAGGCGCGCCAGGTAGTTCTCCATCGAATGGAAGGGCACGCCGGCCATGACCACGGGCTGACCGGCCGACTGGCCGCGCCGGGTCAGGGTGATGTCGAGCAGGCGGGCGGCCTTTTCGGCGTCGTCGTAGAACAGCTCATAGAAGTCGCCCATGCGGTAGAACAGCAGCGTGTCCGGGTGGTTCGCCTTGAGGGCGAAGTACTGCTGCATCATCGGGGTGTGGGCAGACAGGCCGGTAGGCTCGGGGGCGGAATCGGTTTTTTCCTTGGACATCAGTCACTCAGCAGGCAAAAGCCTTCCTTCATTGGTCTTCACGGGGTCGCGCGCGCTGGGGCCCGTTCATGGGCGGGTCGGCAGGCAGGTGCCGCTCCGCCATCGTTTTGCCTGGCGCCGGATTGCGGCGGGGGCAGGGGGCTCAGGCGGGTGCGGGGATTGTAGGAGGCCCCAGGCCTGTCGGCGGCGGCGCAGGCCAATCACCGGGCCTTGACATGACTGACACCGGCGCGCCCTCATCATCCCTTAGCATGGGGGGTCTTCACGGAGGTGTGTGCGTGCCGGCAGTCAAAACTTGCAGGATCGACAGTAACGCCTTGTTGCATTGCCAGGCGGCCACGGCGCCGGGCCCATTGCGGGGGTGGCGATGAGGTCCGCCCCGCCCGCGCGGCCCGTCCGCACCGGCCTGTGGTGGCAGGACTTGCCGCTGTGGCGGCTGCACGCCTGGCGCCCGCTGGTGGGCGTGCTGGCCGTGTCGCTCGGCCTGGTCTGGGCGGCCGATCAGCTGCTGCTGGCCCGGCGCAGTGCGGCCGAGCGCGAGCGCATGGGCCAGGTGCTGGAGCAACTGGACAACACCTTTCAATCGCTGACCCTGCGCAGCGAGTCGGTCGGTGCCTTGACGATGCTGGGCCTGAACGAGCCCCTGCTCAAACAACTGGTGCTGCGGGCGCGCGGTGTGCGCGCCGAAGACGCCCATGCCCGACTGAAGGTGCCACGCGAGCGCTTTGCGCTCGACAGCATCTACCTGCTGGACGCCGAGGGGCGGGTGGTGGTCCACGAGACCGAGGGGCATTCGTCGGTGGGGCGCGATCTGCAGAACCAGCCCTATGTGCAGCAGGCCCTCAAGGGCGTGGTCAGCGCCTATGCTGCGGTGGGGCTCAGGACGCCTGAGCGCTGGGTGTACCTGTCGGCGCCCATCTATCAAGGCGGCGATGCCAGCAGCCCGGTGATCGGGAGTGTGCTGTTTCGCATGCCGTTCCAGAAGGCCGACGATGCCCTGGCTTTCAGCGGACAGGATGCCGTGCTGCTGACGCCCGACGGTGTGGCTTTTGCGGCCACCCGCCCCGAGTGGGTGTTTGCGCTGGCCGGCAGCGTGACCCAGCAGCGCGTGCAGGCCCTGCCGGGGCGGGAGCAGTTCGGGCGGCAGTTTGCCAATGGCGTGGCCTCGCGGCTGCCCTTTGACGTGCAGCGCGATGGCGCCGAGTTCGAGGGCCGGGCCCATCTGCTGGCCCACCGGGCCCTGGAATGGAACGACCCGGCCGGCCCCTGGCAATTGCTGATGTTGCAGTCGGTGGATGCGCTGGCCAGCCCGGTGGAGCGCATCGCGCAGGCCTTGAGCCTGTGGCTGGTCTTGATGGCCGGTGGCGTGGCCGGCCTGATGGCCTGGCAGCAGCGTGCCCGCACCCGGGCCACCCGGGCCCGTTTCCACATCCTGGGCACGGCGCTGGAAGTGAGCCCGGTGTCGGTGATCGTCACCGACCTGACAGGGCAGATCATGTGGGTGAACCCGCAATTCCAGCGCAACACCGGCTATTCGCTGGCCGAGGTGGTGGGTAAGAAGCCCTCGTTGCTGTCCAGCGGCATGACCTCGGTGGCCACCTACCACGACATGTGGGCCAGCCTGCTGGCGGGCAAGCCCTGGAGCGGTCAGTTCATCAACCAGCGCCGCGACGGGTCGATCTACCACGACCAGGCCTCGCTGTCGCCGGTGGTGGATGACGACGGCCGCTGCATCGGCTTTGTCGGCCTGCATGAGGACATCACCGAGCGCATGCGAGAGCGCGAGGAGCTGGCGCGCCGCGAATGGCGTCTCAATGCCTTGCTGGACCAGCAAAAGGCCATCTTCGACAACGCGCCGCCCATCGTGCTGGCCAGCAGCGGCAAGCTGGCCGAATTCAATCCGGCCTTTGTGGCCATGATGAAGTCCTCTGCCGAGGTGCTGCGCGGCGTTTCCGTCCACACCGTGTTCGGCGGGCGCGAGGCCTACCAGGCCTTTCTGGCCAAGGTCCGCGAATCCTGGAGCCGCAACGAGCCGGTGCGCATCGACTGGAGCCTGCGCCGCGGCGACGAATCGTTTGATGTGCGCATCTCCGGCCGCCGCGTGCAGATGGAGGGCCATGAGGCGGCCTCGATCTGGGTCATCGAGGATCTGACGGATGCCCAGCGCGCCGAGAAGGCCTTGCACGAGGCCCACGACCGGCTCGAGATCGCCCAGGATGCGGGCCGCATCGGCATTTTTGACATCCACCTGCGCGAGCCACAGGCCTTCTGGAGCCGGCAGTTGCTCGACATCTACGGCCTGGACGACTCGCCGGGCTATGTCAGCCGGGACCGCTGGGCCTCCTTGCTGCACCCGGATGACGCGGCCCAGGCCGTGGCCCAGTTCCAGGAGGCCCTGGCCAGCGATGCCTCCCAGTACCGCAACTCCTGGCGCATCCGCCGCCCCGACGGTGAGGACCGCTGGGTGCTCAACGCAGGCCGCATCATGCGCAACGAGCAGGGCGTGCCCGAGCGCGTGGTGGGGGTGATCGTCGACATCCACGACCAGAAGCTGCTGGAGGCCCGGGTGGCCGAGCAACTGGTGTTCCAGGAGGTGCTGGTGGACACCATCCCGGTGCCGCTGTTCTACAAGGGTGCGGACGGCCGCTACCTGGGCTTCAACCGGGCCTACGAGCAGGCCTTCGGCGTGCGCCGGCAGGATCTGATCGGCAAGACGGTGCTCGATCTGGGCTACCTGTCCCAGGCCCACCGCGATCTGTTCGACGGCATGGCCCGGCGGGTGCTGCAAGGGGCTGCGGGCGAGCAGTTGTCGCTGCGCCTGCAGTATGCCGACGGGGCCTGGCACGACGTGCTGTTCTGGGTGCGTGGGTTCCAGCGGGCGGACGGAACACCGGGCGGCCTGATTGGCACTTTTGTCGACATCACCGATCAGAAGCGCGCCCAGCAGGACCTGCTGCGGGCCAAGGAGCTGGCCGAGGAGGCGACCGAACTCAAGAGCCATTTCCTGGCCAACATGAGCCACGAGATCCGCACGCCCATGAACGCCATCATCGGCATGGCCCACCTGGCCTTGCGCACCGGCCTCACGGCCCAGCAGCGGGCCTATGTGGACAAGATCCAGCAGGCCGGCCAGCACCTGCTGGGGGTGATCAACGACATCCTGGACGTGTCCAAGATCGAGGCCGGCCGCCTGGGCCTGGAGAGCACGCCCTTCCAGCTCGACAAGGTGCTCGAGAACGTGGCCGATGTGGTGGCGCACAAGGCCACCGAGAAGGGGCTGGAGCTGATCTGCGATGTGGCCCCCGATGTGCCCGACAGCCTGATCGGCGACCCGCTGCGCCTGGGCCAGATCCTGATCAACTACCTCAACAACGCGATCAAGTTCACCGAGCAGGGCGAGATCGAGATCGTGGTGCGCCGGGTGGCCGGGCCAGAAGGCCCGAGCGGCCCGGCGCTGACATTGCGCTTTGAAGTGCGCGACACCGGCATCGGCCTGAACGAGGGCCAGATCGGGCGTCTGTTCCAGAGCTTCCAGCAGGCCGATGCCTCGACCACCCGCCGCTATGGCGGCACGGGCCTGGGCCTGTCGATCTGCAAGAGCCTGGCCCAGTTGATGGGGGGCGAGGTGGGGGTGCAAAGCCAGCCCGGTCAGGGCTCGGTGTTCTGGTTCACGGCCCAGTTGCAGGTCGGGCCGGGCGTGCCCCGCACCCTGCTGCCCGACCCCGACCTGCGGGGCCGTCGGGCGCTGGTGGTGGACGACAACCAGCACGCGGCGGCGGTGCTGGCCGATCTGCTCAAGGGCATGAGTTTCGAGGTCTCGGTGGCCCATTCCGGGGCGCAGGCCCTGGCCGCGCTGGGCGAGGCCGCCCGGGAGAACCGACCAGTGGAGGTGCTGGTGCTCGATTGGCAGATGCCCGGCATGGATGGCCTGGAGGTGGCGCGCCGTCTGCCCGACCTGAACCTGCCCCTGCTGCCCTGGTCTGTGATGGTGACGGGCTTTGGCCGTGACGAGTTGCTGGAAAGCGCCCGCACGCTGGGCGTGGGCGAGGTGCTGGTCAAGCCGGTCAATGCGTCCCAGATGTTCGACGCGCTGATGCGCCTGATGGGCCAGCCCCATGCCCGGCCCGAGGCCGAGCTGCCCCCTGGCAGTTCCCCGCTGGAGGCCTTGACCCCCTTGCGTGGGGCCCGGCTGCTGGTGGTGGAAGACAACGAGCTCAATCAGCAGGTGGCCGCCGAGTTGCTCAGCGATGCCGGCTTCGTGGTCGAACTGGCCGGCAACGGCCAGCAGGCCCTGGCCAAGCTGCGTCAGCAGCCGGTGGATCTGGTGCTGATGGACATGCAGATGCCGGTCATGGACGGCCTGGAGGCCACCCGGGCGATCCGCGCCCAGCCCGACACGCGGCACCTGCCGGTGATTGCCATGACCGCCAATGCCATGGCCGCCGACCGTGAGCTGTGCCTGGCCGCGGGCATGAACGACCACCTGGCCAAGCCCGTCAACCCCGATGACCTGTGGCGTGTGCTGGCCCGCTGGCTCAAACCGACAGGGCGTCAGCCGGGGCCCTTGCCGGTGCGTGAGGGCGATGCCATCCCGGTCAGCCTGCCCACCGAGATTGCCGGCCTGGATGTCAGCCTGGGCTTGAAACGGGTGATGGGCAAGCGCAGCCTGTACCGCTCGATGCTGGACCGGTTCGTGGCCGGGCAGCAGGCCACCCTGCGCGAGCTGCCGCAGGCCCTGGCAGCGCAGGACTGGCCGCTGGCCGAGCGGCTGGCGCACAACCTCAAGGGGCTGGCCGGCAACCTGGGCGCCAGTGCATTGCAGCAGCGGGCGGCCGAGCTGGAGGGCGCCATCGGCCGGCGCGAGTCCGCCCAAGCCCTGCAGGGCCTCAGCGAGGCCACTTTGCAGTGGCTGGCCGCCTTGTTGGCCGAGCTGCAGGCCTGGCTGTCAGCCCAGGCCGGCCACCCGCCTGCCGAGCCGCTGGCCGCACCGCCACAGGCGCTGGAGGGGCCGGTGCTGGGCTTGCTGCAGCACCTGCGCACGTTGTTTGTCGACAACGACTCGGCCGCGCTGGAGGTGGTGAAAGAAAATGCCGCTATGCTGCGTCTTGCCTTGGGGGATGCATTTCTTGCCGTTGAGCAGAAAACGCTTGCGTTTGAATTTGAGCAGGCAATTGAAGCTCTGGATGCCATCCTCCCGGCCACGACCCAGTCCGCCTGATGGTGCAGACGCGGGCCTTTTTACAGGGTGAATCTGATGGCCGCCGTTCCCGTGTCTGCTGAAGTGTCCTTGATGGTCGACAAGCCGATCGCCACCGTGCTGGTGGTGGACGATCTGGCCGACAACCTCAGCCTGATGAGCTCGCTGCTCAAAGACCATTACCGGGTGAAAGTGGCCAACCAGGGCGAAAAGGGCTTGCGCATCGCCGCCCAGACGCCGACCCCGGACCTGATCCTGCTCGACATCATGATGCCCGGCATGGATGGCTACGAGGTGTGCCGCCGCCTCAAGGCCGACCCGACCACGCGCGACATCCCGGTGATCTTTCTGACGGCCCGTGCCGATGTGGCCGACGAGGCCCTGGGCCTGGCGCTGGGGGCGGTGGACTACATCACCAAGCCGATCAGTCCGCCGATTCTGCTGGCCCGGGTGCAGACGCATCTGGCGCTGAAAGCCACGGCCGACTTTTTGCGCAGCAAGAGCGACTACCTGCAGCAGGAGGTGGCCTTGCGCACGCTGGAGGTGCAGGCCATCCAGGATGTGACCATCATGGTGATGGCGGCCCTGGCCGAAACCCGTGACAGCGAGACGGGCAACCACATCCGGCGCACCCAGCTGTATGTGAAGGCCTTGGCGGAGCGCCTGCGTGAGCACCCGCGCTTCGAGGCTGTGCTCAGCGAGCGCAACATCGAGCTGCTGTACAAATCGGCGCCCTTGCACGACATCGGCAAGGTGGGCATTCCGGATGCCATCCTGCTCAAGCCCGGCAAGCTCACGGTGGAAGAATTCGAGGTGATGAAGCACCACCCGGAGATCGGGCGCGATGCCATCGAGGAGGCCGAGCGGCGCCTGGGCATCAAGGTGAAATTTCTGACCTTCGCCAAAGAGATTGCCTACAGCCACCAGGAGAAGTGGGACGGCTCAGGCTACCCAGAGGGCCTGGCTGGAGACGCCATTCCCGTGTCGGCCCGCCTGATGGCCGTGGCCGACGTCTATGACGCGCTGATCAGCAAGCGGGTCTACAAGCCTGCGTTTTCGCATGAACAGGCCTGCCAGATCGTGGTGCAGGGCCGGGGCCAGCACTTCGATCCGGACATCGTCGACGCCTTCATCGAGATCGCCGACGATTTCCGCACCATCGCGCTGCGCTACGCCGACTGAGCGGCGTCAGCGTCCAGGCGCCGGTTCAGGCTTTTTTCAGAACGGGGCATCGCCCTGCGCTGCGCCAGGGGCGGCATCGTCGGCCGGGGCGTTGCCGGCTTCGGCTTCGCTGCTGTCGGTGGCGGCGCTGTCCTGGCCCAGGGCCTGGCGCACGGCGGCCTTTTCACCGGCGCCGGCAAACTTGCTGTACTTGCCCAGGATGGTGACCAGTTGGCCGTAGATGCGCGGGTTGCCAGCCAGGCATTCCTTTTGTTCCAGGAAGTCGGCTTCACCGGTGAAGTTGCCGATCAGGCCACCGGCCTCGGTCACCAGCAGCGAGCCTGCAGCGATGTCCCAGGGCGACAGACCGGTTTCGAAGAAGCCGTCGCAGAAACCGGCGGCCACATAGGCCAGGTCCAGGGCGGCGGCGCCGGGGCGGCGCAGGCCGGCGGTGCGGGGCATGATGTCGGCCATCATGGCCAGGTAGGCCTTGAAGTTGTCGCCCGGGCGGAAGGGGAAGCCGGTGGAGATCAGCGACTCACCCAGTCGGGTGCGCTTGCTCACGCGGATGCGGCGCTCGTTCAGGTAGGCGCCACGGCCCTTGGTGGCGGTGAACAGGTCGTTGCGGCTGGGGTCGTAGATGACGGCTTGCTCGATCTTGCCGCGCACGGCCAGCGCGATGCTGACGCAGTACACGGGGAAGCCGTGGATGAAGTTGGTGGTGCCGTCGAGCGGATCGATGATCCAGACGAATTCAGAGTCTTTGGCGCCGTGCGCCTGACCCGATTCCTCGGCCAGGATGCCGTGGCCCGGGTAGGCCGTGAGAAGGGTCTCGATGATGATGTTCTCGGCCGCCTGATCGACTTCCGTCACAAAGTCATTCACCTGCTTTTGCGAGATGCGCACGGATTCGACATCGAGTGCCGCGCGGTTGATGATGGCGCCAGCGGCGCGTGCGGCCTTGATGGCCACGTTGAGCATGGGGTGCAGGTTGGATGACATAGATTGTGAGGAAGAGCGTGAGAGGCCCGCCTGCGCCGCATGGGCGACATTCGCAGCCTGGGCTGCGGGGCGGGAACTGGGCCTCACCGGCGATGCGGGAGGCGACAATAGCGGCATTTTACCCGCCGTTGCTCCCCGCACGCCAGCCCCCTGTCCCAGAGACCCTGTGCCCAGCCCATGAAAACCCGATTCGTCCTGATCCAGACCAGCCACGCCGGCAACGTGGGCGCCGCTGCCCGTGCCCTGAAAGTGATGGGCTTCGATGACCTGGTGCTGGTGGCGCCGCGCTGGCCCGATGTGCTGCAGCGCGAGGAGACCATCCAGCGCGCCAGCGGCGCCGAAGACGTGCTGAGCCGGGCCCGCGTGGTGCAGACCCTGGACGAGGCCCTGGACGGCATCACCCACCTGTGTGCCACCGCCATGACGCCGCGCGACTTCGGCCCGCCGCTCAAGGCGCCGCGCCCGCATTTCGCCGAGCTGGCACAGGACCCGTCGCAGGCGGTGGGCTTTCTGTTCGGTTCGGAGCGCTTCGGCATGCACAACGACGACGTCTACCGCTGCCACACCTGCCTGAGCATTCCGACGAACCCGGATTTCGGCTCGCTCAACCTGGGCGCGGCGATCCAGGTGATTGCCTACGAATGGCGCCAGGCCCTGGGCGGTTTTGCGCTGCAATCGGCCACCGCGCCGGTGCGCCCGGCCGATGCGCAGCAGGTGGCCGGCATGCTGGGGCACTGGGAGAGGGCACTGGTCGACATCGGCTTTCTGGATCCGGCCGCGCCCAAAAAGCTGATGCCGCGCCTGAACCAGCTTTTCAACCGTGCCGATCTGACCCAGGAGGAAATCCACATCCTCAGAGGTGTTGCCAAGGCCATGATCGAAACCGCCGCCCGCAGCAGCCGATAGACTGTCAGCTCATATCGATTCAACCCCAAGTCATGTTTTCCCGCCTCCGATCCGACATCCAGTGCATTCTTGACCGCGACCCTGCCGCGCGCAGCACCTGGGAGGTGATCACCTGTTATCCGGGCCTGCATGCCGTGGTCTTGCACCGGCCGGCCCACTGGTGCTGGACCCATGGCCTCAAGTGGCTGGGGCGCTTCATCTCGCATGTGGCGCGGTTTCTGACCGGCATCGAGATCCACCCCGGCGCCAAACTGGGGCAGCGGGTGTTCTTCGACCATGCCATGGGCGTGGTGGTGGGCGAGACCGCCGAAATCGGCGACGGCTGCACCATCTACCAGGGCGTGACCCTGGGCGGCACCTCGCTGTACAAGGGCGCCAAGCGCCACCCCACCCTGGGCAAGGACGTGGTGGTGAGTGCTGGCGCCAAGGTGCTGGGCGGCTTTGTGGTCGGTGATGGCGCCAAGATCGGCAGCAATGCGGTGGTCATCAAGCCCGTGCCGCCCGGGGCCACGGCGGTGGGCATCCCGGCCCGCATCATCCCGTCCAAGGACGGGGCCAGTGCCGACGCCACGCCCGAGCGCGCCAAGTTCTCGGCCTATGGCGTCACGCTGGAGGACGACCCGGTGAGCCAGGCGCTCAAGGGCCTGATCACCAGCGCCTCGTCGCAAGAGCACCAGATCGCCCTGTTGTGGCAGGCCATCGAAAAACTCAGCAGCCGCCCCGCAGCGGGTGATTGCGTGCCGCAGGATGCGCAACGCAGCGAGTGCTTCGAGGCGGCCAAGCTCAACGACCTGGTCGGCAAGTGAGCCTGGGGCTGGCACGGTCACCCCAAAGAAAAAGCGACCCTCGGGTCGCTTTTTTGCGGGCGCGGCAGTTTCAGGCCTGACGCGCCGGGCGCTGCGCCGTTTTCGGGCGGAAGGCCTTGCAGACCTCGTCGCGGGTCTCAAGGTAGGGGCCGCCGATCAGGTCGATGCAGTAGGGTACAGCGGCAAAGATGCCGGGCACCAGGGCGCTGCCATCGGAGGCCTTGAGGCCTTCCAGGGTTTCCTGGATGGCCTTGGGCTGGCCCGGCAGGTTGATGATCAGGCTCTGGTGCCGGATCACCGCCACCTGGCGCGACAGGATGGCCGTGGGCACAAAGCGCAGGCTGATCTGGCGCATCTGCTCTCCAAAGCCCGGCATCTCCTTGTGGGCCACGGCCAGTGTGGCTTCGGGGGTGACGTCGCGCAGCGCCGGGCCGGTGCCGCCGGTGGTCAGCACCAGGTCGCAGCGGGCCACGTCGACCAGGGCGGTCAGGGTGGCGCTGATGGTGGCCTGCTCATCGGGGATGAGCCGCGGCTCGAACTCGATCGGGTTGAGCAAAGCCCGACTCAGCCAGTCTTGCAGGGCGGGCAGGCCCTTGTCCTCGTAGACGCCGCTGGAGGCACGGTCGCTGATCGAGACGATGCCGATTCGCACCGGCTCGGGCGGGGGCAGGGTGCCAGCACCCGGGGCTTCAGTCGTCTTGGTCATCGGCGTGGTCGGCTTCTTCGGCCTCGAAGGCCTCGGGGTTCAGGTGGCGCCGCACCAGGCGGAACAGCTCGCGGTAGGCACGGCTCTGGCGCGGGGCCAGGCCTTGCGACACGGCGGCCTTGTCGGCCGGTGGCGCATCCTTGCGGGCCTGGCGGATCAGGGCGCGCAGCTGCTGGGTGTCGGTGTCGGGATGTTGGTCCAGCCAGACGCCCAGCGCTTCTTCGGTGCCGATCAGGCGGTCGCGCCATTGCTCGGCCAGGTGCAGGGCGGCCGTGTCGGCCGCCGAGCCCTTGCGTTGCACTTCGAGCGCCGTCTTGACGGCTTCGACCGTTTCGGCGTCGAGCAGGCGCATCAGCTTGCCAACGAACTGCATCTGGCGCCGTTTGCCTTCGAAGTTGGTGATGCGCTTGGCCTCGGCCAGGGCATCGACCAGCTTGTCGGACAGCGGCAGCTTCTCCATCAGGTCGGCGCGCAGCGTGAGCAGGTCTTCACCCAGCTTTTGCAGCGCAGTGCTTTCGCGTTTGAGATCGGTTTTGCTGGCTTCATCGGTGCCTTTCAGCTCAGCCTTGAGCTGGAGGTCCAGCTCGCTGCCTTCGGCAACGAACTGGCCACGGACGTAGTAGCCTTTTTTGGGTTTGCGTGACATGTTGGGGGTATCCGGGGTGAGGGCCACAGGGGACCCTGAGCGGCAAGTATCATAGCTTCCGCTATGAAGAAACCCCAGACACCGGCCGCCAGCGGCTTCAGCTACTCCCGAGAAACCTTTGAACACCTGGTGGACACCGCCTTGGCGCATGCGCTCAAGCTCGGTGCCACCGATGCTGGCGCGGAGGCCTCCGAAGGCTGCGGGCTCAGTGTGAGCGTGCGCAAGGGCGAGCTTGAAAACGTCGAACGCAACCGCGACAAGTCGCTGGGGGTGACCGTGTACCTGGGGCACCGCCGGGGCAATGCCAGCACCTCCGATTTCTCCGAAGGGGCCATCCTGCAGACCGTGCAGGCCGCCTACGACATCGCCCGCTTCACCGCCGAAGACCCTTGCGCCGGCCTGCCCGATGAGGCCGACATCGCCACCACCCAGCCCGATCTGGACCTGTTCCACCCCTGGGCGCTGAATGCCGAGCAGGCCGTCAGCCTGGCCCAGGCCTGCGAAGCCGCCGCCCTGGCCACCAGCCGGCGCATCACCAACAGCGAGGGGGCGGGGGTGTCGGCCCAGCAGTCGCATTTCTTCAGCGCCCACACCCATGGTTTTCGGGGCGGCTATGCCAGCTCGCGCCACAGCCTGTCGGTGGCGCCCATCGCGTCGCTGCCCGGCAAGAACGCCGACATGCAGCGCGACGCCTGGTACAGCTCGCAGCGCTGTGCCGACGATCTGGCCAGCCCCGAGGCCGTGGGGCGCTACGCGGCCCAGCGCGCGCTGAGCCGCCTCAAGTCGCGCAAGATCGCCACCACCCAATGCCCGGTGCTGTTCGAGTCGCCCCTGGCCGCCGGCCTGCTGGGCAGCTTCACGCAGGCCGTGAGCGGCGGCGCGCTGTACCGCAAGAGCACGTTCCTGCTCGACTCGCTGGGCAAGAAGGTGTTCCCCAAGCACATCGATGTGCTGGAAGACCCCTTTGTGCTGCGCGGCAAGGGCAGCTCGCCCTTTGATGAAGAAGGCGTGAAGGTCAGTGCCCGCAAGGTGGTCGATGCCGGCCGCGTGGAGGGGTACTTTTTGACCAGCTACTCGGCGCGCAAGCTGGGCCTTCGCACCACGGGCCACGCGGGCGGCTCGCACAACCTGACGTTGCGCTCGCGCCTGACCCGCGCCGGTGACGACCTGGACGCCATGCTGCAAAAGCTGGGCACGGGCCTGTTCGTGACCGAGCTGATGGGCCAGGGCGTGAACTACGTGACGGGCGATTACTCGCGCGGGGCCAGCGGCTTCTGGGTCGAGAACGGCCGCATCGCCTTCCCGGTGCAGGAGATCACCATCGCGGGCAACCTCAAGGACATGTTCAAGGGCATCGAGGCCATCGGGGCCGATGCGTACACCTACGGCGCCAAGACCGTCGGCTCGGTGCTGATCAACCGCATGAAGATCGCCGGCAGCTGAGCCGCCAGATCCTCGTCTGCCTGCATTGAATGCCCCTGGCGCCTGCTGCGCCCGGGGCATTTTTCATGGCGCTCACTGCGTGTTGCCGCGCACCTCGGGGCGTTCGGGTACCGGCCCACCGACGCGCCCGCCGCCATTGATCTGAACCCCGGGCCGGACCATGATCTCGTGGTTTTCGCGCGGCGCCGATGCGGGCTGGCGCTGCTGTTGCTGTTGCCACTGCTGTTGTTGCTGCTGCTGGCGCTGGATCTGTTCGCGCATCTGCTGATCGCGCAGCGCCTGCTCGCGTTGCTGTTGTTGCAACTGCTGCTGCATCTGGAATTGCTGGTGCTGCTGCTGTTGCAGCGCCTGGCGCTGGCGCTCGGCTTCGGCCTGCTGTTGCTGTTGCATCTGCAGTTGTTGCTGGGCTTGCTGTTGAAACTGGCGTTGCGTCTGCTCCTGCTGCTCGCGCTGCTGGGCTTCGCGCCACTGGCGATCCGCTTCGCTGCGCGGAGCGTTGTTGGGCACGGGGCTCACCTGCTGGACGATGCCGGGGCGAGCCAGTGGCTGGGCAGCGGACTCCGGGCCGGTCTGCAGGGCGGGCGCGGGGCTCATGTTGGGGCGGCGCTCGCCGTCGCGGCCCTGCCAGGGGTTGTTGTTGTTCACGCTGCCACCACCGGGTTGAACGAAGGCGGGGCGCTCGGGCACGATCTGCACCTGCGGGCGCGGCAGGGCTTGCGGCTGCTGGCCTGCACCGGGCTGTGCCGTGCCGCCGCCCGGGCGTTGGCCCCACGTCGGCCTGCCCCCTTGGGCTTGGTGGGTGATGGCATCAGGGCGCTGCTGGTTCAGGTAGCCGCCCGGGCGCGGCAGGCTGCCGACCGAACCGGGCCGGCCGGCACCCCAGGCCGGCTGCCAGGCCTCGCCGGGGGCCAACGGCACCCAGCCCACATCCGGATGTCGCACCTGGGGGCGTGAGCCCGCTTGCGGCGTGCCCAGAAAGCCCACCAGGGCCGGGGCGTAGCTGGGGCGGCGGTTGCGTTCATAGCGCTCGGGCACCCAGCACCAGCGCGGCCCGGTCTGCACCCAACGCCCGTAGTGGAAGGGGGCAAAGCCCCAGGGCGCATCGTCGATCCAGGTCCAGCCCCAGGGCTCTATCCACTCCCAGCGCCCATAGCGGTAAGGCGCCCAGTCGCTCACGGTGACGGTGGGGTACCACACCGTGCCCCAGGTCGGGTCGGTGCGCCATTCACCCCAGCCATCCAGCTGCTGGTAGCCGATGACTTCGCGCGGCAGGTAGCGCGCGGCCTGCGATTGGTCTTCGATCTGGTTGCGTTGCGCCACCCATTGGTCAAACCCGTCGGGGCGCAGCACCACGGGGGTTTGCAGCTGGGCCAGCAGACGGCCCCCGAAATTCCATTGCAGGCCCTGGGGCAGTGCCTGGCTGGCGCCGTTCTCGCCATAGGCCATCAGGCTGCCCTGCTGCACGCTGACCCGGGTGTTGCCCTGTTCCAGGTTCACGTCCAGCCGGTAATCGCCCGGCTGCTGCACCAGCACGGCCAGGTTGGGGGTGTCGATCTCGATGCGCTCACCGGGCAGCAGCTGGCGCACCCGCAGGGCCAGGCGGCCCTGGCGCAGCTGCACCTGGGTGGTTTGATCGTCCAGTTGGGTGATGTCGAGTTGGCCCGGCCCTTCCATGCGCCAGCTGCTGGTGCCCGTGCTCATGTCCAGCCGGGCCCCGGGGGCCGGGATCAGGCGGTTGCCGCGGGTCAGGGGCTGGTTGTAGAGCGCCATGTCGGCGTCGGGTGCGTTGGTCTGGCCCGTTTGAACCACACCTTCGATCAGGTTCAAGTAAGCCACGCGGCCCGGTGCGACCTGGGCCAGGGCCAGGCCACCGAGCAGGCTCAGGCCGAGCATCAGGCCCTGGCAGGCCTGGCGAATTCTGCGGGCCAGCGAGGCCTGGCCGGGTGGGGTGGAGGGCTTGAAGATCATGGCGGTCTCGTCGGGTGTTGGCGGATTAACGCGCCAGCCCCCCAAAAGGTCAACGCGCCGGTGCAGGCGGCTGCAATTGGACACAAAAAAAGCCACCCGCCTTGGTATGCGGGTGGCTTGGCGCCGGGGCGCGCTGGTGGGGGCTCAGCCTGCCAGGGCGGCCTTCACGGCGGCAGAGACCAGGCCCATGTCGGCCTTGCCGGCCAGGCGGGTCTTGACCGCGCCCATGACCTTGCCCATGTCGCCGGGGCCGGCGGCGCCCAGCTCGGCCACGATGGCCTTGACTTCGGCGCTCACCTCTTCGGCGCTCAGGCGGGCCGGCAGGTAGGCCTGCAGCACCTTGAGTTCGGCCGATTCCTTGTCAGCCAGGTCCTGGCGGGCGGCTTGCTCGAAGGCGGCGATCGAGTCCTTGCGCTGCTTGATCAGCTTGTCGACGATGGCCACTACGCCGACGTCGTCCAGGGTGATGCGCTCGTCCACCTCGCGCTGCTTGATCGCGGCCTGCAGCAGGCGGATCGTGCCCAGGCGTTCCGAGTCCTTGGCGCGCATGGCGGCCTTCATGTCTTCGGTGATCTGTTCCTTGAGGGACATGGTGTTCTCCGTTCGAAATTGGGTTTCAGAATGCAAAAACCCGCGCCTGGCGTCCCGAGCGCGGGTTGTGCGACTGCTGTGAAACAGCAGGCGGGCTGCGATCAGTACAGCTTCTTGGGCAGTTGCATGCTGCGAACGCGCTTGTAGTGACGCTTCACGGCAGCAGCCTTCTTGCGCTTGCGTTCAGCGGTCGGCTTTTCGTAGAACTCGCGGGCGCGCAAGTCGGTCAGCAGACCCAGTTTTTCGATGGTGCGCTTGAAACGACGCAGTGCGACGTCGAAGGGCTCGTTTTCTTTAACACGGATGGTGGTCATTACGTAATGTTTTCCAATGAGGTGCTCGGGGAAGATCGGGCCCACAAGCGAGGTTCCCCGCCTAAAAAATTGATCAGGCCGGCGGGGCATTTGCCAGCAAAGCCTGCGATTATAGCGTTCTGGCTTGCGCAAACAAGATTTTTGTGCATCCGGGCCCTTGCCCGCATCAGCCGTGCCCCGCGCGGGCCGCCAGGCCTTGGGCGCAGGCATGGCCGCTGGCCCAGGCCCACTGGAAGTTGTAGCCCCCCAGCCAGCCCGTCACGTCCACCACCTCGCCAATGAAATACAGGCCGGGCTGTTTGGACTCCAGCGTCTGTTGCGACAGGTCCCGCGTGTCCACGCCACCCAGGGTCACTTCCGCCTTTTTGTAGCCTTCGGTGCCGGTGGGCACCAGCTCCCAGCGCGACAGGCGTTCGGCCAGGGTGTTCAAGGCCTTGTCGCCCACCTCGTTGCAAGGGCGCTGCAGAGCCGGGTCCTGCTGCACCCAGGCTTCGGCCAGGCGGCTGGGCAGGCTGTGCGCCAGCTCGTTGACCAGCAGCTTGCGTGACACCGCCTTGGCGCGGGCCAGGGTTTCGGGCAGGTCCAGCTCGGGCATCAGGTTGATGCGGATGGGGGTGCCGGCCTGCCAGTAGCTCGAGATCTGCAGCACGGCCGGGCCCGACAGGCCGCGGTGGGTGAACAGCAGGTCTTCCAGAAAATGCCCGCGGCTTTTCTTGGCGCCGGTCTCCATCGCCACCGGCAGGGCCAGCCCGGCCAGTTGCGCATAAGGCTGCCAGGCGGCGCCGTCGAAGGTCAGGGGCACCAGGCCGGGCCGCTGCTCGACCAGGCGCAGGCCGAACTGGCGGGCCACCCGGTAGCCGAAGTCGGTGGCCCCGATCTTGGGGATGGACAGGCCACCCGTGGCGATCACCAGGCTGGGGCTGCGCACCGTGCCCTGGTCGGTGTCGATCTCATAGGTGGTGCCGCCATCGCTTTCGCTGCTGCGCACGGCCTTCACGCCACAACCCTGCCAGCGCGTGACGCTGCCACCGGCGGCGCCGGCCTCGCATTCGCGCAGCAGCATCTGGATGATGTCCTCGGCCGAGCGGTCGCAGAACAGCTGGCCCTTGTGCTTTTCGTGAAAAGGAATGTCGTGGCGCTTGATCAAAGCGACAAAGTCTTGTGGCGTGAAGCGGCTCAGGGCGCTGCGGCAGAAGTGGGGGTTGGCGCCCAGGAAGTTGGCCGGGCTGGCGTCACGGTTGGTGAAGTTGCAGCGGCCCCCGCCCGAGATGCGGATCTTCTCGGCCACTTTCTCCGCATGGTCCACCAGCAGCACGCGCAAACCGCGTTGCGCGGCCACTCCGGCACAGAACAGGCCGGCGGCTCCGGCTCCCACGATCACGGCATCGACATTCAAACCAGGCTCCAGGGCAACACGGGGCCTGGGGCCCCGCGGCAAAAGGCTTGATTATCGTCAGCCTGCCCGTCATCGCGGGTCATCGGCCGGGTGAAAGCGCTTGGCAAGCGGGCGGCGATCGGGAGAATCAGGTTTCCTATTTCAACAACCGGAGGGAATTCCATGGCAACTCTGAACATCGGCGACTGCCTGGGCGCGGCCTGGGCCCAGTACCGCAAGAACATGCTGACCCACATCGTGGCCACGGTGCTGGTCACGGCCATCGGCAACCTGTTTTTCGGCCTGCTGACGGGCCCCCTGCTGGTGGGCTACATGCGCATGATGCGGGCCGAGGAGGCCGGCCAGCCGGTCAGCTTCACCGATGTGTTCAGGGGTTTTGATGATTTCGGGCCCGCCTTGCTGGCGGCCCTGCTGGCGGGCATCCTGGTCGCCGTGGGCTTTTGCTTCTGCGTGCTGCCGGGTCTGCTGCTGCTGCCCCTGGTGCCCCTGGCCCTGCATGAGGTGGCCGACGGCGAGAAAGACGCCATCCAGGCCATCAAGACGGCCTGGGGCCAGCTGCGGCCCAACCTGTTCATGGCCCTGATCTGCAGCTTTCTGATCTCGGTGTTCGCCGGCATCGGTGCCCTGCTGTGCGGTGTGGGCGTGCTGCTGACCCTGCCGCTGGCCTACCTGGGGGCCTATCACATGGCGCGCCAGATGTCGGGTGACCCCCGGGTGGTCATCGCGCTGTGATGACGGCAGCACCCGCACTTCGGCGCTGGGGCCCGGGGGTGCTCTGGCTGGGTGCCTGGCCTGTGGCCGGCGGCCTCAGCCAGACCTTGCTGCAGGGCAAGGCGGTGCCGGTGTGTGGCTTTCAGGCCCTCACGGGCTGCCCTTGCCCCTTGTGTGGGGGCACGCACCTGGTCCAGGCGCTGACCCGGTGGGACTGGGCGGCTGCCTGGCAGGCCCAGCCCGGCCTGTTGCCTTTGCTGCTGGGCGCCTGGCTGTGGCTGGGGTGGCGCACCCTGGCCGGCCCAGGGGCACGTCAGCGCTGGGCACCCCTGGAGCGGCGGCTGCTCTGGGGTGCTGCGGTGTTCTGGCTGGGGGAGTGGGCCTGGCGTTTGGTGGGCATCGGGGTGGGGGCGTTGTCAGGCGCCTCCTGAGGCGCCCAGAGGGTCGTAGCCTGGCGCACGCATCATGTCGTGCAACTGGCGGCGCCGGATGCCCATGTTGCCACCGTCAAAAATCGGCAAAGCCAGTGCATCCTGCAGCAAGCCCGCCAGAGGCAGTGCATGGTCGTAGCTGTTCACCCCGACCACCCGCATCAGGTCGGTGATCACTCGAACGGCTGTTTCCGAGCCAAAGACCTTGGCCTGCAGCGACAACTCGTGGGCGCCAGGTGCTTGAATGTCCTGCGCCTGGCAGGCCCGGTAGCTCAGGCTGCGCACGGCCTCGATGGCCATCTTGGCGTCTGCCAGCGCGTAGCCCACCGCCTGATGCTCCAGGATGGGCAGCACACCGCCGCACTTTTCCGTGCGCGCAAAATTCAATGCAAAGTCGAAGGCGGCCCGCATCAACGCCAGGGCCATCACCCCGACCAGGGCGGCCGTGCCCGAGAAGCTGGCTTCGACCAAGGCTTGGCCCCCACCTTGGGGGCCGACCAGGTTGCCCGCAGGGATGCGCAGGCCTTGCAGGCTGAAGCGCGGGGTGAGGTGTCCGCGGTGGCCCAGGGTGTCGAAGCTGTGCACATGGCGAAAGCAGTCCGGCTCCCAGCCCCCCGTGGGGCGCTCTGCCGCCAGCACCGACAAGGCCTGCCCGGCCTCGGCCAGGGGGTCGGTGCGGCAGACCAGGCACAGCACGTCGGCGCCTCGGCCATCCCAGCCTGTGGCGCTGGAAACCCATTGCTTGGCGCCGTCCACGATCCAGTGCTCGCCCTCCCGGCGTGCCACGGTCCGCACGCCCTCGCCGGGCGGTGGGGAGGTGAAGTTGGCGCTGCCACCGGGCTCGCTGGAGGCAAAGCCAGCCAGGGGTGCGCCGGATCGGATCAGAAATGGGGCCAGACAACGGGCCTGGAGCTCGGCATGGCCGGCGATCAACAAGGGGGTGAGACCGAGCAGATTGGCCAGCGCCGTGAGCGACACATTCACGTCGATGGCGTGGAACTCCTCGGTGATCACCGCCATCTCGACCATGCCTTGGCCATCGCCCCCGAAAGGGGCGGGCACCAGTCGCCGCATGAAGCCGGCCTGGACCAGTTCCTCGTAGAAGGGGCGGGTGGCCAGAAAGCGCTCGTCGGGGGTGGGCAGATGGCGAATGGCGGGGGCCACTCCGCGCAAGACCTGGTGCGCAAAGCGCCGGGCAGATTGCTGAAGCTCTCTTTGGTCCGGGGTGATGGAAAAATCGATGGGCATGTTGTCCTCCGAGGTGGGGTGAGGGTGATTCCGTCATCGATTCTGGGGAGGGTCTGCCGCGTTGGCTTGGGCAATGGCGCACCGCGCCTTGGCGTTTTCGGCACAGGGTGCAACCCGCTTGCCATGGAACAGGAAATGCTTGCAAATGGGGCCCCATGGCTGATCGCGGACATCGACAGCCCGACTTCATCCACCCCCGGAAAGGCAGACCATGCGTGTCTGGAGCACCCAGCATTTGCCGGTATCGCAGCAGTACACCTATTGGCGAGAGGTGCTGTGTGAGGCCTTCACGGCATTGGATTGCGTGGTGCCGCGTGAACAGGACCGCCAGAGTGGTTTTTCGAGCCGCGTGCTCAGCAACACCTTTGCGGATCTGGGGGTGTCACACCTGCAGTCGCGGGCTCAATGCGTCCGGCGGGGCCGCCCGGAAATCAGTCGAAGGCCCTCCGAGTATTTTTTTGCCAACCTGCAGGTCATGGGGCGGTGCCTGGTTCGGCAAGACGGGCGAGAGATCGTCGCGCAGGCCGGTGACCTGTACCTGGTGGACACCACGCGCCCCTACGAGATCGAACAGGCCGATGACGATTGGCAGTCCTTGTGTTGCACCGTGCCGCATGCCAGCCTTTCACCCCTGCTGGAGCGGCCTGCGCATGCGTTGACGGCGCGCCACCTCAATCGGGATTCTGGGATGGGGCGGGTGGCCGCTGATTTTGTTCAGACCCTGGCGGATCAGGCCGTGGTGTTCGACCAGGGGCAGCAGCGCGTGCTGGCAGACAACTTGAGTACCTTGCTGGCGGCGGCCCTGCAGAGCACGGCAGGTGCCGACGCGCCCAACGCAGCGTCACTGCGCCAAGAACTGTATGGCGCGATGTTGCGCTACATCGAATCCCATTTGCGTGATCCTGGGCTGCAGGTTCGCCAGGTGGCGACACATTTCCGGGTGTCCGAGCGCTACCTGCACAAACTGTTCGAGGGGCGGGAACACTCCTTCACCCAGGAGGTGCTGGTGCGTCGGCTGGCGCATTGTGCACAGGCCTTGGCCCAGACCGAGCGGGCCCGCCCGGTCGCCTCGATTGCCTTTCAGTGGGGCTTTGGCGATGTCTCCCATTTTTGCCGGCAGTTCAAGCGCCGCTATGGCATGAGCCCCAGCGCCTACCGCGAGGAGATGTCCCGTCCTTCAGGGGCCTGAGGCGCAGGGGGAGGGCGGCGCCCGTTCAGTGCTTGACGCCCTGGCGCCCGGCCAGTGACACCGCTTTGAGCGACAGGCCGTCGATCTCCGCCGTGATGCCCGACAGCACATTGGCCACCACCGCAAACTCGCGGCCGTGCTGGCCGGCGCGGGCCGCCATGACTTGGGCATTGAAGCTCACCACCTTGGCTTCGCGGGCCACCGTCTGGATCGAGGCCACGATGCCGGTCAGCTCGCGCATCATGGCTTGCGATTGCGCGGCCGTGACCTGGTCGAAGGCGGTGGTGGCACGGTTCAGGGCATCGAGCACCCGATCGGTGCTGTCCACCAGCGCGGCCAGGGTGTCGCTCACCCGCCGGTCCTGGCGTTCGATCTGGTCCAGGGTGGAGCGCAGTTGTTCGATGAAGGTGTCGATGGTCAGCCCCGCGCCTTGGGGGCCTTCATAGGCGCGCAGGATGGTCTGCGACTGTTCGGCGGGCAGGGCCCGGCCGGTCTCGCGCAGGTGCTGCTGGCTGCTGGTGAACAGGTCCAGTGATTTGCGTGCGGCCGCCAGTTGCCCGGCGTGCCCCTGGGCGGCCAGCACGGTCTGCAGGATCATGCGTTGTGACAGCATGCGCTGGCGGGCGGCCATGTTGACCAGGGAGATGTCGCCCTCCTTGGGTCTGGCTGCGGCGCCGGGGCCGGTGGGCAGGGCTGGCGCATAGGCCGTTGGGGCCGTGTGAGCCGTGGAGTGGTGTCGAGCCAATGCAGTCATCTGGACTTCTCTTTCCCTGGTGAACACCCCAGACACGAAGCAATTGCCGGGCCAGAATTGTCAGCGCCGAGTCAGTCCGACAGGGCGCTTTCAGCGCGTGCCGGTGCGCTCGTCCAAGGCCTCGTCGCCCGCAGGCAGGCAGGGGCTATGGGCCAGGGCCTGCACCCCGCCGATCACGTCGCCCACCACGATCACCGAGGGGCTGCCCAGTTGTTCGGACTGCAGCGTGTGGCACAGCTGCGCCAGGGTGGTGATGGCGTGGCGCTGCGTGGGCAGGGTGGCGTGCTGCACGATGGCCACCGGGGTGTGGCCGGGCAGGCCTTGCAGCAACTCCTGCTGGATGCGTTCGGCCCCGCTCACGCCCATGTAGATCACCAGGGTGAGGCGGGCGCTGTGGGCGGTGGCGGCCAGGGCGGGCCAGTCGGTGCCGCTGTCGCCGGGCTTGGCGTGGCCAGTGACAAACACCACGCCATGGGCGTGTTCGCGGTGCGTCAGGGGCACGCCCAGCGAGGTCACCGCGGCCAGCCCGGAGGTGATGCCATTGACCACGCTGACCTCGATGCCGGCGGCGCGCAGGTGCTCGACCTCTTCGCCACCCCGCCCGAAGATGAAGGGGTCGCCCCCCTTGAGGCGCACCACCTGCTCGCCCTCGTGCACCGCGGTGATCATCAGCTTCTCGATGAAGGCCTGCGGGGTCGATTTGCAGCCGCCGCGCTTGCCCACATAGACCACGCGGGCCTGGGGCGAGGCCAGGGCCACGATGTCGTCGCTGACCAGGTCATCCACCAGCAGCACGGTGGCGCGTTGCAGGGCCTTGACGGCCTTGAGCGTGAGCAATTCGGGGTCGCCGGGGCCGGCACCCACCAGGGTGCAGTGGCCTGGCCGGGGGGCTGGGGTCTTGGCGTCGGAGGCGAAAGAGTCTGTCATGGGTGTTCCACAAGGCGCAGGATGTGTTCGACCTGGCGGGCGATGGGGGCCGGTACCGGCAGCTTGCCGGCCAGCACCAGTTGGATGTAGTTGGCGGTGGAGGCCGCGCTGATGTCGCGGGGCAACTCCGGCAGGCTGGCCAACGGGCCTTGTTGGGCCTCTTGCCAGCGGTGGGCCTGGCCGTCCATGTAGGCCGTCATTTCGGGGGTGCGGCGCGGGTCGGCCACCACCTCGCCCTCGGTGCCGCGCAGCAGCAGGGCGCGCTGGCCGGTCAGGGCCAGCGTGGCCGCCATCGATTCGGCGTACTCGGGGTGGGTGTAGCTGCTGACCAGCACGCTGGGGCCCTGGCAGGGGCTCATCAGCTTGACCATGCTGTGGGCCGAGTTGCGCAGGCCCACGGCCCGGCGCACTTCCAGCAGGCGCTTGAGGCCGGGCAGCAGCAGCCCGGTGGGGGCGTACACCAGCTCACCGGCCTTGAGCGGGCGCACCGCCACCAGGGAAGGGGTGCCGAGTGCTGACAGCACCGCGGCAGCGGGCACCCGGGCTTCTTCGGTGGGGGTGCCATGCACCAGCACGCTGGCACCGCGGCGCGCCAGCAGCAAGGCCAGCAGCGGGGTGAGCACGGGCAGCTTGCGCGCACCGTTGTAGCTGGGCAGCACCACCATCGGTTTGAGCGAGGGGGGCATGCGGGTCATGCGGGCATGGGTGGCATCGAGAAACCCGGCCATCTCCTCGGGGGTTTCTCCCTTGATGCGCATGGCCAGGCAGAAGGCGCCGATTTCCAGATCGGTCACCGTTCCATCCAGCACCTGCCCCATGAGGTCGGCCGCCTGCTCCCGGCTCAGGGGGCGTGCACCCTCTTTGCCGCGGCCAATTTCCTTGATGTACTGACTGATTGCCATGTCGTGGTCTGCTTTTTTTGGAAGGTCTGTTGAAACAGAGCCGCGCATTGTCCCTGAAGCCTTCTGACTTTCCGCTATATGCCCAACTTTGGTGCGGCTTCTGTGCTGCCACACCTGCATTGAGTATCAGCCGGTCACGGGCTTGATCAACCGCACCATGCGCTTGAGCTCCGGCACACATGAACCACAATTCGTGCCACATTTCAGCGCCCCCTGCAGTTGGCCCAGCCGATCCTCGTCCCGCCCCTCACAGAGCGCCAGTCTGGCCTCGATGGCCTGGTCGGTCACACCGAGGCAACTGCACACGGTTCGGCCTTGGCTCACCACGGCCACCGGGGCTTCGGCGCCCGGCGACAGCAGCAGGCGCCCGTAGGCCTGGGCAGGCAGATCCTCTTGCAGCAAGGTCTTGAGCCACACCTCGGCACGGGTGTCGCCGCCCAGCAGCAGCCCGGTGACGCGGGTGTCCTCGCCATGGGGCTCGACCCGCACGGTACGGCGCAGGCCGCGCCGGGCATCGATGTAGCGCAGCGATTCGGTGGTGCGCAGGCCCAGCAGGGTTTCGATCTGCTCCAGCAGCTCGGACGGGGGGGCTTCAGGCGCGGCGGCACGGAACAGCACCCCGGTGCGTCCGGCCTGTGCCGGCTCGGGTGTGCCGGACGGCCCGAAGGGCACGCAGGCACCGAAGGCGAAGGCCGCCATCAGGGGCTTGAGCTGCTCGCGCACGGCCAGGGCCTGGTCGGTCGGCAACCAGGCCATGGCCACCAGAGACCAAGGCAGCTCCGCCTTGCTGATGCGCACGGCCGCGTGCTTGAGCTCGGGCTGCTTGGAGCCCGGGCAGAAGGTGCTGGGCATCAGGGCGTTGATGCCGGCCAGCGCCTCGCCGGTGGCCGAGCAGCCGCTCAGAAACTCGGGGCCCCAGTGCATGGCGATGTAAGCCTGGCTGAGCCCGATGTCGGTGCTGGCCTGCACGGGCAGCACGATGGCGCCGCGGCGGGATTGCACCGTCACCAGGTCCCCCTCTTGCCACCCGCGGCGGGCCATGTCCTGCGGATGGACCTGAACTGCCGGCTCGGGCACATGGCCGAACAGGCGGCCCAGGGTGCCGGTGCGGCTCATGCCGTGCCACTGGTCACGCAGCCGGCCGGTGTTGAGCGAGAAGGGGTAGCGCGCATCGCGGCTCTCGGCCACCGGCTGGTAGGCGGTGGCGCTGAAGCGGGCGCGGCCATCCGGGGTGGGGAACACGCCATCTTCGTACAGCCGCGTCTTGCCGGTCTGTGCGCCGGCGGGCAGGGGCCATTGCTGCGGGCCCTGGCTGTCGAGCAGGGCATAGCTCAGGCCGGTGATGTCCAGGTCGCGGCCCCGGGTCGACTCACGGTGCTCGCACCAGATGGCCTCCACCCCGGCCTCAGGGGCTTCGGTGGGGTAGGGGAACAGCGTGGCCCGGCCGGGGCGCAGCCGGGCCTCCAGGCGCCGGGCCAGTTGCACGCCGATGGCCCAGTCGTGGCGTGCCTCGCCGGCCGGGGGCAGGGCGGCGCGCACGCGGCTGATGCGGCGTTCGCTGTTGGTCACGGTGCCCAGCTTCTCGCCCCAGGTGGTGGCGGGCAGCAGCAGGTCGGCGAACTCGGCCGTGGCGGTGGTGGCGAAGGCCTCTTGCAGCACCACGAACTCGGCGCGCTGCAGGGCGCGGCGCACGGTGGCCTGGTCGGGCATCGACTGGGCAGGGTTGGTGCAGGCGATCCACAAGGCCTTGATCTGGCCGTCGGCTGCGGCCTCGAACATCTCGACCGCGCTCTTGCCCGGGGTGCCGGGCACCTGCTCCACCCCCCAGTGCGCGGCCACCTCGGCGCGGTGCTGCGGGTTGGCCATGTCGCGGTGGGCGCTCAGCAGGTTGGCCAGGCCGCCGACCTCGCGCCCGCCCATGGCATTGGGCTGGCCGGTCAGCGAGAACGGGGCGGCCCCTGGGCGGCCGATCTGGCCGGTGGCCAGGTGCAGGTTGATCAGCGCGGCGTTCTTGGCCGTGCCGCTGCTGGACTGGTTCAGACCCTGGCAATACAGGCTCAAGGTGGCGGGCGAGGTGGCAAACAGGCGCGCCGCCTCGTGCAGGTCTTGCGGGCTGATGCCGCAGACCTGGGCCACGCGCTCGGGCGTGCAGTCGCGCACCACGGCCTTCAGCGCCTCGAAGCCGCTGGTGTGGGCCGCGATGTAGGCCGGCTGGGTCCAGCCCTCCCACAGCATGATGTGCAGCATGCCGTGGAACAGCATCACGTCGGTGCCGGGCTGGATGGGCAGGTGCAGGTCTGCCAGTTCGACCGTGTCGGTGCGGCGCGGGTCGACCACCACGATCTTCAGGCCCGGGCGGGCCCGCTTGGCGTCTTCGATGCGGCGAAATGCGATCGGGTGGGCCCAGGCGGTGTTGCTGCCCGCGATGAACAGGCAGTCGGCGTGGTCGAAGTCGGCGTAGCTGGCCGGTGGGGCATCGGCCCCCAGGGTGGCCTTGTAGCCGGCCACGGCGCTGCTCATGCACAGGCGCGAGTTGGTGTCGAGGTTGTTGGTGCCCAGCAGGCCCTTGGCCAGCTTGTTGAAGACGTAGTAGTCCTCGGTCAGCAGCTGGCCCGACAGGTAGAAGCCCAGGGCGTCGGGCCCGTGCGCCTGCACGATGCCACTCAGGCGCTCAGCGGCCAGGTCCAGGGCCGCGTCCCAGGCCAGGGGCTGGGTGGGGCCGCGCCGTTCCAGGCGCTGCAGCGGTTGCAGCAGTCGGGTCTGGCGGTTGATGTCGGCGCTGGCCGTCAGGTGCAGGGTCGATCCCTTGGTGCACAGGCGGCCGAAATTGGCCGGGTGGCTCGGGTCGCCACGCACGCCGGTGATGGCATGGCCCCGGGTTTCGATGATCACGCCGCAGCCCACGCCGCAGTAGGGGCAGGTGGAGCGGGTTTCCTGGCAGGCGGCACTCATGGCGTGGGCCCTCCGGGCAGGGGCTGGCGGCCGGCCGGGCCGGCCACGGGGCGCTGCAGGTCAGTGGCGTGGTGCTGCAGTTCGTCGGCGTCCAGGTGAACCACCCCGTCCTCCACCTTGACGGCGAAGCGCGGCGTGCAGCCCACATCGGGCGCCTGGGCCTGGCCGTCGGCCAAGGCGATGGTCCAGTTGTGCAGCGGGCAGGCCACGCTTTGACCGAAGACGATGCCTTGTGACAAGGGGCCGCCTTTGTGGGGGCAGCGGTCGAGCAAGGCAAAGACCTCGTCTCGGTCGTTGCGAAACAGCGCCACCTCCAGGCCATGATCGCGGCTCACACGGCGTGCGCCCAGTGCGGGAATCTCGTCCACGCGGCAGATGGGTTTCCAGAGGCTCATCTTGTTCTCCATTCAGGCCTTGAGGGCCGCATACAACCCGGTGATGCGGTCCATCACCGAGAGCAGGTTTTCGCTGGCCACGAACACCTCCGACAACGGTTTGCTGCCGGGGGTGGCCGAGCTCATCTTTTTCAGTGCGGCATCAAAGAACACCCACTGGCCGTCGGCCAGCGCCAGTTCGTCTGTGATGCGGGCACTGGTTTCGGGCGCCTTGCGCAGCGTCTCCTGCGCCTGCAGGAAATCGCTGCGCGCCCGGGCCATCTCGGTGGCCACGGTGGCTGGGTCGATCTGCAGCACGCCGGCCAGGTAGAGCTTGGCCAGCCGCTGCGACAACATGCGCTGGCGCCCGGCCAGGTTGACCAGGGGGCCGGCGGGGCGGGTGGAGGTGGCTTCGAGCTGGGTCGTGCCTTGCTGGGCCAGGCTGAGGACCTGGGCATCGGCTTGCAGCAGCGCGGCGGCCCGGGCCTGGCTGGGGGCGGCGGACAGCCCTTCACGCAGGGCCTGCCAGGCCGGGTCCAGGGCCGCATAGGTGTTGCGGATCGGCGTGCTGGGTGCATAGGCCTTGAGTTGCTCGTGCTGGCGCTCGAACAGCGCCATCGACTGGCTCAGCACCTGCTGTGCTGTCGGTGTGGGCGCCTGGGCGGCCAGGGCCAGCCAGGCCTTGACCATGCGTTGCGACAGCATGCGCTGGCGCCCTGCCATGTTGATGGCATCGGCCAGATCGGCTTGAGCCCAGGCGGTGCCCGCCCAGCAGGCGGCCAGCCCCAGCAGGTGTCGGCGTTGCAGACCCATGGTGTTCATCCGTTCGTGTCTCCGGCCGGGTGCTCAGGCCTTGAGCGCGCTGAACTGACGGGTGTCCACCTCGGCGCGATCGAACTCGAACCAGGGGTCGGGCTCACCGTCCAGGGCAAACTGCAGCCGCTCCCACAGGGCCAGGCGACCGGCGGCATCGTCCAGGATGCGCTTTTTCACATGGTCCAGACCGACCCGGGCCACGTAGTGCACGGTGCGTTCCAGGTACCAGCCTTCCTCGCGGTAGAGCTGCATGAAGGCACCGGTGTACTCGAGCACCTCGGCAGCGGTCTTGAGCTTGGTGAAGAAATGCGCCACCTCGGTCTTGATGCCCCCGTTGCCGGCGATGTACATCTCCCAGCCGCTGTCGACGCCGATGATGCCCACGTCCTTGATGCCGGCCTCGGCACAATTGCGCGGACAGCCCGAGACCGCGAACTTGACCTTGTGCGGGGCGTACATGCGCCACATGGCGCGCTCCAGGTCCTTGCCCATCTGGGTGCTGTCCTGGGTGCCCATGCGGCACCACTCGCTGCCCACGCAGGTCTTCACGGTGCGCAGGGCCTTGGCGTAGGCATGGCCGCTGGGCATGCCGATGTCTTTCCAGACGTTGACCAGGTCTTCCTTTTTCACCCCCAGCAGGTCGATGCGCTGGCCCCCGGTGACCTTGACGGTGGGGATCTTGTATTTGTCCACCACATCGGCGATGCGGCGCAGCTCATCGGCCGTGGTCTCGCCGCCCCACATGCGCGGGATCACGCTGTAGGTGCCGTCCTTCTGGATGTTGGCGTGGCTGCGCTCGTTGATGAAGCGGCTTTGCGGATCGTCGCGGGCCTCCTTGGGCCAGCTGCTGATCAGGTAGTAGTTGACCGCCGGGCGGCAGCTGGCGCAGCCATTGGGGGTCTTCCAGTCCATGAAGCGGAACACCTCGGCGATCGTCAGCAGCTTGTGCTTCACGATGGCCTCGCGCACGGCCTGGTGGCCGTGCTCGGTGCAACTGCACATGGCTTTGGTCTTGGGGGTGGCCGAGTAGTCGCCGCCGGCCGTGAACATGAGCAATTGCTCGACCAGGCCGGTGCAGGAGCCGCAGCTGGCGCTGGCCTTGGTGTGCTTGCGCACCTCCTCCAGTGTGAACAGGCCCTTGTCCTTGATGGCCTTGCAGATGGCGCCTTTGCTGACGCCGTTGCAGCCGCAGACCTCGGCCTCTTCGGGCATGGCGGCGGCCTTGCTGTGGCCTTCGTGGCCCACGTCGCCGATGTTGGATTCGCCGAACATCAGTTTGTCGCGGATGTCGGCCACGCTGCGGCCGTCGCGCAACAGCTTGAAGTACCAGCTGCCGTCCACGGTGTCGCCGTACAGGCAGGCGCCGATCAGCTTGTCGTTCTGGATGACCAGCTTTTTGTAGACCCCGGCGTAGGGGTCACTCATGACGATCTCCTCGGTGCCTTCGCCGCCCATGAACTCGCCTGCCGAGAACAGGTCGATGCCCGTGACCTTGAGCTTGGTGGAGGTGAGTGAACCCTGGTAGCGCGCAATGCCGAACTCGGCCAGGTGGTTGGCCGCCACCTTGGCCTGCTCGAACAAGGGGGCCACCAGGCCATAGGCGGTGCCGCGGTGCGCGGCGCACTCGCCCACCGACCAGATGCGTGGGTCGGTCACGGTCTGCATCGTGTCGTTGACCACGATGCCGCGGTTCACCAGCAGGCCGGCCTGTTCGGCCAGTCCGGTGTTCGGTCGGATGCCCACCGCCATCACCACCAGGTCGGCGGGCACCTCGGTGCCATCCTTGAAACGCACGGCCTTCACGCGGCCGTCTTCGCCGCCGACCAGTTCCTGGGTTTGCGCGCCGATGCGGAATTGCAAGCCGCGTTCTTCCAGCGATTTCTGCAGCATCCGGCCGGCCACGTCATCGAGCTGGCGCTCCATCAGCCAGGCGTTCACATGCACCACCGTCACGCTCATGCCGCGCAGCATCAGGCCGTTGGCCGCCTCCAGACCCAGCAGGCCGCCGCCGATGACCACGGCATGGCGGTGCGTGGTGGCGGTTTCGATCATGGTGTTGGTGTCGTTGATGTCGCGGTAGGCGATCACGCCCTGCAGGTCCTTGCCGGGCACCGGCAGCATGAATGGATTGGAGCCGGTGCACAGCAGCAGGCGGTCGTAGGCCGCCTCGGTGCCATCGTCGGCCCGGACCACGCGACGGATGCGATCGATCTGCACCACCTTCTTGCCGGTGTGCAGGGTGATGTCGTTGTCGCGGTACCAGTCGTAGGGGTTGAGGACGATCTCCTCCAGCGTCTGCTCGCCCGCCAGCACGGGCGACAGCAGGATGCGGTTGTAGTTGGGGTGCGGCTCGGCGCCGAAGATCGTGATCTCGTACAGCGAGGGATCGATCTTCAGCAGTTCTTCGATCGTGCGCACACCGGCCATGCCATTGCCGACCATCACCAGCTTGAGTTTTTTCATCGTCATGCTCCGTCGCTTGGGGCCGCACTGGCATGCCAGTCGGGCCGGAAAACAAAAAAGGCGTCCACACGATGCGTTCTCGAGGGTTCGAGACAGCATGTGGGGACGCCTTCGTCCCGGGGGATCCGGTGCGCCTTTGCACGGGATCCCTCCGGCGGCCCGGGGGCCGTTGAGGATTTCAAGCAATGGCCGTGCCAGCCTGTGGGGGCCGCGCTGGCGCCGATGCCTCGGGTGGCGCTCGAAATTGGTGCGGTGCATCACCCCTGGGGCCCGGATCGGTCGGGCGGGGTGCACCAGCTTCGGGCATGGAAACTGCTTTCCACTGGTGCATGAGCTTTGATCTCGAATTTGGTTTTGTCTCGCTGCCTGGGCGCAAGTCCGAGAACGAGGATTTCGCGGCCCTGGTCGTCGGCCAGGGCCTGGAGCGCGGCCGTGGCGCCATCGCGGCGATTGCCGACGGCGTGAGTACCGGGGGCTTTGGCCGCGAGGCGGCCCAGACCACGGTGACCACGCTGGTGCGCGACTATTTCGGCACCCCCGAAACCTGGGACACCACGGTGGCCCTGGACCGCGTCATCAGCGCCCAGAACGCCTGGCTGGCGGGCATCAACCGGCGCCGGCAGCCGGCGCTGGGCCTGACCACGCTCACCGCCCTGGTGCTGCGCGGGCAGACCTACACCGTGGCCCATGTCGGCGACACCCGGGCCTATCTGGTGCGTGGTGGCGAGATGCAGCAGCTGACGGTCGATCATGTGATGCCGCACACCGACTTGGCCCACCAGCTGACCCGGGCCGTGGGGCTGGATGAGCGCCTGCTGGTCGACTACAGCCAGGGCGACCTGCAAAGTGGCGACACCTTTGTGCTGCTGTCCGACGGGGTGCATGGCAGCCTGCCGGGGCGTGACATCCTGGGCCTGCTGGCGCAGGGCCTGGCGCCCCAGGCCTTGAGCGAAGCCCTGGTCAAGGCGGCCCTGCGCAGCGGCAGCGACGACAACCTGACGGCCGCCGTGGTGCGGGTGCAGGGGGCGCTGGAAGGAACGCTGCAGGACGAGGCCCGCCATGCCCTGCAGCAACCCGTGCTGCCCTTGCTGAAGGTGGGTGACATGGTGGATGGGCTGGAGGTGCTGGCGCTGGCGGCCGACAGCGGCATCCACCGTCTCTACCAGGTGCGTGATCCGCTGACGCAGCGGCGCTATGCGCTGAAGTCGCTGCACCCCCAGCGTGCGCACGACCCCGAGGAGCGCCAGACCCTGGCCCACGAGGCCTGGGTGGCGCGCCGCATGCAGGGGGGCAGCGCGGCGGGCCACCTGGCCCGGCTCAACGACTGGCCGCCGCAGGGCCCGGCCGCGGCCAGCGGCTTCTACCTGTTGTACGACTGGTACGACGGCGAGACCCTGGGGGCCTTGCTGCGGCGTCAGCCGGCGCTGCCGCTGCCCCAGGTGCTGAACCTGGTCACCCAGGCCTTGCGCACGCTGGCCGTGTTGCACCGGCAAGGGGTGGTGCACCGCGATGTGAAGCCCGACAACCTGCACCTGGGTGAAGACGGCGTGCTGCGCCTGCTGGACCTGGGCGTGGCCCTGAGCGGGCGTGAGCCAGCCGCCACGCGCGAACTGCATGCCGGCACGCCCAGCTACATGAACCCCGAGCAATGGGCCGGGCATGGGCCGGGCCCGGCCGGCCTGAAGGCGCAAGCGCCCGATGCCGGCAGCGATCTGTATGCGCTGGGCGTGACGCTGTACCAGTTGCTCAGCCTGGGCCGCTTGCCCTATGGCGAGGTCTTGCCTTACCAGAGCGGGCGTTATCACCGCGATCCGCAGCCCCCCAGCCGGCACAACCCGCTGGTGCCGATCTGGCTTGACCACGTGGCCCTGAAGGCCGTGGCGCGGCAGCGCGCGCAGCGCTTCGAGACGGCCGAGGAGATGCTGCTGGCGCTGGAGCGCGGCGCGTCGCGCCCCTTGAGTGCGCCGGTGGCCACGCCCTTGATCCAGCGCGACCCGACGGCGGTCTGGAAGATCGCCTTGGTGGTCAGTGCGCTGTTCAACGCGGCGCTGGTTTACTGCCTGCTCTTCCTGCCCCGCTGAGTTCGGCGGGGCCTCGGGGCTGCTGGGCCTCGGTGGCGGATGTCAGTGGTGGATGTCAGTGGCGGGCCCGCCCGCCTTTTTCGGCCCAGGTGCGGGTCCAGCGGATCTGCATCACACGCAACAGCAGCAGCACCCCGACGGCGCAGGCCGCAAAGCAGGCGAAGCCGAGCAGGTACGAGCCGGTGTATTGCTTGGAGATGCCCATCAGATTGGGCACCAGGCCACCCCCCAGTGCACCCAACTCGCCGATCATGGAGCCCGCCACCGCGGTGGTCAGCGGCCAGCGCAGGGGCACCAGCTGGAACAGCGCGCCATTGCCCGCGCCCAGGGCCGAGAAGCAGATCAGGAACAGCAGCACCGTGACCGGCAGCGAGCCCTGCGCAAAGCCGCACAGCAGCAGGCAGGCGGCGGTGACGACCAGCACGCCGGTGAGCGTGTTCACGCCCCCCCAAAGATCAGACAGCCAGCCCCCCATGACCCGCAGTGCTGCGCCCAGGAAGGCAGCGAGCATGGTGAGCTGGCCAGCCTGAACCTTGCTGACCCCGAATTGTTCGTAGAAATAGCTGGGCAGAAAGGCCGACAGGCCCACGAAGCCACCGAAGGTGACGGCATAGATCAGGCTGAAGGCCCAGCCGTCCTTCTCGTACAGGCACGACAGGTGCTCGCGCAGCGTGGTGTGGGGCGACAGGTCGGCCGGCTCCTTGGCAAAGACCACCATCACCGCCGCCGGGATGGCCACGCTGAGGGCCGCGATGCCATACACCGTCTGCCAACCGAAGTTCTGGGCCAGCACCGGGGCCAGCAGGGCCGCGAAGGCCGTGCCCACATTGCCGGCGCCCACGATGCCCATGGCCAGGCCCTTGTAGCGGGGCGGGAACGAGCCCGAGCCCAGCGACATGGCCACGCCGAAGCTGGCGCCGGCCACCCCCAGCAGCACGCCCATGGCCAGCAGGTCGTTGAAGCTCTGCACGAAGAAGTAGCCGTAGGCCATGCTCAGGCTGATGCCGCCCATCTCGACCAGGGTGGCGTTCTTGCGCCCGATGTACTGGGCCATCAGACCCAGTGGAAAGCGCATGAAGGCCCCGGCAAAGATCGGGATGGACAGCATCAGGCCCTTCTGGGTGGGGCTGAGCTGCAAGGCCTCGGTGATGAAGGGGGCCATGGCGCCGTTGATGGACCAGATGGCAAAGGAAAAGCCAAAGTACAGAAAGGCCGACCAGAGCGTGGGGCTGTGACCTGAGCGGTGGAAGTCTCGGAAATTGAACATGGGTGTCTTTGCGGGCCCGAAGGCGTTCCGGAAAACAAAAAAGGCGTCCGCATCAGCCCGCTTCTGGTGAGAAGCCCGCTGTGGGGACGCCTGTGTCCTGTGGGGCCGGGTGCATCGTCACACCTTGGGGCCCCAACGGCCCCGGGGGGCCGATGCCCAGGGTGAAGCAAACTCCATGCCGCCAAAACACGGTGTTTTTGCATGGCTTTGGTGCACGCGCTGGCCCGAGGAAGAAAAACGCCCCTCGACGGCGCAGGGCCGTGAGGGGCGCTTGGGGGAGGGGGCCTGGGTCAGGCGGCCGTTTTTTCGACGTGGGCCTGGCGGGTGTACAGGAAGTCGATCACGGCCTTGCGGTAAGCCAGGTACTGGGTGCTTTCAGCCAGGGCCACGCGCGAGCGGGGGCGGGGCAGGTCGACGCTCAGCACCTCGCCGATGGTGGCCGCCGGGCCGTTGGTCATCATCACGATCTTGTCGGACAACAGCACGGCCTCATCCACATCGTGGGTCACCATGACCACGGTGGCCTGGGTCTGGGCCACGATCTCCAGCAACTCGTCCTGCAGCTTGGCGCGGGTGAGGGCGTCGAGGGCGCCAAAGGGCTCGTCCATCAGCAGCACCTGGGGCTCCATCGACAGGGCCCGGGCAATGCCCACGCGCTGCTTCATGCCGCCCGAGATTTCACCCGGGCGCTTTTGTGCGGCGGCGGTCAGCCCGACCAGGGCCAGGGCCGCCTCGGTGCGGGCCTTGAGCTGGGCCTTGCTTTCGCGGTTGCCAAAGACGCGCTCCACCGCCAGGTGGATGTTCTCGTGGCAGGTGAGCCAGGGCAGCAGGGAGTGGTTCTGGAACACCACCGCCCGCTCCGGGCCAGGGCCCTTGATTTCGCGGTTGGCGCAGAGCATGGCGCCCTGGGTGGGCGAGGTCAGCCCGGCGATCAGGTTCAGCAGGGTGGACTTGCCGCAGCCGCTGTGGCCGATGAGGGCCACGAACTCGCCCTTGGCGATGGTGAGGTGGATGTCACGCAGGGCGGGGAAGGCCCCCTTGGCGGTGCGGAAGGTCTGTTCGACACCCTGGATCTCGATGTACTTGGCGGTGTTCATGGCGTGTTCCTTGGTGGTGGGGCAGGGCAGGGTGCGGTTCAGCTCTTGACTTCTTCGAAGGTGAAGGCCGTGGCGATGCGGATCAGGGCGTACTCCAGCAGCAGGCCCACGCCGCCGATCACGAAGATGGCGATGATGATGTTCTTGACGTTGAGGTTGTTCCACTCGTCCCAGACCCAGAAGCCGATGCCCACGCCGCCGGTCAGCATCTCGGCCGCCACGATCACCAGCCAGGCCGTGCCCACGGCCAGGCGCACGCCGGTGAGCATGTAGGGCAGCACCGAGGGGAACAGGATCTTGGTGAAGATCTTCCACTCCGACAGCTTGAGCACGCGGGCCACGTTCATGTAGTCCTGGGGCACGCGCTGCACGCCCACGGCGGTGTTGATGATCATGGGCCAGATCGAGCAGATGAAGATGGTCCAGATGGCGGCCGGGTTGGCCCCCTTGAAGACCAGCAGGCCGATGGGCAGCCAGGCCAGTGGCGACACCGGGCGCAGCAGGCTGATCAAGGGGTTGAACATGCGCGAGAGGAACTCGAAGCGCCCGATCAGAAAACCCGCCGGGATGCCCACCAGCGCGGCCAGGCCGAAGCCCATGGCCACGCGCTTGAGCGAGAACAGCACGTTCCAGCCCACGCCCTGGTCGTTGGGGCCCTTGCTGTAGAAGGGGTCGCTGAACACCTCCAGGGCCTGCTTGAAGGTATCGGCCGGCGAGGGGATGGCACTGGCGGTGGTGATCGACACGATGGCCCACAGGCCCAGCATCAGGCCCAGCCCGAAAACCGGGGGCAGCACGCGCAGCCAGAAGGCGCGCCAGTCAAACGGCAGGCGGGCAGGGCGCGGGGCGGCGGGGGCGGCTTTTGTCATGGGGGCTGGGGCGATCGAGGCAGCAGGCTTGGGCGTGGGCACCTGGGGGGTGGCGGGTAGTTCGACGGGGTTGTGAAAGACGGCACTGACCATGGCGGGCTCCTGATGGGTGGTTGGGGCTCAGTGGCGGATCAGGCGTGAACCTTGAAGGATTCGGCGTATTTCTTGGGGTCCTTGCCGTCCCAGACCACGCCATCGATCAGCTTGCTGGTGCGCATGGGGTCTTTGGGCACATTGATCTTCAGGGCCCCGGCGGCCTGCTTGTAGAGCTCGATCTGGTTGATCTGCTTGGCCACGGCCAGGTAATCGGGGTGCTCCTTGAGCAGGCCCCAGCGCTTGTGCTGGGTCAGGAACCACATGCCGTCGGACAGGTAGGGGAAGTTGACCGCGCCGTCGTTGAAGAACTTCATGTGGTTGGGGTCGTCCCAGGTCTTGCCCAGGCCGTTCTGGTAGCGGCCCAGGATGCGCTGGTTGATGGCGTCCACACCGGTGTTGACGTAAGACTTGTCGGCAATGGTCTCGGCCATCTTCAGCTTGTTCTGCAGGCTGGCATCGATCCACTGGCTGGCCTCGAGGATGGCCATCATCACGGCGCGCGAGGTGTTGGGGTACTTCTTGGTGAACTCGGCGGTGGTGCCCAGCACCTTCTCGGGGTGGTCCTTCCAGATGTCCTGGGTGGTGACGCCGGTGATGCCGATGCCGTCCATGATGGCGCGGTGGCCCCAGGGCTCACCCACGCAGAAGCCGTCCATGTTGCCCACGCGCATGTTGGCCACCATCTGGGGCGGGGGCACGGTGATGACCTTGGCGTCCTGCAGCGGGTTGATGCCGGCCGAGGCCAGCCAGTAGTACAGCCACATGGCATGGGTGCCGGTGGGAAAGGTCTGGGCAAAGGTGTATTCGCGTTTGTCGCTGGCCATCAGCTTGGCCAGGCTGGCCGCGTCGACGGCGCCTTTGTCGGCCAGCTTCTTGGACAGGGTGATGGCCTGGCCGTTGTTGTTCAGGGTCATCAGCACGGCCATGTCCTTCTTGGGGCCGCCCAGGCCCAGGTGCACGCCGTAGACCAGGCCATAGAGCACATGGGCAAAGTCCAATTCGCCATTGACCAGCTTGTCGCGCACGCCGGCCCAGCTGGCTTCCTTGCTGGGGATGATCTTCACCCCGTACTTCTTGTCGAAGCCCAGCACCGAGGCCATGACCACGCTGGCGCAGTCGGTGAGGGGGATGAAGCCGATCTTCACCTCTTCCTTCTCGGGCTTGTCGGAGCCGCCGGCGTAGACGACCGAGCGCAGGGCCGGGGACAGGCCGGTGGCGGCCACGGCAGCGGTTTGCAGCACGGCGCGCCGGCTCAGGCGGGTGTTCAACAGGTCGGACATGGGCTACTCCTTGAAGCTGAAGTCATTCGGAACGTACAAAGCAAAAAAGGCGTCCTCACGCAGCGACTGGGCCCGATGGGCCTGCCGTGGTGGGGACGCCTTTGTCCTGGCAACGCGTCAGGCCCGCCTTTGGGTCTGACATGTTGTTTGACCCGTTGGGGTCATGCACCTGTCAAGCAAAGGGCATGCCAGACATAAATGGCCGTGACGGTAGCCAGAACAGGGGCTGGTAAGGCTGGCTGTGACGCATGCCGGTGCGCGCGGTTCGGGCTTGGTGCGCAGGGCAGGCCCTGGGACGGGGCGCTGCACTGCTTTTGTGCGATGCACCAATCTGCCGATCGCCGATGCGCGTTCGGAGGCCCCGCAGGGGTGGGGGCATGGGCGGCCTGTCGATCAGGCGAGGCCGTCAGGGCCTACACTTCGGCACCGATGATGAACCGTCTGCCCATGTCCGTGACCTCTTCCACCCCCTCTTTTGCTGATCACACCCCAGGCCGGGCACCCGGCCTGGTGCTGGGCATCGAGTCTTCCTGTGATGAGACGGGGGTGGCCCTGGTGCATGCCAACGGCCAGGGCGTGCCGCGTCTGGAGGCGCATGCCCTGCACAGCCAGATCGAGATGCACCAGGCCTATGGCGGGGTGGTGCCAGAGCTGGCCAGCCGGGACCACATCCGGCGCGTGTTGCCGTTGGCAACCCAAGTGCTGGCGGCCGCAGGGCGCAGTCTGGCCGAGGTGGATGTGGTGGCCTACACGCGCGGGCCCGGCCTGGCCGGGGCCTTGCTGGTGGGCTCGGGCGTGGCTTGCGCGCTCGGGGCGGCCCTGGGCCGGCCGGTGTTGGGTGTGCATCACCTGGAGGGCCACCTGCTGTCGCCGTTTCTCAGTGCCGATCCGCCGGAGTTCCCCTTTGTGGCCTTGCTGGTGTCGGGCGGGCACACCCAGCTGATGCGGGTGGACGCGGTGGGCGACTACCAGATCCTGGGCGAGACCATTGACGATGCCGCCGGCGAGGCCTTTGACAAATCGGCCAAGCTCATGGGCCTGGGCTACCCGGGTGGGCCGGCCCTGTCGCGCCTGGCCGAGGCGGGCGACCCGGCCGCCTTCAAGCTGCCCAGGCCTTTGCTGCACAGCGGCGATCTCGACTTCTCGTTCGCGGGGCTGAAGACCGCGGTGCTGACCCAGGCCCGCAAGCTGGGCGACGCGCTGGAGTCGCGCAAGCCCGATCTGGCGGCCAGCACCCAGGCCGCCATTGTCGAAGTGCTGTTGAAGAAGTCGATGGCGGCCTTGCGCCAGACCGGCCTGCGCCGTCTGGTGGTGGCAGGCGGCGTCGGAGCCAACCGCGAACTGCGGCAGCGTCTGAATGCCGCCTGTCTGGTGGCCCGGGTGCGTGTGCACTACCCCGAGCTGCACCTGTGCACCGACAACGGCGCCATGATCGCCATGGCGGCCGCCATGCGCCTGCAGTCCGGTCGCGCCGAGGCGGGGCGGGACTACAGCTTTGATGTGCGCCCGCGCTGGCCGCTGGATGCCATTGACACCTGAGCCGGCAGAGCCCCAGTGTGCTAGTGGGTCTTGAAAAACTAATTTTTTCAACTATCACTTTGTTGAACTTGACAATTTATTCGGCAAATTCGGTAGAATTGATTCATGAGCTTCGAAAACAACTTTTCCTCCGTCCCTCCGTCTGGTGAGCACTGCACCACGATCGAGGTGGCTCGTGAATTGGGCATGGCAGTGCGCTCGGTCCAGATGATGGTGGACCGTGGCGAGCTGGAAGCCTGGAAAACGCCCGGCGGGCACCGACGGATCTCCCGGGTGTCGGTGGACCGCTGGCTGGCCAACCGCCGCGCCGGCCGCCGGGGCAGCCAGCGTGGCAGTCCGGCCAACCCGCGCCGGGTGTTGTTCATCGAGGATTCGGCCCACTACCAGAACCTGGTGTCGCTGATGATGCAGCAGCACTTCCCCGAGGTATCGCTGCATTTGGCCGACGATGGCATCGTGGGCCTCGCCATGTATGGGCAGTTGCAGCCCGATGTGCTGCTGCTGGACCTCTTGCTGCCGGGCATCGACGGGGCCACGCTGCTGACCAGCCTGCGCGCCCACCCGGAGCTGAACCGAAGCCAATTGGTGGTGGTCACCTCGCTCGACGAAGAGCAGCGCCGCCCCTACGCCTTTGCGCTGCGTGACATTCCCCTGGTCTACAAGCCCAACCTGGTCACCGACCTGCCCAAACTCCTGGGTGAGTTGCTCCACGAGGGCGACGCCAGCCCGGCCGCGGCGGCAGACGCCCGGCCTGTCACCAGCTCCTGACCGCTTCCTCCCCGACCGGCCTTGGCTGGTCTTTGCCCCGCAGCACCTCAGGGTCTGCGGGGTTTTTCATTTTCTGGAGATTGGTCGGTCACTTGCTTCGCGCGAAAGGTGTTTCTTGCTACCGAAGTGCTTGAAATACCAGGGGTGATTGAGGTCTGCGCGCGTATTGCTGCAAGCGATGAAACTGACATGGCCTCCATGCGGGAAGACGCCTGGACCACTTCGTCATGAGCGGCAGAAAAAAGGCCCTTGACGGGCCTTGGAGCGGGGCGGTGATGAAGCCATCAGGAGATGGTGATGCGGGTGCCTTGCGGCTGCGGGGGCGCCTTTTTGCCGAGCTGCAGGGTGAGCACGCCGTTGACCAGCTGGGCCGCGCTGGCGGCGGCATCGAGCTCCTGCGGCAGCTCGAAGGCCCAGCGGTAGCGACGAGCCGCGTCGGCCGTGCTTTCGATGCGCACCACGCGGCCTTCGATGTCCACCTGGAGTTGCTCGCGGCTCAGGCCGGGCACGTCGAGTTGGAGCTTGTAACCCTGCTCGGTTTCTTCGATCGACTGGGTGCTGGCCTGTTGGCGTTGGGCTTGCTGGTGCAGGGTCTGGGCCAGGAATCTTTCGAGGCCTCGGTCCATGGCACGCAGGCCGTTGAGGTGGGCGGAGGAGCGAATCACGGGGGCGAAGATCATGGTGCAAGTCCTTTACACTGCGCGGCTCTCGAACTGAGTGCCGCTTGGATCACAGGTGCGATCCGGCGGCTTTTTTTCAAGGATTTTTCTTCATGGAATATCTGCGCAGGTCCCTCTTGAAAAGGGCTTTGTCGACGTTATCTGCAGCGGCTTTGCCGTGGGCGTCGGCGCAGGCGGCCAGCGCGTCCGGCCCGATCCGGGTGGCGCTGATCGAAGGGCTGAGCGGCCCGTTTGCCAATGCCGGCGAAGCGGTCTATCGCAACATCCTGTGGGCGGTGGAGCGTGTCAATGCCCGGGGCGGGGTGCATCTGCCCGCGGCGGCTGGCGGGGCTCGCCCGCTGCAGCTGGACCGTTACGACAGCAAGGGGCAGAACGAAGAGGCCTTGTCGGCCCTGCGCTCGGCCATCGACGATGGCGCACGGGTGGTGTTGCAGGGCAATTCCTCGGCCACGGCGGCGGTGCTGCTGGACGCCATCAACAAGCACAACGAGCGCGATCCGGCGCGCCGGGTGTTGTTCCTGAACTACTCGGCGGTCGATCCGGCGCTGACCAATGAGCGATGCAGCTATTGGCACTTCCGTTTCGACGCCCATGCCGACATGCGCATGGCCGCCTTGATGGAGGTGATCCGGGAGGATCGCGCGGTCAAGAGCGTCTACCTGATCGGGCAGGACTACAGTTTTGGTCAGGCCGTGCTCAAGGAGGCGCGTCGCCAGCTGGGTGAGCAACGCCCGGATGTGCAGGTGGCGGGCGAGGAGCTGCACCCCCTGGGGCGGGTGAAGGACTTCGCGCCGTACGCGGTCAAGATCAAGGCCAGCGGCGCGCAGGCCGTGATCACCGGCAATTGGGGCAATGACCTGACGCTGTTGATCAAGGCAGCGCGCGAGGTGGGTTACGAAGGGCGGTTCTTCACCTACTACGGCAACGCGCTGGGCGCGCCGGCAGCCATCGGTGACGCCGGCCTGGGTCGGGTGGTGGCCGTGGCCGATTGGTTGCCCAACGTGCCGGGTGCCCAGAGCGAGGCCTTCTACCAGGCCTTCCGCCAGCGCTTTCCCAAGCCTGCCGATGACTATGTGCACATGCGCATGCAGTTGATGGTCGAGGCCTTGGCTCAGGCCATTGAAAAGGCCGGTTCGACCGAGGCGGCCGCCGTCGCGGCGAAGCTGGAGGGCAGCAGCGTGTCCTTGCACGGCCAGTCGGGCACGGTGCGGGCCAGCGACCACCAGTTCCAGCAAGCCCTGGTGGTGGGTGTGATGGAAAAGCAGGGTCAGCCTGGAGTTCGATTTGACGTCGAAGGCTCAGGCTATGGCTTCAAGGTGATCCGCCAGATTCCGGCCAGCAAGGCCGAGATGGCGACCACCTGTCGCATGCAGCGCCCCTGAGGGGGGAATTCACTGGGCGTAGCCCAGGCAGGCGCCGGCATTGGCACGGCCTCGGCATTCGCGGCTGAGGCGGCGGTCCCGGTCGGCGCGGCTTTCTTCAGAGCCGGAGGGCGCAGCAGGCTTGCTGCGCCCCCGGCTTTTGGGGCTCTTGGATTTGGCGCCTGATGCGGCGAAAGCCTGGGGCGCTGCAGTGCTGAGCAGGGTGCTCAGCCCGAGCAGGGCTTGGCGACGGGTGAGGCGGGTGGGCATGAAAGGCTCCGGTCGAGGGTGTGCGGGGCGGCAGGCTCCGCTACCATGCGACTCTTGTTCAATCGCGTTGCGCTGTGCAACTACAGGACCCCCGAATGCGACCCGCCATCCTCCAGCTTGAAGAATCGAAAATCCGCGAAGTGGCCAATGCCGGCATGGGCCGGGCCGATGTGTTGGCCTTCTGGTTTGGCGAGAGTGACGAGGTCACGCCTGAAGCCGTGCGCCAGGCCGCCATCGATTCGATCGCCCAGGGTGAGACCTTCTATGCCCACAACCTGGGCCTGCCCGAGCTGCGCCAGGCGCTGGCCGACTACACCAGTGCCCTGCACCGGCCGGTGGTGTCGGAGCGCATTGCGGTCACGTCGGGTGGGGTGAATGCCTTGATGCTGGCCATCCAGGCCCTGGTGGAGTCCGGCGACGAGGTGGTGGCCGTGACCCCGGTCTGGCCCAATCTGCTGGCCCAGCCCGCCATCATGGGCGGCGTGGTGAAGACGGTGTCGCTCAAGCCGGTGGCGCAAGGGGCTGATCAGGGGGCCTGGCGCCTGGACCTGCCGGAGTTGCTGGCCGCCATCACGCCGGCCACCCGACTGCTGATCGTGAACGCGCCCAACAACCCCACAGGCTGGACGCTGAGTGCCGAAGAGCAGTCGCAGATCCTGGCGCATTGCCGCCGCACCGGCACCTGGATCCTGGCCGACGAGGTGTATGAGCGGCTCTATTACGAGCCCTCGGCCAAGGGCTGTGCGCCCAGCTTCCTCGACCTGGCGGAGCCCGAGGATCGCCTGGTGGTGGCGCACAGCTTCTCCAAGAGCTTTCTGATGACGGGCTGGCGCCTGGGCTGGCTGGTCATGCCGCCTTCGATGCTGGCCTCCATGGGCAAGCTGATCGAGTTCAACACCTCGTGCGCCTCGGTCTTCACCCAGCGCGCGGGCCTGGCCGCCTTGCGTGAGGGCGGCAGCATCACCCCACGGGTGGTGGCGCACTTGAAAGCCTGCCGGGATCGCCTGGTGCCGCAGCTGCAGGCGCTGCCTGGGGTGCAGGTGGCCTCGGCCGCGGGCGGCATGTACGCCTTCTTCCGGCTGCAGGGGCATGACGATTCGCTGGCGGTGGCCAAGCGCCTGGTGGCCGAGGCCGGGCTGGGGCTGGCGCCGGGCAGCGCCTTTGCCCCGGAGGCCGACGGCTGGCTGCGCTGGTGCTTCGCCTCGCGTGATCTGAATCGCCTGGACGAAGGGGTGATTCGCCTTCGTCGTTGGCTCGGGCTATAATTTCAAGGCTTTGCGTTTTGCAAGGCAGCACGCTGGCCGCATTTCCGGCAGTCAGCGCAAGTCAAATATTCAAAGGAACAAAAATGATCGCATCCGAAATCAAGGCCGAAGTTGTCAAGGCCAATGCACGCAGCGCCAACGACACAGGTAGCCCGGAAGTTCAGGTCGCCATCCTGACCGCCCGCATCAACGAACTGACCCCTCACTTCAAGACCCATGCCAAGGATCACCACGGTCGCCGTGGTCTGCTGCGCATGGTGAGCCGCCGTCGCAAGCTGCTCGACTACCTGAAGGGCAAGGACGCTGATCGTTACACCGCACTGATCGCCAAGCTGGGTCTGCGCAAGTAATTCGAGCAACGAATGCTGGACGCCTGAGTTAGTTCACTAGCTCAGGCGTTTGTTTTTTGTTTTTCCACAGCTGAAAGCAGGGATGCGCGCTGTGTCATTCCAAAAGGGTCGGCCCTCGGGCTCGCCGGGTCTTCTGGAATGGCATCGTGTTCCGGGTTTTCAACTGTCCCTTGCCACCCGGGGTGGGTGGCGATGAGGCTGGCCTCGCGGCCGGTCAAGCAGCAGGAGCTGAACATGAGCATTTTCAACAAAGTCACCAAGACCTTCCAGTGGGGTCAGCACACCGTCACCCTGGAAACGGGTGAAATCGCCCGTCAAGCCACCGGCGCCGTGCTGGTGAACATCGACGACACCGTGGTGCTGGCCACCGTGGTGGCCTCCAAGTCGGCCAAGCCCGGCCAGGATTTCTTCCCCCTGACCGTCGACTACATCGAGAAGGCCTACGCCGCCGGCAAGATCCCGGGCAGCTTCTTCAAGCGCGAAGCCAAGCCGAGCGAACTCGAAACCTTGACCAGCCGCCTGATCGATCGCCCGATCCGCCCGCTGTTCCCCGAAGGTTTCTTCAATGAAGTGCACGTGGTGATCCACACCGTGTCGCTGAACCCCGAAGTGGACGCCGACATCGCCGCCATGATCGGCACCTCGGCCGCTCTGGCCGTGTCGGGCATCCCGTTCAACGGCCCGATCGGTGCCGCCCGCGTGGGTTACATCAACGGTGAATACGTGCTGAACCCGGGTCAGACCCAGCGCAAGAACAGCCAGCTGGATCTGGTGGTGGCGGGTACCGAGTCGGCCGTGCTGATGGTCGAATCCGAAGCGCAACAACTGTCCGAAGACATCATGCTGGGCGCCGTGGTGTTCGGTCATGAGCAAGGCAACATCGCCATCAACGCCATCCATGAGTTGGTGCGCGAAGCCGGCAAGCCGGTCTGGCAATGGGAAGCCCCGGCCAAGGACGAGCCGCTGATCGCCAAGGTCAACGCCCTGGCTGAAGAAGCCCTGCGCGCCGCCTACCAGATCCGCAACAAGCAAGCCCGTACCCAGGCCTGCCGCGAAGCCTACGCTGCCGTGATGGCCGGCCTGAAGGCCGAAGGCGTGGAGTTCGACAGCGTCAAGGTCGAAGGCCTGCTGTTCGAGATCGAAGCCCGCATCGTGCGCGGCCAGATCCTGGCGGGTGAGCCCCGCATCGACGGCCGCGACACCCGCACGGTGCGCCCGATCGAAATCCGCAACTCGGTGCTGCCCCGCACCCACGGCTCGGCCCTGTTCACGCGTGGCGAAACCCAGGCGCTGGTCGTGGCCACTCTGGGCACCGAGCGCGATGCCCAGCGCATCGACGCCCTGGCTGGCGAGTACGAAGACCGCTTCATGCTGCACTACAACATGCCTCCCTTTGCCACCGGCGAAGTGGGCCGCATGGGCAGCACCAAGCGCCGCGAAATCGGCCACGGCCGTCTGGCCAAGCGCGCCCTGGTCGCGGTCCTGCCGACCAAGGAAGAGTTCCCGTACACCATGCGTGTGGTGTCTGAAATCACCGAGTCGAACGGCTCGTCGTCGATGGCTTCGGTCTGTGGCGGCTGCCTGTCGCTGATGGATGCCGGCGTGCCGATGAAGGCCCATGTGGCTGGCATCGCCATGGGTCTGATCAAGGACGCCAACCGCTTCGCCGTGCTGACCGACATCCTGGGCGATGAAGATCACCTGGGTGACATGGACTTCAAGGTGGCCGGTACCACCAACGGCATCACCGCCTTGCAGATGGACATCAAGATCCAGGGCATCACCAAGGAAATCATGCAAGTGGCCCTGGCGCAAGCCAAGGAAGCCCGCCTGCACATCCTGGGCAAGATGCAAGAAGCGATGGGTGAGGCCAAGACCGAAGTGTCGAACTTCGCTCCCAAGCTCTTCACCATGAAGATCAACCCCGAGAAGATCCGTGACGTGATCGGCAAGGGCGGCGCCACCATCCGTGCGCTGACCGAAGAAACCGGCACCCAGATCAACATCGAGGAAGATGGCACCATCACCATCGCCGCCACCGACGGCGCCAAGGCTGATGAAGCCAAGCGTCGCATCGAGCAGATCACGGCCGAAGTCGAGATCGGCAAGATCTACGAAGGCCCGGTCACCAAGATCCTGGACTTCGGCGCCCTGATCAACCTGCTGCCTGGCAAGGACGGTCTGCTGCACATCAGCCAGATCGCCCACCAGCGCGTTGAAAAGGTCACCGACTTCCTGTCCGAAGGTCAGATCGTGCGCGTCAAGGTTCTCGAAACCGACGACAAGGGCCGCGTCAAGCTGTCCATGAAGGCACTGGCCGATCGTCCTGCGCATGGTGAAGCTGCTCCCCAGCAGCAACAACAGCAACAGTAATCCCGGTTGCGAGGGCTGTCCGCCAGCTGGGCTGGCGGGTGGTCTTCGGTGAGAGGTCTCATGAAAGCCATTGAAATCACCACCTACGGTGCTCCGGAGGTGTTGCAGCCTGCAGAGCGTCCCGAGCCTGTTGCGGGTGAGGGTGAGCTGCTGATCCGCGTTGCGGCCAGCGGGATCAACCGTCCTGATGTGCTGCAGCGCACCGGCAATTACCCGGTGCCGCCGGGTGCCTCGGACATTCCCGGGCTGGAAGTGGCCGGGGTGGTGGTCGCCGGTGATCCGGTGGCCATGGCCGAAGCGGGCTTTCGGGTTGGTGATGCGGTGTGTGCACTGGTGGCCGGTGGGGGTTACGCCGAGTTGTGCGTAGCACCTGTGGGTCAGTGCCTGCCGGTGCCTGAGGGCTGGACGGCTGTCGAGGCAGCCTCTTTGCCCGAGACCTTCTTCACCGTGTGGAGCAATGTCTTTGATCGTGGCCGCTTGCAGGCGGGTGAGACCCTGTTGATCCAGGGGGGCACCAGCGGCATCGGCGTCACGGCCATCCAGTTGGCCAAGGCCCGTGGGGCCCGCGTCATCGTGACGGCGGGCAGTGATGACAAATGCGCGGCCTGCCTGAAGCTGGGTGCCGACCATGCGATCAACTACAAGACCCAGGATTTCGTGCAGGTCTGCAAGGAACTCACGAATGGCCGCGGTGTGGATGTGGTGTTGGACATGGTGGCCGGGGCCTATGTGGCCCGCGAGGTCGAGTGCCTGGCGGAAGATGGCCGGATCGTGATCATTGCCGTGCAAGGTGGGGTGAAGGCCGAGTTCAATGCCGGCATGGTGCTGCGCAAGCGTCTGACCATCACGGGCTCGACCCTGCGTCCCCGTCCTGTGGCGTTCAAGGCGGCCATTGCCCGTGCTTTGCGTGAGCAGGTCTGGCCCGTGCTGGCGCGCCGTGAGATTGCCCCCATCATTTTTGCTACCTTCCCTGCTGAGCAGGCTGCCCAGGCGCATGCGCTGATGGAGTCTGGTCAGCATGTCGGAAAAATTGTTTTGACCTGGTGAATTCATGAAAAAGAAGCTGATTGCCGGCAACTGGAAAATGAATGGCAGCCTGGCTGCCAATGACGCCCTGGTGCGTGCTGTGGCCGCTGGTGTGGCTGATGCGGCCGCGGAGGTGGCGGTGTGCGTGCCGGCTCCTTATCTGGCGCAGGTGGCCGCGTTGCGTGGCACGGTGGCCCTGGGTGCGCAAGACCTGTCGGCCCACGAGTCGGGTGCCTACACCGGCGAGGTGTCGGCTGGCATGCTGCGTGATCTGGGTGTGCACTACGTGATCGTGGGGCATTCCGAACGTCGTCAATACCACGCCGAAAGCGACGAACTGGTGGCACGCAAGGCGCAACGCGCACTGGCTGCCGGCCTGGTGCCGATCGTCTGTGTCGGTGAGACGCTGGCACAGCGTGAGGCGGGTGAGACTGAGTTGGTGGTCAAGCGCCAGTTGGCAGCTGTGATCCACCTCAATGGCCATTGCATCAGTGAGATCGTGGTGGCCTATGAGCCGGTGTGGGCCATCGGCACGGGTCGCACCGCGACGCCCGAGCAGGCGCAGGCGGTGCACGCGGTGTTGCGTGCTCAACTGCAGGCGGCCACGCCGCGTGCAGACCGGGTCAAGCTGCTGTACGGCGGCAGCATGAATGCGGCCAATGCGGCTGAATTGCTGGCTCAGCCGGACATCGACGGCGGCCTGATCGGCGGGGCCTCATTGAAGGCGCCTGATTTCCTGACCATCGTGGCTGCCGCATCGGCGTTGGCCGTTTGATTTTTTATCTGGAGTTTTTATGAACATCATCACCACCATCATCCTGGCGGTACAGATGCTGGCAGCCTTGGGCATGATCGGTTTGATTCTGATTCAGCATGGCAAGGGCGCCGACATGGGTGCGGCCTTTGGCAGTGGCGGCTCGGGCAGTCTGTTTGGTGCCAGTGGCAGTGCCAACTTCCTGTCGCGCACCACGGCTGTGCTGGCAGCGGTCTTCTTTGTCTGCACGCTGGCGCTGGCCTATTTCGGCAATCTGCGTCCGGCAGCCAGCTCGGGCAGCGTGCTTGAGGGGGCTGCTGTCGTGACGCCGGCCGCCCCTGCGGCTGCGCCTGCTGCGCCGGCCGAACCGGCCAAGGGCGCGGCTGCAATTCCGACCAAATGAGCTCTTGATTTTCTGCCCGGCAACCCAAGAGGGGTGGGTTTTTCCGGGTAGAATTGACTTCTGTTCGGAAAGCCAAAACCGCAAGGTCCTCATGCCATCCGAGCAGCAACATCCCGCCGTCGTGGTGAAATTGGTAGACACGCTATCTTGAGGGGGTAGTGGCGAAAGCTGTGCGAGTTCGAGTCTCGCCGACGGCACCAAAATAAAAATCCTTCCTGTAATTCACAGGAAGGATTGCGGTGATGAAATCCTCCAGATGAACCTCGATCAATACCTCCCCGTTCTCTTGTTCATTCTGGTTGGTCTAGGCGTTGGGGTGATCCCTCAGGCGCTGGGCTACCTCCTTGGCCCGAATCGGCCTGATCCGGCCAAAAACTCCCCTTACGAGTGTGGTTTCGAAGCGTTTGAAGACGCGCGCATGAAGTTTGACGTGCGCTACTACCTCGTGGCCATCCTCTTCATTCTCTTCGACCTCGAAATTGCCTTCCTCGTCCCCTGGGCGGTGTCTCTGACCGACACCGGCTCGGGCGGCTTCTGGACCGGGGTGGTGTTCCTCATCGATCTGCTCGTGGGCTTCATCTACGCGTGGAAAAAAGGCGCGCTGGATTGGGAATGAGCGAAAGCATCAACAAGGACGCATGCAATGATTGAAGGTGTCATGAAAGAAGGCTTTGTCACCACCAGCTACGACGCGGTGGTGAACTGGGCAAAGACGGGGTCGCTGTGGCCCATGACCTTCGGGTTGGCCTGCTGCGCGGTCGAAATGATGCACGCAGCGGCTGCGCGTTACGACATCGGCCGTTTTGGTGCCGAGGTGTTCCGCGCCAGTCCGCGTCAAAGTGATTTGATGATCGTGGCCGGTACGCTTTGCAACAAAATGGCTCCGGCCTTGCGCAAGGTGTATGACCAGATGAGCGAGCCGCGCTGGGTGCTCTCCATGGGTTCCTGTGCCAACGGCGGCGGCTACTACCACTACAGCTACTCCGTGGTGCGCGGTTGCGACCGCATTGTGCCGGTGGATGTCTACGTGCCTGGCTGCCCGCCGACGGCAGAAGCCTTGATCTACGGGATCATGCAGCTGCAGCAAAAAATCCGCCGCACCAACACGATCGCTCGGGTTTGAGATAGCACCATGACACAGATTGCAATCCAGGCAGAAGCCTTGAAGGACGCGATTGTTGCCGCCTTGGGTGACAAGATCAAAACCGCGGTTGTGGCGTTGGATGAGGTCACCATCGAGGTGGCTGCTGCCGACTACCTGGCGGCCATGCAGATCCTGCGTGATGCGCCCACCTGCCGCTTTGAACAATTGGTTGACCTGTGCGGTGTGGACTACTCCACCTATGGTGATGGCACTTGGGATGGTCTGCGTTACGGCGTCGTCAGCCACCTGCTGTCGGTCAGTCTGAACCAGCGTGTGCGCGTGCGGGTCTTCTGCCCAGACGACGATGCGCCGCAGGTGGTCTCGGTCGCCGACATCTGGAACTCTGCCAACTGGTACGAGCGCGAAGCCTTCGACCTGTACGGCATCGTCTTCGAAGGGCACAACGACCTTCGTCGCATCCTGACGGACTACGGCTTCATCGGTCACCCCTTCCGCAAGGATTTCCCGATTTCCGGCCATGTCGAGATGCGCTACGACGCAGAACGCCGCCGTGTGGTGTACGAGCCCGTCACCATCGAGCCGCGGGAAATCACGCCCCGCATCATTCGTGAAGACAAGTATGGAGGCCTGCACTGAGGCGCTCTGCCTTGTGTGATGCATCATGGCTGAAATCAAAAATTACACTCTGAACTTCGGGCCTCAACACCCGGCAGCCCACGGCGTTCTGCGCCTGGTGCTGGAGTTGGACGGCGAAGTCGTTCAACGCGCTGATCCTCACATCGGTCTGCTGCACCGTGCCACTGAAAAGCTGGCCGAACACAAGACCTTCATCCAGTCGCTGCCCTACATGGACCGACTGGATTACGTGTCGATGATGAGCAACGAGCATGCCTACTGCCTGGCCATCGAAAAGCTGCTGGGTCTGGAAGTGCCGGTTCGTGCACAGTACATCCGTGTGATGTTCTCCGAGATCACCCGCCTGCTGAACCACCTGATGTGGCTGGGTTCGCACGGTAACGACATCGGCAGCTCGACCATCCTGATCTACACCTTCCGTGAACGTGAAGATCTGTTCGACATGTATGAAGCCGTGTCGGGCGCGCGCATGCATGCGGCGTACTTCCGCCCGGGTGGCGTCTACCGCGACCTGCCGGACACGATGCCGCAGTACAAGGTCAGCAAGATCAAGAACGCCAAGGCCTTGGCCGAACTCAATCAGAACCGCCAGGGTTCGATGCTTGACTTCATTGACGACTTCACGCGTCGCTTCCCGAAGTGCGTGGACGAGTACGAAAACCTGCTGACCGAAAACCGCATCTGGAAACAGCGTACCGTGGGCATCGGCGTGGTCGAGCCTGAGCGTGCCCTGAACCTCGGCATGACCGGCCCGATGCTGCGTGGCTCTGGTTTTGCCTGGGATCTGCGCAAGACGCAGCCCTACGACGTCTACGACCGCGTCGACTTCGACATCCCGGTGGGTAAGACCGGTGACAGCTACGACCGCTATCTTGTGCGTGTCGCTGAAATGCGCGAGTCCAACAAGATCATCAAGCAATGCGTGGATTGGCTGCGTGCCAACCCAGGCCCGGTGATCACGGACAACCACAAGGTGGCTCCGCCGGCCCGTGAGGCCATGAAGTCGAGCATGGAAGAGCTGATCCACCACTTCAAGCTCTTCACCGAAGGCTTCCATGTGCCCGAAGGCGAGGCCTACGCTGCCGTGGAGCACCCCAAGGGTGAGTTCGGTATTTATCTGGTGAGCGATGGCGCGAACAAGCCCTATCGCCTCAAGATCCGCGCCCCGGGTTTTGCCCATCTGGCAACCCTGGACGAAATGGCCCGCGGCCACATGCTGGCGGATGCGGTGGCCATCATTGGCACCATGGACATTGTGTTTGGAGAGATTGATCGATGATCTCTGATTCGACCAGGGCTCGTTTTGCCCGTGAAGTTGCCAAGTATCCCGCTGATCAAAAGCAGTCGGCAGTGATGGCTTGCCTGTCTATCGTTCAGCAAGAGCAGGGCTACGTCAGTGAAGACAGTGAAAAAGTCATCGCTGAGGTGCTGGAGATGCCCGTGATCGCGGTGCACGAAGTCACCACCTTCTACAACATGTACAACCAGCAGCCGGTGGGCAAGTACAAGCTCAACGTCTGCACCAACCTGCCGTGCCAGCTGCGAGACGGGTACAAGGCCTTGCACCACCTGGAGCAAAAGCTGGGCATCGCCATGGGTGAAACCACCCCGGACGGCCTGTTCACACTTCAGCAATGTGAATGCCTGGGCGCTTGCGCCGATTCGCCGGTGATGCTGGTGAATGACCGCACCATGTGCAGTTTCATGAGCAACGACAAGCTCGATCAACTGGTGGACGGCCTGCGCGCTGCCGAGGTGAAGTGATGGCCTCCGCTCAAAGCATTCTTTCCCAGTTCCAGGCCACCGGTGTCGAGACCTGCTTCCATGACCGTCATATCGGCCCGCAGATCTATGCCGGCCTGAATGGCAGCAACTGGAGCATCAAGGATTACGAAGCCCGTGGCGGCTACCAGGCTCTGCGCAAGATCCTGGCTCAAGACGGCGGCGAAGGCCTGACCCAGGACCAGGTGATTGCCACGGTCAAGGAGTCCGGCCTGCGTGGTCGTGGCGGTGCGGGTTTCCCGACCGGCCTGAAGTGGAGCTTCATGCCGCGCCAGTTCCCTGGCCAAAAATACCTCGTCTGCAATTCGGACGAAGGTGAGCCGGGTACTTGCAAAGACCGTGACATCCTGCAATTCAATCCGCACATCGTGATTGAAGGCATGATCATCGCCGCCTATGCCATGGGCATCTCGGTGGGTTACAACTACATCCACGGCGAGATCTTCCAGACCTACGAGCGCTTCGAAGAGGCCCTCGAAGAAGCCCGTGCTGCGGGTTACCTGGGCAACAACATCATGGGCAGCGCCTTCAGCTTCCAGCTGCATGCCGCCCACGGCTTTGGCGCCTACATCTGCGGCGAAGAAACCGCCTTGCTCGAATCGCTCGAAGGCAAGAAAGGCCAGCCCCGTTTCAAGCCACCGTTCCCGGCCAGCTTCGGCCTGTACGGCAAGCCCACCACGATCAACAACACCGAAACCTTTGCTGCGGTCCCCTGGATCATCCGCAACGGCGGTGCGGCCTATCTGGAATGTGGCAAGCCCAACAACGGCGGCACCAAGATCTTCTCGGTCAGTGGCGACGTCGAACGCCCCGGCAACTACGAGATTCCGCTGGGCACGCCGTTTGCCAAGTTGCTGGAACTGGCTGGTGGCGTGCGCAAGGGCCGTCAGCTGAAGGCTGTGATTCCTGGAGGCTCGTCCTCTCCCGTGCTGCCTGCGTCCATCATCATGGAATGCACCATGGATTACGACTCGATCGCCAAGGCCGGCTCGATGCTGGGTTCGGGCGCCGTGATCGTGATGGATGACTCGCGCAACATGGTCGAGAGCCTGCTGCGACTGTCCTACTTCTATTCGCATGAATCCTGTGGCCAGTGCACGCCTTGCCGCGAAGGCACAGGTTGGATGTGGCGCGTGATCGACCGCATCTGGCACGGCCAGGGTCGCGATGGCGATCTCGAATTGCTGAACTCGGTGGCTGACAACATCCAGGGCCGCACCATCTGCGCCTTGGGTGACGCCGCCGCCATGCCCGTGCGGGCCATGCTGAAGCACTTCAAGCCCGAATTCCAGGCATTGATTGAGCAAGCCAAGTCGCAAAAGACTGCGCACGCTTGATCGCGAGAGAACATATGGTTGAAATCGAACTCGACGGTCAAAAGGTAGAGGTCAATGAAGGCAGCATGGTCATGCATGCTGCTGAAAAGGCTGGCACCTACATTCCGCACTTTTGCTACCACAAGAAGCTGAGCATTGCGGCCAACTGCCGCATGTGCCTGGTGGATGTTGAAAAAGCCCCCAAGCCCATGCCCGCCTGCGCCACCCCGGTGACGCAGGGCATGATCGTCCGCACCAAGAGCGACAAGGCCATCAAGGCCCAGCAATCGGTGATGGAGTTCCTGCTGATCAACCACCCGCTGGACTGCCCGATCTGCGATCAGGGCGGCGAGTGCCAGCTGCAGGATCTGGCCGTGGGCTACGGTGGCTCTTCTTCCCGCTATGAGGAAGAAAAACGCGTGGTCTTCCACAAGGATGTCGGCCCGCTGATCTCGATGGAAGAGATGAGCCGCTGCATCCACTGCACCCGCTGCGTGCGCTTCGGCCAGGAAGTGGCCGGTGTCATGGAACTGGGCATGATCAACCGCGGTGAGCACTCCGAGATCACCACCATTGCTGGCGACACGGTGGACTCCGAGCTGTCCGGCAACATGATCGACATCTGCCCGGTCGGTGCCTTGACCAGCAAGCCCTTCCGCTACAGCGCCCGTACCTGGGAACTGTCGCGTCGCAAGAGCGTGAGCCCGCATGATTCCACCGGTGCCAACCTGATCGTCCAGGTCAAGAACCACCAGGTGTTGCGCGTTGTTCCGCTGGAGAACGATGCCGTCAACGAATGCTGGATTGCCGACCGCGACCGTTTCTCCTACGAATCGCTCAATGGCCCGGACCGTCTGACCCAGCCCATGCTGAAGCAGGGCGGCGAATGGAAGACCGTGGATTGGCAGACCGCTCTGGAGTATGTCGCCAACGGTCTGAAGCAGATCGGCACCAACCATGGTGCGGCCAGCATTGGCGCCCTGGTCAGCCCGCACAACACGGTGGAAGAGCTCTTCCTGGCCGCTCAGCTCGTGCGCGGCCTGGGCAGCGACAACATCGACTACCGTCTGCGCAACGCCGAATTCACCGCACCCGAAGGTGCTCGCTGGCTGGGCACGTCGATTGCCTCGCTGTCCGAGTTGCAACGCGTGCTGGTGGTGGGTTCGAACCTGCGCAAGGATCACCCGCTGTTTGCCCAACGCATCCGCCAGGCCGCCCGCAAGGGGGCCCAGGTTCATGCGGTGTACTCGGCCGAAGCTGATTGGGCGTTGCCTGTGGCCCAGTTCCAGGTCGCACCGGCTGCCGAGTGGCTGAACGTGCTGGCCAGCATTGCCGCTGCCGTGGCAGCCGAAAAAGGCTTGGCGGCTCCCTGGGCGGCTGAGGTGACCCCGGCCGCCGCTGCCGTGGCCAAGTCGCTGCTGGGTGGCGATCGCAAGGCCGTGCTGCTGGGCAATGCCGCAGCCCACCATGCCAACGCTTCGAGCCTGCTGGCCCTGGCCAACTGGATTGCGCGCGAGACCGGTGCTTCGGTCGGTTACCTCACCGAGGCTGCCAACACCGTGGGCGCTCAACTCGTCAAGGCTCAACCCCTGGCTGCCGGCTTCAATGCGGCCCAGATGGCTCAGGGCGCGCTGAAGGCCGCCTTGCTGCTGAACGTCGAGCCGGGTGCCGATCTGGCCGCTGGTCAAGCCGCTGTTTCGGGCCTGAACAAGGCCGAGATGGTGGTGACGCTGAGCCCCTTCAAGACCAACCTCGACATCAGCGACGTGCTGCTGCCGATCGCTCCGTTCACAGAAACCTCGGGCAGTTTCGTCAATGCCGAAGGGCGTCTGCAAAGTTTCCACGCCGTGGTCAAGCCCCTGGGCGAAACCCGTCCGGCCTGGAAGGTGCTGCGCGTGCTGGGCAACATGCTTGGTTTGAATGGTTTTGCAGATGAGTCTTCGCAAGACGTTCTGGCTCGTGCAGCGCTGGTTCCGGCCGGCAGCCAGCAGGTGGTCAGCGCTCAGCTGAGCAACGACACCGGCGCTGCCATCCGCGCCTCGGTGGCTGGCGAATCGGCTCCGGTGACGGCTTCCATCTACCAGCTTGACGGTTTGGTGCGCCGCTCGCCGTCCCTGCAATTGACGGCCGATGCACGGTCGACCACGAACGAGGTGACCGCATGATCGACGCGCTGTACAACGCCGGACTGGGCTTGCTGCCTGCCAGCTGGTGGACTGCGGCCGCCTGGCCGGTGATCTGGATTCTTCTCAAGATCGTGGCCGTGCTGGCCCCCCTGATGGGCGCTGTGGCCTACCTCACGCTGTGGGAGCGCAAGCTGCTGGGCTTCATCCAGGTCCGCTACGGCCCCAACCGCGTGGGCCCCGCCGGTCTGCTGCAGCCGATCGCCGATGCGGTCAAGCTGCTGACCAAAGAGCTGATCCGTCCTGACGCCGCCAGCAATGGTTTGTTCCGTCTGGGCCCGATCATGGCCATCATGCCGGCCCTGGCCGCCTGGGTGGCGATCCCCTTCGGTCCCGAAGTGGCTCTGACCAACCTGAACGCCGGCTTGTTGCTGGTGATGGCCATCACTTCGATCGAAGTCTATGGTGTCATCATCGCCGGCTGGGCCTCGAACTCGAAGTACGCCTTCCTGGGTGCACTGCGCGCCTCGGCTCAGATGGTGAGCTACGAAATCGCCATGGGCTTTTGCTTCCTGGTGGTGCTGATGGTGAGCGGCAGCATGAACCTGTCCGTCATCGTGGCAGGGCAGGCCAAGGGCATCGCTGCTGGCCTGGGGCTGAACTTCCTGTCGTGGAACTGGCTGCCCTTGCTGCCCATCTTCATGGTCTACCTGATCTCTGGCGTGGCAGAAACCAACCGTCACCCGTTTGACGTGGTGGAAGGTGAAGCCGAAATCGTGGCCGGTCACATGGTCGAGTACTCGGGCATGGGCTTTGCGATCTTCTTCCTGGCCGAATACGCCAGCATGTGGCTGGTCTCCATCCTGGCCGTGCTGATGTTCCTGGGCGGTTGGCTGTCGCCGATCGACCATGCCCTCTTCAACGCCGTGCCGGGCTGGATCTGGTTGGGTGCCAAGACCTTCATCGTGGTGTCCATGTTCATCTGGATCCGTGCCACTTTCCCGCGCTTCCGTTATGACCAGATCATGCGTCTGGGCTGGAAGATCTTCATCCCGGTCACCCTGGTGTGGCTGCTCGTGGTGGGTTTCTGGATGCAGAGCCCCTGGAACATCTGGAACTGAGTGGGCAAGAACATGACAGTCGCTGCAGCTTCCCCTTTTTCGCTCACGGACTTCCTGAAGAGCTTCATGCTTTTCGAGTTGTTCAAGGGCATGGCCATGACGGGCCGTTACGCCTTCAAACGCAAGGTGACGGTTCAGTTCCCCGAGGAAAAAACGCCTCTTTCGCCGCGCTTCCGTGGCCTGCACGCCTTGCGCCGTTACGACAACGGTGAGGAGCGCTGCATTGCCTGCAAGCTGTGCGAAGCGGTCTGCCCGGCCATGGCCATCACCATCGAATCCGATGTGCGTGCCGATGGTTCGCGTCGCACCACGCGCTACGACATCGATCTGACCAAATGCATCTTCTGCGGTTTTTGCGAAGAAAGCTGCCCGGTGGATTCGATCGTGGAAACCCATATTTTTGAGTACCACGGTGAAAAGCGGGGCGACCTGTACTTCACCAAAGACATGCTGTTGGCGGTGGGCGACCGTTACGAGAGCGATATTGCGGCTGCCAAGGCGGCAGACGCGAAATACCGTTGATCAGCTTCCTCGCCTGAACCCTGAAAAGATCTGATTCATGGACGCCAAGACTGGTTTCTTCTATCTCTTCTCGGTGGTGCTGCTTTTTGCGGCCTTCCGAGTGATCACAGCGCGCAACCCCGTGCACGCTGTCCTCTACCTCATGCTGGCCTTCTCGCAGGCCTCGGCCATCTGGCTGCTGCTCAAGGCCGAGTTCCTGGCCATTGCCCTGGTTCTTGTCTACCTGGGGGCGGTGATGGTGCTGTTCCTGTTCGTCGTGATGATGCTCGATATCGATGTCGACAGCATGCGCAAAGGATTTTGGAAACATTTCCCCCTGGCCGCCCTGATGGGTGCCGTGGTGGCCCTGGAAATGGCTGGTGTCCTGCTGGGTGGTTTCCGTCTGACCGAAGAACCTGCCACGGCCGCCATGGCCGAAGCCGCGGCCAAGGGTGTTCAGTACTCCAACGCCCAGGAAGTCGGCAAGCTGCTCTACACGCAGTATGTCTACCCGATTGAAATTGCCGCCGTGATCCTGCTGGTGGCCATGATCACGGCCATTGCATTGACCCTGCGTCAGCGCAAGGACAGCAAGTTCGTCGATGCCTCCGAGCAGGTGCGCGTCAAGGCCCGTGATCGCATGCAGCTGGTGAAGGTGGCTGCCACCCGCAAGGCTGAAGCGACACCCGCCGCTGAACCGGAGAAAGCCAAATGACACTGACCCTTGGACACTTTCTTTCGATCGGTGCCGTGCTGTTTGCGCTGTCGGTGATCGGGATTTTTCTGAATCGCAAGAACTTGATCGTTCTGCTCATGGCCATCGAGCTGATGCTGCTGGCCGTCAACATGAACTTCGTCGCCTTCTCCCATTTCCTGGGTGATGTGCACGGTCAGGTGTTCGTGTTCTTCATCCTGACCGTTGCGGCCGCTGAGTCCGCCATCGGTCTGGCGATCCTGGTGCTCCTGTTCCGTAACAAGAACAGCATCAATGTCGATGAACTCAACACGCTCAAAGGCTAACCAGAGAATCCAACAATGAGCGCAACGCTTTCTGCATCCACACTGCTGGCGGTGCCGCTGGCACCGCTGGCCGGGTCGATCCTGGCCGGGATTTTTGGCACGGCGTTCGGCGGCAACTGGATTGGTCGCCGCCTGAGCCACTCGCTGACCATCCTGGGCGTGTTCGTCGCCTTCGTGCTGTCGGCCCTCACCTTCAAGAGCGTGGCTTTTGAAGGGGCTCGCTTCAGCGAAACCCTGTACACCTGGATGGTGGTCGGTGGCCTGAAGATGGAGGTCGGTTTCCTCATCGACAGCCTGACGGCCATGATGATGTGCGTCGTGACCTTCGTGTCGCTGATGGTGCACATCTACACCATCGGCTACATGGAAGAAGACGAAGGCTACAACCGCTTCTTTGCCTACATCTCGTTGTTCACCTTCTCCATGCTGATGCTCGTGATGAGCAACAACATGCTGCAGCTGTTCTTCGGTTGGGAGGCTGTGGGTCTGGTGTCCTACCTGCTGATCGGCTTCTGGTTCAACAAGCCGACGGCCATCTTCGCCAACATGAAGGCGTTCCTGGTGAACCGGGTGGGCGACTTCGGCTTCATCCTGGGCATTGGCCTGCTGGCTGCCTACGGTGGCACCTTGAACTACGCCGAGACCTTTGCCAAGGCCGACGAACTCGCCAAGCTGACCTTCCCGGGCACCGACTGGATGCTGATCACCGTGGCGTGCATCTGCCTGTTCATCGGGGCCATGGGCAAGAGCGCCCAGTTCCCGCTGCACGTCTGGCTGCCGGACTCGATGGAAGGCCCGACCCCGATTTCCGCCCTGATCCACGCGGCCACCATGGTGACCGCCGGTATCTTCATGGTGGCTCGCATGTCGCCGCTGTTTGAGCTCAGCGACACGGCTCTGAACTTCATCATGGTGATCGGTGCGATCACAGCGTTGTTCATGGGCTTCCTGGGCATCATCCAGAACGACATCAAGCGCGTGGTGGCCTACTCGACCCTGTCGCAGCTCGGTTACATGACTGTGGCCCTGGGCGCTTCGGCCTACTCCGTGGCAGTGTTCCACCTGATGACGCACGCTTTCTTCAAGGCGCTGCTGTTCCTTGCTGCAGGCTCGGTCATCATGGGCATGCACCACAACCAGGACATCCGCTGGATGGGTGGTGTTCGCAAGTACATGCCCATCACCTGGATCACCTCGCTGATCGGTTCGCTGGCTTTGATCGGTACGCCGTTCTTCGCAGGCTTCTACTCCAAGGACAGCATCATCGAAGCGGTGCATGAGAGCCATCTGCCTGCCGCTGGCTTTGCCTCGTTCGCGGTGCTGGCCGGTGTGTTCGTCACGGCTTTCTATTCGTTCCGCCTCTACTTCCTGGTCTTCCACGGCAAAGAGCGTTTCGACCAGAACCCGGATGCCCACCACGGTCACGACGACCATGGTCACCACGATGACCACCATGAGCCGCATGAATCGCCCTGGGTGGTGACCTTGCCGCTGGTGTTGCTGGCCATCCCTTCCGTGATCATCGGTTACATCGGCATCGAGCCCATGCTGTTCGGTGACTTCTTCAAGGACGTGATCTTTGTGGACGGCGAAAAGCACCAGGTGATGGAAGAACTGGCCCATGCCTTCCACGGCTCGGCTGCCATGGCCCTGCACGCTGTCAGCACGGCCCCGTTCTGGCTGGCCCTGGCGGGTGTGGCACTGTCCTACTACATGTACATGATCAACCCGGCGTTGCCCGCGGCGATCAAGTCGGCCTGCAAGCCGATCTACAACCTGCTCGAGAACAAGTACTACCTCGACTGGATCAACGAAAACATCATCGCCCGCGGTGCGCGTGGCCTGGGTCTGGGTCTGTGGAAGGCCGGTGACCAAGCCATCATCGACGGCGCGGTGGTCAATGGCTCCTGGAAGCTGGTCGGTTGGGTCGCTGGCTTGGTGCGCTGGGTCCAATCCGGCTACATCTATCACTATGCGCTGGTGATGATCCTGGGTGTGTTTGTCTTCATGACGTATTTCGTCTGGCTCAACAAGTAGGAGAAAAACAAAAATGGGATTGTTGAGTCTTGCAATCTGGACACCGATCGTTTTTGGTGTCGTGCTGCTGGCCCTGGGCCGGGATGAACACGCCAAGGTGGTCCGTTGGATCGCCTTGATCGGCGCAGTCTGCGGTCTGCTGGTCACCTGGCCCTTGTACACGGGCTTCGAGATCGGAACCTCGGCCATGCAGTTTGTTGAAAACGTGAGTTGGATCGAGCGTTTCAACATCCATTACCACCTGGGTCTCGACGGGATTTCCTTCTGGTTCGTGCCTTTGACCGCTTTCATCACCGTGATCGTCGTGATCGCGGGCTGGGAAGTGATCACCGAGCGTGTCAACCAGTACATGGGCGCCTTCCTGATCCTCAGCGGTCTGATGATTGGTGTGTTTTCCGCACTGGATGGCATGCTGTTCTACGTGTTCTTCGAAGCCACGCTGATCCCGATGTACCTGATCATCGGTATCTGGGGTGGTCCGAACAAGATCTACGCCGCGTTCAAGTTCTTCCTGTACACCTTGCTCGGCTCGCTGCTGACGCTGGTGGCCCTGATCTACCTGTACGCCGCCTCGGGTGGCAGCTTTGACATCCAGACCTGGCACAAGCTGCCGCTGGGTTCGACCGCGCAGACCCTGCTGTTCTTTGCCTTCTTCGCCGCTTTTGCCGTGAAGGTGCCGATGTGGCCGGTGCACACCTGGCTGCCCGATGTGCACGTGGAAGCCCCCACCGGTGGTTCTGCCGTGCTGGCCGCCATCATGCTGAAGCTGGGCGCCTATGGCTTCCTGCGCTTCTCGATGCCCATCGCCCCCGACGCCTCGCGTGAGTGGGCCTGGTTGATCATCGGTCTGTCGCTGACGGCGGTGATCTATGTCGGCCTGGTGGCCATGGTCCAGAAGGACATGAAGAAGCTGGTGGCTTACTCGTCCGTGGCGCACATGGGCTTTGTGACCCTGGGCTTCTTCATCTTCAACGACCTCGGCGTGGCCGGTGGTCTGGTGCAGATGATTGCCCACGGTTTTGTGTCGGGCGCGATGTTCCTGAGCATCGGCGTGCTGTACGACCGTGTCCACTCGCGTGAGATCGCCAGCTACGGTGGTGTGGTGAACACCATGCCGAAGTTCGCAGCCTTCGCCTTGCTGTTCTCGATGGCCAACTGCGGCCTGCCGGGCACCGCTGGTTTCGTGGGCGAGTGGATGGTGATCCTGGGGGCCGTGCAGTCCAACTTCTGGTTGGGTCTGCTGGCTGCCTCGGCCTTGATCTTCGGCGCGGCTTACACCCTGTGGATGTTCAAACGCGTCTACCTGGGCCCCGTGACCAATGACCATGTGCGCGAACTGACGGACATCAACGCCCGTGAGTTCCTGATCATGACCCTGCTGGCGATTGCTGTTCTGGCAATGGGTCTGTACCCCAAGCCTTTCACCGATGTGATGAACGCGTCGGTCACTGACTTGCTGCAACACGTCGCAGCCTCGAAGCTGAACTGACCAGCCTGACCAGAGAGAAACGAGATGATTGACAAACTCAGCTGGATCACGATCTACCCAGAGGTCATTTTGCTGGCCATGGCCAGCGTGATCGCCATTCTCGACCTGGGCGTGAGCAGCCCGCGTCGCACCGCCACCTACCTGCTGACCGTGATCACCCTGGTGGTGGTGGCGGGCATGCAGGCCCTGTATGCTGACAGCGGTCAGACCTTCTATGGCTTCAACGGCATGGTGGTCAGCGACCCGATGGGCAACTGGCTCAAGTGCTTTGCCTCAGTCGCTGTGCTGGTGACCCTGGTTTATGGTCGCCCTTACGCCTCTGAGCGCGGCATGCTGCGCGGGGGCGAACTGTTCACGCTGAGCCTGTTCGCCTTGCTCGGCATGTTCGTGATGATCTCGGGCAACAACTTCCTGCTGATCTACCTCGGCCTGGAACTGCTCACCCTGTCGAGCTATGCCCTGGTGGCGCTGCGTCGTGACCATGCCACCTCCTCCGAAGCGGCCATGAAGTACTTCGTGCTGGGTGCTCTGGCCAGTGGTTTCCTGCTCTACGGTCTGTCCATGTTGTATGGCGCCACCGGCTCGCTGGACCTGGGTCAGGTGTTCAAGGCCGTGGGCTCGGGCCAGGTGGATCATCAGGTGCTGGTCTTCGGTCTGGTCTTTGTGGTGGCCGGTCTGGCCTTCAAGCTCGGTGTGGTGCCTTTCCACATGTGGGTGCCTGATGTGTACCAGGGTGCGCCGACTGCTGTCACCCTGATGATCGGTGGAGCACCCAAATTTGCGGCTTTTGCCATCGTGATTCGCCTGCTGGTGGAAGGCCTGCTGCCGCTGGCCATCGATTGGCAGCAGATGCTGCTGGTGTTGTCGGTCTGCTCCTTGCTGATCGGTAACTTGGTGGGGGTGGTTCAGACCAACCTCAAGCGCATGCTGGCCTACTCGACGATTTCCCAGATGGGTTTTGTCCTGCTCGGTTTGATCCCCGGTGTGGTCAATGGCACCACTTTGCCGGCGGCCAATGCCTACAGCTCGGCGATGTTCTACGTGGTCGTCTACGTGTTGACCACCTTGGCCACCTTCGGTGTGATCCTGCTGCTGGCCCGTGAGGGTTTCGAGAGCGAAGAGATCTCCGATCTGGCTGGCCTCAACCAGCGCAGCCCCTTCTACGCCGCGGTGATGTCGGTGTGCCTGTTCTCGATGGCTGGTATTCCTCCGTTGGCAGGCTTCTACGCCAAGCTGTCGGTGCTCCAGGCCTTGGTGACCACGGGTGAAAATGGCTACATCGCCCTGGCTGTGTTTGCGGTGCTGATGTCCTTGATCGGTGCTTTCTACTACCTGCGCGTGGTCAAGGTCATGTACTTTGACCAGCCTCTGACGGCCACCACCGTGTCAGCACCGGCTGACGTGCGGATCGTGATGTCGATCAACGCTGCGCTGATCCTGGTGCTGGGTCTGTTGCCTGGTGGCCTGATGGCCCTCTGTGCCCGCGCCATCGTGCTGACGCTGGGTTCCTGAGTCGGCCTGTGAACCAGACGGTTTCTGTTTGGCTGGTCATTTTGGCGGCATTGCTTGCCGCCAATCTGCCCTTTGTGAATCACCGCCTGCTGGCGGTGATTCCGTTTGCAGCAGACAAAGCCTTGCCCTGGCGTCTGCTGGAGCTGGTGTTCTTTTATGGTCTGGTGGGTGTTTTTGCCTGGGGCATGGAGCAAAGTGCCGGTCAGGCTGCCCCGCAAGGGTGGGAGTTCTATGCGACCACGTTTTGCCTGTTCCTCACGCTGGCCTTTCCGGGCTTTGTGTACCGCTATCTTCTCAAGCACCGCCGCGGCGCCTGATTCAGGTTTTCCGTCATGAAGGTTCTGAACCTGCAGTGTGCTGCCCAACACGGGTTTGAAGGCTGGTTTGCCTCCGAGGCGGAGTTTCAGCGTCAGCTCGCCGAGGGCCTGGTGAGTTGCCCCGTCTGTGGCGATCACACCATCCACAAGCTCCCCGCAGCACCTCGATTGAATCTCAGTGCGTCCCGCGAGGTCGCATCGCGTGCCCCATCCCCTGGGGCTGAGTCTCAAGCCGTCTCCCGGCCTGGTTCGCAGCCAGGCCCGCAAGTTGACCAACGAGAGCTTCAGGCCGCCTGGCTGAAACTGGCCCGTGAAGTGGTGCGCCAGACCGAAGATGTGGGGACGGCTTTTGCCGAAGAGGCCAGGCGCATCCACCACGGAGAGGCTCCCGAGCGCGGCATCCGGGGCCAGGCCACGGTCCAGGAGACCTTGGCCCTGGTGGAGGAGGGCATTCCGGTGTTGCCTCTGCCCATGCCGGCGGCTGCCAAGGAAACGCTGCAGTAAGGCCCGCCTGACGGGCTCACTTGGAGCAGTCCTCAGCTCAGCAACTGCATGCTGGCAAAGCGGGCATAGACGCCGCCCAGCGCCATCAGGTCTTCGTGGCGGCCTTGTTCCACCACCTGGCCCTGGTCGAGCACCACAATGCGGTCTGACTTCTGGACGGTGGCCAGGCGGTGCGCAATGACCAAGGTGGTGCGTTGGCGTTCCCCTGCGTTGAGGGCAGCGTCCAGTGCGGCCTGCACCATGCGCTCACTTTCGGCATCCAGGGCACTGGTGGCTTCGTCCAGCAGCAACAGGCGCGGCCGGCGCAGCAAGGCCCTGGCAATCGAGAGCCGTTGCTTCTGCCCACCGCTCAGGCGCACGCCGCGCTCTCCCAGAAACGTGTGATAGCCCTCGGGCAGTGCGCGGATGAACTCGTCTGCAAAGGCCTCCCGGGCGGCGGCCATCACTTCGGCATCGGTGGCTTGGGGGCTGCCGTATCGGATGTTTTCCAGGGCAGTGTTCGAAAAGATCACCGCGTCCTGCGGGACCACACCGATCTGGGCACGCAGCGCGTCCAGATCCCAGTCGGCCAGGGGCACACCGTCCAGGCGGATGGCCTGTGTCGGACTCACATCGTAAAAGCGTTGCAACAGCTGTAACACCGTCGATTTGCCCGCGCCGCTGCTGCCGACCAGGGCCACTGTCTCACCCGGGGCGATCTGCAGCGTGAAATGGTTCAGCGCCGCTTGCTGGGGGCGTGAGGGGTAATGAAACTGCACATTCTCGAAGTCGATCGCCACACCCGCTGCAAGGTCAGCGGGCGCCGGAACATGGTGGCCGTTGGGGATGCCGGGGGGCGTGTGCAGCAATTCCATCAGGCGTTCCGTGGCCCCGGCCGCCCGCAACAGGTCGCCATACACTTCGCCCAGCACGGCGGCTGAGCTGGCCAGAATCAGCACATAGACCACCGTCTGTCCCAATTCGCCGGCACTCAGCCGGCCCCGCATCACCGCCTGGGTGCCCTCGTACAGCCCCCAGAGCAAGGCCGCGCTGGTGGCCATGATCACAAAGGCCACCAACACGGAGCGGGCTTTGCTGCGACGTACTGCAGTTTGAAACGCTGCTTCAGTGGCTGCGGTGAAGCGAGTGGCCTCGCGCAGGCCCGCATTGTTGGCTTGAACCGTGCTCACTGCATTCAGCACTTCGGCGGCGACGGCGCTGGCGTCCGCGACCCGGTCCTGGCTGGCCCGCGACAGGCGTCGTACCCGGCGCCCGAACCACACGGAGGGCGCCACGATCAGCAACAGGGCCAGCAAGACCTGGCCCATGACGAGCGGATTGGTCCACACCAGCATGCCCAGGGCGCCCAGGCCCATCACGCCATTGCGCAAACCCATGCTCAAGGAGGAACCCACCACCGTCTGCACCAGCGTGGTGTCGGCGGTGAGGCGTGACAGCACCTCGCCAGTCTGCGTGGTTTCAAAAAAGGCCGGGCTTTGGTCCAGCACGTGGGCATAGACCGCATCTCTGAGATCGGCGGTGATGCGTTCGCCCAGCCAACTCACCGTGTAGAAGCGCGCTGCCGAGAACACCGCCAGGGCCGCTGCCACGCCAAACAGCGCGCCAAAGTGCTGGCCCAGCGCCAGCGCCTGCTGGTCGCGGTGGGCTGGCAGCAGGCCGCCGTCGATCAGGCTGCGCAGGGCTTGTGGAAACACCAGCGTTGCGCCGGCGGCCAGCAGCAGAAACAGCAGGGCCAGCCCGATGGCACCCCGGTACGGAGACAGAAAGGGTCGCAAACCCCCGAGTGCTCGGGGAGATGCTTTGGCGGGAGCGGGGGTGTTCATCGTGACATGCCTGCGTTGTGAGCGGATTGCGGTGGAGCGAGTGTGCTGGGTTTTCGCGACTGTAACGTTCCCGGTCTACAGACGCTGTGTTTACCAAAAATTAACATTGCTTCAGCAAACTCAGCCTTGACAATAATTGCCTGGGCAAATAATATTTTCGCCATGTCCTCTGATTCCTCCACCCTGCAAGACGCCTCTGCGCCCGGGTTCTACCGCCCCGAGTCTTACGGGGGCCAAATCAGTGTGGGTTACACCATGCGTCACATCGTCAGGCTGATGGGCCTGGAGATCGATCGCAAGATGGAGCCGCACGGTTTGACCAATGCGCAGTGGATTCCTCTGATCAAGCTTTACGAACGCCCAGGCGGCAGCGTTGCGGAATTGGCCCGCTCTTGCCAGCTGGACAACGGGGCCATGACCCGCCTGCTGGACCGGGTCGAGAGCAAGGGCCTGTGTCGTCGGGTGCGATCTCTTTCAGACCGGCGTGTTGTCAATCTCGAGTTGACACCGGAAGGAGAGGAGGCTGCGCGCACCATTCCCGAGGTGCTTTGCAACATGCAAAACACCATGCTCGCCGGCTTCTCGGAGGCGGAGTGGCTGCAACTCGTCGAATTTCTTCAACGCATTCTCAAGAACGCAGAGCGCATCCAGGCCGAGGTCGAAGCCGCTGCTGCGAAGGGCAAGTCATGATCCAACATCCTCAGCGCCATACCGTTCGGCGCAAACCTTTTGTCCTGGCCATGGCCGCCGTCGGCGCCGTGGTCGCGTTGGCAGGTTGTGCCGACTTCTCCGGCATCCAAGGGCACGCCAAGATGCGCGAGCCGGCAAGCCTGGCTGCCAGTGGTGTGGCTGACAAGGCAAGCCCGACCTTGCCTTGGCTGCGCTCGGATGTCTGGCGCGAGTATGGCGATGCGCAACTGGACGCCTTGCTGGAACAGGCCCTGAGCGGCAATCCCAGCTTGCAGCAGGCCCGCTTGCGCCTGGAACGGGCCCAGGCCCAGTCCGGCGTGGCTCGGGCGGCCTTGCTGCCGCAACTGGGGGCGGGGGCTGAGCTCAACCGCGAGCTGTACAGCGCCAACAGCCTGTACCCACCGCCGCTGGCCGGCAGTGTGGACAATTCCGGCACGGTGCAGTTGTCGGGCTCCTGGGAACTGGATTTCTTCGGCAAGAACCGGGCGGCCCTGGATTCGGCCATCGGTTCTGTGCAGGCGGCCGCGGCCGATGCGCAGGCCGCCCGGCTGCTGCTGGCGAGCAATGTGGTTCGTTCCTACTACCAGTTGGCTCGTGCAGGGGCCCAACTGGAGGTGGCCGAACGCACCCTGGAGCAACGCAAGGAGATGCTGGGTCTGGTCCGTTCACGGCTCGCCGCGGGCCTGGACACCCAGCTGGAGCTGCGCCAAAGCCAGGGCGGGATTCCCGAGGCTCAACTGCAGATCGAGGCGCTGCGTGAGCAGCAAGCCCTGGCCAAGAATGCGCTGGCCACCCTGGTCGGCGACCCTTCTGTTGCACAGCGGCTCAAGGTGCCCTCCCTGCCGGCGGCCTTGGGGGTGTCGGCTCCGGCGGAGGTGCCCTTGAACCTGCTCGGTCAGCGTGCCGACGTGGTGGCCGCCCGCTGGCGGGTCGAAGCGGCCAGCCGTGACACCGATGTGGCCCGCGCGCAGTTCTACCCGAACATCAACCTGAAGGCCTATGCCGGCTTCTCGGCTTTGGGGTTTTCCAACCTGTTCAAGTCCAGCAGTGAGCAGTGGGGTGTCGGCCCCGCCATCAATCTGCCCTTGTTTTCAGGCGGGCGCTTGCGGGCCAATCTGCGCGTGAAGACCGCCGATCTGGACACTGCCATCGAGTCTTACAACGGCACGGTGCTGGAAGCGGTGCACGATGTCGCCGACCAGCTGGTGACCGTGCAATCGCTTGAGCGCCAGCAGGCTGAGCAAAAAAGTGCCCAGCAAGCGGCGGAGGATGCCCACCAGATCGCGGTGCAGCGTTACAAGGCCGGCTTGAGCACCTACCTGCAGGTCTTGGCCACCGAAAGCAATGTGCTGCAGCAGCGCCGTGCGGCGGTCGATCTGAAGGCCCGCGTGATCGACACCCAGGTGGCCCTGTGGCGTGCTTTGGGTGGGGGCCTGCCGACCTCGCCGGTGGCGGTGGCCAATGACCGTGGGGCCCTCGAAAACGGCGCTATCCGTCTGCAGTCGGCGCTGGCCGGCCAGCGCCCGGACACCGCAACGGCCCCGGCCACCCCTTGAAAGCACCCTGACCCCTTTGATTTCAGCGCGGGCCATGGCTGATGTGCCCCGCTCATCCCCCACACAGGATTCCTCATCATGAACGCTCCACAAAACAACGCTGCCCCCTCGCTCGATCCCTCCTCCGCCAAGGCCTCGCGTCGCAAGGGCCTGCTGTCGATTGCCGCACTGGTGGTGATCGCCGGCGCAGGCTGGGCTGCCTATGAGTGGCTGGTTTCCAGCCATTACGAGACGACCGACAACGCCTATGTGCAAGGCAACCTGATTCAGATCACGCCGCAGATCAGTGGCACCGTCACGGCCATCCTGGCCGACGACACGGATTTCGTGAAGGCCGGTGCACCTCTGGTGCGTCTGGATACCGCTGACGTGGCCGTGGCCCTGGAGCAGGCGCAGGCCAACCTGGCGCAAACGGTGCGCCAAGTGCGCACGGTCTATGCCAACAACGCTTCGCTGGAAGCCCAGGTCAAGCTGCGCGAAACCGATGTGGCCAAGGCCCAACTGGAGATCGAGCGCGCCCAGGACGATCTGAACCGCCGTCAGTCGCTGAGCGGCAATGGCGCCGTGTCCCGCGAAGAGCTGGCCCATACCCAGACGCAACTGGCCAATGCTCGCAGCGTGCTGGCGGCCGCCCAGGCCGGTGTGGTGGCTGCACGCGAACAACTGGCCAGCAACAAGGCCATGACCGATGGCACCCAGGTGGAGACCCACCCCAGCGTGCTGGCCGCGGCAGCCAAGGTGCATGAGGCCTTCCTGGCTTCGCGCCGTGCCGCTTTGCCGGCCCCGGTGGATGGCTATGTGGCCAAGCGCACGGTTCAATTGGGCCAGCGCGTGGCCGCCGGCAACCCGATGATGTCCATCGTGCCGCTGAACCAGCTGTGGGTGGATGCCAATTTCAAGGAAGTTCAGCTGCGCAACATCCGCATCGGTCAGCCGGTCAAGCTCACGGCAGACCTGTGGGGCAAGAAGGTCGAGTACAGCGGCAAGGTGGCTGGCCTGGGTGTGGGCACGGGCGCCGCGTTTGCGCTGCTGCCGGCCCAGAACGCCACCGGCAACTGGATCAAGGTGGTGCAGCGGGTGCCGGTGCGCGTCACGCTGGACCCTGAAGAGGTGGCCAAGCACCCCCTGCGCATCGGCCTGTCCATGGACGCCGAGGTGGATGTGACGAACCGCGATGGCAAGTCGCTGGCCGATGCCCCGCGCGACAACGCTGCGGTGCAGACCCAGGTCTATGCCGTGCCCGATGATGAAGCCACGGCGCTGATCAACCGGGTCATTTCGGCCAATGTGGGGCACCCGGTGCGCCTGTCCAAGGCCGCTTTTGCTGCGGCGCCCGTGGTGGCTCAGAACGCCCATTGAAAGGCCACAGCATGTCGTCCAACTCTGCGGCCTTCTCGCCCCCACCTCCGCTGGAGGGGGCGGCCCGCACCTGGGGCACGATTGCCCTGTCGGCGGCCACGTTCATGAACGTGCTGGACACCTCGATTGCCAACGTGTCGCTGCCCGCCATCGCGGGCGACCTGGGGGTGAGCCCGAATCAGGGCACCTGGGTGATCACCAGCTTTGCCGTGGCCAACGCGATCGCCGTGCCTCTCACGGGCTGGTTGTCCCAGCGGGTGGGGCAGGTGCGCCTGTTTGTGATCAGCGTGCTGCTGTTCGTTCTGGCCTCGTGGCTTTGCGGCCTGGCCCCCAACATGAGCAGCCTGATCGCGCTGCGGGCGCTGCAGGGCTTTGTGGCCGGCCCGATGATCCCGCTGTCTCAGGGCTTGCTGCTGTCCAGCTACCCACGTGCACTGGCGGGGCTGGCCATGGCCATGTGGTCGATGACCACTTTGATCGCGCCGGTGATGGGGCCTTTGCTGGGCGGGTGGATCACCGACAACATGAGCTGGCCCTGGATTTTCTACATCAACATCCCGGTGGGCATTGCCTCGGCCCTGGTGACCTGGATGCTGTACCACAAGCGCGAGACACCGACCAAGCAACTGCCGATCGATTCGGTGGGCCTGGCCTTGCTGGTGATCTGGATTGGTGCCATGCAGGTGACGCTGGACATCGGCAAGGAGAATGACTGGTTCCACTCGGACCTGGTGGTGGGCCTGGCCGTGGTGGCCGTGGTCGGCTTGGCCTTGTTTCTGGTGTGGGAGCTGACCGATGACCACCCTGTGGTGGATCTGGCCCTGTTCAAGCGGCGCAATTTCTGGGCTGGGGCCCTGGCCACGTCGGTGGGCTATGGCCTGTTCTTTGGCAACGTGGTGTTGCTGCCGCTGTGGTTGCAGCAGTACATGGGGTACACCGCCACCCAGGCGGGCATGGTGATGGCGCCGGTGGGGCTGATGGCCTTGGTGCTGTCGCCCTGGGTGGGCAAGAACATCGCCAAGTTCGATCCGCGCTACTTTGCCACCTTCGCCTTCGCGGTGTTTGCGCTGGTGCTGTGGATGCGCTCCAACTTCAACACCCAGGCTGACTTGGCCACCATCATGGTGCCGACCATCGTGCAGGGCGTGGCCATGGCGTTCTTCTTCATTCCGCTGGTGACCATCACCCTGTCGGGCATCACGCCAGACCGCATTCCGGCTGCATCAGGCTTGTCCAACTTTGCCCGCATCACGGCGGGTGCTTTTGGCACCTCGATCTCGACCACGGTCTGGGAGAACCGGGCCAGCTTGCACCATGCCCAGTTGGTGGAGTCCATCCAGCAGGGCAATGCGACCGCCATGGGCGCGTTGCAGGGCTTGAACGCCGCTGGCTTGAGCCCGGAGCAGGCCCTGGCGCAGGTCAATCGCCTGGTGGATCAGCAGGCCTTCATGCTGGCTGCCAACGACGTGTTTTTGGCCTCGGCCTTCATCTTCCTGGCCTTGATTCCGCTGGTCTGGCTTTCCCATCCCCTGCCCGGAACGGCGGGCAGTGCCGACGCCGCCGCTGGCGCTCACTGAGCCCCAGTGCGTCGGCAAAACGGGGGCTTCGGCTGATCAGAGTGGCGGGGCTTCCAGCCAACACAGGGCCACTCGGCTCAAGGGGTCCTGCCAGCAGGGGCCGGGTGCGAAGCCTGCGCGACGTGCCAACGCCTGCAACTCGCCGGCCGTACCGGGGTGCAGTTGCAGCGTCTGGATGGCTTCGCCCGCGGCCAGTGCGATGGGCGTCACCTGCCCATGGTGGTGCAGCTCGAGTGTCATGGCCCGGCTGCAGCCCAGTTGCAACACCACGCTGTGCCCTGATGCGTCTGCCTTCACCTGATGCTGGAATTGTCCGTTGCTCAGTCGCAGCGCAAAGTCCCTCTGGCATCGGCGCAGGCCATTGAGGTTGAAGTCGGCCATGCGCCCTTGCGCATCGTTGTAGGCGCGCTCCTGCAAAAGCGGGTCCAGCACCTGGTCCACTGTGATCAGCAAGGCCCCACCTCGAAGCGCACCGGCCAGCCCTTGAAGAAGGGGGAGCCTCGCTGGTCGCGGGATCCGGCTCCAGCCTGAGCCGCCCATCAACCCGATGCGTCGCGCAGCGTCGGGGTGCGCCGCCGGCAGGGCCGGGGCCTGTGTGAAGTCGCCGACCAGGGCCTGGATGTCCAGCCTGGGGTAGTCGTGCTGCAGGCCTGAGACCCGCGCCTGCAGGTGTTGCTCGGAGGTGTCCATGGCCACGTAGCGCACGGGTTGGTCCGCTTCCTCAATCAGGCGCCGCACCACGCGCATGGCGCCCGCACCGTATTCGATCAGCTCGGGGCAGGGGCCCATGCGGCGCGCAATGTCGCCAGCGTGCTCGTGCAGCACCTTCAATTCGGTTCGGGCCAGAAAGTAGTCTGGTGATTCGGTGGCCAGTTCGTACAGGGCTGACCCCTGCAGGTCAAAGAGATAGGGCCAGGGCAACTGCCGAGGCTGCTTTTGCAGAGCGCACAACACCTGGGCCTGCAGTTCTTCCGAGGCTGTTGTGGCGGGCAAGGCGGTGGCAGGCCAGGGCAGGGGGGCCTTTGCAGCGCCACGGCGTGCGCTGTTCCACTGGTGCATCGGGCCGACCGGGGCCATGGTGGGCGGGCGCTTCAGCGCGACAGGGGCTGCCCGCCTGCGAGCGCAGACAGGTTCAATCGCGTGTGTGCTTCGATCATCAGGGGCCTCCTCGCCGGTCGTTGTTCTGGGTTGATGCGCAAATGACCTTATAGGAATTCACAAGCGACGCACATGCGGGCTTGCACGGGGTGTGGGTGGATTGCATCTGCAAGCCGGGCGGGCGATGCGAGGCCCTGTGACGCCCGTGCCAAGCGCTGATGTCCGGTTGGCGACCAGCCTAGGCATTTGCCCCAGTATCAGCCGCTGCGGCGCAGCATTAGCATGAACTTCAATGCACATGAAACAAGGTGTGTTGCAGCCAGCGGCACCTTGTTGCATCTTTCCCCATCTTCCGGAGCGCCCCAGAGACGATGAGCGACATCATTTTGCAAACCCAGAAGCTCACCAAGGAGTTCAAGGGCTTCACAGCGGTCAGCCAGGTGGATCTTGCAGTTGAACGTGGGTCCATCCATGCGTTGATTGGTCCGAATGGCGCTGGCAAGACCACCTGCTTCAACCTGCTGACGAAGTTTCTGGAGCCCAGCTCCGGTCGCATCCTTTTCAACGGCATCGACATCACACGTGAGCGCCCGGCGCAGATTGCCCGCCGCGGCATCATCCGCTCGTTTCAGATCTCTGCGGTGTTTCCGCACCTGACTTTGCTGGAGAACGTCCGCATCGGCCTGCAACGCATGCTGGGCACGAGCTACCACTTCTGGCGCAGCGAGAAGACCCTTAATCAGCTCAATGACCGCGCCCTGGCCCTGTTGGCGGAGGTGGGTCTGGAAGACATGGCCACCGAGCTGACCGTCAACCTGCCCTACGGCCGCAAGCGTGCCCTTGAAATCGCAACCACTCTGGCCATGGAGCCCGAGTTGATGCTGCTCGATGAGCCCACACAGGGCATGGGGCATGAAGACGTGGACCGCGTCACCCAGTTGATCAAGAAGGTGTCGCTGGGTCGCACCATCCTGATGGTGGAGCACAACATGAGCGTGATCTCGAACATCGCGGACAAGATCACCGTGCTTCAGCGTGGCGCCGTCCTGGCCGAAGGCCCTTACGCAGAAGTGTCACGCAACCCCTTGGTCATGGAAGCCTACATGGGCACCACCGACGGCCAGTTGCAGGGAGCCCACTGAGATGAGCGAGGCACTTCACAAGAACGCAGGGCCGGCGGCACTCGAGATCCAGGGCTTGCAGGCCTGGTATGGCGAATCGCATGTTTTGCATGGGGTCGACATGGTGGTTCGCCCAGGCGAGGTCGTGACCCTGCTGGGCCGCAATGGCGCGGGGCGTACCACCACGATGCGGGCCATCATGGGGCTCACCGGGGCCCGCAAGGGATCGCTCAAGATCGATGGCGTCGAAACCATCGCCATGCCCACGCACCGCATTGCCCACCTGGGCGTGGGGTACTGCCCTGAGGAGCGTGGCATCTTCTCCAGCCTGAGCTGTGAGGAGAACCTGCTGCTGCCGCCGCGCCTGAAAGGTGCCACTGGAGGCATGTCGGTGGAAGAGATCTACGACATGTTTCCCAACCTGGCGGAGCGTCGTCACAGCCAGGGGACGAGGCTCTCCGGGGGCGAACAGCAGATGCTCGCGGTAGCCCGCATTTTGCGAACAGGGGCGAAATTGCTCTTGCTCGACGAGATCTCCGAGGGTCTGGCCCCGGTCATCGTCCAGGCGCTGGCCCGCATGATCACCACCTTGCGCGCCAAGGGCTACACCGTGGTCATGGTGGAGCAGAACTTCCGTTTTGCGGCCCCGCTGGCCGACCGTTTTTACGTCATGGAGCATGGCCGGATGGTCGAGCAGTTTGGCGCTGCCGAACTGGACCAGAAGATGCCCGTGCTCAACGAACTTCTGGGTGTCTGAGCCCCAGAGTTGGCATTCACCCCGATACCAGGCAATGCCCTTTCGATCCATCCACAGGAGACAAACATGAAAACCAAACTCACCGTCCTCGCCGCCTTGCTGGCCTGTTCGGGCATGACCGCCGCCCAAGCGCAGGAGAAGGTCAAGATCGGTTTCATCACCGACATGTCCAGCCTCTACGCCGACGTTGAAGGCAAGAACGGGGCCTTGGCCATCCAGATGGCCATCGATGATTTCGGCGGCAAGGTCAATGGCATGCCGATCGAACTGCTGACCGCCGACCACCAGAATAAGGCTGACATTGCCGCCTCCAAGGCGCGCGAGTGGATCGACACCCAGGGGCTGACCATGGTGTTCGGCGGCACGAACTCCGGGACCGCCCTTGCGTTAGCCAAGGTGGCATTGGAAAAGAAGCGTGTCTATGTGAACAACGGGGCGGCGTCATCGGCACTGACCAACGAGCAGTGCTCTCCCTACACGGTTCATTACGCTTACGACACGGTCGCCCTGGCCAAGGGCACTGGGGGGGCGGTGGTCGATGGCGGTGGCCGCAACTGGTTCTTCCTGACCGCTGACTATGCCTTCGGCCATGCCCTCGAAGCCGATACCAGTGCGGTGGTGAAGGGCAAGGGCGGCCAGGTTCTGGGCGGTGTCCGCCACCCCTTGAACGCATCGGACTTCTCGTCTTTCCTGCTGCAGGCGCAAAGCTCGAAGGCGCAGATCCTGGGCCTGGCCAATGCCGGCGGCGACACCATCAACTCGATCAAAGCAGCCAAAGAGTTCGGCATTGGCAAGACCATGAAGCTGGCGGGTCTGCTGATCTTCATCTCTGACGTGCACAGCCTGGGCTTGAAGAACACTGAGGGCCTGCTGTTGACGGCGCCCTGGTACTGGGATCTGAACGAGGAGACGCGCAAATTCTCGGCTCGCTTCTTCGAGAAGACCAAGCGCATGCCGACCGAAATCCAGGCGGCTGATTACTCGGCCACCATGAATTACCTGAAGGCCGTGCAAGAGGCCAAGACGGTCGATGCCGACAAGGTGATGACGACCTGGAAGGGCATGAAGATGAACGACTTCTTCGCCTCAGGTCAGCTGCGGGCCGATGGGCGCTACGTGCACGACATGTACCTCATGCAGGTGAAGGCACCGTCTGAGTCGACCAAGCCCTGGGATTACTACAAGGTGGTCAAGAAGATGGCCGGCGATCAGGTCTTCACGACCAAGGCCGAATCCAAGTGTGCGCTTTGGAAATGATCTCCTGAAACCGGCGGAGGGTGTTCCCCCTCTGCCGGCCTGACTGCTTTTTACCGTCCACCCACCAGTACCTTATGGAAATCTTCGGTGTCTCCGTGCCCGCCATGTTGAGCCAGTTGTTGCTCGGCCTGGTCAATGGGTCCTTTTACGCCATCTTGAGCTTGGGGTTGGCGGTGATCTTCGGCCTGCTCAACGTCATCAACTTTGCGCATGGCGCCTTGTTCATGATGGGGGCCATCCTCACCTGGATGGCGATGACCTACTTCAACATCAGCTACTGGGTGATGTTGATCGCATCACCTCTGATCGTGGGGGCATTCGGCATCCTCATTGAGCGTCTGTTGCTGCGATGGATCTACAAACTGGACCATCTGTATGGCCTGCTCCTCACCTTGGGTCTGACCCTGCTGATCGAGGGCGTCTTCCGTTCCATCTATGGTGTCTCGGGCCTGGCGTATGACACTCCGGACCAATTGGTGGGGGCCACCAACCTGGGCTTCATGATGCTGCCCAACTACCGCGCCTGGGTGGTGGTGGCCTCCGTGGTGGTCTGCCTGGCCACCTGGTTTGTCATCGAAAAGACCCGGTTGGGTGCCTACCTGCGTGCGGGTACCGAGAACCCGCGGCTGGTCGAGGCCTTTGGCATCAACGTGCCGTTGATGGTCACGCTGACCTACGGCTTTGGTGTGGCACTGGCCGCCTTCGCCGGGGTGCTGGCAGCGCCCGTCATCCAGGTCACCCCTTTGATGGGGCAGAACCTGATCATCGTGGTCTTTGCCGTGGTGGTGATCGGTGGCATGGGCTCCATCATGGGGTCCATCCTCACCGGCCTGGGCTTGGGGGTGATTGAAGGCTTCACCAAGGTGTTCTATCCGGAGGCCTCATCGACGGTCGTGTTTGTCATCATGGTCATCGTTCTCCTGATTCGCCCCGCCGGCTTGTTCGGCAAAGAAAAATAAGAGGAGCACAGGGCATGAACAAAAACACGAACAACCTGCTGGCTTATGGGGTGCTGTTGCTGGCCTTGGTGGCGGCACCGTTTCTTGGCGCCTACCCCGTCTTTGTCATGAAGCTGATGTGCTTTGCCTTGTACGCATCAGCCTTCAACCTGTTGCTGGGCTACACCGGCCTGCTGTCTTTCGGTCATGCCGCCTTTCTCGGTGGTGCAGCCTACCTGTGTGGCCACTCGATCAAGGTCTGGGGTTTGAACCCCGAGTGGGCCTTGCTGTTGGGGACTGCGGGTGGCGCGTTTCTGGGGTGGATCTTCGGCATGTTGGCCATCCGTCGGCAAGGCATCTACTTCTCCATGATCACGCTGGCCCTGGCTCAGATGCTGTTCTTTGTCTGCCTGCAGGCACCGTTCACGGGCGGCGAGGATGGCATGCAAGGTGTTCCGCGTGGGGCCTTGTTCGGTGTGCTGGATCTCAAGAGTGATCTGGCCATGTACTACGTGGCGCTGGCCGTGGTGGTGCTCGCCTTCCTGTTGATCGTCCGCATCATCCACTCGCCGTTTGGGCAAGTGCTCAAAGGCATCAAGGAGAACGAGGCACGGGCGATCTCTCTGGGCTATGACACGCAGCGCTACAAACTGCTGGCTTTTGTTCTGTCCGCAGCGCTGGCAGGGCTGGCCGGCTCGCTGAAAACGCTGGTGTTGGGTTTTGCAACGCTCAGCGATGTGCACTGGACCAGTTCTGGCGAGGTCATCCTCATGACCCTGGTCGGCGGGCTGGGCACCTTGTCGGGGCCTCTGCTCGGCTCGGCGGTCGTGGTCGTCCTTGAGAACAAGCTCGGTGAGATCGGCAATCTGTTGGCGGCCATCAGTGGGGTCGATTGGTTCAAGACCCTGGGCGAGTCGGTCACCATGGTAACGGGGCTGATTTTTGTGATCTGCGTGCTGGCCTTCAGGCGCGGCATCATGGGTGAAATCCTGGCCCTGCGAAATCGCTTGAAATAGGAAGATGCAGCGCCCTCCTGGAAGAGGGCTGCATCTTTTAATTTGATACTTAATAACCAATGAAGTATCTTGGTTATTAATGAATTCTGCGCCGTTTCATCTTTCCGTCGCGTTTCTCTGTGTATACTAGCTGGCTCGGCTGCACAGAACAGTGCTCTACGGGTGTCGGAGGTGGAAAGCCTCTGGTGCCTGGTTGGGGTGGTGGTTGTGAGTGGTTTGAGAAGTTTTCTGGTTTTGAGTTTGCTGCTGTAAAAGCGATGTATAATTCGAGGCTCTGCAGAAAGCGGTGCTGCCAAGTTGGTGGTGTTGCTAAAGTAGAAAAGAAAAAATGTTTTGCCAGTTACTTAAAAACTGTGCTAAAATAGAGGGCTTCGCTGATCGCAGCGAAGTTTGCGAAAAGAAGAAATTCT
>NZ_JADZ01000028.1 GCF_000518645.1 Curvibacter gracilis ATCC BAA-807 | reverse complement strand
CCCTATAACTTTGAATCCAATTCAAAGTCTGGTTATGCCAAGACGCAATACAAAAAATTGAGCGTAAAGCTACTGATTCCAAACTCTATGAATTCGCCAGGCTGTTGATCTCCAACAGCCCAGCACCAAGTTATGCCTGATGACCATAGCGAGTTGGTCCCACTCCTTCCCATCCCGAACAGGACAGTGAAACAACTCCGCGCCGATGATAGTGCGGGTTCCCGTGTGAAAGTAGGTCATCGTCAGGCTCTTACAGCCCTCAAAACCCCCTCCAGGCAACTGGCGGGGGTTTTTTCTTTGCGGAATCGAAAACCCATTGAATTCCTCATCCTCAGAATTCAATTCCTCCGCACACTTCCCCCACTTCCCCCACTTGTCTCCTCACAGCCTCAGCGCCTGAGCGTACCCCGTCAGCTCCACGTAGCCTCGGCCCAGCCGCCGCCCTTGCAGGTCGAACACCTCGCACAAGCCCTCCCAGTAGATGGCCCCTGTTGAAGCGCGGCTGTCCAGTTCCTGGTCCTCAATGACGGCTTTGACGACGAACTCCCGTCCGGGCAGCACCAATTTCCATTCGATGGGGTACTCCGCCTGGGTCTTCGGACTTCGCCAGCGCCGGCCAGGAATCAACTGCACCTGGCCTGGCGTCGTGATGGTTTGCTTGCCGTTGGCATCGCGCCAGGTGCTGGCATCCCACAGCGCCTTGCCGCCACGGTCACGCATCCGGAAGGCCATGAGGGCGGATCCATCCAGAAAATTGAGGCCCATCCAGTCCCACCCCTGGGCGTCTGGTGCCATCAGCTCATCGCTCCATTCGTGGTCCAGCCAGGCGCGGTGCTCGGTGTCCGCATCCAGCACAAAGCGTTGGCCGTGAAGGCTGATGTGGCCCTGCACGCTCATCTGGGGCTCGCTGTAGTAGCGACTGAATTGGGTCGCTTGGGGCCCTTTTTGGGAGTAGCCCTCCAGGCCTTGCAGGAGCAGGGCCTGGCTGGGCTTGAAGTCGAGGTTCAACTCGAATGCATCGCTCTGAACCCGTGCTTCGTAGTGGCTGTCCGCTGGATTGTTGTGGGCTACCCGTCGAAACGACCAGGGGTGCAAGTGCACATCCGTGTCTTGGGTGCTGGCCCCGGCCAGGCCCATGCCGGCACGGGCACTGCGCTGGTCATGCCAGAGCTGCTTGCCCTGCACATCGGTCAGTGCGGCGTGGGCAAACACCAGTTGTTCGGGCACGAAAGCGGATCTCCCCTTGGGCACGCCCCGCACACGGGACCGGAAGAAGGTGACCTGGTAGCCAAACACCCTCTGGCCCGATCGGGCGCTGCCCGTCACGTACCACCATTCGATGGCTTGCTCGGGATGACTGCCGAAGTCTTTCGGAAATTTCAGCGCTGTCCGCGCAGGCGGCGGGTCTTTCGGGTTTTTGGGGTCATTCAATTGGGCGCTGACCGGGACACTCGCCCCCATCAGGCTCCAGGCCAAGGCGTTGAATTGACGCCGCTTCAGCAGTGTCAGTGGGGGCATGGGTGACAGGGACGACATCGCTTACCAATCTTCGCGCACCGCGCTCACAGCATCTCGACTGACTGCCGCCCGCCCGGACAGCCAGGCGGTGACCGTGCCGGCCGCAACGGTGGCCAGGCACAGGGCCAGCAGTCGGGCCCAAGGGGCATGCAACTCCATGCTCCAGTGGAAACTTTGCGGATTCACCACCTTGACCAGGAGCACGGCCACCGCCAGCCCCAACAGCAGCCCGGCCATGGCCCCGATGCAGGTCCACACCAGCCCTTCACCGGCCACCACCGCCAGGATCTGCCGGCGGGTCAGCCCCAGGTGGGTCAGCAGGCCGAACTCTTTGCGACGGGCCAGCACCTGGGCGCTGAAACTGGCGGCCACACCGAACAGACCGATGCCGATGGCCACCGCCTGCAGCCAGTAGGTCACGGCAAAGCTGCGATCAAAGATCTTCAGTGAGCGCTCGCGGATCTCGGCTGAGGAGGCCACCTCCAGCGCCAGTGGGGCACCGGAGCCGCCCGAGTGGGAGGGCAGTGCCCGCAATTCCACCTCCACCACCGATTCGGCCACACCCGCCTTGGGCCAGAGGGCCAGGTCATTCACTTGCGCGTCGCCACTCAGGGCCTCGTAGTCGGCGCGGTCCATCACCACCGTGCCGCTTTGGCGCGCGTAATCCCGCCAGATGCCCTTCACGAAGAAGCGGGTGGCTGGGGCGGTGCTGTCTGCGTCCCGGTGGGGGAAGGCCTTGGTCAGCAAGCCGAAGTCTTCTCCGGGGCGCGCCTGGTACAGGTCGACCATGGCCTCGCTGACGTAAAGGCCGATCGCACCCGGTGGCGTCTCCAGAACCTGCCCCTGCAGGGGCAGGCCTTTTGAATCGTCCAGTTGGTCTTTGGCAATCAAGGTGACCTTGGGCCGGCCGGGCATCAGCTGCAGCGCGCGCACCCGCAGGCGGCTGCTGCTCTGCACCGAGGGCAGGGCGGCGGCTTTCTTCAGCCAGTCTTGTGGCAAGGTCAGCACGTCGCTGGCCTGCTGGCTGCCCTGCAGGTGCACATACAACGGGGCGGGCAGCACCCTGTCGAGCCACTCGATCACCGAGGTCCTGAAACTGCTGACCATAACCGTCAAGGCCACGGCCAGGCTCAGGCTGGCCACCACCCCGCTGATGGCCGAGCTGGCCATGCCCCGCATGCGGCGGGCGCGTTCCACGGCCAGCAAGGGCAAGAGGTGCCGTTGCAGTGCCTGGGCCACGGGGCCATCGATGGCCGCCATCAGACTGGGCAAGAGCACGATGCCTCCCACCAGCAGGGCGGCCACCGACACATACGCAGCCACCGGAATGCCCCACCAGGGCGGTGACAAGGCCAGCAAGCCAGCCATTGCCATCAACACCAGGCCCGCCATGCCTCCCTGGCCCGTGGAGGGTGCGTCGCCCAGGCCCTTGAGTGATGAGGCCGGTGGCAGTGCCGCGGCGGCACGGGCCGGCCACCAGCCGCCCGCCAACGCAGCGGCCACGCCCAGGCCGCCATAAATCAGGGCTGCCGCCGGGCGCCAGCGCAGGCTGGGGGCCACGCCGGTGAAATAGCCGCCGCCAAGGTCACCCCCCAGCCAGCGCAGGGCCAGGGCCGCCAGGGCCGTGCCGGCCACCAGCCCGAGCACGCTGCCCAGCCCGCCCAGCAGCAGTGACTCATACAGCACCAGCCGGGCCCGCTCCCGGGGTGGCAGCCCCAGCACGCCCAGCAGCGCGAACTGCCGTGTCCGCCGCGCCACGCTCAAGGACAGCACCGAGAACACCAGAAAAGCGCCCGTGAACAAGGCCACCAGGGCCAACACCGTCAGGTTGACCCGGTAGGCCCGCGACAACTGGTCGATCTGCTGGCCCGCATCGGCTGGCTCATGGGCCAGCACATCGGCCGGCAGCTTCAACGCCGCCAGGTAGCTGGCGTGGTCCACGCCAGCCTGCAGCCGCACGTCGATGCGGCTCAACTGGCCCACCCGGTCAAACAGGTCCTGGGCGGCGGCAATGTCCATCACGGCGGTGGCCGGGCCTGTCACGGCCAGCGTGCCGGCCACCTGCAAAGACACCGGTCCGGCCTCGGTCTGGACCTGCACCTGCGTCGCCTCAGGCGCCAGGGCCTGCGCTGCGGCATTGAGGAACACGCGTCCCGGCCGCAACATGTCCAGTCGGTCGGCCTCGGCATGGGGCCGTGGGATCAGGTCGGGCGCCACACCCGCCAGCCGCAGCGCGTCCACGCCCAGCAGGCGCAAGGGCACCCCGGCCGGGGCCTGTGCGGTGAGCAGCAAGGTGTTGAGTTCCAGCACCGGCGAGGCCTCGGCCGTGCCGCCCTGCTGCACCACGCGCGGGTACAGGGCTTCATCGAAGCCCCCCCGCACTGCGCGCAGTTCCAGATCCGCCCGCCCGTTGACCGAACGCACCGCTTGCGAGAACTCGTCCAGCGCCGAGGCATTGATCAGGTGCACCGAAAAAGCCAGCGCCACGCCCAGCAGCACGGCCATGATGGCCGCCAGGGATCGCCAGGGATGGCGGCGCAATTCCTGCCAGGAAAAGGTGCAGAGCAGGGCCCAGACGGGCGATCGGTGGCGGGGTGGCAATCGCATGTGCCGCCATTGTGCACAGCTCTGACAAGACCCTTTGGCGGCCCCGGTCCCCAGGCTTTTTGCGACAGATCAAACAGCGATGTCAGACCCCGGTTTCAGCCCCGCATCCCCCCTTGATGTGGCAGGCGGTCAACCCTATTTTTGATTTGGAGGCCCCACACGGGCCCGCCACAGTCATCAACCAGAAGGAGTGCCAACATGAGTTCTCTGATTCCACGGGGTGGTCTGTTGCTGGATGAGTTCTTCCGCGACACCGCGCCCGGTTTCTACATCCGCCCCCTGCATGGCGACAAGCTCCCCAGCCCGGCCCAGATCAAGGTCGATGTGACCGAGAGCGATGGCGCCTACACCGTGCATGCCGAGGTCCCGGGCGTGGCCAAGGAAGACCTGCACGTCACCCTCGAAGGCCAGGTGCTGAGCCTCAGTGCCGAGGTGCGGCAACAGGATCAGGCCACGCGCGACGGCAAGGTGTTGCGCAGCGAGCGGTACTTTGGCCAGGTGGCGCGCAGCCTCCAGTTGCCCTCCGAGGTGGACGTGAGCCAGGCCCGCGCCCGCTACGAAGATGGGGTGCTCACGCTGACTTTGCCCAAGCGCCAGGCCAGCAGCGCCCAGCGGCTCAAGATCGAGTGATGCGGCACGGGGCTGAGCCTGCCCTGGCCAGGGGCCGGGTCAGGTGGCGATGCCCTGTGCCGTCAGCCGCAGCACCCGGTCGGCCTGGGCTGCCGCGGCTTCGGAGTGTGTGACCAGCACCAGGGCCGCGCCATGCTCGCGTGTCTGCTGCAACAGCAGCGCCATCACCTGGCTGGCCGTCTGCGGGTCCAGGTTGCCCGTGGGTTCATCGGCCAGCAGCAGACCGGGCCGGTGCACCAGGGCGCGGGCAATGGCCACGCGCTGCAATTGCCCTCCGCTGAGCTGCTGGGGCAGGCGCTCGCCCAGGCCGGCCAGGCCCACGGCTGCCAGCATCGCCGAGACCCGCTCCTGGGCGGCCGGGCCGCTCTGGCCCAGCAGCATCAAGGGCAGGGCTACGTTCTGCCGCACATCCAGATGGGGCAGCACATGAAAGGCCTGGAACACAAAGCCCACCTGTTGGCGCCGCCACAGCGCGCGCGCCGTCTCGTCAAGGCTGGCCAGGTCGGTGCCCTGTACGTCGATGCGGCCTTCGTCCCAGTGGTCCAGCGCGGCCAGGCAGTTCAGCAAGGTCGACTTGCCCACGCCCGATTCGCCGATGATGGCGACGAACTCCCCGGGGTGGACGGTCAGGCTCACGTGCTCGAACACCGGGGCACCGGCATAGTGTTTGCCCAGGCCCTGGACCGAGATGGCGGGCGGGGTGGCGGCGGGGCTGGCGGGGCGTGTGGGGCTCATGGTGCGCGTTCTCAGCCCAGTTGCCCGCTCTGGCGCAGCAGCGCTTCGGCCAGGGCCAGCACCTGGGGCAGGGCGTCCGGCGCGTCGCAGGCCACCGAGTGGCGTTGCCGCATGCTGCGCAGCCAGGTCAGCTGCCGCTTGGCCAGTTGGCGCGTGGCAAAAATGCCCCGATCGCGCAGCTCGCTCATGGGTTCGTGGCCGGACAAGGCCTCCCAGGCCTGGCGGTAGCCCACGCAGCGCATCGAGGGCAGGTCCGGGTGCAGATCGCCGCGCGCGCGCAGGCGGCACACCTCGTCGATGAAGCCTTGCTGCAGCATGGCGTCAAAGCGTTGCTCGATGCGGCGGTGCAGCCATTGGCGGTCTTGGGGTTCCAGCGCGATCAATTCGATGGGCAGACCCCGCTCCGTGTCGCCACGCTGCACGGCATGAAAGCTCGACAGCGTCTGGCCCGACACCCGGTACACCTCCAGCGCCCGCTGGATGCGTTGGGCATCGTTGGGCGCCAGCCGCCGTGCCGTGGCGGGGTCCACACGCGCCAGGTCGGCGTGCAGGGCGGGCCAGCCACGCTCAGCGGCCTCGGCCTCCAGCGCGGCACGCACCTCGGGGTTGGCGGGCGGCATCGGGTCCAGGCCGTCCATCAAAGCCTTGAAGTACAGCATCGTGCCCCCGACCAGCACCGGCAAGGCCCCGCGGGCGCGGATGGCCTGCACCAGCTCACTGGCGTCGTGGGCAAACTCGGCGGCACTGTAGGCCTGCAAGGGGTCACGGATGTCGATCAGGTGGTGCGGCACCTGGGCCAGTTCGGCCGCGCTGGGCTTGGCTGTGCCAATGTCCATGCCGCGGTACACCAGCGCCGAATCCACGCTGATGATCTCCATGCGGCGCTGGGGGGCCAGGTGCGCGGCCAGGGCCAGGGCGGCGGCTGTCTTGCCGGAGGCGGTCGGGCCCGCCAGGGCCAGGCAGGGAAGGGTCGAAGTCGTCATGCAGGGGGTCTCAGGTGGCGGCTGGTTCGCCATATTTGGGCACCAGGGTCCAGGCGGTCAGGGCGATGCAGGCGCTCCAGAACCAGATGCCCAGGGTCAGGGGGTAGATCGTGCCGTCCATGTGCTGCCCCAGCCAGGCCCCGATGCCAAAGGCCACCAACATCATGCCAAAGCCGTTCAGCGCCGAAGCGGCCCCGGCGGCCTGGGGGAAGGGGCCCACGGCACCGCTTTGACCGCAAGGCTGGTGCACCCCGTGGGCCAGCATGAAGATGTAGTAGGGCAGCATGATGGCCCAGCCCTGGTGCACGCCGGCCAGGGCCAGGGTGCCCATCAGCGTGCCGCCCAGCAGGGTCATGCCGCCGGCCACCGCCACGCTGCGCCGCAGGCCCAGGCGCGGCAACATCCAGCGGCACATGAAGGTGCCCAGAAAATAGGCAAACGACATCGAGCACATCAGCAGGCCATAGGCCGTCTTGCTCAGCCCCAGCACCTTGATGAAGACAAAGGACGACGAGGCCAGAAAAGTGAACAGGCCGCCATACGAGGCGGCGGTCAGCACCGAGAAGGTGATGAAGGTCGGGTGGCGCAGGATCTGCCCCCAGGTGCGCAGCACCACGCCGGGCTGGGTGGCCTGCGGGTTGCGCTGGGCCAGGCTTTCGCTGAAGCGCCAGCCCAGCAGCCCCAGGGTGGCGGCACCGAACACGGCCAGGGCCAGCATGGCGGCCCGCCAGCCCATCCAGTCCGACAGCAGGCCCCCCAGAGGGGCGCTGAGGCAGGCGATCACCCCCAGCCCCGACAGGCCCTTGGACATGACCCGCGCGCCCTCTATCGGCTTGTACAGGTCGCGCACGATGGCCCGGGCGCACATCACACCCGCGCCCATGGCCGCACCTTGCACCATGCGGCCCAGGATCAGCGCCTCCATCGAGGTGGCCAGGGCGCAGCCCAGGGCCGACACGGTGTAGGCCACCATGCCGATCAGCAGCACCGGGCGGCGACCGATCCGGTCCGACAGCGGGCCCCAGGCCAGTTGCGAGCAGCCAAAGGCCAGCAACAGCGCCGACAGCGTCAGCTGGGCTTGGGTCATGGTGGCGCCAAAGCCCTCCTTCATGGCCGGCAGGGCGGGCAGGTAGAGGTCGGTGGTCACCGGTTGCAGACCCAGCAACAGCGACAGGATCAGCACCACCAGCCCGGGGCTCATGGGGGTGGTCTGAGAGAGGGCCGACGAGGCGGCAGGACGGGTGGCAGACATCCAGTCGAGGGTATCAGAAAGCGTCCTGGGCCCTGTCAGGATGAGGGCGCTCCGGTCAGTCGCCTGGGTGACGGAATCGGGCAGGTGTATCCCTGACAGGACATACCCGCGGCACCGCGTTAGGGCACCGGGAGGATTTGCTAACGTTGTTCGTTGACCCTGTGAATTCTGCGATCCCTGGATCGGTACGTCTGGAGGCTTTTCATGACCGAATGTCATTTTTTCCATTGGATGCGCGCTGCCCGAATGGGGGCGATGATGGCGCTTTGTGTTCCTTTGCTGGCGGTCGCCCAGGCGCCGCAACTGCCGCCGCCCGACAGTGTGAACCTGGACCGGCTCGGTTTCATGAGCACTTTTCCGCCCGAGCCCGCTCAGCGCATCACCTTGGCCAACACGTCGCAATACCCCCAATTGCGTTGGGTGGTGCAACACCTGCGCGAGCTTCAGCCCACGCACAACATCTGGCGTGGATCGGGGCTGGCCTCCAGTCTGCCGGCCGACCCGCGTCCCCTGGGGCAACTGAGCTTCGAAGATGCCAAGGGGCAAGCCCTCACCATCGATGAATGGGCACGCAGCACCTACACCGATGCGCTGGTAGTGCTGCACAAGGGGCGGGTGGTCTACGAGCGCTACGACAACCAGATGACGCCGCATTCCCCGCACCTGCTGTTTTCGGTCACCAAATCGTTCACCGGGCTGCTGGCCGCTCAACTCGCCCAGGAAGGCAAGATCGACCCGGCCGCCTTGGTGACCACTTATGTGCCCGAGTTGGCCGGCTCGGCCTGGGGCGACATGACGGTGCGCCAGGTCATGGACATGACAGGCGCAGTGCGCTTCCGAGAGGTCTACAACGACCCCAATACCGAAATCTTCGGTTTTGGCTATGCCAGCGGTTTGCTTCCCCGTCCGGCAGCCTACCAGGGCCCCACCACGGTGTACGACTTTCTCACCACCCTCAAGAAAGAGGGCGAGCATGGCGAAGGCTTTGTGTACCGTTCCGTTCATTCCGAAGTGCTGGGCTGGATCGTGTCGCGCGTCGCGGGCCAGCACTGGGCTGAATTGATGAGCCAGCGCATCTGGCAAAAATTGGGCATGGAAGAAGACGCCTATGTGATGGTCGACAGCGTCGGCACGCCTTTGCAGAGTGCCGGCCTGAACGCCACCGCCCGCGACCTGGCCCGTGTGGGCGAGATGCTGCGCCTGGGCGGTACCTTCAATGGGCAGAAGATTCTGGACAAGGCCGTCATCGAGGACACGGCCCGGGGCGGCGACCGCGAGAAGTTCAAGTTCCAGGGCCTGCAGGCGGCCCGCCCGGGCTACAGCTACCGCAACCAGTGGTGGGTGCTGCACAACGCCGATGGCGCCTACGAGGCTGCGGGCGTGCATGGGCAGTTCATCCACATCAACCCCGCCGCCGAGATGGTGGTGGTCAAGCTCTCGTCCCACCCGGTGGCGGGCGCGGCCTTCACCCACCCGACCACGCTCAAGGCCTGGGCGGCGCTGGCCAAAGCCGTGCGTTGAGCCCGGGCATGGGCCGCGGTGGCACGGCACAGGCCCGCTTTCGCTGACAATCGGCGCGTTGCCGCAGGCTTTGCGGCGGCTTTTCGTGACTCGTGAAAGGCAGCGCCGTGGCGCCCCGATTTTCTGTTGGCCCTGCACCTGGGTGCGGGGCCATTGTTTTGTCTGACGCTGATTTTTCCAGGGTGCCTGGCGCCTGTGATGCGGAGGCCCCATGCCGTTCGTAGTCACCGAACCCTGTATCCAGTGCCGTTACACCGACTGCGTCGAGGTGTGCCCGATGGACTGCTTTGTGGCCGGGCCCAATTTTCTGGTGATCGACCCGGACGGCTGCATCGACTGCTCGGTGTGTGTGCCCCAGTGCCCGGTGCAGGCCATCGTGAATGCCGCCGAGGTCACGCCCGAGCAGGCCCCCTATGTGGCCCTCAATGCCCGCCTGGCCAAGGCCGAGGGCTGGAATCCGATCCGCCTGCGCGACACCCCGCTGCCCGAGCACGCGCACTGGGCCCAGGTGGCCGACAAGCGCCACCTGCTGCCGGCCTGACCCGAGCAGGGCGCGTGCTCAGACCACGCCCTGGGCCAGCATCGCATCGGCCACCTTCACAAAGCCCGCCACATTGGCCCCGGTCAGGTAGCTGACGCGGCCGCCGGCATATCGCCCGTGCTCCACGCAGGCGCGGTGGATGCCGCTCATGATCTGGCGCAGGCGCAGGTCCACCTCCTCGCGCGGCCAGCTCAGGCGGGCCGCGTTCTGGCTCATCTCCAGGCCCGAAGTGGCCACGCCGCCCGCGTTGCTGGCCTTGCCCGGGGCGTACAGCACGCCGGTAGCCTCGAAGGCCTTGGCCGCCTCGATGGTGCTGGGCATGTTGGCGCCTTCGGCCACGCACAGCACCCCGTTGGCGATCAGGGCCGCGGCGTCCAGGGCGTCCAGCTCGTTTTGGGTGGCGCAGGGCAGGGCCACCTCCACCGGCACCTTCCAGGGCCTGGCGTCGGGCTCGAAGCGGGCCCCGATGCGCTCGGCGTAGTCGCTCACGCGGCCGCGGTGGTGGTTCTTGATCTCCATGAGCAGGGCCAGCTTCTCGGGGGTGAAGCCCTGCTCGTCGATCACCGTGCCACCCGAGTCCGAGGCGGTCAGCACCGTGGCACCCAGCGCCATGGCTTTCTCGATCGCGTACTGCGCCACATTGCCCGAGCCCGACACGCTGACCCGCAGGCCCTCGAACGAGCGCCCCCGGGTGTTGAGCATCTCCTCGGCGAAATACACCGTGCCATAGCCGGTGGCCTCGGGGCGCATCAGCGAGCCGCCAAAGCTCAGGCCCTTGCCGGTGAACACGCAGTCGGCGCGGTTGCTCAGCTTTTTCACCATGCCGGCCATGAAGCCCACCTCGCGCCCGCCCACGCCGATATCGCCGGCGGGCACATCGGTATCGGCGCCGATGTGGCGGTACAGCTCGCTGACAAAGGCCTGGCAAAAGCGCATCACCTCACCGGGGCTGCGCCCCTTGGGGTCGAAGTCGGAGCCGCCCTTGCCGCCCCCCATGGGCAGGGTGGTGAGGGCGTTCTTGAAGGTCTGCTCAAAGGCCAGGAACTTCAGCACCGACAGGTTCACCGAGGGGTGAAAGCGCAGCCCGCCCTTGTACGGCCCCAGGGCCATGCTGTGCTGGATGCGGTAGCCGCGGTTGACCTGCACCTGGCCCTGGTCGTCCACCCAGCAGACTCTGAACATCAGCGTGCGTTCGGGCTCGACCAGGCGCTCCAGCAGGGCCTGCTCCGCATAGCGCGGGTGCTGCTGCAGAAAAGGCCACAGGCATTCCATCACCTCGGTGACGGCCTGCAGGTACTCGGGTTGGTGGGGGTTGTGGCGGCTCAGCCGTTGCAGAAAGCTCGCGGCATCGTGGTGCTTCATTCAAGGGTCCCTTCGCCTGCCACACAAACCGGCAGGGGGGATGATCTTGCGGGCAGGTCGCCCGGCGTTCGTCACCAAATGTAGCCCGCGCCCCGGCCTCATTTCTGCGGCATGGAACGGCTGGCCGGGCTCAGCGGCCGCGCAGGAACAGCGCGTCCAGCTCGCGCATGGGCAGTTGCCGCCAGGTGGGGCGCCCGTGGTTGCACTGGTCGGATCGTTCGGTCTCTTCCATCTGGCGCAACAGCCCGTTCATCTCGTCCAAGGTCAGGCGGCGGTTGGCGCGCACGGCGCCGTGGCAGGCCATGGTCGCCAGCAGTTCGTTGCGGGCCCGCTGCACCACGGTGCTGGCGTCGTGCTGGCTCAGTTCGGCCAGCACGCTGCGCGCCAGCTCCACCGCATCGCCCTGGGCCAGCGTGCTGGGCACGGCCCGCACGGCCAGCGTCTTGGGCGAGAAGGGCACGATCTCCAGGCCCAGCGTGGCCAGGGTCTCGGCGCATTCCTCGGCCGTGGCCACCTCCTGCGGCGTGGCGGCAAAGGTGGCCGGGATCAGCAAGGGCTGGCTGGCCAGCGGGGCCACGTCGATCTGGGTCTTGAGGCGCTCGTACACGATGCGCTCGTGGGCCGCATGCATGTCGACGATCACCAGGCCGTGGGCGTTCTCTGCCAGGATGTACACCCCTTGCAGCTGGGCGATCGCCCGCCCCAGCGGCCAGTCGTCGGCCGTGTCGGGCAAGGCCGTGGGCACGGGCTGCGCGGCCAGGCTGGCCTGGTTGAAGGTCGAGGGGGCGCTCGGCGCCGGGGCGAAGCTGTTGCCCACCCCCAGGGCCTGCGCGGGCGGCTGGCGCCCATCCGACTCCGCCCACAAGGGGGGGGTGGTGCCGTTGGTCGGGGCGGCACCGGGTTGCCACAGCGCGGCCAGGTCGTTCACGCGGTGGCCCACCGGGTCGGGGCGAAAGCCCATGCCGGCCTGGGTCCAGTGCGCATTGAAGGGCGTGCCGGCCTGGCCTGGAGCCGGATCGGCCCCTGTTTGGAGGCCTGGCTGCAGGCCAGGCAGCTCAGCCGGCTGGGCGGCCGCAGCGGCCGCGGCGGCCATCGCGGCGCGCGGGGCCGCCAGGGCGTTCTCAACCGCGTGGCGCACCGCCTGGTGCACCTCACGGCTCTCACGGAAGCGCACCTCGATCTTGGTCGGGTGCACGTTCACGTCGACCCGGGTGGGGTCGATCTCCAGCGACAGCGCATACACGGGCTGGCGCTGGCCGTGCAGCACATCTTCGTAGGCACTGCGGGCCGCGTGGGTCAGAACTTTGTCGCGGACGTAACGTCCGTTCACATAGCAGAACTGGTGATCGGCGCGCGAGCGCGAGGCGTCCGGCACCCCGGCCCGGCCCGTCACCCGGATCGGGCCGACATTGAAATACACCGCCACCGATTGGGTCAGGAACTCTTCGCCCAGCACATCGGCCAGGCGCCGGTCGTGCGCCTCGGGGCCCTGGCAGGCGCGCCACTGCTCCACCAGCTTGCCTTCGTGCCAGATGGCAAAGCCCACTTCGGGGCGGGCCAGCGCGTGGCGGCGCACCGATTCCACGCAGTGGGCCAGTTCGGTGGCGTCGGTCTTCAGAAATTTGCGCCGTGCCGGGGTCGAGAAGAACAGCTCTTTCACCTCCACCGTGGTGCCGGTGGCGCGGGCCGCCGGCTTCAGCTCGCCGGTGCGGGCGTCCAGCATGAAGGCATTGGGCTGGCCCTCGGTGCGCGACAGCACGGCCATCTCGGACACCGAGGCAATGGCGGCCAGGGCCTCGCCGCGAAACCCCATGGTGCCCACCGATTCCAGGTCGTGCAGGTTGCTGATCTTGCTGGTGGCGTGGCGCTTCAGGGCCACCGGCAGCTCTTCGGGCGGGATGCCGATGCCGTTGTCTTCGACCGAGATCAGCCGCACGCCGCCGCCCAGCAGGCGCACCGTGATCTGGCTGGCGCCCGCGTCCAGCGCGTTGTCCACCAGTTCGCGCACCACCGAGGCGGGGCGTTCGACCACTTCACCCGCGGCGATCTGGCTGATCAGTTCATCGGGCAGCTCGCGGATCGGGCGGCGCTGGGAGGGGGGGAGGTGCTCGGTGTTCACCCCGGGATTCTAGAGGCCCGGCAGGCCATGGGTGCTCAGCGGGGCTTGTCACGGAGTTGGCGGTTTGCGCCTTCATAATCGGGCGCCAAAGGATGCCCATGGAAATCATTGCTTCATTGATCGACTTCATTGTCCACGTCGACAAACACCTCGAATTCTTCGTGCAGAACTACGGACTGTGGGTGTATGCGCTGCTGTTTGCCATCGTGTTTGTCGAAACCGGCCTGGTGGTCATGCCCTTTCTGCCGGGCGACTCCCTGCTTTTCATCGTCGGCGCCATGGGCGGGGCGGGTTTGCTGAACCTGCCGCTGGCCGGCGCGGTGCTGGTGGTGGCCGCCATCCTGGGCGACCAGTGCAATTACCAGATCGGCCGGTATTTCGGCCCCCGGGTGTTCCAGTGGGAGAACTCGCGCTTCTTCAACCGCGAAGCCTTCAACCAGGCCCACGCCTTTTATGAGCGCTTCGGCGGCATCACGGTGATCCTGGCTCGCTTCATGCCCTTCATCCGCACCTTCGCCCCCTTTGTGGCAGGTGTGGCGGCCATGACGCGGCGCCGCTTCACGGCGTACAACGTGGCGGGTGCGGTGATCTGGGTGGTGGGGGTGTGTGCCCTGGGCTACCTGTTCGGCAACCTGCCCTGGGTGAAGCAGCATTTCGAGAAGATCATCTGGGCCATGATCCTGCTGCCGGGCCTGCTGGCCCTGTGGGGGGCCTGGAAGGGCCGCCGCTCCGGCGGGACGGCCCAGGCCTGAACTTGCTTCGCAAGACGCTGCCTGCCGGCAGCGTCCGCCAGCCTCAGCGCCGGCCCTTGCTGAGCTCGTTGCCGGCCAGGGCGCCCGCTGCGGCGCCGGCCACCGTGCCCAGGGTGCTGCCGAACAGCACACTGCCGGTGGCGCCGCCCACCACCGCGCCGGCCACCGTGCCCACTTGCTGGTGGGTGGGGCGGGAGGCGCAGGCGCCCAGCGACAGGCTCAGGGCCAGCACGGCGAGCAGGGTCAGCTTGCGGGGGGCGGAGAGGGCCGGGCTGGCACCGGTCAGGGTGGAGTGGTTTTTCATGGGATTCCTTTGAACGGGTCGGCAGGGCGGTGGATCCGCCAAGACTCTGTTCAGGACTTTACAAACCCAAGCCAGCGCAATCTGTTTGAAACTCGGCAGGAATGTGTGACCCGGGTTTCAAGTACATCCAAATGTTTCAAGTCTGGGGCTTTTCGGTCGCAAAGGCCAAATCAGCGGCTTGTCTGCGGACCACCCGTGCCCCAGGGCGCGGGCCTCAGGCGCTGCGGTTGCGTGCCAGCGGCGGGTTGCGCGAGAAATAGCGCTCGATGCCACGCATCACCGCATCCGCCAGCTGGTTCTGGTACTCCGGGCTGCGCAGGCGGGCTTCTTCTTCGGGGTTGCTGATGAAGGCGGTCTCGACCAGCACGCTGGGGATGTCGGGGGCCTTGAGCACGGCAAAGCCGGCCTGCTCGACCTTGGGCTTGTGCAGGCGCCCGACGGCGCTGATCTCACCGAGCAAGGCGGTGCCCAGCTTCAGGCTGTCATTGATCTGGGCCGTGGTGCTCATGTCGAGCAGGGCGCGCTGCACGGTGGCGTCCTGCACCTTCACGTTCAGGCCACCTACCTGATCGGCCCGGTTTTCCTTGTCGGCCATCCAGCGGGCTGCCGCGCTGGAGGCACCGCTCTGGCTCAGCGCGAACACGCTGGCGCCGCGGGCCGCCGGGGTGATGAAGGCGTCGGCGTGGATGCTCACGAACAGATCGGCCTGCACGCGCCGGGCCTTGTCCACCCGCACATGCAGGGGCACAAAGAAGTCTGCGTCGCGGGTCATGAAGGCGCGCATCGGGTTGCCCTTCACCGTGGTGGCGTTGATGCGTTCGCGCAGCAGGTGGGCAATGCTCAGCACCACGTCTTTTTCGCGGGTGCCCGAAGGGCCGGTGGCGCCCGGGTCTTCGCCGCCGTGGCCCGGGTCCAGCGCGATGATGATCAGGCGGTCGGTGGCCTGGGCCTCGGCACTTTCGGCTGCCGCAGGTTTGCTGGGGCGTACCGGGGGGGCGGGCGGGCTCACGTTGACGGGGGCCTGTGCTGTGTTGTGGGCTGTGCCCGGGCTGCTCAGGTTGGGGCTGGGTTTGAGCTCTGGGCGGCCTGGGGTGGATGCCGTGGCGGGGTTGCGCTGGGCAATCAACTCACCCAAGGGGTCAGGCAGGGCCGCGGGTTTGCCGGCCATGCCGGTGCTGGCGGGGCTCCCGGCGTTGGCTGGGGCCGGTGGGGTGGGGGATTGTCGGCTGTCCTGCAGGCGCTCGGCGATCAGGGCCTCCAGGGGGTCGGCCGCCACGGTGGGGTACAGGTCAAAGACCAGGCGGTGCTGGTAGGCCGCCACGGGGGGCAGGGTGAAGACCTGGGGCAGGGCGGGCTGCTTGAGGTCGATCACCAGCCGCACCACGCCCGGGGCGTACTGCCCCACGCGGATGCCGCTGATGAAGGGGTCGTCGGCTTTGACCTTGGCCACCAGTTCCCGCAGGGCCGGGTTCATCTCGATGCCGTCAATGTCCACGGCCAGGCGCGGCGGGTTGGCCACAAAGGTCTGGCGCGCGGCTAGGGCCCCGTCCGATTCGATGGTCACCCGGGTGTAGTCGGGTGCGGGCCACACCCGCACGGCCACGATGCTGGCGCCCCAGGCCAATTCGGTCAGCCCCATCAGCAGCACCACGCCACCGGCCTGCAAGGCCTGGCGCCGGCGCAGCAGGGCGGGCACCCGAGGGGCTTCAGAGGAGGTGTTCAGATCTGGGCGGTGGCTCATGCGCGCAGGGCCTCCAGCAAGCTCTGGCCCAGCGGGGTGGCGGCCGTCAGCACCACCTGGCGGGGGGCAGGGGGGGCTTCGGCAGCGTCTTCGTTCTCGTCGTCCGGGGGGGGATCACCCGCCCCGTCCTGGCCCAACACCTGCAACTGCAGCACCAGGTCGGGCGTGGGCAGCATGCCCCGGGCCTTGTCGGGCCATTCGGCCAGCTTCAGGCCGGGGCTGGCGAACAGGTCGCGAAAGCCGGCTTCCTCCCACTCGCGCGGGTCGTTGAATCGGTAGAAGTCAAAGTGCCAGATGCGCAGCACCGGTTCGCCGTCCGGGCCCGGGCGGGCCTCATGGGGTTCGACCACGGCGTAGGTCGGGCTTTTGATGCGGCCCTGCACCCCCAGCTCGCGCAGCAGGTGGCGCACAAAAGTGGTCTTGCCGGCGCCCAGATCGCCTTGCAGTTCGATGAAGGCCTGGCGCACGCCGGGCAGCGCCGCCAGGCGGCGGGCAAAGGCCTGGGTATCGGTTTCGTGGCTCCAGATCAGCGTGGCAGAAGACGGGTGGGGCGACATGGGCAACGGGGTTCCTACAATTCCGGGGTGCAAATCAACGGCCATCAACTTGTTTCCCACATCCAGGGCTGGGCCCGGGAGCTGGGATTTTCTCAAATCGGCGTGGCTGGCATCGACCTGGCGAGTGCCGAGCCAGGCTTGGAGGCCTGGCTGGCCGCCGGGTTCCACGGCAGCATGAATTACATGGCTGCGCATGGGCTCAAGCGGGCCCGGCCGGCCGAACTGGTGCCGGGCACGGTCAGCGTGCTGACCGCGCGCATGGATTATCTGCCCGCCAGCACCCCGCCTGACTGGACCGAGCGCGAACTGGCCCGATTGCAGCGCCCCGGCGAGGCCGTGGTGTCGCTGTACGCCCGGGGGCGCGACTACCACAAGGTGCTGCGCAGCCGCCTGCAAAAGCTGGCCGAACGCCTGGCTGCCGAGATCGGGCCCCTGGGCCACCGGGTGTTCACCGATTCGGCCCCGGTGCTGGAGGCCGAGCTGGCTGCTCGCAGTGGCCAGGGCTGGCGCGGCAAGCACAGCCTGGTGCTGAACCGCGAGGGTGGCTCGATGTTCTTTCTGGGCGAGATCTACCTGGACATCCCCTTGCCACCGACCGATCCGGTCACCGCGCACTGCGGCCAGTGCAGTGCCTGCGTGCAGGCCTGCCCCACCCAGGCCATCGTGGCGGCGCAGCGGGTGGATGCGCGGCGTTGCATCTCCTACCTCACCATCGAGCACGACGGCGCGATCGAGCCGGCCCTGCGCCCCTTGATGGGCAACCGCATCTACGGTTGCGACGACTGCCAACTGGTGTGCCCCTGGAACAAGTTTGCCCAGCGCTCGCCGCTGGCGGATTTTGACGAGCGCGCCGGCCTGTCAGGTCAAACGCTGGCGCACTTGCTGGGCTGGTCCGAGAGCGAGTTTCTGCGCCGCACCGAGGGCAGCCCGATCCGGCGCATCGGCCATTGGCGCTGGGTGCGCAACCTGGCGGTTGCGGCTGGCAACGCCTTGCATGGCGGCTTGGGGGGGGCGGAGGCCGCGGTGCTGATGCAGGCGCTGGCGGCCCATCTGGAGGGGGCCGATCAGGTGCTCGCGGAACACCTGCACTGGGCGCTCAGCGCAACACCCCCAGGGCAAAGGGCAGACTGACGATGCCCAGCAAGGTCGACAGCGTGACCAGGCCGGCCACATAGGGGCCGTTGTAACCCATGCGCGCGGCCAGCACATAGCAGGTCGAAGCCGTGGGCAGGGCTGAGAACGCCAGCAACACGGTGGTCTGAACCGTGTCCAGCCCGAAGGCACGGGCCAGGGCCCAGGCCAGCAACGGCGAGATCAGGTGGCGGATGGCCAGCACGGCCACCGCCAGGGTGCGCGCCTTGGCCAGTTGGCCGATCTCCATGCCCGCGCCTGCCGACATCAGCCCCAGTGCCAGCGAGGCGGCCCCGATGCGGCTGACCGTGGGGTCCAGCCAGACGGGCATGGTGAAACCGGCCAGGTTGGCGATGAGCCCGCTGGCCGTCGCCAGCACCAGGGGGTTGCGCAACACCTCGCCCAGAAAACCGCGCTTGGCGTGGCGGGCCATGGGCCAGACCGCTGCCACGTTGAAGATCGGCACGCACACCCCGATCAGCACCGCGATCAGCAGCATGCCCTGGGGGCCGGCCAGCCGGTCCGCGATGGCCAGCGCCACAAAGGAGTTGAAGCGGAAAGCCACCTGCACGCTGGCCGGGTGCTCCCGCCCGCGCATGTGGCGCCCGATGACCGGCAGGTGCGGCAGGGCATAGGACAGTGCAATGCCAGACAGGCCCGTCAGCACGCCCGCCATGAGCAGCGAGGAGGCCTCGCCCAGGTTCAAAGGGCTCTTCACGATGGAGTGAAACAGCAGCACCGGGAACAGAAAGAAATACACCAGGCTTTCCACCTGCTGCCACACGGTGCGGTTCAGTGCGGTGTATCGGCACAACAGAAAGCCGCAAAGAATCAGCGAAAAATCGGGGAAGAGCAGTTGGGCGTAGTTCACCGGTCGAGAATACCAGTCGCGCCTGCCCTCAGGGTTTGTCACTAGCTGCTTTCCACAGGGGGACGGTTCGGGCTAGCCGTTACGATCTCGGATCCGTTTAAGGTTGACTAGGAGAATTCAAATGCACCGCCGTACCTGGATTGCTGCACTGGCTCTGAGCACATTGACTGGTGCCGTGTGGGCGCAGTCTTACCCGACCAAGGCCATTCAGTTGGTCGTTCCATTTGCGCCGGGGGGCACGACCGACATCATCGCCCGCACCATCGCCGACCCGCTGGGCAAGGTGCTGGGGCAGCCCGTGGTGGTGATCAACAAGGCGGGCGGCGGCGGCGTGGTGGGGGCCACCGAGACGGCCCGTGCCGTGCCCGACGGCTACAACCTGGGCGTGGCCACGGTGTCGACCACCGCCGCCAACCCGGCCATCAACCCCAAGATCCCCTACAACCCGCTGACCGACTTCACGCCCATCGTCAACGTGGCCGCCACGCCCAACGTGATTGCGGTGCACCCGAACTTCCCGGGCAAGGACTACAAGAGCTTTCTGGCCGAGGTGAAGAAGTCGCCCGGCAAGTACTCGTACTCGTCCTCGGGCACCGGGGGCATCGGCCACCTGCAGATGGAGCTCTACAAGAACCTGGCCGGCGTGTTCGTCACCCACATTCCCTACCGTGGCGCGGGCCCGGCCTTGAACGACACGGTGGCCGGTCAGGTGCCGATGATCTTCGACAACATGCCCTCGGCCATGCCCTTTGTGCGTGAGAACCGGCTGATCCCCATCGTGGTGGCCGCCCCCACGCGCCTGGCCGCCCTGCCCAATGTGCCCACCTTCAAGGAGGTCGGGCTGGAGCCGGTGAACCGCATGGCCTACTACGGCATCTACGGCCCCAAGGGCCTGCCCAAAGAGGTGGTGGACAAGATCAACGCCGGTGTGCGCAAGGCCCTGGAAGACCCGGCGGTGCGCAAGCGCATCGAAGACACCGGCTCGATCATCGTGGGCAACACCCCCGAGCAGTTCACCGAACAGATCAAGTCGGAGTACGAGGTCTACAAGCGCGTGGTGCAACAGCAGAAGCTGACCCTGGATTGAAGCGCAGGCCCTTTGTGGCCTGGAAACCTTCGCCAAAGGCCGGTCGCTCATTGCAGCGCCCGGCCTTTTTTGTACTGATGGCGTGGCATAGTTCAGGCTCCGTCTGCCTTCATCCATGCCCACGCCGCCCCAGCCCACGCCCGCGCCCACGCCGATCAGCCAGGGCCTGATCGACAGCTTCATCGATGCCCTGTGGCTGGAAGACGGCCTGTCGCAGAACACGCTGGCGGCCTACCGGCGCGATCTGACCCTGTTCGCTGGCGCCCTGGCTCAGCAGGGGCTGTCGCTCGACGGGGCTGGCGAGACGCACATCCAGCACTACTTTGCCCAACGCCACGAGCAAAGCCGGATCACCACCTCCAACCGGCGGCTGACCGTGCTGCGCCGCTATTTCCATTGGGCCCTGCGCGAGCGCCACATCACCGCCGACCCCACCCTGCGCCTGCAGGCGGCGCGCCAGCCCCTGCGCGTGCCCAAGACCCTCAGCGAAGCCCAGGTCGAGGCCTTGCTGGCCGCGCCCGACACCGGCACCCCCTTGGGCCTGCGCGACCGCGCCATGCTGGAGCTGATCTACGCCAGCGGCCTGCGGGTGTCCGAACTGGTGGGCCTGCGCCTGCATGAAGTGGGCCTGGCCGAGGGCGTGCTCAAGGCCCAGGGCAAGGGCGGCAAGGAGCGCCTGGTGCCCTTCGGCGAAGTGGCCCGCGACTGGCTGCAGACCTACCTGGCTGAGGCCCGCCCGGCCATCCTGGGCGGGCAGCTCAGTGACGATCTGTTTGTCACCCAGCGTGGGCAGGGCATGACCCGGGCCATGTTCTGGGTCATCGTGCGCAAGAATGCCGAGCGTGCGGGCATCCGGGCTCCGCTGTCGCCGCACACGCTGCGCCATGCGTTTGCCACCCACCTGCTCAACCATGGGGCCGACCTGCGTGCCGTGCAGATGCTGCTGGGGCATGCCGACATCTCGACCACCACCATCTACACCCATGTGGCCCGCGAGCGCCTGCGCCAGCTGCATGCCCAACACCACCCGCGGGGCTGAGTGGCCTCGCCTTGGAGTTTTCATGTCTCAGACCTCACGTCGTCAATTCCTGGCCCTGTCCGCTGCACCCGGCCTGCTGCCGGCTCTCAGTTGGGCCCAGAGCCCGGCCAGCCCCGCCTGGCCCAGCCGCCCGGTGCGCCTGCTGGTGGCCTACCCGCCCGGGGGCGTGAGCGACGTGGTGGCCCGCCTGCTGGCCGAGCGCCTGCAAGGGCCGCTGGGCCAACCGGTGGTGATCGAGAACAAGGCTGGCGCGAGTGGGGCGATTGCCATGGACGCGGTGGCCAAGTCGGCCCCCGATGGCTACACCCTGGGCTTCAGCGCCATCAGCCCGCTGACCCTGAGCCCCCACCTGGGCAAGCTGCCCTATGACCCGGCCCATGACCTGGTGCCGGTGGTGAATGTGATGGCCTCGCCCGTGCTGCTGCTGGCCACGCCCGGCTCGGGGCTGGCTGATTTTGCGGGCCTGCTGGCGCAGGCGCGCAAGCAGCCGGGGCAGGTGCGTTGGGCCACGGCCGGACAGGCCTCGCTGGGGCACATCATGCTGGAGCAGCTGCGTGCGGCGGCCCAGGTCGACATCACCCACGTGCCCTACAAAGGGGGCGGGCAGCAGATGACGGACGCCTTGAGCGGCCAGTTCGAGGTCTTGTCGACCAACGCCAGTGCCGCCGTGCTGCAGCATGTGAAGAGCGGGCGCCTGCAGCCCTTGGCGGTGGGCGCGGCCAGCCGACTGGAGGCCTTGCCCAAGGTGCCCACGCTGGCCGAACTGGGCTACCCCGCCGCCAACCTGGCTTCGCAGTTCGGGCTGCTGGCACCGGCCCGCACGCCGGCCGCCGTGGTGGAGCGCATCAATGCCGAGGTGAACCGGGTGCTGGCCCAGCCCGAGGTGCGCAGCCGGCTGCTGGCCAGCGAAAATCTGCCCGCAGGGGGCAAGGCCAGTGATTTCGCCCGCCTGATCGCCCAGGAGTCGGAGGCCAACGCCCGCATCATCCGGCAGGCGGGCATCAAGGCGGAGTGAGTCGGGGCGACCGCTTGCATGTGATCGCCAGTGGTCGCAAGGGTCGCCAGGCGCTCAGTCGTTGAGCGACTCGGCCCAGTCCAGGGCCTGCAGGTGGGCCCAGTTGACCTGGCGGTTGGACAGGTGCAGCTCGGTGGCCACGCGCGCAAACACCGCGTCGTCACCCGATTCGCAGGCAATGGTCAGCTCCAGGAAGGGCCAGAACACGCCGGTCTTGTTCAGCAGGGCATCGATCACGTTCTGCGGCAGCGAGACCGTTTGCAGCGCCTTGTCCAGCGAGATGCCCAGCATGGTGTCGAGCAGGGAGAACACGCCCACGATGAAGGCGTTGTCGCACTCCTCGGCCGGCAGCAGTTCGGCCGCCAGCAGTTCCATCAGGCGCCCACGCACCACGGCGGTGGTGCCCACGGCGGGGGGCGCTCCATCCTTGGAGGTGGTGAGCAGCAGGGCCGCCCAGCGGAACAGCTTCTTCATGCCCAGCATCATCACGGCATGGCGGAACGAGGTGACCTCGACCTGCAGCCCGAAGCCGGCCGAGTTGATGAAGCGCAGCAGGTTGAAAGACAGGGTGGGGTCTTTCTTGAGCAGATCTTCGATCTCGCCCGCATCGGCCTGTTTGCGCACCAGATTGATCAACTGGATGATGGTGGCCTGTGAGGGGCGGATGGTCTTGGCCTGCACCAGCGAGGGCTTGGCGAACCAGAAACCCTGGAACAGCTTCACGCCCAGCTTGGCCATGCGCTCGAACTGTTCGGCCGTCTCCACCTTCTCGGCGATCATCTCGGCCTTGGTGTTGGCGCGGGCGAACTTGATCAGGGGCTCGGCCAATTCGGGCTTCAGGATGTTCATCTCGATCTTGATGAACGAGGCCAGGGGCAGCCATGAGACATAGGCCCGGCGCAGCATCATGTGAGGGAAGGCGAGACGGAAGCCGCGTTCCCGCAGGTCTTTCAGAATCAGGGCCCGCTGCTCGATCAGCTCCACATCGTCGGTCGGCATGGGGGGCACTTCCAGCACCACTTTCTCGGGGCTGATCAACTCCAGGTGGCCGCCGGCCAGGCTGTCGTGGGTGCAGTTGATGAACACTGTCTTCTTGCCCACCAGGGCTTCGGTGCCGGCGTAGGACAAGGCATTGAACAGCAAGGCCGCGTCGCTGGCCGCAGTGTGGCTGGCGCCCCGGGTGGAACGGTCAAAAAGCTCGTAGCCATACACGGCACGGTGTTCGTCGACGATGGCCTGACGCGCGATCACCGAGGCGTTTTCGTCTTCGGCGGGGTTGCCTGCGTCGCTGTCGGCGATTTTGTCCAGCGGAGACAGGTTGCTGTCTCCCAGCGTGGCCTCATTGGAACTCATGGGGTTTCCTTCCTGCTTTGATCTGTGTCGAGCCCGTGTCGGCGGGGGGGCGGTCAGGCCTCATTGACCATCTGGTCGGCCCAGGCCAGGGCCTGCAAATGCGCCCAGTTGGCTTGCTGGCCACTGAGCTTGAGGGCCTGACAGGCCTGGTTGAAGCGCACTTCGTCGCCCAGCTCGCAGGCCTCTGCCAATTCCAGCAGGGGGGCGTAGGGGCCTTCCTTGCGCAACAGCACGTTCATCACGCTCTGCGGCAGGGTCAGGGTTTCCAGGGCCTGTTCCAGCGGCACGCCCAGCATCACGTCGAGCAGCGAGAAAATGCCCACCACGAAGGCGTTGTCGGCGTCTTCGGGGCTCAGGGCCTGTTCGGCCAGCAATTCCATCAGGCGCCCGCGCACCACGGCCATGTTGCCGATGGTGGCCGGCGAGCTGTCAGCGCGGGTCGCGGTGAGCAGCAAGGCGGCCCAGCGGAACAGCTTCTTGAGGCCCAGCAGCATGACGGCCTGGCGGAACGAGGTGACTTCGCGCGCATAGCCGAAACCGGCCGAGTTGATCAGCCGCAGCAGGTTGAAGGCCAGGCCAGCGTCTTTCTTCAGCACTTCCTCGATCTCATCGGTGCTGGCCTGGTTGCGCACCAGTTTCAGCAACTGCAGGATGTGGGCCTGCGAGGGCGAGACCATGCGGGTCTTGACCAGGGTGGGGCGGGCGAACCAATAGCCCTGGAACAACTGCACGCCCAGGCTGGAGACGCGGTCGTACTGCTCGGCGGTTTCCACCTTCTCGGCGATCAGGGCCGCATCGGTGCTGCGGCGGGCCGTCTTGACCACCTCTTTGAGGTCGCTGTTGGCGATCAGGGCCAGATCGAGCTTCAAGAAGGTCGCCAGCGGACGCCACAGCGCATAGGCCGGCTCCAGCACATACTGACCAAAAGCCAGGCGAAAGCCGCGTTGGCGCAATTGCGCCAGGATGGGCAGCCGGTGCTCCACGTTCTGGGGGCTGGCGTCGTCCAGCGGCGGAATCTCCAGCACCAGGCGTTCGGGGTTGACCAGGTCCAGGTGGCCACCGGCCAGGCTGTCGTGGGTGCAGTTGACGAACAGGAACAGCTTGCCGAACAGGTCTTCTTCGCCCACATGCGACAGGGCATTGAACACCAATGACACGTCCGTGGCCGCGGTGTGGTCACCGGAGGCCTGGCTGCGGTCGAACAACTCGTAGCCCACGACCTTGTGGGAGGCATCAACGATGGCCTGACGGGCGATCATCGGCGCCTGGGTTTGTCCGTTTGCCGCGGAGGGGGGCACGCCAGCGGGGGTGGCAGTGTTCGGACGTACAGCAGTCATGTTGGGAAGCCTTTCACGGCCGCTATTTTAGGGATGAACGGAGCGTATGGGCCTCTAAACGGATTTCCGCTCAGCGGTTTATCCGCTTTGCAACCATTCCATCTCGATTTCCGTGAACCCTGCCGCACGCCGGGCCTGGTCGTTGAAGGGCGGGCGCATGCGCGGGGCCTCGTGGCGACGTGTCAGTTCGGGGTAGAGGGCGACCGGGTCCAGGCCTTGGCGCTCACACAACCAGCGGTACCAGTGGTTGCCAATGGCCACATGGCCGACCTCGTCGCGCAAGATGATGTCCAGCACGGCCACGGCCTCGAGCGCATCGGGGGTGCCGATGCGCCGCAGCTTGGCCTGAATCAGCGGGGTGGCATCCAGACCCCGGGCTTCCATGGTGCGGGGCACCAGGGCCATGCGCGCCACGATGTCGTCCGCGGTGCGTTCACACATGGACCACAGCCCCTGGTGGGCCGGAAAGTCGCCATAGTCCCAGGCTTGCCCGTTGTGGGGCATGCCTTGCAATTGCGCGCGCAGCAGCTCGAAGTGGTAAGCCTCCTCGCGCGCCACCCGCAGCCAGTCGGTGTAATAGGCCGCCGGCATGCCGGCAAAGCGCCAGACCGCATCGAGCGCCAGGTTGATGGCATTGAATTCGATGTGGGCAATCGAGTGCAACAGAGCGGCCCGCCCCTCCACCGTGCTGGGCGAGCGCTTGACGACTTCGGTGTGCTTGACCAGGGGCGGGCGGTCGGGGTGGCCGGGCAGCGAGGCGCCTGAGGGGGGCTGCAGACGTGCCTCCACGTCCAGCACCAGCGCAGGGGCCTGCTCGTGCAAGGCCACGGTGGCAGCCACTTTTTGGGCCGGATCGGTGAGGCACAAGACCTCCAATGCACGTTGACGTAGCTCCATCTCTACAATTCTAGGCTGCGCGGCTGGGCATGCCCGGCACTTGATGGCCGACAAAGCGGCCCCAAATGGACCCACTGGAGACAATGAATGGCAGTGTATGAACTCGACGGGGTGGCCCCGGAAGTGGCCGAATCGGCCTGGATTGCAGACAGCGCCCAGGTGATGGGCCGGGTCAGCGTAGGGCCGGACGCCAGCGTCTGGTTTGGCACGGTGGTGCGGGGCGATACCGAATCCATCACCATCGGTGAGGGGTCGAACATCCAGGACGCCAGCGTGCTGCATGCCGACCACGGCAAGCCGCTGGTGGTGGGGCGCAACGTGACGGTGGGCCACCAGGTCATGCTGCATGGCTGCACCATCGGCGACGAGTCGCTGATCGGCATCGGTGCGGTGGTGCTCAATGGGGCGCGCATCGGCAAGAACTGCCTGGTGGGGGCCGGCTCGCTGGTCACCGAGGGCAAGGAGTTTCCGGACGGTTCGATGATCATCGGCAGCCCGGCCAAGGCGATTCGCCAGCTCAGCCCCGAGCAGATTGAAGGGCTTCGCCAGAGTGCGAAGCATTACATCGACAACGCCCGCCGTTTCAAGGCGGGTCTGCGTCGCATCGACTGAGCCCCCGGGCTTGTTCGAGGTGGCGATTTTCAGGATTTTTTTGCGTGTCTGAACTTCATAAATTTCTCTTTGATGGCCTGCCGGTGCGCGGCATGATCGTGCGCCTGACGGATGCCTGGACCGAGGTCCTGGCCCGGCGCGCCGCCAATTCGGCCACCGGGGCCTACCCGGTGCCGGTGCGCGAGCTGCTGGGTGAGATGGCCGCGGCCAGCGTGCTGATGCAGTCCAACATCAAGTTCAATGGTGCGCTGGTGCTGCAGGTGTTTGGCGACGGCCCCGTGCGTGTGGCCGTGGCCGAAGCCCAGCCCGACCTCAGTCTGCGCGTGACGGCCACCCTGGTCGGCGAGGTGCCTGAAGACGCGCGCCTGAGCGAGATGGTCAATGTCCACAACAAGGGGCGTTGCGCCATCACCCTGGACCCCAAGGACAAGTTCCCCGGCCAGCAGCCTTACCAGGGCGTGGTGCCCTTGTTCGACGACCACGGCCACAAGCTCGAAAAGCTCAGCTCGGTGCTGGAGCACTACATGCTGCAAAGCGAGCAGCTCGACACCTGCCTGGTGCTGGCAGCCGACGACAAGGTGGCCGCCGGCCTGCTGATCCAGCGCCTGCCGCTGGAAGGCGAGGGCAATCTGGCGGGCAGCCTGCGCTCGGCCGCCAACGAAGACGAGATCGGCCTGAACGAGCACTACAACCGCATCGCCCTGCTGGCCGGCAGCCTCAAGCGCGAGGAACTGCTGACGCTGGATGTGGACACCATCCTGCGCCGCCTGTTCTGGGAAGAAAAAGTGGTGCGCTTCGAGCCCCTGCAGGGTGACACCGCGCCGCGCTTCGCCTGCAGCTGCAGCCGTGAACGCGTGGGCCAGATGATCCGTGGCCTGGGCACCGAAGAGGTTGAAAGCATCCTGGCCGAGCAGGGACAGATCGAAGTGGGCTGTGAGTTCTGCGGCCAGCAATACCATTTCGACGCGGTGGACGCGGCCACGCTGTTCACGCGCGATGAGCACCATCTGGCCCCGGGCACCAAGACGGTGCAATAAAGACATTGCACCGGATGGGTGCCTGTTGCCCCTGAAACGCCCCTTGATGGGGCGTTTTGCTTTCAGGGCCCGCGTGGCAGCAGCCCCGAGAAGAGCTTGTGCTCGCAGGCACCGTCGCTGCAATGCTCGCAGCGCCAGGGCCGGTTCAGCACCTGTTCGTCACGCAGGCTGGCGATGCGTTCGAGCAGGCGCTCGCGCCCCGGCAGCCTGGGCAGTCGGGTCAGGGGCAGCAAGGCGTTTTGCAGGCGGCGCTCGCCCGTGCCGTACACCACCTGGTAGGGCAGGTGGTGCTTGCTCAGGGCCTGCCGCAGCCGGGCGTCCACCGGTTCACGCACCTGGGGGCCATCGCGCTGCAGGCCGTCGGCCACCCAGGGCAGGTCCAGGCCGGTCAGCAGGGTCAGGGCATAGCCTTGCTGGTGGCGCGCCGCGTCGGCGTACAGGCGGGTGTCCTGGAACAGCAGGTCGCTGTACACCGCCGTCATCAGCGGGGTGGTGTCGGCCAGCACCAGGGCTGCGTCACGGGCGGCGGCGATCACGCGCCGGGCCTGCTCCTGGGCGATGGCCGATTGTTCCTCGGGCAGGGGGGTGCGGGCTTCGCGTTCGCACCATTCGCGCAGGTACTCGGGCACCACGGCGCAGGCGATGCCGCAGTCGTTCAAGGCCTGGCCCAACGCCAGGCTGAGGGCGGTCTTGCCGGTGCTTTCAGCGCCCAGCAGGGCCACGCGCAGCGCGGTTTCAGCCATGGGCCTGGCCCGCTGTCTGGGCTTGGCCTTGCGGCCCCTGCTGATGTCTCCAGGCCCGCCAGCCCACCACGCTCAAGGCGCTGAACAGGGCGTACAGCACGGTGGTCAGCCACAGGCCCTTGTAGGCAAACAGGCCGATGCAGACCAGGTTGACGATCAGCCACACCAGCCAGTTCTCGGTCAGCTTGCGCCCCAGCAGCACCTGGCCGACCAGGCTGGCGGCGGTCGGGAAGGCGTCCCACAAGGGCACGTCGGAGTCGGTGTAGCGCTGCAGAAACCAGCCTGTCAGCGGCCACAGGGCGGCACAGGCCAGCACCACGCCCAGGCGCCCGCGTGCACTCAGCGAACTGATGCGCAGGGCCTGGCGGGGGGCGCCGCCGTCTGAGGTTTTGCCGCCTTGCAGCCATTGCGACCAGCCCCACAGGGCCAACACGGCAAAAAAGGCCTGCAGCAGGGCATCGCCATACAGGCGGCTGCGCCAGAACAGCAGCAGGTAGAGGGCCGAACTCAGCATGGCCAGCGGCCAGCCCCAGTGGATTTCGCGGATATTGCAGGCCACCATGGCGAGTGCCAGGCCGAAAGCGACGACCTCAAGCCAACTGGTGGAGGCGCCCCAGAGTTCAAACGCGGTGGTGAACAGGGCATCCATGGAGAAAAGGCGCCGCAGCCATCAGGCCGGGCGCTTATTTGGTGATCTGGACGAAGATCTCGTTGGGCTTGACCATGCCCAGCTCGATGCGGGCACGTTCTTCGACCATGGCCAGCCCCTCCTTGAGGTCGTTGACCTCGGAGGCGAGCTGGTCGTTGATGCGCTGGGCCGCCGCGTTGCGGGCCTGCTGCTCGTCGATCTTCTGTTGCAGGCTGGCGACGTTGGGAATACTGCCGCGGCCCAGCCAGAGCTGGGCGTGCAGCAGGCCCAACATGGCCAGCAGGATCAGCGGAAGCAGGCGAAGGCCCATGGCGGTATCAGCACATCATGCGCAGTGGTGGTCAGCGCAGATTGTAGAAGGCAGCACGGCCCGGGTAGACGGCGATGTCGCCCAGGTCTTCTTCGATGCGCAGCAGCTGGTTGTACTTGGCGATGCGGTCGCTGCGGCTCATCGAACCGGTCTTGATCTGGCCGGCGTTGGTGCCCACGGCGATGTCGGCAATGGTGGAGTCTTCGGTTTCGCCCGAACGGTGCGAGATCACGGCGGTGTAGCCGGCGACCTTGGCCATCTCGATGGCCTGGAAGGTTTCGGTCAGGGTGCCGATCTGGTTGATCTTGATCAGGATCGAGTTGGCGATGCCCTTGTCGATGCCTTCCTTCAGGATCTTGGTGTTGGTCACGAACAGGTCGTCACCCACGATCTGGACCTTCTTGCCCAGGCGTTCGGTCAGGTGCTTCCAGCCGTCCCAGTCGCCTTCGGCCATGCCGTCTTCGATGCTGATGATGGGGTACTTGTCGCACCAGGTGGCCAGGATGTTGGTCCACTCTTCGGCCGACAGCACCAGGCCTTCGCCTTCGAGGTGGTACTTGCCGTCCTTGTAGAACTCGCTGGCGGCGCAGTCCAGGCCCAGGGCGATCTGTTCGCCGGCCACGAAACCGGCCTTGTCGATGGCTTCGAGGATCAGCTGGATGGCGGCCTCGTGGCTGGCCACGCTGGGGGCAAAGCCGCCTTCGTCGCCCACGGCGGTGCTCATGCCCTTGTCGTTGATGATCTTCTTGAGGGCGTGGAACACCTCGGCACCGTAGCGCACGGCTTCACGGAAGGTGGGGGCGCCCACCGGGATGATCATCAGCTCTTGCAGATCGAGGTTGTTGTTGGCGTGCGCGCCGCCGTTGATGACGTTCATCATCGGCACCGGCAGTTGCATGCCGCCCATGCCGCCGAAGTAGCGGTACAGGGGCAGGCCCGATTCCTCGGCGGCAGCGCGGGCCACGGCCATGGACACGGCCAGCATGGCGTTGGCGCCCAGGCGGCTCTTGTTGTCGGTGCCGTCCAGGTCGATCAGGGTCTTGTCCAGGAAGGCCTGCTCGGAGGCGTCCAGGCCCAGCACGGCCTCGGAGATCTCGGTGTTGATGTGCTCGACGGCCTTGAGCACGCCCTTGCCCAGGTAGCGCGACTTGTCGCCGTCGCGCAGTTCGATGGCTTCACGGCTGCCGGTGGAGGCGCCCGAGGGCACGGCGGCGCGGCCCATCACGCCCGATTCGAGCAGAACGTCGCATTCGACGGTGGGGTTGCCGCGGCTGTCCAGCACTTCACGGCCGACGATGTCTACGATTGCACTCATGTTGTCTTCTTTCAATACAAAACAAAAACGGTCTGCAGTCAGGGGGCTCAGACCCCTTCAACCACGATCATGCGCATGATGGCCGCGCCCTCGCGGGCCGCACGGGCCTTCCCGTATTCGGGCGAATCATAAAAGCCCCGGGCAGCAGCCACATTGGCGAACTTCAGGATGACCAGGCGCTCGGGCGCCCAGTCACCTTCCAACACCTCGACCTGACCACCGCGCACGCACACTTCGGCCTGGTGGGCCTGCATGGCGGCGGTGGACCATTGGCGGTACTCGTCGTACTGCGCGGCGTTGGTGACCGTGACGTTGGCAATGATGTACGCACTCATGCGAAATCCGCCTCCAGGAAGGGATTCTTTTTGGTGACCAAATCCAACGCCAGCAAGGTCTCGAGCAAGGCCTTCATGCGCTTGAGCGGCACGGCGTTGGGGCCGTCGCTCAGGGCTTCGCTGGGGTTGGGGTGGGTCTCCATGAACAGGCCGGCCACGCCCACCGCCACGGCGGCACGGGCCAGCACCGGCACCATTTCACGCTGGCCACCCGAACTGGTGCCCTGGCCGCCCGGCAGCTGCACGCTGTGGGTGGCGTCGAACACCACCGGCGCACCGGTCTCGCGCATGATGGCCAGGCTGCGCATGTCGCTGACCAGGTTGTTGTAGCCGAAGCTGGCGCCGCGCTCGCAGGCCATGAAGCTGTCTTCGGGCAGGCCGGCATCGCGGGCGGCGGCGCGGGCCTTGTCGATCACGTTCTTCATGTCGTGGGGCGCGAGAAACTGGCCCTTCTTGATGTTCACCGGCTTGCCCGACTGGGCCACGGCGCGGATGAAATCGGTCTGCCGGCACAGGAAGGCCGGCGTCTGCAGCACATCGACCACGGCGGCCACGGCCGGGATCTCGGCTTCGCTGTGCACATCGGTGAGGATGGGCACGTTCAGCTCTTTCTTCACCTTGGCCAGGATCTCCAGGCCGCGCTCCATGCCCGGCCCCCGGAAACTGGTGCCCGAGGAGCGGTTGGCCTTGTCGTAGCTGCTCTTGAAGATGAAGGGGATGCCGAGCGCCGAGGTGATTTCCTTCAGCGTGCCGGCGGTGTCCATCTGCAATTGCTCGGACTCGACCACACAGGGCCCGGCGATCAGGAAGAAGCGTTGGTCAAGACCGATGTCGAAGCCGCAGAGTTTCATGGTGTTTCCCAGGCCGTTCAGGCCGCAGTCTTGTGGTCCAGTGCCGCCTTGATGAAGGCGTTGAACAGCGGGTGGCCGTCCCAGGGGGTGGATTTGAACTCAGGGTGGAACTGCACGCCCATGAACCAGGGGTGCACGCTTTGCGGCAGCTCGACGATTTCGGTCAGGTGCTCGCGCTGGGTCAGGGCCGAGATCACCAGGCCGGCATCGCGCAGCTGGTCCAGGTAGTTGACGTTGGCCTCGTAGCGGTGGCGGTGGCGCTCGGTCACCACGTCGCCGTAGATCTTGTGGGCCAGGGTGCCGGGCGTCACGTCGGAGCTCTGGGCGCCCAGGCGCATGGTGCCGCCCAGGTCGGAGTTCTCGTCACGCTTCTTGATGGTGCCGTCGGCGTCCTTCCACTCGGTGATCAGGGCGATCACGGGGTGCGGCGAGTCGGGTTCGAATTCGGTGCTGTTGGCATCGGTCAGTCCGGCCACGTGACGCGCGTATTCGATGGTGGCGACCTGCATGCCCAGGCAGATGCCCAGGTAGGGCAGCTTGTGCTCGCGGGCGTACTGGGCCGCGCAGATCTTGCCTTCGACACCGCGCTTGCCGAAGCCGCCCGGCACCAGGATGGCGTCGTACTGGCCCAGGCGCTTCACGTCCTGCGGGGTAATGGTTTCGGAGTCGACGTAGTCGATCTTCACCGCCACATGGTTCTTCATGCCCGCATGGCGCAGCGCCTCGTTGAGCGACTTGTAGCTGTCGGACAGATCGACGTACTTGCCCACCATGGCGATCTTGACTTCGCCCTTGGGGTTTTCGGTTTCGAACACCAGGTCGTCCCAGCGCTGGAGCTTGGTCGGCGGCGTGTTCAGGCGCAGCTTGTCGCAGATCAGGCCGTCCAGGCCCTGCTCGTGCAGCATGCGGGGCACCTTGTAGATGGTGTTCACGTCCCACATGGAGATCACGCCCCATTCGGGCACGTTGGTGAACAGCGAGATCTTGGCGCGCTCGTCTTCCGGGATGCGGCGGTCGGCACGGCACAGCAGGGCGTCGGCCTGGATGCCGATTTCGCGCAGCTTCTGCACGGTGTGCTGGGTGGGCTTGGTCTTGAGCTCGCCGGCGGCGGCGATCCAGGGCACATAGGTCAGGTGCACGAAGGCCGCGTTGTTCGGGCCCATGCGCAGGCTCATCTGGCGTGCGGCTTCCAGGAAGGGCAGCGACTCGATGTCGCCCACGGTGCCGCCGATTTCGACGATGGCCACGTCGACTTCATCCGGGGTGCCGATGCCGGCGCCGCGCTTGACGTATTCCTGGATCTCGTTGGTGATGTGCGGGATCACCTGCACGGTCTTGCCCAGGTAGTCGCCACGGCGTTCTTTTTCGAGCACCGACTGGTAGATCCGGCCGGTGGTGAAGTTGTTGGCCTTGTTCATGCGCGTTTCGATGAAACGCTCGTAGTGGCCCAGGTCGAGGTCGGTCTCGGCGCCGTCATCGGTCACGAACACTTCGCCGTGCTGGAACGGCGACATGGTGCCCGGATCGACGTTGATGTACGGGTCGAGCTTGATGAGAGTGACTTTGAGGCCTCGCGATTCGAGGATCGCGGCGAGGGAGGCTGAGGCGATTCCCTTGCCCAGGGAAGACACCACACCGCCGGTGACGAAGACAAATTTGGTCATGTCGGGGGGTCGGGAGCAGTTGTCCCGGGAGGTGGTAAACGGAGATTATAAAGGTGCCGCCGGTGCGACACCTTCATGCAGCAGGGGTGACTTGGCTGGGGTCTGCAGCGCAAACCCGCCAGCCAGCGATTGTCGCAGGTGCTGCACCAGGGCGCTGACGGCTCTGGGCACGTGGGCCGAATAAGGGCGAATCGCGTACAGCTGCCGGGCAAACGGGCCGGCATTGGCCCAGTGGGCCAGCACCTGCACCAGTTGCCCGTCGCGCAGGCCGGCCTGGGCGCTGAAGTCGGGCAGCAGGGCGATGCCGATGCCGGCCAGGGCGGCATCGCGCAGGGCCTCGCTGTTGTTCGCCGCCAGGGGGCCGGCCACCGGCACAGTCACCCGCTCGCCAGGCAAACCGGGTGCGCCGGAGGGGCTTTGGGGGGTGGGCGTTTCGAAGGTCCAGGTGGGCGTGTCGCCACGGCGCGGGTAATGCAGGCAGTCGTGCTGGCGCAGGTCTTCGGGGTGGCTGGGCGTGCCGCGCCGGGCCAGGTAGGCGGGGCTGGCCACCAGCACCGAGCGGGTGGGGCACAGGTTCCAGGCCACGTGGGTTTCCGGCACGTGGTCGCTGTGGCGGATCGCCAGGTCCAGCCCTTCCATGGCCAGCGAGGCCATGCGGTCTGACATGTCCAGTTCCAGCCGCACCTCGGGGTACTGCTGCAAAAAAGTGGCCAGGCGGGGCACCAGTTGCTGGCGGGCCAGGGCCACGGGGGCGGTCAGGCGCAACAGACCGCGCGGGGTGCCGGCCAGATCGCGCACGCTGGCAAAGCTGTGGGCGATGGCGTTAAAGGGGGCTTTGGTGTCGTCCACCAGGCGCTGACCGGCCTCGGTCAGGCGCACGCTGCGGGTGGTGCGCTGCACCAGGGGCACCCCGGCGAGCTTTTCCAGCTCCGACACGCGCTGGCTCATGGCCGCTTTGCTCACGCCCAGCCGGGCGGCGGCGGCGGTGTAGCTGCCTTGCTGGGCCAGCACGCCCAGCCAATGCAGGTGCCCCCAAAGGGTGTGGATTATTTGGTCGTCCATGGCTGTATTGTTCACCAATCCGAACAATGAGTTCAGCGGCCGGTGCTAGGCAGGGGCTGGGGGGCTGCCTAGACTGCAGCTCTGAATTTCACTCTTTCAACAGCGAGGCACCATGAGCCAGACCCTTTCTTCCGCCGACGTCGGTCATTACATCGGTGGCGCCGCCACGGCAGGCGTCAGCACCCGCCGCCAGCCGGTCTACAACCCCGCCACCGGTGAAGTGGCCCGCCAGGTGCTGCTGGGCAGCACGGCCGACGTGGCCGCCGCCGTGGCCGCCGCGCAGGCCGCCTTCCCGGCCTGGTCCGACATGCCGCCGATCCGCCGCGGTCGCGTGATGTTCAAGTTCCTCGAGCTGGTCAACCAGCACAAGGACACCCTGGCCCGCATGATCACGCTGGAGCACGGCAAGGTGTTCACCGACGCCCAGGGCGAAGTCAGCCGCGGTATCGACATCATCGAGTTCGCCTGCGGCATTCCCCAGTTGCTCAAGGGCGACTACACCGAGCAGGTGTCCACCGGCATCGACAACTGGACGATGCGCCAGCCCTTGGGCGTGGTCGCCGGCATCACCCCCTTCAACTTCCCGGTGATGGTGCCGATGTGGATGTTCCCGGTGGCCATCGCCGCCGGCAACACCTTCGTGCTCAAGCCCAGCCCGACCGACCCGAGCGCCAGCCTGTTCATGGCCGATCTGCTCAAGCAGGCCGGCCTGCCGGACGGCGTGTTCAACGTGGTGCAGGGCGACAAGGAAGCCGTGGATGCGCTGCTCGAGCACCCCGATGTCAAGGCCGTGTCGTTTGTCGGCTCCACCCCGATCGCCAACTACATCTACGAAACCGGTGCCCACCATGGCAAGCGCGTGCAGGCCCTGGGCGGCGCCAAGAACCACATGGTGGTGATGCCGGATGCCGACATCGACCAGGTGGTCGACGCCCTGATCGGCGCCGGCTATGGCTCGGCAGGCGAGCGCTGCATGGCCATCTCGGTGGCGGTGCTGGTGGGCGATGTGGCCGACAAGGTCATCCCCAAGCTGCTGGAGCGTGCCAAGAGCCTGAAGGTGCTCGACGGCATGAACCTGGACGCCGAAATGGGCCCCATCGTCACCGGCGCGGCCCATGCCCGCATCAGCGGCTACATCGATTCCGGCGTGAAGGAAGGCGCGCAGTTGCTGCTGGACGGCCGCAACTTCGACGGCAAGGTCGCCGGCCCCGGCTGCGACAAGGGCTTCTGGCTGGGCGGCACCTTGTTTGACCATGTCACGCCCGACATGAAGATCTACAAGGAAGAAATCTTCGGCCCCGTGCTCTCGTGTGTGCGCACCAAGGACTTTGCCGAAGCCGTGAAGCTGATCAACGACCATGAGTTCGGCAACGGCGTGAGCTGCTTCACCCGCGACGGCAACGTGGCCCGTGAGTTCAGCCGCCGCATCCAGGTGGGCATGGTCGGCATCAACGTGCCGATCCCGGTGCCCATGGCCTGGCACGGCTTTGGCGGCTGGAAGAAGAGCCTGTTCGGCGACATGCACGCCTATGGCGAAGAGGGCGTGCGCTTCTACACCAAGCAAAAGAGCGTGATGCAGCGCTGGCCCGAAAGCATCGGCAAGGGCGCCGAGTTCGTGATGCCGACCGCCAAGTAAGCGGCAGTCGTCCACTCCACGCGCAGGCCACCTTCGGGTGGCCTTTTTGATGGCCGCCCGTGTGACCCGAAGGGCGCTGCCAGTCTGCTACATTGCCGCATTCTTTGCCAACCGGGCCCGCTCCGCCGGGCCCTTGTCACCATGGACCTCCAGGGAAAACACATTGTGCTCGGCCTCACCGGCGGGGTGGCCTGCTTCAAATCGGCCGAACTCTGCCGCGAGCTGATCCGCCAGGGCGCCACGGTGCAGGTGGTGATGACCGAGGCCGCCTGCCAGTTCATCACGCCGGTCACGATGCAGGCCCTGTCGGGCCGGCCGGTCTACACCTCGCAGTGGGATGGCCGCGAGGCCAACAACATGCCCCACATCAACCTCAGCCGCGAGGCCGATGCCATCGTGCTGGCGCCTTGCAGCGCCGACTTCATCGCCCGCCTGGTGCAGGGCCGGGCCGATGAGCTGCTGAGCCTGCTGTGCCTGGCCCGCCCGATCGAACGCGTGCCCCTGCTGGTGGCCCCGGCCATGAACCGCGAGATGTGGGCCCACCCGGCCACGCAGCGCAATCTGGCCCAGTTGCAGACCGACGGGGCTGTGCTGCTGGGCGTGGCGCGGGGAGACCAGGCCTGTGGCGAAACCGGCGACGGGCGCATGCTCGAGGCGCTGGAGATCACCGAAGAAGTGATTGCCTTCTTTCAGCCCAAGACGCTGCGCGGCCAGCGGGTGCTGGTCACGGCGGGCCCCACCTTCGAGGCCATCGACCCGGTGCGCGGCATCACCAACCATTCCTCGGGCAAGATGGGTTTTGCCATTGCCCGGGCTGCCCGCGAGGCCGGGGCCGAGGTCACGCTGATCGCCGGCCCGGTGCACCTGCCCACCCCGCGCGGGGTGCGGCGCCTCAACGTGGTGTCGGCGCGCGACATGCTGGCCGCCACGGTGCCGGCCAGCGAGCAGGCCGATGTGTTCATTGCCACGGCGGCCGTGGCCGACTGGCGTCCAGCCAGCGCCAGTGACCAGAAGATCAAGAAAGACGGCTCGGGCCAGACGCCCCAACTGAGCTTTGTCGAGAACCCCGACATCCTGCACACCGTGGCCCAGGGCGATCGGGCCCGCAGCGGGGGCCTGTATTGCGTCGGCTTTGCGGCCGAGAGCCACGACCTGGTGGCCCACGCCCAGGCCAAGCGCGCGCGCAAGGGTGTGCCGCTGCTGGTGGGCAACATCGGGCCCACGGCCTTCGGGCAGGACGACAATCAGCTGCTGCTGGTGGATGCGAATGGCGTCCAGGAACTGCCCCGGGCTTCCAAGCTGGCGCTGGCGCGTCAATTGGTGGCCGAGATTTCCCGCCGCAAGGCCTGTTGAAGCCTGTCGAAGGCTGTTGAATTTACCCAATGAACATCGACGTCAAGATCATCGATCCGCGCATGGCGGAGCAACTTCCGGCCTATGCCACCCCGGGCAGCGCCGGCCTGGACCTGCGCGCCTGCCTGGCTGAGCCGCTGACCCTGGCACCCAACGCCTGGCAGCTGGTGCCCACGGGCATTGCTATCTGGCTCAAGGATCCGGGTTATGCCGCCATGATCCTGCCGCGCTCGGGCCTGGGGCACAAGCACGGCATCGTGCTGGGCAATCTGGTCGGGCTGATCGACAGCGACTACCAGGGCCAGTTGATGGTCAGCGCCTGGAACCGCAGCGATGTGGCCTTCACCATCGAGCCCATGGAGCGCATCGCCCAGTTGGTGATCGTGCCGGTGCTGCAGGCCACTTTCAACGTGGTGACCGAGTTTCCGCCCACCCAGCGTGGCGAAGGTGGCTACGGTTCCACCGGCAAGGGCTGAACCGCTCGCCCTGCAGGCATGAAAAAAGCCCGCGGCCGGTTTGGCTGCGGGCTTTTCTTTTTTTGGTGGGCTCAGTGCAGTTGCTGGTTGCCCGGTGCCATCGGCTGCACGCGAAAGAAGCCGGTGCCGGCGGTGCCGCTGCCGATTTCCTCTTCGGTGGCCTCGCGCACCGCATGCACCTTCAGGTGCAGGCGGATCGCGATGCCGGCCAAAGGGTGGTTGCCGTCGAGCACCACGTGCTCGGGGTAGATCTCGGTCACGGTGTAGAGCGCGTCGCGCGGTGCGTCCGGGTTGCAGCCGGCGGGCAGGGCGGTGCCGTCGAAGGTCATGCCTTCTTCCAGCTCTTTGGGGAACAGCGAACGCGGCTCCAGGAAGATCAGGTTTTCGTTGTACTCGCCAAAACCTTCTTCGGGTTCGATCTGCAGCTTGACGCTGGCGCCGGGCTCATGGCCTTGCAGCACTTCTTCGATTTTCTTCAGCAGATCGTCACCGCCCACCAGAAAGTCAACCGGCTCGTCGAGCACGTCGAGTTCTTCGTTCAGGGTGTCGGTGAGGGTCCAGGTCAGTGCGACCACGCATTGTTCAGTGATTTCCATGGCGTCCGCCTTGATAGATGCGGTGAAAAGGGGGATGGGGCGGGCTCGTTGCGGGCGGCCCGGGGCCGGGGGCGCTGGCCCTGCAAGCACTGCAGGGCAGGGAGCGCGACCGGCGTCGAGGGCCCGAGTGTATGCGACAGGCCTGATGGCGGCGCGCAAGGCGTGACCAGCCTGGGGATTTCGCACGCCTGCCATGAGGCGGGGCTACCATGACGAGCGGCGCAGGTGGCGTGCATTCCGCGCCTTCGCCATGACCGTCCACCACAGGGCCATCCCCTCCACCAGCTGATCTGTGCATGTTCAAGGGTTTTTCTTTTCTGTCCGGGCTCGGGGGCCTGCTGGGCTGGCGTGGCCGCAGTGTGCTGGCTGTGCTGTGGCTGCTGACCGTCCCTTGGCCTGGCCTGGCTGCGCCGCTTCTGCTGGAGAACCTGCCGCAGGGCCAATCACTGACCGGCCAGGTGCAGGTGCTGGCCGACCCGAGCGGCCAGGCCGATCTGGCGGCCGTGCAGGCTTCGCAGGGCTTCACCCAGCCCGGTCAGGTGCTGCGCACGCTGGGCGACCACCAGGTGCTCTGGCTGCGCGTGCAGGTGCGGCAGCAGGAGGCGCAGGGCGACTGGCTGCTGCTGTTCCCGAGCACGGCCATGCATGCCCTGGCCTTTCATGGCCCTTTCAATCAGGCCGGTGAGGCCCTGGCACCCCCGGTCTACACCGGCTTGAGTCAGCCCTATGACAGCCGACCCTTGGCCAGCGAGCGCTATGCGCAGCGCCTCAGGCTGCCTGCGCCGGGTGTCTACACCGTCTACCTGCGGGTGCAGACCAACACGGCCAAGACCTTGAACCTGCAGATCTGGGACACCGCCCGCTACCTCGCCGCCCGGCCGCAGAAGCTGTTGTTCGACGGCCTTTGCTATGGCGTGCTGCTGGCCTTGGTGCTCTACAACCTGGCCCTGGTGCGGGGCTGGCGCGACCGCAGCACGGCCTATTACGTGCTGACCGGCGTGGCCGCCTTTCTGACCCTGGCCACCTACAACGGCCACACGGCCCACTACCTCTGGCCCGATTCGCCCTGGTGGATCGAGCGCAGCTACGTGCTGGCCCCGGCGCTGTGGGTGGGCTTCAGTGCCTTGTTCGGGGCTGCATTCCTGTCGGATGGGGCGCCGACCCGCTGGCGCTGGCTGGACGCCGTGGCGGCGGGTTTGCTGCTGTGCGCCGCGGCCATTCTGCTCGGTGGTGTGGCGGGTAGCTTGGAGCTGGCTCAGAACATCCTCGAAGCCTCGGCCGTGGCGGGCGTGCTTCTGCTCACCGGCCTGGCCTTCGTGCGCTGGCGCGGCGGCTTTCGGCCGGCCTTCTGGTACCTGGCAGGGCGCCTGGTGCTGTTTTCCTTCGTGCTTCTCACCGTGGCCATCAGCTGGGGCTGGTTCAATCTGCCGTTCTGGCTGGCCAATGGCCTGCAGTTCGGCGTGTGCGCCGAATCGGTGGTGTTTGCCCTGGCCCTCAGCGCCCGGGTGCGCGAGCTGCAGATGCAGCGGGCCGAACTGCGCATCCATGCCGAGCAGATGGCCCTGGTGGCCGCCACCGACCCCCTGACCGGTCTGGCCAACCGCCACGGGCTGGAGCAGGCCGCCACGGCTTTGCTGACCCGCCCCGGGCAGCAGGCGGTGCTGATGATCGATCTGGACCGCTTCAAACCCATCAACGACACCTTGGGGCACGAGGTGGGGGATCGGGTGCTGGTCGAGGTGGCGGCGCGCCTGCGCGGCGCCGTGCGCGAATCGGATGTGGTGGCCCGGCTGGGTGGCGACGAGTTTGTGCTGTTGCTGGCCCAGGTGCTGGATCTGGCCCAGCTGGAGGCCCTGGCGCGGCGCCTGGTGCAGGCGGTCTCGCAGCCCATGGTCTTGGGCGAGGCCCGTGTGCAGGTGGGCGTCAGCGTGGGCGTGGCCTTGCCACCCGGTGACGGGCGGGCCCTGAAGGAGCTGATGCTGGCAGCCGACCAGGCCATGTACCAGGCCAAGCGCCTCGGCAGCGGCTATGCCTTTGCCGCCCACTGAGGCGGCCATGGATGTTCCTTGCGGCGCGTCACGGAACGCCAGGCCGGTTCCGTAGGAGAATCGCGCCACTTGGAGCAACCATCCGGCCCGACCGGAGCTTTTTTTCTCATGGACATCACCCAACCCCTCACGCTGCTCGGCGGCCTCAGCCCGCAGCAATTCATGAAGCGCCATTGGCAGCGCAAGCCTTTGCTGGTGCGCCAGGCCGTGCCGGGCTTCCAGCCTCTGCTGGACCGCTCCGAGCTGTTCGAACTGGCCTCGCGCGAGGACGTGGAGTCGCGTCTGGTGCGCCAGACCCACCCGGGTTGGGATGTGCGCTCCGGCCCTTTTGCCCGGCGCAGCCTGCCGGCCCTGAACCAGCCGGACTGGACCCTGCTGGTGCAGGGCGTGGACCTGCACGACGAAGCCGTGCATCACCTGATGCAGGGCTTTCGCTTTGTGCCTGACGCCCGGCTGGACGACCTGATGATCAGCTACGCCAGCAACGGCGGCGGGGTGGGGCCGCATTTCGACAGCTATGACGTGTTCCTGCTGCAGGCGCACGGCAAGCGCCGCTGGCGCATCGGCCGCCAGACCGACCTGAGCCTGCGCGACGACACGCCGCTCAAGGTGCTGGCGAATTTCGAGCCCGAAGAGGAGTACGTGCTGGAGCCGGGCGACATGCTCTACCTGCCGCCGCGTTACGCCCACGATGGCATCGCCGAAGGCGAGTGCATGACCTACTCGATCGGCTTTCGCTCGCCCAAGCGGGGCGAGTTGGCCCGCGAGGTTTTGCAGCGCCTGGCCGAGGATGCCGATGATCTGGCCGGTGAGAACCTGTACCGCGACGCCAGTCAGCCCGCTGTGGCCGACCCTGCGGCCATTCCCGAAGGCCTGCATGAATTTGCTGCCGATGCCTTGCAGCGCGTGCTCAACGACCCCGACGCCCTGGCCCGTGTGATCGGCGAAGCCCTCACCGACCCCAAGCCCCAGGTCTGGTTCGAGGCGGCCAGCGACGAGGCGGACGTGTCGGCCGGTGTGCGGCTGGATCGCCGCACCCGCATGTTGCACGACGAGCGCCACATCTTCATCAATGGCGAAGGCTTCCGTGCCGCCGGGCGTGACGCCACGCTGATGCGTCAACTGGCCAGCCTGCGTGTGTTGGGCGGGCGTGATGTGGCCCGGCTCAGTGCCGGGGCCCGCGACCTGTTGACCGAGTGGTGCGAGGCCGGCTGGCTGCACCCCCTGCCCACCGGCTTGTGAGTCGCATGGCTGGCGATCAGGCCCCAGACCAGCCAAGCACTCCCCCTGCCGGGGCGGTGCCGGTGTGGCCCTTCGAAGGCCGCTTCGAGGGGCGTGAGGCCTTTGCCGAGCGCATCCGACAGGCCCTGGCTGCGGCCGCCCGTGAAGGCTGGCGCGAGCTGTTCCTGTGTGACGAGAACTTCGAGGACTGGCCGCTGGGCGAGCGCAGCGTGATCGAGTCACTGTCGGGCTGGTCCCGCGGCGGACGCCGCATGCTGCTGCTGGCCACCTCCTATGAAGAGCTCAAGCGGCGTCACCACCGCTTTGTGCACTGGCGTCAGACCTGGGATCACCTGATCGAGGCCCGGGCCTGCCGCAGCCGATCCGTGTCGGAATGGCCCAGCGCCCTGTGGTCGCCCGCCTGGGCCCTGCAGCGCCTGGATCTGCAGCGCAGCACCGGCATCTGCAGCGCCTTGCCCGAGCGGCGGGTGGCGCTGCGCGAGCTGCTGGACGAGTGCTGGCGCCGCGGTTCACCGGCTTTCCCAGCCTCCACGCTGGGTTTGTGAGCGCCGATAAGATCTGGGTTTTGCATGGGCCGCGAGGCGTTTGCCTCTGCTCAGAAGTCAACCTTCAACTTTACGTGGCAGATACAGAAGGCGACTGATTTCCGCTTGTCAGTATTTGTTGGGATTGACGTTTCCCTTCTATAATTTCAATTTGAGTGAAAAAGCGCGGCTAAAGCAGCGCACGCTCAGTCAGAGCCGTTCGTAGGGATGGTCTGACGCAACGGAATTCTCTCTGTCCAACAAGGAAACTTGAAATGAAGAAATCGCTCGTTTTGGCGACCCTGATCGCTGCCGCCGCCCTCGCCGCTTGTGGCAAGAAGGAAGAACCGGCTCCTGCTCCGGCACCGGCTCCTGCTGCCGCCCCCGCTCCGGCTGAGGCTCCTGCTGCTGCTCCGGCCGCCCCGGCTGCTGACGCTGCTGCTGCCGCTCCGGCCGCTGCTGCTGCCCCGGCTGCTCCCGCTGCCGACGCCGCTGCTGACGCTGCCAAGAAGGCCGCTGAAGACGCTGCTGCCAAGAAGTAATTTCTCATTGCTTCAAAAAAGCCACCTTCGGGTGGCTTTTTTTCGTCCGTCCCTTTTGGGTGGGCTCAATCCGGTCCTTGGCTGGCGCCTGTCAGAGGCTGTACCAATCCGAGCCGAGCGTCGGGCTGGCGATACCGATGGCTTCTTCGGGCCAGTCCAGGGCCTGGGCCAGCGTCTGCCGCACCAGGCTGGCCTCGTTGTTCTGCTCGCTCAGGTGGGCCGCGACCACATGGCGCAGTGCCGGGTGCTTGAGTTGAGCCAGGGCCTGGGCGCTGGCCTGGTTCTCCAGGTGGCCCCAGGGGCCGCTGATGCGCCGCTTGAGAAAGGCCGGGTAGCGCGAGCGGCTCAGCATCTCGGCGTCATGGTTGGCTTCCAGGTACAAGGCCTGGCAACCGGCCAGCTGGGCCAGCACATGAGGGGTGATGTGGCCCAGATCGGTCAGCAGGCCCAGGCGCGACTGGCCATCTTCACAGCGCAGTTGCAGGGGTTCGCGCGCATCGTGTGGCACGGTGAAGGGGTGCAGGCTCATGCTGCCGAAATCGATCACCTGCTGATCGCGCGCCAGCCGCAGGCAGTCCCCCAGGTCGGGCTGGCCCAGGGCCAGCCAGGTGCCTTCGCTCATCCAGACGGGCACATGGTGTTTGGCCGACAGGCTGAGGGCGCAGCCGATGTGGTCTGAATGTTCGTGGGTGATGAAGAGGCCGTGCAACTCGCTGACCAGCAGGCCCGCCTGGGCCAGCCGGGCTTCCAGCTGGCGTATGCCCAGCCCGCAGTCCACCAGCAGCCGGCGACAGTCGCTGCCTTGGCCCGCTTCCACCACGGTGGCATTGCCCGTGCTGCCGCTGGCCAGATTCTTGAATCGCATCGGGAGAATGAAGTTGCTGAGGCGCTTTGCCCGCCCCGGACCCGGGCGGCAGACAAAAGAAAGGGCAGGTCACCCGGACCTGCCCTGCTGTCGTGCCGACCTGAGGGCCGGAGGGTCTTATTTCAGGTCGTCGACCAGCACCTTCACGATGCGCTGCGCCGTGCTGCTGGTTTCCGGTGCGCCATTGGCATCGAGCACCGAGACGGTGGTGTTGTTGCCTTCGCTGCGCACGGCGATCTGGTACTTCACGGGGGCCGTGTTGGTGTCCGAACTGCTGAACAGCTTGCCGATGAAGCTGGGCTCCTTCTTGTCGGGGTTGGGGGCGATGTAGCGCACAAAGTACAGGCCCTTGGCGCGATCGCGGTCTTCCACCGTGAAGCCGGTGCGGTCCAGGGTCAGGCCGACACGGCGCCAGGCGCGTTCGAAGCCTTCGTCCATTTGCACCACCGGCAGGTTGTTGACCTGGGCAGCGCGGGCCAGCGGTGCGGGGGCCGCTGCAGCGGTCTGGGCGCGGGCCTGTTCAGCCGTACCACCGCCGAGCTTGACCATCAGGCGGCGCAGAAACTCGGCTTCCAGCTCTGGGTCGGCGGGGCGGGGTTGCCAGGCGGTCTGGGCCGTGTCCTTGTTGTTGGTGGTGTAGGTTTCCACCATGCCGCGGTGGCTGATGTAGATCTCGGTGCTGCCGTCGGCAGCCCGTTCCAGGCGGGTGCGGAAGCGATCCCGCTCGCCGGTGTCGTACAGGGAGTCGATCACCTTGCCCAGGGTGTTGCGGATCCAGTCCTGGGGCAGCTTGGCGCGGTTTTCGGCCCAGTCGGTTTCCATGATGCCCAGGCGCGAGTCCTCGGTCACCAGGCTGAAGCCGTTTTCCACCCAGAAGTCATGCACCGGGGTCCAGAGCTGGTCGGCCGAGCGCTTGACCACCAGCCAGCGCTGGTTGCCCGAGCGCTCCACGCGCACATCACCCAGGCTGCTGGCTGCCGTCTGGATGGCCGACACGGGTTGCTTGCCCATGGCCGCCTGGAAGCCGGTGGCCGAGACGCTGCTGCCGCCGCCCAGGGCGTAGCGGGTGTCACCGCTCAACTGCGTCAGGTCGGGTGGCACTTCCAGCGTGGGCGCCTTGGTGGCGCTTTTGTAGTTGATCTTGTCGCTCTCCAGCGACGAGCAGGCGCTGAGGGCGACAGACAGGCTGAGCAGGCTGAGCAGGCTGCAAGGGCCCAGTCGTGTGGTTGGGGTCACGGGAAGTCCTTCCAAGGCAGGAATAGGGTGTCGGTCGACGGCGGTCAGATCAGGCCGGCAGCGCGCAGGGCGGCTTCCACCACCGGCTCGTTGGCCGGTGTCAGCTCGGTCATGGGCAGGCGCATCGCGCCACCGCACAGACCCATGCGCTTCATGGCCCACTTGACGGGGATGGGGTTGGCTTCAACGAACAGGTGCTTGTGCACCGGCATCAGCTTGAACTGGATCTCCATGGCGCGCTTCACGTCGCCGGCGATCGCCGCCACGCACAGCTCGTGCATCAGGCGCGGTGCCACGTTGGCGGTCACGCTGATGTTGCCTTGGCCACCACACAGCATCAGGGCCACGGCGGTCGGGTCATCGCCCGAGTAGACGGCAAAGCCCTTGGGCACTTCGCGGATCAGCCACTGGGCGCGTTCGATGTTGCCGGTGGCCTCCTTGATGCCGACGATGCCGGGCACCTGGGCCAGGCGCAGCACGGTGTCGTGCGCCATGTCGGCCACGCTGCGGCCGGGCACGTTGTACAGCACGGTGGGCAGGTCGCCCACGGCTTCGGCAATCGCCTTGAAGTGGCGGTACTGGCCTTCCTGGGTCGGCTTGTTGTAGTAGGGCACGACCTGCAGCTGGCAGTCGGCGCCCACGCCCTTGGCGAACTTGGCCAGCTCGATGGCCTCGGCCGTCGAGTTGGCGCCGCAGCCGGCCATGATGGGCACGCGCTTGGCGGCTTGCTCCACCGACACGCGAATGATCTCGCAGTGCTCTTCGACGTTGACCGTCGGTGATTCACCCGTGGTGCCCACCACACCGATGCAATCGGTGCCTTCGGCGATGTGCCAGTCGATCAATTTGCGCAGCGTGGGGTAGTCCACGCTGCCGTCTTCGTGCATCGGAGTCACCAGGGCGACGATGCTGCCTGTAATAGGGCCGGTTGGGGAGGTCATGTCCGCAGTCTCAAACGGTAAAAGAGCATTCTAACTAGGCTGCCGGGCCCCCGGGCGTGGCCGGGGCTCAGGGCAGGGCGCTCAGCGCATAACGCGGCAGACCTGCATCGGGTTGTCCGGCCTCGCGAATCGCCACGATGCGCTGCATGAAACGCGCCGGCTCGGGCAGAAAACCGTCCTCGTAGGCCACCACCCGCAGCGGGGCGCAATGGCGCAGCAGTTCGCCGTTTTGCAACAGAAAGTCGGGCCGGGCGGGTTTGCCCACGGTCTCATTGCCTTGGGCAAAGGTTTCGTAAATCAGCACCCCGCCCGGGGCCAGGCTGGCCAGCAGGGTGGGCATCAGGGGGCGCCACAGGTAGTGGGTGACGACCACGGCATCAAACACACGGCCTGCGAAGGGCCAGGGGCCGCCTTCGATGTCGGCGCACACCACCTCGCCCAGGCCGGTGAGGGCCGACAGGGCCTCGGCGTTGCGGTCGACCAGGGTGAGTGGGTGCCCGCGCGCGGCAAACCAGCGCGCATGGCGGCCTGCGCCGCAGGCCACGTCCAGCACGCGGCCACCGGGCTGCACCAGGTGGCTCCAGCGTTGCACCCACTCAGAGGCCTGGCCTGAGCCATGGGTGTTGTGGAGCAGGGGGGGCGCCATCGTTCAATGCCCGGGGCGCACGTCGTCGTGCAAGGCCTTGAGGGCCATCTTTTCGACCAGGCCCGGGGCCAGCAGCTTCAGCCAGCGCCCCAGCTTGCCCTGCAGGCTCATGACCACTTCCCGATCGCGCCGGGCCAGGCCGCGCAGGATGAGGCGCGCGCATTCCTCGACGGTCATGGCCTTGTCCTCCTTGAGTCCGCTGCGCCCGGCCGCCTTGCCCTGGGCGTTGTAGCCACGGGCCCGGATGTCGGTGGCCACCACGCCGGGGTAGGCGGTGGTGACGCTGACGCCGCTGTGGCGCAACTCGGCCCGCAGGGCCTCAAAGAAGCCGGTCATGGCGAATTTGCTGGCGCTGTAGGCGGTGCGACCCGGCACGCCGACCAGCCCGGCCAGCGAGGACACGGCCACGATGCTGCCCTGGGTGGCTTTCAGATGCGGCAGGGCGGCATGCGTGCACCACACGCTGCCCCAGAGGTTGATGCGCATCAGGTCTTCATACCAGTGCAGGTCGTTGTCGGCCACGTCTTCGAACAAGGCATGGGCCGACATGCCGGCGTTGTTGATCAGCACATCCAGGCGGCCGAAGCGCGCCACCGTGGCTTCGATCAGGTGCCGGCAGGCTTCTTCGTCCGACACATCGGTGCGCACCACCAGGGTGTCGCAACCATGGCTGGCGCATTGCAGGGCCACTTCGTTGAGCTTGGCGGCGCTGCGCGCGGCCAACACCAGGGCCAGGCCCCGGCCGTGCTGGCGCGCCAGCTGTCTTGCCACTTCGGCCCCGATGCCGTCGGAGGCACCGGTCACAACCATGGTCTTCATCCTGTTCCCCTCTTTCCCCTCTGATTCATTGGCATCGCCCAGGCCCGGCATCCATCGGATGCACTCAGAAACAGGCCCAGAGCTGGTTGGCGAGTGTCAATAAGAAATCACCTTGCGCATAGAGGGCAAACACCGCTGCCAACAGGCCCGCCACCAGCACCCAGGCGAGGGCATGCGCAGCGCGGGAGCGCCAGGTGTGCGGTGCCCTTGCTTGGGGTGGGGTGGCTTGCATGACCCCGCGTTCAGGCCATGGCAGGCCGTTGGATGGGGGCTTCGCGCACCGGCAGGTTCACCAGGCCGGCGAACACGCCCAGGGCAATGGACAGGTACCAGACGATGTCATAGCTGCCCGTGCGGTCATACAGGTAGCCACCCAGCCAGACCCCCATGAAAGAGCCGATCTGGTGGCTGAAGAAGACAAAGCCCCCCAGCATGGACAGGTGTTGCACGCCGAAGATCTGCGCGATGGTGGCATTGGTGGGCGGCACGGTGGACAGCCACAGCGCGCCCATCACGGCCGCGAACACATACACGCTGGCGGGCGACAGCGGCACCAGCAGGAAGATGCTGATGACCACGGCGCGCGCGAAGTAGATGAAGGCCAGGATGTTCTTCTTGGCCATGCGCTGGCCCAGGCTGCCGGCGATGTACGTGCCGAACACATTGAACAGACCGATCAGGGCCAGCGCATAGCTGGCCACCTGGGGCGACAGGCCCTTGTCCTTCAGGTAGCTGGGCATGTGCACCCCGATGAACACCACCTGGAAGCCGCAGACGAAATAGCCCGCCATCAGCAATTGGAAGCTGGGGTACTTGAAGGCCTCGGCCAGGGCCTGAACAATCGTCTGCTGGCGTTTGACCGGGGCGCCGCCCTGAAATCCCGGCTCGCGCAGGCCGAAGGCCAGGGGCACGATCATCAGCACCATCAGGCTCAGGGTCAGCAAGGCCTCTTTCCAGCCCAGCTGGGCAATCAGCTGCCCTTCCACGGGCACCATCAGGAACTGTCCGAACGAGCCTGCCGCGGCGGCCACGCCCATGGCCCAGGAGCGCTTCTCGGCCGAGATCTGCCGGCCCAGCACGCCGTAGATCACGGCATAGGTGGTGCCGGCCTGGGCCGCGCCGATCAACACGCCGGTCGTCAGCGCGAAAGTCAACGGGCTGGTCGACAGTGCCATGCCAGCCAGGCCCAGCGCGTACAGCAGAGCCCCGCCCAGCAAGACCTTGAAGGCGCCCAGCCGGTCGGCCACCATGCCGGCAAAGATGCCGCACAGGCCCCAGGACAGGTTCTGGATCGCGATTGCCAAGGCAAAGGTCTGGCGAGGCCAGCCCTGGTCCTGGGTGATGGGCTGCAGCCACAGGCCAAAGCCATGGCGGATGCCCATCGACAGCGTGACGATGGCCGCTCCGCAGATCAGAACCTGGGCCATCGATAGATTTTTGGGTTGTGAACTCATGCGGGAAATGTAGCCAATTCAACGTTTGCTTGCAGATCACCCCGGGGACCGTGACAAAGCTCCGCACTCGCTTCCTGTATGCGCATCCAGTTTGGGCGCCTCTGCGCACTACAATCCGCGCCATGGCAGTCAAACCTACGACCGAATATTCCGAAGGCTCGATCCGCGTCCTGAAGGGGCTTGAACCCGTCAAGCAGCGGCCGGGCATGTACACCCGCACCGACAACCCGCTGCACATCATTCAGGAAGTGCTGGACAACGCCGCCGACGAGGCCCTGGCCGGGCACGGCAAGAAGATCAAGGTCACCCTGCACGCCGATGGCTCGGTCAGTGTGGAAGATGATGGCCGCGGCATCCCCTTCGGCCTGCACCCCGAGGAAAATGCCCCCGTGATCGAACTGGTCTTCACCCGCCTGCATGCGGGTGGCAAGTTCGACAAGGGCAAGGGCGGGGCTTACAGTTTCTCGGGGGGCCTGCACGGGGTGGGGGTGAGCGTCACCAACGCCCTGGCCGTGCGTCTGGAGGCCACCTCGTACCGTGAAGGCAAGGTGGCCAAGCTGGTGTTTGCGGCCGGCGACGTGATCGAACCCCTGGTCACCCGCGCGGCCGGCGGTGCCGCTGAGGGCGACCGCAAGCAGGGCACCACGGTGCGGGTCTGGCCCGATGCCAAGTACTTCGAGTCGCCCAACCTGCCCATGGGCGAGCTGACCCACCTGCTGCGCAGCAAGGCGGTTCTGATGCCCGGCGTGTCGGTCACGCTGGTGAACGAAAAGACCAAGGAAAGCCAGAACTGGCTCTACAAAGGCGGCCTGCGCGACTATCTGATGCAGACGCTGAACACCGACCCGGTGATCCCCTTGTTCGAAGGCGAGGGCTTTGCCGACGGCAGCAACGACAGTTTTGCCGACGGCGAGGGCGCGGCCTGGGCCGTGGCCTTCACCGAAGAAGGCCAGCCGGTGCGCGAGAGCTACGTCAACCTGATCCCCACCAGCAATGGCGGCACCCACGACAGCGGCCTGCGCGATGGCCTGTTCAATGCCGTCAAGAGCTTCATCGAGCTGCATTCGCTGCTGCCCAAGGGCGTCAAGCTGCTGCCCGAAGACGTGTTTGCGCGGGCCAGCTATGTGCTCAGCGCCAAGGTGCTGGACCCTCAGTTCCAGGGCCAGATCAAGGAGCGCCTGAACTCGCGCGATGCGGTGCGCCTGGTGTCGAGCTTTGTGCGGCCGGCGCTGGAGCTGTGGCTCAACCAGCACGTCGAATACGGCAAGAAGCTGGCCGAGCTGGCCATCAAGGCCGCCCAGACCCGCCAGCGTGCAGGCCAGAAGGTGGAGAAGCGCAAGGGCTCGGGCGTGGCCGTGCTGCCCGGCAAGCTGACCGATTGCGAAAGCCGTGACATCAGCCACAACGAGGTGTTCCTGGTCGAGGGCGACTCGGCCGGCGGCAGCGCCAAGATGGGCCGCGACAAGGAGAGTCAGGCCATCCTGCCCTTGCGTGGCAAGGTGCTCAACACCTGGGAGGTCGAGCGCGATCGCCTGTTTGCCAACACCGAAATCCACGACATCTCGGTGGCCATCGGGGTCGATCCGCATGGCCCCAACGACAGCCCTGATCTGTCGGGCCTGCGCTACGGCAAGGTGTGCATCCTGTCCGACGCCGACGTGGACGGCTCGCACATCCAGGTGCTGCTGCTGACGCTGTTCTTCCGCCACTTTCCCAAGCTCATCGAGGCCGGCCATGTGTTCGTGGCGCGCCCGCCGCTGTTTCGCGTCGATGCCCCGGCGCGTGGCAAGAAGCCGGCCTCCAAGGTGTATGCCCTGGACGAGGGCGAACTGGCCTCCATCCTCGACAAGTTGCGCAAGGAAGGCGTGCGCGAAGGCAGCTGGACCATCAGCCGCTTCAAGGGCCTGGGCGAGATGAACGCCGAGCAGCTGTGGGACACCACGCTCAACCCCGACACCCGTCGACTGCTGCCCGTCAAACTGGGCGACCAGAGCTTTGCCGACACCGAGGGCCTGATCACCAAGCTCATGGGCAAGGGCGAGGCCGCGGCGCGTCGCGAGCTCATGGAACTGCATGGCGATGCGGTCGAGATCGACATCTGAGCCGCGCCGCCTGGCCCGGCTGCTGCTGATCGCCCTGGGGCTGGCCACCGGCTGGCTGGCGCCGGCCCGCGCCGAGGTGTGGGGCTATGTGGACGCCCGGGGCACGCCGCATTTTGCGGCCGAGCGCCTGGACGATCGCTACGAGCTGTTCTACCGGGGCAATGCCGCGCAAGAGGGCGAGCCGGCCCGGGCCGACACGCCGCGTGCGGTGGCCGTGCCCACGCTGCAGCCCCGGCTGCTGGCCTTTTTCGAGGTGTCGCCGGGCTACAAGCGCGTCAAGCTGCAGATGCGCGAGGCCGCCCAGTTGCACCGGGTCGATTTCGAGCTGCTGCAGGCCCTGATCGCCACCGAGTCGGGCTTTGATGCCAATGCGGTGTCGCCACGCGGCGCCGTCGGCCTGATGCAGGTGATGCCGCCCACGGCCGAGCAATACGGTGTGGTGGGCGATGCCCGCCAACCGATCGAAAAACGGCTGACCGACCCGCGCATCAACCTGCAGGCCGGCACCCGTTACCTGCGCCATCTGCTGGACCTGTTCGACAACCGGCTCGAGCTGGCCCTGGCCGCCTACAACGCAGGCGTCAGCGCGGTGCAACGCGCCGGGCAGCAGGTGCCCAACATCCGTGAAACCCAGAACTATGTGCGCACCGTGACCCAGCTCTATGCGCTGCTCAAGCCGCCGCCGCAGGTGCTGGAGCAGCGGCGCAGCCAGGCCCGGCCCCGCCTGGAGTGGCTGCCGGTGCCCGGCGGCGCCATCGGCCGCGCCAACATGATTGAACCCCGTCTTTCCCCGGGCCTGAACGAGTTGTCGTTCGCGCCCCCGCAACCGTCTGCCATCGAGACCCCATGAGTGACCAACCGACCCTAGATTTAGCTTCCGGCGAGAGTGATGACGGCCTGAGCCTGGCCAGCTACGCCCAGCGCGCCTACCTGGAATACGCCCTCAGCGTGGTCAAGGGCCGCGCCTTGCCCGATGTGTGCGATGGGCAAAAGCCCGTGCAGCGCCGCATCCTGTATTCGATGGACCGCATGGGCCTGGGCTTCAGCGGCAACACGGCGGCCAAGCCTGTCAAGTGCGCGCGCGTGGTGGGTGATGTGCTGGGCCGCTTCCACCCCCACGGTGACCAGGCCGCCTACGACGCCCTGGTGCGCATGGCGCAGGATTTCAACCAGCGCTACCCGCTGATCGACGGCCAGGGCAACTTCGGCAGCCGTGACGGCGATGGTGCCGCCGCCATGCGGTACACCGAGGCGCGCCTGTCCAAGATCACCAGCCTGCTGCTCGACGAGATCGACGAAGGCACGGTGGATTTCATCCCCAACTACGACGGCTCGACCCAGGAGCCCACGCACCTGCCGGCGCGCCTGCCCTTTGCCCTGCTCAATGGCGCCAGTGGCATCGCCGTGGGCCTGGCCACCGAGATCCCCAGCCACAACCTGCGCGAGGTGGCCGACGCCTGCGTGGCCTTGATCCGCAATCCGCAGCTGAGCGAAGCCGAACTGTTCACCCTGGTGCCCGGCCCCGACTATCCTGGCGGCGGCCAGATCATCAGCAGCAGCACCGACATTGCCGACGCCTACCGCAGCGGTCGCGGCTCGCTCAAGGTGCGGGCCCGCTGGAAGATCGAAGAGCTGGCGCGCGGCCAGTGGCAACTGGTGGTGACCGAGCTGCCGCCCGGCGTCAGCAGCCAGCGCGTGCTCGAAGAGATCGAAGAGCTGACCAACCCCAAGGTCAAGGCCGGCAAGAAGGCCCTCACCCAGGAGCAGACCCAGCTCAAGGCCACGGTGCTGGCCGTGCTGGACGCGGTGCGCGACGAATCCAGCAAGGATGCCCCGGTGCGCCTGGTGTTCGAGCCCAAGACCAGCAAGATCAGCCAGCCCGAGCTGATCACCAGCCTGCTGGCCCACACCAGCCTGGAGACCACCGCACCGATCAACCTGACCATGATCGGCCTGGACGGCCGCCCGGTGCAGAAGTCGCTGCGCCAGATGTTCGAGGAGTGGATCGAGTTCCGCCAGGGCACCATCAAGCGCCGTTCACAGTACCGCCTGGACAAGGTGCTGGACCGCATCCACATCCTGGAAGGGCGGCAACTGGTGCTGCTCAACATCGATGAGGTGATCGCCATCATCCGCCACAGCGACGAGCCCAAGGCCGCGCTGATCGCCCGCTTCAAGCTGTCGGACCGGCAGGCTGAAGACATTCTTGAAATCCGCCTGCGCCAGTTGGCGCGGCTGGAGGCCATCAAGATCGAGCAGGAGTTGTCCGAACTGCGTGGCGAGCAGCAAAAGCTCGAAGACATCCTGGCCAACCCCGGCTCGCTCAAGCGCCTGATGATCAAGGAGATCGAGGCCGATGCCAAACAGTTTGCCGACCCGCGCCGCACGCTGATCCAGGCCGAGAAGCGTGCCGTGGCCGAAGTCAAGGTGATCGACGAGCCGGTCACCGTGGTGGTGTCCGAAAAGGGCTGGGTGCGTGCCCGCAACGGTCATGGTCATGAGCCCGGCAGCTTTGCCTTCAAGGCCGGCGACGGCCTCTATGGCACGTTTGAATGCCGCACGGTCGACCTGCTGGTGGTGCTGGGCAGCAATGGGCGCGTGTACTCGGTGCCGGTGTCCACCCTGCCGGGTGCGCGGGGCGATGGTCAGCCCGTCACCACCCTGATCGAACTCGAAACCGGCACCCAGCCGGCCCACTACTTTGCCGGACCGGCCCAGGCCACGGTGCTGCTCAGCAGCTCAGGCGGTTACGGCTTCCTGGCCACCCTGGAAAACCTGGTCTCGCGCAACAAGAGCGGCAAAGCCTTTGTCACGCTGGGCGAAGGCGAGACCGTGTGCAAACCCTCGCACGTGGCCCACAGCAGTGGCTCTCAAGCGCTGCTGCCGGCCACCCATGTGGTGTGCGCCTCCACCGGTGGCCGCATCCTGACCTTTGAGATCAGCGAACTCAAGAACATGGAAAAGGGCGGCCGTGGCCTGATGCTGATCGACCTCGAGCCCAAAGACACCTTGGCCGGTGCTGCGGCCTACACCCGCAGCATCCGCATCGCCGGCACCGGGCGCGGTGGCAAGGCCCGGGACGAGACCCTGGAGATCCGCTCGCTCAACAACGCACGTGCCCTGCGCGGGCGCAAGGGCAAGGCGGCCGATCTGGGCTTCAAACCCGAAGTGATCACAAGAATTGAGTGAAATTGGTATTTATCAATAAATTTCGATAAATATGATTACAATCGCTACTGTTAACAAGGTGTAAACCCCGATCTTCACCTTGGCATGGCCATCTGTCTGATTCTTGGGTCTATGCTCACCGGAAGGTCGGCTCACCGGACTCTGAGGAGCGGAACATGAAGATTGCCAATTTGAAGATGGCCACCAAGTTGTGGCTGGCGGTGGCCTTGATCATCGGGGCCCTGTTGGGCGTGATCGGTTTCTCGGCCTACCGCTCTGCGGCGGTCCAGGCCGAGAGCGACCGCCAGACGGCGGCTTATGCGGCGCGCATCGACAAGGCCACGCGTTGGGCGGGCCTGACCCAGGCCAATTCGGCGCGCACCTACTCCATTTTGCTCAGCGCCGATCCTGCACTGGCCGTGGCCTTGAAGGAGGCGATCGCCAACACCACGGCGCAGATTGGCGAGTTGCAGAAGGCCATCGAGGCCGTGGCCGATGAGCCCTCAGACAAGGCCCAACTGGCCAAGATCGCGGCCAGCCGCAAGGTGATGCTGGATTTGCGTGAGCAGGGGCGCCAACTGCGGGCCGCAGGGCAGGCCGACGAGGTGGTCCAACTGGCCAATGGCCCTTTCAAAACAGCGTTGGCCACCTACCTGGGCGATCTCAACGACTTTGTCACGCTGCAGCACCAGCATGCCCAGGAAAGCCAGCAGCGCATTGGCGAGTCTCGCCTGTTCACGGTGAAGGTGGCCGCGGTGTGCATCGCCCTCATCGTGATCGCCATCCTGTGGGGCGCCTACGGCCTGATCCGCAGCATCGTGAAGCCGCTGAGCCAGGCCAACCGCCTGGCGGCCCGCATCGCCGAAGGCGATCTGAGCAGCACGCTGGAAACGGATCGGCAGGACGAATTCGGCGAGTTGCTGCGTTCGCTGGTGGCCATGAGCCAATCGCTGGCCCAGACCGTGTCGCGGGTTCGCCAGAGCACCGACAGCATCGCCCTGGCCAGCAGCGAGATCGCCGCCGGCAACAACGACCTGTCGATGCGCACCGAGCAGACCTCGAGCAATCTGCAGCAGAGCGCCTCGGCACTCGACAACCTGACCAACACCGTGCAGCACAGCGCGCAGTCGGCCCAGCAAGCCAGCAGCCTGGCCGCCAGTGCCTCGCTGGTGGCCGAAAAAGGCGGTGCCGTGGTGCAGCAGGTGGTGTCCACCATGGACGAGATCCAGACCAGCAGCAAGCGCATCGCCGACATCATCGGCGTGATCGACGGGATTGCCTTCCAGACCAACATCCTGGCCCTGAATGCGGCGGTCGAAGCCGCCCGCGCCGGTGAGCAGGGCCGTGGCTTTGCCGTGGTGGCCGGTGAGGTGCGCAGCCTGGCGCAGCGCAGTGCCGAAGCCGCCCGCGAGATCAAGACCCTGATCAGCGCCTCGGTCGAGCGGGTCGAAAACGGCACCCGCCTGGTCACCGATGCGGGCCAGACCATGGGCGACATCGTGAGTTCGGTGCGCCGCGTGACCGACATGATCGGTGAGATCACCGCCGCGGCCAATGAGCAAAGCGGCGGCATCGCCCACGTGAACCAGGCCGTGGCCAGCCTGGACCAGATGACCCAGCAGAACGCCGCCCTGGTCGAACAGAGCGCCGCCGCCGCGCAAAGCCTGCGCGAGCAGGCCGAGCAGCTGGCCCAGGTGGTGGCCACCTTCAAGGTGGCCGGGCAGGCCGTCAGCCTGGCCCCGCTGCGCACCGCGCCGGCCAAGGCCCCCCACATTCAGGTTCCCCAGCCCGCCAAGCCCGTGGCCCGGTCGGCCCCAGCGCCGGCCTTGTCGGCCGCCAAGGCCCCGAAGGCCCCGGCGCCCGCTGCGCCCCGCCTGGCCACCGCTGCAGCCGCCGGCGCCCAGGACGACTGGGAAAGTTTTTGAGCGGCTTTCGCGGATGCTGCCCCTTTGACTGAGAGCGCAAACAAAAAGCCCGGCGATGCCGGGCTTTTTGTCTGGGGCGCATCGGAATCGGTGTTTACTCGATCTCGGCAATCAGTTCGATCTCGACGCAGGCACCCATCGGGATCTGGGCCACGCCGAAGGCGCTGCGGGCATGGGCGCCGCGTTCGCCGAACACTTCACCCAGCAGTTCGCTGGCGCCATTGGTGACCAGGTGCTGTTCGGTGAAGTCGGGGCTGGAGTTGACCAGGCTCATCACCTTGACGATGCGCTTGACCTTGTTCAGGTCGCCCACGGCGGCGTGCAGGGTGCCCATCAGGTCGATGGCCACGGCACGGGCAGCGGCCTTGCCTTCTTCCGTACCGATGTTGCGGCCGAACTGACCGACCCAGGGCTTGCCGTCTTTCTTGGCGATGTGGCCCGAGAGGAAGACCAGATTGCCGGTCTGGGCAAAGGGCACATAGGCCGCAGCCGGGGCGGCCACGGGCGGCAGTTGGATGTTCAGCGCTTGCAGCTTGTCGTAAATGCTCATGAAAAGGCGTCCTGAGAAGGGTTGGGCGGGCCGGCCGAAGCCGAAAGACGCATTGTGCCGTCTTGCCGCCGCAGCCGCACCGTGAGCCGGCCTTCTGCGTCTTGAAAAGAAGTTATTGAATATCCAAGGGCTCAACCGTCACGGCCACGTTCAGGCGGTGGTTGGCCCCGCCGTGGATCACCCCGCGCATGGGCGACACATCGGCGTAGTCGCGGCCGATCGCCAGGGTCACATAGTCTTCACCCGGGGAGCGGTTGTTGGTGGGGTCGAAGTCGAACCATTGGCCCAGGCCGCCATCTTCGCCGGGTGAATACACCGCCACCCAGGCGTGGGAGGCATCGCTGCCCACCAGGCGCGGCTGGCCGGGTGGCGGCGTGGTCAGCAGGTAACCGCTGACGTAGCGGGCTGGCAGACCCAGCCCGCGCAGGCAGGCGATCATGATGTGCGCGAAATCCTGGCACACGCCCTTGCGCTGGGCCAGGGCCTCCACGGCCGGGGTGTTGATCTCGGTGCTGTTGGAGGCGTAGGTGAAGTCTTCGAAGATGCGCTGCATCAGTGACTGGGCCCCGTCGAGCACGCTGACGCCGGCCCCGAAGCTCGGGCGGGCATAGGCCAGAAAATCGTCGTGCCGCGGCACATAGACCGACGGAAACACGAACTCGGCGGCCGGGTCGTAGCGGCCACCGGCGCGGTAGCGGAAGCGTTCGCGCACCTGTTCCCAGGGCAGGCTGCCGTCGGGCCCCAGGGGCGGTTGCGGGGGCTCGTGCGTCTCGACCACGCTGTGGGCCAGCACGCATAGCTCGTCGTGGGCGGTCTGCAGCGAGAAGAAGGCACGGGCGTTGCCGAACACGTCACGGGTTTCGCTGGTCTGCGCGGCCTCGGGCTGGATTTCCAGCCGGTGGCTGACCAGGGTCTGGGTGGCCGTCTGCAGGGGCTTCAGGTGCGCCATGTGCTGGGCGGTTTCCACCTGGGGGCTGTAGTCGTAGCGGGTCTCGTGGGTGATGCCGAGTCGCATGGCTTCAGGCTCCCAGGCTTTGCCGTGCCTCACCCGAGTGGGTGAAGTACTGGGCGCTGATTTCGTCGGAGATGTTGTAGGCCGCACTGGTGCACAGGGCCAACAGCTCGGCCAGCGGCGGCTGGGTGTCGCTGGGCTCCAGGTGCGCCTCTTCGCTGCACAGCTGCTCCAGGCTCCAGATGTCGGGGTTGGGGATCAGCAGCGACAGGGTGCTCAGTTGCCCCGGTGCACTGCCGGCCAGGCGGGCCAGCCGACCGCGCAGGGTCTGGGCCACCCAGGCCAGCGAGCGGGGGTTGTCGCGGTCCATCACCAGCAGATCGAGCAGGGCGGGCAGTTCGCGGCTTTGCTGGAACTGGGCGTGGAATGTGATGGTGCTGTCAAACAGCGCCAAGGTGGCCTCGAAGCCGGCATCGTCGTGCAGGGCCCCTGCCTTGAGGCCCAGCGACAGCGCCGAGGCCAGAAAGGCCAGACGTTCGATGTGGCGCCCGATGGACAGCAGGCGCCAGCCATCGTCGCGGGTCATGCGGTCGGTCTGGCCACCGGTGATGGCCGCCAGATGGCCGCTGGTGATCTCCAGGGTTTGCAGGGCATCGGCCGAACCCATGGCGCCGCTCGATGCCGCTGCCTTGCAGCGGTTGAAGAACTCTTCCTCGGCCTGCGTGATGACGTTCCAGTGCTCTTGCGACAGCCGCTCACGCACTGCAGAGGCTGCATGCCGCAAGGCACGCAGGTTGAAGCCCACGCTGTTCGCGTGGCCGGTCTTGTCCAGGCCGTCGATCAGCGAGCGCTCGAACACGCGGCGGGCCTGGGTGGCCGGGGGCACACTGGGCAGCACCAGGCCGCCGAGCACGGCCATGTCGCTGAGCCAGGCCAGCAGGGGCTGAGCAGACTGATCGTCGCCGTTCAGGCAGGCGAGCGTGAGGCGGGCCAGGCGCAGTGTGTTCTCGGTGCGCTCGGTGTAGCGGCCCAGCCAGAACAGGTTCTCGGCCGCACGGCTGGTGACCAGGCGCTTGCGCTGCACCACGGCAGCCACGCCCGGATGGGGGTTGAGCAGGCTGGTGCTGTCCACGCGCCCCTCGGTCTGTACCCACACGTCGGCACTGCTGCCGCCGCGCTGCATCGAGGCGATTTCGGCATTGGCACTGGCAATGCGCGCCATGCCGCCCGGCAGCACGCGCCAGGAGCCCGGGCCGTCGGCCACAGCGAAAACACGCAGCATCACCGAGCGGCGGGCCAGCCGGCCCTCACCCTTGACCTGGCGCCACACCGGGATCTGCGACAGGGGCAGGCGCTGCTGCACCGTGTGCTCGTCGCTCTGGCGCAGGATGCGGCCCGCCCATTCATCGAGTTGGCGCTGAGACAGCGTGGGGCCCGAGACCGATTCGAACCAGTGCCGTCCGGCGCTGGCCGGGTAGGTGGGCTTGATCACCGATTCACCGAGCAGGGGCAGTGCGTCTTCCAGGGCCGCGCGCTCGCCGCACCACCAGGTGGGCAAGGCGGGCAATTGCAGTTCCTCGTTGAGCAGGTGCCGCGCCAGAGCGGGCAGAAAGCCCAGCAGGGCCGGCGACTCGAGGAAGGCCGATCCCGGTGAGTTGGCCACCAGCACATTGCCGGCGCGGATCGCCTGCAGCAGGCCCGGCACGCCCAGCGTGGAGTCGGGGCGCAGCTCCAGCGGGTCGAGGAACTCGTCGTCCAGGCGCTTGAGCAGGCCATGCACGGGCTTGAGGCCCTGCAGGGTTTTCAGGTAAAGGCGCTGGTCGCGCACGGTCAGGTCGCTGCCTTCAACCAGGGTCAGGCCCAGGTAGCGCGCCAGGTAGGCGTGCTCGAAATAGGTTTCGTTGTAGGGGCCGGGGGTCAGCAGGGCGATGTGGGAATCGGCGCCGGCCGGGCTCATGGCCTTCAGGCCTTCGATGAGCGCGCGGTAGGTGGCGGCCAGACGCTGCACCTGCATGGCCTCGAAAGCCTGGGGGAACTGGCGCGACACGGCCAGCCGGTTTTCCAGCAGGTAGCCCAGGCCAGAGGGGGCCTGGGTGCGCTGGGACACCACCCACCAGTTGCCGTCGGGGCCACGCGCCAGATCGAAGGCGGCAATGTGCAGGTGGCTGCCACCCACCGGCTTCACGCCCTTCATGGCGCGCAGATAGCCGGGGTGGCCCTGCACCAGGGCGGCCGGCAGCAGGCCGCTGGACAACAGGTGCTGGGGGCCGTAGACATCGGCCATCACGCGGTCGAGCACGCGCACGCGCTGCAGCACGCCGGCTTCGATCTGTTGCCAGCTCTCGGGGCTGATGATCAGGGGGAACAGGTCCAGCGACCAGGGCCGCTGTGGGCCCGAGGCGTCGGCATAGACGTTGTAGGTGACGCCGTTGTCCCGGATCTGGCGCTTGAGGCTGGCCTCGCGGTGGTCCAGATCGGCCAGGCCTTCGCTGCCCAGGTGTTTGAAGAAGTCGCTCCAGGGGCCGGTGAAGCCGGGTAGCGTGGAGGTGTCGTCGCCCGCTTCGCCCGGCTCGGCCGCCTGGGCTTCCTGGCCGCGCAATTCGTCGAAATGGCCGCTGGTGGCGGGCAGCACCAGATCACCCGCCTGCAGGGGCGGGCGGGTGTCGGAGGGTTCTGACGAGAGGGGGGAGCTTGGTTCCACGGGCGGTATTGTCCCATGAGCGGCTTGTTGAACTGATGCAAGTCATGAAACCGTCATGCTGTTGAGGCAGGACGATTTCACGAAACATCAGGGCAACTCAGCGCCGCAGGTCCAGCGTGAACGGGAATTCACGGCTGCCCGGCACGCCCACGGTGGCTTCGGGCACATGCAGCGTGCCCGGGGTGTGACCCATGCGGAAGAAGCGCGACAGACGGCGGCTTTCGGCCTCATAGGCATTCACCGGGAAGGTCACGTAATTGCGACCGCCCGGGTGGGCCACGTGGTACTGGCAGCCTCCCACCGAGCGCTTCATCCAGCTGTCGACGATGTCGAACACCAGGGGCGCATGCACGCCGATGCTGGGGTGCAGGGCCGAGGGCGGGTTCCAGGCCTTGTAACGCACGCTGGCGACGAACTCGCCTTCGACGCCGGTGGGCTGCAGCGGCAACGGCCGGCCGTTGACCGTGACCACGTGGCGGGCATCGTTGAAGCCGCTCACATGCACCTCGATGCGCTCCAGCGACGAGTCGACGTAACGCACCGTGCCGCCGGCCGAGCCTTCCTCGCCCATCACATGCCAGGGTTCCAGTGCGTTGCGCAGGGTCAGCTCGATGCCCATGGACTGCACGCTGCCCACCAGCGGGAAGCGGAACTCGAAGTGCGGGGCAAACCAGGCGTCATCGAAGGCATAGCCGGCCTGGCGCATCTCGGCCATCACGTCGTTGAAGTCTTGCCGCACAAAGGTGGGCAGCAGCCAGCGGTCATGCAGCTGGGTGCCCCAGCGGGTGACCGGGGCCTTGTAGGGCTGCTTCCAGAAGCGGGCGATCAGGGCACGCAGCAACAGTTGCTGGGCGATGCTCATGCGGGCATGCGGCGGCATCTCGAAGGCCCGCAGTTCCAGCAGGCCCAGGCGGCCGGTGCTGCTGTCGGGCGAGTACATCTTGTCGATGCAGAACTCGCTGCGGTGGGTGTTGCCGGTGACGTCGACCAGGATGTTGCGCAGCGTGCGGTCCACCAGCCAGGGCGGCATGTCCTGGCCGTAGAGCTCGCGGTTGCGCTCGATTTCGCGCAGCGCGATCTCGAGTTCGTAGAGCTGGTCGTTGCGGGCTTCGTCCACGCGCGGGGCCTGGCTGGTCGGGCCGATGAACATGCCCGAGAACAGATAGCTCAGCGAGGGGTGGTTGTGCCAGTACAGGATCAGGCTGGCCAGCAGTTCGGGCTTGCGCAGGAACGGGCTGTCGGCCGGGGTGGCGCCGCCGAGCACAAAGTGGTTGCCGCCGCCGGTGCCGGTGTGCCGGCCGTCGGTCATGAACTTCTCGGCCGTCAGGCGCGATTCGAAGGCCGCCTGGTACAGGAACTCGGTGTGCTGCACCAACTGCTTCCAGTTGTGCGCCGGGTGGATGTTGACCTCGATCACGCCCGGGTCCGGGGTGACCTGCAGCAGCTTCAGACGGGGGTCGCGTGGCGGCGGGTAGCCTTCCAGCACGATCTGCACGCCAAGTTCCTCGGCCGTGGCCTCGATGGCGGCCAGCAGGTCCAGGTAGTCTTCCAGGCGCGACAGCGGGGGCATGAAGACGTACAGCAGGCTGGATTTGACGCTGGCGGCTTCCACCTTGGGGCCGTTGGCGCGTGCCGGGTTGCGGGCTTCGACGCACAGCGCGGTGCGGGTGATCCAGTGGGCCGAGGTGCCGCGGGCAGGCGCCATCTCCCAACGGCCCGGTTGGGGCTGGCCGGTGCGGGTGGCGGCTTCGGCATCGCCGACACCAGCAGCCTCACCTTGGCCGGACCCGAGGCCCTGGGCGCGGCGTTGGGCTTCGCCCGGGCTGGCCGTGCCAGCCAGATAGGGCACGCCGCGCAGGTCGGTGCTGCCGCCGGCGTAGCGGCTGTGCAGGGCCTGGGCGGCCGGCAGGGCCGAGCGTGGGGCCATCGGGTCGGTCTCGACCATGTAGGGGTACTCGGCGCTGCTGACCCAGGGCAGCGAGTCCAGGGGCAGGCGGTAGCCCATGGGCGAGTCGCCCGGGATCAGGTACATGCGTTCGTCGCGGAAGAACCAGGGCCCGGTCTGCCAGCGTGGGCCGACCATGGCCGGGTTGTCGGCGTCGGGGTTCACATCCAGCGGCAGCACATAGCCCACCACCGAGTCGAGCTTCTGGTCGAACACGCGGCGCAGGCGCACGCGCTCCATCTCGTCGTCGAGCTTGGAGTTGAAGGGGTCGACGTTGACCGGCAGGCGGCGCTCGCGCCACAGGTAGTACCAGGTGTCTTCGTAGCCTGCTTCGATGTACTTGTCGGTCATGCCCAGTTTGCCGGCCAGGGTGCTGGTGAAGCGCTGGGCGTCGGCGGCGGTGTAGTGGGCGGTGACACGTTCGTCGGCGAACAGGGCCGGGTTGTTCCAGACCGGCTGGCCGTCGGCGCGCCAGCAGATCGACAGGGCCCAGCGCGGCAACTGCTCGCCCGGGTACCACTTGCCCTGGCCGAAGTGCAGAAAGCCGCCCTGGCCATATTCGTCACGCAGCTTGTGCACCAGCTCGGTGGCGTAGGCGCGCTTGGTGGGGCCCAGGGCGTCGGTGTTCCATTCGGCGCCTTCGCGGTCGTCGGTGGCCACATAGGTTGGCTCACCACCCTGGGTCAGGCGCACGTCGCCGGCCACCAGCTCGGCATCCACCGCTTCGCCCAGGGCCAGCACGCGGGCCCATTGCTCGTCGGTGTAGGGCATGGTGACGCGCGGCGATTCGTAGATGCGCGTGACTTCCATGTGGTGGCTGAATTCGACCTCGCACTTGTCCACCGCCCCTTCAACCGGCGCCGCCCCCGAGGGCTGCGGCGTGCAGGCCAGTGGAATGTGGCCTTCACCGGCCAGCAGGCCCGAGGTGGGGTCCAGGCCGATCCAGCCCGCGCCGGGCAGGTAGACCTCGCACCAGGCGTGCAGGTCGGTGAAGTCCACCTCGGTGCCGCTGGGGCCGTCCAGGGCCTTGACGTCGGGCTTGAGCTGGATCAGGTAGCCCGACACGAAGCGCGCTGCCAGGCCGCAGTGGCGCAGCAACTGCACCAGCAGCCAGCCCGAGTCACGGCACGAGCCCGAGGCATTGCCCAGGGTTTCTTCGGGCGTCTGAACGCCGGGTTCCATGCGGATCAGGTAGCGGATGTCGTTTTGCAGCTTCTGGTTCAGCCGCACCAGGAAATCGATGGTGCGGCACTCGCTGCGGTCGATCTCGGCCAGGTACTTTTTCAGCAGTGGGGTGGCGGGCTCGGTCGCAAGGTAGGGCGCCAGCTCCTGCTTGACCAGTTCTTCGTACTGGAACGGGAAGTTCTCCGCCGCGGGCTCCAGGAAGAAGTCGAAGGGGTTGTACACCGCCATCTCGACCACCAGGTCGACCGTGACCTTGAACTCGGTGGTGGGGTTGGGGAAGACCAGGCGGGCCTGGTAGTTGGCAAACGGGTCTTGTTGCCAATTGATGAAGTGGTTTTCGGGTTCGATGCGCAGCGAATAGGAAATGACCTTGCTGCGGCAGTGCGGTGCCGGGCGCAGCCGGACCACCTGGGGGCCCAGGTTGACGGGCCGGTCATAGCGGTAGTGGGTGACGTGGTTCAGTGCAGCGTGGATCGACATTCGTCTTGTCTCTCTGGCAAATGTGCCGGGAAACGGCCGCCTCGGGTTGGCGGCCTCAAGGATCATCCTAGCAAGAGCCGCGCCACTGTGTGTGTCAATTCGGGGGTGTTGGCCCACTTCTTTTGATCTGATGCACTCCTGTCGCCCCAGTTTCCGAGGCGGGCAGGATCAGCGGCCGGACTGAGCGTGCCGAGGGGGCGGCAAATGCGCAGCCGCCACGGGTGGGCAGGTTCGGCCGGCGCAGGGTGTGCCTAGGATGCCTCATGAGCTGGATGTCTCGGCATGAGTCTGCGTCGCTGCGCCTGGGGCGTGAGGCTGGCGCCCGCTGGCGCCTGCCCTGGCGTGGCTGGGGGGCTCTGGGGCTGGGGGTGCTGGGCGGCACCCTGCTGCAGGTCCGGCAAGCCTGGCTGATGCCATCCGTTCTATACGGCGCGGTGCTGTGCTTCGGGTTGGCTGCGTTGGCGGGTGTGGTCCTGATGCAACGACGTGCTGGCTGGGTCTGGCTGGCGCTGGTGGGAGCTCTGGCGGGCGCCGTGGCCTGGGGTGGTGCGGGGCTGCGGGCGGCCCTGTTGTTGCAGCAGGCACTGGCGCCCGAACTGGAAGGGCGCGACCTGGTGCTCGTGGGGCGGGTGGCCAGCCTGCCGCAGTCAGGGGATTGGGGGTGGCGCTTTGTCCTTCAGGTGGAATCGGCCACCCTGCTGGGCCGGCCGGTGGCCGTGCCGGCCGATTTGCTGCTGGGCTGGAACCCGCTGCAACACCCGGCCAGCCTTCGGGGTGATGACGACGCGGATGGCGAGCGTGATCTGGTCGATGGGCTGGCCGCGGCGGGCGCGGATGTCAATGCGCCAGCCGCAGGGTCTGAGGCGCCCGTGCCAGGCCAGCGATGGCGGTTCACCGTGCGCCTCAAGCGTGTGCATGGCGCTCGCAACCCTGGGGGTTTTGACTACGAACTCTGGCTCTGGGAGCAGGGCATCCTGGCCACGGGCTGGGTGCGAGCCCGCTCGATGGCGCAGGCGCCTCGCCTGCTGGCGAGCACCGCAGCCTACCCGATCGAGCGTCTGCGCCATCGGGTGCGTGAGTCCATTCTCTTGACCCTGGGCGCTGCTGCCGGCCCCGGGGTCGGGGTGGTGGTGGCCTTGGTCACCGGGGATCAGCGTTCCATCCGCCGCGAAGACTGGTTGCTGTTCCGGCAGACCGGCGTGGCGCACCTGATGAGCATCTCGGGGCTGCACATCACCCTGCTGGCCTGGTTGTCGGCGCGGGGCTTGGGCTGGCTCTGGCGTCAGACGGCGCGTTGGCCGGGGCCCTGGGGGCGGGCTTGTCTGTGGTGCCCGGCACCGGTCCTGGGCCGTTGGGCTGGGGTGTTGGTGGCCCTGGGCTATTCGGTGTTTTGTGGCTGGGGCATTCCGGCCCAGCGCACCGTGGGCATGCTGGTGCTGGTCTGTGCCCTGCAGTGGGGCGGGCGGCGCTGGCCCTGGCCCAGCCTGTGGTCGATGATTGTGGCCGTGGTCTTGCTGTGGGACCCCTGGGCTTGTCTGCAACCGGGCTTCTGGCTCAGCTTTGTGGCGGTGGGCATTCTGTTCGCCACGGATGTGGGGCGAGCCGCAAGCCCGGTGGCGCCGGCCGTGGCGCTGCCTCGAAAGGCGCTTGGCCTGGGGCTGGGTCTGTTGCGCGAGCAGGGGGTGTTGGGCCTGGCCCTGGCCCCGCTGAGCCTGTTGCTCTTCGGCCAGGTGTCGGTGGTGGGCCTGGTGGCCAATCTGGTGGCCGTGCCCTGGGTGACGGTGGTGGTCACGCCACTGGCGCTGCTGGGCTGCGTGTTGCCGCCGCTGTGGGGGCTGGCTCAGCAGGCATTGCAACTGTTGTTGTGGGGCCTGCAGTGGATGGCGCAATGGCCGGGGGCTACCTGGTCGACGGCCGTTGCACCGGTCTGGGCGGTTTTTTCAGGGGGGCTGGGCGGCGTGCTGTGCGTCGGCCCCTGGCCTGTGGCCTGGCGCTGCCTGGGCTTGCCCTTGCTGGTGCCGGTGCTGCTGTGGCAGGTGCCCGGGCCTGCGCCAGGGCGCTTTGAGTTGCTGGCCGTGGACGTGGGGCAGGGCACGGCCGTGTGGCTGCGCACGGCCACGAGGCAGCTGTTGTATGACGCCGGGCCCCGGTATTCACCCGGCAGTGATGCCGGCGAGCGGGTGTTGGTGCCCTTGCTGCGGGCACAAGGCGCCAGCTTGAACGCCCTGGTGCTGAGCCACCGGGACACCGATCACACCGGCGGGGCGTCTGCGGTGTTGCAGGCCTACCCCCAGGCCAGCCTGCGTGCCTCATGGCAAGGGTTGGAGGCATGGGCGGGACATGCTGCCCGACCTTGTGTGGCCGGTGAGCGATGGGTCTGGGACGGCGTGCACTTCGAGGTGCTGCATCCCGCTGCGGCGGATGTCGTGTCCGGGGCGCGCAGCAACGCACTCAGCTGTGTGCTGCGCGTCGAGGATGCGCTGGGGCACACCGCTTTGCTGACGGGTGACATCGAGCGGGATCAGGAGCGGGCCTTGCTGGCGCGCCATGCGGCCCTGCGGGCCAACTTCCTGTTGGTGCCGCACCATGGGAGCACCACCTCGTCAAGCGAGGAATTCCTGCGGGCCGTGCAGCCGTCGGTGGCGGTGGTGCAGGCCGGGTACCGCAACCGCTTCGGCCACCCGGCCGAGCGGGTGATGGCCCGCTATGCCGCACTGGACATCGCCTGGGTGTCCACGCCGGAGTGTGGCGCGGTGCATTGGTCCAGCGCCGAGCCAGCCCGCTGGGCCTGCCAGCGCAGCCTGGACCGCCGCTACTGGCATTGGCCGCTGTTACCTTGATGCGAAAAATTTGCCATTTGGATCGGTGCCGTGCACAAAACAAGTGCAGATTGGGCCCGGAAATTGCTATGCTGAAAGCAGGAGATGGTCCATGCTGAAATTTGACGAGATGTACACCCGTTTGCCCATCGCGGGCAGCCCCGTGCGAACCCACTACGAGGCGTATGAGCGTTGGCTGGCACGACAGCCGGCCGAGATGATGAAAGCCCGGCGTGAAGAAGCAGAGATGATCTTCCGCCGCGTCGGCATCACCTTTGCGGTCTATGGCGCCAAGGATGAGGACGGTGCGGGCACCGAGCGCCTGATCCCCTTCGACCTGATTCCGCGCATCATCCCGGCGCACGAATGGCAGTCGATGGAAAAAGGTCTGGTCCAGCGGGTCACCGCCCTGAACCGCTTCATCCATGACGTCTACCACGATCAGGACATCATCCGTGCCGGCGTCATTCCGGCCGAGCAGATCCTGAACAACGCCCAGTTCCGCAGCGTGATGATGGGTGTCGATGTGCCCAACAACATCTACTCGCAGATCTCGGGCATCGACATCGTCCGGGCCCCCAATGCCAATGGCGACGGCGAGTACTACGTGCTCGAAGACAATCTGCGCGTGCCCAGCGGCGTGAGCTACATGCTCGAAGACCGCAAGATGATGATGCGGCTGTTCCCCGACCTGTTCAGCCAGCACCGCGTGGCCCCGGTGGCGCATTACCCCGATCTGTTGCTGGAAACCCTGCGTGCCTCGGCCCCACCGGCCACGGCCGAGCCCACGGTGGTGGTGCTCACGCCCGGCATGTACAACAGCGCCTATTTCGAGCATGCCTTCCTGGCCCAGCAGATGGGTGTGGAGCTGGTCGAAGGCCAGGACCTGCTGGTGAAGGATGACTTCGTGTGGATGCGCACCACCCGCGGCCTCAAGCGGGTGGATGTGATCTACCGCCGGGTGGACGACGATTTCCTCGACCCGCAGGTGTTCCGCCCCACGTCCACGCTGGGCTGCGCCGGGCTCATGAATGCCTACCGTGCCGGCAACGTGGCAATCTGCAATGCCGTGGGCACTGGCGTGGCCGACGACAAGTCGATCTACCCCTACGTGCCCAAGATGATCGAGTTCTACCTTGGCGAAAAGCCGATCCTGAACAACGTGCCCACCTACATGTGCCGCAACAAGGACGAGCTGCAGTACACCCTGGACAACCTCAAGGACCTGGTGGTCAAGGAGGTGCACGGTGCGGGGGGCTACGGCATGCTGGTCGGCCCGGCCGCAACCAAGGCCGAGATCGAAGAGTTCCGCGCCGCGGTGCTGGCCAACCCCAGTGGCTACATCGCCCAGCCCACGCTCAGCCTGTCGAGCTGCCCGACCTTCGTTGAGTCCGGCATCGCACCGCGCCACATTGACCTGCGCCCCTTTGTGCTGTCGGGCAAGACGGTGCAGATGGTGCCCGGCGGCCTGACCCGCGTGGCCCTGAAGGAAGGCTCTCTGGTCGTCAACTCGTCGCAAGGCGGTGGCACCAAGGACACCTGGATTCTGGAAGTTTGAGAGGGGATACTGAATGCTGTCGAGAACCGCTGATCATTTGTTCTGGATGTCCAGGTACACCGAGCGGGCTGAGAACACGGCCCGCATGCTGGATGTTAATTACCAGACCTCCCTGTTGCCCCAGTCGGCCGCCGTGGCCCAGGTGGGCTGGCAGGGACTGCTGTCCATCAGCGAGTTGCTGCCGTCCTACCAGGCCTTGTATGGCGAGGTGACGCCTGCACGCGTGCTGGAGTTCATGGTCAAGGACGAGGACAACCCGTCGTCCATCATGTCCTGCCTGCGTGCGGCGCGTGAGAACGCCCGTGCGGTGCGCGGCTCGCTCACCACCGAGGCCTGGGAAATCCAGAACCAGACCTGGCTGGAAGTGAACCGCATGCTGCGTCAGGGCGATTTCGAGCGCGACCCCGGCCAGTTCTTCGAGTGGGTGAAGTTCCGTTCGCACCTGTCGCGTGGCGTCACCGTGGGCACCATGCTGATGGACGAGGCGCTGCATTTCATGCGCCTGGGCACCTTCCTGGAGCGGGCCGACAACACGGCCCGCCTGGTCGATGTGAAGTTCCATGCCGTGCAGAGCGACTTCTTCGGGGCCGCCAGCGAGAAGGATCAGGAGTACGACTTCTACCACTGGAGCGCGATCCTGCGCAGCGTGTCGGCCTTCGAGATCTATCGCAAGGTGTACCGCGACGTGATCAAGCCCGAGCGCGTGGCCGAGTTGCTGATCCTGCGCGCCGACATGCCGCGCTCGCTGCATGCCAGCCTCAATGAGGTGGTGCAGAACCTGGAGATGGTGTCCAACGACCAGTCGGACGAGACGCGGCGGCGCGCCGGCAAGCTGCGTGCCGATCTGCAATATGCCCGCATCGACGAGATCCTGGCCACCGGGCTGCATGCCTTCCTGACCCAGTTCCTGGACCGGGTCAATGAGCTGGGGGCGCGCATCAGCCGCGACTTCCTGATCCCGGCGGCGGCCTGATGGCGGGCGAGCCCTGCGGGGCTCCGTCGTGAGGCCCTGGTCCGGCAAGGCGCTGGGCCGGTCTCTCATGGCTGCGTTGGCCGGGGTTTGAGGCGCTTATGCCGTTCTTGACATGGGAGGTTCGTGGGTGAGACTGTTGAAGCCCTTGATAGGCTGGCTGGGGCGTTTGAGCGTCGGGCGCAAGCTCACCCTGATCTACCTGCTGGACCTGACGGCGGTGATCTATGTCTCCGGCATCCTGATCCACGAAAAATACCTCGCCATCGATTTCGCCCGCAAGGAGATCGTGGGCACCCGTTACAGCGCGGTGGTGCGCGATCTGCTGCTGCCGCCTTTCCGTGATGCGGCCCCTGGCAGCGCGGGCTCGGCCGGCGTGCCCGTCGAAGCGTGGCAGGCCCGGCTGCTGGCGTTTGACGCATTGCGTTTGCAGCACGACGAATCGCTGGGGTCGGCAGACCTCAGTGCCGCCTGGCTGAAGGCCCTCGCAGCGGCTCAGGCCCAGCCCGAGTCGCGCAAGCTGCTGGGTACCGTGGCCCGGCAGGGGCGTGAGCTGCTCACCATGGTGGGCAACCAGTCCAACCTCATCCTCGACCCCGACCTGGACAGCTACTACGCCATGTCCTTGGGGGTGTTGCGTTTCCCTGAGTTGCTCGAGGTGCTGCACGACACGGCCCAGGCCCTGGATGGGGTCTCGGAGCAGGCCCTGCGCTCGGGCCGGCGGCGCACCGAGCTGCTGATCCTGGCCGGGCGGCTCGATGCCGTCTCGCTGGGCATCGCCGCAGACTACCAACAGGCACTGGCGGCGGGCCAGCTTCCGCTGCAACAGGCGCTGGGTGATTCGCCCATGCAGCTGCAGCAGCAGTTGCAGGCGCTGCTGTCGGTGGTGCGCGCGCTGTCCGACGACAGCGGCCCGCCACCGCCCGATCTGGCGGCCTTCCGCGATGGCTATGGCCAGACCCTGTTGCGACTGGACCAGGCCTGGACCCAGGTGCTGGGCGCGCTGGACGGCATGCTTCACAAGCGGGTCGATGCCTTGTTCCTGCGCATGTGGCTGCACCTGGGCACGGCCTTGCTGCTGCTGGGGTGCATCCTGAGCCTGGTCTATACCGTGGCGCGTCTGATCTCCCATCCCCTGCGTCAACTGGCCGAGGTGGCCGACGAGGTGAGCCGCACCGGCGACCACAGCCGCCGTGCGCTCTGGCACAGCCGCGATGAGATCGGGCAGTTGGTGACCGCCTTCAACGACATGCTGGCCCAGCTGGACCGCGAGCGGCTGACGCAGCAAGAGCTGGCCGCCAGCGCCCGTGCGGCCCAGACCCAGCAGGACATGGTGGAGGCGATTCCGATCGCCATGGTGGTGACCTCGGTACCACGGCACCAGGTGCTGCATGCCAATGCACCGGCCCAGCCCTGGCTGGCCGGGCGCATCGACGACCCCTGGGCCACCGGGCTGGAGCCGGGCGTGCGGGCCCGCTTCTTCCAGCGCCTGGCCGACCAGGGCGCGGTGGACGAGTTCGAGGTGCGTTGGCTGGGCGGTGAGACACCCTCATGGGCCGTGCTGTCGGCACGGCGCCTGCAGTTCCAGGGGCAGGATGCGGTGCTCACGGCCTTCACCCCGATCAACATGCTCAAGCTCATGGAGCAGCGCCTGGAGCTGTGGGCCAAGGTGTTCGAGGCCTCGTCCGAGAGCATCATCATCATGGATGATCGTCAGCGCATCCTGAGCGTCAACAAGGCCTTCTGCCGCAGCACCTATTACGACTACTACGAGGTGATCGGGGAGCAGCTCAGCCAGTTGATCCTGCCCGGCGAGGTGGACCACTGGCCCGCCAGCCTGCCGGCCTTGCTCGGGGACCGCGATGCCTGGCAGGGCGAGGTGCATTTCCGCCGGCGCTCGGGTGAGAGCTACCCCGCCTGGCTGATGATTTCCGCGGTGCGGGATGCCTCGCGCCAGGGCGATGTGTCGCACTACATCGGCATTTCGGTCGACATCACCGACCGCAAGCGCACCGAGGCCCGGGTTCAGTTCCTGGCCGAGCACGATGTGCTCACCGAGCTGCCCAACCGCTCCTTGTGCATCACCCGCCTGGGCGAGGCCCTGAGTGCGGCGCAGCAGTCGGGCGGGCGGGTGGCCGTGCTGTTCATCGACCTGGATCGGTTCAAGAACATCAACGATTCGCTGGGCCATCACATCGGCGACGGCCTGCTGCGCTCGGTGGCCCACCGCCTGACCCAGGCCGTGCGGGGCGGTGACACGGTGAGCCGGCTGGGCGGGGACGAGTTCGTGGTCATCATGCGTGGCGTGACCGATGGGGACGAGGTGCGCTCCGTGGTCGAGCGCCGCTTGATCCCGTTGATCCGTCAGGCCCATCCGGTCGAGGGGCACAGCCTGCAGGTGTCGTGCAGCGTGGGCATGGCCATCTACCCCGACGACAGCACCGATCTGGACGAGTTGATGCGCCAGGCCGATGCGGCCATGTACGAGGCCAAATCTTCAGGTCGCGACACGGCGCGCTTCTTCAGCCCCGAGATCGACCAGAGCACCCGGGAGCGCCAGGAGATCGAACAGTACCTGCGTCAGGCGCTGGCCCACGAGGAACTCTCGGTGCACTACCAGCCACGGGTGGATGCCAACACCCTGGCCGTGGTGGGCCTGGAGGCGCTGCTGCGCTGGCAGCACCCGGTGTTGGGTTCGGTGTCGCCGGCGCGCTTCATCCCTGTGGCCGAGGAGACCGGCCTGATCCATCCGATCGGGCAGTGGGTGATCCAGCAGGCCTGTGAGCAGATCGCCCGCTGGACCGATGAAGGGTTGCCGCCGCTGGTGGTGTCGGTCAATCTGTCGGCCGCCCAGCTCACGGACGAGGGACTGGTCTCGCACCTGCAGAGCTGCCTGCGGGCCAACCGGGTGGACCCGGCCCGGCTGGAGCTGGAGCTGACCGAGTCGCAACTGATGGAGCACGCGGCGATTTCGGGCCGCCTGCTGCAGAACCTCAAGGCCCTGGGGGTGTTGTTGTCGATCGATGATTTCGGCACCGGCTATTCCAGCCTGGCCTACCTGAAGCAGTTCCCGATCGACAAGCTCAAGATCGATCAGTCCTTTGTGCGCGATCTGCTGACCGACCCTGCCGATCTCTCCATCGTCCGCGCCATCATCGCCCTGGGCCACAGCCTGAGCCTGGTGGTGGTGGCGGAGGGGGTGGAAACCGGCGAGGCCAGTGAACTGCTCAAGGCCCTGGGTTGCGACGAATTGCAGGGCTATCACTTTGCCCGGCCCATGCCCCCGGCCCAGTTTCCGGTGTGGCTGGCCGACCGCCCGGTGCCGCAGGAGCGGCGCCGTCTTCAGCCCTTGGGCTGAAGGGGGGCGGCGCGAGGGCGGGGCGCTTCGCTGGTCATCAGCATTGGCAATTCGGTTTTCAGGAAATCGACCAGTGCCCGGGCCGCGGGGGCCAGGCCGCGCCGGCTCGGGAACAGCACCACCAGATGACCGGCCATGGGTCGCCAACCCGGCAGCACACTGACCAACTGTCCACTGGCGAGGTCCTGGGCGCACAGGTAGCTGGGCAGTCCGCACAGGCCGAGATCGCTGCGCGCCGCCTGGCGCAGCACGCCCAGGTTGTCGCTTTGCAACCGGACCGGCATGGGCAGGGTGTGGACCACGCCTTGATCGTCGATCAGGCGCAGTTCGGTGTCGCCTTCATCATTGGGGGTGTAGAGCAGCAGATCGGCCTGCTCCAGATCGCCCAGGCTTGTCAGGGGGCCGATCTTGGCCAGATAGGCGGGGCTGCACACCAGGCTCCAGGGCACGGTGCAGACACAGGCCTGCACCAGGCTGGAGGTGTCCAGCCGCAGCGCCGTGCCCACGCCGCGCACCACCACGTCCACCTGCTCGGCGATCAGGTCCACGCTGCGGTTGGTGGCCTGGACCACCACCTGGACATCGGGAAAACATTGCAGAAAACGCGGCAGCAAGGTGCCTGCGATCATTTCTGACAAGCCCACCGGCAGGCTCAGCCGCACCTTGCCCATGGGGCGGGTGCTGCGTTGCTGCACGGCGGCAATCCCGGCCTCGGCCTCTTTCAACATCACCTGGCAATGGGCATAGAGGGCCTGACCGGCATCGGTGAGGCTGAGCCTGCGCGAGCTGCGCTGCAGCAAGCGTGTGCCCAGGCGCGCCTCCAGCAGGGTGACCCGGCGCGACAGGCGCGACTTGGGAATGCCCAGGGCTTCTCCGGCAGAGGTGAAACCTTTGCGCTCCACGACCTGTAAAAAAAGCAACAAATCGTTCCACTCGACACTCATATCGATCATATATGACAGATTTGTTCTATTGTTCCAATGAAAAGGATGATTTTTGAAGATCGTTCTATATGTGGAACTTTACGTTATCAGGCCGGGCCTTTTTCTATGGCCTGAAATCTTTCACAGTCCAGCCCTGTTCATTCAACCTCACAGGAAAACAGCATGGATCGACGACATTTTCTTGGCACGGGCTCAGTCAGCGCCGTCGCCTTGGCCCCCCTGGCTGCTGGCATGGCCGCTGCCGCTCTGCCTGCAACGGCTGCCACCACCTCCTCCAGCAAAGAAAGCAACGCCATGTCCAACGCCCAGAATGCCTACCTGAACCTGCTCAGCCGCGAGAACACCGTGCTGCTGCTGACCGACCACCAGGTGGGCCTGTACACCGGCGTGCGCGACATCACTGTGGGGGACCTCAAGCACAACGTGGTGGCCCTGGCCAAGGCGGCCCGCATCCTGGGCGTGCCGGTGGTGCTCACCGCCACCATGACCGACGGCATGTGGGGCCCGGTGATCCCTGAACTGCTGGCCGCCGTGCCCGATGTGCAACCCATCGTCCGCTCCAAGATCAACGCCTGGGAAGACCCCCGCGTGGTGGCGGCTGTCGCCAAGACCGGTCGCAAGCAGCTGGTGGTGGCCGGCGTGTCGTTCGAGATCTGTGCCACCTACCCGGCACTGTCGGCCAAGGCGGCCGGCTACGACGCCCGTGTGGTGCTCGATGCCTCGGGCACCTTCTCCGAAGCCAAGCGCACGGCCGGTCTGGCCCGTCTGGCCGGCGCTGGCATCCCGGTGATGGACTACGCCAGCGTGGCGGTCGAGATGCTGGGTGACAACAACGATCCCAAGGCCCATGACGTCTATGGCGCGCTCGACATGCCGTTTGCCACCCTGGTGTGGCAGGTGACCAGCTCGGCCGCCAAGAAGTAAGCCAACCCGCCCACGAAGAGGCCGAAGCCCGCACGCAGCGGGCTTCGGCTCGACAGGACCCCGGTCCAGGACCCCGATATGCAAGCCTCTCCCAGAATCGCCATCGTCACCGGTGGCTCGCGTGGCATCGGCGCGGCCGTTGCCGTCAAGCTGGCCTCCCAAGGCCTGGCCGTGGCCATCATCTACCAGCACAACGCCCAGGCCGCCGAACAGGTGCTGGAGCGCATCCGTGGCGCCGGCGGCGTCGCCGAGGCCTATGCGGCCGATGTCAGTGACGAAGCCAGCGTGAAGGCCGCCATGACCCGCATCGTGGAGCGCTTCGGCCAGGTCGATGCGCTGGTCAACTGTGCCGGCATGCTGGAGATGCGCACCCTGGCCGAGATGGACGCCGCCAGCGTGGCGCGGGCCTTCAACGTCAACTTCAACAGCGTGATCTACATGGTGCAGAACGCCTTGCCGCATTTCCCCCTGCGCGGCGGCCGGATCGTGAACTTCTCCACCAACCTCATTTACCAGCCCCGGCTCGGATCGGGTCTGTATGCGGCCAGCAAAGCGGCCGTGTCGGTGCTGACCAACGCCCTGGCCAAGGAGCTGGGCCCGCGTGGCATCACCGTCAATGCGGTGGCGCCTTCGATGACGCGCACCGACATGACGGCCGCCACGCCGCCGGCACGCCGCGAAGCGGTGATGGCCGCCACCCCGCTGGGCCGCATCGGCGAGCCCGAAGATGTGGCCGACGTGGTGGCCTTTCTGGCCTCCGACGAATCCCGCTGGGTGACCGGGCGCACCTTGCTGACGGACGGTGGCCTCACCGACGCCCTGTGATGCAGCCCGGCGATGCCGCCCAGCCCTGGGTCATCACTGTGACCCTGCGGATCAAGCCCGGCTGCCGGGACGACCTGCTGCGCGAGCTGCTGGCCTTGCGCCAACTGATCCTGCAAGAGGGCGTGTGCCTGGGCTTCGATGTGCTGGCCAATGCCGAGGAGCCCAACGAGTTGCTGCTGTACGAGGTCTGGCCCAGCCGCGAGTTCGTGCAGGAGGTGCAATTGAAGAAGGCTTACTACGACCCTTACTTTGAACGCATCGACCCCTGGCTGGATGGCGTGCGCCCGATCCGGCATTGGCAGGCCCTGGCGCGCCAGACCTGATGCTGCCGGGCGCTGCTGCTGCGATCTTCTGCTTTCGAATCTGACTGGAGTCCTTCATGAGTTCCTTGAGAATTTCCAAGCCCGTGGCCGGCCACGACATGCGCATCGGCTCGGGCTTCACGGCCAAGCACCTGCCTGAGGATGCGTTTCAGGGCCTGATCGACCCGGTGGTGATGGTGGACCACTTTCACATGACCTCGCCCACCTTCCAGCCCCACCCGCATGCGGGCATCTCGGCGGTCACCTACATGTTCGAGGACTCCACCTCGCCCCATGTCAACTACGACTCGATGGGCAACAATGGGCCCATCCACCCGGGTGCGCTGCACTGGTTTGCTGCCGGCCGCGGCGCGGTGCACACCGAGCAGCCCGAGGGGGCCAACCCGCACGTGCACGCGCTGCAGATCTTCGTCAACCTGCCGGCGGCCAAGAAGGGCCACGCACCTTTTGCCGTGCACCTGGAGCCCGCCGACGTGCCCGAGATCCGCTCCCCTGGGGTGCGGGTGCGGGTGGTGCTCGGCGAAAGCCAGGGTGTGGCCTCACCAGCCACCCACCAGTTGCCCGAACCCTTCACCCTGCTGGACGGCTTTGTTCAGCCGGGCGCCCGCTTCGAGCACGCTTTGCCGCGCGGTTGGGGTGGCCTGCTTTATGTGGTGTCGGGCGAACTGGCCTTGTCGGCCGGCGGCGAGCAGCGCAGCCTGAAGGCCGAGCATGGCCTGGGCCTGCAATTGCCGGCCGAGTCGGCCACCGCCCAGGAGACCTTGCAGCTGCAGGCCCAGGGCTCGACCCCCTTGCACTTTGCCTTGCTCAGCGGCCCCGCTCTGCGTGAGCCCCTGGTGAAGCAGGGCCCGTTTGTGATGAACACGGTCGAGCAGATGCAGCAGGCCATCCGCGACTTTCAGGCGGGCAAGTTCGGCCAACTGGTCATGCCCTCCTGACGACGGCCGCGCGCTCCGGGGGAGGGCGCTGTCGTCCTCAGCGTGGCAGCGCTGCCTGGATCGCCTCGCCCAGCTCGATCACCGCCATGGCGTAGTAGCTGGACCAGTTGTAGCGGGTGATCACGTAGAAATTGTCGGTGCCGGCCACATAGCTGGGCTGGGCGCCCCCGTTGTGCAGCTCGATCAAGGCCAGCTTGGTGCCCGGCGCCACTGGGCCCTCGTCGAGCACGGCCCCCTTGGCCGCAAACTGGGCGGGGCTGAAGGTGGGCAGGATGTCGGGCAGCAGCAGGGCTTCCTTGTCGAGCCGCTCCGGGTCGAAGTGCATGGCATAGCGCACCGGCAAACCGGTCTGCCAGCCGTAGCCTTTGAAGTAGTTCGCCACCGAACCGATGGCGTCTGCCGGGCTGTTGAACAGGTCGATGCGACCGTCGCCGTCAAAATCGACCGCGTAGCGGGCCCAGCTGCTGGGCATGAACTGCGGCATGCCCATGGCGCCTGCGTAACTGCCCCGCGGCTGCAGGGCATCGGTGCCACTGCGCTGGTGGTAGGCCAGAAACTGCTCCAGCTCACCGCGGAAGTACGCCTGACGCTCGGCCGCGCGCGGGTGGCCGGCGGGGAAGTCGAAAGCCAGGGTGGCCAGCGCGTCGATCACGCGGTAGTTGCCCATGTGCTGCCCGTACAGGGTCTCCACCCCCAGGATGCCCGCGATCACCGCGGCCGGCACGCCAAATTCGCGCTCGGCCCGCTCCAGGGTGTCACGGTGGCGCTGCCAGAAGGCCACACCGGCGTTGATGCGCACCGGCTCCACGAAGCGCGCCCGGTAGGCCTGCCAGTTCTTGGCGCTGGGGCTGCTGGGGGGCAGCATCAGCCTGGGCACGCCGGGCAACAGCCGGGCCTGGCCCAGGGCGTCGCGCAGCGCCACCCGGTCCAGCTGGCGCCGGTCGGCCACATCGTCGGCAAAGGCCATGGCGTCGCTGCGTTGGGCATAGGGCGTGGTGCCCACCACCGCCTCGGATTTCTTGCGGCTGGCCGAGCTGGATTGGCTGGCTTTGGTGGCTTTTGCACTGGCATGGTGCTTTTTGCCAGCCTTGGGCTCGTGGCTCGCGATGGCCAGGGTGGGGAGAAGACTGGCCATGATCAGCGTGGCCAGGGTTCGGGTCATTGCGTGCATGATCGTCATTGTCACAGCAGTCAAGCCGACCCCAAGGGGTCGTGGCCGAGCGGGGCCGCAAAAATTGCGGGCGATGACATCAAGTTGGACGGGTCGGCCAATTCAGGCGCCTCAATTGCCGTTCCAGGTCTTTCAAGGCGCTCGCCGTCGGGGGACGACCGATCGAAGCCGGTGGTGCTGGCGGTGCATACCGCAGCCGCTCCAGTTGCAACAGCCAATCGTGCAAGGGTTGGCCGGCGGGGCCCCAGCGCTCCAGGGCCAGGCGGCCCAGGGTGCGTGGCGTGGCCACGCCTGGGGTCTCCAGGCCACGGGCCCGGGCCAGGGTCTGGGCCTGGTTCAGCAGACGCAGCCAGGGGTCGTGTTGGCGGCGGTCCCACAACTGCCAGGCCCCGGCGCCCAGGGCCGAGGCGGCCAGCAAGCCGCCCAGGAGCAGCACCAGGTCTTCCCAGCTGGGGGCCTCGAAGCCCAGCTTGCGCAGCAGGTCGAGCTGTCGCCCCTGGGTGTAGTTGAGCACCCACTGGTTCCAGCGGTTGTTGGTGGCCTCCCAGAGGCCTCGCAGGCTTTGCATCAGGCCTGGGCTCATGGTCACCAGGGCGCTGGCGACCAGGCCGCGCGGCGCCACCAGGCGTTGCATGGAGCCGACGCGCCCGGGGGCAATGGCCGCCGTGGGGTCGATGCGCACCCAGCCGCGCCCGTTCAGCCAGACCTCGGCCCAGGCGTGGGCATCGCTCTGGCGCAGGGTCCAGTAGCCATCGAGCGGGTTGCGCTCGCCGCCCTGGTAGCCGGTGACCACCCGCGCCGGGATGTCCAGGGCCCGCATCAACACCACGAACGAAGACGCCACATGCTCGCAAAAGCCCGCTTTGCGATCGAACCAGAACTCGTCAGCGGTGTCGCGCCCATACAGGCCCGGTTCCAGGGTGTAGCTGTAGCCACCGGTGGCCAGGCGGTTCAGCACCTGCTGCACCAGGGCGCCATCGTCAGCACCCGCGAGTTTCGGGTCGCGGCGCATCTCGCTGGCCAGTTGCAGGGTGCGCGGGTTGTAGCCGGCGGGCAGCTCGGTCTCCTGGCGCAGCAAGGGGTCGCCGGCCGTCGGGCCATAGCTGAAGTCGGGGTAGGCCACGGCCTGGTAGCGCAGCAATTCGGTGACGGGGCGGGCCATCACCCATTGCAGCTCGGGCGTGGCATAGGCGATCTGAGGGCCCAGGCGCGGTGCCTCGACGGTGGCATCCAGCGTCAGCAGCCAGGGCCGGTTGTTGGGCTCCAGGGTCATTTCATAGGGCACCGGCGTGCCCTGGGTCTTGAGGCTGGCGGGCGGCCGACGGTAAAGCACCTGGTTCACCAGCTCCTCGGGCTGGCGCGGCTTCCATTCGCGGCCGTCGAAGCTCGAGAACACCGGCCCCCGGAAGTACAGCTGTCTTTGCTCGGGTGCTGCGCCGTTGGCATTCAGAAAGCGCACACGGAAGGCGATGGCATCGTCCAGGGCCAGCTCGGTGACGTCGCCCACGCTCATGCGCGAGGACAGGCCGCTGCGGGCCCCCTGCGCATCGGCCGGCAGGCCCCACAGGGGGGCCACCCGCGGGAACAGCACGAACAGCGCCACCATCACGGGGGCCCCCCAGGCCGTCATGCGCAGCGCCAGGCCGGCCGAGGTGGCCAGCGGCGGCCGGCCCGCCGGCAGGTTGGCGTTGATGAGGGCGGTGAGCAGGCCCAGCAGGCCCAGCAGCATGGCCAGCGCCACCAGCAGGCTTTGCGAGAAGAAGAAGTGGGTCAGCATGGTGAAGAAGCCCAGGAAGAACACCACGAAGGCGTCTCGCCGGGCCCGCATCTCCAGCGTCTTGAGTGCCAGCAGGGCCACCACCAGGGTGACCCCCGCATCGCGCCCCAACAAGGTCTTGTGGCTCCAGAAGGTGCCCGCCATGGCCAGCAGCAACAGGCCCAGCAGCCACCAGCGCGCCGGCAGCGGCCGGGCATGCCAGGCCAGCCAGCCCCGCCAGCCCAGGGCCAGGCAGGCCATCAGCAGGGTCCAGGCCGGCAGGTTGGCCGCATGAGGCAGCACCACCCAGGCCACCACGGCCAGCAAAAAGAGGGTGTCGCGGCTGTCACGCGGCAATTGGGACGTGGGGAGCGGGCGGTTCAGCACAGGGCCAGGGCCTCCAGGCATTGTTGGCGGTGGGCCGGGCCCGTGCCGAGCGGGATCTCCCGTTGGGGCAGACGCAGCCCGAAATGCAGGCCCAGGGTGTCGGCAGCCAGCACCCAGGCGCACAGCCTGGACCAGCGTGCCTCGGGCGGCAGGGCCGACAGGCTGGCGTGGTCCAGCCACAGTTCGTGCAAGGGGGCCGGCGCGCTGTCGCGGCTGACCAGGACGGCTGAGCCGGTGGCCAGAGCCGTGGCGGCCTTCTTCCAGACCACCTGGCGCATCGGGTCGCCCCGCCGGTAGGCGCGCACACCGTCGTACTCCTGGCCGCGGGTCAGGCCCGCCGCCAGGGCGGGGGCCTGGTCCCGGGCCTGGCCCGGGGGCAGCGGGGGCGCGGCCGCTTCAGGTCGCGGGTAGACCAGCACCTGCGCGGCCGGGCGCCAGATCGTCCAGACCCGGAAGGTGCCCAGGGGGAAGCGGGTCTCCGCGCTCAGCACCGGCACCCTGTGCAGGCCGCGCTGGCTTGGGCAGAAGGCCAGGTGCAGCACGCTCTGGCCCTGGGCCGGCACGTCGGTCCAGACCCAGTCGGCGCTGTCCAGCACGGCCAGACCGATGCCGTGGCGGGGCGTCTTGCGGGGGTTGTCCAGCACCACCTCCAGGGACTGTACCTGGCCACAGAAGGTCGGGGCGGGGGGCTGCAGGCGCATCGACAGGCCACTCAGGGTGGCGTGCCCCACATGCATGCCCGCCACGGCGCAGCCGGCCAGCAAAAAGGTCAGCAGATAGCCCAGGTTGAGCTGGTAGTTGATCGAGGCCAGCAGCAGCACCAGCAGGGTGGCCGCCAGCATCCAGCCCGGGCGCGTGGGCAGGATGTAGACGTTGCGCTGGCTCAGCGTCATCAGATCGCTCAGGGGCAGGCGCCCCTGCCACCAGCGCCGGAACCGGGCCCGGGCCTGGCTGGCAGGGTTGAAGCGGGCCCAGCCGCCGGGCAAGGCTGCCAGGGGGGTGTTCATGGCAGGGGCACGGCCTCCAGCAGGGCTCGCACCTGTTCGAGGGCACCCCGGCCGGATTCGCTCACCGGCACCAGGCGGTGAGCCGTGGTCTGTGGCAGCACCGCCTGCACGTCGTCCGGGGCCACGTAATCGCGCCCGCACAGCAGGGCCTGGGCTTTGGCGGCCCGCAGCAGGGCCAGGCCGGCGCGCGGTGACAGGCCCTGGATGAACCAGCGCCCGTTGCGGGTGGCGGCCAGCAGGTCCTGCACATAGTCGAGCAGGGAGGGGGCGGCGTGCACCGCCAACACCTGCTGCTGCAGCGATTGCAGCTCCGGCAGTGTCAGCAAAGGTTGCAGTTGTTCCAGCAGGTCACGACGATCCTGGCCTGCCAACAGCGCCCGTTCGGCCTCGCGCTCCGGGTAGCCGAGCGAGATGCGCATCAGAAAGCGGTCCAACTGGGATTCGGGCAGGGCGTAGGTGCCCAACTGATCGTGCGGGTTTTGCGTGGCGATCACGAAGAACGGAGCGGGCAGGGGGCGGGTCTGGCCTTCGACCGTCACCTGGCGTTCTTCCATGGCCTCGAGCAGCGCGCTCTGGGTCTTGGGGCTGGCGCGGTTGATCTCGTCGGCCAGCAGCACCTGGGCGAACACCGGGCCCGGGTGGAAGACGAAATCCTCGCGCCCGCGCTCGTAGACCGACACGCCGGTCAGGTCGCTGGGCATCAGGTCCGAGGTGAACTGCACGCGCGCAAACTGCAGGCCCAGGGTGCGGGCCAGGGCGTGGGCCAGGGTGGTCTTGCCCACCCCCGGAACGTCTTCGATCAGCAGGTGTCCACCGGCCAAAAGGCAGGCCAGGCTGTCCTGGATCTGCGCGGGTTTGCCCGCAATCACCGTGTTAAGCTGATCTTGCAGCGCCTTGAGTTTTTGCTGAGTGTGCATGGCCCGAGACGTTATCCCAAAAATATGAGAGACACGAGATCGCCTGTGAACAAAACCGGTTACTACACCCATCGTGATTGCTGGAAACACGAGATGGGCCATGATCACCCCGAATGTCCGGCCCGCCTGGACGCCATCGAGGACCGCCTTCTGATGACGGGGGTCAGCGATGCGCTGGACCGCCGCGAGGCCCCCACGGCCGCCCTGGCCGACGTCGAGCTGGCGCACGACCGCATGCACATCGCCGCCTTGCGCGGGCTGACCGATCGCCTGGTCGATGAGATCCAGGCCGGTGGCCCGCCCCATGCCCAGCTCGATCAGGACACCAGCATCAACGCCTTCACGTGGCAGGCCGCCCTGCGGTCCGCCGGTGCCGCCCTGGCGGCCACCGACGCCATCATGGCCGGCGAGCTCGAGAACGCCTTCTGTGCCGTGCGCCCGCCGGGCCACCACGCCTGCCGCGACAAGGCCATGGGCTTTTGCTTCTTCAACAACGTGGCCATTGCGGCGCGTTACGCACTGGAGCGCTACCGCCTGCAGCGGGTGGCCATCGTCGACTTTGATGTGCACCACGGCAACGGCACCGAAAACATCCTCTCGGGCGATCCGCGGGCCCTGATGGTGAGCTTCTTCCAGCACCCGTTCTACCCCTACTCGGGCGACCAGCACCCGGCCGACAACATGCTCAACATCCCCGTGCCGGCCTACACCCGGGGCATGGACCTGCGCGAGATCATCGAAATGATGTGGATCCCGCGGCTGGAGGCCTTCAAGCCCGAGATGATCTTCATCAGCGCCGGCTTCGATGCCCACCGCGAGGACGACATGGGCCAGCTGGGCCTGACCGAACAGGACTTCGCCTGGATCACCCTGCGCATCAAGGACATCGCGCGCCGCTTCTCCAAGGGCCGCATCGTGTCCTGCCTGGAGGGCGGCTACAACCCGGCCGCCCTGGCTCGCAGCGTGGAAGCCCACGTGCGGGTGCTGGCCGACATCTGAGCCCGGGGTCTGCCACATGCCTGAAGCCTCGCCACCCGACCTGCTGCTCACCCGGCGCGATGCCCGCGGTGTGCTGACCCTGACCCTGAACCAGCCGGAGCGCTTCAATGTGCTCAGCGAGGCGATGCTGATCGCCCTGCAGGCCGCGCTCGATGCGGCCGCCGCCGATGAGGGCCTGCGTGTGCTGGTGCTGGCCGCCAGCGGCCGGGCCTTCTGTGCGGGGCATGACCTCAAGGCCATGGCTGAGCCGGGTCTGGCGCAGGCTGATCACCAGGCCCTGTTCGACCGTTGCAGCCGCTTCATGATGTCTTTGCAGCGCCTGCCGGTGCCCGTGCTGGCCCGGGTGCAGGGCATGGCCACGGCGGCGGGTTGTCAGTTGGTGGCCCAGTGTGACCTGGCCGTGGCGAGCACCGAGGCCAGCTTTGCCACCAGCGGGATCCGCTATGGCCTGTTCTGTGCGACCCCCAGCGTGCCTCTGGCACGCAATGTGTCGGCCAAGAAGGCGCTGGAGATGCTGTTCACCGGTGATTTCATCGACGCCCAGGAGGCCCTGGCCCAGGGCTTGCTCAACCGGGTGGTGGCGCCTGCGGAACTGGATGCGGCCGTGGAGACTCTGGTGCAAAGCCTGCTGCACAAGCCGCGGGCGGCGCTGGCGATGGGCAAGGCCTTGTTCTACCGTCAGCGCGAAGCCGGTGTCGAGGCCGCCTACCAGCTGGCCGCCCAGACCATGGCCCTCAACATGATGGACCCTGCCGCCCAGGAGGGCGCGCAGGCTTTTGCAGAGAAACGGGCGCCCCGCTGGGTGCCTACCGGAGAGTGAAGCATTGATGGATTTGTTGGATAACCTGCAGGCCGAGTTCCAGACCTCGCGCGCCTGGATCGAATTGGCCTGCCTGGTGGGCAGCCTGGTGGTGGCCTTTGGCGTTTCTTTCTGGGCCGGGCGCCGGGCACGGGCCGCGGGGGATTCCGTCTGGTTCGGGCGCCGCACCCTGGATGGCCTGCTGTTCCCTGCGCTGGCCCTGGCCCTGGTCTACGCGGCCCGGGCCGTGGTGGCGCACCATCAGAGCGTCTTTCTGCTCAAGATCGCGATCCCGGTGCTGGTGTCGCTCGCGGTGATCCGCTTTTTTGCCCGGGTGCTGTCGGCCGCCTTTCCAGAGTCGGGGGCCATGCGCCTGGTCGAGCGGCTGTTCTCGTGGGTGGCCTGGCTGGCGGCGGTGCTCTGGATCGTCGATTTGCTGCCTTCGGTGCTCGAAGAACTGGATGCGATCCACCTCGCCTTCGGCAAGACCTCGATCAGCCTGCGCACCCTGATCGAGGGCTGCCTGAGCTCGGGCCTGGTGCTGGTGGTGGCCCTGTGGGTGTCGTCCACCCTGGAGCGCAAGGTGCTGAGCCACGCCATCAGCGACCTGTCGATGCGGCGCGTGGCCGTCAACGCCATGCGCGCCGTGCTGTTGCTCATGGGTTTGCTGTTCGCCTTGTCGGCCGTGGGGGTCGATCTGACGGCGCTGTCGGTGCTGGGCGGTGCGGTGGGCGTGGGCCTGGGTTTCGGTCTGCAAAAGCTGGCGGCCAATTACGTGAGTGGCTTTGTCATCCTGCTGGAGCGCTCGCTGCGCATCGGTGACAACGTGCGGGTCGACAGCTTCGAGGGCAAGATCACCGACATCAAGACGCGCTACACCCTGCTGCGGGCCACCAATGGGCGCGAATCCATCGTGCCCAACGAGACCATGGTGTCGCAGCGGGTCGAGAACCTGTCGGCGGCGGATCTGCGCTTCAACCTCACGACCAACGTGGTGGTGGGCTATGACAGCGATGTGAGCCAGGTGCAGCAGATCCTGTGCGACGCGGCCAAGGCGCAAGAGCGGGTGCTGGCCGACCCGGCACCCGTGGCCTACCTGGTCAACTTCGCGCCCGACGGGCTGGAGTTCAGTCTGCATTTCTGGATCAGTGATCCCGCCAGTGGGCAGGTCAACATCCGCTCCGCCGTCAACCTGGCCATGCTGGCGGGTCTGCGGGCGGCCAAGGTCGAAATTCCCTATCCGCAGCGGGTGCTGCGGGTGCAAGGCCCCGAGGCTGCCGCGTTGTTGTCGGCCACTGCTGTGGCCCCTGCAGTGTCGCCTGGGGGCTGAGCCCATTGGGGGGCCACCGGATCCATCAGGAGGTTTCTCATGAACTCAGGTCAACGCCTGCGCGAAGAACGCGAACGGCTGGGCTTCAGCCAGAACGATTTTGCCGCCCTGGTGCCCGTCACCCGCAAGACCATGTTCAATTGGGAGTCGGGCGCCGGGCACGTGGCCACGGAGGCCCTGGCGGTGTGGGCCCGCTCGGGCCTGGATGTTTTGTACGTGATCACGGGCGAGCGCCTGCCGGTGAAGCACTCGGTGCCCGGCCCGCGTCAGCAGGCCTTGCTGAGGCTGTTCGACGCCGCCGACGAATCCGGCCGCCGCGCCATTGAAGCCGCAGCCGCCCAGGCCACGGGCAGCCCGCCTCACTGACCGGGGCCCACAGGGCCCCTTTTCTGAAAGCCCCTCCAATCTGACTTGGTGATTGACGTAACGTCAATCTTCCCCTTGTATAATCCGAAAAAAGCACGGTCGTACTTTTTTGTGCTTTGTCGCGATGGGCACTCGATTTCGAGAACCATTTCAGTCAATCGACGTTGCGCCGCATAGGATCATTTGGTTTACGTGCACGTCAATTCAATCAATCAATTTGGAGCCGCAGCAATGAAGGTTTTGGTCCCCGTCAAACGCGTGGTGGACTACAACGTGAAGGTCCGGGTGAAGTCGGACAACACGGGTGTGGACATCGCCAACGTCAAGATGAGCATGAACCCCTTTGACGAGATTGCCGTCGAAGAAGCGGTGCGCCTGAAGGAAAAAGGCGTGGCCACGGAGGTGATCGCGGTGAGCTGCGGCGTGGCCCAGTGCCAGGAGACCCTGCGCACGGCCATGGCCATCGGTGCGGACCGGGCCATCCTGGTCGAAACCCCCGCCGACCTCGAACTGCAGCCCCTGGCCGTGGCCAAGCTGCTCAACGCGCTGGTGGCCAAGGAGCAACCGGGCCTGATCATCCTGGGCAAGCAA
>NZ_JADZ01000027.1 GCF_000518645.1 Curvibacter gracilis ATCC BAA-807 | reverse complement strand
TGCAACAAGAGCAGGCCGAAGACTTTGTGATTGCCACCGGGGTGCAATACAGCGTGCGCCAGTTTGTGGAGTTTGCGGCGGCCGAGCTGGGCATCACGCTGCGCTTTGAGGGCGAAGGCGAGGCCGAGGTGGCGGTGGTGGCAGCGGTGAGCGGCGACAAGGCCAAGTGCAAGGTGGGCGATGTGGTGGTGCGGGTGGACCCGCGTTACTACCGGCCTACCGAGGTGGAGACGCTGCTGGGCGACCCGAGCAAGGCACACGCCAAGCTGGGCTGGAAGCCGAAGATCACGCTGGCGGAGTTGGTGAAAGAGATGGTGGTCTCAGACTACGACTCGGCGCGCAAGGATGCGCTGGTGAAGATGGCTGGGTTCAAGGCCTACGATCACCACGAGTGAATTGGGGGCCCGCCGATCCCGGCAGATTCAGTGCCGTCAAGATTGCTGCAAAAGCTGTGCGGACGATGGTCCAGGGACAACCGCGGGCCATGAAATTTGGATGGATTGATTTTGCTCGGCCTTCAATGTTGTGTCAGTGGCGTTTGTTGACCGACCGCAAGAATTTATACGCAGCTTCGTGATTTTTTGGTCACTGATGGTTTCATGAGTAACAAGTTTTGTTACATCATCACTGACATGGCAGATTTTCAAATCTCGTTAGAAATCCTGGCCTTCAGTCTGCTGTGCACCTTCGTGGCCCTTGGCTTGTTGCTGCGTGAGCGTTGGCGCTCCAAGCGCATCCGGGCGAAGCTGGTGACAGTGTCCGAAGAAATGGATGCGCTGTCGCTCTACGACGCCAACACGGGTTTGTTGAATCGCAACGGCATTGAGACTGCGCTGGGCCACTGGATTGCGCGGGCCGACGGGGATGGCAGTGCGTTTTGTGCGGTGTTTCTGACCATTGATGAGTTCAAGTCACACAACCAGGCTTTCGGGCAGGAGTTTGGTGACCAGTTGATCAAGCTGAGCGCGCAGCGACTCGAATCGTTGCTGCCTGCTGGTGCCGATCTCAGCTGCTTCAATGATGGTGAGTTTGTGTTGCTGCTGTCGGGCAACGGCGCAGTGGGGCTGGACGCTGCACGGTTGCTGTTGGATCGATTTGCCGAGCCCCTGAAGCACGACCATGGCACCACGGTGCTGACCTGCTCGATCGGCGTGTCGGTCTATCCCGAGCACGGGGCCAGGTCGCGACTGCTGGTGAATGCCTCGATCGCGGCGCGGCAGGTGAGCCGCCAAGGCGGGGGCGACTTCTGCCTTTACGACCCCCAGATGAGTGCCGACCTGCGCGAACAGACCCTGCTCGTGGCTGATTTGCGCCAGGCCATCGAACAAGGGCAGCTGGAGCTTTACTTCCAACCCAAGGTGGATGCACGGACCCTGCACATCACCGCCGCCGAGGCGCTGCTGCGCTGGCATCACCCCAAACGGGGCCATGTGAGCCCGGCGGTGTTCATCCCGCTGGCCGAGCGCAACGGCCTGATCAACATGATCGGCAACTGGGTGATCGAAGAGGCCTGCCGTGTGGCGGGGCACTGGCGCGAGTTGGGCCTGCGCATGCGGGTGGCGGTGAACATCTCGGGCTACCAGATGCGCCAGGAAGACCTGGTGGAGCGCATCGAGGAGGCGTTGCACCGGTATCACCTGCAGCCGGGGCGCTTCACCTGCGAGATCACCGAATCGGTGGCGATGGAAGACACCAAGGGCACCCAGAAGACCTTTGAAAAGATGCGGGCCATGGGCTTGCATGTGTCGATCGACGACTTTGGCACGGGTTACTCCAGCCTGTCCACGCTGCGCCGGCTGCCGGCCTCCGAACTCAAGGTGGACCAGGCGTTTGTGGCGGACCTGGGCGAAAGCGAGGACGCCCGCTCGATCGCGACCTCGATCATCGGCCTGGCCAAGGCCTTGAACCTCAAGGTGGTGGCCGAAGGGGTGGAAACCCAGCAGCAATGCGACTGGCTGATGAAGATCGGTTGCGACGAGTTGCAGGGCTACCTGTTTTCCCGTCCGATTCCGGCGGCCGAGATGGAACGCCTGGCCATGGCCGCCCCCAACGATCGGCGGGGACCGGGCTTCAGCGACTCGCTGTTCAACGCCACGGTGGTGGCCGAACTGGCCGAATTGGCCGAGCTGCCCGGCCAGGGCGCAGGCTCGCACTGAAACCGGGGCTGGGGGCTTCAGTCGAAGGCCCAGGCCCCCAGGGCGCTGGGGCCCACTGCGCCGCGCCACAGCGGGCGACCCGGCGCGTCGGAGCCAGCCCCGCTGGCGACCATCAAAGGCAACAGATGCTCTTCACGCGGGTGGGAGGCCAGGCCGCCCGGTGCCCGGTGCCATTGCGCCAGCCGTTCGGCACGTTGGGCCTGGGTGCCTTGCACAGCTGCATCCAGCCAGTCGTGAAAATCGTGCGACAGGGGGGCCGCCTGTGCGAACTGGCGCAGGTTGTGATAACTCATGCCCGAGCCCACGATCAGCACGCCTTCGTCACGCAGCGGGCTCAGCGCGGCACCGAGCTGAGCATGGAGCAGGGGGTCGAGGCTGGCTTGCAGCGACATGGCGACCACCGGCACATCGGCCTGCGGGTACATCACCTTGAGAGGGATGAACACGCCGTGGTCCCATCCGTAGTCGGCGTCGACACGTGCTGGCAAACCCGCCTGGTGCAGCAGCGTGCTGGCGCGCTGAGCCAGCGCCGGCAGGCCGGGGGCTGGGTACTGCAAGGCGTAGGTCTCAGGTGGAAATCCGTAATAGTCGTAGATCAGGCCGGGGTGGGCGCCGCCCGTGAAGCTGGGCACCTCGGCTTCCCAGTGGGCCGTGATGATCAGAATGGCCTGGGGGCGTGCCGGCAGCAGGCTGTCGACGCTGCGAAGAAAGTCTTCGGTGGCCTGATAGCGCTCTTTGCGTTCACCGTTCATGAAGAAAGAGGGGCCCCCACCATGCGGCAGGAACAGAGCGGGCAGGCGCTGGTAGGTCGATGAGGTCGGGGTGGTCAAGAGGGCTCCGATGCAGGGCAGGTTTGCGCCCGGATGTTAACCCTGCACATCACCCCGCGCTGCCCACGGCCATCGCTGCTGCCCGAGGCAGGCAGGCCCCCATCCCCCTTATAATTTTGGACATTTTTCGTCAATATCACCCCGAGCCGGGGCGAAGGAATCAGATAATGAGCCAGACCACCCAAGATTATCCGCAAGATGCCGACGCGTTCAAGCGCATCGTCAGCGATTATCAAGCCACTGCGGCTTATAAAAATCCGATTTTGTTTGCGGTGGGGCGTCAGGTTTATACAGCCAACCGCACTTTGGCTTCGGTGCGTTATCCCGTGGTGAATGGCCCGGGCCAGAATACTGGCAGCGCCGCCATTTTGATGAAGGTTTTGGGCATTGAGCCCACCGGTGTGCAGAACGTGGTGCTGAGCGCTGCTCAGCTGGCTGAGGCCCTGCGCTATTTCGCCCCGTTCGTGAACGACGGCAAACAGCACCCCAACCTGGTGGCCCTGCAGCAGGCCGCGGCCCAGCTGGCGGCTGCCCCGGCTGGCGCGGCTTCTGAAATCGTGGCCACCTTCATCTTCGACGACATCGACCCGCAAGGCGTTGAAGACAGCACGCTCAAGCTTTATGGCCTGAGCAATCGCCATTTCAAGCCGAACCAACTGAATCTGACCAAGATTTTCACCAAGTTCCCGAATGTGGCCTGGGTGGGTGATGTGCCGATGGATGCGGCTGAAATTGATCAGGCTTTGTTGGGCGCTGCATTTGGCAATACCGAATTTGCGCCCCACATGGTCGACAAGTTCCCGCTGTATGTGCACCGCATCAATGCCGTGAAAATGGGCGTGCGCATCACCGATCAACACAAGGTGCGCCTGGGCGCCTACCTGGGCGAAGGCACGACCCTGATGCCGGGTGCCAGCTACATCAACTTCAACGCCGGCACCGAAGGCCCGTCGATGGTCGAAGGCCGCATCAGCTCCTCGGTGTTCGTGGGTGCGGGCACCGACCTGGGCGGTGGTGCTTCCACCCTGGGTGTGCTTTCGGGCGGCAACAACACGCCGATCTCGGTGGGCCGTAACTGTCTGCTGGAGGTGAACTCGGCCCTGGGCATTCCGGTGGGTGATGCCGTGATCCTGGCGGCCGAGGTGGCCCTGATGGCCTCGTCGCTGGTGAAGGTGGACGTTGAAGGCCACCCGCTGAACGGCAAGACCGTGAAGGCGATCGAACTGGTGGGCATCAACGCCGTGACCTTCCGCCGTCACAACCAGACCGGTGGCCTGGAAGTGGTGCGCACCCGCCGCAACATCGACTTTGCCAAGAAGCTGGACAACGGCGAAGACATCCTGAACGGCGATCTGCACAAGAATTAATGTGCCGGCGCCGTTGAGCGTCGCATCGCTTGGGCCCGAGTGTTGAAAAAGCCCGCCTGCACTTATGCAGAGCGGGCTTTTCTTTTGCAACGACGGAAGGGGACAGCGGCAGCCTCAGCGCTCATCCACAGTGTCGTGCTGTGGGGTTGTTCGTGCCTCAAGGCGTGGTCAGAGAAAATTGGCAGCGCAGGTTCTCTGGTCCACCGAGCTCTGGGCGTTGTATTCCGCTGATGCTGCGCACTTGCAGAAGCCGGGTGCCCAGCAGGCCATCCGACGCGTAACCACTGACCAGAACTTTGCAGTTCTGCCTGGCCTCCAGCGCAGACTCGGGCAGGGTGGATGGCAGCTCAAGGCGCCAGACTTCGCCCGATTCGACCTGCAGGGCCCACCAAGAGAAGGGGGCGTTGCCTTTGCGGGTCAACATGCCCGAGCCCGTCCAGGTGGCTGCAGCCTTGCTGCCCATGTGGGCGGATGAGATGTTGGATGCAGTGCGCGATTCCGGGCTGGCGCAACCCACCACGCCTGCACCCAAGGCCAATGCAAGCCCCAAGTGCAGGTGCAGCCGGAGGGCGTGGCGCGTCATATCAGCGGATGACCAGCAGCAAGGTGCTGCCAGCCGGAACGATGACATTGTTGCGAACATAGCTGACAGCGCCGGTGCCGATGGTGTCCACGCTGTAGTAATGGCTGGTCGCCGAGAAGCCTGATGCACCGATGGGGGTGGGCTGCGAGGGCAGCTTGCTCGCGAACTGCGTCGTGTCCACCGCCCCTAGTGTGTAGCCGCCATCGGTTTTGCTAGGCAAGCCGTACTGAGCGATGGCAAGTGTCAGCGGAACTGGGGCAAACAGGGCCGCACCGAAATGGGCGAAGTCGTCGGCCAAGCCCGAACCTCCGTTGGCTTTGATCAGGGCATCAAGGCATGTGTAGCTGCCGTTGGAAGCCGAGCCACCGTCATTGCAGGTGGTGATCAGCTGCTTGTAGACCGACAGGCCATACCGGCGATTGAGGTAGGCACCGAAGGCGCCTCCGATGGCGTAATTCTTGCCTGAGAGATCGACCCAATTGATATAGGATGTGCCGCCACCGGTGGCCATGTAAGTGGGCACACGGATGGAAGCGATCGGGTTGTAGCCCGCATTGACCACCGGCGTCACGATGTCTTCGGTCATCATGGCGCTCGTCTCCTCCAGCCAGGTGTCGTGCGAGGTGTTGCGCGCGACAGATCGCTGGTAGAAGTTGGTCATGTGGGTTGCTTCATGCAACAACGACGAGATGGCGTAGGCTCGCGAGGCCTGGATCTGGGCGGCGTTGATGAAGAACACCAGGGCCTGGTTCGAGTTGGCCGTGGTGGTGGCCGCCGATTTCAGGAAGTTGTTCACGCCATAAAAGTAGCCCGCCCAACCCGCCGTGCTGGGAGCGTTGACGATGGCGATGTTGATGTCCAGCAAACTGCTGCCGTCCTGGATCAGCTGGGTAGAGTAGTTGTTGGCCGAAGGCCCCCAGACGTCGCCGAGCAGTGCGTTCATGCGATCAAAACCGCCGGAGGCGCCACAGACAGTCGTTTGCATGGCGGTGATGTCACTGGCGCTCACCAGGCCGGTCCGTGTGGCCTCGGAGTCGAGCCAGAACACCACGTTTCGTCCGGAGGGCAGGCTGCAGGTGGCGGCAGCCGTGGTGGCGTAGAGCACTGGCGTGGTCAGGCTGTTGTATAGATCATTCCAGGTGCGCGCCGTTCCGACCGCGGGCGTTGAATTGAGTTGCGTCGACCGCCCACCCAGAAGGGACGTGTTGCTCCCAGATTGGGCTGACCTCGCCGTGGAATTGCCCGCCAACAGGCCCGCCATGGCCCGGTTCTTTGCCAGCAGTTCACTGTGGGATTGAGCCTCGGCATCGGCGCTGAGCAGGCGTTCTGCGGTTTGTACCGTTGTGGTGGTGCGGGCCGCAGCGTTGCCGGATGCCGCGAGTACCGGGCTGCTCAAGCTCCCCTCGGATGGGCTTTGGGCCGTGGTCGTTCCTGTGTTGGTGAAGATCAAGGTGGCATGTTGACCAGACTTCACCCCTGAGATGTTGATGTTGAGGGTGGTCGGAGCGTTCACAGGGTTGACGAAGCGCCAGGCCCCCACTCCATTGCCCGAGTAGCTGCTGGCGCTGAGCGCACCGCAGTTGCTGCCGCTGCAGTCGACGACTAGCGCGCTGCTGTCGGCGGTACCCATGATCGTTTGCTGGAAGGTAGCCGTGGCCGCGTTGCCATTGCTGTCTTGCGCCGTGAGGCTCACGCTGTAGGTGCCTGCGCTGGTGTAGGTGTGGCTCACGCTGCTGCCTGTTGCCGTGCTGCCATCGCCAAACATCCATTGGTAGGTGATAGCCAGCCCTTTGGAGCTGCTGGCTCTGCCGACGAAATTGACGGTCTGGCCCACTCGGGGCGACGACGGTGAGCTGCTGATGACGGGTGTGGTTACTGCAGGTGCGAGCACCGTGATCTGTTGGGTGGCAGAGGTGGACTGGCTGGCTGTGTTGGTGGCCTTGACGGCAAGGGTATAGGTGCCCGCCGAGTTGAATACGTGGGTGACGCTGGCGCCCGTCGCGGACTGACCATCGCCGAAATCCCAGGCGTAGCCCAGGTTGAGGCCCAAGGGGTCGGTGCTGCTGGCACTCAGGCTGGCGGCTACTGTGGCATACACGACGGTGCCATTGTTGATTGTCAACTGGGGGGTGGAAGGCGCCGGGGACAGCACCTCGATGGGAATGGTGCTTGTAGCCGAGACATTGGCCGTGTTGGTGGCGGTCAGCTTCAGGTCGAAGGTGCCCGCTGCGGCATACCGATGCGCCACACTGGCCCCGGTCACGGCGGATGAGCCATCACCGAAATCCCAGGTGAAGCTGAGTGCTCGCCCAGCCGGGTCGGTGCTGCTGGCGCTGAATTTGACCGTGTTTTGGGCGTAGGCCGCACTGCCGTTCGTGATGGTGACGGTGGGTGCCGATGGGGCAGAGCCTGCGCTCGGCGTGCCCAGTCCTATGTCGCTGCTGCCACCGCTGCCACCGCCGCCGCAGGCACTCAGCCCCAAAATCAACACACCTGCCGCAGCCAGTTGGCCGAACGATCGGACCTTCGCCCTCAGATTCATGGATCTGCCCCCCATAAATTACAACCCCTTTACTTGTCGGTCATTTTTCAGCACTTGATCATAGTGAGAAAAGTGGAGTTTCCGATCTCAGCTGTGCAGCCCGGGCAAAATCTGAGCGGGCACCCGTGCCGTCTGGGTACGGCAGAAGAAGGGGGGCGCAGGCAGGACAGGCGCAGTGTCATCGCGACCTGAACTGCTGCGGTGGTCTGAGTATCAGTACTCCGACGGATCCTGCATCAGCTCGTAGCCCACCTTGACACCGATGACGGCGCTCATCTTGATCAGGGTCTTGTGGGCGCACTGCTTCATGAACTCGGCGTCGGCCGGGCCGGCGTTGTGGGCTTCCCACATCACCGAGATGTACTGGGCTTCGCCCAGCTGGAGTTCGACCACATAGCGCAGCACGGTGTAGTCCTCGGCTTCGGCGTCGCCGGTTTCGTCTTCGAGCAGTTCGAAGAAGGTGGCGATGCGGCAGGTGAAGCCTGTGCGTTCATTGACGAACTCGGCATCCCACTCGGGTTCGCTGAAGCGCTCGATCCAGCTCTCCTGGTGCGCGGTGCCGAAGTTGAAGCCTTCGACGCAGCTGGTGAAGATCTCAGCTGGTGTGAGGCCGTTGACCAGGGGTTGGTCGAGGGGAATGGACTTGTCGGTGTCCCGGGTATTGGGCATGGTGGCTCCAGAGTGGATGGTGCGGGCTGCGGTTGCAGCCCGGCGGGGGGATTGTGGCCTGCCGGATGTGGCAGGTGTTTGACGGAGGCGAGGGCCCCCGCTTAGCGGTGCTTGCCCTGAGCGGCGTTGGCTTGCAGCAGGGTGTCGATCTCGGCGTCCTTGCGCTCCCACAGATCACCCAGCCAGCGGTGGAAGGTGCCGCGGAACTCCGAATCCTTGTCGTAGTCGCCCTGGGCGAACTCAGGCGGAATGGCCACCTGGTGCACGCGCATGATCACGCGCGGGCAGCGCCCACACAGAAAATCCCAGAAACTGGGCACGCCATCGGGGTAGACGATGGTGGCGTCGATCAGCGAGTGGAAGCGCTCGCCCATGGCATTGAGCGACATGGCCAGCGCGCCGGCCTTGGGCTTGAGCAGGTGGCGGTAGGGCGAGGAGGTGCGGCGGTGCTTCTCGGGCGTGAAGCGCGTGCCTTCGGCAAAGTTCATGATGCTGGTGGGCACCAGGGCGAACTTCTCGCAGGCCTTGCGGGTGGTCTCGCGGTCTTGGTCACGCAGGCCCGGGTTCTTGCGCAGGGCATCGCGCGAGTGGCGTTTCATGAACGGAAAATCCAGCGCCCACCAGGCCAGGCCGATCACCGGCACGTAGATCAGCTGTTGCTTGATGAAGAACTTCAGCATCGGGATGCGCAGGTTCAGCTGGTGCTGCAGCGCAAAGATGTCGACCCAGCTCTGGTGGTTGGCATTGACCAGGTACCAGCCCTTGTAGGGCAGCTGGTCGACGCCCTGCACATCCCAGCGGGTGCGTTGGGTCAGGGCCATCCAGCCGCTGTTGCAGCTGATCCAGGCGGTGGCGATGCGGTTCAGCCAGGGGTCGATGAAGGTACGCACGCCCTGAAAGGGCAGCACCAGCTTGAACAGCGCCAGGATGAACAGCAGGGCGCACCAGAACAAGGTGTTGACGACCAGCAGCACGAAGGCAATGACGCCCCTGAGCACGGGCGGGAGAAAACTGAGCATAGAACGGTGAGCAGGGCTGAGGTTGGAGAGGGCGTGCGGCAGGGCGGGCGCCGGGACGGGGTCAGGCGCCATGCTGACCAGGGCGACACCTTGCGGGCCCCGCACGGGGTCCGTACTTTGGCAGACCCAGCGGGCATTGTGCACAACTCGGCGGTGTGTCTCACTGAGATAGGTCAGGTTTTGCTGTCACAGCCTGTGGCTCGGCGGCGGCCCCGTGCCCTGCCTTGAGCGACGCCGTGTCGGTCTTGGCGGCTGGGCATCCCACTAGAATCGCCGGATGCGCCGATCCTGGATAGTTCGATTCGTCTGGATGCTGTTGCTGGCTGCGGCCGGCACGGCGGTCCTGCCGATGGCGCACGATCTGTCGCACCGGAATGGCTGGCGCATGTTGGCGCCCACGGCCCTGTCGACCGAGGGAGTGGCCACGCCCGCTGACGGTGACTCCAGCCCCGACACCGAGACCGACATCTGCGTGGTCTGTGCGCACCTGGCGAGCCAGCACATCGACGTGCCGGGCGAGCCACCGGTGCCAGTGCGGTTCGCTGCCGCCCAGCCCAGCCTTCTGCCCCGCGACCTGCCCAGCGTGCCGCTGGAGGTGGCCTGGCTGACGCCGGCGCCCAGAGCGCCACCGCTTTCCGCTCTTCTCTGATCTGTCTCTGACCCCTGGTCTGGCCTGCTGCCTTGGCGCTGCGGGCCTGCGGCCGCTTGCCCGTGCGTGACGCACGTTGGCAGCACAGGCCGTTGATTTTTCACGAGCAATGGGGCTGTGCCCCGTGGAGAGCGTTGTGTTTTTGATTGACAAGAATTTTTTGCCGCTGGCGGTGGCATCCACCCTGTCGGGCCTGGTGCCTGCTGCCAGGGCCGAAGCTGACCCGGCGATCGTGCTGGGCGAGGTGAGCGTGCACGCCCAGAGTGATGGCGGGCTGTCCCCGGGCAGTGTGCTGACGTCGGTCGACATCCTGGGGGCCGACAAGATCGAGAACCAGAGTGTCATGAACAGCTGGGAGCTGGTGGGGCAGTTGCCCGGCATCCAGCTGACCGAAACCCGCATGGGTGCCGAGTCGGGCAAGGCCACCTTCCGGGCCTTCAATGGCGAGGGCTACATCAATGGCATCAAGGTGTTGATCGATGGCGTGCCCAGCAATGTGAACAGCGGTAACCAGCGCTTCATCGACATGATCTTTCCGCTGGAGCTGGATTACATCGAGGTGGTGCGTGGCACCAACGACCCCCGCTATGGCCTGCACAACATCGGCGGCAACATCAACTTCGGCACCCGCCAAGGGGGCAACTACACCGATGGCCGCTTCACCTACGGCAGCCATGACACGCGTGAGGTGCAGCTGGCGCTGGGCCGCGAGGAGGGGGGCTTTGCACAGAACTACTTTCTGGCCAAGCAGGACTCCAACGGTGCGCGCAGCCATTCTCAGTCCGAGAAATACAGCCTGGCGGGCAAGTGGTTTGTCACCTCGCCCGATGGCCTGATGAAGGCGGGCGTGGTGGCGCGGCTGTATTCCCACCAGGCCCAGGAGCCTGGCTTTCTGACCGCAGCCCAGATGGCGCAGAACCCGTCCCAGTCGGGCGCACACAACGGCAACGACGGCGACGACCGTGACATGAAGCATCTGAGCTTTCATCTGGACTGGCAGCTGGCCCCGGAGCTGTTTGTGAGCCACAAGCTGTACATGAACCAATACAGCGATGACCGCCGGGTGACCTTCACCAACAGCCCCGCCACCAGCCTGAACAACCTGCCCCGGCAGCGCCGCTTCTGGGATGAACACCAGAGCGGCCTGATGAGCACGCTCACCTGGCGGGCCAGCCCGGCATGGGTGCTCGATGGTGGCCTCAACGTGGAGCGCCAGAAGAACCTGTACCAGCGCTACCGCTATGCCTATGCCTTGCCCACGGATTTTTCGCGGCCCACCACCACTTCCAACGACGACCAGTACACGCTGAACAACGTGGGGGCTTTCGTGCAGGCCATCATCAAGCCCAGCGACCGGCTCAAGCTGATCCCGGGTTTGCGTGTGGATCGCTTCACGGGGGACACGCTGATCCGAACCAGCGGCGTGACCGGGCCCTTGCAGGACTACGGCTGGATCAAGCAGCCCAAGTTCAGCCTGGTCTACAGCCTGGACAAGGAGACCAGCCTGTATGCCAACTGGGGCCGCACCTTTCAGGTGCTGACGGGCTCGCGTGCACCGGCCTACCTGACCTCGGCCTCGCAGGGGCGGTTCAACCCCTCGATCAACACCGGCACCGAGGTGGGCGTGAAGTTCAAGCCCGATGCCCAGACCGATCTGCGGGTGGCGCTGTGGCTGCAGGAGGCCACCGACGAGGTGGCCAACATGCCCAGCACCGGGACCACCGTGGGCCTGGGGCAGACCCGGCGCAAGGGCTTGGACCTGCAAGGGTCGACCCGTCTGGGCAGCCAGCTCAAGTTGTGGGCCTCGCATTCGGTGCAGGAGGCCAAGGTGGTGAGTGCGTTCACGGCCTCGGGCGTCTCGCTGGCCGGCAAGGAGGTGTTTGCGACCCCGCGCCACATCAGCACGGTGGGGGCCGAGTACCAGGCCAATGAAAAGTGGCGGCTGGGCCTGCAGGGGCGGGCCCAGGGCTCGTATTTCATCGACGACCTGAATGCGCAGGGCAAGTTTGGCAGCTTGGTGCAGTGGGACGCCAATGTCCGCTACACCCTGAGCGCCTCGATGAGCCTGGACCTCCAGGTGCGCAACCTGGCCAACCGAAACAGCGCCTATGTCTGGTATGACAACTTCTTCTGGCCCTCGGGCAGCGCCCAGCCCATGTACTCGCCCGGCGCGGGGCGAACCGCCTTCGTCTCGCTCAACGTGAAGATGTGAAGGCCTGGGGGCTGATCGTGCACCTGGCATGGATCGGCCCCTGTCAACGCGCCTGTTGTTGCGCTTTTTGGTGCGCCCCGGGTCTGGCCTCGGGGCGTTTCTACAGTCCTTATCTGAATGGCAGAACCATGACCTCCTTGGCCCAGTCGCTGCACCGTTGGAGCAGCATCGATCGTCTGCGTGGGGCCGTCATGGCCTTGATGGCCGTCGATCATGTGCGCGAGTTCTTTTTTCTGCATCAGCAGGTGGCCGACCCAATGGACTTGGCCACCACCTCGCCTGAGTTGTTTTTCACCCGCCTGTGCAGTCATTTCTGTGCCCCCGTCTTCGTGCTGCTGACCGGGCTGAGCGCCTGGTTGAGGGGCAGTCGACCCGGCGCAAGCCGCCGCGACACGGCGGTCTTTCTGGCCCAGCGCGGGGCGATCCTGATCGGCCTGGAGCTGACGCTGGTGAACTTTGCCTGGACCTTCAGTCTGCCGCCCCCCATGATCTACCTGCAGGTGATCTGGGCCATTGGCCTGTCCATGCTGGCCTTGGCGGCCCTGATCTACCTGCCCAGGCCGCTGCAGTGGGCGCTGGCGCTGTTGATCATCGCGGGCCACAACGCGCTCGACGGGCTGCACTTCCAGCCGGATGAGGCCGCGTTCATCCCTTGGGCCATCCTGCACGACCGCAGCGTGATGCTGCTGGGCTGGGGCTTGCGCGCCCGCAGCTCCTACCCGGTGCTGCCGTGGATTGGCGTGATGCTGCTGGGCTATGCCCTGGGGCCGCTGTATTCAGCCCAGGTGGCCAGCCGCAGCCGCCGGGCCTGGCTGACGGGCCTGGGCCTGTTGGCGCTGCTCGGCTTTGGGGTGTTGCGGCAGCTGAACGGCTATGGGGACCACGCCTGGGTGCCGGGTGCATCGCCGCTGCACACCTTGATGGCCTTTCTGAACGTCACCAAGTACCCCCCTTCGCTGCAGTTTCTGTTGCTGACCTTGGGGCTTGGCTTGCTGGCCCTGGCCTTGTTCGAACGCATCGGCTGGGCTGGCCCGTTGGCCGACATCGGGGGCGCGCCGATGTTCTTCTACCTGGTTCATCTTTATCTGCTGTACCTGCTGCACTGGGTCTTGCTCCATCACGTCGGCCCCAACCATGGGGGCCGCTTCGGGCTCGATGAGGTCTGGCAGATCTGGGCGCTGGCGGCTGGCGTGGTGGCCTTGCTGTACGGCCCCTGCCGCTGGTTTGCGCGGGTCAAGAGGAACAACCCTTCGGTGCGCTGGTTGCGCTATTTCTGAGCCGGGTGCTCGTAGGGCGGCTTGGTGCTAGATTTGGCCGTTCGGCACCCGGGGCGGCTCGGCGTGCGGCTGTCTGTTTCAACGCTGTCTTTCACCATGAATCCGAAGCTGAACCTTTCCTGGCGCCAGGCGCTGTCAAGCTGTGTTTTTGCGAGTGTCGCTGCGCTGGTCATGCCCGCTGTGGCCGCCGCGCCTTCCCGACCGGTGTCGCCTGACCTGAGCGGCACCTACGACTGCACGGGGCAGGACAGCCAGGAGGGGCCTTACACGGCGATGGTCACGCTCACCAGCCAGAGCGCTCACAGCGTGGGACGGCACCGGGCCTATGACTTCAAGATGGAGGTGCCGGGCTATGGCACCTACCTGGGCCAGGCGGTGGGCGCCGGGGCGCAGTTGGCCATCCATTTCGCCTTGACCGACCCGGCCACACACGATTTCGGAACCGGCCTGGCCCAGGTGTTCAAGCGCCAGGGCCGGCTGGGTTTCAGCAAGTTCTATTACGAGCCCGAATTCAAGGGCGGCAACCACGGCACCGAGGAGTGCCTGCGGCGCTGAGCGGGCTGAATGCGGCGAGTGGGCCGAGCGGGTTCAGCGCTGGCGGTGGGCCTTCAGGGCGGCGGCCGCCTCGCTGACCAGGGCGGGGCCGCGGTAGATCAGGCCGGTGTAGAGCTGCACCAGGCTGGCGCCGGCTTCGATCTTGCTGACGGCGTCGCGGCCGCTCAGCACACCGCCCACGCCGATGATGGGGTAGTCGGGGCCCAGGGTGGCGCGCAGGCGGCGGATCACGCGGTTGCTGGCCTCCAGCACCGGGGCGCCGCTGAGGCCACCGGCTTCTTCGGCATGGGTCTGGCCCTTGACGGCATCGCGGCTCAGGGTGGTGTTGGTGGCCACCACGCCGTCCATGCCGTGGCGTTGCAGGGTGGCGGCAATCACCTCGATCTGGGCCTCGTCCAGGTCGGGGGCGATCTTCACGAACAGGGGCACGCGGCGCTTCTGGGCGGCCTGCAGTTCGGCGCGGCGCGCGGCCAGGGCCGACAACAGCTGGTCGAGCGCCTCGTCGCTTTGCAGCGCCCGCAGGTTCTTGGTGTTGGGGCTGGAGATGTTGACCGTCACGTAGTCGGCATGGGGGTAGACGCCGTCCAGGCAGCTCAGGTAGTCGCTGGTGGCCTGCTCGATGGGGGTGGCGGCGTTCTTGCCGATGTTCAGGCCCAGCAGCATGGGGGTGCTGCCGCCTTGCTGGCGGAAGCGGGCGCGCTTCACGTTGGCGATGAAGGCATCCAGGCCTTCGTTGTTGAAGCCCAGGCGGTTGATCAGGGCGTTGCTCTCAGGCAGGCGGAACATGCGCGGCTTGGGGTTGCCAGGCTGGCCCTTGGGGGTGACCGTGCCCACTTCGACAAAACCGAAGCCCAGGGCACCCAGGGCGTCGATGCAGCGGGCGTTCTTGTCCAGACCCGCGGCCAGGCCGATGCGGTTGGGAAAGCTCAGGCCGGCGATGGTCACGGGGTCGCTCACGCGGCTGCCGGACCAGGCCCATTGCAGGGGCGTGCCTTGCGTGCGCGCCAGGGCGTTCAGGGTCAGCTCATGGGCCTTTTCGGCGTCCATGCTGAACAAAAAAGGACGGGCGAGGGCGTAGGGCAGAAGCGACATTGGATAATTCGGGCGTTTTGTAAGTCTTCCCCGATTTTCCCCCAACTACCTCCCTCACTCCCTCGGATTCCCCATGAGCACCACCTCCTACACCCAAGATGAACTCAAGGCCCTGGTCGGCCAGGCTGCGCTGCACTATGTGGTGCCGGGCGAAATCGTGGGCGTGGGCACGGGCTCCACGGTCAACAAGTTCATTGATGCGCTGGCCAGCATGCGCGATCAGATCCCGGGCGCGGTGTCCAGCTCCGAGGCCTCGACGGCCCGCCTGAAGGCCCTGGGCATTCCGGTGCTGGACGCCAATGAGGTCAGCAGTCTGTCGGTCTACATCGATGGCGCCGACGAAATCGATGGCAAGGGTTACATGATCAAGGGCGGCGGCGCGGCCCTGACCCGCGAAAAAATCGTGGCCAGCCTGTCCAAGCGCTTTGTCTGCATCGCCGACGAATCGAAGAAGGTGCCGGTGTTGGGCGGCTTTCCGCTGCCGGTGGAGGTGATCCCGATGGCGGCGCAGCGCATCATCCGCCAGTTTGCCGCCCTGGGTGGCGAGGGCAGTGTGCGCCTGAAGGACGGCCAGCCCCTGATCACCGACAACGGTCAGGTGATCGTGGACGTGCGCGGCCTGAAGATTGCCGACCCGCTGGCCTTCGAGTCGGAAGTGAACCAGTGGCCCGGCGTGGTGACCGTGGGCGTGTTTGCCCACCAGAAGGCGGCCGTGTGCCTGCTGGGCACGCCGCGGGGCGTGGAAACGCTGACGTACTGAGCTGACCCGACGTACTCAGGGCCGACGCGGGCGCGCCGACCCGGGGACTGTGGCTTCAGGGCAAGGCGGCCGGCGCGGTGATCACGGGCACCCACAGGGTCACCTCGGTGCCCTGGCCCAGTTCGCTTTGCAGTTCGACCGTGCCGCCATGCAGTTCGATGATCTCTTTGACCAGGCTCATCCCCAGACCGGTGCCCGGGATCTGGCCTGAAGCGTCTGCGCGGTAGAAGCGCTCAAACACCCGGCTGACCTGCTCGGGCGTCATGCCCAGGCCCTGGTCTCGCACCCGGATGCCCAGGCGACCCGGCTGATCGGGGTGGGACTGCAGCAGGCTCACGCTCACCTCGCCCCCGTCGGGTGAGTATTTGTAGGCATTCGAGACGATGTTGCGCACCGCCTGCATCAGCTTCTTGCGGTCGGCGCGCACCCACAAGGGGCCGGTTTCGGCGGGCATCAGCGGGCTTTGTCGGCCGGCGGGCACACCGAAATCGACCACCACCTGGCGCGTCAGGGCATCAGCATCGACGGCCTGGAATTCGAAGTCCTGGCCGCGGCGCTCCTCGATGCGCACCAGGTCCAGCAGTTCGTTGATGATGGCGATCATCAGCTCGGACTGGCGGTAGATGATGCCCAGCACCTCCTTGCGCTTTTCCTCCTTGAAGGGCATGTGCAGCATCAGCTCGGTGTAGCCGTAGATGCTGACCATGGGGGTGCGCAACTCGTGGGCCGCGTGCGACAGGAACTCGCTCTTCATGCGGTCGACTTCGGTCTCGTGCGTCACGTCGCGCAGGTACAGGATCTGCGACACCGATTCGGCCGCCGACACGCGCAAAGCCACCTGCAACACGCGGTGGACCGGCGCTCCCAGCTCGATCTGATGTCGCAGACCCGCCGTGGAGGCGCCTGTCGGACCCGGTCCTTGGCCGGTGTTGGCACCGTCCAGCAAGGCCCGCAGCCCTTGAAAGCGGGCCTTGGGCAGGCAGGCCTGGGCCAGCCGCTGCGAAAAGGCGTCTTCGTCCAGGCCCACCACCTCGTGGGGGCTCAGCCCCGTGAGGCGGTGGAAGGCCGGGTTGGCGTACTTCACGCGCTGCTGGTTGTCGAAGGCCACAAAACCGTCGGGGCTCAGTTCAAAGATGGCGTTGAGTTGCTCGTTGCGGTCACCGATGCGCTGCAAGGCTTCTTCGAGCTCCTGCTGGGTCTTGAGCCGGATGGCATTTTCAGCACTGAGCTGGGTGTGGCTCAGCGCCAGTTCGTGGTTGCGCTCCTGCAGCGAGGCGGCGATGTCGGCGGTCTCCTGGTTGGCCCGGGTGAGCTGCTCGACCCGCTCGGCAATGGCGCGCGACATCACATTGAAGGCGGCCCCCAGCCGCCCCACGTCGTCCTGCCCTTCGGGTACGGGCTCCATGGTGAGCTGGCCTTGGGCCACACGCAGGCTGGCTGCGGTCAGGACGGACAGCTGGCGGGTGATCAGCAGGCCCAGCAGGGTCAGCAGGCCGGCCGACAGCAGCAGCTCCGACAGGGCGATCAGCACGCCCTGGGTGACCAGCTTCTTGCGCGCCACCAGGATGCGGGTCAGGTCCAGCCCGAACTGCAGCTTGCCCAGCGTCTGGCCTGACTGCCGGATGGACAGGGCCATGTCGTAGCGCGGTGGGTTGGTGTCGGCATCGAGGTTGAAGTCACCCGTCACCGGGGGCAAGGCCTTGCCGGTCGGCCAGCCGCTGGTGGCCACCACCTCACCGCTGGCATCGGTCACGGCCAGGTACTCGATGCCATGGATGGCATGGCTTTCGTCGAGCACGGCCTGCACGGTGGCGTAGTCGTACTGGGCCAGCGGGGCCACCAAGGCGGCCGAGAGCACGGGGGCGATCTGATCGGCCTGCTCGCGGGCCTGGTCGCCCATGGCGTCGTGCAGCAGGCGCAGGCTGTTGCCCACCAGCAGGGCCAGCATCACCATCTCGACCACCAGGGCCGCCATGAGCAGGCGCCCGCGCACGGTGCGCCAAGGCAGGTGCACGCGCATCATTTGGGCTGCTTGAGGGTGAGCCTGACCTCGTTGGCATAGGGCTCCAGGGCCACCAGCTCACGGGGCTCCAGCGGCCGGTAGCCGCCCAGGTTGTAGCGGCTGAAATACTGCTTGGCCTCGGGGGTTTCGGCAAAGGCGCGCAGCTGGGTCATGATCTCGTCGTAGCGCTTGGCATGGCGCTGGTTGAGCAGGTACACGCGCCCAGCCATGGGCAGGCTTTCGGCCACCACGCGCAGGCGGTCTCGCACGGCGGGCTGCAGGTTCTGGAAATTGGCCAGGGACATGAAACCCACGCTGCCTTCGCCCTTGAGCAGCAACTGGCCCACGCTGTCGGAGGCGCTGACATAGCGCATGGTGGTGTTGCTGACGCTGTTGCGCATCAGCCAGTGCTGGCCCCACAGGGTGACCAGCGAGCTGGCCGACAAGCCGATGACGGGCTTGTTGTTGAGGTCTTGCGGGTTGCGGTAAGGGCTGTCGGGGCCGACCAGGGCCACGGCCTTGAAGTCGCTCTGGTAGGTGAGCAAGGGGCGGTAGGCGGCATCGGTCTGCAGCAAGCGGGCCTGGTGACCGGTGGTGATGGCGATGTCGTATTGCTGGGCCACGGCCCGGCGCGCGAATTCGGTGAAGTCGGGCGCAGTCACGATCTCGACCGGGCTGCCCAGGGCCTGCTCCAGGTACAGGCGCAGCGGCTGGTACATCTCCAGGATCACCCGGGCGCTGGAGTGGGGTGCCACCCCGATGCGCAAAGGTGCTGTTGCCGGGCTGCCCTGGGCTGCTGAGGCCACGCCAGTCAGGGCCAGCAGGGGAAGGAGCATGAGCAGGGCCAGGGCCCGCAGGAATGTGCGCATGAAAAAGCCTTGAGGAAGACAGCCGGCTCCAATGAACCCGCTTGAGCGATACCGGCCGGTCATTTCTGACGATGGACGGACTCCGAGTTTAGTGGGATCGAGGGCCCGTGGCGTATTTTGTGGGCCGCTTCGATTGACCAAGGTCGTCTTCCCGGTGGGCGGCCCGGCCGGGCCTGCCACGCAGCCCCGGGGCAGGCTCAGAACTGAAGCCCGGCAGGGTTGCTTTCGGTCGCCCGCCGTGGCGCCACCGGCACTTCGGGCAGGGACCTGGCCTTGGGCTTGGCTTCGCTGGCGGCCTTGGCAGGGGCGTCGCCTGCCGGCACCAGCGCTTCGGGGGCCGGGCGGCGGTAGGCGGCGGGCAGCTGGATCTGGGCCGGGTAGCCGGCGGCGTCGAGGTAGCTGTTCCACTCGTTTTCTTGCAGGCCGCGCAGGAACTGGCTGCCGATGCTCAGGGCCGGCAGGGTGTCGCTGCCGCTCAACTGCTTGAACGAGCTGATGTCGGCGTTGGAGCTGATGGTCTTCTCGGCAAACGGAATGCCGCGGCTGACCAGCAGCTGGCGTGAGGCGCTGCAGACATCGCAATCGCGGGTCACATAGAGCGTGACCGGGTACTGGTTGGCCACGCGGCGCAATTCGGGCGGCAGGGCGTTGTTGGCCTCGGCCTGGCTGCTGCCGGAGCGCACGGTGGCCACCTTGGCGTCAGGCTTTTCGGGGGGACGGTCTGAGAACGTGACCTTGCCGTCAGGGCCCACGATGCGGTAGACCTGCTGGGCGTGCACCGGCGTGGCCGCCATCAGCCCCGCGCCCAGGGCCAGCAGGGCGCCGAGCAACAGGGGCCCGGCCACCCGCAGGTGGGTGGCCGGGGCTGGGGATTGGAGGGCTGAGGTGGGGGCGGCCATGGTCGTTCAGCAAGGTGGGGTCGGTCTCAGTTCATGCCCTGGTGGCGCAGCAGCGCGTCCAGGCTGGGTTCACGGCCACGGAAGGCCTTGAACGATTCCATCGCCGGGCGGCTGCCGCCAGCCTCGAGGATGGACTGGCGATAGCGCCGGCCGGTCTCGGGGTTGGGGCTGCCGTCGGGCAGCACGCTTTCTTCGAAGGCAGCATAGGCGTCGGCGCTCAGCACCTCGGCCCACTTGTAGCTGTAGTAGCCGGCGGCGTAGCCGCCCGCGAAGATGTGGCTGAAGGTGTGGGCCGTGCGGCTGAAGGCCGGCGGCTGCAGCACCGACACCTCGCGGCGCACGGCGGCCAGCACGTCCATGAAGGTGTCGGGCGCGTCGGCACGGGTGTGCAGCTCCATGTCGAACAGCGAGAACTCGATCTGGCGCAGGGTGCCCAGGCCACTCTGGAAGTTCTTGCCGGCGATCATCTTGTCGAACAGGGCGCGCGGCAGGGGCTCGCCGGTGTCCACGTGGGCGGTCATGTGGCGCAGCACATCCCATTCCCAGCAGAAGTTCTCCATGAACTGGCTGGGCAACTCGACGGCGTCCCATTCGACCCCGCTGATGCCCGACACGTCGCGCTCGCTGACCTGGGTCAGCAGGTGGTGCAGGCCGTGGCCGAATTCATGGAACAGCGTGATCACGTCGTCGTGCGTGAGCAGGGCCGGCTTGTCGCCCACGCCCGAGGCAAAGTTGCACACCAGGTGGGCCACCGGGGTCTGCAGCTGGCCGTTGTCGGGGCGCAGCCAGCGGGCGCGCACGTCGTCCATCCAGGCACCGCCACGCTTGCCGGTGCGGGCCGGCTGGTCGAGGTAGAACTGGCCCACCAACTGGCCCTGGCGTTCGATGCGGTAGAACTCGACCGCAGGGTTCCACACCGGGGCCTGGTCGCGCCGGATGCTGACTTCGAACAGGGTTTCGATGATCTTGAACAGGCCGGCCAGCACCTTGGGGGCGGTGAAGTACTCCTTGACCTCTTGCTCGCTGAAGGCGTAGCGGGCTTCCTTGAGCTTTTCGCCGATGTACGGCCAGTCCCAGGGTTGCGGGTCGGCCAGGCCGAGCTCGGTGGCGGCGAACTGGCGCATGTCGGCCAGGTCCTGCTCGGCGTAGGGGCGGGCCTTGCGGCTGAGGTCGCGCAGGAACTCGCTGACCTGGGCGGGCGAATGGGCCATCTTGGGCACCAGGGACACTTCGCCGAAGTTGGCATAACCCAGCAGCTGGGCCTCTTCGTGGCGCAGGGCCAGGATCTCGCGGATCAGCGGGGTGTTGTCAAAGCGGGCATCGCCCAGTTCGCTGGCGCGGGTGACGTAGGCGGTGTAGAGCTTTTCGCGCAGCGCGCTGCTATGGGCGTATTGCATCACCGGCAGGTAGCACGGCATCTTGAGCGTGAGCCGGTAGCCTGCCTGGCCTTCGGCCTCGGCGCCCTGGCGGGCGGCCTGCACCACATCGGCGGGCACACCGGCCAGCTCGTCTTCGCTGGCGTAGTAGGCGAAGGCATCGGTGGCGTCGAGCGCGTTCTCGCTGAACTTCTGGGTGACCTCGGCGTGGCGCTCCTGGATCTGGGCGAAGCGCTCGCGGGCGGCACCTTGCAGCTCGGCGCCCGAGAGCACGAAGTTGCGCACGGCGTTCAGGTGGGCCTGGCGCTGCTCGGGGTTGAGGCTGGCCACGTCGATGGCCTTGTACTTGGCGTACAGGCGTTCGTCGGCGCCCAGGCGGGTCCAGAACTCGGTGACGCGGGGCAGGGCCTCGTTGTAGGCGGCGCGCAGCTCGGGCGTGTCGGCCACGGCGTTGAGGTGGCTGATGGCGCCCCAGGCCCGACCCAGGCGTTCGGTGGCCACATCCAGCACCCGGGCGATGGCCAGCCAGTCGGCCGGAAACTCGGGGGCGGTGACGGTTTCAAGGGCCTGGTTGGCATCGGCGAGCAGCGCGTCGATGGCCGGGGCCGCGTCGTCAGGCTGGATCCGGTCGAACAGGGGCAGGTCGGAGAAGTCGAGGAGTGGATTGCTCATGCTTTGGATGGTGGCGCCGAAAAGGCTGGCTTCAAGCCCCTGCGGCCGCACGTTCTGCGGCTTCCAGGGTGTTGACGAGAAGCATGGTGATGGTCATGGGGCCCACGCCGCCGGGCACGGGGGTGATGTGGCTGGCAACCTCGCGCACGCCGTCGAAGTCGACGTCGCCGCACAGCTTGCCTTCGTCATTGCGGTTCATGCCCACGTCGAGCACCACGGCGCCGGGCTTGACCATGTCGGCGGTCAGCACGTTGCGCTTGCCCACGGCGGCCACGATCACGTCGGCCTGCAGGGTCTGGGCCTTCAGGTCGCGGGTGCCGCTGTGGCAGATGGTGACGGTGGCGTTCTTCTGCAGCAGCATCAGCGCCATGGGCTTGCCCACGATGTTGCTGCGCCCGATCACCACGGCGTGCTTGCCCTTGAGGTCGTAGCCGATGGATTCGAGCATCTTCATGCAGCCGTAGGGTGTGCAGGGCCAGAAGCCGGGCATGCCGGTCATGAGGGCGCCGGCGCTGGCGATGTGGAAGCCGTCCACGTCTTTCAGGGGCGAGATGGCTTCGATCACCTTTTGCGCGTCGATGTGCGCGGGCAGCGGCAACTGCACCAGGATGCCGTGGATGCTGGGGTCGTTGTTCAGGGCTTCGACACGGGCCAGCAGCTCGGCCTCGCTCATGTCGGCCTCGTACTTCTCGAGCACCGAGTGCAGGCCGCTGTCCTGGCAGGCCTTGACCTTGTTGCGCACGTACACCTGGCTGGCCTGGTTGTCACCCACCAGCACCACGGCCAGGCCGGGTGTGACGCCCTGGGCCTTGAGCGCGGCGGCGCGTTCGGCCACCTGGGCGCGCAGTTGCTTGGAGAGGGCGTTGCCGTCGATGAGTTGTGCGGTCATGTTTTCGGATTCTCAAGTAAAAACGCCCGCTGGAAGCATTCAGGCGGGCGAAGTTGGCTATGACGTTGATAGCAAAAAGGGGGTGATCAGGCTTTCGGGGCGTTCTGTCCCAGCGCGATCTTCAGCAGGTCGGCCACGGTGTTGGCGTTGAGCTTTTCCATGATGTTGGCGCGGTGCGCCTCGACCGTCTTGATGCTGATACCCAGGTCGTCGGCGATCTGCTTGTTCAGGCGGCCGGCGACGATGCGCTCGAGCACCTGGGCTTCACGCGAGGTCAGCTTGGACAGCAGGGCATCGCGGCTGGCGGCCTGCTGGTACTCGCTGAAGGCGCCCTTGGCGTGTTCGAGCATGCGCTCGACCAGGCCCAGCAGCTCTTCTTCCTTGAAGGGCTTCTGGATGAAATCCATGGCGCCCTTTTTCATGGTGTTGACGGCCATGGGCACGTCACCATGGCCGGTGATGAAGACGATGGGCAGCGGGGAGCGGCGCTCCAGCAGGCGGTCTTGCAGCTCCAGGCCGGTCATGCCGCCCATGCGGATGTCGACGATCAGGCAGGCGACTTCGCGCGGGTCGTAGCGGCTCAGAAAGGCTTCGGCGGATTCGAAGCAGCGAACTCGGTAGTCCTTGCCTTCGAGCAGCCATTGCAGGGAATCACGGACGGCTTCGTCATCATCAACAACGTAAACAGTGCCCTTCTTAGGAATCAAACTCATGCGTTACCCCGGGATCCTTGTCTGTTCAGCAGAACGTGCAGCGCCCTCAATGGGCTGTTGGGACACAGGTAACCAGAAGGAAAACCGGCAACCTGTGATGTCCGCGCCATTGTAGAGGTTCTCAGCCTCCATCCGGCCGCTGTGCGACTCGATGATGGAGCGGCACAGATTGAGGCCGATGCCCATGCCCTCGGCCTTGGTCGAGAAGAAGGCCTCGTACAGGCGCTCCAGTACCTCGGGGGCCAGGCCCTGGCCGGTGTCGACCACCGAGAATTCGACCGCGTTCTGGCCATCCACCTGGCGCGGCACCACGCGCAGTTCCACGCTGCGCCGGGGCGAGGGCCGATCGGCGGCGTCGATCGATTCTGAGGCGTTCTTCATGAGGTTGACCAGCACCTGTTCGATCAGGATGGGGTCGACCAGCAGGCGCGGCAGGCGGGCGGCCACGTAGTAGCTCAGGCGCACATTGCGCCGGCGCAGCTCGATCTCGGCCAGCTCGACCGCCTCGTTGACCATGCTGCCGATGTCCGACAGGGTGCGGTTGGGTTCGCTGCGCTTCACGAACGAGCGGATGCGCTGGATGATCTGGCCGGCGCGTTGCGCCTGCTTGGAGGTCTTTTCCAGGGCGGCCAGCAAGGCCTCTTCGGTGATCTGCTGGTCCTTGATGCGCGAGACCATGCCATTGCAGTAGTTGTTGATGGCGGTCAGCGGCTGGTTGAGTTCGTGCGCCACGCTGGAGGCCATCTCGCCCATGGTGATCAGGCGGCTGGCGTTCTGGGCGCGTTCGGCCTGGGCTGCGGCCTGTTCTTCGGCCTGGCGGCGTGGGGTGATGTCGGTGGCGATCACCATCTGGGCCAGGCGGCCGTCCACCCAGTTCAGGTAGCGCGAGCGCACTTCCAGCCACTTGCCCAGCTCGGGCACGAAGATCTCGGCGTTCTCGGCCTGGGCGGTGGTGAGGGATTCTGTGGGCAGGCCGGCCAGGCCGTCCACGTCGTCGAGCGACTGCTCCTGCGACTGGGTGGTGGGCACGCCGGCCTGGGCCACCAGTTGCAGGTGGCCACCGGTGTGCGCGCCGAACCAGAGCCGGTACAGCTTGTTGGCAAACAGCAGCTCTTCGCTGCCCAGCGGGGCCACGGACACCGAGGCGTCCAGCGCCTCCAGCACGATGGTGAAGCGCTCGTACGAGGCCGAGAGCTGTTCGCGGATGCGGTTGGGCTCGGTGATGTCGGTCATCGAGGTCATCCAGCCGGTCTGGTGGCCGTGGGCGTCGATCAGGGGCGACACATACAGGCGGGCGTCGAACAGGGCGCCGCTCTTGCGCTTGACCTTGACCTGGAAGCCGCCCTGGATGGTCTTGCCCGAGAGCTCGTCGCGCAGGCGGGCGGCCAGCGCGGCGTGGTCTTCCTCGGGCCAGTACGAGAAGGGAGGGGTCTGGCCGACCAGCTCCTGGGCCGTCCAGCCCGTCATCTGGCAGAAGGCCGCATTCACGTAGGTGACCTTGCCGTCCATGTCCATCGCGCGCATGCCGGTGAGGATGGAGTTTTCCATGGCGCGGCGGAAATTGGTCTCGGCCACCAGGGCCTCTTGGGTGCGCACGCGCCGGCGCGTGTGGCGCCAGTTGGCGATCAGCATCCAGGCGGTCATGACGCTGAGCACGCCCACCAGCCAGAACTGCCCGCTGCCGATCAGGCCCAGCGAGGTGCGGTAGCCCTGGGCGCGCAGCAGCAGGCTGTTGCCGATGGGGGACACCGGCACTTCGAACTCATTGGCCTTGACCGTCCAGGGCAGCAGGCGGCTGGCCTTGCTGTGCGGCGGCAGCACGGCGCCGGCCAGCAGGTGGCCCTTGGCATCGATCAGCGACACCGCGTACTTGGCCAGCACTTCGGTCGGGGCGCCGTAGCGCAGCAGACCGTCCACTGAGTATTCGGCCGCCACCACGCCGGCAAAACGGCCCTGCTCGTTGAGCGGCACGTGCAGCTGCAGCAGGGCCGAATCCTCGCTGCCCAGGGGTTGCGAGTAGACGGGTTGCTGCAGGTCCTTGGTCAGGCCGTAGGTGTCGTCGGTTTCGCCGGCGTGCAGGGTGTCGCCGGTGGTCAGCAGGCGAGCGGCTGGCACGGTGGGCGCGGCACGCGAGGCGCGCACGCGGCGCTTTTCGTCGATCCAGCTCAGGGTCTGCAGTTCGGGGTATTGGTTGATCAGGTTGTCGGCGCGGGCATTGAAGTCATTGCGGTTGAGCTCGCGGTTGGACACATCCCGTGCCAGGCGCATCAGCTGCTCCTGGCGCTCCAGCAGGCGCAGGCGCAGGCGCTGCTGGGCGTATTCCACATCTCGTTTCACGGCTTCGTGCTCGCGCTCGATTTCCTCGGCCCGCAGGTACCAGAATGCAGAACCGATGGCGGCCAGAAACAACACCACGGCCACCAGAGGCGCCAGCATGGCGAAGCGGTCCTGCCGGTTGGGCGATTGTTGGCCCCACCAGTGGCGGATCCAGGCGACGGTGCGCAGTTTGCCGGCGCTGGACGGCACGGCGGAATCAGACGGTTGCATGCCCCCAAGTGTAGAGGAGGGGGCTCAAGTGTCAGGTCATGTATCGGAGGTGGTAACCATGTAAATTCATAATGTGAAATGAGAGGTCATCATTTGAAATTTGAGATTTTTGTGAGACACTCGCCCGGTCAAAAACCATGACGCAACCCCTTTAGCAGGAGACAAGCATGTCAGCCCAACCCGAGCACGTGCCCGGCATTGCTGCCAACCCGGCACAAGACCTGGACAACCAAGAAACCCGTGAGTGGATGGACGCCCTGTCCGCCGTGATCGAAGCCGAGGGCCCAGAGCGCGCCCACTTCCTGCTTGAGCAACTGCTCGAACACGCCCGCGAGCACAGCATCGACATGCCGTTCTCGGCCACCACCGGTTATGTCAACACCATCGAGCCCGACCAGGAAGAGCGCTGCCCTGGCAACATCGAAATCGAAGAACGCCTGCGCGCCTACATGCGCTGGAACGCCATGGCCATGGTGGTCAAGGCCAACCGCCACCACCCGGTGGACGGCGGCGATCTGGGCGGCCACATCGGCTCCTTCGCCTCGCTGGCCCACATGTTTGGCGCCGGCTTCAACCACTTCTGGCATGCCGAGAGCGAAAACCACGGCGGCGACTGCCTGTACATCCAGGGCCACGTGTCGCCCGGCGTGTACGCCCGCGCCTACCTGGAAGGCCGCCTGACCGAAGAGCAACTGCTGCATTTCCGCCAGGAAGTGGACGGCAAGGGCCTGTCGAGCTACCCGCACCCGAAGCTGATGCCCGAGTTCTGGCAGTTCCCGACCGTCTCGATGGGCCTGGGCCCGCTGATGGCCATCTACCAGGCCCGTTTCCTGAAATACCTGCACGCCCGCGGCATTGCCAACACCGAAAACCGCAAGGTGTGGGTGTTCTGCGGCGACGGTGAAATGGACGAAGTCGAATCGCTGGGTGCCATCGGCCTGGCCGCGCGCGAAAAGCTCGACAACCTGATCTTCGTGGTCAACTGCAACCTGCAGCGCCTGGACGGCCCGGTGCGCGGCAACGGCAAGATCGTGCAAGAGCTCGAAGGCGAGTTCCGCGGTGCCGGCTGGAACGTGATCAAGCTGCTGTGGGGCTCCGATTGGGACCCGCTGCTGGCCCGCGACAAGGACGGCGCGCTGCGCAAGGTCATGATGGAAACCCTGGACGGCGACTACCAGTCGTTCAAGGCCAACGACGGCGCCTATGTGCGCAAGCATTTCTTCGGCCGCGATCCGCGCACCCTCGAAATGGTGTCGAAGATGAGCGACGAGCAGATCTGGGCGCTGCGCCGCGGCGGTCACGATCCGCAGAAGGTGTACGCCGCTTACGCCGCCGCCACCAAGCACAAGGGCCAGCCCACCGTGCTGCTGATCAAGACCGTCAAGGGCTTCGGCATGGGCAAGGCCGGTGAAGGCAAGAACAACGTTCACCAGACCAAGAAGCTGACCGACGAAGACATCAAGATCTTCCGCGACCGCTTCAACATCCCGATCCCGGACAGCGATCTGCCGAGCATCCCGTTCTACAAGCCGGCCGACGACACCCCGGAAATGCAGTACCTGCACGAGCGCCGCAAGGCCCTGGGCGGTTACCTGCCGCACCGCCGCACCAAGGCCGACGAGCAGTTCACCGTGCCTTCGCTGGAGGTGTTCAAGTCGGTGATGGAGCCCACGGCCGAAGGCCGCGAGATATCCACCACCCAGGCCTATGTGCGTTTCCTGACCCAGTTGCTGCGTGACCAGGCCCTGGGCCCGCGCGTGGTGCCCATCCTGGTGGATGAGGCCCGTACCTTCGGTATGGAAGGCCTGTTCCGCCAAGTGGGCATCTACAACCCCGCAGGCCAGCAGTACACCCCGGTCGACAAGGACCAGGTGATGTACTACCGCGAAGACAAGGCCGGCCAGATCCTGCAGGAAGGCATCAACGAAGCCGGCGGCATGAGCAGCTGGATCGCTGCGGCCACCAGCTACAGCACCAGCAACCGCATCATGGTGCCGTTCTACGTGTACTACTCGATGTTCGGCTTCCAGCGCATCGGCGACCTGGCCTGGGCGGCGGGCGACATGCAGGCCCGCGGCTTCCTGCTGGGCGGCACCTCGGGCCGCACCACGCTGAACGGCGAAGGCCTGCAGCACGAAGACGGTCACAGCCACATCCTGGCTGGCACCATCCCGAACTGCGTCAGCTACGACCCGACCTTCGCGCACGAAGTGGGCGTGATCCTGCACCATGGCCTGAAGCGCATGGTTGAAAAGCAGGACAACGTTTTCTACTACCTGACCCTGTTGAACGAGAACTACGCGATGCCCGGCCTGACCCCCGGCACCGAAGAGCAGATCATCAAGGGCATGTACCTGTGCAAGGAAGGCGCCAAGCTGACCCCGCGCGTGCAACTGCTGGGTTCGGGCACCATCCTGCGCGAAAGCATTGCCGCGCAGGAACTGCTCGAAAAGGACTGGGGCGTGGCCGCCAACGTCTGGAGCTGCCCGAGCTTCAACGAACTGACCCGCGACGGTCAGGAAGCCGAGCGCTTCAACCTGCTGCACCCGCTGGAAACCCCGCGTGTGCCGTTCGTGGCCCAGCAACTGGCCGCTCACAATGGCCCGGTGGTGGCTTCGACCGACTACATGAAGGCCTATGCCGAGCAGATCCGCCCCTTCATCCCCAAGGGCCGCACCTACAAGGTGCTGGGCACCGACGGCTTCGGTCGCAGTGACTTCCGCAGCAAGCTGCGCGAGCACTTCGAGGTGAACCGCCACTACATCGTGGTGGCCGCGCTCAAGGCGCTGAGCGAAGAGGGCACGGTGCCGGTGGCCAAGGTGGCCGAGGCGATTGCCAAGTACGGCATCCAGGCCGACAAGATCAACCCGCTGTACGCCTGATACGGCCAGGAGACACAACATGGCATTGGTAGATATCAAGGTCCCCGACATCGGTGATTTCGACGAAGTGGGCGTCATCGAGCTGTTGGTCAAGGTGGGCGACACGGTCAAGGCCGAGCAGTCGCTGATCACGGTCGAGTCTGACAAGGCCTCGATGGAGATCCCCTCGTCGCATGCCGGCGTGGTGAAGGAAATCAAGGTCAAGCTCGGCGACAAGGTGTCCGAAGGCTCGGTGGTGGTGGCGCTGGAGGTGGCAGGTGCCGCTGAGGCCCCCGCTGCAGCGCCCGCTGCGGCCCCTGCAGCAGCGGCACCCGCCGCCGCGCCGGCTGCCCCGGCTCCGGCTCCGGCTCCGGTCGCAGCGGCCGTGGCCGCCGGCCCGGTCAATGTGCTGGTCCCCGACATCGGCGACTTCAAGGACGTGGCCGTGATCGAGCTGCTGGTCAAGCCCGGCGACGCCGTGAAGGCCGAGCAATCGCTGATCACGGTCGAATCCGACAAGGCCTCGATGGAGATCCCCTCGTCGCACGCCGGCGTGCTCAAGGAGCTCAAGGTCAAGATCGGCGACAAGGTCAACATCGGTGACCTGATTGCCGTGCTCGAAGGCGCCGCGGGCGCTGCGGCCCCTGCCGCTGCACCGGCCCCGGTGGCTGCGGCTGTTGCTGCCGCTGCCCCGGTGGCGGCTGCTGCCGTGGCTGCCGCTCCGGCCGCCCTGGCCGTGCCGGCCCACCAGCCGGGCACGCCCTCGGCTGCGCTGCCGCATGCATCGCCCTCGGTGCGCAAGTTCGCCCGCGAACTGGGTGTGCCGCTGGAAGAAGTCAAGGGCACCGGCCTCAAGGGCCGCATCACCCCGGCCGACGTGCAGGCCTTCACCAAGGCCGTGATGGCCGGTGCGGTGCAGACCAAGGCGCAAGCCGCCAAGGCCCCGGCTTCGACCGGCGGTGGTGGTTCCGAGCTGGGCCTGATCCCCTGGCCCAAGGTCGACTTTGCCAAGTTCGGCCCGATCGAGCGCAAGGAACTGGGTCGCATCAAGAAGATCAGCGGCGCCAACCTGCTGCGCAACGCCATCATGATCCCGGCCGTCACCAACCATGACGATGCCGACATCACCGACCTCGAAGCCTTCCGCGTCTCCACCAACAAGGAAAACGAGAAGAGCGGCGTCAAGGTGACCATGCTGGCCTTCCTGATCAAGGCCTCGGTGGCCGCGCTCAAGAAGTTCCCCGAGTTCAACAGCAGCCTCGACGGCGACTCGCTGGTCTACAAGCAGTACTACCACATCGGTTTTGCCGCCGACACCCCGAACGGCCTGGTCGTTCCGGTGATCAAGGACGCCGACAAGAAGGGCGTGCTGCAGATCAGCCAGGAAATGGGCGAACTGGCCAAAAAGGCGCGCGACGGCAAGCTGGGCCCGGCCGACATGAGCGGTGCCACCTTCACCATCTCCAGCCTGGGCGGCATTGGCGGGCGTTACTTCACGCCCATCATCAACGCGCCCGAGGTGGCGATCCTGGGCGTGTGCAAGAGCCAGATCGAACCCAAGTGGGACGGCAAGGCCTTCCAGCCGCGCCTGATGCTGCCGCTGTCGCTGACCTGGGATCACCGCGTGATCGACGGGGCCGCTGCCGCGCGCTTCAACGCCTTCCTGGGTCAGATCCTGGCCGACTTCCGTCGCGTCCTGCTGTGATGGCACGGCACCCCACGCACGCTGTGGTGTGGGCTGGCGGCGCCCGGCAGGCCGGCGTGTGCCCGATGGGGCAGGGGGCCAGCGCATGACGACCGTGGTCGTTGTGCGCAAGGGTGGGCAGGTGGCCATTGCGGCCGATACCCTGGTCACCTTTGGCGATACCCGGCTGTCGCAACGCTTTGAAGAGAACGAAAAGCTCTTCAAGGTCGATGCGATGGGCGGCCCCAGCTACATCGGCATGGCCGGCACCGTGGCGCATTTCCCGGTGCTGCGCAAGGCGCTGAATGCCTTGCCCAAGGACCAGTTGCGTCTGGGCAGCCGCGACGAGGTGTTCGACACCTTCACGCGACTGCACCCGCTGCTGAAAGAGACCTTCTTTCTGCAGACCAAGGAAGACGACAACGACCCCTACGAGTCCAGCCAGTTCAGTGTGCTGATTGCCAACGCAAGCGGCATCTATGGCTTGTACAGCTACCGCGAGGTGTTCGAGTTCAAGGAGTTCTGGGGCATCGGCTCCGGACGCAGCTTTGCCCTCGGCGCCATGCACGCCACCTACGCGCGGGCCAAGACGGCCCGCGAGGTGGCCGAGGCCGGCCTGGCCGCCAGTTGCGAATTCGACCGCAACTCGGCCGCGCCCATCAACATCTTCACGATCAAATTGAAAGGTTCCGTATGAGCCTGATAGACATCAAGGTCCCCGACATCGGTGACTTTTCCGAAGTGGCCATCATCGAACTGCTGGTCAAGCCCGGCGACACGGTCAAGGCCGAGCAATCGCTGATCACCGTCGAGTCCGACAAGGCCTCGATGGAGATCCCCTCGTCGCATGCCGGCGTGGTGAAGGAACTCAAGGTCAAGCTCGGCGACAAGGTGGCCGAGGGTTCGGTGATCCTGTCGCTCGAAGTGGCCGGTGCCGCCGCAGCCGCTGCCGCCCCTGCGGCTCCTGCAGCGGCCCCCGCAGCCCCTGCCACCGCTCCGGTGGCAGCCGCTCCGGCCCCGGTGGCCACAGCGCCCACGGGCAGCAACGACATCGATTGCGACGTGGTCGTGATCGGTGGCGGCCCCGGTGGCTACTCGGCCGCCTTCCGCGCGGCCGACCTGGGCCTCAAGGTGGTGCTGGTCGAGCGCTACGCCACCCTGGGCGGTGTGTGCCTGAACGTGGGCTGCATCCCCTCCAAGGCGCTGCTGCACGTGGCCGCCGTGATGGACGAGGTCAGCCACATGGCCGATCTGGGTGTCGATTTCGGCGCCCCCACGGTCAACATCGACAAGCTGCGCGGCCACAAGGAAAAGGTCATCGGCAAGCTGACCGGTGGCCTGGCCGCCATGGCCAAGATGCGCAAGGTGACCGTGGTGCGCGGCTACGGCAACTTCATCAGCAGCCACCAGCTGCAGGTGGAAGAAACCAGCGGCGAAGCCCAGGTGCGCACCGGCAAGAGCCAGACCATCGGCTTCCAGCGCGCCATCATCGCAGCGGGCTCGCAAGCCGTGCGCCTGCCCTTCATGCCGGATGACCCGCGCGTGGTCGACAGCACCGGGGCCCTGGCCTTGAAGGAAGTGCCCAAGCGCATGCTGATCCTGGGCGGCGGCATCATCGGCCTGGAAATGGGCACGGTGTACAGCACCCTGGGCGCGCGCCTGGACGTGGTCGAGATGATGGATGGCCTGATGCAGGGCGCCGACCGCGACCTGGTCAAGGTCTGGCAGAAGATGAACGCCCATCGCTTCGACAACATCATGCTCAAGACCAAGACGGTGTCGGCCAAGGCCACGCCCGAAGGCATCGAGGTGACGTTTGCCGCAGCCGAAGAGGGTGGCACCGCCCCGGCACCGCAGACCTACGACCTGGTCCTGCAGGCCGTGGGCCGCACGCCCAACGGCAAGAAGATCAGCGCCGACAAGGCCGGCGTGGCCGTGACCGACCGCGGCTTCATCAACGTCGACATCCAGATGCGAACCAACGTGCCGCACATCTTCGCCATCGGCGACATCGTGGGTCAGCCCATGCTGGCGCACAAGGCGGTGCATGAGGCGCACGTGGCGGCCGAGGTGATTGCCGGCGAACTCAAGGGCGACAAGGAACTGGCCAGCGCCGCCTTCAATGCCCGTGTGATCCCCAGCGTGGCCTACACCGACCCCGAAGTGGCCTGGGTGGGCCTGACCGAAGACCAGGCCAAGGCCCAGGGCATCAAGGTCAAGAAGGGCCTGTTCCCCTGGAGCGCCTCGGGCCGCGCCATTGCCAACGGCCGCGACGAAGGCTTCACCAAGCTGCTGTTCGACGCTGAAACCCACCGCATCCTGGGTGGCGGCATCGTGGGCACGCACGCGGGCGACATGATCGGTGAGGTGGCCCTGGCCATCGAGATGGGTGCCGACGAGATCGACATCGGCAAGACCATCCACCCGCACCCCACGCTGGGCGAAAGCATCGGCCTGTGCGCCGAAGCCGCCCACGGCAGCTGCACCGACCTGCCGCCGGCACGCAAGTAAGGGACAGGGGCCTTCTGGCCCCGCCCCGCTTCGCCCTTCCACCCTGACCGTCAGGGCGGGATGCGGCCTGGGCTCCGGCCGCCGCGCAGCCCCGCGTCTGAAAATGCCTCCTAAGCCTCATGCGACGTTTCGTCCCATGAGGCTTTTTTCATTGGGGTTCTGACGCAAGCCTTCTGGCACAGGTGTTGACCGCAACCTCAAAAAAATACCCAAAAGGATATAATTTGAGTACTTGGACCGTTGTTATTCATCCGCAGGCAGAGCCCGAATTGGGAGCCTTACCCGCGGACATGAAGGCCCGCTTCCTGCGGATTGCCGAGTTGCTGGAGGACCTGGGGCCCCAGCAAGTCGGCTTGCCGCACGTGCGGTCACTGGGAAACAAACTGTGGGAAATGCGGTTGCGTGGGCGCGATGGCATTGTTCGGGCCGTCTATGCCGCGATCAGTGGGCAAAGACTGATCGTGCTGCATGTGTTTGTGAAGAAGACTCAGGCCACACCGCGCAAAGCGATTGAGATGGCTTTGGGCCGATTGGAGGCGTCGATATGAAAAGCTTGAAAGAATTCAAACCCAGCTTGCTCTCTGACGCGGACGCTCAAGCCGAGTACGACGCGCTGGCGGATGAGTTCGAAGTGGCGCGGGAACTCATCGCCGCCCGGCATCGTGCAGGCCTGACCCAGGCCGAGGTGGCCAAGCGGATGGGAACAAGCCAAAGCACGGTTGCCAGGTTGGAGAGTGGCGGGCGCCAGCCTTCGATGCAAACAGTGCAACGCTACGCGAAAGCCTTGGGCTGCCGGGCTGTGATCAAGTTGGAGCGATCGCTGGAAATCGGCGCCTGAGTTCGGCAAGGTCTGCTCTCGATTCAATGCGTAGGCGCTGCGTGGCCGGGCGCATCTGCGTTGGGTCAGTGCGCCTTGTGGGGCTCTGGAGGCGCCTCATAAGCCTTGCCACCCAGCCTCAGCGCGCTGTGCGCCCGCTGGCTTTGCAGCAGCGGGTAGAACATCTGGTGCTGCCATTTCTCTTCGCCAAACAGCCGGTCATCGATCAGGCCCACCTGGGCGGGGTAGCGTCGGGTGATGTGGGCCGAGCCGAACAGCACGTCCCAGAAGAACAGCAGGTTGCCGAAATTGCCCTTGTAGTGGCCGATGCCGTCTTCGTTGGTGATGGCGTGGTGGGCCCAGTGCGTGGCCGGGGTGGAGATGGTGCGCTCCAGCACCCACACCAGCGGGTGCAGCGCGCGGATGCGGTACAGCGGCTCGTCCCAGCGCCAGGCGCAGTGGGCGCCCAGGATGACCAGCAGCTTCACGACCATGTAGACGGCATACACCATGCCGCCCACGCCCAGGTACAGCAAGGCGCCCCCGATCCACAGGCCCGGCATCATCAGATAGTAGAAGAAGTTGTTGCGGTAGGTGACGCGGATGCTCATGTAGCTGGCCGAGTGGTGGGCCCGGTGCAGGGGCCACATCAGGGGCGAGTGCGACAGCCGGTGCCACCAGTACTGCGTCATGTCATCACCCACCAGCAGCAGGCCCACCATGGCCCATGCAGGCAGGTCGGCCAGGCGGTTGTGCCAGGTGGGGGCCAGCCAGGCACCGAGTTGGGCCGTGGCCAGCAGGGCCAAGGGCTGGGTAATGGCCACCAGGCTCAGGAACATCAGCAGTTCCAGCTTGGTGTCGTTGGCGTTGGCGGTCACGGTGCGCTGGTAGCGTCGGGTGACGAACTCCATCAGCGCGAAGCCGCTCATGAAGCACAGGATCAGCGTGTTCTGAAATTGGTTGGCGGTCACAGGCAGGTCTCCATTCATTTTTTTGCGAATGTAAGCCCGGTGTTTTAATGTGTCTATTGCATTGTCCGCATGGTCCTGATGTGACTGGTGCATTGCCTATGATCAACCTGAACCAATACCGCCATGTGCTGACCCTGGCCGAAGAGCGTCATTTCGCGCGTGCGGCGGAGCGCGTGCACCTGAGCCAGCCGGCCTTCAGCCGCAGCATCCAGGCCATCGAAGCCCAGCTGGGCCTGCGGCTGTTCGAGCGCCAACCTGGTGATGTGCGGCCTACCCCGGCCGGCGCTTTTCTGGTGGAGCGCGCACGCCGTTTGTTGTTTGAGGCGCGCTGCCTGGAGCGGGATCTGGCGCTTTACCTCGACCATCAGCTCGGCGACGTGGCCTTCGGCATGGGCCCCATGCCCAATGTGACCCTGGGCCCGAAGGTGGTGGCCGAAGTTCGCCAGGCTTACCCTCAGATCCGGATGCGGCTGGAGATCAGCAACTGGGCCTTGTTGCTGGAGCGCCTACAGCTGGAGGAAATCGAGTTTTTTGTGGCCGAGGTGCGCGACCTGCCGCAGGACGCCGCCTTGCAGGTCGAACCCTTGATGCGGCAGGCCGGGCGCTTCTACGTGCGTGCCGACCACCCGCTGGGCCCGGGTGAGCATCGCCTGGCCGAGGTCTGGCCCTATGGCGTGGGCACCACCCGCCTGCCGGCGGCGCTCAAGGCTGTGTTGGGCCGCCTGGGGTCTGAAGACGCGCTGGCCCAGCCTGCGCTGGAGTGCGATGACCCCCGGCTGCTGCACCAGATCGGTCTGAGCACGGATACCGTGATCGCCACCACCGAACTGGCGGTGGCCGATTTGGTGCAGCAAGGCCTGCTGCGCGCCTTGCACTTGCCTGAGTTGCCCGTGGTGCATGCCGAGATGGGCATCGTGCGCCTGCGCCATCGAACGCCGTCGCCGATGGCCTTGAAGGTCATCGAGCTGTTTCAGCGTTTCGCGCTGGGGGCGCAGGACTCAGGCGCCTGACAGCAGGCGGCTTTCGATGAAATGCCATTGCGCCGGCGTGACTTCGGTGATGGACAGGCGGTTGCCGCGCTGCAGCACCGTCATGTCAGCCAGCTCGGGCTGGGCCCGCAGTTCGGCCAGGCTGATCACGCGGGTCTTGCGCAGGGCCTGCACATCCAGCAGCAGCCAGCGCGGCGCCGCAGGCGGTGATTTCGGGTCGAAGTAGGGCGAGGCCGCATCGAACTGCGTGGGGTCGGGCCGGGTGCCCGAGGCCACGCGGGCCAGGCCGGCAATGCCGGGTTCGGCGCAACTCGAGTGATAGAACAGCACGCCATCGCCCACTTGCATCTGGTCGCGCATGAAGTTGCGTGCCTGGTAGTTGCGAACGCCGGTCCAGGGCACGGTGGTCTCGGGGGCGGCCAGGGCGTCGTCGATCGAGCACTCTTCAGGCTCGGATTTCATCAACCAATAGCGGCGGGCAGGGCTCATGGGCGGTATTGTGATCAACGATGTGGTTTGTCTGACAGACGGATGTTGGCGGGGGCGGCACAATGGCGCAGCCCCGTGTGCATTCAGTGTGTGAACACGTGCTGTGCACCGTCTGGCATTGTCGCCAATCACCGCCTTGGAGCCCTGTCCATGTCCACTCATTCTCCGCGTCTTCTGATCATTTCCGGCAGCGCCCGCCAGGGTTCGCTGAACCGCCGTCTGGCCCATGCCGTGGCGCTGGGCGCCACCCAGGCCGGCTTTGTGCCCCACGAACTGGATTTGCGCGCCCTGGACCTGCCCCTGTACGACGGCGACGCCGAGGCCGCCTCGGGTGTGCCCGCCGGGGCCACGGCCTTGCAGCAGGCCCTGATCGACAGCGATGCCCTGGTGGTGGTCACGCCCGAGTACAACGGCTTTCCCACGCCTCTGTTCATCAATGCCTTCGACTGGCTGTCGCGCCTGCCCACCGGCGTGGCGGCCACGGCCAACAAGCCCACGGCGCTGCTGTCGGCCTCGCCCGGCCCGATGGGAGGCTTGCGTGCCCTGAACTACGTGCGCCAGTTCCTGCAGATGAACTTTGCCTCGCTGGTCGTGCCGCAGCAGTTTGCCCTGGGCCGCGCGGGTGAGGCCTTCACGGCCGAAGGCGCCCTGAGCGACGACAAGACCCGCCAGGCCGTGCAAGGCGTGCTGGAGGCCTTGAGCAAATTGACCCGTGCTGTGCAGACGGCCTGAACGTCTTGTCAGTCCGGTGTCTTCCGCCCCCTGTCTTCAGCCAGGCATCGGGTGGTCGTAGCGGATGAAGCCCCGGTACTCGGCCACGCGGTCATACAGGCGGCGCGCCCGCAGGTTGTCCGTCTGGCTGAGCCAGTACAGCCGCTGGGCACCGCCCTCGCGCGCCGCCTGGGCCACAGCCTCGATCAGCGCCGCCGCCGTGCCCTTGCCGCGGTGGGCTTCCGACACGTACAGATCCTGCAGGTAGCAGACCCGGGGGGCCCAGGTGCTGCCGTGGAACAGGTAGTGGGTGATGCCCACCAGCTGCCCCTGCACGCGCGCGCCCAGGCCGTGCAAACCCTGGCCGGCCAGCAGGAGCGCCCAGGCCTGTTGGTACTCGGCCTCGCTGGTCGGGGTGTTGTAGAACGCCTTGTAGGCCTGGGCCAGGGGCAGCCAGTCGCTCAGGTCTGCGGGTTGCAAGGGCGCAATGACGAGGGTGTTCATGCAGCCTCCGACGCGAAGCGGGGCTCGCAATGGATGCGGGTGTGCACCGAATTGGCCAGAAAGCAGGCCTCGTGGGCCTGGTGGTGCAAGGCGATCAGCGCGGCCTGGTCGCGCTCGCAGCCTGCTGCCAGCCGCACCACCGGCCGCAGGGTCACCTCGGTCATCACCTGGCGCCCCTGGGCATCGGCGGCCATCACACCGCTGGCCTCATCGTCGTAGGACTCGATGGCCCAACCTGCGCGGGCGGCCAGGTCCAGAAACCACAGCATGTGGCAGCTCGACAAGGCCGCCACAAAGGCCTCCTCGGGGTCGACCGCCGCCGGGTCGGACCAGGGCAGGGGCACGACATGGGGCGAGGACGAGGCCGGCACGTTCACGCCGCCATCGAACTGCCACTGGTGGCGCCGGCTGTAGCGGCGTTGGCTGAAGTTGCCGTCATCGAGTTGCCAGCGCAGGCTGGCGGTGTAGTGGGCCATGGGGGTTTCCGTTTCGCTCTGGCTTGTGGAATGATCCCTCAGTCTATTTTGAAAAATTGCTATTCAAGGAGCCAATTGCCCATGAAGCAGGGGACCCATCGGGGGCTCACCCGACGGCAGCAGGTGTACGAGCAGTTGCGCCTGGCCATCGAGCAGGGCACCCTGGCCGCGGGCAGCCGGCTGCCGGCCACACGGGACCATGCACGCACCCTGGGGGTGTCGCGCAACACCTTGTTGTGGGCCATGGAGCGCCTGCAGGCCGAGGGCTATGTGATGGCCCGGGTGGGGGACGGCAGCTACGTCAGCAGCAAGCTGGCCCCGGCCACCGCGGCGGGGGCCTTGAGCGCCTTGCCCCTGGGCCTGTCGCGGCGAGGGCAGTTGATCGCCGAGACGGTGCGGCGCTGGAGCCCCCCCACCCAGGCGGCCACGCCGTTTCGCATCGGGGCGCCCGATGTGACCAGCTTTCCCTATGGCACCTGGGACCGCCTGGGCCGGCAGCGCACGCCGCTGCAGCGGCAGGCGGGCGCCCAGTACCTGGACCCGGCCGGTGACCCGGCGCTGCGCGAAGCGATTGCGCACTGGCTGTGGGCTTCGCGCGGCATCCGCTGCGACGCCAGCCGGGTGCTGGTGTGCGCGGGCTCGCAACAGGCCCTGGACCTGGTGGGCCGCCTGCTGCTGGATGTGGGCGACGAGGTGCTGGTCGAAGACCCGGGCTACCCCGGTATCCGCGCCAGCCTGCTGGGCCATGGGGTGCAGGCGCGGCCGGTGCCGCTGGACGAGGAGGGCCTGTGCATTGCCGAGGCCGAACAGCAATGGCCGCGGGCGCGATTGGCCGTGGTCACGCCCACGCACCAGTTCCCGACCGGGGTGCGCATGAGCCTGGCACGCCGCCAGGCCTTGCTGGACTGGTCGCACCGCCAGCAAGCCTGGGTGATCGAGGACGACTACGACGGTGAATTCCAGTACGGCCCCCACCGCCTGCCCGCCTTGTGCAGCCTGCCGCAGTCGGAGCGGGTGCTGTATGTGGGCACTTTTTCCAAGACCCTGCACCCGGGCCTGAGGCTGGGCTTCATCCTGCTGCCGCCCGCCTGGGTACCGTCCTTTGCGATGGCCAGGGCGCTGAGCGACCGCCATGCCCCGGGCGACAACCAGGCGGTGCTGGCCAGCTTCATTGCCCAGGGGCACCTGCTGCGCCACCTGCGGCGCATGCGTGAGCTGTATCAGGCCCGGCAGCGGGTGATGATCGAGGCGCTGGCCGAGGCCAGCGAGGGGGCCTTGCAACTGCAAGCCAGTGACCGCGGCATGCACCTGTGCCTGGAGCAGCCCGCCGGCACCGATGACGAGGGCTTGAGCCGGCGCGCTGCCGCGCTGGGCGTGGTGCTGACGCCGCTGTCGCGCTACGCGGTGGCGTCGCCGCGCCGGGGTTGGCTGTTCGGCTATGCCGGTTATGCGCCGGACAGCCTGCAGGCGGCCGCCAGGCTGGTCGGCCCCTTGTTCAAGGGCTGAGGTCTGGGCCTTGGCGTGGGCCGCCACAGGCCCGGCGGCGGGTCACCGAGGCGACCGCCCGGCCGGGCTTGCCCCAATGCGCTGAGCGGCAGGCCTGCCCAGAATCGGGCTTTGTCCCGTTGCCGGAGTCTGGCCTGATGCCTTCGTCCCCCACCTCTCTTGTCCGTCCCTCCCGCCGTCAGGTGCTCTCGGCTGCCGTGGGCTCGGTGGCCTCGCTGGCCGCGCCGGCCTGGGCCCAGAACGCGGGCGGCTGGCCCAACAAGCCCATCCGCCTGATCGTGCCCTACACCCCCGGCGGCTTCACCGACCAGATGGCCCGCCTGATCCAGAACGGTCTGCAGACCCGGCTGGGCCAGACCGTGCTGATCGACAACAAGCCCGGCGCCGGCAGCGTGATCGGGGTCGAAGCGGTCGCCAAATCGGCACCCGACGGCAGCACCTTCGGCGTGGTGATCGCCGCCTACGCCGCCAACAACACGCTCTACCCCAAGCTGCCCTACGACGCCCGCAAAGACCTCACCGGCGTGGCGCTGATGGGGGTGTCCCCCCTGGTGGCCGCAGTGCCGCTCGATGCACCGTTCAAGACAGCCCAGGAGCTGATCCGCTACGCCAAGGCCAACCCGGGCAAGGTCAGCTATGGCTCGTCGGGCAACGGCTCGGCCGTGCACCTGACCACCGAGCTGTTCAAGATGCAGACCGGTGCCTACATGGTGCACATCCCCTACCGGGGCGCGGCGCCGGCTCTGACCGACCTCATTGGTGGGCAGATCCAGTTGTTCTTCGATGCGGCCACGGGCCTGATCAACATGGGCAAGCAGGGCAAGGTGCGCCTGATCGGCGTGGCCAGCGACCGCCGTCTGCCGGTGCTGCCCGATGTGCCCACCTTTGTGGAGCAGGGGTTCAAGAACTTCACCGGCAGCACCTGGGCCGGCATGATCGCCCCGGCCGGCACGCCGCGTGACATCGTGCGCCGCATGTCCGAGGAGGTGACCCGTATCGTGCGCAGCGAGGAGATGCGGCCCCGTCTCGAGGCCATGGGCACCTTCCCGGGGGGCGGCACGCCCGAGGAGTTCGATGCCTTCATCGCCGCCGAAACCAGCAAATGGGGCAAGGTGATCCGCGAGGCGAAGGTCACGCCTGATTGAGTTTCATCCGCGCTGAGGCCGCTTTTGGCTCCGGCAAGCTGCATTTCGCGCCCGTCTGACGCTGGTTTGTCGCAACCCGGTGGCCGACGACGGAGGGCCGGCCGACACTGCCGACACTTGTTCAACCAGGAGTCGGAACCATGTCGATCTTGCAACGTGCCCTTCGTGTGCTGCCCGCGGGCGGTTTTTCTCTGTTTTTGCTCGCAGGGCTGGCCCAGGCGGGTGACCTGACGGTGGTGGTGTCCGGGGTGACCAAGGCCGAAGGGCAGGTGATGGTGGCCTTGTTCAACGACCCGACGGGCTTTCCGCGCGGCAAGGTGCTCAATGGCCAGATGACCCCGGCCAAACCCGGCCAGGTCGAGGTGGTGTTCAAGGACCTGGCACCCGGCAGCTATGCCGTGTCGGCCTACCAGGACCTGAACGGCAACCAGCGCCTGGACGCCAACATGGTGGGCATGCCCACCGAACCCTTCGGCTTCTCGCGCGACGCCAAGGGGCAGTTCGGGCCGCCCAAGTTCGACGATGCCGTCGTCAAGGTGGGTGCCGAAGCCCAGCGCATCCAGTTCAAGCTGTCGGGCCAGTGAGGTGGGTGGTATGAGCACTGCAAACCAAACGCCTGCCCCCTTGCTGTCGCTGCGCGGCATCGAGCGCGAGTTTGCGCTGGGCGAGACCCGCATCCGCGCGCTGCGCGGCATCGACCTGGACGTGGCGCCGGGCGAGTTCATGGCCATCTGGGGCCCCTCGGGCAGTGGCAAGTCGACGCTGCTGAACCTGCTGGGCCTGATCGATGCGGCCGACAAGGGCGTGCTGCGATTCGAGGGGCAGGATGTGAGCCAGCTCTCGGACGACGCCCTGTCGGACTGCCGCAACCACAAGATCGGCTTTGTGTTCCAGAGCTTCAACCTGGTGCCGGTGCTGACCGCGCTTGAAAACGTGGCCCTGCCGCTGCAGGTGCAGGGCGTGAAGGCCGCCGAGGTGCGCCGCCGCGCCGCCGAGTGGCTGGGCCACGTGGGCCTGGGCGAGTTCCTCGACTTCCGCCCGGATCGCCTGAGTGGCGGCCAGCGCCAGCGGGTGGCCATCGCCCGTGCCCTGGTGGGGGCGCCACGCCTGCTGATCGCCGATGAACCCACGGCCAACCTCGATTCGCAGACCAGCCGCGAGGTGATCGACCTGATCGAACGCCTGAACCGCGAAACCGGCGTGACCTGCATCTTCACCACCCACGACCCCCGCCTGCTGGCCCGCGTGCCGCGCCAGTTGCGCCTGCAGGACGGTCTGATCTCACAAGACAGCTACCAGGAGGCCGCATGACCGGCATCGGCAACATCCAACTCGCCTGGCGCAACCTGTGGCGCAACCGCCGCCGCAGCGCCGCCACCATCCTCAGCCTGGCCTTCGGCTTTGCCGCCGTGGCCCTGTTCGCGGGCTACACCAGCGCGGTGTATGTGGCGCTCAGCAACGCGGCCATCCATGCCGAGCTGATCGGCCACCTGACCATCAACCGCCAGGGCTGGCAGACCGAGGGCAAGCTGCACCCCGACAAGTACCTGCTGACCGCCGATGAGATCCGCCAGGTTCAGGCCATCGTCGAGAAGCGCCTGCCGGGCGCCCGCCTGATCCCCAAGCTCAGCGCCACCGGCCTGCTGTCCAACGGCAAGAGCAGCACCATCTTTGTCGGGGCGGGCATTGCCCCGGCCGATCTGGACCTGCTGCGCGGCCCGTTCCGCTTTGCCCCCGGGGCCTTGAAAGAGGAGCAGCCCCAGGGCGTGACGGCTGCCCAGGGCCTGGCCGACGTGCTGGGCCTGAAGATCGGTGACAGCGCCTCGGTGCTGGCCAGCACGCTGCACGGCCAGGCCAATGCCTCAGACGTGGACATTGCCGATGCTGTCAACACCGGCAACGTGGCCACCAACGACAAGCTGATGCTCATGCCGCTGGCGCTGGTGCAGGACCTGATGGACGCCAAGGGCCGGGCCGAGACCCTGACCGTGCTGCTGCCGGGCGAGGGCCATGCCGACAGCGCCGATGTGGAAGGCCGCCTGCGCGACATGTACACCCGGCCGGCCCCCAGCGAAGCCCAGTCGGTGGCTGTGCGGGATCAGCTGAGTGCCGACTTCAAGGCCGCCGGCCTCGACATGGAGGTGCGCACCTGGCAGGAGATGTCGGCCTTCTTCCGCCAGGTCAAGGGCATGTACGACATGATTTTTGCGCTGATGCTGTCGGTGGTGCTGGCCATCGTGGTGCTCTCGATTGCCAACGCCATGAGCATGGCGGTGGTCGAGCGCACCCGCGAGATCGGCACCCTGCGCGCCATCGGCGTGCGCCGCAGCGGCATCGCCCGGCTGTTCGTCAACGAGGCGCTGATGCTGGTGCTGGTGGGCACGGTCACCGGTCTGCTGCTGACGGCCGCCGTGCGCTGGGGGGTGAACGTGGCCGACATCCGCTACGTGCCGCCCAGCAACACCCAGAGCGTGCCGATCTACATCGGCTTTGACCTGCCGCGCACCGCGTTTGCCGCAGGGGTTCTGGCCGTGCTGGCGGTGTTTGCCGCCTACTGGCCGGCCCGCCGTGCGGCCCACCATTCCATCACCGCTTCCTTGGGGCATGTATGAACCACCTTGGCTTTTCCTATTTCACCCGTCGCGGCGCATTGCTCCTGTCTGTTGGCAGTCTTCTGGGGGCCTCCCTAGCCTCGTCAGCCTGGGCGGCCGAGCCCGATGCCACCCAGTTGCTGCGCCAGGCCGACCAGGCGCGTGGCGGCGGCTTTCCGGGCCTGATCTGGGAGGTGCACGCCCACAACAGCGGCAGCCAGGCCGATGACCAGCCCGACCAGCGCCTGCGCATCAAGGCCATCGACAACGCCAGCGTGGCCGAGGTGCTGGAACCCCTGAGCAGCAAGGGCTCGCGCATGCTGCAGGTCGATCGCAACATGTGGCTGACCAAGCCCGGCCTGAAAAAGCCGGTGGCCATCTCGCCACGCCAGCGCCTGACCGGGCAGGCGGCCATCGGCGACATCGCCGCCACCAACTACGCCAAGGACTACCAGGCGCGTTACCTGCGTCAGGAAGACGTGGGCGACGAACCCTGCCACGTGCTGGAGTTGACCGCCGCCAGCCGCCAGACCACCTACGACCGCATCACCTACTGGATCTCGGTGCGCCGGGGCGTGGGAGTGCAGGCAGATTTTCTGTCGCTGTCGGGCAAGAAGCTCAAGAGTGCGCAATTCGAGTACGGCAACAGCCTGAACATCCACGGCAAGACGGTGCTGTTCGTGAGCCGCATGGCCATTGCCGATGCGCTCAGCGATGCACGCACCACCTTGGTCTACAGCCGCATCTCGGCCCAGGCGATTCCCAGCTCCGAGTTTGACGTGGGGAACCTGCAATGAACACCGGCCGCATCCGATGGCGGGCGGTGGCCTGGGCCGTGGCGATGGTTCTGGCACAGCCGGCCATGGCGCAGGAATCCGCGACGCCGGAGGGCGAAGCCCCTGAGGCCGAGCCGTCGTGGCGCCTCAGCGGCTCGGGCGAGGCCTGGGTGTACGGCACCCGCAATGGCGTGTTGAGCACCAGCCTGCTCAACCCGGGCAATCGGGTGGCGGCCTTGCCGCGCGACCTGGGTTTGCTGGACATCCGACTGAACGGGCGCGCCGAGGAGGGGCCGCTGGCCCTGGTGGGCTCGGTCCGGCTGACCTCGCAGCGCAGCCTGACCGAACAGGCGGCGCGCCCGGACCGGCGCGACAGCGACGACACCCAGCAGGTGGGTCAGGCTTTTGTGCGCTACCGGCAGGGCGAAGGCGTGCTGACAGTGGGGCGAGAGTTGCTGAGCTGGGGCCCGGCCAATTTCCGCTCGCCCAGCAACCCCTTCTATTTTGATGCCGGCCGCACCAACCCGCTGGCGGCCACGCCCGGCGTGGATGTGCTGCGCTACACCGGGCAGGTCGCGCCCGGTTGGCGGGTGGGTGGGGGCTATGTGCTGTCGACCTCGCAGATCACGCCGGCCACCGATCTGGGCCACAGCAGCTGGCTCAAGATCGACAAGCAAGGCGAGGCGCACCTGGCCAGTCTAGTGCTCAGCCAGCAGCGAGGGGGCTCGACCTTTGTCGGGGGCTTTGCGCAATGGACGCCGGACGACGCCTGGCTGCTCTATGGCGAGGTGGGCAGCAACCGCCAGCCGGGGCTGCTGCAAGTGGCCGGGCCGGGCAACGGCCCACTGTACCGTTGGCAGCAACCGGCCCCGCGCAGCACCGATGCCTTGCTGGGGGCCAGCTACACGCTGGAGAGCGGCCATGTGCTGATCGGCGAGTGGCTGCACAGCGGAGGCGGCTACAGCGAGGCCGGGCAGGGCGCCTATTGGGCCCAGGCTGGCCGGGCCAACAGCCTGGCCACTCAAAACCCGGCTCTGGGCTATGCCAGCCTGGGCCAGGCCCTGGGGCAGGCACCTCGTCTGCTGGGGCGCGACTACCTGTGGCTGGGGCTGCAGAGCAACCCGCAGGAGAGCGGCCTGTACTGGCGCGCCGAATACAGCACGCAGCTGGCCGACCACAGCGGGCAGCTGCTCTTGTACGGCGAGAAGAACTTCTGGCGCCAGTTGTCAGGCTTTGTGGTGCTGAGCCGCACGGTCGGCGGTGTTCAGACCGAGTTCGGCAGCCTGGTGCGCAGCCGCCTCACCGTGGGGGTGAAGCTGTTTGTGTTTTGAGGAAGGGGGCGGCGCATTCCCTGCGGGGGGCGCCGTGTCAGGGATCCGGGCGTTTCAGCGCGGGTTGACGTTGTCGCTGGAGGCCGAAACCGAGGGCACGTTCACGCGGCGGGCGCCATCGAAGCGGCGCTGCCAATAGCTGTCACGCATGTCTTCGACACGGATCTGACTGCCGGTGCGGGGGGAGTGGATGAATTTGCCGTCGCCCACGTAGATGCCCACGTGGCTGAAGGCATGGCGCATGGTGTTGAAGAACACCAGATCACCGGGCTGCAGTTCTTGTTTGTCGATGGTCTGGGTGGCGGCGGCCTGCTGGTCGGCGCGGCGGGGGAGCACCAGGCCTACGGTCTGTTCGTACATGGCGCGGACAAAACCGCTGCAATCAAAGCCGGTTTCGGCATTGTTGCCGCCGCGGCGGTAGGGCACGCCCAGAAAACCCATGGCGTTGACCACCAGCTCAGAGGCACGGCTGCTGAGGCTTTGGCGCACGTAACTCAGTTGCGTGAGCAGGCCACGGTCGGCCAGCAGGCGTTCCACGTCGTCGACCGGCTGGGTCGATGGCGCCGCCTGAGCCCGAAGGGCTAAACCGAAGATCGTGAGGCCGAGAAGGAGTAGGCAGAGCCAACGAGACATGGGCGCAGAGGTTAACGACCTGTCAGGTTCAAGTCAAGCGGGGATTCGCGAGAAAGCTCATGCACTTTGGTTTGCATTGACCTGCCGCACGAGCGGGGGCCTTGCGGGGCGGGCGACTGGGTTCTAATACGGGCCGTGGCCTGCTGTAGGCCAGCATGATGAGAGAAGACCCATGTTGATTGACGCCCAGGAATCCCAGCTCGTGCTGGTCGACTACCAAACCCGCCTGATGCCCGCCATCCACGAAGGCCCGCTGGTGCTCGAAAACGCGCTGCGCCTGGCCCGTGCGGCCCGTCTGTTGCAGGTGCCCGCGTTCGGCACCGAGCAGAACCCCTCCAAGCTGGGCGAGAACCCGCCCGAGCTCAAGGCCCTGTGCCAGAAGACGCTGGCCAAGATGCATTTCAGCGCCAGTGAAGAAGGTCTGTCCGAATGGCTGCGTCCGCCGGCCAAGCCGGTGCAGGGCAATGCGCGCAGCCTGCCCAAGCACCTGCAAAAACCGGCCCAGGGCGAGCCCGAGCGCAGCGCCATCGTGGTGGCCGGTTGCGAGGCCCATGTGTGCCTGTTGCAGACCGCGCTCGACCTGCTGGAAGACGAGTTCGATGTCTGGGTGGTGACCGATGCCTGCGGCTCGCGCACCGAGCGCAACCGCGATGCGGCCTTTGACCGCCTGGCCGGTGCTGGCGCCGAGTTGGTGACCACCGAGATGGTGCTGTTCGAATGGCTGCGTACCGCCGAGCACCCCCAGTTCAAGGCGGTGCATGAACTGATCAAATAAGCCGGCGAGGCCCTCAGGCCGGTGGCCTCAGGGCGTGTCGCAAAAGCGGCGCGTGATGTCGTCGATGGTGGCGCGCTCTTGAGCCAGGGCCGCCACGCAATGGGGGTCCAACTGGCCGGCTTCGGCCATGCGTTGCAACTCGGCCAGGGCCCGGTCGGTGGGCCAGCCCTCCTTGTAGGGGCGCGGGCTGGTCAGGGCATCAAAAATGTCGGCCACCGTGACGATGCGTGCTTCGATCGGGATGTCGGGGGCCTTGGCCCCCTTGGGGTAGCCCGAGCCGTCAAGCAGTTCGTGGTGGTAGGCCACGATGTTGTGGATCATGGCCGAATGGGGCAGGTCATTGAGCCTGAAGTCGCCCATCATCTTGCCCACCAGGGTGCAGCCCAGTTCGACATGGGTTTCCATGATGCTGTGTTCGGCCGCGTCCAGCGATCCTTCCTTGAGCAGGATGCGATCGGGGATGCCGATCTTGCCGATGTCGTGCAGCGGCGCAAACTGGTAGATGTTCTCCACGAATTCGTCGTCCAGGCCGTAACGGGGCGCCACGGCTCGGGCGATCAGGCGTGCGTAGCGTGACATGCGCTCCAGGTGGGCGCCGGTTTCGAAGTCACGCAGGTTCGCGAAGTCGCGCGCGATCTGGGTCGAGGCCAGCATCATGCGCACGGTGGCCATCTCGCTGCTGATCATCATGTTGATCAGGCTGCAGGCCAGCACCAGATCACGTTGGACGGTGGCGGTGAAGACCTCGGGCTGCAGCGAGTCGAAGAACACGAAACCCAGCAGCGTGCCCTGGCCGTACATGGGCACGGTGAAGGAAGACTGGTAGCCTTGCTGCTGCAGCCATCGGGCATGCTCGCTGCCCTGGCCGATGACCTTCGGGATATGGTCCAGCACGCGCATCTCGCCGCTGCGCGCCAGTGCCAACAGCGACCGGCTTTCGTGCAGGGGAAACTCGTAGCCGCGCAAGGCTTCGCCCGTGAGGGTGCTGTGCAAGAAGGTTTTGAGCCGGTCTTCGCTCTCGTCATAGAGCGCGCAGGCCACGCGGTCGAGCAGGGGCACGGCGGCACGCAACTGCTCGTGCATCTGCCTCAGTCGCTCGCTCAGGCTGCGGGCGCCGGCAAACAGGTCGACAAAGTGGGGAATGGGTATTTCAGTCATGGTGCGCGCCGCCGAGATTGGAACACCGAAGGCTGGGCCCCAAGGGCCTCAGTATCGTTTTATCTTGATGCAAATCAAGTTCGTGTATTGAACAGGCAACGCGGCGGCTGGTCTCGCTTGGGCCGCCGCCTGCCTGTCAGGTCTGAGCAAGCCCCTGATGAATAATTATGAATTCAATTGAATGGACCCAAGCCCCCAAGCCTGGCTTGCCGCCGTGGGGTCCCGGAGTCGGTGAGAGGAGATCAATCAGATGACATACGCACAATTCCATCAGCGCTCCTTGACAGAGCGCGACGCCTTCTGGACCGAACAGGCCGCCCTGATCGACTGGCAACAGCCGCCCCAGCAGGTCTGTGACTACAGCAACCCGCCGTTTGCGCGCTGGTTCGTCGGTGGCACCACCAACCTGTGCCACAACGCCGTGGACCGCCATGTGGCCACTCGGGGCGACCAGGCTGCTCTGATTGCGGTCTCGACCGAAACCGACACCGAGCGGGTCTACACCTTCGCCGAGCTGCAGCGCGAGGTCGAGCGCATGGCCGCCTCGCTCAAGTCTCTTGGGGTGGGCAAGGGTGACCGGGTGCTGATCTACATGCCCATGATTGCCGAGGCCGCCTTTGCCATGCTGGCCTGTGCCCGCATCGGGGCCTTGCACACCGTGGTGTTCGGGGGCTTTGCCTCCGGGGCCCTGGCCTCGCGCATCGATGACGCCGAGCCGGTGGTGATCGTGAGTGCCGATGGTGGGTCGCGCGGCGGCAAGCCCGTGCCTTACAAACCGTTGCTGGATGCCGCCATCAGCCTGGCCGCGCACAAGCCCAGCGCCGTGCTGCTGGTCGAACGCGGGCTGGTGGCGTTGAGCTATGTGGCCGGGCGTGACCACCGCTGGGCGGATCTGCGTCAGAAACACCTGGATGCCCAGGTGCCCTGCGAGTGGGTTGACTCCACCCACCCCAGCTACACCCTTTACACCAGTGGCACCACGGGCAAGCCCAAGGGCGTGCAGCGCGACACGGGGGGCTACGCCGTGGCCCTGGCCGCCAGCATGAAGCACATTTTCCAGGGCAACCCTGGCGAAACGTATTTCTCGACCAGCGACATCGGCTGGGTGGTGGGGCACAGCTACATCGTCTATGGCCCCTTGATTGCCGGCATGGCCACCATCGTCTACGAAGGCCTGCCGACCCGGCCCGATGCCGGCATCTGGTGGCAATTGGTCGAAAAATACAAGGTCACCCGCATGTTCAGCGCCCCCACAGCGGTGCGCGTGCTCAAGAAGCAAGACCCGGCCTACCTGAGCAAGTACGACCTGTCCAGCCTCAAGGCCCTGTACCTGGCGGGCGAGCCGCTGGACGAGCCGACCGCGCAGTGGATCAGCAGTGCGCTCAATGTGCCCATCATCGACAACTACTGGCAGACCGAATCGGGCTGGCCCATTCTCACGCTGGCCAATGGTGTGCAGACCCAGACCAGCAAGTTCGGCAGCCCGGGGCTGGCCATGTATGGCTACGACGTCAAGCTGTTCGATGAGTCCACCGGTGAAGAACTCAAGGGGCCCAACCAGAAGGGCGTGGTGGCCATCGAAGGGCCGCTGCCGCCGGGCTGCATGCAGACGGTCTGGCGCGATGACCAGCGTTTCGTGAACACCTATTGGAAGAGCATCCCGGGCAAGCTGGTGTACAGCACCTTCGACTGGGGCATCCGCGACGAAGACGGCTATTTCTTCATCCTGGGCCGCACCGACGACGTGATCAACGTGGCCGGCCACCGCCTGGGCACCCGCGAGATCGAGGAGAGCATCTCCAGCCACCCCAATGTGGCCGAAGTGGCGGTGGTCGGGGTGGCCGACAAGCTCAAGGGCCAGGTGGCGATGGCCTTTGTGGTGCCCAAGGACGCGGCCTCGGTCGACAGCGATGCGGCCCGCCTCAAGCTCGAAGGCGAGATCATGAAGGTGGTGGACGGCCAACTGGGCGCCGTGGCCCGGCCCTCGCGCGTGCTGATCGTCAACGTGCTGCCCAAGACCCGCAGCGGCAAGCTGCTGCGCCGGGCCCTGCAGGCCGTGTGCGAAGGCCGCGACCCGGGTGACCTGACCACCATGGACGACCCCGCTGCGCTGCAACAGGTGCGCGACATGGTGCAGCCAGGCTGAGCACGGCGCCACGCGGCGGCGGCAGGCCGTCGCCGTCTGCTGAGCCCTTTGTCTGGCCCGGATTTGACAACCCAGGAATCCCAAATAGGATGTACATGTACATCCTATTTTGTTTTCAAGGCGGCCATGATTCAAACCAAGCTCTTCAAGAATGGCAATTCCCAAGCCGTTCGCATTCCCGCCGAGTTGGCCTATGCCCAATGGGACCTCGATCTGGTCATCGAGCGCCGAGGCGATGAATTGCTGATTCGGCCGGCGCGGCGCCGCATGGGCGATGTTCTGGGCAAGTTTGCTGAGTTTTCACCCGATTTCATGGCCGATGGCCGTGCCCAGGACGAAGCCGCTGAGCGTGAGGCTCTGTGATGGCGCGCTACATGCTCGACACCAACATCTGCATCTACTTGATGAAGCACCAGCCGCCGCAGGTGCGTGAGCGCTTTGCCGCCTGCTATGTGGGGGATGTCGTGATCTCCGCGATCACATTGGCCGAACTGGAGTTCGGTATCGCGTGTTCCCCTGAAGCCCAGGCACGTAACCAGGCGGCATTGGCCGGCCTGCTCGAAGATATCCAGGTGGCGCCCTTTGACGCTGCTGCGGCACGCGCTTACGGGCCTTTGCGGGCCCAACACCGAGAACGCAACAGAAATGCGCTGGACAAATTGATTGCCGCGCAAGCCATGGCGCTCCAGATGGTGCTCGTCACCAACAATGAATCTGATTTTCTGGCTTTCCCGGGTCTGGTGGTCGAGAACTGGGTGAGTGCGCACTGATCGGTGCCGATGGGCTTAACATTCGCTATTCATTTACGGAATAGCGATCATGAAGCACTCCCTCATCCGCGCACCACGAAGGCTTGTTCTGTTGGCTCTGATGGGCCTGGCATCGGGCCTTGCCCTGGCCCAGGCACCCACCCAGGAGCTCACCGTGTCGGCGGCGGCCAGCCTGACCAATGCGTTCCAGGACATCGCCCGGGCCTTTGAGAAGGCCCACCCGGGCAGCAAGGTGGTGCTCAACTTCGCCGCCTCCGGGCCCTTGTTGCAGCAGATCCGGCAGGGGGCGCCGGTGGACGTGTTTGCCTCGGCCGATCAGGAGACCATGGACAAGGCCGCCGCCGCCCAGTTGCTGGCGCCGGGCCGGGTCGACTTTGCGGCCAACACCCTGGTGGTGGTGCAACCCGCTGCGGCGACCCCCAGCCCCAAGGCCCTGGCCGATCTGGCCGCTCCGGCCTTCAAACGCCTGTCCACCGGCAGCCCCGCCAGCGTGCCCGTGGGGCGCTACACCCTGGAAGCCGTGAAGGCCGCGGGCCTCGAGGCCGAGTTGCAGCCGCGCTGGATCTATGCCGACAGCGTGCGCCAGGTGCTGGCCTATGTGGCGCGTGGCGAGGTGGATGCGGGCTTTGTGTACCGCACCGATGCCCTGATCGAGAAAGACCGCGTGCGCATCGCCTTCACCGTGCCCACCGGCACGCGGGTCAGCTACCCGATCGCCCCGGTCGCGGCGGGCAAGAACCAGACCCTGGCCCAGAGCTTCATCAGCTACGTGCGTTCTGCATCCGCCCAGGAGATCCTGGCCGCTTACGGCTTCGCCAAACCCTGAGCCCAGGCCTCGGGGGCGCGCCATTGGGCCGCCCAGGCCTGCAACTCGTGGGCCGGCATGGGGCGGGCGATGCCATAGCCCTGGGCCAGCGTGCAGCCCATCTGCAGCAGGCGCAGGCCTTGCTCGGTGGTCTCGACGCCTTCGGCGATCAAGGTCAGCCCGAAAGAGCGTGACAGGCCGATCACCCCGTCCACGATGGCCATGTCGCCGATGTCGCTCATCATGCCCATCACGAAACTGCGGTCGATCTTCAGCGTATCGGCCGGCAACTGGCGCAGGTAGGTGAGCGAGGAGTAGCCCGTGCCGAAGTCGTCGATGGCGATCGACAAACCCATGTTGCGCAACTGGACCAGGGTGGCCGACACGGCGTCGATGTCGGTCAGGGCGGCGCTTTCGGTGATTTCGATCTCGATCAGCGAGGTGGGCACGTCGGCAAACTGCCCCAGCAACTGCTGCACATGTTGCGGAAAGTCGGCCATCTGCAGGTGCCGCGCCGAGATGTTCAGGCTCAGGGGCACCCGCAGCCCTTGGGCCAGCCACTGCCTTTGCAAGCTCAAAGAATGGGTCAGCACCCATTCGCCAAAAGGCGCTTCCAGGGCCGAGCCCTCGATCTGGGGCAGAAACTCGCCAGGCCCCAACAGGCCTTGTTCAGGGTGTTGCCAACGCGCCAGGGCTTCGACCCCCACCAAGGTGCCTTCCTGCATGTCCACCTTGGGCTGCACATACAGACAGAATTCGCCCGCCTGCAGGGCCGTGGCCAGGCGGTCCAGCCGGGTGTGGTGCTCGCGCGAGGCCCGTTCGCGCTCGGCATCGAACACGTGGATGCGGTTGCGCCCGGCCTGCTTGGCCAGGTACATGGCCTGATCGGCGTGGCGCAGCAGGGTGTCGGCGTCGGCATCGTCATCGGGGTACAGCGTCAGGCCGATGCTGGCCGTCACGGTCAGGGCCTCGCCTTCCAGGCGCACCGGCTCGGCCATGCGCTGCATCAGGCGGCTGAGGGTGGATTCGCAATCCTTGCGACACTCGGGCTGGGTCAGCAGGATCACGAACTCGTCGCCCCCCAGCCGGGCCACCAGGTCCTTGGCCCGGATGGCGCCTTGCAGGCGGCGGGCGATCTCCACCAGCAACTGGTCGCCCACCCCATGGCCCAGGCGGTCGTTGACCGGCTTGAAACCATCCAGATCCAGGTAGGCCACCCCCAGCAACTGGCCGCTCTGGCGGGCCTCCTGCATGGCGGATTCCAGGGCCTGGGCCAGCTGGACCCGGTTGGGCAGCCCCGTCAGGGCGTCAAAGTGGGCCAGCTTCTGCAACTGGGCTTCCTGCTCGCGCTGGCGCGTCACATCCAGGCCCACGCCCACCATGCGCAGGGGTTTGCCGTCGGCCTGGCGGGCGATCACGCGGCCCAGGTTGCGCACCCAGCGCACCTTGCCGTCCACGTGTTGCAGGCGCAAGGTCACGTCAAAGGGCTGGTCGGGGTGGCTCTGATGGCGATCCAGGGCCGAAAAAGCCAGGGCCAGGTCTTCTGGATGAACCACCTCGCTCCAGCGTTCGGGCGGGGCGCCGGCGCTGGCCGGGGGCAGGCCGCACAACTCGCGCCACTGCCGGTCACCCACCACCTCGCCGGTCTGCATGTTGAGGTCCCACAGGGCCAGGGAGGCGGCCTCGATGGTCAGCGACAGCAGGGCTTCGCGCTCCTGCACCAGGCGCTCGGCTTGCTTGCGCTCGGTGATGTCCTTGATGCCGAACAGCCAGCAGGCCTGACCATCGAACTCGATGGTCTGCATGGACTGCAGACCCGTGCGTGTCGGTTGCCCGCGGGGGGTGAAGTCGACCTCATAGGCGCTCAGCACACCTTGTGCGTTGGCCGTGGCCAGCAAGGCCTCGCGCTCGGCCGCCGTGTACAGGCCCAGGCCGGCAGTGGATTGGTCCTCCAAGGCTTCGCCTCGGCTGATGCCCGTGGCCTGCTCCCAGGCCGGGTTGACTTCCAGGTAGCGCCCGGTGGCTTTGCTGCAGATGCCCATGGGGTCGGGAATGGCCTGGAAGATGCGTGAGAAACGCTCCTCGGATTCGCGCAGGCGATCCCGGCTGCGCCGGGCTTCATCGATGTCGCGGATCACGCCGCGCACCCGGCGAACGCGGCCGTCCTGGACCACGGGTTCGGCCATGGCCTGGACCCAGACCACACGCTGGTCGCAGCGCACGATCTGAACCTCGTGCTCGAAGGGCTTGTGCTCCAGCACGGCGCGTCGCATCGCCTCACGAAAAATCTCGCGGAAGGGGGGGGCCACGAACTGATCGACGTAGTTGTCGGGCACGCCCGCACCGGCGGGCAGCCCGTGCAGTTCGTAGCAGACGTCCGACCAGTACCGTTCGGCAGGCTCGGGCGAGTCTTCCCAGACGCCCAGGCGGGCGATGCGGCCGGCCTGTTGCAGCAGGGCGTTCACCCGCACCAGCTCATCCTGCATGGACTGGTGCTCGCTCATGTCATGGAACAGGAAGATGAAGCAGGGCTCCCCATCCATGTTGATCTGGCGTGCCGACATGCGCCCCGGGATGGTCGTGCCGTGAACACTGCGTGCCAGCAAGGGCAGGCTGTCGACCCGCCCCTTTTCGCGGAAGCTGCTCAGCAGCTTGTCGCGCTCTGCGGGGCTGGCCCAGATGTTGAGCTCCAGCGAGGTGTGCCCCAGGATGTCTTCTCGCTGGCGCCCCAGGAGGCGGCAGAACGCCGGGTTCACCTCCCGGTAGGTGCCGTCGCTGATCCGGGTGATGCCTGCCGCGTCAGGCAAGGCCTCGTAGATGGTCTGGAACTTGGCCTGCGACAGTTGCAGGGCGTCGCTGGCCTGGTGGCTGGCGGTGATGTCGTGGTGCATGCCCACCACGCGCGTGGCCTGGCCCAGTTCGTCACGCTCGACAATGCGCCCGCGTGCCAGCACCCAATGCCAGCGGCCGTCGCGGTCGTGCACGCGGAATTCGGTCTCGAAGGCGTCGTCGGGGCTGCGCAGCAGGTCCTGCCGGATGCGTTCGAGCCGCTGGGCGTCTTCAGGGTGCCAGTGCTGGAACCAGACCTGCCAGGGGTCGGTGCCGCGGGGGCCGCTGAGGTCGAACTGGTCGTAGAAGCTGCCCTGGAAGGTGGTCCGGTGCCGGGGGACGTCCCAGATCCAGCGCCCGCCACCTGAGGAGTCCAGCACCTGCAGCAGTTCGTTCTCGCGCCGCTGCAGCTGCATTTCGTAGCGCGCCCGGCCCAGCAGCAGTTCCAGGCAGCAACCCAGCAGCAAGGTGCTGCCCGCATATCGCCACAGTTGGGCGTGCGACGGATTGCTCACCCAGCCCAACTGGGCGGCGAGCAGCATCAGCACCTGGACCCCGGCTGCCAGCATCAGCAAGGACAGCCACACCCTGACCCGCGGCGAGACGGTGGACAGTTCACGCCGCAGCACCTGGCGGCACACATCGGCCCAGGCCATCAGCATCAAGGTCAGCGCGAGGTGGGGGCCTGTGGCAGGCAGGTGCAGGACCATGGTCGCCAGCAGCGTGGGCAGCAGTGCGATCAGCCCGACCTGCCGGCCCAGGATGTACAAGGCCAGGGTGAGGTAGGCCGGCCGAACTTCGGCGGTGGGTGAGAGTCCCGCCAGCACGCTCCAGTACATGGCTGTTGCCGAGGCCAGGCCCAACAGCGTGCCGGTGAACAGGCGTTGGCGGAAGGTGGGGGTCAACAGCCAGCCGGGTGGCAGCAGCAGGAACACGCCAACGACTGCTGCCGTGATACCGCTGTTCACCGCCAAATCAAGCGGAAAGTCAATCAACCCATCACCTCGTTCCTGTCATGAAGCCGTGCACACCGGCTCCGGCCCCTGCGACTGCCGCTGAAGCCTTGGGCCAGGGGCAGGGCGCCGGACTGCTCAATGAACCCAAGTGTAGAGGGCTGACAGCCCGTCCCAGGGCGAGGTGGGCCGTGTCTGAGGGCGGGCAAACCCTGGGAGGCGCCTTGCTCGGAATGCGTTCCGCTATTTTTTGATCTGGATCAGGCCGGTGGACAGTGCGGTTCCGCACACGATCACCACCCCGCACAGCACCATCCAGGGCGTGATCTGCTCGCCCAGGAACAGGCCGCCATACGCCACGGCGAACAGCGGCGTGACGAAGGTCACCGTCATGGCGCGCGCGGGGCCGGCGTGCAGGATGAGGCGGAAGTACAGGATGTAGGCAATGCCGGTGCAGAACACCGCAATTGCCGCGATGGCGGCCCAGGCCTGCAGGCTGGGCGCCTGCGACGGCCACGACAGCGCCGTCGGCAAGGCCAGCACCAGGGCCGAGCCCAATTGGCTGCCGGTGGCATTGGCCAGGGCGGGCACCCCACTGAGGTAGCGCCGTGTCAGGTTGGCGGCCCAGCCATAGCAGAAGGTGGCGGCCAGGCAGGCCAGCACCGCGAAGCCGCTGCCACCGGGCTTGAAGCTGGCCTTGTCGAGCGCCAGCAGCACCACGCCCGTGAACCCGATGGCCAGGCCCAGCGCCTTCATGCGGCCCGGGCGCTCGCCCAGCCACAGCCAGGCCAGCAAGGCTCCGCACAAGGGCGTGGTGGCATTCAGGATGGCGGCGAGCCCGGTGTTGATGGACAACACGGCCCAGGCATAGAGGGCAAACGGAATCGCCGAATTCACCACCCCGATCAGCAAAATGGCCCGCCATTGCGCCTTCAGCGCCGGCCACTGCCCCCGCGAGACCATGATGGGCCACAAAAAGACCGTGGCCAGAATCACCCGCAACCCCGCCGTGGCCAGCGGGCCGAACTCCGAGGCCCCCAGGCGCATGAACAGAAAAGACGCGCCCCACAGCGCAGCCAGCAGCACAAACTCCAACACCCAGGCTGCGCTCATGCCGTGACCTCGGTCCACAGCGGGGCCTGGCCGGCGCGCTGTTCATGCTGGGCGACGCCTTCGAGACGCAACAGCGCCTGCTTGCGTTCCAGCCCGCCGGCATAGCCGGTCAGGCTGCCGTCGGCACCCACCACCCGGTGGCAGGGCACGATGACCGACACCGGGTTGCGGCCCACGGCCGCGCCCACCGCCCGAGCCGCCGAGGGGCGGCCCAGCTGGGCGGCCAGGGCCCCATAACCCTGCAATTGGCCGCAGGGAATGTGCAACAAGGCTTGCCACACGGCCTGCTGAAACGGTGTGCCACTGCTCAGGTCCAGCGGGACCGAGAACACGCGCAGCCGGCCTTGCAGGTAGGCCTGCAGTTCATCACGGGCCTGCCGCAGCAGCGGGTGCTCAGGTGCCAGCGGCCACGCGTGCGCGCCCTCGAGCTGGGCCGGGGCATGGCGCTGGCCGGCAAACCAGGCGCCTGCCAGGCCGCGCGGGCTGGCCGCCAGGTGCATGGGGCCCAGCGTGGTGTCGAACACCAACTGAACCCGTTCGGAGGGGGAGTTCATCTGCAGATCCTGTGGGGTGAGTGCGGGAAGGAAGAGGGGCCGGTCGCCAGATTCAGTCGCTGCCGACTGCCGAGGGCGGGCCATGTTCCCAGATGCGCAGCACAGCATAGCCGCGCCAGGGTTTCCATGCCGCCGATGCGGCCTCGGTGGCCAGCAGGCGTTGGCGTGGCGTGCTGCCGGGTGGGCGGGTGCCCAGGCGGTCTTGCAGCACCCCATCACCGGCTGGAAATGCATCGGGCCAGCGCAGGGCGCGCAGCGCAATGTACTGCGCTGTCCAGTCGCCGACGCCGGGCAGGGCGGTGAGCCCGGCCAAGGTCTGGGCCAGCGGGGCACCGCCATCCAGGGCCAGGCGCCCGGTGTGCACCGCCTGCGCCAGGGCCAGCAGGGCGCGCTGGCGTTGCCGCACGATGCCCAGTTCGCCCAGGCAGGGCGCCAGGCCCTGACCATCGTCCAGGGCAGCCAGCGTGGCAGCGTCAGGGAACAGCCGGTTCAGGCCGGTAGGGGTGTCGGCATCGGTGGGCAGGGCCGGGCCCAGCCGATCGACCAGGCGTTGGCACAGTGTGCGTCCGCCCGCCACGGTGACCTGCTGCCCCAGGATGGCCCGCACCGCCAGCTCAAACCCGTCCAGCGTGCCCGGCACGCGCAGGCCGTTCAGCGACCCGAAGTGGGGGGCCAGCACCTGGTCGATGGCGCCCGGGTCGGCATCCAGATCCAGCCATTGGCGCACCCGTCGGATCAGTGTGGGCAGGGCGGGGCTCAGACTCTCGCTGCAGCGCAACAGCACTTGCTGGACTTGTGTCGGCCAGTGCACCTGCACCCAGCCCAGCAGGGGGGCGGTTCCACCGGGCAGCGGCGGCAGGCGCAGGGTGCGCGCCACCCGCAGGCCGTCCGACCCCGGCGTCACAGTCTCGAGGCCCTGCAAGGCCCGTTGAGCCAGAAAGCGGGCCAGTCCATCCTGGTCGTAAGGCGGGCGGTAGGCCAGTCGGATGGCGGCCTGGGCCTGCCCGGCCACGCCCGGGCTTTTGCGCCACTGGCTGGGGTTGAGGCCGTAGTGTTCGACAAAGGCAGCGTTGAATCGGCGCAGGCTGGCAAAACCGCTGGCCTGTGCCACCTCGGTCACCGGCAAGGCGGTGTCGGTCAGCAACTGCTTGGCAGCCAGCAGGCGCCGTGTCTGCAGGTAGCGCAAAGGCGCCACGCCCAGGCTGGCTTCAAAGATGCGCCTCAGGTGCCGGTCACTCACCCCCAGGTGATCGGCCAGTCGCGTCATCACGGGGTCGGCATCGCGTTCGCCGGCATGCGGCCAGTGGCGGGGGTCGTCGAGCCAGCGTGCGGCCTCGGCGGCCAGAATCCGGCGTGCATCCGTGCTGGACCAGGCCAGGGTCTGGGGCGCCAGTTCGGGCCGGCAGCGCAGACAAGGCCGAAAGCCCGCCTGCTCGGCCTGGGCGGCCAACTCGAAAAAGCGGCAGTTCTCACGCTTGGGCGCCCGCACGGTGCAGACCGGGCGGCAATAGATGCCGGTGCTGGTGACGCCGGTGAAGAAATGGCCATCAAAGCGCGCATCGCGGGTGCTCAAAGCCAGGTAGCAGGCCTCGGGGTCTGCGCTCAGGCCCTGCAGCCCGGCCGGAGGGCCTGGATGTGCATGGACCGCGGACAGTCCTTTGGCAGGGGTGGATGGCGAGGGCATGGCGGCATGATACGCAGAGCCGGTGGATGCGCTGGCCGTTTTCGGACACCGTCTTTCGCCTAAACGGAGGAGTAAGAAATTGTCAACTCAGGCTTTCCCCTCACTACAATCGGGCGGAGTTCCGGCACGGGCGTGCCGGTTTTTTCCAGCGACACACCCTCCGTACGGGTTCCATCCATGCAAGTGAACGCAGCGATCTTCAAGGCATACGACATCCGGGGCATTGTGCCCACGACCCTCAACACCGAGGTGGCCGAGGCCCTGGGGCTGGCGTTCGGGGCGGCTGCCCAGGCCCTGGGTGAAAAGACGGTGGCGGTGGGGCGTGATGGGCGCCTCAGCGGCCCGTCCCTGGTGCAGGCCCTGATCCGTGGCCTGGTGGCGGCGGGCATCGAGGTGATCGATGTGGGTGCGGTGACCACGCCGATGCTGTACTTTGCCGCCAGCACCCTGTGCCGCAGCGGCATCCAGGTGACCGGCAGCCACAACCCCAAGGACTACAACGGCTTCAAGATGGTGCTGGCCGGCAAGGCCATCTATGGCGATGAGATCCAGGCCCTGCGCCGCACCATGGAAGCCGACAGCGCCCCGCGCCTGGCCGGCGGCAGTGTGCGCGAGGCCGATGTGGGCCCGGCCTACCGTGATCGCATCGTGGGCGATGTGAAGCTGGCCCGTCCGCTGAAGATCGTGGTCGACTCGGGCAACGGCATTGCCGGCGCGTCGGCGCCGGCCATCTTCCGCGCCCTGGGTTGCGAGGTGACTGAATTGTTCAGCGAGGTCGATGGCGACTTTCCCAACCACCACCCCGACCCCAGCAAGCCCGAGAACCTGCGCGACCTGATGGCCGCCTTGCAGGCCGGTGACGCCGAACTGGGCCTGGCTTTTGATGGCGACGGCGACCGCCTGGGCATCGTCACCAAGGACGGCCAGAACATCTTCCCCGACCGCCAGATGATGCTGTTTGCGCGCGACGTGCTGTCGCGGGTGCCGGGCGGCGAGATCGTGTTCGACGTCAAATGCACCCAGCGCCTGGCGCCCGAGATCGCGGCCGCCGGCGGGGTGCCGGTGATGTTCAAGACCGGCCACTCGCTGATCAAGGCCCGCATGCGCGAAACCAACGCCCCCCTCGGCGGCGAGATGAGCGGCCACATCTTCTTCAAGGAGCGCTGGTACGGCTTTGACGACGGCACCTATGCCGGTTGCCGCCTGCTGGAGATCCTGAGCCGCCACCCCGATGCCAATGCGGTGCTCAACGGCCTGCCGCAAAGCCATTCGACGCCCGAGTTGAATGTGGCCTGCGCCGAAGGCGAGCCGCACCGTGTCACGGCCGAGTTGCAGGCCGCCGCCCCTGAGTTCCTGGCGCAGCGCGCCACGGCGCGGGGTGACAGTGCCACACCGGCCATCTCGGCCATCGACGGCCTGCGGGTGGACTGGGCCGACGGCTTTGGCCTGATCCGTGCCTCCAACACCACGCCGGTGCTGGTGCTGCGCTTTGAGGGGCAGAACGCCGAGGCCCTGCACCGCATCGAAGGCGATATGCTGGCCCTGCTGCGCCAGATCAAGCCCGATGCCCAGGTCGGCAGCGCGGCCCACTGACCCGGCGCCCAAAGCCTTGACCGCATCCCCCCGCCATCCCCAGGCTGGCCGCGCATGACGTTGGCGCGCGCCCTCTATTCTTCCGCCCTGGTGGCGGCACAGCCCCTGTTGCGGCGCAAGCTCGCGCGCCGCGGGGTCAACGAGCCGGGTTACCTGGAGGCGATCGAAGAGCGATTCGGTCACTACAGCCAAGCGCCCGGGCAAGGTTTTGTCTGGGTGCACGCCGTGTCGCTCGGCGAGACCCGGGCCGCCGGCATCCTGATCGCGGCGCTGCGCTCGGAATGGGCCCGCCGCGGCTGGCCGTTCCGCTTGCTGCTGACCCATGGCACGGCCACCGGCCGGGCCGAAGGGCAGCGCCTGCTGCGCGAAGGCGATGTGCAGGTCTGGCAGCCCTGGGACACGCCGGCGGCGGTGCAGCGTTTCGTGCGCCATTTCCGGCCCGCGCTGGGGCTGATCATGGAAACCGAGGTCTGGCCCAATCTGATCGCGGCTTGTCAGGGCGCTGGGATCCCGCTGGCGCTGGCCAATGCCCGGCTCAACGAACGTTCACGGGCTGCGGCCCAGCGCCTGCGCTGGCTCAGCGGGCCTGCCTACCGGGGCTTCAGCGCAGTCTGGGCCCAGACCGAAGACGACGCGGCCCGGCTGCGCTCGGTGGGGGCGCCGGTGCGGGCAGTGCTGGGCAATGTCAAATTCGATGCCCAGCCCGATGAGGCCCAGCAGGCACTGGGGCGGGCCTTGGCGCGCCGCCTGGACAACGAGCGGGGGCAGCGTGTGGTGCTGCTGGCCAGCTCGCGCGAAGGCGAGGAGGCGGCCCTGATCGAAAGCTGGCGCAGCAATGCCGGCAGCGTGGGCAATGCGGCCATCCAGTGGCTGGTGGTGCCGCGGCATCCGCAGCGCTTTGACGAGGTGGCGGCCCTGTTCAAGAGTGCCGGCCTGACGGTGGCCCGGCGCAGCCAATGGGGCGACCTGGCCGCCCCGGTGTTGCCACCCCAGGCCGATGTCTGGATGGGCGATTCACTCGGCGAAATGGCCCTGTATTACCGCTTGGCCCGCCTGGCCTTGCTGGGGGGCAGTTTCGAGCCACTGGGGGGGCAGAACCTGATCGAGGCCTGTGCCAGCGGCTGCCCGGTGCTGGTGGGCCCGCACACCTTCAATTTTGCCGATGCGGTGGAACTGGCCCTGGAGGCGGGCGCCGCCTGGCGCGTCAGCGACATGGCCCATGCGGTGGGCCAGGCCCAGGCTTTGCTGGCCGACGAGCGCCGTTGTCTGGATGCGGCGCAGGCTGCGGTGGCCTTCACCCAGGCGCACCGGGGGGCGGCGCAGCGCACGGCTGAGGCGGCGGCTGGGTTGTGGGCTGAGGGGGGCCGCCGAACTCAAGGCCCCAACATTGCTGGATCCTGACCGTCTAGAAGGTCTTCTCGGGCCCTGGTGATGCGCACCTTCAACTCTGGCAGGTCACTCTGGATCGTTTGCCAGACGACTGCAAGGTCCACCTTGAAGTAACCATGGGCGAGGGCATTGCGCATGTCGTAGGCAATCGACAGTGGCAGTTCCGGGTGCGCTGCAGCAAAGCCAGGGTGGTGCTTTTCAATGTTGTTACCCGCCTCGCCGATGACTTCCAGGTTGCGGATCACTGCGTCCTGTACCAACTTCTCGTTGGTGAAGGCCTTGGCGTCCAGATGTCGGGTATAGCTGTCGATGCGCTCTATGGCTTCCAGGATGTGCGCCAGATAGTCTGGCAAACGCTGGAGATCCCGACTCATATTGGACGTGCCTCCGCCAGGACCCTGGCCCTGAAACTTTCTGGCAGGGCATTGGGCGTGAGCACGTCCACTGGCACACCCAGCAGCTTGCGCAGGTCGTGCATGATGGCGCCGATATCGAACAGCGTCGTTTGTGGGGTCGGATCAATCAGGATGTCCAGGTCGCTGTTGTCGGTATCGTGGCCGTGCAGCACCGAGCCGAACACGCGGGCATTGCCGGCGCGGTGAGAGGCGACGACGTCTCGAATAGCGGCTCGGTTCAAGGCCAGGGCTTCAGAGGGTCTCATCAGGTCGGCTCCCATACTTGAAGGCTGATTCTACGGCGGGGCAGCGCTGTGCCCTGGCCCTGGACTCAAGGCACCAGCAACTGATTGACCGCCTGCAGGTCTTCGGGCTTGAGGCTGCCGTTGGCCTGGCGCAGCTTCAGGCCGCCCAGCAGCACGTTGTAGCGGGCCTGGGCCAGGTCGCGCTTGGTCTGGTAGAGCTGGCTTTGCGAGTTCAGCACATCGATGTTGATGCGCACGCCCACCTGGTAGCCCAGGCGGTTGGCGTCCAGGGCCACCTGGCTGGAGGCCTCGGCCGCCTGCAGGGCCTGCACCTGGCTGGCCCCGGAGACCACGCCGTAGAACGCGCTGCGGGTGGCCTGGGCCACGTTGCGGCGGGCGGCCTCGAGGTCGCTGCGGGCCTTGTCTTCGAGCGACAGGGTTTCGCGGATGCGGTTCTGCAGCGCACCACCGGCGTACAGCGGGATGTTCATGGTCACGCCGATCGAGCCCTGGTAGATGCGTGAGCTGACCGTGCTGGTGGGTGAGAGGCTGGAGCCGTTCTCATTGCGGGCATAGCCATAGCTGCCCGTGAGGTCGACCGTGGGCTTTTCGCCGGCCTGGGCCTTGCGCACTTCCAGTTCGGCCACGTCGACGGCGGTCTGGGCCAGTTGCACGCTGGGGTGTTCGTTGGTGGCCTCAATCCATTGGCTGATCTGCTCGGCCGGCGGGGCGCTGATGGGCACATTCGGCTGCAGGGGCTTGGGGGTGGTGTTGCTGCGGCCCACCAGCTGATCGAGGAACAGGCGCTTCACCCGCAGGTCGTTCTGGGCCGCAATCTCTTGGCTCAGCACCAGGTCGCGCCGGGCCTGCGCCTCGCGCGTGTCGGTGATGGTCGCGGTGCCCACCTCGAAGTTGCGCTGGGCCGAGGCGAGTTGCTCTTCCACCGCCACCTTCTGGGCCTGCACGAAGACCAGGCTGTCCTGCGCAGCCAGCACGTCGAAATAGGCCTGGCTCACGCGCACGATCAGGTCCTGCTCGGCCAGGGCCAGTTGGGCATCGGCCTGCTGCAGCAGCTTTTCGCCTTGCTGGTACGAGGCCAGGTTGCCCGGGCGGTACAGCGGCTGGGTCAGGCTGACCCCGTTCTGGCGCACGCCATAGGGGTGCTTGAAGTACGGCACGGTGTCGATGTTGCCTGACACCGTGTTGCGGGTGATCGAGGTCTGCATGCCGATGGTGGGGCGCAGATTGGCCTTGGCCTGTTCGGCGCGGGCCAGCGTGGCCTCGAACTGCGAGCGGGCGCCACGGTAGCTGGCGTCATAGTCGCGGGCCGCCTGGTACAGCTCGTCCAGGCTTTGGGCGTGCAGCGGGGTGGTGAGCGCGCTCAAGCCCGTGGCCAGGCCGATCAGGGTCAGCAGCGCGGGCAGCCGCCGCAGGGCGTGAAAAGAATCTTGCAGGGAAGGCATGGAAAAGGCACTCCGGGGAGGTTCATCAATAAACGGGCACTTCAGGGTCGCGCTCCAGGGCCCAGGCGTGGATGCCGCCGGCCAGGTTGACGACCGATTCAAAACCGTTTGCTGCCAGAAAGGCAGCGACGCGCTGGCTGCGGGCCCCGTGGTGGCACAGGCAGGCCACCGGGGTGGCGGGGTCCAGTTCGGCCAGTCGCGCCGGAATCTCTCCCATCGGAATGCTGACCAGCCGGTAGTCCGCCGCCGGCTTGATGCTGGCGGTCTGCAGCTCCCAGGGTTCGCGCACGTCCAGCACGATGGGCTGGACGCCGGGGTGGGACTGGAGCCAGTCGTTCAGGCTGGCGGGTCGGACTTGGTCGATCATGCAAGGATTCCAGTGAAGGTCAGAAACGGAAGCGCGAAGGCTCGGGGAAGTTCTGCAGGCGGGGCGCGATGGTGTCCCAGGGGCTCTTGGTCTCGAAGGCCTTGTCGCCGCTGCGGGTGATGTATTGGGCACGCATCACGGGCTCGTCGCCCACGATGGCGAACAGGCGGCCGCCCACCTTGAGCTGGTCGAGCAGGGCGGGGGGCACCTCGGCCACCGAGCCGCTGAGCACGATCACGTCGAAGGGGCCGTCGGCCTGCACGGTGCGGGCGCCATCGGCCACACGCACTTCCACGTTGTGGATGCCGGCGCGCTGCAGGTTGCCACGGGCGAATTCGGCCAGTTCGGGGTTGATTTCGAGGCTGACCACACGCTGTGCCTGGTGGGCCAGCAGGGCGGCCATGTAGCCCGAACCGGTGCCGATCTCGAGCACCTTCTCGTTCTTCTGCACCTTCAGCTCCTGCATCACGCGGGCTTCGTACTTGGGGGCCAGCATCACCTGGCCGCCAGGCAGGGGCACTTCCATGTCGACGAAGGCGATGGCGCGCTGGCTTTCGGGCACGAAATCTTCGCGGTGCAGGGTGTTGAGCAGTTCCAGGATCTCCGGCGCATGCACATCCCAGGGGCGGATCTGCTGTTCGATCATGTTGAAACGGGCTTGCTCGAGGTTCTGGGGCATGGACATGTTGGGGTTCTCCGGCGGTGGATCAGGACAAACCATCGATTTTAGGCGGGCTTGCCGGTGTTTGGCCGCGCTGGCGCGAACGGCGCAGCCATGCAGCGAGGTCGTCGAGGTAGCAATACACCACCGGCACCACCACCAGGGTCAGCAAGGAGGAGGTGATCACCCCCCCGATCACGGCCTGCCCCATGGGGGCGCGCTGCTCGGAGCCTTCGGTGATGGCGAAGGCCAGCGGCACCATGCCGAAGATCATGGCCAGCGTGGTCATCAGGATGGGGCGCAGCCGCACCCGGGCCGCCAGCAGCAGGGCCTCGGCACGGGGCAGCCCGGCCACGGGCTGGCCCTGCGCATCCAGGCCGCCTTCGCGGGCTCGGATGGCAAAGTCGACCAGCAAGATCGCATTTTTGGTGACCAGGCCCATCAGCATCACCACACCGATGATGGAGAACATCGACAGGGTCGAGCCGAACATCAGCAGGGCCAGCACCACCCCGATCAGGGTCAGCGGCAGCGAGGTCATCAGTGCCAGAGGCTGCAAAAAGCTCTTGAACTGGCTGGCCAGGATCATGTAGATGAAGATGATCGCCATCGCCAGGGCCGACACGGCGTAGCCGAAGGACTCGGCCATGCTCTTGGTCGAGCCGCTGAAGGCATAGCGGTAACCCGGCGGCAATTGCACGCCCTGCATGGCCTTCTGGATGTCGGCCGACACCTCGCCGGCCGAGCGACCGTAGACGTTGGCATTGATCGCCACCTCGCGCGTCAGGTCACGCCGGTTGATCTGGTTGCTGCCGGTCGAATCGCGCACCTGGGCCACCTGGTTCAGGCGCACCACCCGCGTGCTGCCATCGGCCGCGGTGGCCAGGGCAAAGGGCAGGCGCTCCAGATCTTGCGGGCTGTTGCGGGCATCGGGGGCCAGGCGCACGTTGATGTCGTAGGTCTGGTCGTCGGGGGCGCGCCAGGTGCCTTCGGTCTCGCCGGCCACCAGCAGGCGCAGCGACTGGCCCACTTGGCCCACGCTCAGGCCCAGGTCGGAGGCTGCGTCGCGCCGCAGCTGCACCGAGATCTGGGGGGCGGGGTCTTTCACGCTGGAGTCGAGGTCGACCAGGCCCGGGATGCCCCGCACCTTGTCCATCACCAGGCGGCTGAGGCGCTCCAGCTCGGTCTGATCGGGGCCTTGCAGCGAGAACTCGACCTGTTTGCTGCCGCCCACCGAGTCCAGCAGGCCCACGTGGGTGACGGTGATGCCCGGCACCTGGCGCAGGCGTTCGCGCAGCGCGGCCGACATCTGGTCCACGCTGCGGCTGCGCTGTTTGCGGTCCACCAGGCGCACGTACAGGCTGGCGTACATCTTGCCCTGGGCGGTGCCGGTGTTGATGGTGGCCAGGGTGTAGCGCACCTCGGGCGCCTCGCGCACGATGGCCTCGACCTGGCGTGCCTTGGCCTCGGTGGCCTCCAGCGACGAACCCACCGGGGTGTAGAAATTGATGGTGGTCTCGGAGAAGTCGGCCTTGGGCACGAACTCGGTGCCCAGCAGCGGCACCATGACCACGCTCAGCACGAAGATGGCCAGCGCCAGCAGCAGGGTGGCCAGCCGGTGCCCCAGTGACCAGCGCAGCAGGGTCTGGTAGCCCTCGGCCAGCCACTCGGTGGCGTCGTCAAAAGCCCCGGTGACGCGGCCGATGGTCTTGTCGTACAGGGTGACCGGGGCGTGGCGCTCGCCATGGGCGTGGATGCTGGGGTCGTGCCAGATGGAGGACAGCATCGGGTCGAGCGTGAAGCTGACAAACATCGAGATCATCACGGCGGCCACGATGGTGATGCCGAACTCGTGGAAGAACTTGCCGATGATGCCTTCCATGAACCCGATGGGCAGGAACACTGCCACGATGGACAAGGTGGTGGCCAGCACCGCCAGGCCGATCTCCTGGGTGCCGTCGAGCGAGGCCTGGAAGGCTGTCTTGCCCATCTGCACATGGCGCACGATGTTCTCGCGCACCACGATGGCGTCGTCGATCAGCAGGCCCACGCACAGCGACAGCGCCATCAGCGTGATCATGTTGATGGTGAAGCCGAACAGGTTCATGAACAAAAAGGTGCCGATCAGCGCAATCGGCAGCGTCAGGCCGGTGATCAGTGTGGAGCGCCAGGAGTTCAGGAACAGGAACACGATCAGCACGGTCAGCACCGCGCCTTCGATCAGGGTGCGGCGCACGTTGTCCACCGCCACACGGATCGGGCGCGAGCCGTCCAGGATGGGCTGCAGGCTGAGCCCTGGAGGCAGCTGGCCCTTCATCTCATCGATCGTCTTGTACAGGCCGTCGACCACCTGGATGGTGTTCTCGTCTTGCGCCTTCTGCACCGACAGCAGCAGGGTGCGCTGGCCGTTGTACAGCGCCAGGCTGTCCAGCTCCTGGGCGCCGTCGGCCACGCGGGCCACCTGTTCGAGCCGCACCGGGCTGCCACCGCGCCGCGCCACGATCAGGCGCCCGAAATCCTCGGGGCGCTGCATGCGGGCGTCGATCTGCACCACCCGCTCCTGGGCCAGCGAGCGCACCGAGCCCACGGGCAGGTCCTGCGCCTCGTTGCGCACGGCGGCGGCCACCTGATCGGCCGTGACGCCGAAGGACTCCATCGCCGCCGGGTTCAGGTAGATGTTGATCTCTCGCTTGGTGCCGCCCACCAGGGACACCGAGCCCACACCGCGCACGTTCTCCAGCCGTTTCTTGAGCACTTGGTCGGCCCAGTTGGTGAGCTCGACCGGGCTCATGCCCTGACCACCGTCGGCGCTGGCCTGGGGCAGCACCGCCAGCGACCAGACCGCCTTGCTGGCCGGGTCGAAGCGCAGCACGCGCGGCTCCTTGACCTCGGTGCGGAAGTTGGGCCGGATCGAGGCCACCTTTTCGCGCACGTCTTCGGCCGCCTTGCGGCCATCGATCTGCAACTGGAACTCGATGATCACCACCGACTGGCCCAGGTAGGTGCGCGAGGTGAGGTTGTTGATGCCGGCGATTGAGTTGACGCCTTCTTCGACCTTCTTGGTGACCTCGCTCTCGACGATCTCAGGCGAGGCGCCCGGGTATTCGGTGGTGACCACCACCACCGGAAAGTCGATGTTGGGGAACTGATCGACCTGCAGGCGCTGGTACGAGAACAGGCCCAGCACCACGATGGCGAGCATCACCATGGTGGCGAAGACGGGGTTTTTCAGGCTGACGCGGGTGAACCACATGGCGCGTCAGTTCCGTGCAGCCGGAGCTGCGGTGGTGGCCGTGGCGGCGGGTGCAGAAGCAGAGGCTGGTGAGGACGTCAGGCGCACCGCCGTGCCTTCGCGCAGCGGCCCCAGTTCGCCGCGCAGCACCTGGGTGCCTTCGGGCAGGTCGGGCACGGCCACCCACAGCTCGGGGCCCACCTCGCCTCGGGTGCCGGGCGTCACGGGCAGGTGCTTGACCTGGCCCTGCTGCACGGTCTGCACATAGGGCTTGGGTTTGTCGGTGCGCACGGCCGACAGCGGCACGGCCAGCGCGCTCACGCGCACGGTGTCGAGCATGCCCTGGGCAAACAGGCCCTGGCGCAGCACCGGGCCGGCGCTGCCGGGGGTGTCCAGCGTCAGGTAGGCCAGCACACTGCGGCTGCCCGCTTGGGCGCTGGGGTTGATGCGCGAGACGGTGGCGCCCACGGTGGCGCTGCCTTGGCCGTTCTGCTCGATGCTCAGGCGGGCCCGTTGGCCCACTTTCAAGCTCAGCGAATCGGCCGGGCTGAAGGTGGCCTCCAGCTCCAGGCGGCTCAGATCGACGATCTCCAGCACCTTGCTGTCCACCGGCAGGCGCTCGCCGGGCTGGGCCAGGCGCTGTGCCACCTGTCCGCTGATGGGGGCCTTGAGCACGGTGTCTTCAAAGGTCTTGCGGGTGACTTCAACCGCGGCCTGCGCGGCCTTGTAGGTGGAGATGGCCGAGTTCAGCGTGGCCAGCGAGGTGTCCAGCGCGGTCTGCGAGATGAAACCCTGGGCCACCAGGGCTTTGTTGTTGTCGTACTGGCGCTGGGCGATGTCGATCTGGGCCTTGGCCGAGTCGGCCTGGTCCTGCGTCTGGCGCAGGCGGAACTGGAACTCGGTCACCTCGATGCGGGCCAGCACCTGGCCGGCCTGGACGCTGTCGCCCTCGCGCACGGTCAGTTGCTGCAATTCGCCCGGCACGCGGGTACGGATGAAGGCCGAATTCACCGCCCGCAAGCTGCCCGACACCGGCAGGCCCTGGCTCAGGTTCTGCACCTGGGCGGCCACCAGGTCGGTGGGGGCCAGTTCGATCACGGGTTGCGCGCGCTGGCTGGCCTCGGCCACGGCCGCTTGTTGGGCCTTGCGCGCCGACAGGGCCCGCAGCACGCTGAAGCCCAGGGCCAGCACGACCAGGGCCAGCACGGCCCACTTGATCCACCGGCGTTTCCCGGAGGGCGCTTGCGTTTGCGTCATCTTTGTCTCGTTGTTTCTTATGGGGCGGGGGAAGAGGGGGCTGCGCCCGGGGCGCGTGTCTGCAGGCCATCGACCAAGAGGTCGATCTGCTGGTCGATGAAGCGCTCGGGGGACAGTTCGAAGTCGGTGGGGGCGCAGGCACCGACCGAGTGGCGCCACATCATCAGAAAGATCATGGGGGCCATCACGCAGTACACCGCGTGGTCCATGTCCAGCGGTCGGAACTCGCCACGGGCCACGCCACGCTCCAGGATGCGCCGGATCAACTGACGGCCCGGCAGGATCACTTCTTGCTGGTAGAACTCGGCGATTTCGGGGAAATTGCGCGCCTCGCTCATCATCAGCTTGGTGATGCCCGAGGCCTTGGTCATGCCCACCCGCTCCCACCAGCTGCGCATGGCATAGGCCATCAGTTCGGCGCTGGTGCCGGTGAAGGTGTCCAGCTCGGCCTCCCATTCGGTGAAGCGGCCCGAGATGTTCTCGCGCACCACGGCCTTGAAAAGCTCTTCCTTGCTGCCAAAGTACAGAAACAGCGTGCCCTTGGACACCCCGGCGCGGGCCGCCACCTCTTCCGCCCGGGTGGCAGCAAAGCCTTTTTCCACGAACAGGTCGAGCGCTGCTTCAAGCAACTCACCGGGTCGGGCTTCCTTGCGGCGCTCGCGCTTGCTGTGGCTGTCGCCGGCAGAGCAGAGCTTGAATTTGGGCAGGGGCATGGGGGTTAATGACTGATTGGTTAGTAATATAACGTTCGCATTTGCCGCGCGTCAAGCCAGCAGGCCACACAGCACCCGCGCAGCCGATGACCCCGGGCCAGCGTGCCCATCGGGCTCAGGCTACATTGCCAGGCTGTGTTGTTGTGCAAAAAGGTGGAAAACATGACGATCGAGACCATCACCCTGGGCGGCGGCTGCTTCTGGTGCACCGAGGCCGTCTATGTGCGCGTACGCGGCGTGCTGGATGTGGAGTCGGGCTACTGCAATGGCCAGGTGGTCCAGCCCAGCTACGAGCAGGTGTGCAGCGGCAGCACGGGGCACGCCGAGGTGGTGCGCCTGCGCTTCGATCCGGCGGTGATCTCGCTGGACGAGATCCTGCAGATCTTCTTCTCGATCCACGACCCCACGACGCTCAACCGCCAGGGCAACGATGTGGGCACCCAGTACCGCAGCGGCATCTATGTCGAGGATGCCGCCCAGCTGGCCCAGGCCCAGGCCTTTGTGGCCGCTGTGAACGCCAGCGCCACCTGGCCCCAGCCCGTGGTGACCGAGGTGGCCCTGCTGGACAATTACTGGCCGGCCGAGGATTACCACCAGGACTACTTCGAGCAGCACCCTGGCCAGGGCTACTGCGCTTTCGTGGTGGGGCCCAAAGTGGCCAAGTTCCAGAAAACCTTTGCGCGGTTTCTGAAAGATTGAGCCGGTTTTTGTCACAATCCTGAGTCACAGCGATTACACAATCTTGGTTTGAGCTTGTTGTAGGCCGCTGCCGCCTTTCACGATGTCCGCCCGATCCGCCATGAAGACCTTGACCGCGCCCGGCTTTGCCGCCTGGTGGGGCAGGGTGTTGCCCGTCACAGGCCTGCGCCTGGGGTGGGCCGCCTTGCTGCTGGTCTTGGTGCTGGCCCCGGTGTTGGGGCAGATGCACCGGATTCACCACCCCGCCTGGCGCGCAGGGGCTGTGCCGGCCTCGGCCTCACCGGCGCTTGAAGCCGCTTCTGCGGACTCGGCCCAGGTCAGTGCCGAGCGTTGGCTGGATCGACTGTTTTCACATCACAGCAGCGATGCGGACTGCCTGGTGTACGACCAACTGGGCCACGACGGCCCACCCCAGGCGCTCACCGTGGCCGACCTGGGGCCGGCGCTGAGCCATTTCCTGCCCTGGTGGCTCGACGCCACCCTGGTAGCGGCCACGGCCGCCCCTTGCCAGGCCAGGGCGCCACCGCTTTCTCGTTGATGACTGCCTGATCGGGCCGCCTGTCTGGGCGCCCGGCGCTGCGTCACCCTTGCGGGGCGCGGCGTGTGTCCGACCCTGTTTCAACGAGATTTGCCATGACTTCCTTGCCTCCCGCTGCGCGTCTGGCGCGCCTGCCTTCGATCCGCCCCAGCCTGTTGCAGCTGGCCTGCCTGTCCCTGATTGCCTCGGTGCCCATGGCGCAGGCCCAGGCCCAGGCCCAGACCAGCGCCGAGACTGCCACCCCGGCCACCACCGCAGGCCCCAGCCTGCGTGAGGTGACCGTGACCGGCAACCCGCTGGGGGCCACCGATTTGACCGCGCCCGTGACGGTGCTGCAGCGCGACGAGCTGACCGAGCGCGCCCGCGGCACCCTGGGCGAGACCCTGGACGGCACGCCCGGCGTGAGCAGCACCTACTTCGGCCCCAACGCCAGCCGCCCCATCATTCGGGGGCTGGACGGCGACCGCATCCGGGTGCTGAACAATGGCGGCGCCACCGTCGACGCCTCGGCGCTGAGCTTTGACCATGCCGTGCCTCTGGAGCCCATCACCGTGGACCGCATCGAGGTGCTGCGTGGCCCGGGCGCCTTGCAGTACGGCGGCAGCGCCGTGGGCGGCGTGGTCAATGTGATCGACAACCGCATCCCGCGTGAGCCCCTGGACGGCGTGACCGGCAAGGTCGACCTGGGCCTGGCCAGCGGCAACAAAGAGCGCAGCGCTGCCGCCATGGTGGAAGGTGGCAACGAGCGTTATGCCCTGCATGTGGACGGCTTCAAGCGGCGCACGGGTGATGTCAATGTGCCGGTCAGCCTGCCTTGCGAGAAGACCGGGGCCAGCCCGCAGGCCAGCCGCATCTGCAACTCGGCCAGCGACGCGCAGGGCGGGGCCGTGGGCGGCAGCCTGTTCTGGGACAAGGGCTACCTGGGCGCCTCGGCCGCCACCTACCAGACCACCTATGGCACGGTGGCCGAGGACAACGTGACCATCGGCATGCGCAGCAACCGCTACGCGCTGGAAGGCGAGTGGCGCTACCCCGTGGCCTTCATCCAATCCCTGAAGGGGCAGTTCAGCCATTCCGATTACGCCCACACCGAGTACGAATCGGGTGTGGCGGGCACGCGCTTCACCAACCAGGGCAACGACTTCCGGCTGGAGGCGCGGCATGAGCGCTTTGCCGGCCTGGACGGCGTGATCGGCCTGCAGGCCGAAACCGGGCGTTTTGCGGCCCTGGGCGACGAAGCCTTCGCGCCGATGAGCCGCAGCAGCAGCCAGGCCTTGTTTATCCACGAAGAGCTGCCCACGTCCTGGGGCAAGCTGAGCGCGGGCGCCCGCACCGAGAGCGTGACCGTGCGCTCGCTGGGCAGTGCCGAGACCACCCGCTTCGAATCTGGCGAGCGCCGCTTCAACCCGCACAGCGCCGCCCTGGGCGCGCTGGTCAAGCTGAGCCCTGTCTGGCAGATGACGGGCAACCTGGCCTACACCGAGCGCGCGCCCAAGGACTACGAGTTGTTTGCCAACGGCCCCCACATGGCCACCGTGGCCTGGGAAACCGGGGATTCCTCACTGGGCAAGGAGCGCTCCACCAGCGCCGAACTGGGGCTGCAGTGGAAGCAGGGCGCCCACCAGGCCTCGGTCAATGCCTACCAGACGCGCTTTCGCAATTTCATCGGCCTGTTGGCCACTGGCGACCGCTTGACCGCTGACGGCCAGCGCAACCCCAGCGACAGCAGCCTGACCACCTACCCCGAGTACCGCTACAGCGGCATCCGGGCCCGTTTCACCGGGCTGGAGGGCAACGCCACGGTGCGCCTGATGGGCCCCGGCGGCCTGCAGGCCGGTGGCAGCGCCGGCGCCCTGGATCTGTTGTTGCGCGGTGATCTGGTGCGCGCCATCAATGCCGACACGCTGGACCCCCTGCCGCGCATCGCCCCGGCACGCCTGGGGGCCTCGCTGGCCTGGACGCGCGGCCCCTGGTCGCTGCGCGGCGGCTTTGACCACTCGGCCGCCCAGGCCCGGGTGCCCAGCGACAGCCGCGCCACCTCGGCCTACACCTTGTGGAACGCCATGGGCAGCTACAAGACCACGGCCCGTGTGGGTGGGCAGACGACCCAGATGCTGTGGTACGCCCGGCTCGACAACCTGACCAACCAGCTGGCCTACAGCGCCACCTCGATCCTGACCACCACGGCCTTCCCCAAGGCCCCGCTTCCGGGGCGCAGCCTGAAGGTCGGCTTGCAGATCGCTTTCTAAGCCTGGGGGCTTGGGTTGTCAGACAACCTGAGCCAAAGCGGCGACAATCAGCAGCTTGAGAGCGGCCCGCTGCGTGCGGGCCGCTGTGTTTTGGCCCCTCAGACCGCCTTGCCGTGAACCATCCCGTTGTTGTTGCCCTGCTGCCCGTCGTCCTGTTCATTCTCACGGGCTATGTGGCCGGGCGGCGTCGCTGGATCGGGGGGGGGGCGGTGCGTGACCTGTCCAACCTGGTGTTCATGCTGCTGCTGCCGGCCTTGCTGTTTCGCACCATGAGTGCGGTGCACCTGGGCCAGCTCGACTTCAAGCCGATTGCGATGTACTTCGGCGCTGCAGCCCTGGTCTATGCGCTGGTGATCGTGGTCAAGGGCTACAACCCCACCGGGGCGGTGCTGGCGCTGGCCGGTACCTTCAGCAACACCGGCATGATCGGCATCCCGCTGATCGGCTTGGCCTACGGGCAGCCCGGCATGGTGACCCTGTTCACCCTGATCTCGCTGCATTCGCTGGTGCTGCTGACCGCCGGCAACATCGTGCTGGAGCTGGCGGCCCAGCGGGAGGACGCGCGGCGCGGTGTGGCGCCGGCCCGCAGCGTCTGGGCCACCGTGGGCGGGGCCTTGCGCAAAGGCATCATCCACCCGATCCCCCTGCCCATCATGGCCGGCCTGCTGTTCGGCAGCACCGGCCTCAGCATTCCGCCCTTGCTCGACCAGCCCTTGCAGCTGCTGGGCAATGCCATGGGGCCGATTGCGCTGGTGCTGGTGGGCGTGACCCTGGCCTATGGCTCGGTGGGCACCCACCTCAAAGGGGCGCTGGCGATGGTCGGGGTGAAGAACCTGCTGCACCCGGCCGTGGTGCTGGCCCTGGGCTGGTTGCTGGGCCTGGAGGGGGTGCCTCTGGCGGTGATGGTGGTGACGGCCGGCTTGCCGATCGGCGCCAACGTCTACCTGTTCTCGCAGCGCTATGGCGTGGCCGAGGAACTGATCACCGCCAGCGTGGCCGTGACCACCGTCATGGGCCTGATCACGCTGCCGCTGGCCATGCTGCTGGTGGGCGCGCTGGTCTGAGCCTCAGCCCACCCGCTCACGGGGCCAGGCGCTCGCGCACCCAGCTGCCGTTGTCTTCCAACCGGTAACGCAGGCGGTCGTGCAGGCGGCTCTTGCGGCCCTGCCAGAACTCCCAACGCTCAGGCACCAGCCGGAAGCCACCCCAGTGCGGCGGGCGTGGCGGCTTGAGCATGAACTGCGCACCGTAGCGCGCCGCATTGGCCACCAGCACGCTGCGGCCGCCGATGACCTGGCTTTGCGGGCTGGCCCAGGCGCCGATGCGCGAATCGAGCGGCCGGCTGTTGAAGTAGGCGTCGCTTTCCTCGTCGCTGACCTTCTCGACCCGGCCCTCGATGCGCACCACGCGCTCCAGCTCCACCCAGTGGAACTGCAGGGCGGCAAACGGGTTGCCCGCCAGCTCGTGGCCCTTGCGGCTTTCGTAATTGGTGTACCAGACGATACCCCGCTCGTCATAGCCCTTGATCAGCACGATGCGGGTGCTGGGGCGCAGGTCGTGGCCCACGGTGGCCAGGGTCATGGCGTTGGGCTCAGGCACCTCGCCCGTGATGGCCTCGTTGAGCCATTTCTCGAACTGGCGCAGGGGCTGCGCCTCCGAGGCGTCTTCACTGAGTTCTGCGCGCTCGTAGCTCTTGCGCAGGTCGGCTATGGCCGAGGGGCTGGTTTTGTTGCTCATGGTCCGATTTTGCCTGCTGGCCGGCCCTTGTGCTTGACCCAGCACAGGGCCGGGGCATGGGCGCCACCTGGTTCACACCTCCTGCGGCGGCAAGCCTTGCAGGCGGCTGATGGCCGGCCCCGAGATCAGCAGCAGCTGCCAGGCAAAGGCCAGCACCGCCAGGCCCAGGCAGGCCGCTTCGCCCCATTGCGCCCCCACCAGGCCCCCCAAGGCGGCGCCCAGCGGGCGGGCGCCCGCATTGCCGGTGAGAAAGATGGCCGACACCCGGCCCAGCAGGGCCCCGGGCGTGACGGTCTGGCGCAGCGTGGTGGAGCTGATGGTCCAGATGATGGCGCCGCAGCCGAACACAAAGAAGCCCAGCCCGGCCAGCGCGGCCGAGGGCCATACCACCGTGGCCGCCAGGGTGCTGCAGGCCAGCAGCGACATGGCCGGCCCGAACTGCACCGCCCGGCCCAGCGGCAGGCGGGCCAGCACGCGGCTGGCCAGCAGAGCGCCACACACCATGCCGGCCCCAAAGCCCGCCAGCGTCAGGCCCACGCTGGCCGCGCTCAGGCCCAGGTGGCGCACGGCATACGAGACATAGGTGCCCTGCAGCACAAACCAGCCGATGTTCCAGATCACGGCGGTCTGGAAGATGGGGCGCAACAAGGGCTGGTGCCACACCTGCCGGGCGCCCTCGCGCAGCTCGGCCCAGGGGTGGCGCGGCGGGGCCGGGGTGCGCCGGGGTTCGTGCAGGCCGCGCATCCAGGCCACGGCCAGGCCCGAGCCCACGGCCGCCACCACGAAGGCGGTCGATCCGCCCGCCCAGGCCACCAGGCTGCCGGCCAGGGCCGGGCCGCCCGCATAGGCCAGGCTGCGCGCCAGCTCCAGCCGCCCGTTGGCCCTTGCCAGCGCGCTGCCGGGCACCAGCGAAGGCACCAGTGCCGGGGCCGCCACGCTGAAGCCGACCGTGCCCAGGGCCCCGATGAAGCCCATGGCCAGCAGCCAGAGCAGGCTCGCATGACCCGTCAGCAAAGCGCCCAGCAGGGCCAGCAGCGAGACGGCGCGCAACAGCTCGGCCCCCACCATCAGGCGCAGGCGCGAGCCACGGTCGGCCAGCAGGCCCAGCGGGATCGAGAACAGCAGAAAGGGCAGGGTCTGGAAGGTGGCCAGCAGGCCGGTCTCGCCCGGCCCGGCCCCCAGCAGCGTGACCGCCACGATGGGCGTGGCCGCCAGGCTCAGTTGTTCGGCAGCCTGGGCGGCCAGGTTGGCCCAGGCCAGGCGGTTGAAGGCGGCGGGCAGCTTGGAGTCGGTCATGGGGCGAGGCGGTGCGAATGGGGGTGATCGGGGGCGGGGCAGGCGGCCAGTCTCGCAGCTTCTGCCCAACGCTGCTGGCCGCTTGCGGACCTCGGATCCTGCCCGTGGGGGCGCACTCGCTTATAGTTCGCCCGCCTGCCCCGGGGCTCCTGAACCCGACCTGGAGGCCACCAGAACCCGTTGACCCATGTACAAGCCCGACCGCCCCTCTGTTTTGCCCATCCGCCAAGGCGTCAGCCCCAGTTGCGTGGCGGTGCCGGCCGGCCCTTGGCCCACCCTGCTCGACTTTCTGGTGCACCGCCTGCCCAAGGTCAGCCGCGAGGATTGGGTGCAGCGCATGGCCCGTGGCGACGTGGTGTGCGAGCGTGGCCAGGTGGTGACGCCTGAGCGGCCCTTCGAACACAGCCTGCGCCTTTTCTACTACCGGGAGCTGGCCACCGAGCCTCAGATCCCCTTCGAGGTGGGCGTGGTGTACCAGGACGAGCACCTGCTGGTGGCTGACAAACCCCATTTCATGCCGGTCACCCCCGGTGGGCGCTACCTGCACGAGACCTTGCTGGTGCGCTTGAAGCACCAGCTGGGCATCGCCACCCTCTCGCCCATCCACCGCATCGACCGCGAGACGGCCGGCTTGGTGCTGTTCTCGGTCGACCCGGCCAGCCGGGGCGCCTACCAGGCCTTGTTCCGCGAGCGCGAGGTGGGCAAGCAGTACGAAGCGATCGCGCCCTGGCGGCCCGAGCTGGCCTTTCCGATCCGCCGCCAGAGCCGCATCGTGGAAGACCCGGCGCAGTTCTTCCGCTGCTGCGAGGTGCCCGGCGAGCCCAATGCCGACAGCACGGTGGAGGTGCTGGAGGTGCGGGGTGAACTGGCGCTCTACCAGCTCAGCCCCGTCACGGGCAAGCGCCACCAACTGCGGGTGCACATGAATGCGCTGGGCCTGCCCATCCAGGACGACCACTTCTACCCCGTGGTGAACGACCCGCCCGAGGGCGACTACTCGCAGCCGCTGCGCCTGCTGGCACGGGCCCTGGCCTTCGACGACCCGGTGACGGGCCAGCCCCGGCAGTTCCGCAGCGCCTTGAGGCTGCGCTGGCCGGGGGAGGCTGTGGCCTGAGGGTGACCCGGCATTGAGACCGCGTTCCCTTCGTCACATTGTTAAAAAGATGCCTATTTGTTATCCTTCTGGTGCTAGCTAATATTGCAAGCATGAATGGCAAGCATGCAAAGACATTGGCCGCCATTTTTGCGGTACCCACCAGCAAGACTTTGGAGTGGACAAAGATTGAAGCGCTTCTGATCGCTGTGGGTTGCACGGTGGTAGAGGGGTGCGGTTCCCGCGTGCGCTTCGTGCATGACCGAGCGGTGGCGAGCTTTCATCGTCCACATCCAGCCAAGGAGGCCAAGGCTTACCAAGTGGACGATGCCCGTGATTTTTTGATATCCATTGGAGTGACACCTTGAACACCATGACCTACAAGGGCTATACCAGTCGCATCGATTTTGACGACCGTGATGACATCCTGGTAGGTCGCCTCTTGGGTATACAGGATGTTGTGAGCTTTCATGCGGACAGCGTGGCGCAACTTCGAGAGGCTTTCCACGAAGCGGTGGACGATTACCTTCAAACCTGCGAAAAAATCGGCAAGCCCCCCCAAAAGCCTGCGAGCGGAAAGCTCATGTTGAGGGTGCCGCCAGAGGTTCACGGCTCTGCACTGATAGCGGCGAAGGCAGCAGGCAAGAGTTTGAACCAGTGGGCCGCAGAGGTCCTGGCGTCAGCAGCGCACGCCTGACGGACGTTTGTCAGCAGGGGCGGCAGGATCCGTTCAGCCCCAGGCCGCCACCAGATCGATCTCGACCGAGGCATTCTTGGGCAGTTGCAGCACGCCCACCGAGGTGCGGGTGTGGCGGCCGGCTGGGCCCAGCACCTCGACCAGCAGGTCGGAGGCTGCATCGGCCACCTCGCTGTGCTGGGTGAAGTCGTCGGCGCATTGCACATACACGGTGACACGCAGCACCTGCTGGATGCGGTCCAGGCTGCCCAGTTGCTGCAACAGCAGGGCCAGGGCGCGCAGCACGCTGATGCGCGCGCCGGTGCGTGCCTGCTCCAGCGAGGTGCCCGCACCCACGCGCCCGGTGACCTGCACCGTGGTCCCCACGCGGGGCACCTGGCCACTGATGTAGACCGTGTCGCCATGGCACAGCACGCTCTGGTAGTTGCCACCGATCACGATGGGGCCGGCAAAGGCGTCGCCCCAGGGGGCACAGGCAGCTTCGAAACGGGCTTGGCGGGTGGTCATGGCAGTGATTGGGGAGGGTGGTGATGGGTGGAGTTGGGGCGGATCTTACCCGGGCCACCGGGCAGGGATTCACTGCACGCTGAGCTCACGCCACGACACGCGTCGGGTGCTTGTGCTGGTGCTGGACACCGGGATGCTGGTGGTCTGGCTGGTGCCGTCCGACAGGTTGGTGATGGCCACCACCTTGCCATTGGCCAAGCGCACCAGGCTCACGCCGCTGGACAGCCCGGTGGTGGTGCCGGAGGTCAGCAACACCCCGGTGCTGGTGCTGGTGCCCACGGCCAGCCCGGTGGTGTAGCTGAAGTAGTTCAGGTAGCTGGAGCCGCCCACGCTGCAACCGGTGCTGGTGGTGGGGATGTTGGTGGTGAAGGCCAGGGTGCCGAGTTGCAGGTCCATGTCGGTGGTCATGCGCTCGCCGCTTTCGGGCAGGTCGGCGAACCAGCCATCCATGGTGCCCAGGTCGACCGCGTAACTGACCGTGCTGGTGGCGGTGCGCACGCCGCCCGAGTCGCTCAGGGTCTGCTTCACGAAGCAACTGGTCTTGGTGCTGCTGGAGCAGGGGTTGCTGCGCGGGCTGCCGTACAGGCCGGTGGTGGCGGTCGAGGTGGTGAGCGGGTCCTTGAGGGCGTAGATCGACTGGGTCTGGGTGCTGCTGAGGTCGCTCAGGCCCAGCAGTTCGCCGGTGCCCACGAACACCAGGTAGTTGCCATTGCTGTAGCCCAGTTCGGGCCGCGTGGTGACCGGTTGCCGGGTGCCGCTGGCATCGGCCAGGGTGGCCAGCAGCTGGGGGGTGACCGTGGTGCTGGCGGCGTTGGCGGCGGTCAGGGCGCTGATGTCGATGCGCCATACATTGCCCAGCAGGTCGCCGCCATACAGGCGCAGGGCCAGGTTGTTGGTGCTGGCGCTGTCGACATAGGCGCTGAGCTGGGCCAGGCCGGCCGGGCAAGGCGCGGTGCTGCAGCCGCTGACGGCGGCCGTGCTGCTGCCGGCGCCGGTGTCGATCTTCTTGATGATGGCGCCCGTCTTGGCGTTGAGGATCCAGACGATGCCGTGCCCGGTGCCGGGCGAGACATTGTTGTAGCCGGAGCTCACGATGACCACCCAGGTGCCGTCCGACAGCTTGGTGATCACCGGGATGCCGTACGAATAGCCCAGGTCGGCATCGGTGGTGTAGCCGGTGGTCTTGCTGGTGTCATTGCTGAACTCCCACAGCACGCTGGGCGAGGCCGGGGTGGTGATGTCGAGTGCATAGAAGCCGCGCCCGCCACCGCCCAGGCCACCGATCAGGATGGTGTGCCAGGCGCTGTCGAAGTACGCGTCGCCGGTCTTGGGGGTGGCGTTGACGTAGTTCACGTGGTTGCTGCTGTAGTTCTTGTCGGCCAGCTTGTACAGATTTGGCAGCAGCATCGACGGGATGTAAGCCCAGGATTCGACCCCGGTGCTGGCGTTGAACGCATGCAGCATGCCGTCGTTGCCGCCGATGTAGACCATGCCCTGGCGTGCGCTCTGGGCCGATTTGAAGGCCGCGTAGCCCGAGTCTTTGTAACTGAAGAGGGGCGTGGTGACGTACACCGGTGCCGAGTCGACCAGATCGCCCAGCGCGTGGGTGCGGGCCCGGTAGTACTTGCTGGCGTCGCTGGATTCGTTGCTGCGGTCCCCGCGCAGAAAATTGACCAGGTTGATGCCACCGGCACCGGTGCTGGTGCCCGCGGTGGTGCTGTCCACCTGCGAGGCACTGGCAATGCACAGCGTGCCGCTGCTGCACAGCTGCGACAGGCCCGAGATCGCACCGCCGGTGATCTGGAAGTAGGCCTTCTGGGTGCTGGTGAGCGAGGCCCAGGTGAAGGGCTGCAGCGCGCCCGTGCTGGCGTTGTAGGTGTAGATGTTGCGCGAGGCGGCGATCAGGTTGTCATACAGGGCAGTGGCCGCCGTGCTGGCAGCGCTGTTGACGGTGCCCGACTCCGACCAATCCACATAGCTCGACAGGGCTCCCGTACTCACATCGATGGTGTAGCGGGCCAGTTCGCCATACCAGTCGACCGAGCGGAAGGTGGATTTGAAGACGTAGTTGTCGCTGGAGGTGACGTTGGGCGTGCTGGTGGTGGCGGTGGCCGAATTCGAGGTGGCAGCCTGCACCGAGGACAGAAAGGTGCTGAGCCCGGTCTTCAGGTTGGTGGCGTTGCTGGCGCTGTAATACACGCCTCGGCCATTGACGGCGGCATGCCAAAGGTCGTCGATGGTGGTCTGGGTGTTGTTGGTGGGTTTGGGCCAGCCGCAGCTGCCCGAGGTCTGCCAGCTGCAGATGCCGTTGGCGGCGTTGGTGGTGCTGGCGGTGGTGCCCACGCTCACGTCGTAGTAGTCGCCCGAGGTCAGCGAGGTGTAGCCCTCCTGGAACAACATGTAACCCGAAGCCCCCAGCCCGAGGGTGGAGGTGTACATGCGCTGCTGGCCATCGGCCACGCTGTTGCTGGCCACGTCCACACCGCTGGCGCTCAGGGTGTTGCTGTAGGCCGAGGCGCGCAGATCGGTGCTGTAGTAGTAATAGGCCACGTCGGCCAGCGTGTTGGCGGTGGCGTTGGGGTCGAGGTAGGGGCGGGCCGCGCTGCCGTCCTGGTCGCCGATGGCGGTGCTGCCATCGATGCGGGTGGGGGTGGCGGTCTCGTTCCAGTAGCCATCGGTGGAGAGGATGGTGTAGTTGCGCTGGCAGGCGTACTGCATCGGGTCGGTGGCGCTCACGTTGTTGATGCTTGTGAGCTTGCCGGCGTAGTAGCGCCCCGCTTTGCTCAACGCCGTGCGCAGCGGGGTGCTGCTGTTGGGCGTGGCCTTGGTGAACTTGCTGAACCACGCTGCTTTCTGCCCGCTGCTGCCGGCGGTCAGGTCGGCGATGTTCAGAAAATCAGAGCCGGTGTTGTTGTTGATGCTCATGTAGCCCAGGCGGTAGCTGGTGCCCAGGGTGCTGAAGGCCTGGGTGGCGGCGGTCTTCATCATCTGCATGCGCGTGTGGTAGTAGGCCCACCAGTTGGCGTAGTTGGCCATCTCCTCGGCATAGGTGCAGGTGCTGCTGGCGCAGTCGGTGCGGGTGGCGGCCTTGGCCGAGGTGCCGGGGTAGCTGTACGCGGTGGTGCCCGAGACGATGCTGGTGAGGATGTTGGAGCCCGGCACGGTGACGGTGCTGGTCCCTGATTTGTAGCTGAGCGTGGGGTAGCGCAACTGGGTGTAGGTCTTGCCGCCCGTCGGTGCGGTGTCGACATAGGTGACCTGGCAGTCGCTGAGCGCGGTGTCCGAGCACCAGCGCACATAGGCCGGGTAGGGGTAGGCCGTGGTGGCGGCGCTGAGGGTGGCGCAACTGGCCTGGTGCACATCGCTGCAGTACTCGCCCGCCACGAAGGTGTAGAAGTAGGCATTGCCGACCAGGTTGCTGGTCGAGCTGCTTTGCACACCAAAGCCGTCGTCCGGCACCTTGGTCCAGGCCGTGGTGTTGGCCGAGCTCATGCTGGGGTAGCTGCTGCCGTCGTAGTACACCGGCGGGCTGTAGGTGACGGCCGCGTTGTAGTACAGCCCGTTGTAGCGGCTGTTGCGGAACAGCGCTGTGGTGCTGGTGCTGGCCCAGTCGGGCAGGTAGGTGTAGCTCATGCTGCCCGAGTCATCGAGCACATACAGGATGTTGGGTTTGACCTGGCCGGGGCTGGCGGTCTCCAGGGGGCTGCTGGCCAGATCCGTCACGGTGGCCTGGCTCAGGGGTGGCAGGGCCGCGACCAGCAAGAGGGTCAGGGCATGGCGGGGGCTGCGCATGGGGCTGTTCCTGGTTGGAAGGCGATGGCGTATGGGAGCAAGGGCCGGCGCCTAAAGCGCCACAACGACCTGAACCAGGCTTTGGGTGCCGCGTGGCCCGCTGACCCGCACCGTGATGCGGTAGTACACCTGGCTGCCGTTCTGGCCGCTGCCGCCACTGCTCTTGAGGTTGATTTTTTGCGAGTCGCAACTGCTGCCGCCCGCGCAGGTGCCCGAGTTGGCGTTGGGCGACTGGGTGCAGTCCACGCTGGTCGCGCTGGCGTCGCCCGCGGCGCTGCACAGGCGCTGGATCACATAGGCCACGGTGTTGCCGGCGCTGTCGGTGCTGAGCTTGAGCGATTGGCTGTCGAGCGTGGCGCTCCAGAAGTCGGCCCAGCTCTGGCTGCTGCCGGGGTCTTGCCGCGTGGCCAGGTAGCCGTAGGCGGTCTGGTCACAGGCCAGCACGGTGCTGCCCACCGAGGTGGCACAGGTGCTGGCCGTGTTGCTGGTGCTTTGGCCGTTGTTGTTCTCCAGCCAGGCGATGGCGGCCTCCACGCCTTCGTCGGCCGAGTGGGTGGCCGCTTGCTGAAAGGCCAGGTTGCCCGCGATCTGGTTGGAGGTGTAGACCGAGCGCGTGAGCGCCAGCGCGCCCAAGGTGAGTGCCACCAGCACGATCAGCGCCATGATCAGGGCCACGCCGCGCGGGGGGCGGCCGTGAGGGAGCGGGCGCCTCAGCATCCGGTGGTCCCGCCCTGGTAGTTGATTTGCGAGCCCGACCAGATCATGTCGCGCAGCGGCACCACGGTGCTGGCCAGTCGGTAGCGGTAAGCCGTCCAGTCGGTGAGCCCGCTGAGCACGATGGGCGCCGCGCTGGGGTTGGTGGGGGCACTGGTGCTGACCGCGCTGCCGTCCCACACCGGGGCGCTGTTGGTGGGCAGGGTCTTGTCGTATTGGGGGCTGCGCGCCACCACGGCCATGCGCAGGGTGAGCACGCGCGACCAGGCGCAGTACAGGTTCAGCCCGCTGGTGTCGGCGCTGCTGCCCGGGGTGGTCTGGTCGTAGGTGTCGAGCGTGCCGTCCATCAGCACGGTGCTGGTGTCGCGCCCGTACTGGGCACGCAACGCCACGATGTTGCTGGCCACGGGCACCCACACCGTGCTGTCCAGTGTGCTGGTGTAGCTGCTGCTGCCGCAGTTGTAGCGCAGGTAGTCGCATTGGGTGAGGTTGCCATTGCGCACGGCATAGGCATGCAGCGACAGCGTCTTGCCCAGGTTGAAGACCAGGCTGCCCGCCCCCAGCCCCACCGTGTTGTTGGCCACCGTCAGCTTGGCCGTGCTGCTGTCGATCACGCTGACCTGGTTGAGCGGCAGGGTGCAGGGGCTGGGTCGGGTGCTGTTCTGCGCTACCACGTAGTCGCCAACGGCAAAGCTGCCCGGCGAGGTGACCTGGTAGGTGCCTGCCACCGAGGTGGCGATCAGGGCGTCGCCTTCGGAGGAGCCGTTGTTGGTGCTGGTGATCACCAACAGGGTGTCGGTGTTGCTGTCGCCGGCCGGCACCAGGCTGCTTGCCGGGTTGATGGTGGTCGGGCTCAGGGGCAGGCTGACGGAGGCGCTGTCCTGGCTGGTGGTGAAGCTCAGGTTGCAGCCCAGGATGGCGAAGGCATTGATGCCGAAGGCCGAGCTGCGCACGTCCCGCTCCAGGCCGTACAGCGCCACCGTGGCGTTGACCAGGGCGTCGTTGCCACCCGCCGTGGTGCGGCGGGCGGTGTCGGAGTCCAGCATCAGGCGCATCATCACGATCACCGCTGCCAGGCCGATGAGGATGCCGACCATCACCTCGATGAGACCGAAGCCTTGCTGACGCACCGTGGCGTGCCGGCTGTTTTGCAAAAAAGCCCTCATTTCAATTGCACCAGCGTCACCAACTGGTGGGATTGGGTGTCGGCCGGGGCGCGCCAATACACGGTGATGGTGGCCTGGCTGCGCGCGGTGCCGCTGCTGCCGCCGCCTGCCAAGGTGCTGAAGCTGATGGTGGGCAAGGTGCTGTTGGCCGAAGAGACCCCGGGCAGCCCGCTGGCCTGCACCTGCGCCAGCCACAGCAAATAGGCGCTGCCGCTGGGGCTGGCGAACCGTGTTTGCAGCGTGGCGGCGCTGCGGTCGCTGGCCCACATCTGGCTGGCTGCTGAATTGGCCAGCAGGCTGGCCATGCTGCGGTATTCGGCCTGGCTGGCCTGCTGCACCGCGCCAGCCTGCATGCCGACCAGGCCCAGCAGGCCGATCGAGAACAGCAGCACGGCCACCAGCGATTCGATCAGCGCCGAACCCTGCGCCTGGGCCGGTGCAGAGCGGGGCAGGGCGGGCCGGGGCGGCCACTTTTCAGCAGGCGCGTGCACGGTCGGCGGCCTGGGTGCTGCTCAGGCTGGGGTCGCACAGGCGGATCTGCCCGCCGGGGCTGACCACCAGGTTCAGGCAGCGCGTGTCGCCCGAAGCAGCCATGCAGGTGCCGCTGGGGGCTGTGATCTGAAACGTCACGCTCGCGCTGACCGTGGTGCTCGGGTTGGTGGTGGCCGTGAGGCGGCCCAGGCTGTCAAAGGCCAGGGTGCTCTGGCTGGCTGTGATCAGCGCGTTGCTCAAGGAGCTGCTGCCGGCGCTGCGTTGCAGCAGGTAGGGGCTGGCGCTGTCGCTGATGGCGCTGGCGCAATGCGAGGCGGGGCTGATGCCGCTGCCCAGATTGCTCACCCATTGGGTGCCTGCCGTGACCAGGGTGCAGCTGTCACTGAGGTCGCTGGTGATCTGCAACCGCACGACCGCGTTGCGGCGCACGGCCTCGGCGCGGGCCATCTGCAGCCCGCTTTGCAGGCTCTCGGCCTGGCCGCGCACCTGGGCGTTGCGCAACCAGGTCGAAAAGGCCGGGATCACCATCAACAGGCTGATCCCCAGAATGGCCAGCGCCACCATCAATTCGATCAGCGTCACGCCCTGCATCCATCGTGGCCGGTGGCCTGGCCCCATCAGCAACGCCCCCCCTTGGCCGTGACCCAGCAGGTGGCGGAGGTGGTCCAGCCCGCAGGCACCGAGGTCGTGGCCCGGTTGCCGCCCTGGTCAATGGTGAAGACGAACCCCGCCATGTTGGTGCCCGTGTTGCCGGTGGCGCTCAGCACATAGGTCGAGGTGGTGCAGGTGCTGAAGGCATAGGTGAAATAGCTGCTGCTGGCCATGCCACTGGTGCTGCAGGCGCTGGTGTTGGGCGCGAGATAGCTTCGGCTGTCCTGAAACAACTGCTCCATTGCCACCTGCTTGGCCGCCAGAGCGGCCGTGGCCTCCGGAATGCGCGAGCGCTGGATGTAGTACACGTAAGCGGGCAGGGCAATGGCAGACAGGATGGCCACCACGGCCACAGCGATCATCAGTTCGATCAATGTGAAGCCAGCGAGGCGGCGCGATGACAACGAAGAAGAGGTGCGATGGGGCATGGGCAGGCCAGTTGAGACAGCAAGCAAAGGCGTCCTGCTGGCCGCGATTACAAGCGCTCTTGAGCCCCCGCAGCGTCATGTATTCGGGTCGATACCTGGTTTTACGAAGCGTTTGTTGTGCATTGCCGTTGCTTTACGAGCCAATGCAGCGCGAGCCCGGCAGCCCACGCGGGTCGCCTTGCGCCTGGCCGCTGCTGCGAAGCCGATGAGCCTCAGCCGACCCCGTTCTGCCTCTATAATCCCGCCTGCCGCGGGTGTAGTTCAATGGTAAGTATTTGAACTACACATTTAAAACTATAAGTCTTTGATTTAAAAGACAAATTCAGTTAGTCACAGCAATTGTGACACATGCAACTGACACACTCAGTTGACCTCATCAACTGACACACTCACTATAACACAGTAGGGAATTAAAATATGGCTGAGACAGAGAAAGAGACAGAGACAGAAAAAAAATTGCCATCATCAAATGAGTCGGATTTGAATGTAGATTTTATTGATGATGCATATCCAATCAATAATTACAATAAAATTGCAGGATTAAGAATAAAACAAAAAATAAGTCATGCAATAAAATTTAAAAATGAGCTTTCAAAAATTAGAAATAATTTCTTTCCTATTTTTGCCATTGTCATAGCTGTAATTGCTTTTTTTGTAATCGAGAAAATTGGGATTAATTCATATTTGGGGAAGATTGAAATTAATCATAAGTGGGCAATCGCAGGAACCTTACTCCTTCTTACTGGTACATTTTGGGCAGCGCTTGGCGGCTATCTCGATCCTAAAGAGGAAGCTAAATTAAGGAAGAAAGCAGAAAAAAAAGAATTGGAAATGAGTGAATTAGTCAACTTGATGATTATAAATTCTAAATTTTTAAGTCAAGGAGCTATGCTTGCATTTTGGGGCTCAATTTTATTGCTTATCGACTTGATTTTTTATTAATAAGAATTTATTTTGAAGTATAAGATAGAAAAAACACAAATAAACTCATGAAAATACAATAAAATATAAATTTCCGAGATTGATATAGACCAATAATTCGCTTAATGTAAAAATTATTCATAAATTTCCTAATATATTTTATAAATAATATTTATATAAAAAATATTGTCAAGCACCTACGGGTGCTTTTTTTTCGTCTGTACTTTTCCATCATTGAAATTAAAGTGATTTTGTCAATGATTTCTACCCCCACCCCCTGCTAGGGGAGCCACTTTGAAAGTGGTGGTCTTTTGCTAACGCTCCTGTGTCCTATAGAACATCAGCGCTCTAGAAGCATAGAACATCACCTGTGTCCATAGAACATCGTTCCATTTCATGTTCTGCAAATTTTGTGTACGCTGGTAGCAAACAACTTTGGAGGTTTTTTATGATGAAATTAATTTCAATATTGGGATTTGTTATTCTTCTGACTACCACAATAACTACATTCGTAATATTTAGTAGGAAATCAAGAGCACTTGATAAATATGAGTTTGAGAACAGAACACAAGGTGGAGCAATTGAGTTTGCTACCTTTGAAGATGCTGAAAAACATCGCCTTAAGAGATCTCGTTTAAATCTAGTAACTTTCTTCTTGATTATTCCTCAAATGTTCTTTTTATTTGTATTCACAGTAGGAACATTTGCCTAATTCTCTCAAAAGCACCTGCAGGTGCTTTTTTTTCGTCTGTACTTTTTGATAATTGGAATTTATAAAAAATATCTAAATTGGATTGAAGTTTGATTTTGCTGACATTCTTTGTTTTAGTTTTAAATCATCTATTTTTCTTTGAATTTCAAATATTTTGGCAATAATTTTAGCTCTATCTCTAATATTTGCTATTGCCATTTGAGATTGTAAGTTTCCAATTTCTAATTCTAATGATTGAATTTCTAAAACAAAAGGTACTGTTTTGTTTGTTGCTCCTGATATTTTTGGGGGTGGTGCTATAGATTGTTTTACATCAGAATTGAAATTAACTGATTGTCTAGTTTTTAGAATATTCTTTTCAATATTCTTATAAAACTTATCAACTTTCGGTTTTGTTTCTATTAGTTTTGTTTTCTCTTCACTCTGAATTTTTGAACTAACTTGACTTGCTGATGATGTTAATTCATTGGATTTTGATTGAGAAAAGCTATTGACTTCATTTCTTATTGATGAAATATTTTTAGGCTTTTCTTCTTCAATTTTGAATGGTTTTTTGACAAATTTAGATCTTCTTGTTTTTGTTGCAAGTAGTTTAATATTTTGAGATTTTCTAGATTTAACTTCATCTGACATTCTTGTTTTTATTTCTAAAAACTTCTCTTCTGATAATTTTTTTCCACTATCTTTATATTTTTCAATTAATTGTTTGTAGTCTGCATTTTCTTCAAAAATTGGACCTTTCAACCTTATAGATTTTGTTTTTCCATCGTTAGTTTTTAAAGATAAATAATCTTTTCCAATTCTAGAAAACTTATCTTTACTACCAAAAAACTCAATCAAATCTTCACGATTTTTGATCTCACCACTTAAAATTTTCTTGGATAAAATATCGGAAATTTTATTCTTTTGACTTTTAACATTGAATAAATGACCTTCAATAGTATCTAATTTATTCAATTGGGCTTTAAATGGATTTTGCTGTACTTGGTCATAATTAAATCTATGATTAAAGTAGCTATCAAAATCTCTAAATAATTGTTGATTAGCTTCGCCAGGTCTAGTTAAGCTCAATGCTCTACCTTTATTTAGTTCTTTATCAGGAACAACAAAATTAAGTTCTAATCTTCCTTTATCCCAATGCTCAACCCAAAGAATTGCAAAATTTTCATCTTTTTCAAAGCCTGCTAAGAATGTTTTTTCAAACCCTCTCATTACGGCTTCTCGTTGTTCTTCAGTAGGTATTTCACCTTCTCTAAAATTAATTGAACCTGCTGTGTACTTTTTTTGCCTTGTGATTGAGTCAGAAATTAATTGAATTAATTCTGGTGATCCTTCTAATAAAACTGGTTTTGGATTACGAATTTTCCCTGTGTGATCTTTATCACCTAATAAATAATCAATGGAACTTTTGACATTACCCTGAATCCGTGAGCCCAAGAGTGAAAGTGCCTCACCCTGCGGGTGCGTTCGATTTGAGGTAGTTTGGTAAACGCGAGACAGGTGTGGGGCGTTGATGGGCCTGTTGCAAACGCAGTACCTGAGTTCTTCCAATGCGCCCCTTCATCGTCAAGCAGCTCGACTACGACCTCACCCCGGTAGCCGGTCTGGCGCTGGTCGGACATCACCTGAATCGACTCGCGCCAGTGTTCAAGCGACTCGATGCCGCCTTGCCCGTGAGAAATGGCGTTGCCAACAGCGACATCCTGCGCAGCTACCTGGGCCTGCTGGTGCAGGGCAAGAGCGACTTCGATGCGATTG
>NZ_JADZ01000026.1 GCF_000518645.1 Curvibacter gracilis ATCC BAA-807 | reverse complement strand
GCAGCACTCAGAGCCGCGCCCGTGCCCGGTGCGCTGAAGCTGAAGGTGCTGGCCGCGCTGGTGTTCAGGTTGCCGTTGGCATCCAGCGCACTGGCTGTGATCGTATAGGCATCAGAACCGTTGGCGATCTTCGGGCCAGCGCTGATGGCCACACGAGAGCCGCCCGCCGTGACGGCGCCGGCCGTGAAGGTGCCCGTCACAGGGTTGGTGCCGCCCACGTTGGTGCCGCCCAAAGTGGCCGTGACCGAGTAGCTGCCTGCAGTCGTTGCTGTCAAGGTGACCGAGCACGTGCCTGCGCTGCCGCCCGTGGTCGCTGTCGTGCAAGTCGCGGCGCTCAATGCTGCGCCCGTGCCGGGCGCGCTGAAGCTGAAGGTGCTGGCTGTGCTGGTGTTCAGGTTGCCGTTGGCATCCAGGGCGCTGGCCGTGATCGTGTAGGCATCCGAGCCGTTGGCCACCTTCGGGCCAGTGCTGATGGCCACACGAGAGCCGCCCGCCGTGACAGCACCGGCCGTGAAGGTGCCGGTCACAGGATTAGTACCACCCACGTTGGTACCGCCCAGGGTGGCCGTCACGCTGTAGGTACCCGCCGTGGTCGCCGTCAGGGTGATCGAGCACGTGCCGGCGCTGCCGCCCGTGGTCGCTGTCGTGCAAGTCGCGGCGCTCAGAGCCGCGCCCGTGCCGGGCGCGCTGAAGCTGAAGGTGCTGGCCGCACTGGTGTTCAGGTTGCCGTTGGCATCCAGTGCGCTGGCTGTGATCGTATAAGCGTCGGTTCCATTGGCCGTCTTAGGGCCACTGCTGATGGCCACGCGCGCCGTGCCCGCCGTGACGGCACCTGCGGTGAAGGTGCCCACAACCGGGTTGGTGCCGCCCACGTTGGTACCGCCCAGGGTGGCCGTCACGCTGTAGGTACCTGCCGTAGTCGCCGTCAAGGTGACCGAGCAAGTGCCTGCGCTTCCACCCGTAGTAGCCGTAGTGCAGGTCGCGGCACTCAGCGCCGCACCCGTGCCAGGCGCGCTGAAGCTGAAGGTGCTGGCCGCACTGGTGTTCAGGTTGCCGTTGGCATCCAGTGCGCTGGCTGTGATCGTATAAGCGTCGGTGCCATTGGCCGTCTTAGGGCCACTGCTGATGGCCACGCGCGCCGTGCCCGCCGTGACAGCACCCGCCACATACACCGCACTGGCCGGGCTGCCAGAAATCGCCGTGCCGCCCAGGGTGGCGCTCACGCTGAAGGTGCCCGCCAAGGTCGAACTCAGCGTGACAGAGCAAGTGCCCGCGCTGCCACCGCTGGTGGCTGTGCTGCAGCTGGCCGCACTGAGGCTGCCGCCGGAGGTACTGAAGTTGTAGGTGTAAGCGCTGCTGGTGATCGGGGCGCCGTTCACATCCCGCGCCGTGGCGGTCACCGTGTAGCTGGCCGCGCCGGCCACCAGGGGCCCGGCTGGCGCCACCGTGAGCGTGGACTGGGCGGCCGAGGCCGGCAGCAGATAGGGCACGACGCAATTGATCTGCGCCCCTGCCAGCACATTGGTGGAGGCGATTTGGAACGACCCTGCAGCCGGCGTCGAAGGCGTGAACGCGCCCGAGGGGTTGCCACTGACGGCGTAGTTGGCGTCCGTGCAGGTGACAACGCCCATGCTGTAGGTCGCTGGAGAGGGTGTGATCTGGTTCAGGCGTGTGGCTGCACCCACAGCACTCAGTGTTTGCGCTGCCAAGGTCTGCGAGGTGGCCCCGCCACTCGAAAACGTGGCGGAACTGGCCGTCCAGCCATTGCCGAGGGTCGCATCAGGATTCAGCCCCAAGGTCACATTGCCACTGCTGGGCAAGGTGAAGGTCACGCTGAGCTTAGGCAAGCGGGTCAAGGTGACCGAGCACCTGACAAAATTGCCCGCGGACATGGCAGCCGCATTCAAGACAATGCTGCTGCTGGTATTCGAAACCGTGCCACTGCCCATATTTGTGCAACTGGCGGCACTGATGATGTAGCCAGAAGGGGAAGCGAGGCTCAAAGTGACGCTATTCCCAGAGGAGAGCGCCTGGGGAGTGCCAGAAACTGACACACCCGGTGCCGATGTCGTGAGGGTCTGGGAAGACCAGCCGTTGTTGCCCGTGAAGGTGAAGGCATCACTCCCCCCCACGCTCAGCACGGTCAAGCCCAATTGCACATCAGGCAAAACGTAGGGGCCTGGGGTCGATGATCCGTTCACCTGTCCGGCGTGATTGAAAATGGCTGCAGAGTTCGCCGTGCCAGATGCGCCATCACGCCCGCCACTCCCCGTCCCACCGACGCCACCGGACGCTGACAAGCCGGATGCCGCTGAATCCGTGATGACCAAGGTCCCGGCATTCACAAACACCGCCGGGCCGGCCGCTGCACCGCCGCCGCCGCCGCCAGGGGCGCCTGAGCCCCCCGCATTGCCCCCCTGCACCCCCGAACCCACTGAACCCAGTAAACCACCCGATCCACCGGCCCCGCCGCCGCTGCCACCTCCGCCGCCGCCCGGGCCACCGGCGCCGCCCAACGCGTTGTTGACACCAGTGCCACCACCACCGCCGCCGAAGCCACCAGCCCCGCCATCGAGGTAACTTCCGCCCCCGCCGCCACCGCCAAAGCCGCCGTTGCCACCCGCGCGGGTGCCAGACGTACCAGGGGCCGCACCGTTGCCACCGGGGTTTCCCCCGGAGTTGCCAGCGTAGGCAGAACCTCCGACGCCAACGACACCCGTGCCGGATCCGTAATATTTGCCGCCACCGCCACCACCGCCGGCGCCACCATCACCCCCACCGTTGTTACTGACATCGACACCATGGGCTACGACACCGCCGCCGCCGCCGCCGCCTGCTGCACCGCTCGAGCCACCCCCTCGAAATGCCAAGCCGCCGCCACCACCACCTGAGGGGACGGTGGACCCACCGAAATTGGCGCCCGCTCCACCCTGCACCGAATGGTTCAGGAACCGCATGCTGCTCAAGGTGACCGCAGCCCCTGCCTGGTTGACAAACACCCCAGCGCCAAGGCCGGCGCCACCGCCGCCACCGCCATTGCCCACGCCGCCCGCACCGCCCACAGCCTTGGCGTTCTGGACAGTCATGTTCTTCAAAGCCACGGTCCCCGTGTCCACAAAGAACACGCGGTAGCTGCTCGCCCCGTCGATGACGATGCTACCGAGCTGGCCACCGTCGATGGTCAGGCTGTCGGTGATGGGCGGCAGAGGGCCTCCCAGCGTGATGGTGCAAGGGGCCGAGGCACACGCGAAGTTGATGACATCCGCGCCGGCTGAGGCGTTGGCAGCCAGGATCTGTGCCCGCAAATCACCGGCGTTGCCGACGCCAGTGCCAGCAGCACCGCCGGATGCGGTGTCTGTGAAGGTGGTCACGGTGAATGTGGCGGCCTGACTGCCCGACGCGGCCAAGCCCATCATCAGGCCGGCCACAGCGGCAATGCCCCAGTGCCGGATCTGCACTGGGGCGCTGCTCAGCCGAGCCAGGAGCCGACGGACATTGCCGAGCCTCGCCGGCTGGCAAACAGCAGATATCACATTCACCATAAAACTACTCAAAACAAATTTAAACGATAAAAATGATCTCTTCCCCGAACTGATCCGATCCAAGAGAACCCTGAGAAACAGACAAACGGCAGCTCGTGTGCTCAAGGTCAAATGCCCGTACCCAGTCCAATCAGCCCTGGATGGCTTTCGCTGCTCGGCATGGACGAGTCACCAATCTGGACACTTCTGCCCGTTCAGCCTCCAAAACCCCACCTATAGCAACGAATAGCACGCGTTCATCCGCATGTCGCAGGCCACTGCGGAAATCTCTCCTGCCATGCAGCACACCATCACTTATGACTCTAATGATCATTAAATGTCATTATTCACATACATATCACGGCATGCGATTTTCAAACGAAAAAACGTCACAACGGTAGATATGATTGTAAAAAAATGGAACAATGTCAATTAAGTTATTTTTATCGTTTAACGGCATTCATTTCAAGCCACGGGCCCACCGACGTGCAGTCGGATGGGGGCTGGCCAGGCGAGGGGCCGTCCCAGGCCGGCAGCACACAATTCGCGCGGGATGGGGGGCATGTCGTCGCAAGGGGCTGTGGCTTGGCAAGCCCGGCGCAGTGGGTGGGTGCAGCGCAGGCCAAAACCAGGGGAATCGCCCGTTCTTGCTGAACCGGCATGGGCCCACCAGGCAAGGCAAGCGACGCGCTGTGCGACTCGAATGGCGCAGGGCGTCAAGGTGGGCGCCGCGGTGAGCGCAGCCGCAGGCATCAGCCACCCGCCTCGCACCGGGTTGTTGCCCACGGTCTGGCCACGCCCAGGCTGCCCGACACCAGTTAGCGCCCTGGCGTGGTCGCCCTCAGCGTCACCGGGCAACTGCCGGCCTGCGCACCACGGGTGACCGTGGTGCCGATGCCAGCGCTCCAGGCCGTCCGTGGGTTCGCCGACCTGGGGCTCACCACCTGCTTCAACACCTGGGTGCCCAGAAAGCGGCTCATGCCCCCTCGCGCCAGCAGAACCAAAGGCCAGTGGCAGGCAGGTATTCAGGTTGTCAATGGCATCCAGCTGTCATTGGCATCCAGCGTCCTGGCTGCGATCGGCCCATGATCTTGCTCGAATGACACGGGGCAGAAATCCCCCTGGGCGGCGGCCATTGGAGCGCTGAACGGGTCACGCGGACTGTTCATAGAAATTGAATTTGCAGTTTCAGAAAGGCATGACCTCGCAGGGCGAACCTGAACGGGTGTCAACGAAACACCTGATCGACCGTCATCTCGCGCCCCCAGCGCGCAGTTCGCGGCAGGCCTCTGGCGTTTCGTCGCAAGTGGATTTCAGTTCGATCCATCGGGGGGCACAGTGCGGATCCAAGCCCTCCCCTTGAACTCAACGGAGCCATTCCATGTTTTTGCAAATCCTTCAAAACACCCCACGCTGGGTATTCGCCTTGTTCATCGCCTTGCTGTGGCTGGGCCTGCGCCAGACCCTGACCCGGCAGATGGGGCTCAAGCGCGTGCTGCTACCCGCCCTGGGGCTGACGGCCTTCTCGCTGTATGGCGTGCTCAGCGCCTGGCCCACGCAAACCCTGACGCTGCTGTGCTGGCTGCTGGCCGCCGGCAGCACCGGCTGGTGGGTGCAGCGCCAGCCCCTGCCGGCAGGCACCCGCTACGACCCGGATCAGCAACGCTTCACAGTGCCCGGCAGTTGGGTGCCGCTGGCCACGATGTTGGGCCTGTTCATGACCAAGTACGTGGTGGGCGTGGCCCTGGCCGTGCAGGCCGGGTGGGTACATGAGGCCGGGTTTCCCATCGTGTGCAGCGCCGTGTACGGCGGCTTCAGCGGCCTGTTCATGGGCCGGGTCGCACGCCTTTGGGCCCTGGCCCTGCGCACCGACCGCGCCGCCCGGCAATGGGACGCCAGCAGCCCCGTGGCCTGACCGTCACATGCCAACCGGTAGAGCCCACCCAGGGCCCCGCCTTGATCGACAATGCAAGGGCTGCCCTGATCCAACCCAACCCGGCGTGTTGTACGCCCATTGACCATGAGACCTGACCGCCCCCCCGAAGACCTGGAACGCCTGGCCCAGCGCCGTGCCAGCGCCAAGATGGGCTGGTTCATCCACCTGGGGGTCTACCTGGTGGTGAATGCCGCACTGTTCATCCTGTCCACCCAGTTCGGCATGCACCGGTGGTCCATCTTCCCGGCGGCCGGCTGGGGCCTGGGCGTGCTGCTGCACGGGGTGTCGGTGTTTGTCCTGGGCTCGGGCAGCGGCCTGCGTGAAAAGCTGGTGGAGCGCGAGCGAGAGCGCCTGCGCCGCCAGTTCAACAACAACGACAACCCTCCCCAAGCCTGAGCGGAGCCTAGACATGCGACTGAAACCACTCCTGTGCCGCAGCCTGGCCGCCTCCGCCTTCTTTCTGAGCCCCTGGGCCCTGGCTTCGGTGGGGCTGAACGTGCTGCCAGGCCAGGGGGACGAAGGCCCGGTGACGGTGTTCTACCCGGCCCAGGCCGCCCCCGCGCCGCTCAAGCGCGGCAGCTTCACCCTCGATGTGGCCTGGCAGGCGGCCCCGGTGCCGGGCAATCACCGCCTGGTGGTGTTGTCGCACGGCTCAGGCGGCTCGCCCTGGCCGCAGGCCGATCTGGCCAGCGCCTTGGCCCAGGCGGGCTATGTGGTGGCCCTGCCCGAGCACCGAGGTGACAACTGGCACGACCACCGCCGGGTGGGCCCGCCGAGCTGGAAGATCCGGCCCCAGGAAGTGTCGGAGGCCATCGACCGGGTGAGCGCAGACGGCCGCTTTGGCCCCTTGTTCGATGCTCAGCGCGTGGGGGTGTACGGCATGTCGGCCGGCGGTTTGACGGCGCTGACGCTGGCCGGTGCGCGCTGGTCGCCAGCCCGCTTCGCCCAGCATTGCGACCAGCACGCCGACGACGATGCCGTGGCCTGCACCGGTGGCCTGGTGCACCGCAATGGCTGGGATGGCCTCAAGATCACGCTGGCGCGCTGGTATGTGAACCTGCGTTACGGCCACGACACCCAAGCCGAATCGCACACCGATGCCCGGGTGCAGGCCGTGGTGGCCGCGGTGCCCATGGCGGCCGCCATCGACATGGACTCGATCAGCCACCCCACCCTGCCCCACCCACCCGCGCTGGGCCTGGTCGAGGCGCGCCGGGACGAATGGCTGGTGCCGCGCTTTCACATCGACCGGGTGCGCGAGGCCTGTGGCGCCCGCTGCGAACTGGTGGCCGACCTGACCGAAGGCGGGCATGGGGCCGTGCTGTCGCCCTGGTCCAACGAACGGGCAGCGGAAGTCGATCGCTACCTGATGGACCCGCCCGGCTTCCGCCGCGCCAGCGAGGTGCCGGCCACGTTTGACAAGATCGTGACCTTTTTCAACCGCCACCTGCTGCCATGAAGCCCGATCTGCTGCACACCACACGACACCTGGTGCAGGTGCTGGCGTTTTGCCTGGTGATCTCGGCGCTGCAGTACCTGTTTCACCCTGAGCGCCCGTACGAGGTGCCGCTGGTCTATTCGCTGAGCATCGGCCTGTGCACCTGGTTCATCACCGACATGGGGCGCTTTGTGGTGGGCATGGACCCGATGACCTCCTGGCCACGCGGCTGGCGCGGGCCAGCCCTGGTGGCTTTTGGCATGGTCACGGGCTACACCGGGGGCACCTTGCTCTCGGACTACTGGTTTGGCTGGTCGACCTGGCACTCCGCAGCGTCCGGCGACCTGCGCGGCTCAGTGATCGTCACCGTGGTGGCCGGGGTGGTGATCAGCAGCTACTTCTACCTGCAGGGCAAGAGCATGACCCTGCAGCGCCGCATGAAAGTGGCTGAAAGCCAGGCCACCGAGGCCCAGCTGCGCCTGCTGTTGACCCAGCTGGAGCCCCACATGCTGTTCAACACCCTGGCCAATCTGCGGGTGCTGGTGGGCATTGACCCGGCACGCGCCCAGCACATGCTGGACCACCTGATCGCCTACCTGCGCGCCACCTTGAGCGCATCGCGCGCCACCGAGCACGGGCTGCAGGCCGAGTTTGACCGCCTGCGCGACTACCTGGCCCTGATGGAGGTGCGCATGGGCCCACGCCTGAGTTACACCCTGACGCTGCCCGACGCGCTGCGCCAGGCCAGCGTGCCCCCCCTGCTGCTGCAGCCGCTGGTGGAGAACAGCATCCGCCACGGCCTGGAGCCCAAGGTGGAGGGCGGCCACATCACCGTTGAGGCCCAAAGCCTGCCTGGCGCCGATGGGGCCCCGGCCCTGCTGCAGATCACGGTCAGCGACACCGGGGTGGGCCTGCGCAGCGATGCCCCGGCCCCACCTGCAATGCCCCACCAGACACCCCACCAGACGCCCGACCTGGGCCGGGGCTTCGGCCTGACCCAGGTGCGCGAGCGCCTGCGCACCCTGTACGGGCCGCAGGCCAGCCTGAGCCTGCAACATGGCCCGGGCGGCGGCACCGTGGTGCTGCTGCGCTATGCCCTGCAGGCCCTGCCCGAGAGCCCCACCACCCACCGCCTTGCCGACACCGCAGACCATGCCTGACATCACCGCCCTGATCGCCGAAGACGAACCGCTGCTGGCCCTGGCCCTGCAGACCGAATTGCAACGCCAATGGCCCGAATTGCGCCTGCTGGCCACCGTGGGTGACGGCCTGAGCGCCGTGCGCCAGGCGCTGCAGCTGCGCCCTGATGTGTTGTTTCTGGACATCCGCATGCCTGGGCAGAGCGGCATCGAGGCGGCGGCCGAGCTGGCCGAGCAATGGCCCACCGGGGCCGGTTCTCCGCCCTTCCCGGCGCTGGTGTTCGTGACGGCTTACGACCAATACGCGGTGCAGGCCTTCGAAGCCCAGGCGGTCGACTACGTGCTCAAGCCGGTGCAGGGCCCGCGCCTGCTCAAGACCCTGCAACGGGTGCAGCAGGTGCTGGCGGGCCGGCAGCCGATCGCCCCCCAGCCGCAGACCGTACCGGCCGACCTGGAGCCCGCCCTGGCCCAGTTGCGCCAGCTGCTGGCAGCCCAAATCGGCCAGCACGGTGCGCAAGCCCCAAGCGTGCAGGCGCAAGCGCCAGCAGCCCCCCCCGCAGGGGGGCTCAAGGTGATCCAGGCCAGCCTGAGCGGGGGCAGCAGCATCCGCCTGGTGCCCATCGAAGAGGTGGTGTATTTCGAAGCGGCCGACAAGTACGTGCGGGTGCTGACCGCCACCGACGAATACCTGATCCGCACCCCGCTGAAGGACTTGATCGGCCAGCTCGATGACGAGGTGTTCTGGCAGATCCACCGCGGCACCCTGGTGCGCGCCAGCGCCATCGACACCGTGACGCGCGACGAGGCCGGCAAGCTGCGCATCAGCCTGCGCGGGCGCGCCGAGCGCCTGGGGGTGAGCCGCCTGTACGCCCACCTGTTCAAGGCGATGTAGAGGCCCGGCCTGCCCCCCAAGACCCGCGCCCTAGCGCCGGCGTTCCATCACATGCTCGCCCAGCAGGGTGACATGCCCGTCGGCGGCCTGCTGCTCCAGGCGCACCTTGAAGCCCCACAGCGTGGCCAGGTGGCGCAGCAGCACGGGGGTCTGTTCTGACAAGGGGCGGCGCTGGTAGGGGAAGTAGCGCAGGGTCAGCGTGCGGTCACCGCGACGGTCCACGTTCCAGACCTGGATGTTGGGCTCCTGGCTGCCCAGGTTGTACTGGTCGGCCAGCTTGCGCCGCAGTTCGCGGTAGCCGGGTTCGTCATGGATGGCGCTGACCGCGAGCTTGCTGCTGCGGTCATCGTCGAGCACAGCAAACAGGCGCAGCTCGCGCATCAGCCGCGGCGACAGAAACTGGGCCACAAAGCTCTCGTCCTTGAACTCGCGCATGGCAAAGTCAAAGGTCTCGCGCCAGGGCTTGCCGGCGATGTCCGGAAACCACTCCCGGTCTTCACGGGTGGGTGACTCGCAGATGCGGCGGATGTCACGCCACATGGCAAAGCCCAGCGCATAGGGGTTGATGCCCGAATACCAGGGGCTGTTGTAGGCCGGCTGGTGGACCACATTGGTGTGCGACTGCAGAAACTCGAGCATGAAGCCATCGCCCAGCCGGCCCTGGTCGTACAGGGTGTTGAGCAGGGTGTAGTGCCAGAAGGTGGCCCAGCCTTCGTTCATCACCTGGGTCTGGCGCTGCGGGTAGAAGTACTGGCTGATCTTGCGCACGATGCGCACGATCTCGCGCTGCCAGGGCTCCAGCAGGGGCGCATGCTTTTCGATGAAGTACAGCAGGTTCTCCTCGGGCTCGGCCGGAAAGCGCGGCTCGGGGGTGATGGCGGTTTCCAGCGGGCGCGGCGGCAGGGTGCGCCACAGGTCGTTGACCTGGCTTTGCAGGTACTGCTCGCGCTCCTGCTGGCGAGCGCGCTCCTTGTCGAGTGACAGCGAGCCTGCGCGGCGGTAGCGGTCCACGCCCAGGTTGCTCAGCGCATGGCAGGCATCCAGCAGGCGCTCCACCTCATCGAGCCCATGGCGCTCTTCGCATTCGGTGATGTAGTTGCGCGCGAACACCAGGTAGTCGACGATGCTGTCGGCGCTGGTCCACTGCCGGAACAGGTGGTTGCCCTTGAAGAAGGAGTTGTGCCCGTAGGCCGCATGGGCGATCACCAGGGCCTGCATGGCCATGGAGTTCTCCTCCATGAGGTAGGCGATGCAGGGGTCGGAGTTGATCACGATCTCGTAGGCCAGGCCCATCTGGCCGCGCTTGTAGCGGTTCTCGGTTTCGAGAAAGTGCTTGCCGAAGGACCAGTGGTGGTAATACACCGGCATGCCGATGGCGGCATAGGCGTCCATCATCTGCTCGGCCGTGATGATCTCGAGCTGATGGCGATAGCCGTCCAGCCCATACTCGCGCGCCACGCGACCGATCTCGGCATCGCAGCGGTCCAGTTCCTCGAAGGTCCAGTCGCTGCCCTGGGCCAGCAGCGGGGGGGCGGGCATGGGGGAGGATTTGCGCGGGCGGCTCATGTCAGACGCTTTCTGAAAAGTTCGCGGAACACCGGGTAGATGTCGGCCGGCGTGCGGATGCGCTGCAGCGCGAAATGCCCGGGGTGGGCGCGGGCCAGCTTCTCGTACTCCTCCCACAGGTTCTGGGGTTCACCGTCGGTGATCTCGACGTAGGCGTGGTACTGCACCACGGGCAGGATGTGCTGCTCGACCCAATCGCGACACAGCTCCGAGTCGCCGCCCCAGTTGTCGCCATCCGAGGCCTGGGCCACGTAGATGTTCCATTGGCTGCCCGAGTAGCGGGCCTGCTGGATCTCGGTCATCAGCTTCAGCGCGCTCGACACGATGGTGCCGCCAGTGTCACGCGAATGGAAGAAGGCCTCCTCGTCCACCTCTTCGGCCGCGGTGTGGTGGCGGATGAACACCACCTCGATGTGCTCATAGCTGCGGTTCAGGAACAGGTACAGCAGCATGAAGAAGCGCTTGGCCATCTGCTTGCGCGCCTCGTCCATCGAGCCCGACACATCCATCAGACAGAACATCACCGCCTGGGTGGACGGCTCGGGCACCCGGATGCGGTTGCTGTAGCGCAGGTCGATCGGGTCGATGAAGGGGGCGGCACGGCGGCGCAGGCGCAGCGACTCGATCTCGCTGCGCAGCTGCTGCAGCACGGCCTCGTCCGGCGGGCTCTGGGCCAGGGCCAGGGCCAGCGCCTCTTCCAGCTCACGCAATCGGCTGTTGTAGGGGGCGGCGGCAGCCACGCGCCGCGCCGCGCTGCTGCGCAGGGTGCGCAGCAGGTGGATGTTGGTGGGCACGCCGCTCTGGGTGTAGCCGGCCCGCACCAGCTTGTAGTCGTTGATGCGCGCAAGCTGCCGCTTGACCATGCGGGGCAGCTCCAGTTCGTCGAAGAACAGCTCGAAGAACTCGTCGCGACTCAGGGTGAAGAGGAACTCATCCACGCCCTGCCCATCGGGGCTGGCTTGCCCACGGCCACTGCCCTGCCCGCCCCCGCTGGGCGGGCGGTCCATCTGGTCGCCATGGCTGAAACGGTCGTTGCCGGGGTGCACCGATTCGCGCACGCCGCCCCGGCCGTGGTGGAACTGGGGCTCGCCGATGTCCTGCCCCGGCACACCGATCTTCTCGCCGCTGTCCAGATCCCGGATGCTGCGTTTGTCGATCGCGTCCGACACGGCACGCCGCACCTGGGTCTTGAAGCGGCGCAGAAAGCGGCTGCGGTTGACGGAACTCTTGTTCCGGCTGTCCAGCCTGCGGTCAACGATTCGAACCGTCATGAGGCCTCTCCGGCAAGGGTGGGCCTACCAGCCATTGGGCCGTTTGGCCTCTGGGCCGCTCGGCCGCCCACCCGTGGGTTCACGAAGACTTGCGCACACGCATGTACCAGTCGCACAGCAGGCGCACCTGCTTTTCGGTGTAGCCCTTGTCGATCATGCGATCGACAAAGTTCTGGTGCTTCTTCTGGTCCTCGGCACTGGCCTTGGCGTTGAAAGAGATCACCGGCAGCAGGTCTTCGGTGTTGGAGAACATCTTCTTCTCGATCACCGCGCGCAGTTTCTCGTAGCTGGTCCACGAGGGGTTGTGCCCGTCGTGCTTGGCGCGGGCGCGCAGCACGAAGTTGACCACCTCGTTGCGGAAGTCCTTGGGGTTGCTGATGCCGGCCGGCTTCTCGATCTTCTCCAGCTCGTCGTTCAAGGCCCCGCGGTCCAGGATCTCGCCGGTGTTGGGGTCGCGGAACTCCTGGTCCTGGATCCAGAAATCGGCGTAGGTCACGTAGCGGTCGAAGATGTTCTGGCCATACTCGGAGTAGCTCTCCAGGTAGGCGGTCTGGATCTCCTTGCCGATGAACTCGGCATAGCGCGGGCTGAGGAACTCCTTCAAGTGGCGGCGGTAACGCTCCTCGACCTCGGTGGGGAACTGCTCGGCCTCGATCTGCTGCTCCAGCACATACATCAGGTGCACCGGGTTGGCAGCCAGTTCGCGGTGGTCGAAGTTGAAGACACGCGACAGGATCTTGAAAGCGAAGCGGGTCGACAGACCGGTCATGCCCTCATCCACCCCGGCAAAGTCGCGGTACTCGGGGAAGCTCTTGGCCTTGGGATCGGTGTCCTTGAGGTTCTCGCCATCGTAGACGCGCATCTTGCTGTAGATGCTCGAGTTCTCCGGGTCCTTCAGGCGCGACAGCACCGAGAACTGGGCCATCATGCGCAGCGTGTCGGGCGCGCAGGGGGCCTGGGTGAGCGAGGAGTTGGCCAGCAGCTTCTCGTAGATGTGCATCTCGTCAGTGACACGCAGGCAGTACGGCACCTTGACGATGTAGATGCGGTCGAGAAAGGCCTCGTTGTTGCGGTTGGTCTTGAAGGTGGTCCACTCGGCCTCGTTCGAGTGGGCCAGCACCAGGCCATCGAAGGGGATGGCGCCAAAGCCTTCGGTGCCTTTGTAGTTCTGCTCCTGGGTGGCGGTGAGCAGCGGATGCAGCACCTTGATCGGCGCCTTGAACATCTCCACAAACTCCAGCACCCCGCGGTTGGCCAGGCACAGGCCGCCCGAATAGGAGTAGGCGTCGGGGTCGTTCTGCGAGTAGTGTTCGAGCTTGCGGATGTCCACCTTGCCCACCAGGGAGGAGATGTCCTGGTTGTTCTCGTCGCCCGGCTCGGTCTTGGACACCGCGATCTGCGACAGCACCGAGGGCCGCATCTTCACCACCCGGAAGCGGCTGATGTCGCCACCGTACTCACGCAGCCGCTTCACGGCCCAGGGGCTCATGATGCCGCCCAGGTAGCGCCGGCCGATGCCGTAGTCCTGCTCCAGGATGTGGCCGTCTTCGTTCACGTTGAACAGCGACAGTGGCGACTCATGCACCGGCGAATCCTTGATGGCATAGAACGGCACCTTCTCGATCAGCAGCTTGAGCCTTTCGGCCAACGAGGATTTGCCGCCGCCCACCGGGCCGAGCAGGTAGAGGATCTGTTTTTTCTCCTCCAGGCCCTGGGCCGCATGACGGAAGTACGAGACCACATGCTCGATCACCTCCTCCATGCCATAGAACTCCTTGAAGGCCGGGTAGATGCGCAGCATCTTGTTGGCAAAGATGCGCGACAGACGCGGGTCCAGCCGCGTGTCCACCAGCTCAGGCTCGCCGATGGCCATCAGCATGCGTTCAGCCACGCTGGCGTAGGCCATTTTGTCGGCCTTGCACAGCTCCAGGTAATCCTGAAGAGACATCTCTTCCTCTTGCGCCGCCAGGTAAGCACTTTGGTATCGGGCCAGCAATGACATGGCACACCTCCATGGAGAACGAAATGGACAAGCTAGGGATTCAACGGCTGTCAGGCAGGGGGGGATGACAGTGGGATGGCGGACGACAACAGCTCGCACAGAGCGCCGGCGTGTCGGACGGGCGCCAGGCCCGCCATGGGCGCGGCCCTTGGGCAGACCGCATGAGGGGCTTCATCGACATCGGGTCAGGGCAGCAACTACGCATGGCGTCACTCCTTTGCCACCAGCAGCGGGATGGCTGTGCCTGCTTGGACTCCGGGCCGCTGGATTGGTTTCAGTTTGTATTGCAGCGCAAGCAGGTGTCAATGACTTTGCTACCAGTGGCCCTTGAAGCGTCACTCTGACGACACAGCCCGTGTGAAGCAGATCACTGAAGGGGGCTCTGCCTGCGACAGGATTTGGCAGGCCACCGGCCCAGCGTCACACAGGCGGTGCATACTGCTATCTTTCGGAGCAGGATGGCATCGATGACGCAAGCGACGAAGATTTGCCAGCATCAGAACTACGAGTTGAAGTGCAGCGCCAAAGTGCTGGACAACGGCGAGTACGTTCCCTTGCTGGTCATCACCAAACAGGTCTGGCCGACGCGCCCGCGTGAGATCGCGGTGCGTCGCGGCGACTACACCACCCCCGAGGCCGCGGTTGAAGCCGCCTATGCCCAGGGCCTGGAGTGGATTGCCAACTACGGTTGAACACAGCCGGTCAGCCGCCCGCGCAGGCGCTGCACCATGGGGCATGAAGCGCCGCGACCGAGGCGGCGGGTGGGGCTGTCGACGCTGAACCGGGGCCCTCAGGCGGCCCGGCGCGGCAGGCCGCACACCTGGGCCCCCGGGTCGTTGTGGGGTTTTTCGCGTTCGTTCTTGGCCTGGGCCACCGCCATGTCACGCGGTAGCGTGACGCCATTCTTCACGGCCAGGATCTCGGCCATCACACTGACAGCGATCTCGGGCGGCGTCTTGCTGCCGATGTAGATGCCGATCGGCCCGCGCAGGCGCGCCAGACTGGCCTCGGTCTGGTCGAAGTGCTCGATCATGCGCGCGCGTCGGGCCTCGTTGTTGCGGCGCGAGCCGATGCCCCCCACGTAAAAGGCCTCGCTGTCCAGCGCCTCCAGCAGCGCCAGGTCATCCAGCTTGGGGTCGTGGGTGAGTGCCACCACGCAGCTGCGCCGGTCGGGCGCAAAGGACCGCACCACATCGTCGGGCATGTCACTCACCACCCGTGCCCCGGGCACGCGCCAGGTGCTGCGGTACTCCTCACGCGGGTCGCACACCGTGACGGCAAAGCCGCTGAACAAGGCCATGGTGGCCAGGTACTCGGTGAGCTGCCCGGCCCCGATCAGCAGCATGCGGTACTCGGGGCCGAAGGTGTTGCTCAGCACCCCGTCGGCCACGGTCAGCTCGGCAGGCGCATCGGCGGCCAGCAGGCTCACCACGCCGTCGGCCAGGCGCACCCGGCGCTGCATCAACTGGCCGTGCTCCAGCGCCTCGATCAGTTGGCCCAGGCTGGCCGCATCGGGGTCGAATTCGAGCATCAGCTCCAGCGTGCCGCCGCAGGGCAAGCCGAAGCGGTGCGCCTCGTCGGCGCTGATGCCGTACTTCACAAAGGCCGGCGGGCCGCTGGGAATGGTGTGCTCATGGCGGCTGGCCCCCTCGGCTTGCGGGCTCTGGGCATAGGCCCGGGTGTGGCGGTCGATCAGGTCGTCTTCGATGCAACCACCCGACACCGACCCGACCACCAGCCCCTGCTCACTCAAGGCCATGATGGAGCCCACCGGCCGTGGCGACGATCCCCACGTCCGCACCACGGTGACCAGCATGGCCCGCAGCCCCTGCAGCCGCCATTCGCGCAGCTTGCGCAGCACCATCACATCCAGGTTTTCCATCTCGATCTCGCTTTCCGGGGGGCTCAGGGGCCCACCCGCCTTCCAGATTCCATCAACGCAGCCAGAGTACCAGGGCCGCCAGCACCACGGCGCCCACCCACCAGACCCAGACCGGCACCCCGCCCTGGCTCGCCACCGGGGCGGCTGCATCGCTCGGTGCCGCCTCGGCAGGCGCCTCGACCGCAAGCACTTCGGGGGCGGGGTAGCGGCGCTGCATCTCGTCGTCAAAGCGCTTGAAGAAGTCTTCGGCCATGCCCTTGGCCGCGCCATCGATGAGGCGCTGGCCCAACTGGGCGATCTTGCCGCCCACCTGGGCATTGACGGTGTAGCTCAGCTCGCACCCCCCCTCGGTGGGCTGCAGGCTGACCTGGGCCTTGCCCTTGCCAAAGCCCGCCACGCCCCCCTGCCCGTCAAAACCGATGGCGTAGCTTTGCGGCGGCACGATGTCGCTGAGCGTGATCTTGCCGCTGAACTTGGCCGACACCGGGCCGATCTTGACGGCCATGCCCACCGCGTACTGGTTCTCACCGGTGGGCTCGACCTTGTCGCAACCGGGAATGCACAGCTTGAGCACCTCCGGGTCGTTGAGCGCATCCCAGGCCTGTTGCTGGGTGATGGCCAGGGAGCGGCTTCCTTGCATGTCCATGATGGGTTCCTCAGGTTCTTATCGTCAGAAAAGGAGCAGCCTGCGGCGTTCAGCGCCGCAGCACCGCCGCGATGCTGCCGGCCAGATCTTCCAGCCGGCTCAGATTGTGGACCGCCAGCATGCCGTGCGCCTGGGCATGCAGCTCGATGGCCCCACGCGCCAGCGGGGCGTAGCCTTCGAAGCGCAGCAAGGGATTGAGCCACAGCAGGCGAGCACTGTGACGCCGCAGCCAGGCCAGTTCGCGCCCCAGCGCGGCCGGCTCGCCGGTGTCGAGCCCGTCGCTGATCAGCAGCACCAGGGTGCGCCGGCCCAGCAGGCGCCGCGCATGGCGCAGCCGCAACTGGGCCAGCGAATCCCCCAGCCGGGTACCCCCGGCGAAGTCGCTGATGCGGGCACTGGCCTGGGCCAGCATGGCATCGGTATCGGCCAGGCGAAAGGCCGGCGTGAGATCGGTCAGGCCAGTGCCGAAGGCGAACACATCACGCCGCGGCAGGCTGGCCGTGGCGGCATGCAAAAAAGCCAGCAGCAGCCGGGCATAGCGCTCCATCGAGCCCGACACATCCACCAGCACCAGCAGCGGCAAGGGCTGCTCGCGCCGGCGCAGGCGCGGCAGGCGCAGCAACTCGCCGCCGGTGCGGGCGGCCTGCTGCATGACCCCCGGCCAGTGGATGCGTGCGCCGCCCGAGCCCGCCCGTGTGCGGCGCGACTCGAACACCGGCACCGGCAGGGCGATCCGCCGCGCCAGGCGCTCCACCAGTTGGTATTCGGAGGCCGACAGGCCGTTGAAATCGGCCTGGCGCAGGCGCTCGGCCTCGCTGGCCGTCATGGCGGCATCGAGCTCGATCTTGTCGTCGGGGGCTTTGGGGGCGCCGGCCTGGGCGGCGGCCTTGGGCGGCGAGAGGGCTTCGTTCACCCGGGGGCGCCTGCGCGAGGGCTCGGCCCGCCCCTGGGCGGTGGGCAACATCTGGGCCAGCAGTTGGCGGGCCATGTCGGGGTCGCGGAAATAGGCGTCGAACAGCTCGCGGAACACGGCCCGGTCGGCCTCCCGGCTCACCAGCACGGTCTCGAGCGCGGCGCACAGGTCATCGCGCCGCCCCAGGTCGACCCATTGCGCCGCCTGCAGCGCCAGCGCCATGCGTGAGGCATCCAGCGGCACACCGGCCCGGCGCAAGGTGCGGCCGAAGCCGGTGATGTTGTCGGCCAGCTTGCCGCTGCGCGCATCACCCAACCGGGGGGTCATGGTCCACCCACCTCAAGCCTCGTCGGGCTTGAGCAATTCGGTGGCCAGCTCATGGGTCAGGGCGGCCACGTCTTCGCGCTGCTTGAACAGGATGCCAGCGGTATCGGACGCCAGCTCGGGGTCGATGGCCAGCGTGTCCAGCGCCACCAGGGCCTTGGCCCATTCCACGCTTTCGGCAATGCCGGGCGCGCGCTGGAAGGCATTGGCAAAGGGCGCGCTGCGCAAGCGCGCCACAAAGCTGGCCACCTGCTCGGCCAGCGCCGAACTGGCCTGGGGCACCTGGGCGCGCACGATGGCCAGCTCGCGCTCACGGTCGGGGTAGTCCAGCCAGTGGTACAGGCAGCGGCGCTTGACCGCATCGTTGAGGTCGCGTGTGCGGTTGCTGGTGAGCAGGGTGACGGGTTTGCAGGCCGCGCTGATGGTGCCCAGCTCGGGGATGCTGACCTGGTACTCGCCCAGGTACTCGAGCAAAAAGGCCTCGAAGGGCTCGTCGGCCCGGTCCACCTCGTCGATCAGCAACACCGCCCCGGGGGCCGGGGCCTGCAGCGCCTGCAGCAGCGGGCGCCGGATCAGGTAGCGGCCCTGGTAGACCTCGCGCTCGGCGTCATCGCCCTCCCCCAGGCCCTGGGAGCGGCCCTCGGCCACCCGCAGGTGCAGCAACTGGGCGGCGTAGTTCCACTCGTACAGGGCCTCGCGTTGTTCCAGGCCGTCGTAGCACTGCAGGCGGATCAGCTGCCGCTGCAGCACCTGGGACAAGGCCTTGGCCAGTTCGGTCTTGCCCACCCCGGGCTCGCCCTCCAGCAACAGGGGACGCTGCAGTTTCAGGGCCAGGAAAACGGCCGTGGCCAGGCGCCGGTCGGCCAGGTAACCGACCCCGGCCAGGGCTTGTTGAAGCGCGTCAATGGATGCCAGCACCGGGTGGGGTCTCCTTGGGTCGAAAGCTCAGGCCGCCAGGGCCTGGGCCACCGCGCGCTGGGTCTGCACGCTGATCAGGTTGGCCCGGTAGGCCGCGCTGGCGTGGATGTCGCTGTTGAGCTCGTCGGCCGCGATGGCCACGCGGGCGGCCGCCTCAGGCGTGAAGCTCTGGTTGAGCGCGGCCTCCAGGCCAGCATGGCGGAACACCGCGCTGGCCGCACCGGTCACCGCCACCCGCACGCCGCCCGAGGTCTGGGCCACAAACACCCCGACCAGCGAGAAGCGCGACGCCGCCTGCTTGAACTTCAGGTAGGCGGCCCGTTGCGGAATCGGAAAGCGCACCGCGGTGATGATCTCGCCGTCTTCCAGAGCCGTGGTGTACATGCCCAGGAAGAAGTCGTCGGCGGCGATCTCGCGCCGGTCGGTGATCACGGTGGCGCCCAGCGCCAGCAGGGCACTGGGGTAGCAGGCCGCAGGGTCGTTGTTGGCCACCGAGCCACCCAGGGTGCCCCGGGCCCGCACCTGGCGGTCACCGATGTGGGCTGCCAGATCGGCCAGCGCGGGGATGGCAGCCTGAAGCTCAGTGTTGGCGGCCACATCGGCATGGCGCGTCATGGCGCCGATCACAAAGGCCTGGCCTTCGCGCCGGATGCCGGCCAGCGAGGGGATGCGGTTCAGATCGACCACCTGCTCGGGCGCGGACAGGCGCAGCTTCATCGACGGCAGCAGGCTCTGGCCACCGGCCAGCAGCTTGCCACCGGCCTGGGCCAGGGCCGCGGCGTCGGCCACGGTGGCGGGGGCTTCAAAAGTGAAGGCATACATGGGGCGATTCTCCTTGTTCGGCGATTCTTTTGCTGGGGCCGGCTTCAGGCGCGCGCGGCCTGGATGGCGGCCCAGACCCGGGCCGGCGAGGCCGGCATGTCGATGTCCTGGACGCCCAGGGGCTTGAGGGCATCGAGCACCGCGTTGATCACGGCCGGCGGCGAGCCGATGGCCCCGGCCTCGCCGCAGCCCTTGGTTCCCAGCGGGTTGTGGGTGCAGGGGGTGCAGACATGGCCGAGCTTGAACTCGGGGAAGTCATCGGCCCGCGGCATGGCGTAGTCCATGAAGCTGCCGGTCAGCAACTGCCCGGTCTGGCGGTCGTACACGCAGTTCTCGATCAGCGCCTGGCCGATGCCTTGCACCAGGCCGCCATGCACCTGGCCTTCGACGATCATGGGGTTGATGATGGTGCCGAAATCGTCCACCGCCGCAAAGCGGTCCACCCGCACGCTGCCGGTGGCCGGGTCCACCTCGACCTCGCAGATGTAGGTGCCGGCCGGGAAGGTGAAGTTGGTGGGGTCGTAGAAAGCGGTTTCGTTGAGGCCGGGCTCCAGCTTGTCCAGGGGGTAGTTGTGCGGCACGTAGGCGGTCAGCGCCACCTGGCCGAAGGTCACCTTCTTGTCGGTGCCGCGCACGGTGAACTCACCGTTGGCAAAGTCGATGTCGACATCGCTGGCCTCCAGCAGGTGGGCCGCGATCTTCTTGGCCTTGGTCTCGATCTTGTCCAGCGCTTTCATGATGGCCGCACCACCGACCGAGATCGAGCGTGAGCCATAGGTGCCCATGCCGAAGGGCACGCGGCCGGTGTCGCCGTGCACCACGTCGACCTGATCCGGCGTGAGGCCCAGGCGGGCGGCCACCACCTGGGCAAAGGTGGTCTCGTGGCCCTGGCCGTGGCTGTGCGAGCCGGTGAAGACGGTGACGCTGCCCGTGGGGTGCACCCGCACCTCGCCGCACTCGAACAGGCCGGCCCGCGCACCCAGTGCCCCGGCGATGTTGGACGGGGCGATGCCGCAGGCCTCGATGTAGCTGCTGTAGCCGATGCCGCGCAGCAGGCCCTTGGCAGCGCTGGCTGTCTTGCGGGCCTCGAAGCCGGCGGCGTCGGCCAGTTGCTCGGCCTGGTCCAGGCAGGCCGGGTAGTCGCCGATGTCGTACTGCAGCGCCACCGGGGTTTGATACGGGAAGCTGGTGATGAAGTTGCGGCGCCGGATCTCGGCCTGGCTCAGGCCCAGTTCCCAGGCGCAGCGGGTGACAAGGCGCTCCAGCAGGTAGGTGGCCTCGGGTCGGCCGGCACCGCGGTAGGCATCGACCGGCGCAGTGTTGGTGAACCAGGCATCCACCTCCACATGGACCTGCGGCGTGGTGTACTGCCCCGCCAGCAAGGTGGCATAGAGGATGGTGGGCACGGCGCTGGCAAAGGTGCTCAGGTAGGCGCCCAGGTTGGCATCGGTGTGCACGCGCATGGCCAGGAAGCGGCCGTTGGCGTCCATCGCCATCTCGGCATGGCTCACATGGTCGCGGCCATGGGCATCCGACAGAAAGGCCTCGCTGCGGTCGGCCACCCACTTGATGTTGCGGTTGAGCTTCTTGGACGCCCAGGTCAGGCACACGTCTTCGGCGTACAGGTAGATCTTGGAGCCGAAGCCGCCGCCCACATCGGGGGCGATCACCCGCACCTTGTGCTCGGGCAGCCCCATCACGAAGGCGGTCATGAGCAGGCGCTCGACGTGCGGGTTCTGGTTGGACACGTACAGGGTGTACTCGTCATTGGCCCGGCTGTACGAGCCGATGGCGGCGCGAGGCTCCATGGCGTTGGGTACCAGGCGGTTGTTCACCAGGTCCAGCCGGGTCACGTGGGCGGCACCGGCAAAGGCGGCGTCCACCGCGGCCTTGTCGCCGATGGCCCACTTGAAGCAGTGGTTGTCGGGCGCGTTGTCGTGCAGCGCCGGGCCCTTGGCCGCGTCAGCCACCTGCACCACCGCGTCCAGCACCTCGTAATCGACATTCACCAGCTCGGCCGCATCGCGTGCCTGCTGCAGGGTCTCGGCCACCACCATGGCCACGTGGTCGCCCACATACCGCACCTTGCCCTGGGCCAGGATGGGGTGCGGCGGCTCCTTCATGGGCTGGCCATCGGTGCTGGTGATGAGCCAGCCGCAGGGCAGGCCGTTGATGCCCGCTGCCGCCACATCGGCCCCGGTGAACACGCCCAGCACACCTGGCGCGGCCTGGGCGGCCGCGATGTCGATGGCATTGATGCGGGCATGCGCATGCGGCGAGCGCACGAACACCGCGTGGGACTGGGCCGCCAGCACCACGTCATCGGTGTATTGGCCGGCCCCGGTCAGAAAACGGTAGTCTTCCTTGCGGCGCACCGCGGCGCCGATGTGCGGAAGGTTGGCAAAGTCTGAGGCACCCATGTCTTTGTCTCCTGCTGTTCGGGAATCGAAGCACCCGTCGCCACCCGGCGCGGGCAGAGGGTTGATGCGCTGTACCGGCTTGCCAGCAAGCCTCAGCCGCCGGCCGCCATGGCCTCGCGGCCCTGCACCACGGCCTTGACGATGTTCTGGTAGCCGGTGCAGCGGCACAGATTGCCTTCCAGCAACTCGCGGATCTCGTGCTCATCGGCCTTGGGGTGGTGCTGGCAGAGGTCGACCGCGCTCATCACCATGCCCGGGGTGCAGAAGCCGCACTGCAGCCCATGGCACTCCTTGAACGCGGCCTGCATCGGGTGCAGCGTGCCGTCGGGCTGGGCCAGACCTTCGATGGTGGTGACCTCGGCCCCCTGGGCCTGGGCGGCCAGCACGGTGCACGACTTGACGGCCCGGCCGTCGAGCAGCACGGTGCAGGCACCGCACTGGCTGGTGTCGCACCCGACGTGGGTGCCGGTGAGGGTGAGTTGCTCGCGCAGCAACTGCACCAACAGGGTATTGGGCGCCACATCCGCCCGGGCCGCACGGCCATTCACCTTGAGTTCAACCTGCATGGACCATCTCCTTGAAAAGTAGAGGCTTGGAACAGCAGGCATCTTTTCGCGCCCTCGGGCCAGGCTGGCTAGGCAAAACCCTAGGATGCCGACGGCACGAGTCGGATATTCTCAATTTGAGACAGACATGACCGATGGATGTCTGAAAAACACCGCTCGCCCACTTGCCTCCGCTGAAACGGGGGCCAATCGCCGAGCCCACCCACCCCAGTCACCCAGCCACCGCCCCAAGGCCCATGCCAGCGACTGACACCCCGCCCCTGCGTGCGGCCCATCCCTCCCACGACCGCCAGGCCCTGATCCGGCAGGCCCGCCAGGCCTGGCTGGATGGCGACGCCAGCCCGCGCCAGAGCCTGGGGCAGGCCCCCATCGAGTCCTGGATCACGCGCTCCTGGCAACGTTGCCTGGCAGACGGCCTGCGGCCGCACCACAGCGTGGAGTTCGGCCCGGTCAGCGCCGGCACACAGCGCCAACTGGCCGAGGACAACCGCGACCTGATCCAGGCCGCACGCCCGGTGCTGGCCCAGCTGTCGCGCGCCATCGCCGGCACCCGCTATTTCAGCCTGCTGACCAATGCCCAGGGCCTGGTGGTGGACGTGCATGGCCCCATCGACCCCCAGCAGCCGGCAGCCACCACGATTGCCCGCGTGGGGGTGGACCTGTCCGAGCGCCATGTGGGCACCACGGCCATCGGCGCGGCACTCAATGAGTTGCAGCCGGTGTGGCTGCACCAGGGGGAGCACTTCTTTGACCAGAATGCGGTGTACAGCTGCGCGGGTGCCCCCCTGATCGGCCCCGAGGGCCAATGCGTGGGCATGCTGGACCTGACCGGGGTGGAGGTGCCCGAGCGCCCCGAACTGCGCCACCTGGTCACGCGGGCGGCACGCCACATCGAGAACGCCCTGGTGCTGCAGTCGCCCTGGCACATCCTGCTGCGCCTGAACTGGCCCGGCGCCCCCATGCCCGAGGGCCCGGCGGCGGATGCCGAAGGCCTGTTGTGCCTGGACGCCGAAGGCACGGTGCTGGCCTGCAACCCGGCCGGCCGCCAGATGCTGCCGCGCCCGCTGCTGCGACCCGGCTCGCGCCTGCACGCCGACGACCTGTTTGCCCTGCCCTGGGGCATGCTGGTGGACCACGCGCGGCGCCAGGCGCCGCCGCTGGATGTGCCGCTGTGGTCCGGGCTGCGCCTGCAGGCCCTGGCCCGGCTGCGCAGCGTCACGCCCCGTGCAGCCCCCCCAGCCCGCCACGAGGGCAACACCGCGCCAGCCCGGCCGCTGCGCGATCTGGAAACCGCCCTGATCCGGCAGGCCGTGGACGAAGCCCGCGGCAATGTGGCCGAAGCCGCCCAGCGCCTGGGCATCAGCCGGGCCACCGTGTACCGCAAGCTGGGGCAGAAAACCCGCCCCGCCATGGACTGAGCAACCTCAGCACCCTCAGTCGGCCGAACCCAGCACCACGGCAGCCGGGTCGACCACGGCGCGGGCCAGGGCACCGCGGCGCAGCGCCCCGCCCGGGGGGGTCAGGCCCACCCATTGCAGCCCGCCCTCCGTGGTCAGCACCACCTCCTGCAGCTCGCCCGCGCGGGCGGTGCGGGCCACCCGGCCCGCCACGCTCGACACCGACTCGGGCAGATCCTCACCAGGGCCCCAGGGCAGGATGCGCACTGCCGTGGCCTTGCACAAGGCCAGCACCGGCAAGCCCTGGCGCAGGCCCAGCAGCTCGGCACTCTCGCGGGTCAGCGAGGCCAGCAGCCGATCCGACCCGGCCAGGCTCAACTGCGCCAGCACCACCGCGCCCTGGCGCCGCAGCGCCGTCACGGTGGCAGGCCACTGGTTGCGCATGCTGGTGCGCAGGCCCAGCGCGGGCGACGCCGTCGCCGTGGGGGCCATGCCCGCCGCCGCGCCCGCACCGGCCAGATCGGCCAGCACCTGCTGACGGGCCACGGCCAGGGCGTCGGCCACGCGCAGCAGCCAGGCCCCCTGCGGGGTGATCACGGCCCCACCGCCGCCGGCGCCGCCCACGGCCCGCTGCACCAGTTCGGCGCCGGCCAGATTGCTCAGGGTGTCGATCGCCTGCCAGGCCGCCTTGTAGCTGACACCGGCATCGCGCGCGGCCTGCGAGATGCTGCCGCCGGCCGCAATGCCACGCAGGATCTCCAGGCGTTTGTCACTGGGGCTGTGGCCCAGCGCCTCCGACCAGTGCAGGACCGGGGCGGGGGTGGGGACTGAGGGCGGGGGCATCGGTGTCTCGGAGCTGGCGACCATGCCCTGAACTCTAACCACTTCGGCAAGCATCCACGGCGGACGCTAAACTGGCACGAAATGCGCTATTCAAGTGCGGAATAGCGCAAACCACTTTGCCCATGCCCGAATCGACCCTGATCCCGCTCTGGCTGACCCTGAAGGTGGCCTGCCTGGCCACGCTGGCCAGTGGCCTGCTGGGCGTGGGCCTGGCCTGGTGGATGGCGAGGCGCCGCTTTGTCGGCCATGCCTTGCTGGACGCCCTGCTGATGCTGCCCATGGTGCTGCCCCCCACCGTGCTGGGCTACTACCTGATCGTGCTGGTGGGTCGCAACGGGCTGCTGGGGCGCTACCTGGACCAATGGCTGGGCATCAACCTGATGTTCACCTGGCAGGGTGCCGTGCTGGCCGCGGCGGTGGTGTCGCTGCCCCTGATCTACAAGGGCGCCCGCGCCGCCTTCGAGGAGACCGACCCGCGCCTGGCCCAGGCGGCCCGCACCCTGGGCGCCGGCGAGCTGGAGGTGTTCTGGCGCATCAGCCTGCCCATGGCGCTGCGCGGCATCACCGCCGGCCTGATGCTCACCTTTGCCCGGGCCATGGGTGAGTTTGGCGCCACGCTGATGATCGCCGGCAACCTGCCGGGCAAGACCCAGACCCTGTCGATCGCGGTCTACGACGCCGTGCAGGCCGGCAACGACGCCCAGGCGCTGTGGCTCACAGGCGTGATTTCCGCCGTCTGTGTGTTCGTCCTGGTCGGCTCCGGTCGGCTGCTGCAGACCCGGCACTGAGCCCATGACACCCCCCATGCCGACACCCCAGACCTCCCCTGCCCTGCCGCCCGTGCTGGACATCCAGCTGCATCTGCAGGCCCATGCCCCGGGCCGGCACTTCTCGCTGGGGGTGGCGTTTTCATCGCCCAGCCTGCGCACGGCCTTGCTCGGGCCCTCGGGCGTGGGCAAGTCGATGACACTGCAGGCCGTGGCGGGGCTGATCGAGGCGCCGGGCCATGTGCATGTGCAAGGCCAGGTGCTGCAGGACAGCCAGCGCGGGCTGCGCCTGAGCGCGCGCGAGCGCGGCGTGGGCTATGTGTTCCAGGACTACGCGCTGTTTCCGCACATGACGGTGCGCCAGAACGTGGCCTTTGGCGTGCGCCGGCCCGGCCAGCCGCGCAACCCCCAGGCCGAAGACCGGGTCAAGGAGATGCTGGCCCGCTTTCAGCTGGAGGAGCTGGCCCAGGCCTGGCCCCGGCACCTGTCGGGCGGCCAACGCCAGCGGGTGGCCCTGGCCCGGGCCATGGCAGCGCAGCCACGCCTGCTGCTGCTGGACGAACCGCTGTCGGCCCTGGACACCGAGCTGCGCGGGCGCCTGCGCGACGAGCTGCAAAGCCTGCTGGAGCAGATCCGCATCCCGGTGCTGCTGGTCACCCACGACCCCCAGGACGTGGCCCAGCTGGCCCAGACCGTGATCCGGCTGCGGCCCGGCGAAGCGGCCCGGCCTGAAAGCGTGGCCGAGCAGCCGGCTGCCGTGCGCCTGGCCTGAGCCCGATCGCCAGCAACCTCACTCAGACCGCGCAGGAACGAAAGCCTACAAAAGCATCGTCTTCGTGCGGCAGGCCGAACCAGCGCCAGCCCGGGTCGCGCAGGCGGGCCCGGCTGGCCAGCGAATGCCCGCGCTGCACCCGGGCCTGCTCCATCAGCGGCCAGGCGTAATCGCGCCAGGGGCCGGGCTGGGCACCAGGCCAGGGGCGCAGGCGGGTGGCGGTCCACTCGTGCACCTCGCCCCAGCGCCAGCCACGGCGGGCTGCGGTGTGCGCGGCCAGATCCCATTCGACCTCATCGGGCAGGCGCCGGCCGGCCCAGCGGCACCAGGCGTCGGCCTCCCACCAGCTCACATGCACCACCGGGTGGGCCGCGGCCAGCCGCACCCGGCGACCGAAGCGGTTTTGCAACACCGCGCCGCTGCTGCCCTGACGCGCCACCCCCATGTGTTCCACATGGCGGGGGGCCGAGCGGCCCGCCTGGCCCTGCAGCCAGGCCCAGCCCTCGGGCTGCCAATGCTCGGCCTGGTCGTAGCCGCCATCGTCGACAAACTCGATGTACTGCGCCCAACTGACCGCCTGGGCATCGATCTCGAACTCGGGCACGGCCACGCTGAGCTGGCCGGGCTCGCCCTCGGGGTGGAAGCCGCCGCTGCGCTGGGGCAGCGTCCAGCGGGTGGCCGGGATCAGCAGCGGGTCGCGCGCCGCCAGCACCGGGGGTTCGGGCAGGTCCAGCGGCACGCCCTGGGCCTGGGCCAGGCGGATCAGGCGCTCGCCGATCAGGTCTTCATGAAACAGGGCCAGGCGAAAGAAATACAGCGAGGGATCGTCTTCGGGCAACCGGTCCAGCAGATCGAGCGTCGCCTCCAGGGTGTTCAACAGCCAGGCGCGCACCGCAGCGCGCTGCGGCAGGGCTTCGGCCGCCCGCTGCGCCGGGCTGCGCCAGTGCGGGTCCCACAAGCGATCGGCGGCCGGATCCAGCGAAGGCAGGCGCAAGGGATCGGGCGGGCAGTCCGGGCCCAGGGAGCGCCGGGTGTTGCGCCCCACCCAGTATTCGGCAAACCAGGCGGCATGCCCGGCCAGCCAAAGTGGCGGCTCCTGCCCCGGACCGGGCTGCCAGCGCCAGTGCCCGCTGTCCTCGGCCTCTTCAAAGCGCGCCAGCAGGGCCAGCGTGTGGTTGCGGGCGTCCATCAGCGCCAGCGACAACAAAGAGGGCCCGGCCGCCCAGAGTTGGGGAGAATCGATGGCAGCCGAAGGGTTCAGAGTGGGGTGAGGCATGGCCGGGGTGGCGGGTCAGGCCACAGCTTCAGAGGAAAAAGAACGCCAGGGCCGCCACCAAGGTCGGTGCCAGCGCCCCCAGCAGCAGGCCGCCGGCGCTGATGGCACCATCGGGGAAGCCGCTGCGCAGCAAGGCCACCCCCGCCGGGTTGGGGGCATTGGCGATCACGGTGAGGCCGCCACCGGTGACGGCACCGGCCACCAGCATGTATTTGGCGCTGTCAGAAATACCCTCGATCAGCGAGCCCAGGTAGGTGAGTGCGGCGTTGTCGGTGATGGCGGTCAGGGCGGTGGCACCGACAAACAGCGCCGTGGGCGACAGGCCTGATACCAAGGGCTGCAACCACCATTGCTGCAAGCCCCCCAACACCACCAGACCGGCCAAGAAGAAGCCCACCAGCAGCCCCTCCTTGATGATCAGGGGCGACTGGAAGCGGCTGTAGGCCTGGGTGTAGCCCAGGAACATCATGAACAGCCCCATGAAGATCACCGGATGGTGGGCCATCAACACCACCGCGGCCAGAAAGCCCAGGTGCACCGCCGTCACCACCCAGGGCACGGCCACACTGAGGTCGCGCGGCAGGCGAGGCGCCTCGGGTTCCTGCAGCGAGCCCTGGATGACCGCCACCAGCACCGTGGCGTTGAGCAACACGGCCACGGCGGCCTTCCAGCCGAAGTGGCTCAGCATGAAGGCCGAATCCCACTGCCAGGCGCCCGCCACCATCAGCACCGGAGGCGCCGCATACGAGGTGAGGGTGCCGCCGATGGAGACATTGACGAACAACACCCCGAGCGCCGCGTACTTGTGCCGCACCGGCACCTCCGGCCGGAACACCGTGCCGGCCAGGGTGAGCGCGGCAATCGTCATGGCGGCAGGCTCGGTGATCAGGGAGCCCAACAGGGGCACCCCGGCCAGCACCAGCCAGGCCTGGGCCACCGGGCGGCGCAGCGGCAGCACACGACTGAGGGCCTGCAGCACCGAGGTCACGGCCTCCAGCACCGGGCGCGAGGCGGCCACCACCATGACCACGAACACGAACAGGGGCTCGGTGTACTGGCGCGACTCGGCATAGGTCACGGCACTGGCCGTGCCCTGCACCAAAGCCATCAAGCCCAACAGCACGAAGGCCCAGAAGCCGAACACCACCTCGACCTCGCCCAACAGGTGCAGCAAGCCGGCGTGGCGCGGGTAGCGGTGGGCCAGATGTTCGATGGCGCTGGCAGCAAAGGTATGGACCAGCGCGATGGCGAACACCGCGGCGGCCATCAGGTGAATGGGATCAGGCGACAAAAATACTCCTTGCTGCAGACCCCTGACGGCGGTCGGGGCGGTGATGGGTTCGGGTACAAACCCAGGCAGGCCCGGCCCATCCTGGGGGAAACCCGGCCTCAGGTAGTCAGGGTTTTTTCAGTGAGCTGGCGCTACCATTGCCCACCCGCCAAGGTTGCAGACTTGGTGCACCCGCCCGACGGGGTGCGGGGGGAACAGTTCAAAAAATCACTGGAGACACCACGTGTCAATCTTACTCAAACTCTCTGCGCTGGTGGACTGGATCAGCGTGCGCATGTCGCAGGTGGCCGCCTGGACCGTGCTGTCCGCCGCCCTCATTTCAGCCGGCAATGCCTTCATCCGCTACGGTTTTGACATCAGCTCGAACGGCTGGCTCGAAATCCAGTGGTACCTGTTCGCCGCCACCGTGATGCTGGGCGCGCCCGCCGTGCTCAAGTTCAACGAGCACGTGCGTGTCGACATCCTGTACGGCAAGCTGCGCGGCAAGGGCCCGGTGGTGGTCGACCTGCTGGGCCTGGTGGTGTTCCTGCTGCCGGTGATGGGCCTGCTGGCCTACCTGAGCTGGCCGCTGTTCATGAAGATGTACCTGACGGGCGAGATGTCGGGCAACGCCGGGGGCCTGATCCGCTGGCCCGCCATGCTGCTGCTGCCCACAGGTTTCGGCCTGATGTTCCTGCAGGGCCTGTCCGAGGTGATCAAGCGCGTGGCCTACCTGACCGGTCACCTCGAGCTGGACACCCGTTACGAAAAGCCGGTGCAGTGATGCCAGCCCCGCGCTGACACCCTCACCCTCAACCACCGGATTTCAGGACTCACAAAAATGCAGATGGAAAACTTCGCGCCCTTCATGTTCGGGGGGCTGGTGCTGGTGATGCTGATCGGCTTCCCGGTCGCGTTCTCACTGGCCGCTCTGGGCCTGGCCTCGGGCTTCTTCGCGATCAGCCAGGGCTGGTTCCCGGCCAGCTACCTGTCGAACCTGCCGCTCAACATGTTCGGCATCCTGTCGAACGACCTCTTGCTGGCCATTCCCTTCTTCACCTTCATGGGTGCGCTGCTCGAGAAGTGCGGCCTGGCCGAAGACATGCTTGACTCGATGGGCCAGCTGTTCGGCCCCGTCAAGGGCGGGCTGGGCTACTCGGTGATCATCGTCGGCTTCATCCTGGGTGCCATCACCGGCACCGTGGCTGGCCAGGTGATCGCCATGGCGCTGATCTCGCTGCCCGTGATGATCCGCTACGGCTACAACATGCGTTACGCCACCGGCGTGCTGGCCGCCTCGGGCACCATCACGCAGCTGGTGCCGCCGTCGCTGGTGCTGATCGTGATGGCCGACCAGCTCGGCCGCTCGGTGGGCGACATGTACAAGGGCGCCTGGGGCCCCTCCATCCTGCAAGTGCTGATCTTTGCGGGCTACACCTTTGCACTGGGCGTGATCAAGCCCTCGTACGTGCCCGGTGTACCCAAGGAGGCCCGCACCCTGGTGGGCTGGGCGCTGTGGGCCAAGTGCCTGCGCGGCATCATCCCCTCGGCCGTGCTGATCTTCGCCGTGCTGGGTTCGATGGGTGGCCTGCCCGGCATCGACACCGCCATCGCCACACCGACCGAAGCCGGCGCCATGGGCGTGGTGGGGGCCATGGTGCTGGCCGCCATGCACAAGCGCCTGAGCCGCGGCCTGATCTGGGAGGCCATGCAAGGCACCATGCGCCTCACGGCCATGGTGGTGTTCATCCTGATCGGCGCGCGCGTCTTCTCGATGGTGTTCCAGGGCGTGGACGGCGCCAAGTGGGTCGAGCACATGCTCAGCGGCCTGCCAGGCGGCCAGACCGGCTTCCTGATCGCCGTGAACGTGTTCATCTTCTTCCTGGCCTTCTTCCTCGACTTCTTCGAGATCGCCTTCATCATCCTGCCCATGCTGGGCCCGGTGGCCGACAAGCTCGGCATCGACCTGGTGTGGTTCGGTGTGCTGCTGTGCGTGAACATGCAGACCAGCTTCATGCACCCGCCCTTCGGCTTTGCGCTGTTCTACCTGCGCGGCATTGCCGACACGCTGTTCAAGGAAGGCCGGATCAAGGCGCCCATCAAGTCGGCCGACATCTACATGGGCTCGATCCCCTGGGTGGTGATGCAGCTGATCCTGGTGGCCGTGGTGATCTTCGTGCCGCAGACCGTCACGATGTTCATCCCCAAGGAGGCCGTGATCGACGTCAACAAGGTGCAGATCGATGCCCCGCCGCCCGAAGCCGACGACCCCTCGGCCGAAGATGCCGATGCCGAGCAGAAGAAGATGGAGGAGCTGTTCAAGCCCTCGACCGACAAGCCGGCCGAAAGCAAGTAAGCCCCGACGACTCTCCCCACAGCCCCTGCCCGTCAGGGGCTTTTTCTTGGACCGATGCATGAGCGACCTGACGCCTCAATCCCAGCCCCTGCCCGCCACGGACACGCCGCCCGAGCTGCCCCGCATGGGGCCCCCGCCCTTTTGTTTCCAGCCTGCCGGTGGGGCGGTGGAAGGGCCCGCCTTCCCGCGTCTGGTCAAGGCCCTGGCCTTGCTCGTCACCGTGGGTTGCGGGCTCTGGCTGGCCCAGCTGTGGTGGCAGGACCAGCCGGTGCTGCACAGCCGCTCGGCCGGCCTGTGGTTTCTGGCGGCCCAGGCCATGATCAGCTGCACGGCCTGGTTCATCGTGGTCAGCCGCACCCGACTCGACAGCACCGAGTTGCGCCAGCGCTGGGTGGGTGACAAGGTGATGCCGCTGGCCGACCTGGCCTATGGCAAGCTGATCCGCGTGCGCGGGCTGGAGTGGCTGATCGCCCCCCGGCTCTACGTGCGCACGCTGGGTGGCAAGTTCGCGGTGTTCTACGCAGCCTCGCCTGAGCTGCGCAGCGAGTTCGAACGCCTGCTGCGTGAACTGGCCGAGTTCCGCCGCATGTGACCCGTCGGAGCTGATCAAAAAAAAACGCACCCGAGGGTGCGTTCTGCATGCGGGATGCCAGCCGGGCCGGCACCTTGCGCTTTACAGCTTGGCGGTCTGCATGAAGCTGTCGAAGCGCGCTTCGGCGAAGCGGAACCAGAGGATCTGGTCCTTCTGGAAAGCACGGTAGTCGGAGTAGATCTTCTTCCAGTCGGGGTTCTTGGCCTCGAGTTCGGAATAGATGGTCATGGAGGCATCGAACGAGGCCTGCAGCACTTCCTTGGGGAAGGACACGACCTTGGTCTTGGCACCCACCAGTTGCTTCAGCGCGGTGGGGTTCAGGGCGTCGTACTTGGCCTGCATGTCGACGTGGGCATAGGCCGAGGCGGCTTCGATGATGGCCTTGTTTTCGGCCGACAGGGCGTCCAGGGCCTTGTTGTTGATGAAGAAGTCGACCTCGGGGCCGCCTTCCCACCAGCCGGGGTAGTAGTAATACGGGGCCACCTTGTTGAAGCCCAGCTTCTGGTCATCGTACGGACCCACCCACTCGGCGGCGTCGATGGTGCCTTTTTCGAGGGCCTGGTAGATCTCACCGCCAGGGATGTTCTGGGGCACGCCACCCATGCGTTCGATCACACGGCCGGCAAAGCCGCCGATGCGGAACTTCAGGCCCTTGATGTCGGCCGGGGTCTTGATCTCCTTGCGGAACCAGCCACCCATCTGGGCGCCCGTGTTGCCGCCGGCGAAGCTCACGATGTTGTACTTGGCGTAGAACTCGTTCATGAGCTTGCGGCCGTTGCCGTGCATCATCCACGAGGTCATTTGACGCGAGTTCATGCCGAAGGGGATGGCCGCGCCGATCGCGAAGGCTTCGTTCTTGCCGAAGTAGTAGTACGGCACGGTGTGGCACATCTCGACCGAACCCTGCTGCACGCCATCGACCACGCCCAGCGGGGGCATCAGCTCACCACCGGCATGCACCGAGATCTCGAACTTGCCACCCGACAGTTCCTTGACCTTCTTGGCGAACACTTCGGCGGCGCCATAGATCGTGTCCAGCGACTTGGGGAAGCTGGAGGCCAGACGCCAGCGCACGGCCGCCTGGGCGTGCACGGCGGGGGCGGCACCAGCGGCCAGAACGCCTGCGATGCCTGCGTTTTTGAGGATTGAACGACGATCCATTTGGTTTTGACTCCGAACTGTGTGAAAAACCCGCAGGCCACTGCCGCGCGCGACAGACGGTCCTGCAATGAGGAGTCTGGATTGTAGAAAGCGCTCACGCCCCCCTGGCACGGGTTTACCCTGCGATCAGGCTCTGCCTGCGCAAGGCTTCAGGGTTTTGCAAGGAATTGGGTGACACCCCACCCCCACCCTGCACGCGATCGGATCAGTTCTGATCGGGCTGCAGCACGTAGCGGCGTTCAATGGCCTGTCGGATGCCGGCAGCATCCAGCCCCTGCAGGCTGAGCAGCTTGGCCGGGTCGCCGTGTTCGATGAACTCGTCCCGCAGACCCAGTTGCAACACGGGGCGCACCACGCCGGCCGCCTGCAGCGCCTCCAGCACGGCCGAACCGGCCCCGCCCATGATGGCGCCCTCTTCCACGGTCACCAGGGCCTCGTGGCTGCGCGCCACCTGCAGCAGCAAGTCGGTGTCCAGGGGCTTGGCCCAGCGCATGTTGACCACGGTGGCGTCCAGGGCTTCGGCCGCTTCAAGCGCGGGGTACAGCAAGGTGCCGAAGGCCAGGATGGCGATGCGCTGCCCCTGCCGGCGCAGCTCACCCTTGCCGAAAGGCAGCGCCTGCAGATCGCTGGCAGGCACCGTGCCCACGCCGGCGCCACGCGGGTAGCGCACCGCGACCGGGTGGTTCTGTCCGTAGGCCGTGGTCAGCAGCTGGCGGCACTCGGCTTCATCGGCCGGGCAGGCCACGCTGACCTGGGGAATGCAGCGCAGGAAAGGGATGTCGTACGCCCCCGCATGGGTGGCCCCGTCGGCGCCCACCAGGCCGGCGCGGTCCAGTGCGAACACCACGGGCAGGTTCTGCAGGGCCACGTCGTGGATCAACTGGTCATAGGCCCGCTGCAAAAAGGTGGAGTAGATCGCCACCACAGGCTTCAGGCCCTCGCAGGCCAGGCCGGCAGCGAAGGTGACGGCATGCTGCTCGGCAATGCCCACGTCGTGGTAACGGCCCGGGAAGCGCTTCTCGAACTCGACCATGCCCGAGCCCTCGCGCATGGCGGGGGTGATGCCCACCAGGCGGGTGTCGGCGGCGGCCATGTCGCACAGCCACTGGCCGAAGACCTGGGTGAAGGTGGTCTTGGGCGGCGTGCTGGGCTTTTGCAGGCCCACGGCCGGGTCGAACTTGCCCGGGCCATGGTAGGCCACCGGGTCGGCCTCGGCCAGCTTGTAGCCCTGGCCCTTCTTGGTGACCACGTGCAGGAACTGCGGGCCGCGCAGGTGACGCAGGTTCTCCAGCGTGGGGATCAGCGAGTCCAGGTCGTGGCCATCGATGGGGCCCACGTAATTGAAGCCGAACTTCTCGAACAAGGTGGCCGGCACCACCATGCCCTTGGCCTGTTCTTCGAGGCGCTTGGCCAGTTCGAACAAGGGCGGCAGCGGCTTGAGCACCGATTTGCCCACCTCTTTGGCGGCCGCATAGAACTGCCCGCTCATGAGCTGGGCCAGGTAGCGGTTGAGGGCCCCCACGGGCGGGCTGATCGACATGTCGTTGTCGTTCAGGATCACCAGCAGCTTGCAGTCGTGCTGCACACCGGCGTTGTTCAGGGCCTCAAACGCCATGCCCGCGCTCATGGCTCCGTCGCCGATGATGGCCACCGAATGCCGGTCTTCGCCCTTTTGCCGTGCGGCAATCGCCATGCCCAGGGCTGCCGAGATGCTGGTCGAGGAGTGCGCCGTGCCAAAGGTGTCGTACTCGCTCTCGGCGCGCTGCGGAAAGCCCGACAAGCCCCCCAGTTGGCGCAGCGAGGCCATGCGATCACGTCGACCCGTCAGGATCTTGTGCGGGTAGGTCTGGTGGCCCACATCCCACACCAGCCGGTCTTGCGGGGTGTTGAACACCGCATGCAGAGCCACCGTGAGTTCGACCGTGCCCAGGTTGGAGCTGAGATGCCCGCCCGTCTTGGACACACTGTCGATCACATAGGCCCGCAGCTCATCGCTGAGCTGCTTGAGCTCGCTGCGCGTCAACCGCCGGAGATCGGCCGGATCGTTCACCTTCTGCAGCAGGGGGTAGCTCGTGGATTGCATCGCGGATTGCTATTCGTTGTTCGAGTTGCCCGGGTGTCCATCACCAGGGCCCATGGGGCAACTCGTGTTGATTCAGTTGGAGCGGTTCACCACCATGTTGGCCAGCGCCGCCAGCGCCTGCGTGTCGGGCAGGCCGCTGTCTGCCAATGCCGCCAGCGCCTCCTGCAGCAACTGGGCGGCGTAGGCACGCGAGGGCTCCAGGCCCAGCAGCGAGACATAGGTGGGCTTGTCCTGGGCGGCATCCTTGCCGGCCGTCTTGCCCAGCGTGGCCGAATCGGCGACCACGTCGAGGATATCGTCCACCACCTGGAAGGCCAGACCCATGGCGGCGCCATAGCGGCGCAAAGCCTGCAGCGCATGCGGCGGGCAGGGCCCGCAGGCCGCGCCCATCAGCACGCTGCCCTGCAGCAGGGCCCCGGTCTTGAGGCGGTGCATGCGGCGCAGGCTGGCCTCGTCCAGGGCTTTGCCCACGCTGGCCAGGTCGATCGCCTGCCCGCCGGCCATGCCCTCGCTGCCGGCCGCCCGGGCCAGCAGACGGCACAGCACCGCCTGCATGGCATCGGGCACGCTGCCGTCATCCGGGGTCAGCAATTCAAAGGCCAGCGCCTGCAGCGCGTCGCCGGCCAGCAAGGCACCGGCCTCGCCATACTGCACATGGACCGTGGGCTTGCCACGGCGCAGCACGTCGTTGTCCATGCAAGGCATGTCGTCGTGCACCAGGGAGTAGGCGTGGATCAGCTCCACCGAGCAGGCCGCCCGCAGACCGGCGGCCGGCAAGCCTTGCACGGCCTCCTGGGCCGCCAGCACCAGCAGGGGCCGCAGGCGCTTGCCACCATCGAGCACGGCATAGCGCATGGCATCGCCCAGGTTGGCCGGCGCGTCCCGCCCCACCCAATCGCCCAAAGCCTGCTCGACACGCGCCAGGTGAGCCTGGCTCCAGGCTCGAACATCCCACTCCACCGTCGACACCGCAGCAGTCATGCCTGCTCCCCCTGTTTGAATTCTTCACCATCCAGCACATGTTCCCGTCCAGGCCATGACCACGCGCCCTCGAAAGCCAACGAACGATGCAAGGGCAAAACAGGCAGGACCGTCTGAAGAAAGGCTGGAGGCATGTCAGAGAGCATTAACGGGCAAACCCTGAATTCTAGGCGGTGTCAGCCCCCGCCAGTGCTGCAGGCCTGCGCCATGAAGGTGCATGTCACGCCATGGTGGTCCGAGAGTGTTCAGGACGCCGCCTTTGCGCTGGGTCAGGAAAGCCGTACGCCGACGGAGCGCGATTGGCGAACTGAGCACCCCCAGGGTACAATCCGCGGTTCCCCTCGCCGGCAATGCCGGTTCCCACCACCGCGCTTCAGCCCGTGGCCTGGCCCCTGGCCAAATGCCCCGGCGCGCTTTTACCTCCCTGTGGGGAGTCTTTAGGTCAGGTCACCCATGTCTGATTTAAGTCTTCAACTGCAGCAGGCCGCAAGCCAACTACCAGTTTCAAGCTATTTTGACGATGCGCTGTTCCAGCGCGAGATGGACATCATCTTCCAGCGCGGGCCCCGTTATGTGGGGCACCGTCTGAGCGTGCCCAATGTGGGCGACTACCATGCCTTGCCGCAGGAAAACGGCGGCCGTGCGCTGGTGCACACCCCGACCGGCATCGAGCTGGTCTCCAACGTGTGCCGGCACCGCCAGGCCATCATGCTCAAGGACCGCGGCTCGCTGCACGACACCGCCCCGGGCAGTGCCGGCGGCAACATCGTGTGCCCCCTGCACCGCTGGACCTACAAGGCCAGCGGCGAACTGCTGGGCGCCCCCCACTTTGCGCACGACCCCTGCCTGAACCTCAACAACTACAAGTTGCGCGAGTGGAACGGCCTGCTGTTTGAAGACAACGGCCGCGACATCGAGGCCGATCTGGCCCACATGGGCCCTCGTGCCGAGCTCGACTTCACGGGCTTCTCGCTCGACCGCGTCGAACTGCACGAGTGCAACTACAACTGGAAGACCTTCATCGAGGTCTACCTCGAGGACTACCACGTCGGCCCCTTCCACCCCGGCCTGGGCCAGTTCGTCACCTGCGACGACCTGCAGTGGGAGTTCAAGGAGCATTACTCGGTGCAGACCGTGGGCGTGTCGGGCGGCTTCAACCGACCCGGCTCCAGCGTGTACCAGCGCTGGCACGAGGTGCTGCTCAAGTACCGCGAGGGCAAGCTGCCCGAGCGTGGCGCCATCTGGCTGACCTACTACCCGCACATCATGGTCGAGTGGTATCCGCACGTGCTGACCGTGTCCACCCTGCACCCCATCAGCCCGCAGAAGACCCTCAACATGGTGGAGTTCTACTACCCCGAAGAGATCACCGCCTTCGAACGTGAATTTGTCGAGGCCCAGCAGGCCGCCTACATGGAGACCTGCATCGAGGACGACGAGATCGGCGAACGCATGGACGCCGGCCGCCGTGCCCTGCTGGCCCGCGGCGACAACGAAGTCGGCCCTTATCAAAGCCCGATGGAAGACGGCATGCAGCACTTCCACGAGTGGTATCGCAAGACCATGGGCGCCCAGGGCGCTCGGTACTGAGGCCCAGCCCAGCGTTGACACACAAGCGACCCACGGGTCGCTTTTTTTTCGTAACATCGTACGTTTTGGACAAAGGCCCACCGGGCCCGCGCCCGGACAACTCTCGAAAGCGAACCCGATGCAGGCGATGTGGATGGTGGTGGCGGCGTTCTTCTTTGCCTCCATGGGGGTGTGCGTCAAGATCGCATCCAGTCAGTTCAACGCCGCCGAACTGGTGTTCTACCGGGGCCTGCTGGGCATCTTCTTCATGTGGGCCCTGGCCCGCTACAGCGGCATCAGCCTGCGCACCCGCTACCCCTTGATGCACGCCTGGCGCAGCCTGGTCGGCGTGACCTCGCTGGGGGCCTGGTTCTATGCCATCGGGCACCTGCCCCTGGCCACGGCCATGACCCTCAACTACATGAGCAGCGTCTGGGTGGCGGCCTTTCTGGTCGGTGGCGCCTTGATGTCCTGGCGCCCCTCGGCCACCGAATCGCGCCCCATGCTGCAAGGCCCGCTGGTGCTCACCGTGCTGGCCGGCTTTGCCGGCGTGGTCATGATGCTGCGCCCCTCGCTGCAGGGCGACCAGATGTTTGCCGCCCTGATCGGCCTGCTGTCGGGCATGTGTGCCGCCTTTGCCTACATGCAGGTCATGGCGCTGTCGCGCATCGGCGAGCCCGAGACCCGCACCGTGTTCTATTTCGCCGTCGGCTCGGCGCTGGCCGGGGGCCTGGGCATGGGCGTGGCCGGGGCCTCACCCCTGAGCTTTCCGGGCGCGCTGTGGCTGCTGCCCATCGGGGTGCTGGCCTCGCTGGGCCAGCTGTGCATGACCCGCGCCTACGCCACCGCCAGAAACCAGCGCGGCACGCTGGTGGTGGCCAACCTGCAGTACTCCGGCATCGTCTTCGCCGGCCTCTACAGCGTGCTGCTGTTCGGCGACCACCTGCCCCTGGTGGCCTGGGCCGGCATGGCGCTCATCGTGGGCAGCGGCATCGGCGCCACCGTGCTGCGCGGCAAAGCCGCTCCGAACGCCCCTGCAGAAGAGCACTGAACCCGATGGCCGGTGCCCGGCCCCAGTTCATGGGCTGGTGCAACAACAAATCCGTACCTAACTTTCACGGCACACAAACCACTTACAGCACTTACATCTAAAAAGTCGATTTTTGGCGCTACCTTGTTCACCCCCGATGCCCAGACGGCCACCGAGCCGCATACCTCTCGGACATGAACCCAAGGCCCAAGACCTGCCGCACTGCCAGCGGTACGCCAGACCCGACCCCCTCCCAGCGCAGAGGCCTGGCCGGCCTGACGCCGGAGCCCGGACATCGCCCCCTTCCACACGCCCTTGCTCGCCCCCTTACTCGCCCTCTTGCTCGACCCGTTCCCGCCGCCGCCCCCCCCAAGAATCCTCGTGCCATGACGCAGCGCGGTGCGCCGCAGCAGACGCCGCGCCCGGCGCGCCAGATGCTGTATGGCCTGCTGGTCTGGGCTTGCAGCACGGCCCAGGCAGCATTGCCCGTGCAGCAGAAACAGGCACTGATCGAGCTCTACCAGGCGACCCAGGGTCCACTCTGGCGCCAGGCTGCCAACTGGTTGCAGGGCGATCCCTGCCAGCAACGCTGGCAAGGCGTGAGCTGCAGGGCCGACGGCCAGGCGGTGATCGGCCTGCACCTGCCGGGCAACCGCCTGCAAGGGGCCCTGCCCGACTCCTTCACCGCCCTCGACACCCTGGAGTCGCTGGACCTGCGCGGCAACCTGGGCCTGGCCGGGCCCTTGCCGCGCCTCAACGCCCTGCCGGCCCTGACCCAGTTGAACCTGAGCTTCAACCAGTTCAGCGGCCCCTTGCCAGCCCCCTTGCGCCTGCCCAGGCTGCAAAGCCTGGTGTTGAGCAACAACCTGCTGACAGGCCCGTTGCACGAGCTGTCGGGTCTGCCCGCACTGCAGAACCTGCGCCTCAACCACAACCAGCTCAGCGGGCCACTGCCTGCCCTGAGCCCCCTCAGCGCCCTGCAGGCGCTTGACCTCAGCTTCAACCAGTTCAGCGGCCCCCTGCCAGAGCTGGGTCCGCTGAGCCAGCTCACCACCTTCCTGGCCGACTGGAATCACTTCCAGGGCCCGCTGCCCAACCCCTCCGGCCTGCTCCAGCTCCACACCCTGAGCGCCACCGGCAATCAACTCTCGGGCCCGCTGCCACCCTTGCGCAACCTGCCGGCCTTGTCGGTGCTGGCACTCAACCACAACCAGCTGTCGGGGCCCTTGCCGCGGGTGCTGGACCTGCCCCAGCTGAGCCAACTGAACCTGGCCTACAACCTCTTCACAGGCCCCCTGCCCGATCTGTCTGCGCTGCAACAACTCAGACGCCTGCAGGTCGAGGGCAACCAACTCGGCGGCCCGCTGCCCGCACGCCCGGGCCAGTTGGTCCAGGCCAGCCTCTGCCCCAATCGCCTGCAGGATGCCCACCCCGCTGAAGCCTCCGAGTCCGGCGAAGTCGAACCCGACTGGCGCGGCTGCGAAGAGCCTGTGGCCCTGGCCACATCACCCGGAACCTCACCCAACACATCACCCAGCACAGCGCCCGGAGCCGACCCCGGCAAAGTGCGGCGCAGCTCCGCCCCCGGCCGCACGACCGCCGCCCCCCTCAAGGCCGACACGCGCTGCAGACCCAGCCCCTCGGCCGACCCGACCCAGCCGCCCCCTCACCGCACGGACTGCCCGGCCGCCCAGGCGCCACGCCGGGGGGGTGCCACCGGCAAGCCCCTGTCCGAACCCAGCGTGCTGCCGCCCTGGAGCGAATGGATCATGGCGCTGAGCGCCCTGCTGGCCCTGGTCACCATGGGCCTGATCTGGCGCCTGAGCTGGCTCAGCCAGGAGCGCCCCACGCCCGACACCGAGGACAGTGCGGAGGGCCCGCCCAGCGCACAGGACAGCTGGCTCAACAGCCAGGCACCCGCCCCCAGCGAAAACACACGCCGCTTCCGCCCGCGACCGAGCTGGCCTCCGGCCTGAGGCCTCTGTGGCGCAAGGCTTTTCGCTATACGATCACAGCCTCATTGCGTTCCAGGTCCGCCTCAGCAGCCATGTACTCCACCCTCATTTCCGCCGCACAGCTTCAACAGTTGCAAGCCCAGGGCCACCCTCTGCTGGTGTTCGATTGCAGTTTCGATCTGGCCCAGCCAGAGGCCGGCCGGGCCCAATTCGCCCAGGCCCACATCCCGGGTGCGCTGCACGCCGACTTGGATCTGCACCTGAGCGTGCACGATGCCAGCCCCACCGCCTCGGGTGGGCGCCACCCCCTGCCCACGCGCGAGCACTTTGCCGCCTGGCTGGCCGGGGTGGGCCTGAACCAGAACATGCAGGTGGTCGTGTACGACCGCAGCAACAACAGCTACGCCGCCCGCCTGTGGTGGATGCTTCAATGGGCCGGCCACGGCGCCGTGGCCGTGCTCGATGGCGGTCTGGCGGCCTGGCAGGCCCAGGGCGGCGCCGTCGAGGCAGGCCCGGCTGCAGCCCTGCCTGCTGGCAACTTCGTGCTGCGCGCGCCCCTGCGCCGCCTGGTCACCGCCGCCGAGGTGCTGCAGGCCCTGGGGCACCCCGAGCAGACCTTGATCGACGCTCGCGCCACACCGCGCTTCAAGGGCGAGGTCGAGCCCCTGGACCCGGTGGCGGGCCACATCCCGGGCGCCCTGAACCGCCCCTTCACCGACAACCTCACGCCCGAAGGGCGCTTCAAGCCGGCCGCCGAGTTGCGCACGGCCTTCGAAGGCCTGCTGGCCGGGCGTGCCCCGGCCACCGTGGTGCACCACTGCGGCAGCGGCGTCACCGCCCTGCCCAACCTGCTGGCCATGGAAGTGGCCGGCCTGGGCGCCACCGGCCTTTTTGCCGGCAGCTGGAGCGAGTGGTGCAGCGATTTGCAACGCCCCATGGCCAAAGGCTGAAAAAAAAGCGATTTATTTTTGGCAATCCTCAGAAAACCGGCCCTTGTGGCCGGTTTTTTTTGGCATCGCCTCGCAGCAGGTCCGCTCCAATGGCGGGGCCAGCTGTCCCTGCGTGCCATGTCAGAAAAAACCTGACAAGCCAGGTAAAAAACCAGACAAAGCACACATCCGTTACCTGACTTAATTTTCTTTTACGGGATCTTCACAATCCATTTCAACGGATCGCGAAACCCTGCATGAGGCAGCGACAGCGGCTCCGTACAAAGGAGTTTGACCATGACCAGCGAACAAATGCTTGCCGAGATCCGCGAAGCCAACCTCACCTACCTGATGCTGGCCCAGTCCCTCATCCGCCTGGACAAGGCCGAAGCCATCTTCCGCCTCGGCCTCAACGAAGAGTCCGCCGACATCCTCTCCGCACTCTCCCCCTCCCAGGTCATGAAGCTCGCCTCGCGCAACACCTTGCTGGCACGCTTCCGCGTCGACGACGAACTCGTCTGGAGCCTGCTCACCAACCACAACACCCAGCAAAAGGTCGGCAACGAAGCCACCAACAAGCTGCACGCCAACATCTTGATGGCCGGCCGCCTGGCTGAGATCTTGTGAGCCCCCACGCTCCCTCACTGCGTGTGGTCGCTGCCCCCCAAAGGGGGCCCCAGCCGCCTTGGGGCGGCCCGGCGGCGGCTGGATCGCCGCCCTCTTTTGAAGTTTGAGTTTGTTTGGAGACCCCCATGAGCACCTCTATCGCCACCGCCGTCGAGCCCAGCACCGCAGCTTCCGTAGCTCCCGCCGCCGCCGCCAAGGCCCCCGCCAAGAGCGTGCTCAATGAGTCGCGCCAGATCGAGCGCGCCGCCATGCTCATCCGCATGGGCGCCCGCATGCAGGTGCTCGAGTCCGAAACCACCCTCTCCTACGAGCGCCTCATCCGCCTGTACAAAGAGATCGCCGGCAAGTCCCCCTCCAAGGGCCAGCTGCCCTTCTCCACCGACTGGTTCCTCACCTGGCAAGAGAACATCCACTCCTCGCTGTTCCTGAACATCTACGAGTACCTGTCCAAGGCCGCCGACATGGACAGCATCGACCTGCTCACCAAGGCCTGGCGCCTGTACAACGAGCAGGTCCAGGCCGCCGAGATCGAGCCCCTGCTGTCCTTCACCCGCGCCTGGCGCCTGGTCAAGTTCGTCGACGCCGACATGCTCACCATGACCAGTTGCTCGCGCTGCAGCGGCAAGTTCGTCACCGAGCCCTACGAGAACGCACGCCACTTCCTGTGCGGCTTGTGCAATCCGCCCGCACGCGCCGGCAAGAGCAAGGCCAGCGGCGCGCTCATGGTGCATTGAAATATGGCCCCCACGGTCGTGCACTTCGTGTCACTCCCTGCCCCCCAAAGGGGGCCCAGCCCGCCTTGGGGCGGCCCGGCGGCGGGCTGACCTCTTCGTTGAAGGCTGACTGAATTCAGAAAGGGGCCTGATGGCCCTTCATTTCGACAAAACGCCCCGCCGGCTCGCGCCGCGGGGCGTTTTGTCTTGGGGCCGAGGTACGGTCTATTTCAGCAGGCCCTTGATGTTGGCGTCGATGGGCATGGCGTAGTCATGGGCGGCCAGCACCACATTGCCCTCGGGCACCACCAGCTTCACACTGAGGTAGAGCATCTTGCCCGACGAGGTGTAGGTGCCCACGATGACGGCCTGGGCCGACTGGGTCTGGCTGATGTCCTGCACCTCGCGTGACAGCAGCAGCGCGCCTTGCGAGGCTTTCATGAACAGGTTGTCGCGCAGCTTGAGTTCTTTCACCGCGTAGCCGCGCTGGGCCAGGCGCCCGCCCACCAGCTCGGAGAACAGCCGCCCCAGCCGCGAGGACTCGGTCAGCACCTCGAGGTTCACAAAGGTGGCCACCAGCAAAGGCTGCTTGCGGTCCAGTTGCAGCCCGGCCACCAGGGCATCGGCCGCCTTGTAGTTGACGTCGATCAGGTCGGTGCGCACGTTCTCGTCCACCGGCGGGGTGGATGAGCAGGCCGCCAGGCCCAGGGCGGCCACACCCGCCGCGGCCAGGCCAAGCACCTGGCGACGTCGAGCCTGCGTCATGGGCCCACCACCTTCCAGTTGCGTGTGGCCACCGGGGGCGGGCCGGCATCGGCCGCCTTGATCGGCTTGGGCACATACAGGCCGCCGTCTTCACCATCGATGTAATAGACGTCGGACGTGCGGGCCAGAAAGGTGTCCTCGCGCTCCAGGGAGGTGGTGATCAGCACCTCGGTGCGGGTGGGGCCGCCGGCGGCCGTGCCGTCACGCCAGCGGCGCGACAGATCGGTGATCGCCCCCAGCGTCAACAGGCTGCCCACGTAGTTGCCGGTCACGTGGTCATAGGCATACAGGTCGCGCACCACCGAGATGCCCGCGGCCAGGCCCAGGGCGGGCATCGGGCTCTGGTTCTCCACCCCGCTGGGGTGTTCGATCAACTGGGTTTCAAAGCGCACCACCAATGGCCCGGGTTGGCGCGACACGATGGCGCCATGGTCCACCAGCCGGGTCAGCAGCAACTCGCGAAAGCTCTGGTTGAACGAGCCCGGGGCCGCAGGCACCACATACACCGCCGGCAAGGCCATGGGGTAGCTGCGGATCTTGTCGGCAATCCGGCGTGCCGAGTCGTCGGCCAGCACATCCCAGTGGTGCACCGAGCGGGCTTTTTTCTGGCTGCTGATCGGGTAGTTGTCGGCGCGCGGCACGTCCAGCGAACTGCAGCCGCTGGCCAGCAGGGCCGTACCCAGCACCAGAGGGGTCCAACAGCTTGGCTTCATGCTCACACACCTTTTAACGCTTGTCATCGCACCCGATGCTAAAGGCCCGGCACCCGCCGCATCGGCCAAAGAAAGCCGGGAATGCCCGCCATTCTTCAAGACAGGGGCAGCTGGGTGGTCGACAGCACCTGCTTGAGCCCCATGAACGAGCGGATCTGCCGCACCCCGGGCAGGTACAGCAGTTGCTCGGCGTGCAACTGGTTGAAGGTCTCGCTGTTGCGCGTGCGCACCAGCAGGAAGTAGTCGAACTCGCCGGTGACCACATGGCACTCCATGCAGCCCGAGATCTTGGCGGCCGCCTTCTCGAAGGCCTCGAAGGATTCGGGCGTGGAGCGGTCCAGCACCACCCCGATCAGCACCACCATGCCGGCCCCCAGCGCCTGGGGGTTGAGCAAGGCCACCGTGCGCTGGATGTAGCCGGCCTGGCGCAGGCGCTCGACCCGGCGCAGGCAGGCGGGCGGGCTCAGGTGCACCTTCTCGGCCAGGGCCACGTTCGACAGCGAGGCATCGCGCTGCAGCAGCTTGAGCAAGGCGCGATCGGTGCGGTCCAGCTCGCTGTTCACCGGGCTGGAGGCGGGCGTTTCAAGCGCATTCTTTGGACGAACTTTTGTTGCAGTCATATTTGATTTCAAGAAATATTTGAATCAACAGATTCAAGAATGCAAATCATCTGGCCAATTATCAGATTTATTTCGCAATCCTGTTAATCCATCAATTTCATAACATTGTCACACCAACCCAGCCGATGAAAGGTGTGTCGATGCCTAGCCTGTTCGCCAGCTTCGAGGCCTGGGTCGCCACCCTTCAACCCCGTGAGAAAACCATGAACCTGCAGAAATTCCCCCGCTATCCCCTGACCTTCGGCCCCAGCCCGATCCAGCCCCTGAAGCGCCTGAGCGCCCACCTGGGCGGCAAGGTCGAGCTGTACGCCAAGCGCGAGGACTGCAACAGCGGCCTGGCCTTCGGCGGCAACAAGACGCGCAAGCTCGAATACCTGATCCCGGAGGCGATTGCCGGCGGCTACGACACCCTGGTGTCCATCGGCGGCATCCAGTCGAACCAGACCCGCCAGGTGGCGGCCGTGGCGGCGCACCTGGGCATGAAGTGCGTGCTGGTGCAGGAAAACTGGGTCAACTACAGCGACGCGGTGTACGACCGGGTGGGCAACATCGAGATGTCGCGCATCATGGGCGCCGACGTGCGCATGGACGATGCCGGCTTTGACATCGGCATCCGCCCCAGCTGGGAGCAGGCCATGGAAGACGTGCGCCGCGCCGGCGGCAAGCCCTTCCCGGTGCCCGCAGGCTGCTCCGAGCACCCCTACGGCGGCCTGGGCTTTGTGGCCTTTGCCGAAGAAGTGCGTGCCCAGGAAGCCGAACTGGGCTTCAAGTTCGACTACATCGTGGTCTGCTCGGTCACCGGCAGCACCCAGGCCGGCATGGTGGTGGGCTTTGCCGCCGACGGCCGGGCACGCCGCGTGATCGGCATCGACGCCTCGGCCAAGCCTGAGCAAACCCATGCCCAGGTGCTGCGCATCGCCCAGAACACCGCCAAGCTGGTCGAGCTGGGCCAGGAGATCACGGCCGAAGACGTGGTGCTGGACACCCGCTACGGCGGCCCCGAGTACGGCCTGCCCAACGAGGGCACGCTGGAGGCCATCCGCCTGTGCGCTCGCCAGGAAGGCATGCTGACCGACCCGGTGTACGAAGGCAAATCGATGCACGGGATGATTGACATGGTGCGCAACGGCGAATTCCCCGCCGGCTCGCGCGTGCTGTACGCCCACCTCGGCGGCGTGCCCGCCCTCAACGCCTACAGCTTTCTGTTCCGCAACGGCTGATCGATGGGCAGGCGGCCAGCCAAAGCCGCCCCCCCCCGGCGCGCGGAGCCCCGACGGACCGCGCAGCGACAAGGAGACATGTGTTCGATGGCCCGACAAGGCTCGATCCACGAGCCCGGGCCCGTCTCGCCCTGGCACGGCGGGCCTGAGTCCCTCACCCCCTCAAGACCCTCTCTTCGCTGCCCCACCATGAACCTCACCAAGCGTCAGTTCACCCAGGCCCTGGCCGCCTCCCTGCTACCCCTGGGCCAGGCCCGGGCCCAGGCCTTTCCCAACCACCCCTTGCAACTGGTGATTCCCTTCCCGCCAGGCGGCGCCACCGATGTGGCCGGCCGCCTGATCGGCAAGAAGCTGGGCGAACGCCTGGGCCAGGCCGTGGTCATCGACAACCGGGCCGGTGCCGGCACCGTGGTCGGTGCCACCGTGGTGGCCAACGCCCCGGCCGATGGCTACACCCTGCTGCTCAGCTCAGGCTCCACCTTCACCCTGAACCCGGCCCTCAACCCCCGCCTGCCCTATGACCCGGTGAAAAGCTTCGAGCCCATCGGCATGGCGGCGCGCGTGCCCATGGCGGTGCTGGTCAACAAGCAGGTGCCGATCGACACGCTCAAGCAACTGGTGAGCGCCGTGAAGCAGGCACCCGATCGCTATGCCTACGCCTCGTTCGGCAGCGGCACCAGCTCGCACTTTGCCGGCGAACTGGTGTGGAACGCCCTGGGCATCAAGCTGCTGCACGTGCCCTACAAAGGCAGCGCCCCCGCCATGACCGACCTGATCGGGGGCCAGGTGCCCATCAGCATCGACACCGTGGCCGCGGCCCTGCCGCATGTGCGCAGCGGCAAGATCAAGGTGATCGCGCTCACCGGCCCCCAGCGTTCCCCCCTGCTGCCCGAAGTGCCCACGGTGGCCGAAAGCACGGGCACCGATTTCGCCTTTGACGCCTGGCTGGCCCTGATGGCCCCGCGCGGCCTGCCGGCCGACGCACGCCAGCGCCTGCAGGTGGCCCTGGCCGAGACCATGAGCGACAACGACCTGCGCGACAAGCTGCTGGCCGCCGGCATGCAGAAGGACTGGGCCTCGGCCCAGGCAGTCAGCAAGCTGATCGACGCCGAACTGCCCCGCATGCGCGCCATTGCCCTGCGGGCCGGCATCCAGGCCGAATAGGCCGGCGCCCCCCGCACGATCCGGGGGAAGGTCTTCAGCGCCCGGCCAACGCCAGCGCCTGGCGTTGCAACTCGGGCACCAGGCTGAGCGCCAGATGCAGCTGCGAGCGCAGCACCAGATCAGGCCCGACCTCGGTCTCGGTCGGCGTGGCCAGCACGGCCGCATCGACCGGGGCCAATGGCAGCACCCCACCCTCAATGGCCGCGGCCGTGTCCGCCAGCGTGTTCAGCAACAGCTCGACCGCCTGGGCCACATCGGGCGCGAACTCCTGGGCCTGGCCCTCCAGACGGTGTGCCCCCAGGGCCGACAGGTAGTTCAACAGCGTGTGGGCCTGCACCATGAAGCGCATGCCGGCCGCGCCGTGACGGCGCAGATACGCCGGCTCGTCAAACACCTCACGCAGGGCACCGGACAGCGCCGCATCGGCATTGTGGGCATTGCGCCGCGCCAGGCGGTAGTCCAGGTGCTCGCGCTTGCCCGACTGGTACTGACGGGCGATCTCGCGCAGGTAGGCCGCCTGGCTGCGCAGCAGTTGCGCGGCCAGCCTGGGCAGCTGCCGTGACTGCCAGTTGGGCAGCACCAGCCACACCGTCAGGCCGGCGATCAGGGCACCGATCAGGGTGTCCAGCAGGCGCGGCAGGATCAGGTCGAAGCCATTGCCCACCTGGTTGAAGGCCAGCAGCACCAGGATGGTGATGGCCCCCGAGGCCAGGGTGTAACGGGTCTGGCGCGCCGCCACAAAGACCACCCCGGCCGCCACGGTGAACACCGACTGCAGCAACACCCCCGGAAACAGCTTGAGCAGGGCCCAGCCCACCATCAGCCCCAGCACCGTGCCGCCCACCCGCTGGCCCAGGCGGCGCAGGGTGTCGCCGTAATGGGGCCGGCACACGAACACGATGGTGAGCAGGATCCAGAAGCCGTGCTCGTCGCCGCTCACCGTCATCCAGACAAAGGCCACCATCAGCGCCACCGCCAGGCGCAGGCCATGGCGCAGCAACACCGAGCTGGCACTGAACTGCTGGCGGATGCGCCCCCAGGCCTCGGCCAGGTTGCGCGGGCCCCGGTCCAGCAGGCTGGTGTCGGCCTGCAGCAAGGGGTATTGCTCGGGCCACAAGGCGCTGCGGATCACCTTCTGCATGCCCGCCAGGTTGCGCGCCAGCGCCCGCAGCGAGCGCAGGCGCAGGGGCAGCGCGACCGGCGCGCCAGCGCCCTGCTCACGCTGCGCCCAGGCCAGCTCGGGCAAGGCCTCCAGCAAGGCGATCGAGCCCTGCAGGTCTTCCAGGGCCGGCTGGCTGTCGCTCACCGCCTCCACCGGGCCCTGCAGGCGCAGCGCCTGGGCCAGCCGGGTGCAATCCTGCCCCACCCCGGCCAGCACGCGCTGGCAGCGGTACAGCACATCGCTGTGGAAGAAGCTCTGCGCCAGCAAGTCATAGTTCTCGTGTGAAGAGCTGGCCCGCTCGTGCAGGTCCTGCGCCACCAGGTACTGCTGCAAGGCCAGGCGCAGCCAGCGCGGGCCGGCCGTCTCCAGCGTGGGGCCGGCATGGCGCGGGCGCCGGCTCAGCAGGCTTTCCTTGGTCTGGTTCAGGGCCTGCACCACGCGGCCGTTCTGCAAGGCCAGGCCGACGCGGCGGCGCTCGATGTCCACCCCGCGCACGGGCTCGAACAGGCGCGACTTCAGGCGCAGGTACTCGCCCAGGGCCTCGTACAGCAGGGCCAGGTTCTGCACCACCTGCAGGTTGGGAAACCAGGCCGCCCAGCACACCGACAGCAGCCCATACCAGGCCGCGCCGGCCAGCAACAGCAGCGCGTGCGGCAGGCCCGGGGCGGCAGCCTCGTCGCCATGCGCGGCCAAGGCGGTGTACAGGCCCAGGATCAGGGTGGCCGAGCCGATGGCCCGGTAGCTCTCGCTCAGCGCCCCCAGCAGGGCCAGGCCCACCGCCGCCAGCGCCAGCACCGCCATCAGGGCCGGCTTGCTGTGCAGGGTGAACTGCACCGCCAACGCCATGGCGGCAAAGCACAGCAAGGTGATCAGCAGCGCGCGCAGGCGCCCGCGCCAGCTGTCATCGGTCTCGGCCAGGGCGCTGGCGTTCACGCCCAGCACCAGCGGGATCAGCGCCGCCGTCTCGTCCAGCCACCAGGCGCCGGCCACCACCGTGCCCAGCGCGATCAGGGCGCGCACGCCCTTGAGCAGAAATTTGTAATGCCAGCCGGACTGCCAATTCCAGTGCCACATCGGACTCCACATCGGGCCCACCATGATGAATACCTTGTTGCAAAAAACAGAAACGCCCAGAACAAAAGCAGGCCCGAGGGCCTGCTGTGTTTCACTGCAATTTGCGCGCCAGTGTGCACCCAAGCGGCCTTCAGCCGGCCGGGGCGCCCTCCATCACACCCTCAACCGGTGTTGCGCAAACCGGCCGCAATCCCGTTGATGGAGATGTGGATACCGGTCTGCACGCGCTCGTCCGACTCGCTGCCCGAGCGGTAACGCCGCACCAGTTCGACCTGCAGGTGGTGCAGCGGGTCGATGTAGGGGAAGCGGTGCCGGATGGAGCGCGCCAGCGCCTCGTTGTGCGCCAGGCGCTGCTTGTCGCCGGTGATCTGGGTCAGGGCCTCGGCGGTGCGGTGCCATTCGGCCTCGATCATGGTGAACACCTTCTTGCGCAGGCGCGAATCGCTCACCAGTTCGGCATAGCGCGAGGCCAGGGCCAGATCGCTCTTGGCCAGCACCATGTCCATGTTCGACAGCAGGGTGCGGAAGAAGGGCCACTGGCGGTACATGCGTTGCAGCAGGGCCAGCGCCTCCTTGCGACCGTCCTTGCCGGCAGCGGCCGGGCGGGCCAGGAAGGCCTCGACGGCCGAACCGAAACCGAACCAGCCCGGCAAGGTGAGGCGGCACTGGCCCCAGCTGAAGCCCCAGGGGATGGCGCGCAGGTCTTCAATGCGCTGGCTGGCCTTGCGCGAAGCCGGGCGCGAGCCGATGTTGAGCTCGGCAATCTCACGGATCGGGGTGGAGCCGAAGAAATAGTCGGTGAAGCCGTTGGTTTCGTAGACCAGGGCCCGGTAAGCCCCCATGCTGGCCTGCGACAGCTCGGCCGCGGCCTGATGGAAGGCCTTGGTGGCGGGCTTGGTGGGCTGCAGCAACGTGGCTTCCAGGGTGGCGGCGACCAGGGTCTCGAGGTTGCGCCGGCCGATCTCGGGGTTGGCGTACTTCGAGCCGATCACCTCGCCCTGCTCGGTCAGGCGGATCTGGCCACGCACCGTGCCGGGGGGCTGGGCCAGGATGGCCTGGTAGCTCGGGCCACCGCCGCGCCCCACCGTGCCGCCACGGCCATGGAACATGCGCAGCTGGATGCCATGGCTGGCGGCCAGTTCCTCGAACAGCTCGACCAGGGCGATCTCGGCGCGGTAGAGCTCCCAGTTGCTGGTGAAGATGCCGCCATCCTTGTTGCTGTCGGAGTAGCCCAGCATGATGTCCTGCTCGCCACCGCTGCGCTGCACCAGTTCGGCCATGCCCGGCAGGGCATAGAACTCGCGCATGATGGGCGCGGCATTGCGCAGGTCTTCGATGGTCTCGAACAAGGGCACCACGATCAGGTCGCTGACGGCGGGCGTCACGCCGGCCGTGGTCTCCTGCAGCAGGCCGCGCACCAGGCCCACCTCTTTTTGCAGCAGCATCACCTCCAGCAGATCGCTGACGGTCTCGGTGTGGCTGATGATGTAGTGGCGGATGGCCTGGTGGCCATAACGCTGGCGCATCACGCGGGCCGCCTCGAAGATGGCCAGCTCGCTGCGGGCATGGGCCGAATAGCTGGCCCCCATCACGCGCAACGGGCGGGCGTCGTTGAGCAGCTTGACCAGCAGGGCGCGCTTGGCCGCCTCCTGCAGGCTGCTGTAGTCGGGCTCGATGCGGGCCGTGGCCAGCAGCTCGGCCACCACCTCTTCGTGCTTGTCCGAGCTCTGGCGCAGATCGACCGTGGCCAGGTGAAAGCCGAACACCTCGACCGCGCGGATCAGCGGGTGCAGGCGCTCGTTGACCAGGGCCTCGCCATGGTGGGCGTTCAAAGAGGCCTCGATCACGCGCAGATCGGCCAGAAAATCGGCCGCATCGGGGTAGGCGTTCTGCGGCGCCACGGCGTGGCGGGCGGCATCGCCCCCGGTCAGGTCCTTCAGGCTGGCGGCCAGGCGGGCGTAGACGCCGGTCAGGGCGCGGCGGTAGGGCTCGTCCTGGCGGTGTTCATTGGTGTCGGGCGAGCGCTCGGCCAGGGCCTGCATCTCGGGCGTCACGCCCACCAGGCGGGCCGACATCGACAGCTCACCCCCCAGGTAGTGCACCTCGGTCAGGTAGTGGCGCAGCGCCACCTCGGCCTGGCGCTTGAGCGCGTACTCCAGCGTGGCAGCGCTGACATTGGGGTTGCCGTCGCGGTCGCCGCCGATCCACTGCCCCATGCGGAAGAAGGTGGCCACCGGGTGGTTGCCCAGCTCGCGCTCCAGGTCGGCATACAGCTTGGGGATCTCGCGCAGGAAGGTGGCTTCGTAGTAGCTCAGTGCGTTCTCGATCTCGTCGGCCACGGTGAGCTTGGAGTAGCGCAGCAGCCGGGTGTGCCACAGCTGCATCACGCGGGCCCGCAGCAAGGCCTCGTTGGCGGCCAGCTCGCGCGGGGTGAGGGCATCCTTGGAGGTGTTGTAGACCAGGGCACGCAGCCGGATCTCGTCGCGCGCCGTCAGCAGCTGCGCAATGTCGCGCTCGGCGTCCAGGATGCTCTTGCGCTGCACCTCGGTCGGGTGGGCGGTGAGCACCGGCGCCACATAGCTCTGCGCCAGGGTCTGCGAGATGGTCTTGGGGGCGATGCCGGCCCAGCGCAGGCGCGCCATGGCCACTTCGATGCTGCCCTCCTGCGTGTCGCCGGCGCGCTCGTGCACGGTGCGGCGGCGGATGTGGTGCCGGTCTTCGGCCAGGTTGGCCAGGTGACTGAAATAGGTGAAGGCGCGGATCACGCTCACGGTCTGGTCGCCCGACAGCGACTTCAGCAGCTTCTTCAGCGCCCGGTCGGCCTCCTGGTCGGCATCGCGGCGGAAGGCCACCGACAGCTTGCGCACCTGTTCCACCAGTTCGTAGGCGGCCACGCCCTCCTGCTCCCGGATCACGTCCCCCAGGATGCGCCCCAAGAGGCGGATGTCGTCAATCAGGGGCTGGTCCTTGTCGGATCGTTTCATGCGTCTGTCTCCAAGAGGGTGTGGCGGGCGCGGGTGGGAGCCGGGCGCCCAGGGACGGGCGGTCGGCTCGGAGTGGAATGCGGGGCATGCTAGCATCCAAGACCGCTTGAAGATTACAAAAAGGTTACGAGCTTGAGCCAGCCAGCCGCCCCCATCGTCGCACCCCATCCTGCTCCGATCGTGATCGCCACGCGCGAAAGCCGGCTCGCCCTGTGGCAGGCCGAACACGTCAAGGCGCTGCTGGAGGCACACGGCCACACCGTGACCCTGCTGGGCATGACCACCAAGGGCGACCAGATCCTGGACCGCTCGCTGTCCAAGGTGGGCGGCAAGGGCCTGTTCGTCAAAGAACTCGAGGTGGCCCTCGAAGAAGGCCGCGCCGACATCGCCGTGCATTCGCTCAAGGATGTGCCCATGGACCTGCCCGAGGGTTTCGAGCTGGCCTGCGTGATGGAGCGCGAAGACCCGCGCGACGCCTTTGTGTCGCCCCAATACGCCTCGCTGCACGAGCTGCCCGAAGGCGCCGTGGTGGGCACTTCCAGCCTGCGCCGCACGGTGCTGCTGCGCGCGCTGCGCCCCGACCTGCGCATCGAGCCCCTGCGCGGCAACCTCGACACCCGACTCAAGAAGCTCGACGACGGCCAGTACGCCGGCATCGTGCTGGCGGCCGCCGGCCTGAAGCGCCTGGGCCTGGCCGCACGCATCCGCACCGTGTTCGAGCCCGACCACATGCTGCCGGCCGCCGGCCAGGGCGCCCTGGGCATCGAGATCCGCAGCGGGCGCGCCGACCTGCGTGCGGCACTGGCCCCGCTGGCCCACCCCCGCACCTGGCTCACCGTGACGGCCGAACGCGCCATCAGCCGCGCCATGGGCGGCAGCTGCTCCATGCCCCTGGCCGCCCACGGCGAATGGCATGGCGACGAGCTGCGCCTGCGCGCCGCCTGGGGCGACCCGGACAGCGCCAGCGTGGCCCTGGTGCGCGCCAGTGGCCAGCGCAGCCTGGATTCGCTGGCCAGCGCCGCCGAACTGGGCGACGAAGTGGCCGAGCTGCTGCAAGCCGGTGGCGCACGCCGCGTGCTGCCCACGCCTGACACGCCCTGACACCCCCTGAACACCTGTCACCCCATGCCCGCCCCGCGCGTCCTGGTCACCCGGCCCGAGCCCGAGGCCAGTGACTGGGCCCGGCAACTGGGCCTGCGCGGCCTGCAGGCCGAGGCCCTGCCCCTGATCGAGATCGCCGCCCCGCGCGCTGGCCTGCAGCACCTGACCCAAACCCGCTGGCGGGCCCTGATGTTCGTCAGCGGCAATGCGGTGCAGCACTTTGCCAGCACGCCCGGCGCCCAGGCCTGCCTGATTCAGGCCCACTGCTGGGCCCCCGGGCCGGGCACGGCCCGCGCCCTGCTGGCCGCCGGCGTGCCCCCCGAGCGCATTGCCACCCCGCCCGCCGAAGCCGGCCAGTTCGACTCGGAACACCTGTGGCCCCTGGTGCAGGCGCAGATCCGCCCCGGCGACCCGGTGCTGATCGTGCGCGGCGTCGACGCCCCCGCCGACCCCGCCGCCGCCCTGCCCCCGGAGCAGGCCGGCCAGGGTTCCGGGCGTGAATGGCTGAGCCAGCGCATCACCGAGGCCGGCGGCCAGGTCAGCCACCACGTGGCCTACGAACGCCGCCCGCCGGCCCACGGTGGGGTCTTGCGCGAGCGCGCCCTGGCGGCGGCCAGCGATGGCACGGTCTGGCTGTTCAGCAGTTCGGAGGCGGTGCGCAACCTGCAGAGCTGGTTGCCCGAGGCCGGCTGGGAGCGGGCCCGCGCCCTGGTGACGCACCCGCGCATCGCCGAAGCAGCCGCCCGCGCCGGCTTCGGCCAGGTCCATGCCACGCGGCCGACGCTGGATGACGTGGCGGCCTCGATAGAATCCCTGACATGAGTTCTGTGCCCCCGATCGACACCCCGCCCGACGAGTCCCGTCAGCCCCAGCCCGCCGCACACGCGCCGGCAGCGCCGCGCGCCGCCCGCAGCCGGCCCGGCCAGGCCTTGACCTGGGCCGCTCTGGCCGTGGCCGGCCTGGCCCTGGTGGCCAGCGTTTCGCTGTGGCAGAAGATCGGCAACCTGCAGGAGCAGCTGGCCCGCCAGTCTGCCGACAGCAGCAGCCAGGCCATCGAAGCCCGCGCCCTGGCCCGTCAGGCCCAGGAGCTGGCACGCGATGCCTCGGCCCGGGTCAGCCTCAATGAAACCCGGCTCAGCGAAGTGGCCCTGCAGCGCACCCAGCTCGAAGAGCTGATGCAAAGCCTGTCGCGCTCGCGCGACGAGAACCTGGTGGTCGACATCGAGTCCTCGCTGCGCCTGGCCCAGCAGCAGGCCCAGCTGACCGGCAGCGTCGAGCCCATGCTGGCCGCCCTCAAGACCGCCGACCAGCGCATCGCCCGGGCGGCCCAGCCCCGGCTGGCCCCCTTGCAGCGCGCCATCCAGCACGACAGCGACCGCATCAAGTCGGCCAGCGTGACCGACACGCCCGGCCTGCTGGCCCGCCTGGACGAGCTGGCCCGCCAGGTCGACGAACTGCCCGTGCTCAATGCCGTGGCCAACGCCCCGGGGCGCCGCCCCGCCCCGCCCGCCAACGGCAGCGCGCCGGCCGGCGCCGCAGCCCAGGCCCAGGACTGGTGGGACAACACCGCCGGCAAGGCCCTGGCCCTGGTGCGCGACGAGATGCGCAACCTGGTGCGCGTGAGCCGCATCGACCAGCCCGAGGCCGCCCTGCTGGCGCCCGAGCAGAGCTTTTTCCTGCGTGAGAACCTCAAGCTGAAGTTGCTCAACGCCCGCCTGGGCGTGCTGGCCCGCCAGACCGAATCGGCCCGCGCCGACCTGGCCGCCGCCGCCACCCAGATCAACAAGTATTTCGACCCGGCCTCGCGCCGCACCCAGAGCGCAGCCACCCTTTTGCAGCAGCTGCAAGGCCAGCTCAAGGCGGTGGAGTTGCCGCGCCTGGACGAAACCCTGACCGCGCTGGCCACCGCCGCCGCGGGCCGCTGAGGAAAAGAGGCCCACCATGCGCGCAGCCTTGTGGTTTCTGGCCCTGTTCGGCATTGCCGTCGCCATGGCCTTGTTTGCCGGCAACAACCAGGGCACGGTGACCCTGTTCTGGCCGCCCTACCGGATCGACCTGTCCCTGAACATGGTGTTGCTGCTGCTGGTCGGCGGCTTCGTGGTCCTGCATGCGGCCCTGCAGGCCCTGGCCGCCCTGTTCGAAATGCCCCACCAGGCACGCCGCTGGCGCCTGCAGCAGAAAGAGCGCGCCATGCACGGCGCCCTGCTGGACGCCATGACCCATCTGCTGTCGGGCCGTTTCGTGCGGGCCAGCAAGGCCGCCGAGGCGGCACTGGCCCAGGAGCAGTCGCTGAGCGCCAGCGCCCATTACGGCGGCGCCGGCCTCCAGCTGCGCACCCTGGCCCACCTGGTGGCCGCCGACGGCGCCCACGCGCTGCAAGACCGCAACCGGCGCGACGAGCACCTGCGCCAGGCGCTGGAGGAAACCGCGCTGCGCCAGAACGCCCAGACCCAGGAGCTGCACGAAGGCGCCCAACTGCGCTCGGCGCGCTGGATGCTGGACGACCGCGACGCCTCCGGGGCCCTGGCCCGGCTCGAAGAGCTGCCCCAGGGCGCCTCGCGGCGCACCATCGCGCTGCGCACCCGGCTCAAGGCCGCGCGCCTGGCCGGCCAGACCCTGATGGCCCTCGAAACCGCCCGCCTGCTGGCCAAGCACCGCGCCTTCTCCACTGCGGCCGCGCAGAGCATCGTGCGCGGGCTGGCGGCCGAACTGCTGAACTCGGCCCACGACCCGGCCCAGCTGCAACAGGTCTGGCAGCAGCTCGACCCGGCAGAACGCCAGATGCCCGAGCTGGCCCTGCAGGCCGCGCACCGCCTGAGCCAACTCGGCGGCGACGACGCACACGCCCGCCACTGGCTGCTGCCGGTGTGGGAGCGCATGGTCAGCCTGCCCGACTCGCTGCCGGAGCACCTGCAGCAGAAATTGGTCGAGGCCCTGGAAAACAGCATGGAATCGCTGGATGCCCCGTGGCTGGCGCGCATCGAGAATGCCCAGCAGGCCAACCCGCGCAACGCCCGGCTGGAGTACCTGGCCGGCGTGGCCTGCCTGAAGCGCCAGCTGTGGGGCAAGGCCCAGCAATTGCTGACCCAGGCCAGCCAGCACCTGGAAGCCGGCCCCATGCAGCGCAACGCCTGGCGCGCCCTGGCCCTGCTGGCCGAGCGCCGTGGCGACGAGCCCGCCGCCGCCGCGGCCTGGCGCAACGCAGCGCTCTGCCCCTGAGGACGAGCCGCCCATCCCCCAGCTGCAGCCGCTGGGCATTCAATTTTTTTGAATTGAAGCGTCAATCACGCTGAAACCCGGAGGCAAACCCGCTTCCTACACTGCAGACAGTTCAGGAACTTGTTGTTGATCAAACAGTCCACACACCGTCTTCAATCCGGGTTTCATCCATGACCTCTGTTTCAAACGGCTCTCCCCAGCGCTACAGCGCGCTGGCCATGGCCCTGCACTGGCTGCTGGCGGCTGCGCTGCTGGGCACCTTCTGCCTCGGCCTGTACATGGCCGATCTGCCTTTCTCTCCCCAACGCCTCAAGTACTACAGCTGGCACAAATGGGCCGGCATGTCGATCCTGATCCTGTCGGTGCTGCGGCTGCTGTGGCGCATCACCCACCGCCCGCCTGAGCTGCCGGCGGCCATCGAACAGGCCATGCCGGCCTGGCAGCGCGTGGCCCACCATGGCACGCACCACCTGCTGTACCTGCTGTTCTTTGCCGTGCCGCTGATTGGCTGGGCCTACAGCTCGGCTGCGGGCTTTCCGGTGGTGTTGTTCGGCGTGCTGCCTCTGCCTGACCTGGTCGGCCCCGACAAGGCACTGGCCGAGCTGATCAAGCCCTGGCACGAAATCGCCGCCTGGGCCCTGGCCGGCCTGGCTGCGCTGCACGTGGCGGCGGCGTTCAAGCACCAGTTGATCGACCGTGACGGCCTGATCAACCGCATGCTGCCGGGCCGTGGCTGAAGCACGCCCCCGTCCCCCTTTTTCGGCTCTCTGATTTCCATTTTTTCCAGCCGGCCCGCGGGCCGCAACAGGAGTGAACCATGACCATGATTTTCAAACGCGCCCTCGCCGCCTCCCTGGCCCTGAGCGCCATCGCCGCCTTCACGCCCGCCCATGCCGACCAGAAGCTGGTGCCCGCCCAGAGCGAGATCGTTTTTGTGAGCAAGCAGATGGGCGTGCCGGTCGAAGGCCGCTTCAAGAAGTTCGATGCCCAGCTCAGCTTCGACCCGGCCAAGCCCGAAGCCAGCAAGATCGCCATGACGGTGGATGTGGCCAGCGCCACCCTGGGCGTGCCTGAAAGCGATGCCGAGCTGCCCAAGGCCCCCTGGTTCAACACCGCCAAGTTTCCGCAGGCCACCTTCCAGTCCACCTCGGCCAAGGGCTTGGGGGGCGGCAAGTTTGAGATCAGCGGCAAGCTGAGCATCAAGGGCCATGCCCAGGACGTGGTCGTGCCCGTGACCCTGACCCAGAACGGCGCCACCACCCTCGCCACCGGCGTGCTGCCGATCAAGCGCCTGGTCTTCAAGATCGGTGAAGGCGAGTGGTCGGACACCGGCATGGTGGCCGACGACGTGCAGGTGAAGTTCAAGTTTGCCCTGACCGGTGTGAACAAGCTCTGATCCGCACCGTTCTCTGAATCCCGTCTGTTTTTCTTTTTTCCACCCATTCCCAACAGGAGTTTTCAACCATGCGTATTTCGATGATCGCCCTGGCCGCTGCGGCCGCCCTCTCTGCCGGCCTGGCCCAGGCTGAAACCGCCACCTACGGCATTGACCCGACCCACACCTTTGCGACTTTCGAAATCAGCCACTTCGGTGCTGCCGTGAACCGTGGCCGTTTCGACAAGAAGGAAGGCACCGTTCAACTGGACAAGGCCGCCAAGACCGGCAAGGTCGAGATCACTTTCGACGCCACCTCGATCAACAGCGGCACCGCTGCCTTCGACAAGCACCTGCAAAGCGCCGACCTGTTCAACGCACCGCAGTTCCCCACCTTCAAGTTCGTGGGTGACAAGTTCAGCTTCGAAGGCGACAAGGTGACCAGCGTGGCCGGCAACCTGACCCTGCTGGGCAAGACCGCCCCCCTGACGCTGACTGCCAAGCAGTTCAACTGCTACCAAAGCCCCATGCTCAAGCGTGAAGTGTGCGGCGGCGACTTCGAAGCCACCATCGACCGCACCCAATGGGGCATGAACTACGGCATCGACTGGGGCTTCCCGAAGAACGTGCACCTGGTGGTGCAGGTCGAAGCCGTCAAGCAGTAAACGGCCCGCTGGCCTCGCAGTGGCCTGCCTGACCAAGCCGCCGCAGCCCACCGGGCGCCGGCGGCTTTTTTGCGCCTGCCGGGCGCTGGCGCGGCCTCAGCGCACGGCCACCAGGAGCTGGACAAAGGTCTGCAAGCGGGCGCTGCTCTCGACCCCGATGGCGGTGAACTCCAGGCCCGCGCGCCAACGCCCCTCGCAGGGGCGGCACTTGACCACCTTGGCGTACACATCGCTGACGGTGAAGTCGACCAGCAGCAGGGCAAACTCCAGCTTCAGCTCGGCAAAGGGCTGCAGCGGCTGGTCGAGCTCGATCTGCAGCCCGTGGTAGCCCACATCGATGATCACGGCGGCCACGGGGTGCGGCAGCACCACCTTGTGCTGCAGTTCGTGCAGGGTGCAAGGCAGGCGCACCTCCACACGGTGGCTGCGCCGCACTTCGGCACGCGGCACGTGCAGCCCGCGCGCCGGGATGGCCACCACCTCGCGCACGCGCACGGCTTCGCTCTTGCCCTTGACGTGCACCTCCATGGGGCCGGAGGCCTCCACCAGGTGGGCGCAGCGCTGGTAGGTGTGCTCGCTGACCAGCACCTGCCCGCGCAGGCTGAAGGACTCGATGCGCGAGGCCAGGTTGACCTCATCACCGATCACCGTGTACTGCGAGTAGGCGGCCGAGCCGAAGCGGCCCGCAATCACCTGGCCGGTGTTGATGCCGATGCCCATGTACAGCTCGGGCAGGCCCTGCTGCAGGCCCTCGCGGTTCAGGCCCGCCATCGCAAGCTGCATCTCGACCGCGCACACCAGGGCCCGCTCCACGTCGTCCGGGCGCCCCTGCGGCGCACCGAACAGGGCCATCACCGAATCGCCCATGAACTTGTCGATGGTGCCGCCGTGGCGCAGGATGACTTCGCTCAACACGGCCAGGCAGCGGTTCAGCAAGGCGATGATCACGCCCGCAGGCTGGGTGGCCGTGAGCGCGGTGAAGCCGCGCAGATCGGCCAGCACCACGGTGACCTCGCGCTGCTGCACCGGGTCGCTCCAGGAGGCGGCGCCACCATGGCCGGTGAGCGACAGCAGCTCGTTCAAGCCCGCCGGGCTGAGCACCTGCCCGGTTTCGCGCTGCAGCAGCGCCTGCACCTGCAAGGCCAGGGGCGAGTGCCCGTCTGCGATGGGGTTCATTGCACGGAGGCCCTCAAAACCGCCAGCCGGTGGACAGGCGCCACATGTTCTGGCTGCTGAAGTTGACGTTCGGATCCCAGGCCAGGTGCACAAAGGTGCGCCGCCCGTCCAGCCCCAGCGACCAGCCCAGGCGCCGGATGCCCTGCCCGTCCACCAGGCCGGTCTTGCGCAGCACATCCACCGTCAGCCGCAGGCCGTCGGCCACGGGGCCGCGGTAGACCAGGTGCATGTGCTGCTGGTCGGGGTTCTGACGGTTGTCGCGCACCACCAGCACCGACAAGGACTGCGACTCGGTCGGGTGGTAGCCCGCCCACAGCATCCAGGCATCGTTGGGGTCGAAATTGAGGTTCACATACGGGCGCAGATTGGTGCGGCCCAGGCCCGCGCCCGCCACCCAGCGCTCACCCCGCTCCAGGCCCAGGCTGCCGCCCGCAAAGCCGCCCGAGGCCAGCTGCAAAGAGGGCTGCAGACGCCAGCCACCGGGCAACGGCACCGAGCGGTCCCAGCCACCCCGCCATTGCGTGCCCTGGCCCTCGGCCTCGTAGCGGCCCAGCCAGACATTGCCGCTGCCGTAGCCGTACCGCAGGTTCAGGTCGGCCCCGGTGCTGGCAGGCTGCCCGCCCCCGCGCATCGGGTACAGGCCAAAGGTGAGTTTGTAGGGGTGCTCGGCGGGCGTGGAGGGGCTGGCTTCGGGGGCAGGGGCCGATTCAACCGGCGCAGCCGCCTCAACCGATCCAGGGGCTGCGGCCGGGGCCTCGGCGCCATGCGCCGCTGCGCCGAGGAGCGCCAACAGGGCCAGCAGGGCCGGAGAACGGCCAGCCCAGCCACGGCGCCATGGCGCCGCTTGATGGCCGCGGGAGCACAAAAAAACCAGGGCGGAGTCGTTCATGGCTTCGCATTATGGGACCGTGCCCTGGCGTCCGGGCCCCGGGTGCCAAGGGCCCCGGCGCCCAGGCTGGCCGCCCCATCGGAGCGATTCTGCACACGGCCCCCGGGAGGGCTGCGCCGCACCGCTAAAATCGGCCTCATCCTGCAACAGTCTCCAACGGCACCCCAGGGTGCCGTTTCCATTTGCCACGCCATGAGCGACACCATTCAACAGCCCGGGCTGAACAGCCTTTCGAAATCCTTTGAACCTGCTGCCATCGAGGCCCAGTGGGGCCCCGAATGGGAAAAGCGCGGCTACGGTGCCGCCGGCTTCCGCGGCACCGGCGCGGCCCAGGCCGAGGCCCCCTCGTTCGCCATCCAGCTGCCGCCGCCCAACGTGACCGGCACGCTGCACATGGGGCACGCGTTCAACCAGACCATCATGGACAGCCTCACGCGCTACCACCGCATGAAGGGCTTCAACACCGTCTGGGTACCCGGTACCGACCACGCGGGCATCGCCACCCAGATCGTGGTGGAGCGCCAGCTGCAGGAGCAAAAGCTCAGCCGCCATGACCTGGGCCGCAAGAACTTCGTCAGCAAGGTGTGGGAGTGGAAAGAGAAATCCGGCAACACCATCACCACCCAGATGCGCCGCATGGGCGACAGCGTGGACTGGAGCCGCGAGTACTTCACGATGGACGACAAGCTCTCCAGCGTGGTGACCGACACCTTTGTGCGCCTGTACGAGCAAGGCCTGATCTACCGTGGCAAGCGCCTGGTCAACTGGGACCCGGTGCTGATGTCGGCCGTGTCCGACCTCGAGGTGGAAAGCGAAGAGGAAGACGGCAGCCTGTGGCACATCGCCTACCCGCTGGCCGACGGCTCGGGCAGCCTGACCGTGGCGACCACCCGGCCTGAGACCCTGCTGGGTGACGTGGCCGTGATGGTGCACCCCGAAGACGAGCGCTACACCGCCCTGATCGGCAAAATGGTCAAGCTGCCGCTGACCGACCGCGAGATCCCGGTGATTGCCGACGACTACGTGGACCGCGAGTTCGGCACCGGCGTGGTCAAGGTGACCCCGGCGCACGACCAGAACGACTACGCCGTGGGCCAGCGCCACAGCCTGCCGATGATCTGCGTGCTGACGCTCGAAGCCAAGATCAACGAGAACGCCCCCGCCAAGTACCAGGGCCTGGACCGCTTTGTGGCCCGCAAGGCCGTGGTGGCCGACCTGGAAGCCGCCGGCGCCCTGGTCGAGGTGAAAAAGCACAAGCTGATGGTGCCGCGCTGCACCCGCACCGGCCAGGTCATTGAACCCATGCTGACCGACCAATGGTTTGTGGCCATGAGCAAGGTCAGCGAGCAAGACCCCACCGGCAAATCGATCGCCCAGAAGGCCATCGACGCCGTGGCCAGCGGCGAGGTGAAGTTCGTGCCCGAGAACTGGGTCAACACCTACAACCAGTGGATGAACAACATCCAGGACTGGTGCATCAGCCGCCAGCTGTGGTGGGGCCACCAGATTCCGGCCTGGTACGACGAAGACGGCCACGTGATCGTGGCCCGCAACGAAGCCGAAGCCCAGGCCAAGGCCCCGGGCAAGACGCTGCGCCGCGATGAAGACGTGTTGGACACCTGGTACTCCTCCGCCCTGGTGCCCTTCTCGACCATGGGCTGGCCCGAGCAGACCGACTCGGCCACCGACGACTTCAACCTGTACCTGCCCAGCACCGTGCTGGTGACGGGCTACGACATCATCTTCTTCTGGGTCGCCCGGATGATCATGATGACCACCCACTTCACGGGCCGGGTGCCCTTCAAGCACGTGTACATCCACGGCCTGGTGCGCGATGCCCAGGGCAAGAAGATGAGCAAGTCGGAAGGCAATGTGCTCGACCCGGTGGACCTGATCGACGGCATCTCGCTCGAGCCCCTGCTGGAGAAGCGCACCACCGGCCTGCGCAAACCCGAAACCGCCCCCCAGGTGCGCAAGAACACGCAAAAAGAGTTCCCCGAAGGCATTCCGGCCTATGGGGCCGATGCGCTGCGCTTCACCTTTGCCGCGCTGGCCTCGCTGGGGCGCAGCATCAACTTCGACAGCAAGCGCTGCGAGGGCTACCGCAACTTCTGCAACAAGCTCTGGAACGCCACCCGCTTCGTGCTGATGAACTGCGAAGGCCATGACTGCGGCCTGCTGGAGCACACCAAGGCCGACTGCGCCCCTGGCGGCAAGGCCCATGGCTACATGAGCTTCAGCCAGCCCGACCGCTGGATTGCCTCGGTGCTGCAGCAAGTCGAGGCCGATGTGGCCAAGGGTTTCGAGGAATACCGCCTCGACAACGTGGCCAACCGCCTGTACGACTTCGTCTGGAACGAATTTTGCGACTGGTACCTGGAAATTGCCAAAGTGCAGATCCAGACCGGTGATGAGGCACAACAACGGGGCACCCGCCGCACGCTGATCCGCACACTGGAAGCCATCCTGCGCCTGGCCCATCCCATCATTCCTTTCATCACCGAAGAACTGTGGCAAATCGTGGCCCCCGTGGCCGGCCTGAAGGGCGAATCGATCAGCGTGGCGCGCTACCCCGAGTCGCAGCCCGCCAAGATCGACCCCGCTGCCATTGCGCATGTCGAGCGCCTGAAGGCCCTGGTGGACGCCTGCCGCAACCTGCGCGGCGAGCTGGGCGTGTCGCCCGCCACCCGCCTGCCCTTGCTGGCCGTGGCCAGCCAGCCCGAAGAAGCCACCTTCTTGCAACAATCGGCCGCCATACTGCAGGCGCTGGCCAAGCTGAGCGAAGTGAAGCTGTTTGCCACCGAAGCCGAATGGGCCGAAGCCGCCCAGGCCGCGCCGGTGGCGGTGGTGGGGCAGGCCCGTGTGTGCCTGTTCGTGGAAATCGATGTGGAAGCCGAGAAGGCCCGTCTGGCCAAGGAAGCGGCCCGCCTCGAAGGCGAGATCACCAAGGCGCAGGGCAAGCTGTCCAACGAAGCCTTTGTGGCCAAGGCCCCACCGGCGGTGATTGAACAAGAGAAAAAACGCGTGGCCGACTTCTCAACCAAGCTGGCCGGCATCCAGGATCAACTCAGGAGGATGAAATAAATGAACATCAAGCAGACTGTCCGCAAGGCGGTTTTTCCGGTCGCAGGGCTGGGCACGCGTTTTCTGCCGGCCACCAAGGCCAGCCCCAAGGAAATGCTGCCGGTGGTGGACAAGCCGCTGATCCAGTACGCGGTTGAAGAGGCCCATGCCGCAGGCATCGACCACATGATCTTCGTCACCGGCCGCAGCAAGCGCGCCATCGAAGACCACTTCGACACCGCCTACGAACTCGAAGCCGAACTCGAAGCCGCCCACAAGACCGAGATGCTGGCCCGGCTGCGCGAGCTGCGCCCCGAAGGCATGACCTTCTCGTATGTGCGCCAGCCCCGCTCGATGGGCCTGGGCCACGCCGTGCTGTGCGCCGCCCACCTGGTGGGCAACGAGCCCTTTGCCGTGCTGCTGGCCGACGACCTGATGTCCGCCCCCGCCGGTGGCGAGCCCGTGATGGCCCAGATGACGCGCCAGTTTGCCAAGCTGGGCCGCTCGATCCTGGCGGTGCAAGAGGTGCCGCTGGAGCACGTGCGCCGCTACGGCATCGTGGTGGGCGAGCCCGTGGACGACCGCGTACTCAAGGTCAGCCACATCGTGGAAAAGCCCATGCCCGAAGTGGCGCCCTCGCGCATGGGCGTGGCGGGCCGCTACGTGCTGACCCCGGCCATCTTCGACATGCTGGCCAACCAGCCCCGTGGCGCCGGCGGCGAGATCCAGCTGACCGATGCCATCGCCCGCCTGATGACCACCGAGGCCGTGTACGCCTGGCAGTACGAAGGCAAGCGCTACGACTGCGGCAGCAAGGAAGGCTTTCTGGAAGCCACCGTGGAACTGGCCCTGCAACACCCCGAGGTGGGTGCAGGCTTCCGCGAATACCTCAAGAGCCTGTCGCTCTGAGTGAGGCGGGCTCAGCCAGGCCCCGGCCTGGCCCCCTGACGCAAAAACAGCCACCCGGGCTCACGCCCGGGTGGCTGTTTTGCTTGGGGTTTGGCGTGGAGGGCCACCCGCCTCAGCGGCGGCGCAACACGTGGATGAACTCTTCGCCCTGGGTCTTCTGCTCGACCAGCTCGTTGCCGGTCTGCTTGGCAAAGGCCTGGAAGTCGCGCGTCGAGCCCGGGTCGGTGGCCACCACCTTGAGCAGTTGGCCGCTCAGCATGTCCGTCAGCGCCTTCTTGGCCTTCAGGATGGGCAGCGGGCAGTTCAGGCCGCGGGTGTCGATTTCTTTGTGGATGTCCATCTGGGTTCCTCAGGTCTTGGGCAATTCTACGCAGGACCGGGCCCGCGGGTCGCCATCCAGGCCCATCAATCTTCGCGCCGTGGAAACTCAATGAAGCGCGGCTCGATGCCACGGCCCCGCAACCACTGGGCCAGCGCGAGCCCGGTGCCCGCGGGCCAGCACATCACATCCTGCGGATCGAGCAGCTTGTACTCGACCAGCTCGGGCGACAGGCTGATCTCGCCCTCGGCCACCGCGTGGTAGGTGATGATGACCTGGTTCATGCGCTGAAAATCGGCCACACCCACCAGATCCAGTGACAGCACGTCGAGGTTGGTCTCTTCCTTGATCTCGCGCGCAATGCCTTCTTCAGGCGTTTCGCCGGCCTCCATGAAGCCCGTGATCAAGGCAAACATGCGCCCCGACCAGGCCGCATTGCGGGCCAGCAAGACCTGCCCGCGGTACTCGATGATGGCCGCCAGCACCGGAGTGGGGTTGTTCCAGTGCGTCCAATCGCAGGCCATGCAGCGCAGCCGGAGCTTGTCGCCACCGTCTTCAGCCCGTGAGACCCATTCGAGCGACGTGGCGCATTGCGGACAAAAACGGAAATCTGCGGCCATGAAAAAACCCCTCCTCGGGCAATCAGCGATCAGCGATAGGCAAGCGGTGTGAAACGGCGCCGGCCCGCACAGCAGGCCGCTGGAGGCCCGCCTTGTCAGGCCGGAAACACGCCGGTGGACAGGTAGCGATCGCCCCGGTCGCACACGACAAACGCGATGGTGGCGTTTTCGCAGCCGCGTGCAATCTCTTGCGCGACCCAGCAGGCCCCCGCCGCCGAGATGCCGGCAAAAATGCCTTCTTCACGCGCCAGGCGGCGGCAGGTTTCTTCGGCATCGTCTTGCGACACATAGACCAGCTGATCCACCAGGCTGGCGTCGTAGATGCTGGGCAGGTAGGCCTCGGGCCATTTGCGGATGCCCGGAATGCGCGAACCCTCGCTGGGCTGGGCGCCGATGATGCGCACCGCTGGGTTCTTTTCTTTCAGGAACCGCGCCACGCCCGTGATGGTGCCCGTGGTGCCCATGGCGCTCACGAAGTGCGTGATGCGCCCGCCCGTCTGCTCCCACAGCTCGGGGCCGGTGGTCTCGTAATGGATGCGGGGGTTGTCGGCATTGCCGAACTGGTCCAGCACCCGCCCCTTGCCCTCACGCTGCATCTGCTCGGCCAGGTCACGGGCGTATTCCATGCCCCCGCTCTTGGGCGTCAGCAGCAGTTCGGCGCCAAAGGCCTTCATGGTCTGCGCGCGCTCGATGGACAAGTCCTCGGGCATGATCAGCACCATGCGGTAACCCCGGATGGCCGCCGCCATCGCCAACGCGATGCCGGTGTTGCCCGAAGTGGCCTCGATCAGCGTATCGCCCGGCTTGATGTCGCCCCGCTCTTCAGCACGGCGGATCATCGACAGCGCCGGCCGGTCTTTCACAGAACCCGCGGGGTTGTTGCCCTCCAGCTTGGCCAACACCACATTGCCACGCCGCTGGTTGTCGGCCACACCGATGCGCTGCAGCGCGATCAACGGGGTTTTGCCGACTGCATCTTCAATGGTTGGGTAATTCATGCCCAACACTGTGCCATAATTTCGCTCTAGCGTTTTTTTGCCCGGGTGGTGAAATTGGTAGACGCAGGGGACTCAAAATCCCCCGCCGCAAGGCGTGCCGGTTCGATTCCGGCCCCGGGCACCACTTACACATCAAGCAAGCACTCAGGTGCGGCAGATGGGTAAGAGCAAAAAGACCTTGAGCATGATCAGCCACCCCTTGAGGTGGCTTTTTTGCGCCCTCGCATATCGCATATCGCCATGCGGCCCCGCTGGCAGCAACACGCAACGCCTACACGCCCGATCCAACTGAAGTCAGTTCAGGCCACACGGAAATCCTGCGCACCATACGCCGGGTGTTCAAAGACTCGACCTGGGATCAGGCCGATCTGCCAGCGATCAAGTCCTATTTGAAGGCCCATACGGCCAAGACCCAGGGCAACCGAGAAATGTCGCTGCTGTCGATCATCTGGAACTGGGCCCGAGGTGAAGGCCTCACACGCCAGCCCTGGCCCGCGGCCGGTATGGAACGATCCAAGTGGAAAAACAAGGAAACGCCACGCCGCATGGTCGTATTCGATGAGCTATTCGAGGCCGTCTACAACGAGGGCGACCAGTTGCTACGCGACTGCATGGACCTCAGCACAGCCACCGGCATGCGCCTGACCGATTGCATCAATGTGCTGATGCCGCAGAAGGAGTCCTTACGACTGGAAGCTAGCAAAACAGGATAGGAGGCGGACTACGACCTCAACGTCAGCCAGGTGTTGCCTAGCCTGATTGCCCGCCGCAAATCGATCAAGACCACGCACATGTTCCTGCTGTCCACTATGGACGGAAAGCGCGTGACTCATGGCATGCTGCGCTACCGGTACGACCAGGCGCGGAACAAGGCCTATGTCAAAGCGGCCATCGCCAACGATGACGAATTCATGCGCCAGATACGGCGCATGGTGCTGCGCGATATGCGGAAGCGGGCTGCGCAGTTGGCGGGCGGATTGGACGAGGCCAGTGCACTGCTTCAACATGACGACAAGCGGCTGACGCAGCGGCACTATGGGGCCGTCGCGAAGCTAAAACCTACCCGTTGAATGTTGCGCAAACCCTCATTTACGGACTCCCTTGCACCGGCCCCAGGCCCAGATCAATCTAACCTTGACCAGAAGTACACTCCCTTAAAACTCAGCTGGGTTTTGCTAGGAGATGCAAATGAGCTGAGCAGTCCTTCAGACAATCTCTGGTTCAGCGGAATAATTGACCACAAGGGAGAACAAATGACACGATGGGTACAAGAGTTTGACAATAGTCCGTTCAAGCGACTTTGGTCAGATTTACTGGAGACGGTTGGTCAACTCGAAGTTGATGACAAAACTGTCGCAACGACTGTTGAAGAGCTTGCCCGCTTAAAAAAGGTTCTGATCTTCATCGACAAAGTTGTGGCCAATGCAGATCTGGAACTCACGCCTCGGTCCGTATGGAGCAATTGCGCCGGCCAAACCGAAGGTTGCCTTGCGCAGGTTCGAATGTATAGAGATACGCGAAATGAAGCACACCTCGCCACAGCAAACGAAAATGCCGACAACCTACTGACATACGTTCGCCCATACATGGTGGCTCCAGAGCAGGTAATGGATTCGATCGGTGCAGCAGTGCACGCTTTCGCCGAGCAAGTCAACGGATATACACGTGCGTTTCAAGAGCGCGGCTCACAAGCGCAAGCTGTCCTCGCTACTGCAACAGGAGATGCCAAGGCGCGGCTAGACGTTCTCGAGGAAATTCAGCGCAAAGCCCGTAACATCGAAGCATATTTTTTCACAGGAGTTGACGGCAATGATGCTGTTGACATCAGCGTGAAACGCTTGCTGGCTCAGATTGAAAAGCGAAATCAGGAGATCGAAGCCATCCATGACGCGCTCATGATTGGGCCTACTTCGACTACCGCGGTAATTGCGACCACGGAGAAGCAAATTCAAGATGCCCACGAACGAATCAAGTCCTTACTTGCCTCTGTTGATGCTGAGTACAAAGATCTTGATCGCTTCTATGATCGCATCTTTGGAAAAAGAGAGGACGATACTGATGGAATACCGGAAGGTGGGCTTAAGGAGGAGTTGGATAACCGGATGACTCAACTTACAAAGTTCGAGTCGGAGCACCAAAAAAGGCATGATGCCCTTTTTGAGAAAGTCGAAGCCCTATTGCCTGGTGCCGCAAGCGCAGGATTGGCTTCTGCTTACACAAAGATGAAAGACAGCTTTTCAACACCAATCACTTGGTACACGCGCGTCTTCTATGGAGCTATGGGAATGCTTTTGCTAGGAGGGCTTACTGTTGTGACGGATTCGATTAACCTTTGGCCACTCGAAATTAAGCTGGTTCAAACCCACGACTGGGAAGAGCTGCTCCGGACGATACTTATGCGTATTCCGGTTATTGCACCAGTACTCTGGGTTGCAATATTCTCCGCCACACGTCGCAGCCAGTATGAGCGACTGCAACAAGAATATGCTCATAAGGAGGCACTTGCCTCCTCTTATGAAAGCTACAAAAAGCAACTCCAAGACCTTAAAATTAATGCCGAGGAACTCCAGCAGACGCTGATTGCAAAAGCGATCGACGCTGTCGCTTATAACGCATCAGTCACACTGGATGGCAAACATACAGAGAAGCCACCGGCATTCCAACTACTCGAGAAGCTTAGTATCGATGACGTCAAAAAACTAATTGATATCGTTCGCCAAAAGTCCACCTCATAGCGACAGAGGCAAGTCAAAGGATAAGCACTAGCATATGAACAAGGAAAAACGGGCAACGGCGCCAAGTTGCCTAGTTTTTCTACTTCGAAGACAAACTACCCGTGCTTAGCTCCTGACTAAGTGGAGCATTGGATGGCGCTGTTATTATAGATGGGTGTTCGATTGGTAAGGTGCCGCGAACAATTGCGATACGATTCCTGAGGTGTTCAGCCTGAGTCTTGTGGAAACGGCCAAGCTGACCCACTTGTTGCGCCGCCTTATTTGCAAGATCTCGGAGCTCCTCCGCGTCTAAGCCAGTTCCGACCGCAATCTCTAATTGCCGAACTTGAGCCCGTACTTGAGACCGTTTTTTAAGACTCAACGACGGCTTACGGTTGACAATCAGCTTCGTCGCAATCATCGGCTGAGTAGCCGAGAAAACTTCGTGCTTCTTGCGACTTGCCTTCAAGTTATGCCGAGCAAGCATTCCATAAACTTGGGCGATAACCCAGGTCTGTGTTGCCTTATCCAAATGGGTAGCTGCCGACATCACCATGTCGTCTACATAGCGGGAATAGGTGATGCCACGTTGTGCCAACTTTGCATGCAGCAAAGGCTCGTGCCGCCATAGCACAAGATTTGCCAAAAAAGAACTCGCGATACAACCTTGTGGAAGACATCCATCCTTCGTTGTGAGCTTTGTTAGGAGTTTGGCAACGTCAGGTGCAAATCCAAAGAAGCCACACCAGACATCCTCAACATAGGCAGCACCAACAGAAGGAAAGAATCCCTTCACGTCTTCGCAAATTAGTATTTGCTTATCTTTGTGGAGTGATGCGTTGGAGACGTAGTCACGGCCCTTCAAGCTCCCCTGCAAGTATTCAGGGAAATCCACCTTGGAGAAAATATTGAGCTTCAGGCTTTGATGAATTTCTTTAAGTGGCCCCATTGCATCGAATGTCTGCCTAATTGATCCCGGCTTAGGCTTCACAGTGCGCCACATACCATTGGCTCGCTCGGCCATGTCCACCAATGCTAGCGCATCCCAACGAAGGCTTCGTGCCAACGCAGCAATGCTTCGGATAGGACTAGCTCGATATCTCGGTTTGATCAGGAAGAGGTCCATTCAGAAGCTCCAGCGCTGTGAGTGCAAGTTGACCAGCGAGGTCTCGATTCAATTGCCCAAGGTCTCCTTCTTCTGCACCCAAAAAGAAAAGAATCTCTACAGGCATACCGAGCGCAGCAGCAATCCCTTGAATAGTAGATACAGGCGGATCACGTCGACCCCGCTCAAGCAGTGAGAGGTATGAAACTGAAATACCAGCCCGCTTCGCCAGCACAGCCTGTGAAAGCTTGCGCTTTGATCTAGCGAGCTGAATGGCTTGTCCAATGTTCATGTGCAATCTCGAAAAACAAAGAATGGGCTTGGGGCGCCCATGACGGCCTCACAGCCAGTCTCGGATGTTCGTCACGATAGTGACGAACGCCGCGATGGCTTGGAGGACGCGCAGCTTATGCGTTTCCGCGTCTACTGCGCCCTGGGGATGATCACGAAGCTTCTCCAGCGTCGTAATTGCACCCTCCAGTTCCTTCATAGCACCAGTGTCGAGTTGGCTTCTGCATGCATCGCGGGCCTTCTTCAAGCCGTTGATGTGGTTTTCCAAGATTTGTTTGTCCATTCGGACCTCCTTTACAAGGCACCATTGCCCTGCTTCCCCGTTTCAAGGCAGCGCCGTAAAGGAGCCAACTCGACACCTACCAAGCCCACCACAGTTGCACGCTGCTAGCTCAACCTTCCCCACCAGAGTTGGAAGCCGAACTGGACTTCGCACTCCGCAGGGTTTGGTTGTCCTGCAGGTCGCCGCTAGCTGAGCTAGCTGCGCCGCGTTACAAGCCACGCATACTGTCTGCGTAGCGGACTTCATCAACTGAAGCCCTGATCACTGAGCCTTTGCCTTTCCGGGTCAGACGTAACAAATCTTTTTAACCGCAGCAGCACGATGACGTGCCGCCGTGACCGAATTATAAGCACTATTCAGATCGGAATTTGACTGACAGTACGTTTTTATGCTTCCGACTCAGAGACAAGGGGGCGTTCGGTACGCGTCACCCCGCAACCCCCTGTACCCCAGGCACTAGGCGCTGATTTAGGGCATCGGTATGCAGCCGAGCCTGGTTGGTCAAGGCACAAGCACCATGGCGGTCGTTTGCAACTTGTGTTCGCTCCTCATTCATATGCGTCACGCTATCCTCCGCAAGGATGGCCAATTCGGTGTCATTGGTGGTGTCGCCTGCCGTCGCCCGCCAGGAAAGTTGAGCTTGTTGATTCCGACGCGAACCCGGCCCAGCGGAGCGTTTCAAAGAATACAAACATGTTCCGCCTTCCATTTTTTCACCTGCAAAGCAACAGCAGAAGATGCGGAACATTTTCAACATAGGTGATTGATTTCATTGAGTTTTCATCCGGACTCAAAATCCCCCGCCGCAAGGCGTGCCGGTTCGATTCCGGCCCCGGCAACACTTACACATCAAGCAAGCCCCCAGGTGCCGCAGATGGGTAAGAGCAAAAAGACATTGAGCATCATCAGCCACCCCTTGAGGTGGCTTTTTTGCGCCCTCGCCAACACAGCAGCGCGACGATGCAGCGCATCTCTGCACCCCAAACACCAACTTGACAAAAATTTACGATTTCCCCTACCCTGCCGAAAACACCATACAAGGAGCGGGGGGAATCATGAAATCCATCAGGTCTGCGGCGGCTGCGGCGTGCCTTTTTTCTGTGTTTCTGGCGGGCTGTGGCGGGGGCTCTTCGGGCACGGCGGTGAGTGATCCGCTGGCACCGACTGAGCTCAAGGCGGCGGTGATCGAGGGGTTTGACACGCAGGATGGCCTGGTTCAGGTTGATGCGGGCGGTACGCAGCGGCTGAGCGCTGGCGAGGCTTCGACCATCGACCTTTGGGGCACGAACCTTCGCCTGGGGCTGACCGTGACGTTGGGCTCCAGCCCTTGCCTGGTCCATGACCTGATTTCGTTTGATGATCTGGAAGAAGACAGCGAAGTCATGCAGATCAGTGCGGATTGCCCGGCGCAGGCCCTGGGCAGCGCTGTGTTGGCGGTGTCGGACAAGGGCACCTCGATCTTCCGGGCGCCGGTTCAGATCGTGGCGGGCAGCACGCGCTCGGCCCAGGCCGCCTTGCTTGAACGGATGCGGCCCAAGTTCACCAGCCTGCCGGTGGCGGGCCGGCTGTTGTCGCGTGAGCAGATCCGTGCGGCCTTGGTGGCCAGCCCCGGGGTGCTCACCGGGCAGATCACGGCGGATGCGCCGACCATCGACTCGGCCTCGGGCGGGCTGATCTATTCGGCGCTGCGAAACTTCAATGTGCGTGGGGTGGTGGTTCAGTTGCTGGATGCGGACAATGCCAATGCGGTGTTGGCCACCACGGTGACAGACGCCAATGGCCTCTATATTTTCAATGGCGTGCCCTCGGGGAAGAACGTGGTGGTGCAGGTGAGCGCCCAGGTTTCAGCCACCCGGGGTGCGGCCACCACGGGGCCGCAGTACAACTTCATGCTGCGCGACAACACGGTGGCGGGGTCCATCAAGCCGCTGTACACGCTGTCGTCGCCGACGGTGCAGACGGTGGCGGCCGGCAATGTGGTGTCGCTCAATGCGGCGCTGGGGTTTGATGCCAATGGCAATGTGACCGGGGCCAGGCAGTCGGCACCGTTTTCCATCCTGGATGTGGTCTACAACGCGGCGACGATGATTGCCGCCACCAACCCGAATGTCAGCCTGCCTGACCTGAATATCTACTGGAGCCCCAACAACGCGCCCCAGCGTGGTGACCTGGCACAGGGCCAGATCGGCACCTCGCATTTCAGCTCCAACGGCGATTACCCCGGTGTCTATATTCTGGGCAAGGCGAATGTCGACACGGATGAGTTTGACCAGGGTGTGGTGGGGCATGAGTTCGGACACTATCTGCAATATGCAGCGTCCTATTCAGACAACCCGGGCGGCAGCCATTCTTCGAGAGAATTCAAGGATGCCTCGCTGGCCTATGGCGAGGGGTTTGGCACGGCCATCGGTGGTTTGCTGGCCAAGTCGAAGTACTACTCTGACTCCAGTGGGCCCAACCAGGCCAGCGGTTTTTCAACCGATATTTCCCAGCCCCTTGCGCTGGGTGCCGGCAACACCGTGGGTTTCTATGCCGAAAATGCGATTGCCTATCTGCTGTACTCCCTGGGGACGCAGTATGGGTTCAACAATTTCTGGAACGCGACGACGGCACTGGCCAATGGCCACACGTCTGCCACGATCTTCAGTTTCCTCAATGGCTTCGTGAGCCAGAATCCGGGCCTGGCCGGGGCGGTGCAGGCCCTGGCTGCAAGCCAGAATATCCGCACCGTCGATGCCCTGGGGCAGTTGCCCTCCGGTGCCACGGCCGATGCCGCGATCGGCAGTGCCGCAAGCGGCGGGGCCGCCGACCTGGAGGTCTTGTACCTGGCGCTGGCGGCCAATGCCAGCAACGGCGCCAAGGGCGTCAACCTGACGCCGTCGGCCCCCAGCTTCTGCCTCAACAGCAATCTTGCCGGGGCCAAGAACTCGAATGGCCTGGGCATGAGCAAGCGCTTCACCGTCACGGCTGCGCAAACCGGCCCTCTTGGGGTCCGGATGACCGACGCCTTGGGCAATGCGGTGTCGGGGGGCCTGGTGTTCGCCAATGCCCGCGGCAGCGATGGCAAGTCGGTGCCGATCTACGGCTGGAATGAGGACATCGGCCAATTCAACGCCAATGCAGGCACCACCTACACGCTGAAGATCAATCTGGCCAACCCGGCCGCGCTGACCAATGGCAATCAGTGCGGGCTCACGGTTTCCTTGTGGGCACCCGCGTCTTGACGCCGCAAGTGCACGCCCTGCTGCCGGCGCTGGGGATGTCACTGGCGATGGCGCTGGGGGTTGGCGCTTCGCCTGGCCTGGCTGCAGCACCGCCCGCGGGGGCGTCCGAGCATGTGGCCGAGCATGTGGCCACGGGTGAGGCCGCGAATGATGCCGCCCGTGCCTGCCCGGCGCTGGCCGGCCCGTTGTCGCAAGCCCGGGCCGGGCGCCTTCTGAAGGCCCGGCCCGAAAAAGACATCCGTGGCGATGCGGCCTGGCAGCGCATCGACCATTTTGCCGATGGCAAGCAAGGCTCGGGCATCACGGTGTTCCGCCGCTTCGAGGCCGTCGGGGCGGCCGGCCCCACCAAAGCCTGGAAGCTGACGCTGGCCTTGGGTGAGGTGGAGCAGGCCCCTTCTCTTGTCACGCTCTATGGCATCGACGGTTTGCAACTGGCCCCCCGTGATCAGCACCGCTTCTGGCGCCTGCAGCCCGAGGGGATGAACCTTTTGACGGTCACCGTCCGGCCGCAGCCTGGTGGCGTCGGGGGCATCGCGATCGCGACCTGCCAGGCCGGTCGGATGTCGATCCTGGTCACCACCGTGCCCCAGGGCTCATTGCGCCAAGAGCCCGCAACAGGCCGCCTGGACCAGAACGCGGCCCATCAGCCCATTGTGGACATGCGCGCGCCCCTGGTCAGCCCCAAGCCCTGACGCGGGTGCTGGTGGCTGCGGCTGAGGGTGCGGCCACGCCCCAGCATTCACCGCAGACGAGGTCAGTCCGCCCCAGTCAAGGGCCACCAGATCAGACAACAGGGCCTTGCAGGGAGGCCCAGAGGGCGAGGGGTCAGCCCATCGGTTTCCAGGGCGCCACATCCCTCTCGGGGTAGTCCCGAGGCGGTGGCAGCGCGGCCTGGCGCTGGGCCTGTCGTTTGATCTGCCGCCGGGTTTGCGGCGCTTCATCGCGGGCTTGCCTTGTGTGCATGGATCTAGACTAGCGCCCCCTGAATCGCGGGTCTACCGCAGGATGAAGGGCGTGGCGCGGGCGCATCACTCATTGCCTCGGCGAGCCTTTGTCAGGGTTTTGACATGGCTTGCCTGGCCGTCCTGGGCCGCCCACGCGCTCGGGTCGGGCCCAGCCTGCGGCCAGAGCGATTCACACCAGCACGGCCTCCACGGGCCGACGCATCGACTGCGGCAGCCCCGGCCCGCGCCCGAAGCGCACCACCAGATCCGGTCTTTGCGGGCCCAGGCCCAGTGCAGCGCTCAATTGCGGTCGCAGCGCAGCGACTTCGACCGGTTGGTTCACCATGGCATTGCGCAGGCCGAGCGCGGTGGCCTGCAGCGCAAAGCGCTCGTAGCAGCGGCCGGCCTCGATCCAATGCGCCGGGTCGCTGCGCTCTGACACAAAAACGGCCAGGCCCGCAGAGCTGCGGATCTGCTGGGCATAGCGGTCGTTTTCAGAATGGGCCGTGAGGAACAGGTCCATGGCGCGGCTGCCCAGCCAGCGCGGCAGCGCAGGGTTGCCGGATGCGCCGGCAAAAAGGCCGTCGCCCGTGCTCTCGGCCTCGGCGGCGCTGAATCGGATCCAGGCCTTGAGCTCGGCCATGAAAGCGGCACTCTCCATCTGTGCGGTGTTGCCGGCGATGACGAAATCCAGCACCTGCTCCATGGCGGGGCGTTCGGTCAGCAACAGCACCTGCACGCGCTCGCCGGTGCCTGCTTGCTGCAGCAGGCGCAGCTCCATGTTGGCCAGGGGTTTGCCGTCGTAAAGACCCCGGGTGCACTGGCGCTGCGTGATGGCGTGGAACAACGGTGTTTCGCTGGGGCGGGTGGGGGTGAACCGGGCGTGGAGGGTGCCCAGGCCGGCGGGGTCGAATTGGATGTCGGGCTGCAGGCCGGCGGCCAGCGCCGCGTGGGCCAGGTTTTCGGTGGCGCAGCCGAGCGATACATACAGATGGTGGTCATCCGGATCGACCACGGTACACCTGCGGGACAGATCCGGGGTGATGGCCAGCGCCCGATCCTGCAAGTGGAAATGCCAGCACTGGGTGTTGTGGCTGGACGGGGCCAGGGTGGCATACCGCACCAGCTCACGCATGCGCAGCACCGGGTCACCGATGTGGGCGGCCAGCGGCCGCCTGAGGGCGCGGGCGGCTTCTTGCTCGCCCACACTTGAAGTACAAGCCACCGAGCCGGCCAACCATGAGGCCACAGCGCCCGAACCGAGGATGATTTGCCTGCGCGTCACCATGGGCACCATGGTGTTCGATTGGCGCACCGGCCTTTTGATGCATGGCAACACCCGGCCAGTTCGGCAGCCTCGGCAGCCCGCCTGGACGTCAGCCGCCATGTGTGCCCAGCACACCCAAGGGTGGGCTCAGGTGGGGCCCTCAGGCCACCACGATCGCGTCCTGGTGGTTGGCGATGTGGAAGGTGTGGGCCAGGGCATAGTCGGCGCGGCTCAGGGCGCCGTAGGCAAAGTGGGGCTGCAGCGGGCCGGTGTGGGCCTGGAAGCGGGCGATGGCCGCGCGCAGGCGCAAGGCGCCGGGTTTCCACGCATCTTGCTGGGTGAGCGCGGGCGCACCGGGAATGGGTTCGGTGAGGCCATGGCTCATGTGGCCGCGCCATTTGAAGAACGAAAAGGCCAGCGTGCCGGCGGTCTGCTGAAACAGCGCGCTCTTGGGCTGCGGAAAGCCGTCCAGGCTCATTTCGATGCTTTGAGCCAGGTGCTCGAAGACGGCCAGCATCTTCCAGTCGGTGCTGCTGCGCACGCTGCCGGCCTGGTCCACCTGATCGAGCCAGCGCAGGGCGTCGTCGAGTGATTGAACCTGGGTGATGGGGCTGCTTGCCATGGCCATTCCTGATAAAGCGCCCACTTGCAGGGCCAAAAAGTGTCTGCGTTGCATGGCGCAGATGCTAGCGTTCAATGCCGCGTTTCACACGCCTGGGCCCCCGCCAGGCCCGCCGGTCCGGCGTCAATAGACAAGTACGCGACAAAGAAAACGCAGTTTCATAACCAAAACGCTCACAGCGTGTTGCATTGCACCAATCCGGTGCTCACGCAGGCACCGGTTTGTGGCACATTCAAATGTTCTTTTCGAACACTGTCTGCCACCGTACGCCACCGATTGCCATCATGTTCCTCACACAACTCTCCATCGGAAAGCGCCTGGCGCTGGTTTTGGGCTTGATCCTGGCCCTGTCGCTGCTCAGCAGCCTGGTCGCGGTGATCAAGCTCAAAGAGATGGGCGAGGTGTCCGAATCCATGCTGGCCATCAACCTCAAGACCGAGCGGGCCACCTCGGACTGGCTGCGCCACACCACGGCAGGCATCCAGCGCGCGGCGGCGATTGCCAAGAGTGGCGACGCCGCCCTGATCGAGTACTTTGCGCCCGCCACGGCCGAGTCGATCCGCCTGACCAATGACCTGCAGAAGCAGGTCGAAGCCCAGATGACCGCGCCCGACGACAAGCAGTTGATCGACAAGGTGGCGCAGCTGCGCAAGACCTACCTGAGCGCCCGCGAAGAGGTCAGCAAGCACAAGAAATCGGGCGATGCCGATGCCGCGGCGCGTGCCTTCACCGAGGTGTTCGAGCCCACCTCGCGCCAGTACCTGGCCTCGGTGCAGGAGGTGGCCGACCGCCAACGCAAGCGTCTGGACGAATCGGCCCAGCGCAGCGAGGCCTTGCGCTCGCAGACCAGCATGCTGCTGGTGCTGTGCGCCGGCCTGGGCCTGGTGTTGGGCTCGGCCCTGGCGTGGTCCCTGGCGCGCAGCATCACCGTGCCGCTGCGCAAGGCGCAGGCCATCGCCCACCAGATTGCCGACATGGACCTGACGGGCCAGCCCCAGGCCAGCTACAGCAGCGATGAAACCGGCCAGTTGCTGCAGGCCGTCGACCGCATGCGCTCGGCGCTTCAGCAGGCGCTGCGCGAGGTGCACGGGGTGGTCAACAGCATCTCCACCGCCAGCAGCGAAATCGCATCGGGCAACCAGGACCTGAGCGCACGCACCGAACAGACGGCCAGCAACCTGCAGCAGACGGCCAGCGCCATGGAGCAGCTCACCAGCACCGTGCACCAGAGCGCGGCCGCCGCTTCGCAAGCCGCCAACCTGGCCGGCTCGGCCGCCCAGGTGGCCGAGCGCGGGGGCCATGTGGTGTCCGAGGTGGTGCGCACCATGGACCAGATCAATGGCAGCTCGAAGAAGATTGCCGACATCATCGGCGTGATCGACGGGATCGCCTTCCAGACCAACATCCTGGCCCTGAACGCAGCCGTGGAAGCGGCCCGCGCCGGCGAGCAAGGGCGGGGTTTTGCGGTGGTGGCCGGCGAGGTGCGCTCGCTGGCGCAGCGCTCGGCCCAGGCCGCGCGCGAGATCAAGGCGCTGATCGGCTCGAGCGTCGAAAACGTGGAGACCGGCGCCCGCCAGGTGGGCGATGCGGGCCAGACCATGAACGACATCGTGAGCAGCATCGAGCGCGTGACACTGATGATGCGCGACATCACCACCACCACGGCCGAGCAAAGCCAGGGCATCGACCAGGTCAACACCGCCGTGTCGCAGCTGGACCAGATGACGCAGCAGAACGCCGCGCTGGTGGAGCAATCGACGGCTGCCGCCCACAGCCTGAGCGAGCAGGCCCAGCGCCTCAACCAGGTGGTGGCACGCTTCCGGCTGGAGGCCTCGGGCAGCCGGCACGCGCTGCTGAACTGAGCCCGGCCCTCCCCTCGCCGCCCCTCACCGCATCCGCAGGCCGGGCCAGCACTAGGCCCCGACCGTCTCGATCCGGTTGCGCCCGGCGTTCTTGGCCAGGTAAAGCCCTTTGTCTGCGCGCTGGATCAGCGCCGCCAGGGTTTCGAGATGCCCCTGTACCGAGCTGGCCACCCCGATGCTGACATGGCACACCGGCACCTCCGGCAGGGCCACCGGGCCGCTCCTGATGCGCTCGGCCACCTGCTCGGCGTCTTCGGGCGTGGTGCCCGGCAGCACCACCACGAACTCGTCGCCGCCGTAGCGCGCCAGCATGGCCGGGCGGCGCAGAATGCCCTGCACCCAGTCGGCAAAGTGCTTCAGCACCAGGTCGCCCACGTGGTGGCCTTGCAGGTCGTTGATCTGTTTGAAATGGTCCAGGTCCAGCAGCAGCACCGACAGCGGCTGGCCGCGACGCTGGCAACCCGCCAGGGCGCTGTCGCCCAACTGAAACAGGGCGCGGCGGTTCAGGGCCCCGGTCAGGCTGTCGCGCAAGGCCATGTCCTCGAGCATCAGCCGGATGTTTTCGTGGGTCATCAAGATGGCGCAGATGGGGATCAGCACATCGGCCGATGAAAAGCCCACGGCATAGACCACCTGCATGATCTCGACGGAATCCACCCCATCGCTTTCCGGCACCAGGTAGCCCACCACGGCGCGGGCCGAGATCAACAGCAGCAACATCAGCAGCGACCCCAGGGTCAGGTACCTGGCAAAGGTCTTTTCCTGCCGATGAATCACCCAGGCATGGTAGGCATACAAGGCCACCAGAACGCTTCTGGCAAAGATGCGCCGGTGAATGGGGCCTTGTTCATAGCTGGCAAAGACCACCATGGCTGCCGAGGCCACAGCCACCAGCGACCACAGAAAGCGCCGCGGCAAGGGGCGATCGAAAAACTCGCAGGTGCCGGCCAGAAACAGCGCCGCCGTCAGGATCAGGCACACATTCTGCGCACCGATGGCCACGGCATCGGAGGTGAAGTTGCGCAGCAGGATGCGGGTCAGGGTGCCCAGCCCGGCCACCAGCGTGGCGGCCGCCCAGAAATTCAGGCCCTTGATGGAGGCCGTGCGGTCCCGGCCGATGAAGCCCAGGATCAAGCCCATCATGCAACTCATGACGCCCGCATAGGCAATCACAGTGGGCAGATCGAAGCGGATCACAGATTGGCCAGGGCACAAGTGGACATCGAGCAAATGTAGCGTTTACTTACAAATATGCCAGGGGGTAGACGCGTGCTGTGGTGCCCCCCACGAAAGCAGCGCAAATGCATCCAAATGGGGGATTGACGGCACAGTCAGCGCACACAGCGCACACAGCGCACACGCTCTGGCGGTGAGGCGGGGGCTTGGGGGGGTTGCAGGCAGGGCCGAGGCATAGCGCGGGCCCAGAAAGAAAAAATCCCCAAGGTTTTGGGCCTTGAGGATGAACGATCAACAGGGTTGACCGGGAGACAAGGCTCGATCTTAACATCTAGGGAAAACCCGCACAAGCCCCCACCCCTGATGGAGTGGCAGTGCCGCTCATGCCCTTGTCCACCACAGCGCCGGACACGGCCGACGGGCCGGCGCTTGGGGCTATACTCCGCACCCCGCCGGCGCCCCCGGCCCGGCCACCCTCTGCAGCGCGGCCGGCCGAGCCCGGGCCACCGCCCAGGGCGCCGACACGCCCGGACGACGGCCCTGGGCAGGCTGATGCCGGCCGCTCCACCCCATCCCATCCCCCGCGCCGCCCGGCGGCGCGCCTCCCGCGAAGCTATTGACCGCCATGGACATCATCGTCAACGAAGAACTGCTGGCCTACATCGACCCCCTCACCCCCGACGAACACGCCGCGCTGGAGCGCAGCATCCTGGCCGAGGGCTGCCGCGATGCCCTGGTGCTGTGGGGCAACGTGCTGGTGGACGGCCACAACCGCTACGGCATCTGCCAGAAGCATGGCATTGCCTTCAACACGGTGCAGAACACCCAGTTCAAATCCATGGATGACGTGCGCCTGTGGATGATCGACCAGCACCTGGGCCGCCGCAGCCTCAGCGACTTCCAGCGCGGCGTGCTGGCCCTGCGCAAGAAAGAGATCATCGCCAGCCGCGAGACACCGCCTGCCGCCCCCACGCCGGCACCTTCGGCCCCGGCAGACCTGCAGCCCAGCGCCGAGACCGGCACCGACACCCCGCCCTGGGAAGGCGACGCCACGACAACCGCCGCCACCCCCACCAGCGCAGCCACCCCGGCCGAGCCCGATGCCGCCCTGACCCGCGAAGCCCTGGCCCGCGCGGCCCGGGTGAGCAATGCCACCATGGTGCAGATCGAGAAGATCCAGAAGGCCGCCGCGCCTGAGCTGGTGGCCGCCGTCAAGTCGGGCACCATCTCGATCAATGCGGCCGCCACCGTGGCCACGCTGCCGGTCGAGGAACAGGTGGCCGCCGCAGCCGGGGGCAAGAAAGAGTTGCAGCAGGCCGCGCGCAAGGTGCGCGCCGCCAAGGCGGTGGAGCGCACCGAGCCCGAAACCCCCGAAGGCGTGATCGCGCGGCTGCGCCAGACCATCGTCGAGCTGACCGCCGAAAACAGCACGCTCAAGGCCGAGGTCGCACGCCTCAAGGGCCTGCGGGGCGAAGAGGTCTGATCCTGGGGCAGCCCGCCTCAGGCCTGAGGCGGTGCCGGCTTCTTGGGTTTGGGTTGGTAGCCGAAGAACACGGGGTGGTGCTTCTGCACCAGCGGCCCGTCGAAGTCCCAGGCCTTGCAGCGCCCCAGGTGCAGCGGCGGCCGTTCGGCATCGCCCGAAAACGCATTGGGCAGGGCCTGGAAGGCCACGGTGGCCATGTTGAACAGCAGCTCACGCAGGTGGGCGCAGCCCTGCACGCCGCCCAGATGGCGCTCGATGGTCTGGCGCCAGCCCCCCGACAAGGAGCAACCCACCATGCGCCGCATGGTGGCCTGGGCCGAAGGACACTCGCCGTGCGGCACGCTGTCCATGGCCACGTGGATGTCCTGCACCACGAAAGCGGTGTCCAGCGTCAGGCGGATGTGCATGTGGTGGATGGCCTCGCCGGGCTGCCACAGGCCTTCGCCCGGGATGTCGAACACCTCGCTCTTGGTGTCGCGCATTTCGCCTTCGATGTCCCACAGGCCATCGTCGCGCTGGAAAGCCCTGTAGAGCACCTCGCGGGTGTGCGAGGGGCGGCGTGGGCTGGGTTCGGGCAAGGGCAAATCGGCACCTCTGTTGGCTGAAGAAAACAACGGGCCGGGGCCCGCGGGCAGCGCGATTCTAGTGAGACTGCCCGGTGCGCAAGGTCACCTGCGCATCAAGCCGGCCCCCTGGGCCAGGTCAGAGTTTGGCTTGGGGACTTTCGACCTGTGGCCTAATAGGGGGTTTCAACCTTTTGTACAGAAGAACGCCATGGGCAACAAAATCGTCACCGAAGCTGATCGCAAGCGCACTCCCGCCCCCACCCCCCTGCCGGGCATGCCCAACCCCACCGGTGGCCGCGGCCAACGTGTGAGCCTGGAGCGTGGCGTGGCCACCCGCAGCAAGAAGAACCCTGGCAAGCGCTCCAAGAAGGGCGGCTGAGGCCTCCTTCCCCGAGCCACTGGGTGCAGGCCCCTGCCCCAGGCCCCAAAAGCCCTCGCGAGCCCCGTGCCCGAGGGCTTTTTGCATGGGGCAGCGCCATTTTCAGGGCCCCAGACGAACGCGTTTGCGCCCCAGCCCGGTTCCGGCCGGCGCCCCCACCGCGCCCCCGCGCCAGCACTGCCCGTTTTTTGAGCAGCGCAAGAACAGCGCTTTGAAATCAACAACTTAGCCCAGTTGATAGGGCTCGCCACACGGCTTGTCCACAGGGTTCTCCTCGTTTGACAGGGACAACACGGCCGCACGCTGCCCGCAGCTCATGCCGGCCCGGCAAACGGTGCGGTGCAGCCCGTTTTCAACGGGGACGGGGCGCAACAAGCGCTGTTTCGATGCCGTTTCAAGGCCTAGGAGGGCCTGAATCATCCACCTGCTCAATGTTTGAGCAGCGCAAGGCTTTCCCAATGGAATCAAGGGCTTAGACAGCCCCTCCCCGCCCGCCCCACGGCTTGTCCACAATGTTGTCCAGCGTGGGCGGGGATAGATCGTGCAGGGTCAGCGGCGCAGGCCCGGCACCAGGGCCTGACGGCGCTCGGGGCTGTCGATGTCCAGGCGCAAGGCGTTGGCTGCGGCGCCGGGCGCGGCCGCATCGGTGGCCTCGGCGGGCAGACGGGCCGAGCGGTCCACCGCCACGGCCAGGGTCAGCACATATTGCTCGCGCTCTTCACGCACCGAGCCCACCACGCTGTTGCCGGCCTGCAGGGCCACGGCATCGGTGCTGTTGAGGGTGTCGCGCAGGCGGGTGCGCAGGTAGGCGTCTTGCTGGCTGTACAGGTATTCGCTCAGCGCATCGGGCAGGAAGAGCTGCGAGGTCAGCACCGTGCGCTCACCGTTCCAGATCTTGAAGTGGATGTGGGCCGTGCGCCCGGCATGCCAGCCGGGGTAAATCGTGCGGAAGGCGGCCACGCCATTGCGGTCGGTGGCCTGGCGGCCGCGCAGAAAGCTGCGCCCCCGGGCGTCGATGTCGCCGTTGTCGCCCTGCCCTGCAAAACCGGAGTACACGCCCCGCGCATCGCAATGCCAGACATCGACCAAGGCCCCGGCAAAAGGCATGGCGGTCTGGTCGACCACCACGAAACGCAGCTCCAGCGGCACGCCCGGCAGGCCTTCGCTGATGTCGGCGCGCATCAGGCCCGAGGCATCGAGGTAATGCGGCCCCTCGGGCGCGGCCGAGGTCAGGCGCGGCACCAGGGCCGGCTCCCGCTGCACGATGCGGGGCGCCGGGGCCGGCGACGCCGCGGCTGCGGGCGCTGCGGCCCGTCCGCCGCGCACCGGTGCCGCCTTGCCCTTGGCTGCAACCGCCTTGCCGGCCGGCGCCGCATGGCCCTTGTTCTTGGAGGGCGACGCCAGCGCCGGCGCCGCCAGCAAGGCCGCCGTCACCCCCAGCAGACGGCGACGCAACAGGACAGAGGTCAGGGGGACTTCGGGGCAATTCGGGTTCAAGGCAGCGTCCTTGGCAAGCGGTTCGGGCAAAGCTCAAAAGCCTAACGGAAACCTGTCAGCCGCGGATGAACAAAGCGCTTGTAAATGCTAAAAAAACGCAGTTTTCAAGCGGCCGCGCCCTGCGCCTGCTGCAGCGGGGTCGCCCCACCCGCCTGGGCCACCTGCCCCATCAACCAATCGCGAAAAGCCGTCAGCACCGGCGGGTCGTCCTGCGCGGGGGTGACCAGGTAATAGCCCCGCTCACCCTGCAGCGAGGCGGTGCAGGCCAGCACCAGTTCACCGCGCGCCAGCTCGGATTCGATCAGCAGCGGCGGCATCAGCGCCACCCCCAAACCATGCGAGGCGGCCACCGCCAGCATCGAGAACAGTTCGTAGCGCGGCCCCTCCATGGCCCGCGGGGCCTCGGCGCCCTGGGCATCGAACCACTGCCGCCAGCCATAGGGCCGAGTGCTTTGCTGCAGCAGGGGCAGGCCGGCCAGGGCCTGCGGTGTGAGCCCGCCCGGGCTCAGGCCCCGGCGGCGCAACCAGTCGGGGCTGCAGACCGGCACCACGTCCTCGCTCAGCAGGTGAACGGCCCGCACCCCGGGCCAATTGGCCACCTGCTCGGGGGTGCCGGCGTACAGGGCGGCATCGAACTCGGTGTCGGCAAACAGAAACGGGCGGGTGCGGGTTTCGATGTGCACCACCAGGTCGGGGTGGCGCTGGGCCAGATCCGGCAGCCGCGGGATCAGCCAGCGGGTGGCAAAGGTGGGCACGGCCGCCAGCACCAGCCCCCCGCCCAGGCCCTGGTGGGCCATCACGTCCAGCGTGTCACGCTCCAGGCCTTGCAGGCGGCGCGACACCTGGCGCCAGTAGTTGGCGCCGCTGGGCGTCAGCGCCACACCGTGCCGGGTGCGGCGGAACAGGGCCACGCCGAGAAAATCTTCCAGGGCCGTCACCTGGCGCGAGACGGCGCTTTGCGTGAGGGCCAGTTCCTGCGCGGCGCGGGTGTAGCTCTCGTGCCGGGCCGCGGCCTCGAAGCAGGCCAGGGCCTGGGTGGAGGGGATTTTGCGTTTCATGCTGTTATGGAACTTGTGAAGCGGATTGAAGGCATTTTCAGGGTTTTTTTGAAACAAGAAATGCATTTGATGAATATCTGGATGTCAAATACTCGTTTGCGCCAAGCCAGGCTGCCCGCTACGATGCACAGCATCAAGCAAACGCTTTTCTGCCACTGACCGGAGACCCCTCATGAGCCGTGCCGCCTTCCAATGGGCTGACCCCTTTCTTCTCGACCAACAGCTCACCGACGACGAGCGCATGATCCGCGACGCTGCCGCCGCCTACTGCCAGGACAAGCTGGCACCGCGCGTGCTGGAAGCCTTCCGCCACGAGAAGACCGATCCGGCCATCTTCCGCGAAATGGGCGAGCTGGGCCTGCTGGGCCCCACCATCCCCGAGCAGTACGGCGGCCCCGGCCTGAACTACGTGGCCTACGGCCTGATCGCCCGCGAAATCGAGCGCGTGGATTCGGGCTACCGCTCGATGGCCAGCGTGCAGAGCTCGCTGGTGATGGTGCCCATCTATGAATTCGGCACCGAAGGCCAGCGCCAGAAGTACCTGCCCAAGCTGGCCACCGGCGAATGGATCGGCTGCTTCGGCCTGACCGAACCCGACCACGGCTCCGACCCCGGCAGCATGGCCACCCGCGCCTACAAGACGGCCGGTGGCTACAAGCTCAAGGGCAGCAAGATGTGGATCTCCAACAGCCCCATCGCCGACGTGTTCGTGGTGTGGGCCAAGGAAGTGTCCGAAGGCGGCGCCGTGGGCCCGATCCGCGGCTTTGTGCTCGAAAAGGGCATGAAGGGCCTGAGCGCCCCGGCCATCCACGGCAAGGTGGGTCTGCGCGCCTCGATCACCGGCGAAATCGTGATGGACGACGTGTTCGTGCCCGAAGAAAACGCCTTCCCCGAGGTGCAAGGCCTGAAGGGCCCCTTCACCTGCCTGAACAGCGCCCGCTACGGCATCGCCTGGGGCGCCCTGGGTGCCGCCGAGTTCTGCTGGCACACCGCACGCCAATACACCCTGGACCGCAAGCAGTTCGGCCGCCCCTTGGCTGCCAACCAGCTGATCCAGAAGAAGCTGGCCGACATGCAGACCGAGATCGCACTGGGCCTGCAAGGCTGCCTGCGCCTGGGCCGCATGAAGGACGAAGGCACGGCCGCGGTAGAAACCACCTCGATCATCAAGCGCAACTCCTGCGGCAAGGCCCTCGACATCGCCCGCCTGGCGCGCGACATGATGGGTGGCAACGGCATCAGCGACGAGTTCGGTGTGGCCCGCCACCTGGTGAACCTGGAGGTGGTGAACACCTACGAAGGCACCCACGACGTGCACGCCCTGATCCTGGGCCGGGCGCAAACTGGGATCGCCGCCTTCGCGAATTGACCCACCCCTGTCGGGCTCACTGCGTGTAGCCCGTCCCCCCTCAAGGGGGCGATACCTGCGGACTGGCAGAGCCAGCTCCGCGGTATCCTGGAACGGGCTTCGCTGCGCTTGCCGGTGCACAAACCGGGAGCTTCTGACCCAGTGGTTTGCAGCGCGCACCGCCGCTCTGAGCCCTTGTGAATGATGGATGTATGACTCAACTGCCCACACCCCAGCCTGGGGCCCTTGCGGGTCTCAAAGTTCTTGATTTGTCCCGTGTGCTGGCGGGGCCCTGGTGCACGCAGATCCTGGCGGATCTGGGGGCGGATGTGGTGAAGGTGGAGCGGCCTGGGGCGGGGGATGACACCCGGCACTGGGGGCCTCCCTTCCTGAAGGATGCGGCGGGGCAGGACACTGCTCAGGCCAGCTATTTCACGGCCTGCAACCGCAACAAGCGATCGGTGACGATCGACATGGCCAGTGCCGAGGGGCAGGCCCTGATCCGCGAGATGGCGCTGCGCGCCGACATCGTGGTGGAGAACTTCAAGGTGGGCGGCTTGCAGCAGTACGGGCTGGACCACGCCAGCCTGCTGGCGCTGAACCCGCGGCTGATCTACTGCTCGGTGACCGGGTTCGGCCAGGACGGGCCTTATGCCGAGCGGGCCGGCTATGACCTGATGATCCAGGCCATGAGCGGGATGATGAGCATCACCGGCCGGGCCGACGACCAGCCCGGCGGCGGCCCGTTGCGGGTGGGTGTGGCACTGACCGACCTGTTCACCGGCGTCTATGCCTCCACCGCCATCCTGGCCGCGCTCAACGTGCGGCACCAGACGGGCAAGGGCCAGCACATCGACATGTCACTGCTGGACGTGGGCATGGCCATCCTGGCCAACCAGGCGGCGGGCTTTCTCAACACCGGCAAGGTGCCCGGGCGCCAGGGTAACAGCCACCCCAGCCTGGCCCCTTACCAGGACTTCCCGACGGCCGACGGCGCCATGCTGCTGGCCATCGGCAACGACGGTCAGTTTGCCCGCTTCTGCGCGGCCTCCGGGCGGCCCGAATGGGCCCAGGACGAGCGCTTTGCCACCAACACCTTGCGCGTGAAGCACCGCGACACGCTGATCCCGCTGATGGCGGAGCTGACCCGCAGCCGCAACACGGCCGACTGGATCACCCTGCTCGAAGACAAGGCCGTGCCCTGCGGCCCGATCAACGACATCGGGCGCGCCTTTGACGATGCCCAGGTGCAGGCCCGCGGCCTGGCCGTGACGCTGCCGCGTGAGGCGGGCGACGGCATTGCGCAAATTCGCGGCGTGGCCAGCCCGCTGCGCCTGGCCGACAACCCGCCGGTGCTGCGCAACGCCCCGCCGGCCCTGGGCCAGCACACCGACGAGGTGCTGCGCGAGCTGGGGCTGGATGCCGCCCGCATCGCCGAGTTGCGCGCCCAGAAGGTGCTCTGAGCGCCAACTGAGCCCGAACCCAGCGCCCCTCAGGCCTGAAAGTGCTGCTGGTACTGCTGGCGCAGCACGTTCTTCTGGATCTTGCCGGTGGCCGTGGTGGGCAGCGCCGGCAGAAACACCACCGCCTTGGGCACCTCGTGGCGCGCCAGGCGCTGCCGGCAATGGGCCAGCACGGCCTCGGCATCGGCGGCCTGGCCGGGCTTGAGCACCACGAAGGCGGTCACGGCCTCGGTCCAGTGTTCATGCGGCAGGCCCACCACCACGGCGTTGCCCACCGCAGGGTGGCCCAGCAAGGCGGTCTCGACCGTGATGGACGCCACGTTCTCGCCCCCGGTCTTGATCATGTCCTTCTTGCGGTCCACAAACACCAGCAGGCCATCGGGGTCGTAGAAGCACAGGTCGCCGGTGTGGTGCCAGCCGTGGCGGCAGGCCTCGGCCGTGGCCTCGGGGTTCTTGTAGTAGCCGTTCATGACATTGGGGCCGCGCACCACCAGCTCGCCCACCTGCCCCTGGGGCAGCAGCTGCCCCTCGTCGTCCATGATGGCCATGTCGTTGATCAACGCGGGCGTGCCCCAGTAAGGCCCGGGCTTGCTCAGTTGGTACTCGGGCTTGAAATAGGTGGTGCCGGGGTAGGTTTCGGTCTGGCCGCTGGCCAGGGCGAAGCGCGGGCAGATCTCTTGGGTCAGGCGGCGCAGCAAGGCCGGCTCCATGGGCTGCATGGCATACAGGCACAGGCGCAAAGAGCTGAGGTCGAACCCGGCGCGCTCGGGGTGGTCCAGCAGGGCCCGGTACATCATGGGCAGCAGGAAGATCCAGCTCAGGCGGTGCTGCTGCACCGTGCGCATGAAGGCCACGGGCTCGAAGCGGCGCACGATGACCAGGGTGGCGCCCAGGTGCACAAAGGCGGCCACCAGCGAGTGCTCGGCACAGTGGAAGACCGGCATCACCACGCCGGTCACGTCGTCATGCTGGATGCCGCCTTCGATCGCCCCGCTGAGCGAGGCCACAAACACGGCCAGGTGGCTGATCGCCACGCCCTTGGGGTGGGCCGTGGTACCGCTGGTGAACATGATCTGGGCCAGATCGCGGTCGTCGATCTGCACCTCGGGCTCGCTGCTGGGGGCGGCCTGCAAGGCCTCGTGCAGCCAGGGGCCGGCCACCCCAGGCGGGCTGCTGACGCGGTTGACCAGCACGCCGGGGCACACGGCCTCGATGGCGGCGCGCACCGGGGCCAGCAGCTCGTCGTCGGCGATCACCAGCCGGGCCTCGACCTGACCCAGGATGTACTGGATCTGCTCGCCCGCCAGCATCACGTTCATGGGCACCCAGACCAGGCCGGCCTTGGCAATGCCGAAGGCCATCACCACCTGCTCGATGCTGTTGAGGCACAGCGTGGCCACCGCATCGCCTTTTTTCAGGCCCTGGGCCAGCAGGTGGTTGGCCAGCTGGTTGCAGCGCTGGTCGAGCTCGCGGTAGCTCAGGCGGCGTTCGCCTTCGATGAGGGCGGTCTTGCCCGGCGCTCGGGCGGCGGCACGGCGCAGCATGTCGCCGATGGCGATGCGCTGGATGACAGAGGGCTGGAAAGGCATGGCTTGTCTCCGGTACGGTGGTTGTATCGAACAAGACCCCGTTGGCCTGCCAGCCGGCCGGTGCGCAGGCGCCCGGTGCCCAGCCGATGGGCCCGGGGACCCGTCGGCCATGCTATCGACGCCAGAGACCGCCGAGGACACCTCGGCGACACACCGGGCCCTGGATGCCCCTCAACGGCGCCTACAGCAGCGCGCCGCCCGGGCGTTCGCCGCGCTCATAGACCACATGGGCGCGGCCGACGATCAGGGGGTCGAGCTTGCCGATGTGATCGCTGTCCTTGTTGCCATAGGGCAGCATGTGCAACACATAGCGCATGGCATTCAGGCGCGCGCGCTTCTTGCAATCGCTCTTGATCACCGTCCAGGGGGCATCGGCGGTGTCGGTCTCGAAGAACATGCCCTCTTTGGCCCGGGTGTAGTCGTCCCATTTGTCGAGCGAGGCCTTGTCGATGGGGCTGAGCTTCCATTGCTTGAGCGGGTGGGCCTCGCGCTCCTTGAAGCGGCGGCGCTGCTCGCTCTGGCTGACCGAGAACCAGAACTTGATCAGGTGCACGCCGCTGCGCACCAGGTTGCGTTCGAACTCGGGCGCCTGGCGCATGAACTCGGTGTATTCGGCATCGGTGCAGAAGCCCATCACCCGCTCGACCCCGGCGCGGTTGTACCAGCTGCGGTCAAACATCACGATCTCGCCGCGCGTGGGCAGGTGCTGCACATAGCGCTGGAAATACCACTGGCCGCGCTCGATCTCGGAGGGCTTCTCCAGGGCCACCACGCGCGCGCCGCGCGGGTTGAGGTGCTCCATGAAGCGCTTGATGGTGCCCCCCTTGCCGGCGGCATCGCGCCCCTCGAACAGGATCACCACGCGCTGGCCGGTCTCCTTGACCCAGGCCTGCAGCTTGAGCAGCTCGACCTGGAGCTTGAACTTCTCGCGCTCGTAGCTGGCGCGGCGCATCAGATGGCGGTAGGGGTAGCCGCCCTGGCGCCAGTCGCGGGCCAGTTCCTCGTCGGGGTTGCCGGTGTCTTTTTCGCCGGTCAGGGCCTGGTTGGGGCGCAGTTCCTGCAGCAGCATCTGCAGGTCATCCTGGGACACGCCATCGAGCATGGCACGCAGGGAGGCGGTGCGTTGCTCGATCGACGCCGCGGCTTCAGCCGGATCGCCCGCCCCACCCGCCACCAGCGACTTCACCACCGACAGCTGCTTGTGCTGCGCCGCATCGGTGGCCTCGCGGGCCACATGGCGGGCCAGGGCGCGCGGTGCCACCGAGGGCGCCACATCGCCACGGCGCGTGCTGCGTTCACTGCGTTCGCTGCGTGGGGTTCGTGGAGTGCGGGCTTTGGCCGCAGCAGCCGTGTTGCTGGGGGCGGCTTGGGCGCCTGCTGCGGGCGCGCTGGCCGCTCGGGGGGTCGATGGGCGTTCTGTCATGTCTGGGTCTCCGCAAAAACATCGTGGCCGTGCTCAGAACCTGTCTGGGGTAGCACCACGGAGGCCACCCCATCGGTCATCAAAATGTCATTTTCGACCTGCGCACGGCACTCAGGCTTGACCCGCATCAATGGACATCGGCCTGCTGTCCGCCGCCCATCCGTGGGCCAGGCTTTTACATCTGGCCCTGCCCAGCCGTGCCAAAACCAGCTACAAACGGCTTTTCGCAACGAGACAACACACCATGATGGAACTCCTGAGCTCTCCCCAGGCCTGGCTGGCCTTTGCCACCCTGACGGCCCTGGAACTGGTGCTGGGCATCGACAACGTGATCTTCATCTCGGTGCTGGTCGACCGCCTGCCCGAAGCCCAGCGTGACCGGGCCCGGCGCCTGGGCCTGTTCATGGCCATGTTCATGCGCATCGGCCTGCTGCTGGTGCTGTCGTGGATCATCGGGCTCAACGCCCCGGTGTTCAGCGCCTGGGGCCAGGACATCTCGGGGCGCGACCTGATCCTGATCGCGGGGGGCCTGTTCCTGATCTGGAAAAGCACCGGCGAGATCCACCAGACCCTGGAGGGCGAAGAGCACCACGACAGCGCCGGCGGGCGCAGCAGTTTCGGCTCGGTGATCGTGCAGATCATGCTGGTCGACCTGGTGTTCTCGCTCGACTCGATCATCACCGCCGTCGGCATGGTCGACAACGTCACCGTGATGATCGCCGCCGTGGTGGCCTCGGTGGGCCTGATGATGGTGTTTGCCAGCGCCATCGGGCGCTTTGTGTCGCAGCACCCCACGATCAAGATGCTGGCCCTGTCCTTCCTGGTGGTGGTGGGGGTGGTGCTGATTGCCGAGGGCTTTGACCACCACGTGCCCAAGGGCTACATCTACTTCGCGATGGCGTTTTCGGTGGCGGTGGAAATGCTCAACATCCGGCTGCGCCGCCAGGTCTCCAAGGCCGAGGTGGAGGCCCGCACGCAAGACTGAACCCCGCAAGAGCCCGCGCGCCAAGGTCAGCAGCGCAGCGGATCAGGCCAGACCCTCGCGCACGGTGGGGTGCTGCAGCGCCAGCCGCAGCTCGGTCTTCAGCCGGGTGTTGAGCAGCCGGCGCGACTCGCTCATGAAGCTCAGCAGGCTCACGGGCAACTGCTCGCGGGCTTCGTTGCGGGCCACCCGAGGCGGGCGCGGCAGGCCGTACAGGTCGGCCGCCAGGTCAAAGTAGTCGCCCATCAGCAAGCGTGTGTCGTCGCACACGTTGTAGATCCGTTGCGGCCGGCCGCGCCACAGCGCCAGCTGGCAGGCGGTGGCCAGATCGTCGGCATGGATGTGACTGGTGTAGACATCGTCTTCGGGCCGCAGCACGGGCGTGCCACGCAGCAGGCGGGTGCGCGGCGTACCGCCTTCGCGGTCGGGGGCGTAGATGCCGGGGATGCGCAGGATGCTGACGCGCAGGCTGCGGCCCAGGTGGCGCATCACGCGCTCGGCATCCACCCGGCGCTGGGCCCGTGGCGTGGTGGGTTGCAGGCTGCGGGTTTCGGCCACCAAAGCCCCGGCGCAGTCGCCATACACCCCGCTGGTCGAGCCATACACCAGGGCACTGGGCAGGCTGCGCCGGCGCAGGCTGCGCGCCAGGGCCAGCGAGCGCGGGTCCAGCCACCACGCCCCAGTGGCCTGGGCCGGCGGTGGCGCCAGGTGCAGCACCCGCTGGCCCAGGCCGGCCAGGCGCCGCAGGGTGGCGGCCTGGTCCAGATCGCCGAGCAGGGGCGTGATGCCCTGGGCGCGCAATGCGGCCACGCGCTCGGGCGAGGAGGTCAGGGCCAGCACGCGCACACGCCCCAGCAACTGCCGCGCCACGCGTTGACCCACGTCACCGCAGCCCACGATCAACAGGCGTTGGCGCCGGAACCGCGCGGGCAAGGCGCCGAGAGGGCTTTGGTTTGAAGGCAAAATCGGGGCTTTCCTGTTTCTAAAGACGGCCCCGAGGATACCGAAAAGATGAGCTTCAACATCACCGTGCAGCCCAGTGGGCGAGCCTTCACCGCCAACCCCGAAGAAGCCGTGCTGGCCGCCGCGATCCGCCAGGGCGTGGGCCTGCCCTATGGCTGCAAGGACGGCGCCTGCGGCTCGTGCAAATGCAAGAAGCTCGAAGGCGAGGTGGTGCATGGCGAACACCAGAGCAAGGCCTTGAGCGCCGAAGAAGCGGCCCAGGGCTTCATCCTGACCTGCTGCGCCGTGCCGCAGACCGATCTGGTGCTGGAGTCGCGCCAGGTGACCGACGAGAGCGCCTTCCCGATCAAGAAGATGCCGGTGCGCGTGGCGGCCCTCGAAAAGAAGTCGGCCGACGTGGTGCAACTGCGCCTGCAGCTGCCAGCCACCGAGACCTTCCGCTACCACGCCGGCCAGTACATCGAGTTCATCCTGCGCGACGGCGCCCGCCGCGCCTACTCGATGGCCAACGCCCCGCACACCCAGACCGAGGCGCCCGGCGTCGAACTGCACATCCGCCACATGCCCGGCGGCAAGTTCACCGACCACGTGTTCGGCGCCATGAAGGAAAAGGACATCTTGCGCGTGGAAGGCCCCTTCGGCAGCTTCTACCTGCGCGAAGACAGCGACAAGCCCATCGTGCTGCTGGCCTCGGGCACCGGTTTTGCGCCGATCAAGGCCTTGATCGAGCAGCTGCAGTTCAAGGGCAGCACCCGCGCCGTGACCCTGTACTGGGGCGGCCGTCGCCCGCAAGACCTGTACCTGCACGACTGGGTGCTGGCCCGCGCGGCCGAAATGCCCCAGTTGCGCTACGTGCCCGTGGTGTCTGACGCCCTGCCCGAAGACGGCTGGAGCGGCCGCACCGGCTTCGTGCACCAGGCGGTGCTGGACGACTTTGCCGACCTGTCGGGCCACCAGGTGTATGCCTGCGGCGCCCCCATCGTGGTCGAATCGGCCCGGACGGCCTACAGCGCCCAGCGCGGCCTGCCTGCGGAAGAGTTCTACGCCGACGCCTTCACCAGCGAAGCCGACAAGCACGCGGCCGCCTGAGTCGGGTCGAGCGGGGTGGGCCCACGGCCCACAAGGGGCTGGATCACATGCCCGCTCCACAACCCGGCTGTTGAATCGACAACAGGCCGGCTTGCGATCGCTTGTTGCCGATTGAGCAACGCATGATGCAGAATAGGCAACATAGCCATCCCCATCGCCCAGCACGCCCCTCACGCAAGCCCACATCATGAACCAGCAACTCATGGCCGAACTTTTCGGGGGCAGCGCCCGCTACAAGGCATTGCGTGTTCTTTTCGAACACCCAGGTCGGGGCTATGGGGCCCGAGAATTGGCTGCGGTGGCGACCATTGACCCGGGCGCGACGTCCCGCTGGCTTCGTCGATGGGCCGAAGTGGGCCTGCTTGAAAAACAAGGTCAAGGTCGGTCTGTCAAATATGCGGCAGCGACAGGGGGTGAATTGGCCCCCCTGGCTCAATTGCTGCGACAAGACAGCGACATGGTGCGTGTTTTGCGTGACCGCTTGGCCGAGCTTGACCAGCCTGTGCAAGCAGCTGCCATTTTTGGCTCGGTCGCAAGAGGTGAAGAACGCACAGACAGCGATATCGACCTGTTGCTCATCACAGCAAATTCACGCCTGCAAATGCAGGCACATTTCAAGCCCGCAGGTCGCCTGCTGGGGCGTGCAGTGAACGTGCTGACGTTCAGCCCCCAGGACTGGGAGGAAGCCCCCGGCAACAGTGAGTTGATTGGCGAAATCCTGAGAAACCCCATCATTCCTATTGAAGGGACTCTCCGTGCTGAGAAAACCTGAAGACTTCCAAAAAGCGGGCAGCAAGGTCTTTCAGAAGGCCCCCATCCATCGCAGAAGCATCGACGGCTGGATTGTCATCAGCAAAGGCAAGGTGGCAGACGCTCAGCGCGAAAGCAATTCCCCAACGACGCGGATTGGTGCGGCTTACGACGCCTTGCTCAACCTGAGCCTGGCAGTGCTGTCGAGCCAGGGCTGGCGCGCCGGCAGCGCGGACGGGCACCACATGCAGACGCTGGAGGCAGCCTGTGCCTACGCCGGAATCACGGAGTCCGTGCACGATCAGGTCGACGCGATCCGCGACCTCCGCAATCACCAATACCAAGGAATTGAACCCTCTGCGGATGACATCCTTTTTGCGCTAAAAGTGCTCGACAAGGTCGCTCCGGCACTGCTCTCGCTGCTTGGCTGCCCGCCATGAGCTGACATGGGGGCCTCCAACAAAAAAAGCCACCCTGATGCTCATCAGGGTGGCTTTTTCGCATCCGCCCGAACCCCCTCAGGCTGGGCGGACTGGTTGCCGACTTACTTGGCCGGCGCAGCGGGGGCTGCAGGGGCTGCCGGGGTGGCAGGAGCCGCGGCGGCGGCAGCATCCTTGTGATGCTTGTGGTGGCGCTTGTGCTTGTGCTCGGCCTTGGCATCAGCTGCCGGGGCCGCGGCAGCGGGCTCAGCCACCGGGGTGACGGTGGAAGGCGTCTTCACGGTGGCCGTGGCGGGCGCCGGGCCGACAGCCGGTGCCGCAGCGGGAGCCTGGGCAAATGCAGCACCGGACACACCGGCAGCCAGGGCAACGATCACGGCGGAGACGAGAGCTTGGACTTTCATGATGACTTCCTTCATTGACATGGAGACAACCTCCATGTGGATGACAACGCCCCGGGCTGTGCGAGGGCATGACGCCTGAATTGCAAAGGGATGTAAGCATTTGTTTGCACGCCCGACACGGTACGACAATCAGGCCATGAAGCGCAGAAACGTCCTCCTCAGCCCGCTGGCCGCCCTGCCGGCGCTTTCCAACCTGCCGGCCCTGGCCCAGACCGGCGCTGCCGGGCGCCCGATCCGCATCATCGTGCCGTATGCCCCCGGGGGCCCCATCGACGTGACGGCCCGCGTGCTGGCCGAACGGGTGAAAGACTCGCTGGGCCCGGTGATCATCGAGAACAAGCCGGGCGCAGGGGGCAACATCGGTGCCGACCAGGTGGCCAAGGCGGCCCCTGACGGGCTGACGATTGGCATCGCAGCCACCGCCACCCATGCCGTCAACCCCTGGCTGTACAGCCGCATGCCCTTTGATGCGCTGCGTGATTTCAGCCCCATCACCCAGATCGTGCGCGTGCCCAATGTGCTGGTGATCAATGCCGACACCGCACGGCGCCTCAAGATCAACACCCTGGCCGACATGGTGGCCTATGCGCGGGCCAATCCGGCCAAGCTCAATTTCGGCAGCGGCGGCAGTGGCAGCGCAGGCCACCTGGCCGGCGAGATGTTCAAGGCCCAGGCCGGCATCTACGCGCTGCACATTCCGTACAACGGCGGCAACCCGGCACAGCTGGCCCTGCTGGCGGGCGAGGTCGACTTCAACTTCGACAACCTGGCCACGGCAGCGCCCAACATCCGCTCGGGCAAGCTCAAGGCCCTGGCCGTGACGACCGCCCAGCGCAGCCCCCTGCTGCCCGAGGTGCCCGCCGTGGCCGAGACCTACAAGGGATTCAGCATCGACACCTGGTGGGGCCTGGTGGCCCCGGCGCACACGCCCAAGGACGTGATCACGCGCCTGAACCAGGCCTTTGTGGCGGCCCTGAATTCACCCGAGACCAAGACCCGCTTTGCGGGCCTGATGGCCGAGCCGGTGCCCACCTCGCCCGAGCAGTTCGGCGCCTTCATGAAGGGCGAACTGGCCAAGTACGAGAAGGTGGTGAAGGCGTCTGGCGCCAAGGTGGATTGAGGGCTGGCCCGGCTCGGTGCCGGGCACTCACAGCCGCATCACAGCCTACCTCACAAACGCCTCACAGCCGCGTGATGGCCTGATCAGCCACCGCGGCCAGCTCGGCCGCGCTCACCTGCTCGGGCCAGACCTCGGCCAGCGGCTGCAACACAAAGGCACGCTGGCGCATGCGGGGGTGCGGCAGGGTCAGTTCGGCGCTGTCCAGCCGGGCGTCACCATGGCTGAGCAGGTCCAGGTCGAGGGTGCGTGGGGCATGGCGGTAGGGCCGCTCGCGCCCGGCGGCCTGCTCCAGCGCCTGCAGCGCGTGCAACAAGGCCAAGGGCGCCAGATGGGTCTGCAGCAGGACCACGGCATTGATGAAATCAGGCCCCCCGGCATCCACCGGGGCGCTGCGGTACAGCGAAGAGGCCTTGAGCAGCTGGCTGTGCGGCAGCCGGGCCAGATCGGCCAGGGCCTGGCGCACGGTGGCCTGGGCATCACCCAGGTTGCCACCCACGCCGATGCAGGCCAGCGCGGGCGCAGCAAGGAGGTCGGTCATGGCGTTCAGCAGGGGGCGGATGGGCCTCAGCCCTGGGCGTCGCCGCCGCTGTCGGACTGGCCGCCACCCTGGCCACCGCCTTGCCCTCCACGCGCACCCGAAGGCTTGCGGCGGCGGCGTTTGCGCGGCGCGGGCGTGGTGCCCTCGGAACCCTCACCCTCCGGCAGCCGCTCTGAAGGGCGCTCGGACGGTTCGCGGCTGGCCGGGGCGGGCTGGGCGGGTGCGCCCTCGCCTTGCGGCTCGGCCTGGCGCGGCACGCGGCGCACCTTGGGGGCCGTGGCCTTCTGGCGGGCGCGCTGCTCTTCACGCACCTGCTCCAGCAGGTCTTCGCGGGTGGTGTCGTCACCGGTGCTGAACTCTTCCCACCATTCGGCCAGGGCTTCGTCCACCTCGCCGATGTCGGCGCGCAGGCGCATGAAGTCGAAGCCGGCGCGGAAGCGGGCCTGCTCGACCAGGCCATAGGGCGCGCTGCCGGTGCGCTTTTCAAAGCGTGGCTGCATGACCCAGATCTCGCGCATGTCGGCGGCCAGCTTGCCGCGGCCCGACACATCGCCGATGCGGGCGTTGAAGACCTCGTCGATGGCATCCTGCAGGGCCGGGAAGGGGTGTTGGCGCTGTGCCAGACGCTGTTCCCAGCCGTCACGCACGTCTTGCCACAGCACGGTGGCCAGCAGGAAGCTCGGGGCCACCGGCTTGCCTTCGCCCACGCGCCGGTCGGTGTCTTGCAGGGCCGCGGTCACAAAAGGTTGGTCGGCACGCTCGACCACCACGTCCAGCAGCGGGTAGATGCCCCGCTGCAGCCCCAGCTTCTTGAGGGTGGCGATCGTGGCCAGCGCATGGCCGGTCTGCAGCAGCTTGAGCATCTCGTCGAACAGCCGGCTCTGCGGCACATCGGCCAGCAGAGTCTGTGACGACAGCAGCGGGGCGGCCGTCTTGGGCTCGATCTCGAAGCCCAGCGGGCTGAGCTTGGCGGCGAAGCGCACGGCGCGGATGATGCGCACCGGGTCTTCGCGGTAGCGCGTGGCCGGGTCGCCGATCATGCGCAGCACCTTCTTCTTGGCGTCCTGGATGCCCTTGTGGTAGTCGACCACCACCTGCGCCTCGGGGTCGTAGTACATGGCGTTGATGGTGAAGTCGCGGCGCACGGCGTCTTCTTCCTGCGGGCCCCAGACGTTGTCGCGCAGCACGCGGCCACTGGCATCGACCGCATGGGTCATGCCGGCCAGGGCCTGCTTGCTGGTGCGTTCGTTGCCGCTGACCTGCTCGGCTGCGGCGTTGTCGAGGTAGGCGCGGAAGGTGGAGACCTCGATTACCTCATGCTCGCGGCCGCGGCCATGCACCACGTGCACGATGCGGAAGCGTTTGCCGATGATGAAGGCGCGGCGGAACAGGCTCTTGACCTGCTCAGGCGTGGCATTGGTGGCCACGTCAAAGTCTTTGGGGCGCAGGCCCAGCAACAGGTCGCGCACCGCACCGCCCACGATGTAGGCCTCGTAGCCGGCCGACTTCAGGGTGTGCACCACGTCGTTGGCCCGCCGGTCGACCAGATCGGGGTTGATGCCGTGCACGCTGAAGGGCACCTCCTCGCGTTTGCCGAACTTGGGGCGGCCCGCCTTGGGGGCTGCCGCAGCGCCCTTGCCCAGCAATTTGTCGATGAACTTCTTGATCATGGTGTCTCGGTGAACAGGTCCAGAATGCGCCAGCCGCGGCTTTGGGCCAGGGCGCGCAAGCGGTCGTCAGGGTTGGTGGCCACAGGGTGATTCACTCGCTCCAGCAGCGGCACATCATTGGTGGAATCGCTGTAGAAAGTGCTCTCGACCTGCGTCCAGTCGAGCTGGCGCGCAGCCAGCCATTGTTCCATGCGCCGCACCTTGCCCTCGCGCATGGAGGGAACACCGTCGATTTCGCCGGTGAACCAGCCCTGCTCGTCGCGGGCCAGTTGCACCGCGATCAACTCGTCCACGCCCAGGGCGCGGGCGATCGGGCGGGTGACGAATTCATTGGTGGCGGTGATGATGAGCACGGTATCGCCGGCGGCCTGGTGCTGGCGCAGCAGGGCCAGGGCCTGGGGCGTGATGGCCGGCTGGATCACCTCTTGCATGAAGCGCTCATGCGCCTCGGCCGCGGCCTGCGGCCCCTTGACGCGCACGGCCTCGATGGCAAAGCGCACGTAGTCGTGCACATCCAGCGTGCCGGCCTGGTAGTGGGCAAAGAACTCGTCGTTGCGGCGGGCGAACTCGACCGGGTCGGTCCAGCCGATGCGGGTGGTGAACTGGCCCCAGGCGTAGTCGGAGTCGATGGGCAGCAGGGTGTGGTCGAGGTCGAACAGAACCAGTTTCATGCGGGGCTGACTTGGCATTCGGGATGCGTTGGGTGCGGGTGGCGGCCTCACTCGGATTCGAGCATGGCCTTGATGAGGGGAATGGTGATGGCGCGCTGGGTGCGCAGGGCGTAACCGTCGAGCTGGTCGAGCAGTTGCATGAGGCTGCCCAGGTCGCGCGAAAAGCGGTTCAGCATGAAGTCCATCACCTCGTCGCCGAGGAAGATGCCCCGGGCATCGGCCTCCTGGCGCAGCACGGCGCGCCGCTCGGGCTCGCTGAGCACGTGCAGGTGGAACACATGGCCCCAGCCCAGGCGGGTGCGCAGGTCTTCGCGCAGTTTCAGGTCGGCCGGCGGCAGTTCGCCCGCGGCCAGCACCCAGCGCTGGTGCGTGTGGGCGTTGACGAACCAGTTGAAGGCCGCATGCTGCTGCACCGCGGTGTACAGGTGCACCTCGTCCATCAGCACGGCAGCCCAGGTTTCGTCGAATTCGGGGGGTTCGTGGATCGAGGCATCCAGCCAGCCCACGCGCGCGCCCTGCTCGCGCAGCGCGGTCTGCACGCTCTTGAGCAGGTGGGTCTTGCCGCTGCCGCTGTCGCCCCACAGGTAGGTGGGCACGGGCGAGCGCTGGGCCTCGTGGGCGCCGTCGCCGGTCCACAGCTGCAGGTGGCGCAGGGCCGCTTCGTTGGGGCCGGCAAAAAACCGGTCCAGGGTGGGACCTGTGGCCAGGCCGATGTCGAGTGCCAGTTGCTTCATCATGACGCGTGTTTCCCAGCCCCTCTTCAACCCGTGTAGAGCCGGCTGGCCAGGTAGCCCGAGCGCACTCGCCGCACGGCCACCAGCAGCACGGCGCTGGCAGGCAGGGCGATCAGAACACCCACAAAGCCCAGCACCTGCCCGAAGGCCAGCAATGCAAAAATCACGGTCAGCGGGTGCAGACCGATGCGCTCGCCCACCAGGCGGGGGGTGAGAATGAAACTTTCAACAAACTGCCCCAGGCCGAACACCACCGCCACCATGATCAGCGCCTTCAGCGAGGCGAACTGCATCAGGCCCGACACGGTGGCCAACACCAGTCCCAGGCCAAAGCCCAGGTAGGGCACGAACACCGCCAGCCCCGTGAAGATGCCGATGGGCAGGGCCAGGTCCAGCCCGAACGCCGCCAGGCCGGCGCTGTAGAAGATGGCCAGCAGCAGCATCACCAGCAGCTGCCCGCGCAGGTACTGGCCCAGCACGGCGTCGGCATCGTCCATGAAGCTGTCGTAGCCCTCGCGCAGGCGCGGGGGCACCAGTTCGACCAGGCGCAGCACGAAAGTGTCCCAGTCCATGAGCAGGTAGAACAAGGCCACCGGGATCAGCACCGCATTGCCCACCAGGGCCAGGGCCACGCTGCCCCCCAGCTTGAGCGAGGACAGCACCGGGCTCAGCAGGTCTTCGGTGTTGGTGTTGAGGTACTTGAGGACCAGGGCCTTGAGCGTGTCCACATCCACCGCCAGGGTGACCCCGAACTGCGCCGCCAGCGGCTTGAGCAAGGCATTGAGCCGGTCGAACAGCTGGGGCACCTGGTCGCGCATCAGGGGCAGCTCTTTGGTGAGGATGGGCACGATCAGCATCACCAGGCCCAGCGCCAGCAGGATGAACACCACCTCGACCAGCACCACCGCCACCACCCGGGGCATGCGCCCGCGGCCCAGGTTGTCGAGCCAGTTGACCATGGGCGTCAGGGCGTAGGCCAGCACGGCCGCCACCACGAAGGGGGCCAGCACGGGCTTGAGCGCCCACAGCAGCAGCCAGGCCGCCAGGGCCAGACCGACCCAGGTGAAGGCACGTTTTTGAGTGGTGGAAAAATGCATGAAGGTGGGGGTTGCAGGCTGCCCGGTCGGGGCACCCCTTAAAATCACCTCAAATTCTAGTCGCCGTGCACGCCTGTCCGTGCCGTCCATTTCAAATGAGCTCCTCCAATACCTCCTCCACACCCCTGTCCTACAAAGACGCCGGCGTTGACATCGACGCTGGCGACGCCCTGGTCGAGCGCATCAAACCGCTGGCCAAGAAAACCATGCGCGAAGGGGTGCTGGCCGGCATCGGCGGCTTCGGAGCCCTGTTCGAAGTGCCCAAACGCTACCAGGAACCCGTGCTGGTGAGCGGCACCGACGGCGTAGGCACCAAGCTCAAGCTGGCATTTGAATGGAACATGCACGACACCGTGGGCATCGACCTGGTTGCCATGAGCGTGAACGACGTGCTGGTGCAAGGCGCCGAGCCGCTGTTCTTCCTCGACTACTTTGCCTGCGGCAAGCTGCACGTGGACACCGCCGCCGCCGTGGTGGGCGGCATTGCCCGCGGCTGCGAGCTGTCGGGCTGCGCCCTGATCGGTGGCGAAACCGCCGAGATGCCGGGCATGTACCCCGATGGTGAATACGACCTGGCCGGCTTTGCCGTCGGCGCGGTTGAAAAGTCCAAGATCCTGACCGGCCAGAACGTGAAGCCCGGTGACGTGGTGCTGGGCCTGGCCTCGGCCGGCGTGCACTCCAACGGCTTCAGCCTGGTGCGCAAGGTGATCGAACGCGCCGGCACCGACCTGCCCGCCACCCTGGACGGCCAGCCCTTCAAGCAAGCCATCATGGCCCCGACCCGCCTGTACGTGAAGCCGGTGCTGCAAGCCCTGGCCCAGCACCCCATCAAGGCGCTGGCCCACATCACGGGCGGCGGCCTGCTCGAGAACATCCCCCGCGTGCTGCCCGAAGGCACGGCCGCCCACCTGCAAAAGGGCAGCTGGCCGCAGACCGAGCTGTTTGCCTGGCTGCAGAAGGTGGCCGGCATCGACGACATCGAGATGAACCGCACCTTCAACAACGGCATCGGCATGGTGGTGGTGGTGGATGCGGCCGAAGCCGAAGCCACCGCAGCCACGCTGCGCGCCGCCGGTGAAACCGTCTACACCATCGGTGCCATCGCCGAACGCGGTGACGGCGCCGCCGTCGTGGTGGCCTGAGGCCCCGCCCTTCTGAACCGAGCGGGCCCGGCGCGGCCACGAATGAATCAACCAGCCCTTGCGGCTGGTTTTTTCATGGGGCTGGCTCGAGCGAGGCCAGCAGACGGGCCAGTCCGTCATCCAGCACCTGCTGATCGGTCACCGACAGCGCAGCCAGCAGCGCCCGTTCGTTGTCGACATGGGCCGACACCGCCTGATCAATCAATGCCAGGCCGGCGTCGGTGAGCTGCACCAGCGTGCTGCGCGCATCCTCGGGGTTGGGCACCCGCTGCACCCAACCAGACGATTCCAAGCCCTTGAGGCGGTGCGTCATGGTGCCCGAGCTGACCATCACAGCAAGAGCAATGCACTTCAGCGGCCAAAGTAGATCCCTAGCGCTCACTTCTAAATCAGGCTGCCCTCGAGACCACCGGGCTAGTGCGACATCGACCACATCATGGACGATTTCTTTCGCTGGAGTGGCCCAACACCGAACGGGG
>NZ_JADZ01000025.1 GCF_000518645.1 Curvibacter gracilis ATCC BAA-807 | reverse complement strand
TTGCTTGCCCAGGATGATCAGGCCCGGTTGCTCCTTGGCCACCAGCGCGTTGAGCAGCTTGGCCACGGCCAGGGGCTGCAGTTCGAGGTCGGCGGGGGTTTCGACCAGGATGGCCCGGTCCGCACCGATGGCCATGGCCGTGCGCAGGGTCTCCTGGCACTGGGCCACGCCGCAGCTCACCGCGATCACCTCGGTGGCCACGCCTTTTTCCTTCAGGCGCACCGCTTCTTCGACGGCAATCTCGTCAAAGGGGTTCATGCTCATCTTGACGTTGGCGATGTCCACACCCGTGTTGTCCGACTTCACCCGGACCTTCACGTTGTAGTCCACCACGCGTTTGACGGGGACGAGAATCTTCATGTTGCTTCCTCTTGAATGAATGCTTTGTTCAGTCGAGCTGGGCGCCAGACTGCTTGACCAGACGCTCCCAGACGGGAAATTCGCGTTTGTAGAATGTACCGAATTGTTCGGGGGTGTTGCCCACTGCCATGAAACCCATGGACGCTATGCGCTCCTTAACGTCGGGTAGCGCGCAGACCGCGCGCACCTCGCTCGAGATGCGTTGCACGATGTCCACCGGGGTTTTGGCCGGTGCTGCCATGCCCACCCAGCCCGAGGTGCGGTACACCTCGTCCTTGAGCCCCTGTTCAGGGAGTGTGGGCACGTTGGGCAGCACGGTCATGCGCTGCTCTCCTGTGACGCCGATGGCCTTGAGCTTACCCGTTTCAATGTGGGGTTTGGCGCCCAGGGCGCTGGCAAAAGCCAATTGAATCTGCCCGCCAATCAAATCCTGCAGCATCGGGGCCTCGCCCTTGTAGGCCACATGCGACATGTCAGCGTCCTGGGCCTGGCTCATGTAGGCGCCGGCCAGATGAGCCTGGGAGCCCACGCCCCAGGACCCATACGACAGCTTGCCCTTGTTCTTGGCCATGTAGGCCATCAGCTCGGCCCCGTTGCTCACCGGCAGGCCGGCATTGACGACCAACACCGTGGGCGCATTGGCGATCAGCGACACCAGCGCCAGATCGCGCTGGGCGTTGTAGGGCATCTTGGTGTACAGGAACTGGTTGATCAGCAGCGAGGTGCTCAGCGACAGCACCAGGGTGTAGCCATCGGGCGCGGCCTTGGCCACGGCATCGGTGCCCAGGATGCCTGCGGCACCGCCCCGGTTGTCGATCAGCACCGGCTGGCCCAGGCGCGAGGACAGCTTCTCGCCGATCACGCGGGCCACCGTGTCGGTGGCGCCCCCCGCATTGAAGGGCACGATGATCTTGACCGGCTTGGTGGGCCAGGGCTCGGCGGCACGCAAGGGCATGGCCCCGGCCAGGAGCAGCCCGGCGGCGCCGGCCTGCCCCAGCCAGTGGCGGCGGGTGCTGTGATGGATGTCTTTCATGATGTCTCCTTTTTTGAATTCTTGGGGCCTGATGCTCAGCCTTGCCAACGCACCTTGACGGGCAGGCGCTCCAGGGCGGTGGCCAGGGCCTGGGCCCAGGCCTCTGGGGCCTCCCCATTCGCGGGCGCCACAAGCCAGCCCTCGGCTGAATGTTCGATGCGCAGCTCAGGGGCCTGGGCTAGGCCGGCCTCGGTCGCACATTGGCGCGCCAGGTCCTCGATCACGGCCCGGGTGGCCAGGGCGCGCAGATCGGGCTTGAAGATCTTGCCCACGTTGGTCATGGGCATCTGATCGAGCACGGTGATGTGGCGCGGCCGGGCCGGCGCCTCGTCCACGCGGCTGGCGGCAAAGGCCAGCAGCTCCTGCTCGGTGACGCTCTGGCCGGGCACCAGCGTGACGTACACCACCGGCAGCTCACCCGCGTAGGCATCAGGCGCCCCCACGGCGGCGCTGAGCTGCACGGCCGGGTGGGCCGCCACCGCGTCTTCGATCACCTTGGGGTCGATGTTGTGGCCGCCGCGGATGATCAGGTCCTTGGAGCGGCCCGAGATGTTCAGGCGCCCCTCCTCATCCACAAAGCCCAGGTCGCCCGTGGCCAGCCAGCCATCCGCGGTGAAGGCCTTGGCGGTGTCGGCCGGGTCCAGAAAGCCCGAGAACAGGTTGGGCGACTTGAACAGGATCATGCCGGGCTGACCTGCGGGCAGGTCCTCGTTGCTGGCGTTGCCGCTGGCGTCCAGGCGCACGATGCGCATCTGCACGAAGGGCAGCGCAAAGCCCACGCAGCCCGCCGGCCCCACCACGCCGGGCGGCGTGATGGTGGAAATGCCCGCCATCTCGGTCATGCCCAGCGATTCGTGCACCTGCAGGCCGAACTGCTGCTGGTAGCGCAGCGCCAGCTCAGGCGGCATGGGGGCGGCGCCTGTGCGGGCATAGCGCAGCGAAGAAATGTCGGCCCCGTCGAGCGGCACATTGGCCAGCGCGGCCAACACCGTGGGCACGGCCGACAGCACGGTGCTGCGGTAGGTCTGCACCAGCTTCCAGTAGTTCTGGATGACGGCGCGGTTGCGCATCAGGCTGGTGGTCGGAATGATGGTCTCGGCCCCGGCCGAGCAGGCGCTCAGGGCACCGGCCAGCACGCCGGCCACATGGAACAGGGGGTAGCCGTTGATGGTCACGTCCTTCGGGCCCATGCCCTGCACCTGGATGCCGGCCCAGGCCGAGAACACCTGTGCCCCATGGCTGTGCCGCGCCAGCTTCGGAGCGCCCGTGGTGCCCCCGGTGTGGAAATAGGCCGCGATGTCGGTGGGCTGGATCTCGCGCCCGCTGAGCAGGCGGTCATCGGGCTGAGCCGCGATCAGCTGGCGGAAGCACTGCACGCCTTCGGGCAAGGCCGGTGTGTCCACTTCGTCGTGCGGTGGCACACGCAACACGGTGCGCAAGGTCGGTACCTGGTCCAGCAGGTGCCGGGCCTTGGTCCAGTAGCCGGCCTCGGCATCGGCACCATAGGCGATCAGCACCCTGGCCTGGGCCGCATGGAGCAGCGACACCAGCTTCTCGTCACTGAGCAAGGGGTTCAGTGGCTGCACGATGCCTGCGGCACCACCGCCCCACAGGGCCAGGTGGTACTCCAGGCAACCCGGCAGCAGCACGGCCACCGCGTCGGTGGGCTCAAAGCCCAGGCTGTGCAGCGCGTTGGCGGTCTGGTGGATGCCGGCCAGCAGTTGACGGTAGCTCCAGCGGATCGGGGCATCGGCCGGGTCGGCCGTGCGCAGAAAGGTCAAGGCAGTCTTGTCACCAAAGGCGGCCGCCGAATTGCAGAAGATCTCGTAGGTGCTGCGCACCGGCAAGGCCTCGGCCAAAGGGCGGGCCTGCTCGATGCGCAGGATGTCGGCGCGGCTGCGCACCGGGTGGGCTTGAGAAAAAGGCGGGTGGATCACAGGCATGGAAGCTGGAAAAAGAAGTGGACAAGGGCCAAGACAGAACCCGGCAAGTTAAAGCCGGATGAGCCAACCGTCTGTCGTTTACGAGACCCCGATCATGATGGTTTCAGGCACGCATTCACTCGAGTGCAATGCCTTTGTCGCGGATCACCTTGCCCCACTTGGCGTCGTCCTGTTGAACGCGCTGGGCCATCTGCTCAGGCGCCTGGAAGCGACTGAAGGTGCCGGCCTGCAGAAGTTTGTCCTGCGTTTCCTTTTCGGCCAGGATGGCCTTGACCTCGTCGGCCACGCGGTTCACCACCTCTTTGGGGGTGCCGGCCGGGGCCATCAGGCCACCCCAGGACACGGCATCAAAGCCTGTGATGCCCTGTTCGGCCACGGTCTTCACCTCGGGCAGCATGCTCACGCGCTGGGGCGAGCCCACCGCGATGGCGCGCAGCTTGCCCGAACGGATGTGCGGCAAGGCGGCCACCAGATCGGCATACATCATCGGCACCTGGCCGCCCAGCAAGTCGGTGATGGCGGGCACGCCGCCCTTGTAGGGCACGTGCTGCATGTCGAAGCCGCCGAGCTGCTTGAGCAGCTCCATGCTCAGGTGGCCGAAGCTGCCGGCGCCCGAGCTGGTGTAGTTGATCTGGCCGGGCTGGGCCTTGGCCTTGGCGATCAGCTGCGCCAGCGTGTTCACATCAGGCAGCACCGTGGGGTTGACCACCATCACGATGGGCAGGTCGTACACCGTGGCCACGGGGCTGAAATCTTTCACGATGTCGTAGCCGGCCTTCTTGTACAGGTGCGGCGCCAGCAGCGTGGGGGTGGCCAGCATCATCAGGGTGTAGCCGTCGGCCGGGCTCTTGGCCACGGCCGCCGCGGCGATCGAGCCCGAGGCACCGGCCCGGTTCTCGACCACCACGGGCTGCTTCAGGCGCTCGGCCAGGCGCTGGCCCACGATGCGCGAGGCGGTGTCGGTGGGCCCCCCGGGTGGGAAGGGCACGATCAGCTTGATCGGGCGGCTCGGAAAGCTCTGTGCCAGGGCCACGGCGCCCAGGGTGTGGGCGGCCAGCAGCCCGCTCAGCAGGCCCAGCGCCCAGCGGCGGCCCAGGGGCATTCCGGCGCCCCAGGCGCCAGCAGACATCTTGCTCATGAAACAGTCTCCGTCGGCAGGCTGGGGCCGGGTGGCCCGCCTGCCTTTGTTGCAATCAGAAAGGGGCAGAAAAAGAGGTTCAGAGCACGCCGCGGGCCTTGAGGTCGGCCACGCGGGCCGCATCCAGGCCCAGCAGCTCACTCAGCACATCCTGCGTGCCCTCGCCCAGCACCGGTGGGGGGCGGCGCACCGGCAGACGCTCGCCATCCAGCCGATACGGCGGCGCCAGCACGGCCATGCTGCCGGCCACCGGGTGCGGCTGCTCGGTCACCAGGCCGCCGCGCACGGCGCGCTCGGAGGTCAGGGCCTCGTGCAGGCCCAGCACCTCGCCGCAGGGGATGCCCACCGCAGCCAGGCGCTCCAGCAAAAGCTTGCGTGGGCGGGCCTTCAGTTCGGCCAGCAACTGGGGCACCAACTCGTCGCGGTTGGAGCCGCGGCCCAGGTTGGTCTTGAAGCGCTCGTCGCTGGCGATGTCAGGGCGGTCGATCACGTCGCGGGCAAAGCGCTCGAACTGGGCGTTGTTGCCCACGGCAATCACCAGCGGGCCGTCGGCCGCGTCGAACACGCCGTAGGGCACGATCGAGGGGTGGGCATTGCCATAGCGCGGCGGGTCTTTCTGCTGCAGCAAGGCCTCCAGCCCGTAGTAGGCGGTGATCATCAGGCCGCAGTCGAACAGCGCCATCTCGATGTGCCGGCCCTGGCCGGTGCGCTGGCGCTCGAACAGGGCCGCCAGCACGGCCTGGGCCGAGTACATGCCGGTGAACATGTCGACCGCGGCCACGCCGAACTTCAACGGGGGCTGGGTGGCCTCACCGTTGAGCGCCATCAGACCGGCCTCGCCCTGCACCAGCAGGTCGTAGCCGGGGCGCGCGGCCTCGGGGCCGGTGCGGTCGTAGCCTGAGACCGAGCAGTAGATGAGATCGGGCTTGAGCGCCTTGAGCTGCTCGTAGCCCAGGCCCATGGTCTCGACATCGCCGTACTTGAAGTTCTGGATCACCACATCGCACTGCAGGGCCAGGTCGCGCACGATCTGCTGGCCCTCGGGGGTCTTGAGGTCGACCGTGACCGAGCGCTTGTTGCGGTTCACGCTGTTGAAGTAGGCGGTCTCGGTCTGCCCGATGCGCAGGCCCCAGTCGCGGGTGTCATCGCCGCGCTTGGGGTGCTCGACCTTGATCACCTCGGCGCCGAAATCGCCCAGCACCATGCCGCACCAGGGGCCGGCCAGCACGCGGGAGAGATCGAGCACACGGACGCCGGCCAGCGGCAGTCCAGAGGGGGAAGCGGTCATGGGTCTTGTCTCCGTCAAATCGTTGGGGTCAGCCGGGCTGGCGCAGTTTCACGAAGTCAGGTTTGCGCTTGTCGAGAAAGGCACCGATGCCCTCCAGCGATTCTGCACTGCCCTGGGCCCGCACCATGTGCTGGGCCTCCAGGTCAAGCTGCTCTTCGAGCGTGGCCTGGGGCGCGGAGCGGCACAGGGCCTTGATGGCGGCATTGGCCTGCAGCGGGCCGCTGGCCACCTGCCGGGCCAGGTGCACGGCCTGGGCCAGCGCGTCGCCCGCTTCGGTGAGGCGGTTGACCGCCCCCAGGGCGTTCAGGCGTTCGCCGGTGATGCGCTCGCCGGTCAGGCACAGCTCGGTCAGCACCTGGCGCGACACGAACTCGGCCAGGAAGGCGGTGGCGCCACCATCGGGGGTGAGCCCCACCTTGACATAGGCCACCGAGTAGATGGCGTCGCGGGCACTGACCAGCAGGTCGCAGGCCAGGGCGATGGACAGGCCGGCCCCGGCGGCCGCGCCCTCCACCGCCGCCACCACCGGCTTGGGGCAGTCGCGCAGGGTGCGGATCAGGTCGTGCAGCCCTTCCAGGCGCTCGCGGCGCTCGGTCTCGGGCAGTTCGCGGCGCTTGATCAGTTGGCGCAGGTCGCCGCCCGAGCAGAACATGCCACCCGCACCGGTCAGCACCACGGCACCGACCGAATCATCGGCGGCGGCCTGTTGCAACGCTGCGGTGAGCGCGGCATAGAACTCGGGTGACAGCGCGTTGCGCACGGCCGGGTTGTTGTGCGTGAGCACCAGCACCGCGCCGTCGCGCTGCTGCAGCAGGATGTCGGTGCTGCTCATGCCACGCTCCGGCCCAGCGCGATGTAGCGCTGCAGGTGGTGGTCTTCATCGCCCAGCTGGTGGTCGATCATGACCAGGCGCTTGGCGTAGTGGGCCAGGGGCAGCTCCCAGGTCATGCCGATGCCGCCGTGCATCTGCACCGCTTCTTCGGCCACCCGGGCCCCGATGCGCCCGATGCTGAACTTGGCGGCCGACAGCGCGCGCTCGCGCGTCAGGCGATCGGCGTCCATGGCGGCAGCGGCATTGATCACGGCCGAGCGGGCCTGTTCGATCTCCAGCAGCACATCGGCCATGCGGTGCTGCAAGGCCTGGAAGCTGCCGATCGGCACGCCGAACTGCTTGCGCGTCTGCAGGTACTCGAGTGTGTACTGCTTGGCCACGTCCATGGCGCCCACAGCCTCGGCGCACAGCGCCAGCAGGCCCCAGCCGATGGCCAGCTCGAGCGTGGCAAAGCCCTGCCCTGCCACGCCCAGCAAGGCGTCGGCGCCCAGCTGCACGCCTTGCAGCGTGACTTCGGCAGCCCGCCCGCCGTCGATGCGGCCGTAGCTGCGCAGATGCACACCGGCGGCATCGGCCGGCACCAGGAACAGCGAGAGGCCGTCTTCGGACTCGATGTCGTCCGACACCCGGGCGCTGACCAGCAAGAGCTGCGCGGCCTGGGCCTGCAGCACCACGGCCTTGGCGCCGTCCAGCTGCCAACCGGTGGCGGTGGGCGTGGCCCGGGTGGCCACGCGCGACAGCTCGTAGTGGTTGCCAGGCTCGTCGTGTGCCAGGGCGGCCACGGTGCTGCCGTCGATCAGGCCGGCCAACGCCGCCTGCTGCGCCGGGCTGCCGGCCGCAGCCAGGGCCCGGCCCACGATCAGCGCGCCCAGAAAGGGTTCGACCACCAGGCCACGGCCCAGGCTTTCGAACACCACACTGACGTCAAAGCCCGCGCCGCCGAAGCCACCCACGCCTTCGGGGAACAAGGCGCCCAGGGCGCCGATCTCGGCCAGTTGTTGCCAGACGGCGGTGCTCAGGCCCTGCTCGCTGCCCGCCACCTGCTTGCGCACCTCGAAGGGGTATTGCTCGGTGATGAAGCGGTTCAGGGTGTCCGCCAGCATGCGGCGGTCTTCGGTGTGTTCAAAGTTCATCGCGGTGTCCCTTGCTTCACAGGCCCAGGATCATCTTGGAGATGATGTTCTTCTGGATCTCGTTGGAGCCGCCGAAGATCGACAGCTTGCGGTTGTTGAAGTAGATGGCGGCCGCCTGGGCGGCCTCGGCCGGGCCCACGGGCTCGTCGGCATAGCCTTCGTACATGGCCTCTTCGATGAAGGGCAAGGCGTAGGGGCCCATGGCCCGGCGCGTGAGCGAGGTGAGCTCTTGCCGGATCTCGGTGCCGCGGATCTTCAGCATCGAGCTCTCGGCGCCCGGCACGCCACCACCGGCCACGGCGGCGATCACGCGCAGGTTGGTGGTCTTCATGTTCTCGAGGTCGATCTCGACCTTGGCCAGGCGGGTGGCAAAGGACGGGTCTTCGATCAGGGGTCGGCCATGGCGCTGCACCTTGGCAGCGATGCGCTTGAGCCGCTCAAGTGCGGCCACGCTGAAGCCCACGCCCGCGATGTTGGTGCGCTCGTAGGTCAGCAGGTACTTGGCGTAGGTCCAGCCCTTGTTCTCTTCGCCCACCAGGTTGCCCACGGGCACCTTGACGTCGGTGAAGAAGACTTCATTGACCTCGTGCTCACCGTCCAGCGTGATGATGGGCCGCACTTCCACGCCAGGGCTGTTCATGTCGACCAGCAGGAAGCTGATGCCCGACTGCTGCTTGGCCTCTTTGTTGGTGCGCACCAGGCAGAAGATCATGTTGGCGTGGTGACCCAGCGTGGTCCAGGTCTTCTGGCCATTGACGATGTAGTGATCCCCCTCGCGCACGGCCGTGGTCTTGACCGAGGCCAGGTCCGAGCCCGAGCCGGGTTCGGAATAGCCCTGGCACCACCAGTCGTCGCCGTTCAGGATGCGCGGCAGCCAGTATTGCTTCTGGGCTTCGCTGCCGTACTTGATCAGCACCGGGCCCAGCATGTTGACGCCGAAGGGCACGATGCGCGGCGCACCGCCCACGGCACATTCGTGCTCGAAGATGAACTTCTGCACCGCGTTCCAGCCCGGGCCGCCGTACTGCGTGGGCCAGTGGTTGGCCAGCCAGCCGCGCTCGTTGAGCAGGGTGTGCCACTCCACCGAGTCGTCCCGGGTCAGGCGCAGGCCGGCCTTGACCTTGTCGCGCAGGCGGGCGGGCAGCTTGTCGCGCAGAAAGCCCTGCACTTCGGCGCGGAAGGCTTCTTCTTCAGGGGTGAAATTCAGGTCCATGAGGGCTCCGGGATCAGAAGATTTCGAACAGGCCGGCAGCGCCCATGCCACCGGCGATGCACATGGTGACCACGGCCCACTTGGCCTTGCGGCGGCGGCCTTCGAGCAGCACATGGCCGGTCAGGCGGGCGCCGGTCATGCCGAAGGGGTGGCCGATGGAGATGGCGCCCCCGTTGACGTTGAGGCGCTCATCGGGGATGCCCAGCTTCTGCTGGCAGTAGATGGATTGCGAGGCAAAGGCCTCGTTGAGCTCCCACAGGTCGATGTCCTCGACCTTGAGACCGTGGCGGGCCAGCAGCTTGGGCACGGCGAACACCGGGCCGATGCCCATCTCGTCGGGCTCGCAGCCGGCAATCGCCAGGCCCCGGAAGGCGCCCAGGGGCTGCAGGCCCAGGCGCTCGGCCTCGGCGGCTTCCATCAGCACGCAGGCCGAGGCACCATCCGACAGCTGCGAGGCATTGCCGGCGGTGATGAACTTGTCGGGGCCATTGACCGGGGCCAGCTTGGCCAGGGCCTCGTAGGTGGTGCCGCGGCGGTTGCAGTTGTCGGCGGTGGCGGTCACCTCTTGCTTCGTGACTTCCTTGGTCTCTTTGTTGACCACGGCCATGGTGGTGGTGCAGGGCACGATTTCTTCGGCGTAGCGACCGGCCAGTTGGGCCTCTTCGGTCTTGCGCTGGCTCTCGGCCGAGAAGCGGTCTTGCGCCTCGCGGCTGATGCCGTAGCGCTGGGCCACGATGTCGGCGGTCTCGATCATCGACAGGTAGAGATCGGGCTTGTGCTCGACGATCCAGGGGTCCAGCGTGAGCTGGGCGTCGTCGCGGCTCTTGATGCCCGAGATGCTTTCCACGCCACCGGCAATCATCGCCGGCACGCCCTCGGCCACGATGCGGCCCGCCGCCATGGCGATGGCCTGCAGGCCCGAGGCACAGAAGCGGTTGACGGTGGTGCCGCCGATGCTCAGCGGCAGGCCCGCGCGGATGACGGCTTGGCGGCCGATGTTGCGGCCGGTGATGCCCTCAGGGTAGCCGCAGCCCAGGATGGCGTCTTCAATCAGGGCCGGGTCGATGCCCGAGCGCTCGACCGCCGCCTTGACGGCAAAGGCGGCCAGCGTGGGGCCGGGGGTGATGTTGAACTCGCCGCGATGCGACTTGGTGAGCGGGGTGCGGGCGGTGGAAACAATGACGGCTTGGCGCATGGTGAGTCTCTCTTGAAAAGTTGGGTTCAGGCTGGCTCTGACTTATTCGGGCTTGTTCAGCGAGTCGAAATTGGCACCCTTGGCGACCAGTTCCACCAGCAGGGGCGAGGGCTTCCAGAACAGCGGGTCTTCCTTGGCGAAGGCTTCGATGTCAGCCAGGATCCGCGGCAGGCCCACCATGTCGGCGTACTTCATGGGGCCACCGCGGAAGCGCGGAAAGCCGTAGCCGTAGACAAAGGTCACGTCCACATCGAGCGGGCGCAGCGCGATGCCCTGGTGCACCACGTTGGCCCCTTCGTTGACCATGGCGGCCATGTAGCGGCGCATGATTTCTTCGTTGCTGAAGGCGCGCGGCGTGATGCCGGCGCGCTCGCGCTCGGCGTCCACAATGGCCAGCACCTCGGGGTCGGGGCTGCCGACGCGGGCGCCGTTGGGGTACAGGTAGTAGCCCCGGGCGGTCTTCTGGCCGAACCAGCCGCGCTCGCAGATGCGGTCGGCGATCTGCACGTAGCGGGCCTGCGGGTCGCGGGTGGCGGCACGGCGCTTGCGCGTGGCCCAACCGATGTCGCCGCCGGCCAGGTCGGACACCTGGAACGGCCCCATGGGGTAGCCAAAATCGCGCACGGCCTGGTCGATCTGGTAGGGCGAGGCGCCGTCTTCCATCATGTGGTCGGCGGCCGCCCGGTACACCGCCAGGATGCGGTTGCCGATGAAGCCATCGCACACACCGGCGCGCACCGGCACCTTCTTGAGCTTTTGCGCCAGCGCGAAGGCGGTGGACACCACATCGGCACTGACCCGGGCGGGCACCACGATCTCAAGCAGCTTCATGATGTTGGCCGGCGAGAAGAAGTGCAGGCCCACCACATCCTGCGGGCGGCTGACGCTGCCCGCGATCTCGTCGATGTCGAGGTAGGAGGTGTTGGTGGCCAGCACGGCGCCGGGCTTGCAGACGCGGTCGAGTTCGGCAAACACGGCCTTCTTGACGCCCATCTCCTCGAACACCGCCTCGATCACCAGGTCGACCTGGGCCAGTGCGTCATACGAGGTGCTGCCGCTGAAGCGGGCCATCACCGCGGCCTTGGCCTCGGGGCTCATGCGGCCCTTGGCGACCAGGCCGTCGTACACCTTCTCGACATTGGCGCGACCGCGCGCAATCGATTCGGCATCGCGCTCGACCATGGTGACCGGCAGGCCGGCATCGAGCACCGACACCGCGATGCCGGCACCCATGGTGCCGCCGCCCACCACCCCGATGGTGTTGAAGGGGCGCGGCTGGGCGGCCTTGGCCTCGGGCACCTTGACCACTTCGCGCTCGGCAAAGAAGGCATGGATCAGACCGGCCCGCTGCGGGCTGTCAATGCATTGCAGGAACAGCTCGCGTTCGCGCTTCATGCCTTCGTCAAAAGGCAGGTCAAGGGCGCCTTGCACGGCTTCGATGATCTTGAGGGGGGAGAACAGGCCCTTGCTCTTCTTGGCGGTGTCGACCTTCAAGGCGTCGAGCTGGGCCTGGGCGGCGGCCTTGTCGGCCAGCGCCAGCGCGTCGCAGCTGCGGCGCACCGGGGCCTGGCGGGCCAGCAGTTCGCCGGCATAGGTCAGGCCCTCGGTCAGCGCGTCGGCCGCGCTGCCCACGCGGTCGACCAGGCCCAGCTTGACGGCCTCATCGGCCCCGATGTGGCGCCCGCTGAGCATCAGCTCGACCGAGGCCTGGATGCCGGCCAGGCGTGGTGCCCGCTGGGTGCCGCCCGAGCCCGGGATCAGGCCCAGTTGCACCTCGGGCAGGCCCAGCTTGCTGCCGGGCATGGCCACGCGGTAGTGCGCCGAGAGGGCGATTTCGAGCCCGCCGCCCAGGGCCGGGCCATGGATGGCGGCCACCACGGGCTTGCTGCACAGCTCGATGGTGCGGCACACCTCGGGCAGCGAGGGGGCTTGCGGCGGCTTGCCGAACTCGCGGATGTCGGCACCGGCGATGAAGGCGCGGCCCGCGCCCACGATCAGCACGGCCTGCACCGCGGGGTCGGCCTCGGCGGCCTCGATGGCGGCCTTCAGGCCGGCGCGCACCGCCACGCCCAGGGCGTTGACGGGGGGGTTGTCCACGGTGGCCACCAGCACAGCGCCGCTGCGGGTGGTCTTGACGGCTTCGGTCATGGGTTTTGTCTCCGGAGGCTATGAAATGGCAAGCCAATGACAAGCAGTTGGCAGGCAGGAGGCTGGCAGATGAATCCGCCACAGCCAGCGATTGTTGTGGCGACAGTCATTCTTGACAATCCCATGAACCATTGACAGACTGTCAAACCATTTTGAACAACCACCCATCTGATGCACAGCCTGGACCTTGGCTCCCTCACCCTGCTGGTCGAGATCATCGATTCAGGCAACCTCAGCCAGGCGGCGCGCAAGCTCAAGATGAGCCGCGCCAACGTGAGCTACCACCTGAGCCAGCTGGAGAAGTCGGTGGGCGTGCAGCTGGTGCGGCGCACCACGCGCCGGGTGGAGCCCACCGAGGTGGGCATGCGGCTGTACGAGCATGGGCGCAGCATCGTCAACGAACTGCTGGCCGCCCGCGAGACCATCAACACCCTGGGTCAGGGCCTGCAGGGCCGTGTGGGCCTGAGCGTGCCCAGCGGCTATGGGCAGATGGTGATGTCGCCCTGGCTGATCGAGTTCAAGCGCCTGTACCCCGGCATCGTGCTCGATGTGATGTTCGAGAACCGCGTGGACGATCTGGTGCGCGACGGCGTGGACATCGCCATCCGCGTCATGCCCGAGCCGCCGCCCCAGCTGGTGGCGCGCGACCTGGGCCCGGTGCGCTACCTGGCCTGCGCCTCACGCGGCTGGCTTGAGGCGCATGGCCGCCCATTGACGCTGGAGCAGCTGCGCACCGCCCCGTTGATCACCTCCGGGGTGGTGGGCCGGCAATTGCGCCTGCGGGCCTATCTGGAGGGGGTGCGCGAAGAGATCACGCTGGAGCCGACGCTGATCTCGGAGCATTTTCCGTTTCTGCGCGACGGCATCCTGGCCGGGCTGGGGGTGGGCCTGGTGCCCGACTACGTGGTGCAGGACGCAGTGGACAGCGGCGAGGTGCAGACCCTGTTCGACGAATACCGGCTGAGCATCTTCGGCACCGGCATGTACCTGCTGTACATGCCCAACCGGCACCAGACCCGTGCCGTGCGCACCTGCATCGACTTCATCCTGGGCAAGGCCATGCCGGGCCACAGCCCGCCGGAGACGGCCAGCGCGACCTGATCCAGAGGGGCTCAGCGGCCCACCAGGTGGCGCACGGCGTGCATCAACTCGGTGGGCGAAAAAGGCTTGGTGAGGTAGCCGCGGGCCCCGGCGTCGCGCGCCTGGTCCACATCGGTCTTTTTGTCGAGGGCCGACAGCATCAGCACCGGGATGCCGGTCAGCTCGGGGTCCATGGTCACGGCCTGGCACACCTCGTGGCCTGACATGCCGGGCATCATCACGTCGCAGATGATCATGTCGGGGCGGCGCAGGTGCGCCATCTCCAGCCCCTCGGCCCCGTGGGTGGCTTCGACCACGTCGAAATCCTCGAACTCGAGCGTCATGCGCAGCAGGCGTCGGATGTCGTCGTTGTCATCAATGATCAGCACCACTTTGCTGAGGCTCATGCTCTGGATTCCGGTTGAATGTCTGGGACCGAACTGAATCGGGCTGGGGGATTTTAAGGCGGCTTTGCAGGCGGCCACTGCGCGAACCCCGCAATACAGGGCAAGTCCTGAGGCAGGGCAGTCACCCTCCTAAGTTCAAGATAACTGGGATATTCTGCAGGTCAAGCGGTACCAATGGGGTGCCGTCCCCCCAACACACCGCATGATCGACCCCAGCCGAACTGCTCTTGTGCTCAGCGGAGGCGGCGCCCGCGCCGCCTACCAGGTGGGCGTTCTCAAGACCCTGGCCGCCCTGCGCCGCGAGGCCGTGGGCGAGGCGGACAGCCGGGTCAACCCCTTCGGCATCATCGTCGGCACCTCGGCCGGCGCCATCAACAGCGCCGCCCTGGCCTGCCATGCCGACGACTTCAACGACGCCGTGGCCCGCATCACCGAGGTATGGGCGCACTTCCGCGCCGAGGACGTGTACCGCGCCGACATGCTGGGCGTGGCCCGCAACGGCGCCCAATGGCTGACCATGCTCTCGATCGGCTGGGCGCTGGCGCGCTGGCGGCGCTTTCGCCCGCGCTCGCTGCTCGACAACAGCCCCCTGATCGGACTGCTGCAACGCGTGGTGCCGATGGAGCGCCTGCCCGCCATGCTGGCACGGCGCCATGTGCATGCCCTGGCCGTGACCGCCTCCAGCTACAGCACGGGCGAGCACGTCACCTTCTACAACTCGACCCAGCCGATCGAACCCTGGGTGCGCTCGCAGCGCCTGGCCGTGCCCACGGCCTTGTCCCATGAACACCTGCTGGCCTCGGCGGCCATTCCGTTTGTGTTTCCGGCCCAGCGCCTGTTCAGCGAGGGCCGCTCGGCCTGGTATGGCGACGGCACCATGCGCCAGACCGCGCCGCTGTCGCCCGCCATCCACCTGGGGGCGCAGCGCATGCTGGTGATCGGCGCCGGCCGCATGCACGAACCCGCCGCCCAACGCCTGCCCGACCGGCGCTACCCCAGCCTCGCGCAAATTGCAGGCCATGCCATGTCGAGCATTTTTCTGGACGCCATGGCGGTGGACATCGAGCGCCTGGCGCGCATCAACCGCACCCTGTCACTGCTGCCGGCGCAGGCGCTGGAGAACACGCCGCTGCGCCCGGTGGAATGTCTGGTGATCGCCCCCAGCCAGCGCCTGGACGACATCGCCGCCCGCCACCTGGACGCCCTGCCCGGGCCGGTGCGCACGCTGTTGCATGGGGCCGGTGTCAGCAAGGCCGGGCCGCAGGCCCAGGGCTCGGCCCTGGCCAGCTACCTGCTGTTCGAGGCCTCTTACACCCACGCGCTGATGGCGCTGGGTGAGGCCGACACGCTGGCCCGGCGCGAGGAGGTGGCCCGGTTTTTCGGCTGGCCGCAGCGGCGGCTGGCGCAGCCGATCGTGTGAACCCGTGGTCGGAACCGAGGGCCTGAACGCTCAGGCCTCAGGCTCTTCTTCAGGCGGCGCGTCCCACAGCGCGATCTGGGCGCGCAGGCCGGCCGACACGGGGCGGGCCCGGTCCACCGACTTGATCAGGCGCTCGAAATCCGAGCCCGGCGCCACGCAGCTGCGCGGCACCTTCTTGCCCGGAAACGTGTCGGGGTAGACGCCGTCGGCCAGCGGGCGCACCCGCAGGCGCAGGCCGCGCTTGACCATCAGCTCGCGGGCGTACAGCTCGGCCAGCTGCTCCAGCGTGACCCAGCCCGAGCGCACCTTGTCTTCACCCGAGCCGCGCAGGCTCAGCATCACCTCGAACAGGCCGGCGTGTTCGCCCTCCGGCTCGGCAAAGGGGTGCACCGTGAAGGTGACCGGCTCGCTGACCTTGCGGCCCTTGTAGACGTGTTCGATCGCGATGTCGGTGAGGATCATGGTTGGGGCTCCTGCTCGGTGTCGTCGGCCTCATCTTCGCCGTCGCCGCCGTGCCCGTCCAGACCCGCAGCCAGGGCCGCTTCGCGCTTGGACACCCAGCCTTCGGGCCGGGGCGGGCGCTGCGCGGCGCGGGCCAGCACCTCGACATAGGCCTGGGTGGCACCGCCCTTGGCGATGGCATCGACCTGGCCGATCAGGGCCGACAGCAGCACCACCTCGGCGCTGTCCTTGTCGGCGCCGATGCGGCAGTCGAAATCCCAGAAATCAGCGCCCTCGGGCAGGTCGCGGCGACGCTCGCGCTTGAGGTATTTGCGGATGTCGTGCTTGACCGATTCGAGCACCCGGTCGGGGTGGCGGCCTTCAGCCTGGAAACTGTATGTTTTTCTCACAAGAGCCCTTCAGATGCCAGCAACGGCCCCCTGTGGGCGGTGCTGGCCAAGGGCGCGATTATGCGACCTGCGCCATCTCGGAGGATTGCAAGGCCCCCAAAAGCAGCGGCAACACCGCCGGCATGCTGCGCTCGTTCCAGACCAGATGCACCTCCGAGCGGATGTCCGACGGGGGCAGCAGGTGGTAGGCCACGCCGGCCACGCCGCTGCCGGCCAGCGCCTGCGGCACCAGGGCCCAGCCCATGCCCTTGCCGACCAGGGCCACCACGCTGAGCCAGTGCCGCACCTCGTGGCGCACGCGCGGCTGCAGGCCCAACTGGCCCGACAAGGTGAGCACGCGCTCGTAGTAATCAGGCGAGGCCCCGCGTGAGAACAGCACCAGGGGCTCGCTGGCCAGGACCGCCAGGTCCACCCCCTGCGGCCCACCGGCCGGGTGGGCCTCGGGCAGGCAGGCCACAAAGGGCTCGGACATGTACAGCGAGCGGCTCAGATCCGGCGGCACGCGGGCGGTGTGCACAAAGCCCAGATCGATGCTGCCGCGGGCCATGGCCTCGAGCTGCTGGGCCGAATTGAGCTCGATCAGCTCGGTCTGCACCTGCGGGTGCAGGGCCTGGAAGGCCTGCAGGCGCTCGGGCAGGCCACGGAACAGCATGGAGCCGACAAAGCCGATGCGCACCCGCGCCGTGACGCCCTGGGCCACATCGCGCGCCCGCTGGGTGGCGGCTTCGGTCTCGGCCAGCACCCGCGCGGCCGACTGGCGGAACACCTCGCCCGCCGGGGTCAGCTTGACGCCATGGCTGTTTCGCTCCAGCAGCTGCACCCCCAGGGTCTGCTCCAGCTGCTTGATGTTGAAGCTGAGCGGCGGCTGGGCGATGTGCAGGCGCCGCGCCGCGCGGCCGAAGTGCAGTTCATCGGCCAACACCAGGAAGTAGCGCAGGTGGCGCATTTCAACGGCCATACAAATTTCAGATCGGATCAGTGAAATTCAATATTAGACACAACAGTCCGCGCTTTGAACAATGCCGCATCCCCTGCCCTGGAGCCCGACCCATGAACGCCCGCCTGCCCCAAGCTCTTCAAACGCCTCCCACCGAACACCCGGTGCCCGATCGCGCCGGCACCAACGCCTACCTGGAAGACACCGAGCTGCAGCAGTTGCTGCCCCTGTACCTGCCGCCCGACCTGGCCGCCCACCTGCAGCCACACCTGGAGCGCCTGGGCGCCCTGGCCGGCGGCCGCCTCGACGAGCTGGCCCACAGCGCCGACCAGAACCCGCCCACCCTGCAGCTGCGCACCCGCACCGGGCTGGACCAGGAACGCATCCTCAAGCACCCCGACTACATCGAGATGGAGCGGCTGGCCTTCAGCGAATTCGGCCTGGCCGCGATGTCGCACCGCGCCGGCGTGCTGGGTTGGCCCCAGCCCATGCCGGCGGCCGCCAAGTACGCGCTGAGCTACCTGTTCGTGCAGGCCGAGTTCGGCCTGTGCTGCCCGCTGTCGATGACCGACTCGCTGACCCGAACCCTGCGCAAGTACGGCGAGCCGGCCCTGGTGCAGCGCTACCTCGACCGCCTGGTGACGCAAGACCTCGATGCCCTGACCCAGGGCGCCATGTTCATGACCGAGCAAGGCGCCGGCTCGGACGTGGCGGCCACCAGCACCGAAGCCCGCCCCGACCCCGAAGACCCGCAGGCCTGGCGCCTGCATGGCGACAAGTGGTTCTGCTCCAACCCCGACGCCGGCCTGGCCATGGTGCTGGCGCGCCACCAGGGCGGCCCGGCCGGCATGAAGGGCGTGTCGCTGTTCCTGCTGCCGCGCGAGCTGCCGGACGGCAGCGCCAATGCCTACCGCATCATCCGCCTCAAGGACAAGCTGGGCACCCGCTCGATGGCCAGCGGCGAGATCCGCCTCGAAGGCGCCAAGGCCTGGCTGGTGGGCGAGCTGGGTCGCGGCTTTGCCCAGATGGCCGACATGGTGAACAACTCGCGCCTGTCCAACGGCATGCGGGCCGCCGGCCTGATGCGCCGCGCCGTGGCCGAGGCCCTGCACATCGCCCGGCATCGCCAGGCCTTTGGCCGCCACCTGATCGACATGCCGCTGATGCAGCGCCAGTTGGCCAAGATCCTGCTGCCCGCCGAAGAGGCCCGCAGCATGGTGTTCCAGACCGCCGACGCCCTGCGCCGCGCCGACGCAGGCGAGCCCGGTGCCTACGCCCTGACCCGGCTGCTGACGCCGCTGATCAAGTTCCGCGCCTGCCGCGACGCGCGGCGCGTGGCCGGCGACGCCATGGAGGTGCGCGGCGGCTGCGGCTACATCGAGGAATGGGGCGACCCGCGCATCGTGCGCGACGCCCACCTGGGCTCGATCTGGGAGGGCACCAGCAACATCGTGGCCCTGGACGTGATGCGCGCCATCCGGCGCGAGGGCTCGCTGCCGGTGTGGCAGGCCCATGTGCGGCAACTGATCGCCGACAGCCAGTGGCACCCCGCCGCCCAGGCCCGGCTGCTGGGCCTGGTGGAGCAGGCCAGCACCCTGGCCCTGGCCGCCACCGAGCGCGAGCACGAAGCCCTGACCCGCCAGGCCGCCTCGGCGCTCTACCACCTGAGCGCAGCCGCCGCCATGGGCTGGGAGGCCAGCCGCACCGGCTCGGCGCGCCGCATGCTGATGGCCCAGCTGGTGCTGCTGCACCGCCTGCTGCCACACGACCCGCTGCAAGGCCCCACGACGGCCTCCGTTGACCTGGGCCCCTTGTTCGACCCCACGCCCTCGACCGGCGGTGTGGCCCGCGTCAACCTGTGGTCTGACAGCTGAGCGCCCCCCCAAAAACAACAGGAGACAAGCCCCATGACCCCCACGACCCACCCCCTCAACCGGCGCCTCAACCGGCGCCAGTCCTTGCGGCAGCTGAGCCTGCTGGCCGCCCCGACGCTGCTGCTGTCCAGCCTGCCCGCCGGGGCCCAGGGCAACCCACAGCCCGTCACGCTGGTGGTGCCGTTCTCGCCCGGCGGCCCCACCGATGCCATGGCCCGCACCCTGGCCAATGCGCTCAAGCCCTTGCTGGGCCAGAGCGTGCTGGTGGACAACCGGCCCGGTGCCGGCGGCAACATCGGCGCCGAGGTGGTGGCCCGCGCCGCCCCCAATGGCAACACCCTGCTGTTCGGCACCTCGGGCCCCCTGGCCATCAATGTGAGCCTGTACAGCAAGATGGGCTACGACCCGATCAAGAGCTTTGCGCCCGTGATCCGCATCGGCCACCTGCCCAATGTGCTGGTGGTGCACCCGGGCCTGCCGGCCAAAAACGTGAGCGAACTGATCGCCCACGCCAAGGCCAACCCGGGCAAGCTGAGCTATGCCTCGTCGGGCAATGGCGCCAGTTCGCACCTGGCGGGGGTGCTGTTCAACATGCGTGCCGGCACCGACATCCAGCACGTGCCCTACAAGGGCACGGGCCCGGCACTGAACGACCTGCTGGGCGGCCAGGTGTCCATGGCCTTCACCGATGTACTGACCGCCCTGCCCCACATCAAGGCCGGCAAGCTGCGCATCCTGGGCGTCACCTCGGCCACCCGCTCCAAGAGCCTGCCCGAGGTGCCCACGCTGCAGGAGCAGGGCCTGAACCCGTTTGACGTCAGCGTGTTCTTCGGCATCGTGGTGCCGGCCGGCACCCCGCCCGAGACCATCCAGCGCCTGAACACCGCCCTGGTGCAGGCCCTGAACCAGCCCGAGGTGCGCCAGACCCTGGAGGCCCAGGGCCTGGAGATCGCCACCCAGACCCGCCCCGAGCAACTGGGCCAGTTCATCCGCAGCGAGGTGGCGCTGTGGCGCGAGGTGGTGAAAGCCTCGGGGGCCCAGCTCGATTGAGCGCCCCGCCAACGATTTCAGGGAGACACGACATGACCACACCATCCTCACAGAACGCCCCCAACCGCCGTCAGTGGCTGAGCATGGCCCTGGCCGCCACCGCCACCATCACAGGCCCGGCCCTCGCGCAAAGCACCGCCTTCCCGACCAAGCCCATCACCCTGCTGGTGCCCTACGGGGCCGGCGGGCCCACCGACCAGCACCTGCGTGCGCTGGCCGAGGTGGCGGGCCAGCAGCTGGGCCAGCCGGTGGTGCTGGACAACCGCCCCGGGGCCAACGGCACCAATGCCGCCGCAGCCCTGGCGCGTGCCGCGGCCGACGGCTACACCCTGGCCATCCTGCCGGCCTCGGTGTACCGCGAGCCCTTCATCAACAAGGTGCCCTACGACCCGGCCACCACCTTCAGCTACCTGTTGCTGCTGTCCGACTACACCTTTGGCCTGGCCGTGCCCGCCAACGCGCCCTGGAAGACCTGGGCCGACTTTGCGGCCGACGCGAAGCGCCGCCCCGGCAAGATCAATGTGGGTGCGGCCGGCGCCATCGGCACCCCGCGCATCGTGATGGACGAGATCGCGGCCGCCGCCGGCATCGAACTCAACATGGTGCCCTACAAGGGCGATGCCGACATCACCGCCGCCTTGCTGGGCGGGCACCTGGACGCAGCCCCGCTGTCGGGCGTGGCCATGCCGCACATCGAGTCGGGCAAGCTGCGCTACCTGGTCATGCTGACCGAAAAGCCCCTGCCCAACGACAGCAAGACCCCCACCCTGGTCGACAGCGGCATCCCGCTGTGGATCGACTCGCCCTACGGCCTGGCCGCCCCACGCGGCCTGCCCCCCGAGCGGGCCCAGCGGCTGCATGACGCCTTCAAGAAGGCCCTGGAGTCGCCGGCCAGCCAGAAGGTGATGGCGCAACTCAACCAGCGGGCCAACTACCTGGGCCCCACCGAGTACCGCGCCTACGCGATCCAGACCCTGGCGCGCGAGAAGACCCGGGTGGCCCGCCTGCGCGAGCGCGGGCAACTGGACTGAACACCCATGCCAGCCCCGTTTGACGAAGGCACCCTGTTCGGCCACCCCATCGCCCTGGCCCGCCTGTTCGGGCTGCGCGGCGAACAGATCGGTGACGACCGGGCCCGCGTGCGCCTGCCGCACCGGCCCGACTTCAGCAACAGCCGCGGCGACGTGCATGGCGGCGCCCTCAGCGCGCTGTTCGACTCGGTGCTGGCCTGTGCCGTGCGCGCCCACGAGCCGCTGCGCTGGGGCGTGGTCACCGTCGACCTGAACGTGCACTTTCTGGCCAGCTGCCGCGGCGACGTGGTGGCCGAGGCACGCTGCGACCAGCGTGGCCGCAGCCTGTGCTTTGCCCGTGGCGAAGCATATGACGACAGCGGCCGCCTGCTGGCCACCGCCACCGGCACCTTCAAACTGGTCGAGCGCCAACCCGACCCGACGCCCTCCGCCTCCCCCACCCCATCCACACCCGACAGGCCCTGCCCATGAACACCCCCCACCCCTCAGCCCCTCCCGCCTCAGCCCATCCGGCCCCAGGCGCGCTGGCCGGCGTGCGCGTCATCGATGTCTCGCGTGTGCTGGGCGGCCCCTACTGCGGCCAGATCCTGGCCGACCACGGCGCCGATGTGCTCAAGATCGAGCCGCCGCAGGGCGACGAGACCCGCGCCTGGGGCCCGCCCTTCGAAAACGGCGTGGCCTCGTATTACATGGGCCTGAACCGCAACAAGCGCGGCATGCGACTGGACCTGAGCTTGCCCGAGGGGCGGGAGCAACTGCTGGCCCTGCTGGCCGATGCCGATGTGCTGCTGGAGAACTTCAAGACCGGCACGCTCGAGAAATGGGGCCTGGGGTATGAGGCCCTGGCCGAGCGCTTTCCGCGCCTGGTGCACGCGCGTGTCAGCGGCTTTGGCGCCGACGGGCCGCTGGGCGGGCTGCCCGGCTACGACGCGGCCATCCAGGCCATGAGCGGCCTGATGAGCGTGAACGGTGAAGTGGGCGCCGAGCCCCTGCGCGTGGGCCTGCCGGTGGTGGACATGGTGACCGGCCTGAACGCGGTGATCGGCATCCTGCTGGCCCTGCAGGAGCGCCAGCGCAGCGGCCGCGGCCAGTTTGTGGAGGCGGCGCTGTACGACTGCGGCCTGTCGCTGCTGCACCCGCACGCGGCCAACTGGTTCGGTGATGGGCGCGTGCCCACGCGCACCGGCAACGCCCACCCCAACATCTACCCCTATGACGCCTTTCCCACCGCCAGCACGCCGGTGTTTCTGGCGGTAGGCAACGACCGGCAATTTCAGCAACTGTGCCGGGTGCTGGGCCAGCCGGCCCTGGGGCAGGACCCGCGCTACGCCACCGCGGGCCAGCGCTCGGTGCACCGCGCCGAGCTGCGTGCCGCCTTGCTGCCCCTGCTGGCCCAACACGCGGGCGAGGCCCTGGTCGAGCAGTTGATGGCCCAGGGCGTGCCCAGCGCGCCCATCCTCGATGTGCCCCAGGCGCTGAGCCACCCGCACACAGCCCACCGCGGCATGACCGTGAGCCTGCCCGGCGGCTACCGCGGCCTGGGCTCGCCCATCAAGCTGAGCCGCACACCGGCCACCTATCGAATGCCACCGCCGGCCGATGTCTGAGGCCTTGCTGCGCTTGGCAGAGCCCCTTCACCCCGGCTCCAAGCGCTTCAAATGTTCCAAAAAGCAAGAGTGAGGCTTGAATTTGTAACCAAAACGGCCATCCGCCTCATTTGTTCACTTATGGCTTATTGGACGGACTATGGTGAAACCAGGGCGCTGAATCGCAGCCCCACCCGACTCGCCATGAACCAAGGAAGACACCCATGACCACCACCCGTCGCATGTTCCAGACCCTGGCCCTCACCGGTGCGGCCCTGCTGGCCACCGGCCTGAGCGCGCCCGCCGCATGGGCCGCCGACGCCAGCGCCCTGAGCCAGCAGGCGCAGCTCAGCCTGCAACAGCTGTACAAGACCCGCCCGGGCTCGGAAGCCCTGGCCAAGAGCGCCAAGGCCATCCTGGTGTTCCCCAAGATCATCAAGGCCGGCTTGATTTTCGGCGGCGCCTATGGTGAGGGCGTGCTGTACGAGAACGGCCTGCCCAAGGGCTTCTACAACTCGGTCACCGGCTCTTTCGGCTGGCAGGCCGGCGCCCAGTCGTATGGCTATGTGGTCTTCCTGATGAACGACAAGGCGGTCAAGTACCTGCACCAGTCGCAAGGCTGGGAGTTCGGCGTGGGCCCGACGGTGGTGCTGGTGGATGAGGGGGTGGCCCGCAACCTGAGCACCACCACCCTGAAGAACGATGCCTATGCCTATGTGTTCGACCAGGAAGGCCTGATGGCCAGCCTGAGCCTGGAGGGCACCAAGATCTCGAAGATCAAGCCCTGACCGGGCCTGGGTTCAACGCGCGGCGTAGGCGTCGCGCAGCTCGCGCTTGAGCACTTTGCCGATGGCGCTGCGCGGCAGCTCGTCGATCAGATGCAATGCGGCCAGGCGCTGGGTCTTGCCCACGCGCCCGTTGAGCCATTGGCGCAGCGCCTCGGCGGCCACATCGACACCGGGCTGCAGCACCACAAAGGCCACCGGGGTCTCGCCCCATTCGACCGAGGGCATGCCCACCACCGCGGCTTCGGCCACGGCCGGGTGGCTGCGCAGCAAGGCCTCGAGATCGCTGGGGTAGATGTTGAAGCCGCCCGAGATGATCATGTCCTTCTTGCGGTCGAACAGGCTCAAGAAGCCATCGGCATCGAAACGGCCCACGTCGCCCGTGCGGATGAAACGTTTGCCATCGGGCGCGAACCATTCGGCCTCGCGCGTCTTCTCGGGCTGGCCGTGGTAGCCGGTCATCATGCCGGCCGAATGGCCCACCACCTCGCCGGCCTCGCCCGGGGGCACTTCCTGACCGGCTTCGTCGATCAGGCGGATGTCGTGCCCCTCGGCTGGCTGACCCACGGTGTGCAGTTTGTCGGGGTTCAAGTGCGCATTGAGGATGCAGGTGCCGCCGCCCTCGGTCATGCCATAGAACTCGACCAGACCGCCGGGCCAGCGGGCCAGCACGTCGGCCTTGAGCTCGGCGTGGAAGGGCGCGCTGGTGCAGAACTTCATGTGGGTGGCGCCCAGGTCGTGGGCATCGAAGTCGGGCCGTGCCATCAGGCGCTGGTACTGCACCGGGACCAGCATGGTGTGACTCATGCGGTGCTGCTGGGCCAGACGCAGGTAGGTGGCAGCGTCGAACTTGGGCATCAGGAACACGCTGCCGCCGAAAGCCAGCGTGGGGAAGAACACCACCAGGGTGGTGTTCGAGTACAGCGGGGTGGACAGCAGGGTCAGCGATTCGGGCCCGTAACCATAGACTGCCCCCCGGCTCACGTGGGCCGAGCGCATGCCATGCGACTGCACGATGCCCTTGGGCGTGCCCGTGGTGCCCGAAGAATAGATGATGTTGAAGGGCCAGGCCGGCTCGATCTCGACCCGGGCCGGGCGGGCATCGGCACCTGCCAGCCAGTGGGCCAGCGGCGTGCCCACCGGCGAGCCATCGAGCGCGATGCGCGGCACCCGGCCCAGGCCGGCATCGGCCACCGTGGCGGCCGCGGCAGCGTCGGTGAACAGCAGGCGGGCGCCGGCGTCGTCGATCATCCGGGCCAGGGCCTCCGGTGTGCTGCCAGGGGCCAGCGGGGCCACCACCACCCCGGCGCGCAAGGCCCCCAGGAACACGGCAGCGTAAGGGATGGAGCTGCTGGCACACACGGCAATCGCCTGGCCGGGCTGCACGCCGTCACGCTGCAGGGCCACCGCCACCTGGTCCATGAGCCGGTCCAGCTCGCCGTAGCTCAGGGCCTGGGTGGCGCCGCCCTGCTCTTCCAGCAGGGCCCGCCGGCCCGGCTCCACCAGGGCGTGGGCGCGGATCATGTCGGGAATGGACTGGAAGGCCGCGGCAGCGGGCGAAGAGGCAGTGGTGGGGGTCATGGGTGTACGGGGGCAAAGGAGGCGAAATGATAAGGAGCGCCCCCCCGATCCGCCCTGTCGCAACAGCGACTGAGCCGCGCCACCAACGGGCCAGCCCCGGCTTGGGCGCGCTGTGTGCACAGAGTTTCGTGCCGATTGTTTCCAATTTCGGAACTTTCATTTGCAAGAAAAGCTGTTTTATTGCAACGGACGATCACCTACAGTCACTCCATCGATGAGCCGCGAGCCAGAAACAACGCTTCATCGAGGCTGGACAAGCCAGGCCACCCGGCCCGACCTGCCCGGAACGTTTTTTCAGCATACGAAAGGAAACTCACCATGTCCCGCTCTTTGATGGCTTATGTCCTCGTCTCCGCCGCTGCTGCTGCAGCCTTCGCCGCCGCCCCGGCTTTTGCCGCCGGTGAAGCCGACTCCTACCAGGGCCCGACCCCGGTGGTGTCGCAACGCAGCCGTGCCGAAGTCCATGCCGAGGCCTTGGTGGCCGCCCAGCGCGCCGCCGACCCAGACACCCTGTCGCGCATCGCTGCACCGGTGAAGTCGGCTCTGACCCGCGCCGAAGTGCGCCAGGCAGCGGCCGCTGCGAGCCGCGCCGCTCAAGATTTCAGCACCTACTGATGGACACAGAGTGGCCCGACAGGGCCTCTCACATGCACCGTCTCAATCACCCCATTTCAACTCGAAAGTACATCATGAACCGCCAAATCTTCGCCACCGCCCTGATCGCCGCCGCCGCCTTCGCCAGCGCCCCCAGCTTTGCCGAAGGCCTGGCCGAGTACCAGCAGACCCCCGCCAGCGTGTCGCAGCGCAGCAGCGCCGAAGTGCGTCAGGAAGCCATCGTGGCCGCCCGCCAGGCCGCCGTGGCTGTGGACGCCAAGTCCAAGGTGCAACCCCAGGTCAAGTCGGCCCTGACCCGCACCGAGGTGCGCCAGGCCGCCATCGACGCCAACCGCGCCGGCCAACTGCCGCGCGGCGAGCTGAGCTACTGAGCCTGGTCGCGCAACGCCCAGACGCCAGAGATCTCTCAACACCCCTCTTGCCCCGCTTCGCGGGGCTTTTTTGTGCCTGGAACGTATCAGCCAGCCGGCACCACGATGCGCCCCGCCACGCGCCGCGAGACCGCCCAGGCCAGCACCAGCACACCCAGGCCCGCCAGGGCCATGGCGGGTGCCAGACCGCCCTGGTCCACCGTGCTGCCCACCACCAGCACGCCCAGGCTTTGCCCCAGGAACAGCAGGCAGGCAAACAGCGTGACCGCGCTGCCACGGGCGTGCGGCGCCATCTGCGTGGCCTGCGTCTGCAAGGTGTTGTGCAGCATGTAAAAGCCCAGGCCGGCCAGAAAGCAGGCTGACACCGCCACGGCCGCCACCGGCACAAAGGCCAGCGCCCACAGCGACACGGCGATCAACGCGCCCCCCAGCAGGGCCAGGCCGCGTTCGCCCAGCAGCCGCAACCATCGGGTGACGAACTGGCTGTAGAGCAATCCACCGACGCCATAAAGCATCATCACGCCGCCTGCAGCCGAGGGGCTGAAACCCAGTGTGCTGACCAGGCGGCTCGGAACAAAGGCCAGGGTCCCGAAAGCCAATGCCCCCTCCAGGGCCGTCACAGACACCACCCAACGCACCCGGGGCAGGTGCAACAAGGTAAACGTGGCATGGAAGGAGCGTTGCCAAGGCACCGGCGGCGTCTGGGCCAGGGCCTGGGCGTGTGCCGCGCGCTGCGCACCGGTCTTGCGGTAAAGCGTCAACGCCGCCAGCGCGAACAGCACCGACAGCAGGCCAAAGGCCATGCGCCAGCCCAGGTATTCGGAGGCCACGCCGCCAAACCACTGCCCGGCCATCATGCCGGTGACCGTGGCGCCCATGAAGCGCCCCAGCGTGGCCTGCCGCTGCTCATAGCCCACCTGATCGCCGATCCAGGCCATGGACAGCGGGATGATGCCGGCGGCCGCCCCACCCATGGCGGCCCGCGACAGAACCAGCACATCCAGGCTGGGGGCCAGTGCCGTCAAGGCACTGAACACGGCGCAGCCCGCGGTGGCCAGGTTGATGACCCGGATCTTGCCCAGACGATCACCCAAAGGCCCATAGAACAACTGCAGCACGCCATAGGCCACGGCAAAGGACGCGATGACCCGCGAGGCCTCGCCCGTGCTGACGTTGAAGTCATGGCCCAGCGCCCCCAGCATCGGGTCGCACACCCGCATCGAAGCCATGCTGCCGAAGGCGGCCAGGCCCAGCAGGCGCAAGGTCAGGGACAAGGAGTTCATTCGGACCTTCTGAAAAGCGTGTGATTCTGCCGGGAATGGTCCGATTCCGCTTTGGTGCACTCAGCCGCCAACACAGTGCAGACGGCGCCATAACAGTGCCAAGCGTTTATTTTGTTGCTGAAAGCGAAATAGTATTTTTCTGATGTCACCATTTTGCTCATGAGCTAATGAGAATAAAGTTCACCCCATCGACTCACTGCCCCAATTTAGTGATTTCAGCAAGTCGGCATTACACCTAAAGGAAATCCCTCATGAACCGCACTCTCATCGCCTCCGCCCTGATCGCCGCTTCGGCTTTCGCTGCTGCTCCCAGCTTCGCTGAAGGCCTGGCCGAGTACAACCAGACCGCCGCCACCGTGTCGCAACGCACCCGCGCCGAAGTGAACGCCGAAGCTCTGGTGGCTGCCCAGCACGCCGCTGATGTGGACAGCAAGTCCAAGGTGCTGCCCCAAGTCAAGTCGGCCCTGACCCGCGTTGAAGTGCGTCAGGCTGCTGCCCAGGCCAACCGCGCCGGCATGCTGCCGCACGGCGAACTGAGCTACTGAGCCACGAGCCGGATTCACCCGACCGGGTGAACCTCCAGCCGCAAAAAAACCCGCTTGAGCCTTTGGCTCAGCGGGTTTTTTGTTAGGGCCTGGCTGCAGAGAGGTCAGCGGGCAGCCAGACGGGTCGCCGCGTCGGACGGGGACAGGCCCCCTACCCGCGACACACCGGATTGCTGCTGCAATTGTTCACGGGTGTAGGGGCGCTCGGCGCCCGACAGCTTGAGGGCAATGCGCACCTCCCACTCGTGGGTGGGCAGGTGCGGGGCACCACGCCCCGCCAGCAACAGCAGGGCCAAAGGAAACACCCCGGCCAGACGCGGCAGAGGCTTCATGCGCCCCAGGGTCTGCAAGGTGCACAGGCAGACCATGGCGCCGAGAAGCCAGGCCGACACCACCTCGCTCACGCTGTGGGCCCCCAATTCCACCCGCGACACGCCCACCAAGGCCGCCAGCGCCAGGCCCGCCGCGGCCGTCAGCCAGCGCCAGGCCCGCTGCTGCGGGGCCAGCAACACACTGAACAGGATCGGCAACACCGAGGTGGCAAGCAAGGTGTGGCCGCTGAAACCCGTGAAGTCCCAGGCGGCAATGCCGATGCCCCAGCCGATGAACAAGGTCTTGCTGACCAGCGTCAGCGCCACCGCCACGCCCAGGCTCAGCAGCCACACCGCTGCAGCCAGACGCTCACGGGCCCACCACACCCCGCCCCAGGTCAGAAGCCACACCGGCAGCATGAGGCCCGCCGACCCCAGCCGGGTGATGATTTCCCATTCATGGGAGGTCGATGGCAGCCAATCGATCATGGAGATTCGGTGTTTCTCATGGTTAATACCTAGTCAAGTGTAGCGATGAATGGCAAAAACACCGTATCAAGACGCGACCAAGGCCAGGTAAGCACGCTGGGTTTCGGGCGACACCGCAGCCAACACCTGGGCATGCGAGGTCTGGTGACGCGCCAGCAGCCGCGCCGAGGCCACCGCCTTCGACTTGCAGAACCAGTGACAGCTGTGCTGCATGAGGAACAGCTCCGCCGACAAGCGATAGGCCCGGTCGCGTTGCGACAGCTCCCCCTGGGCCAGCGCGGCCTGGGCCAGGCCGCGCGCATGGATCTTGAACAGTTCGCGCAGATCGAAAGTGAAGGCCGGCAGCAGCCGGTCCACCCAGGGCAAGGCGATCGGGAAGCGGCTCACCCGCGTGATCGTGGCATCCAGCCGTGAGAACTCCTGGGCAAAGCGACCGAACTGGTCGCTCAGGCTGTTCTCGGCACTGGCCAGCAGCTGCCAGATCTGGTCGCGGCGCGCCAGGTCTTTCTCCCCCAGGGCGCGCAGGTAGCCCTCGGTCACGGTCTCCATCAGCTTTTCGATCTGGTACTGACCCAGCACACTGCCCAGCACGCCGATGCGGCGGCGCTGCTCATGGGTCTTGACGATATGAAAGGCAAAGCCCGCGAGCAGGGCCAGTAAAAAGAAATCCATCGGGGGGCGCAGTCAGCGTTGGTTGGAACGGGGGGAGCCGCTGAGTGTAGCCAGCCCGCACGCCACCGGCCTCCATCCACGCGGGTTCAGCCCAGCGATTCGATGCGCAACCAGGCCGAGTCCTGCGCACCCGCCCCACCCGGCTCCTGCGCCATGGCCGCCCGCAGCGCCACGACGTCGCCCTCCAGGGCCGGCCCCGTCAACACCACCAGCGCCGGCGCCTGTTCTGCCTCGCCGGGCACCCGCTCCAGCCGGCGCACCGGGATGCGGTGGGTTTCCAGTGCTGCGGCCAGGCGGGCCATCAGCGGGCTCAGGCCGGCCTCGTCAGCGGCGCTCCAGCGCAGGTAGTGGGCACCGCGCAGCCCTGCCATGGGCAGCACCGGCAAGGGGCGCAGGGCCGCGGGCTGGAAGGCCAGGTGCGGCACCCGGTGCTCATGGCGGCCACCGTGCAGGCGCGCCAGGTCGATCAGATCGGCGATCACGGCGGAGGCCGTGGGCTCGGAGCCCGCCCCGGCGCCGTAGTACATCGTGACGCCCGAGGCATCTCCCTTGACCAGGATGCCGTTCATGCTGCCGTTCACCTGGGCCAGCAACTGATCGGCCGGCAACAGGGCCGGGTGCACGCGCAGCTCCAGCCCCTCGGGCCGGCGCCGTGTGATGCCCAGCAGCTTGACGCGGTAGCCCAGGCGTTCGGCCAGGCGCACATCCTGCGCCTGCAGGTGGCGGATGCCCTCCACATGCACCCGGTCGAACTGCACCGGGGTGCCGAAGGCCATGGCCGACAGCAGCGTGAGCTTGTGCGCGGCGTCCACGCCGTCCACGTCGAACGCCGGGTCGGCCTCGGCGTAGCCCAGGCGCTGGGCCTCGGCCAGCGCGGCGTCGAAGCCCAGACCCTGCTCGCGCATGGCGCTCAGGATGAAATTGCTGGTGCCATTGATGATGCCGGCCACCCACTCGATGCGGTTGGCGCCCAGGCCTTCGCGCAAGGCCTTGATGATGGGGATGCTGACCGCCACCGCACCCTCGAAGGCCACGCTGGTGCCCGCGGCCGAGGCGGCGGCAAAGATCTCGCTGCCGTGCTGGGCCAGCAAGGCCTTGTTCGCGGTGACCACCGGCTTGCCCAGGGCCAAGGCCTGCAGCAGCCACTGGCGGGGCAGCTCGGTGCCGCCCACGGCCTCGACCACCACATCCACCTCAGGGTCGTTGATCAGGGCCTGGGCGTCGCTCACCAGTCGCACCGTGGGGCCCAGCAGGCTGGCGGCACGCTCCAGATTGCGCGCTGTGGCCACCGTGACGCGGATCGGCCGGCCGGCCCGCAGCGCGATTTCATGGCGGTTGCGCTGCAGCACCTGCAGGGTGCCCGCGCCCACCGTACCCAGGCCAATCAGGCCCACGCGCAGGGCCGGCAGCGAGGCGGCCGCCAGGGCGCCCTCGGGAAAATGGGATTCGGGATCGTGGTACATGTGTTTCTCCGGACCAGAAATGAAAAAACCCAGCTGCCGGGCTGGGTTGGTTCGGAGACTCACACCAGGGGCAGCCGGTACGGCCACCCCAACGCTGCTAGGGGGCCGCGGTGGTAATGGTGATCATCATCATGCCCATGCACGATGCCCCGGTCCGTGCAATCACGGACACGCCTGCAGGCACCGCGATGGCGGGGCAAAAGGCGTTGAGGAAGCGTTCAAAGGTCATGCGGCACAGTGTAACGTGAAAAATCAGCGCCCTGCACGCGCTCGCTCGCAGCTTCGCCGCAACCAGGCCGGGTCGAAGCATTGCTCGACCTGATCGGCCAGGCGCTCGAACACCTGCTCCAGCGTGGGCGCATCGGCACCGAACAGGGCCCGCAGCACGGCGGCGTCCTCGAACAGGCCATGCAGGTACAGGCCCAGCACGCGGCCATTGGCGCTCTGCCAGGCCAGGCCCGGGATCAGCTCGCGTGCCACATCACCCGCCGCGGCCATGGCCGGGTGCTGGGCGGTCTGGCCATGGTGGATCTCATACCCCTGCAGGGCCACCTGTGACAAGGCAGCCCAGGGCTCGGCCACCTCGGCAAAGCGCGCCTGGGTGTGGCGCACGGTCTTCTCGACCTCGAAGGTGGTCACCAGGGGCAGCAGGCCCAGGCCAGGGGCGTTGCCATCGATGCCCTGGGTGTCGATCAAGGCTTCGCCCAGCATCTGCAGACCGCCGCACACGCCCAGCACCCGGCCACCCCGCTCGGCATGGCGGGCCACGGCCTGGTCCAGGCCTTGGGCGCGCAGCCAGGCCAGATCGGCCGCCGTGGCCTTGCTGCCGGGCAGGATCACCCAGTCGGCACCGTCCAGATCGGCCGGGCTGCGGGCCCAGTTCAGGCGCACGCCGGGCACGTTCTTGAGCGGCTGGAATTCATCGAGGTTGCTGATGCGCGGGTAGGCCACCACCGCGATGCGGGTGTGCACCGCGCCGCTGACACCCGCGCTGCGATCGTCGAACACGCCGTCCTCCTCGGGCAGGCCGTGCTGCCAGTTCATGGGCACCACGGCCACGGTGGGCACGCCAGTGAGCTGCTCCAGCATCTCGGGCCCGGGCGCCAACAGGCTGGCGTCGCCCCGGAACTTGTTCAACACAAAGCCCTGGATGTAGGGGCGCTCGTCTTCGGGCAGCAGGGCCCAGGTGCCGTAGAGGTGGGCAAAGGCGCCGCCCCGGTCGATGTCGGTCACCAGCAGGCATTCGGCCTGGGCATGGCGGGCCACGCGCAGGTTGACGATGTCGCTGGCGTGCAGGTTGATCTCGGCCGGCGAGCCGGCGCCTTCGATCACCACCACATCGTGGTCGGCGCGCAGCGCGTCCAGGGTTCGGGCGATGGCCGGCCACACCTTCTCGCTGCGACCGCGCCAGGGCATCTCGGTCAGGGCCGTGTCGACCTGGCCCAGCAACACCACCTGGCTGCGCGTGTCGGCCTCGGGCTTGAGCAGCAAGGGGTTCATGCGCACCTCGGGCTCGGCCCCGGCGGCCAGCGACTGAAAGTACTGGGCACTGCCGATCTCGCCGGGCTGCCCCCCCGGGCCGGCCACCACGCGGGCGTTGTTGCTCATGTTCTGCGCCTTGAAAGGCGCCACCTTGAAGCCCTGGCGCGCATACCAGCGGCACAGGGCGGTGGTGAGCCAGCTCTTGCCGGCGCCGCTGGTGGTGCCCAGCACCATCACGCAATGTGCCGGGCCGGGGGTGGTTTTCTGAAGAGTCATGTCGGTTCCGGTTTCAAGACAGGGCCTGGGCCAGCGCCTGCTGGGCGGCCGGCGGCAGCACGCCCATGCGCCACCAGCCCGGCAGACCGAAGGAGGTGGCGTCACGCAGCTTGATGCCCTGCTCGCGCAGGCCCGGCAGGCGGGCCGCGTGCGCGGGCGTGGGCTGCACGCAAAAGAAGTTGGCCTGGCTGGGCTGAACCTGCCAGCCCAGATGGTGACACAGCGCCTGCTGCTCGGCCTTCCAGGCGCGCAATCGCGGCAAGGCATCGGCCAGCCAATCGTGCACGGCCGGCTCGCACCAGGCCTGCAGCAGGGCCACCCCATGGGCCCCCAGCGGCCACGAGGGGCACAGGGCCTGCAAGGCACCCACTGCCGGCTCGGCCCCCACCGGGGCCAGCGCGTAAGCCCCGCGCACGCCCGTCAGACCCAGGGCCTTGTTGGGGCTGTACAGCTGCCAGACCTGGGCCAGGCCGGTGGCCGAGAGGCCGCTGGCGCCGCTCAGGCGCAGGGGCTCGTAGGCGCGATCGAGCACCGCCAGGGCGGCGCCCTGGAGCACCGCATCGCCGGGCAGGTCATCCCCCAGCGGGCTGGCAGGCTCACAGGCCCAGGCCAGGAAGGGCGGCGCGGATGCGGCCAAATCGAGCCCTGCCGCGTCGTCGTGGGTCGTCAACGCCAGGCCCCAGGCCTGGGCCGCCTGGGCGTAGTCGCCATAGGCGTGGCGGGGCAGGCGCGCGTGGCGCAGCCCTTCGCGCCAGGCCCAGGCCGTGAAGCGGAAGATGAACTCACTGGCGCTGCCGGCCAGCACCACCCGCTCTGGCGCCACCCCGTGGCGCGCGGCCAGGCGCTCGCGCAGCGCGTGGTAGCCCGCATCGGGGTAATGGGTGGCGTCGGCCGATTGCACCCGCTGCCAGGCGGCCGGACACGGGCCGCAGGCATTGCTGTTGGTGGAGAAGTCATGCAGCGGCACCCCCAGCGCATCGGGGCCGCCATGCACGCGCGGGGAGCTCATCATGCAAGCCACCCTGAAGTCAGGGCCACGGCGCCCGCCGTGAGCGCGGTCGCCCAGGCCACGGCGCTGCCGGCCCAGGCCAGGGCGCGCTGGGTGTGCACAGGGCCTGGGCTGGGCGCCTGCGGGTTCAGCACATAGGCCCCAGGCTTGCCCAGGCGCACGCCCAGGCGCAAGGCCATGGCCGCCATGGGCCAGCCGCTGTTGGGTGAAGGGGTCTTGCCCGCCTCGGTGCGCAAGCGGTGCCAGCGCAGGCGCGCGGGCAGCGCCAGCAGCAGCGCCGTGAGCCGTGCCGGCACCCAGGACAGCACGTCGTCCGCCCGCGCGGCCCACTTGCCGGCCCAGGCCCAGTAGTGGCGCCCGGCACTGCCGCCGCGCCAGCCCGGGTAGCCCCACATGGCATCGGCGGTGTTGGCAAAGCGGTACAGCGCCGCCCCGGGCAGCCCGGCCACGGCAAACCAGAACAGCGGGGCCACCACCGAATCGTTGAGGTTCTCGGCCAGCGACTCGATGGCGCTTTCGCGCACCTGGTGCGGCCCCAGCTGGCTGACATCGCGGCTCACCAGCCAGGCCAGGCGGGCGCGACCGGCGGGCAGCGATTCGGCCAGGGCCTCCTCCACCGCCTGCACCTCATCGCCCAGCAGGCGCCAGGCCAGCAGCGGCTTGAGGGCCAGGCCCAGCACCAAGGCCGCCAGCCAGACCGGCTGCTGAGCGGCCCAGGCCTGCAGCCCGACGGCCAGCCCGGCACAAAGGGCCGCACCGCCACACCACAGCAGGGCCCCACCCAGCAGGCGCGGCAGATCACGCCGGCCTTCCGGGTCGGTGCCCTCGCCTTCACGGGGGGCCAGGCGATGCCCGGTCCAGGCCAGGTAGCGCCCCATCCAGACGACAGGGTGCACGGCCGAGGGCGGCTCGCCCCACAGGCGGTCCACCCCCAGGGCCAGCGGCACGGCGGCGGCCAGGGCCAGGCCCACCCAGGGCTCAGTCAGACTCAAGGGCGGGCCCCTCGGCGAACAAGGCGCTGGGCTGGCCCCATTGCTCGTCAAACACCAGATCGCCCAAGGCCGCGCGGCGCGCCCAGCGCTCCTGCTGCAGCATGGGCTGCTCGTAGAAGGCGCTGACCGGGCCCAGGCACAGCAGCGCGATCACCTCGGCCCCCTCGGGCAGGCCCAGCACGCGGGCCACCGCCAGCGGATCGAAGATCGAGACCCAGCCCAGGCCCAGCCCTTCGGCACGGGCCGCCAGCCACAGGTTCTGGATGGCACAGCTGGCCGAGGCCAGGTCCATCTGCGGCAGGGTGCGGCGCCCGAAGATGTGGCGCTCGCGCCCATCGCTGAGCGCCACGGCCAGCAGCTCGGCACAGTCGAGCACGCCCTGCACCTTGAGGCGCATGAACTCTTCCTGCCGCACACCCAGGGCCTGGGCGGTCTGCACGCGCTCGGCCTCGACCAGCGCATGCAAGCGCGCCCGGGTGTCGGGCCGGCTGATGCGGATGAAGCGCCAGGGCTGCATGAAGCCGACGCTGGGCGCGTGATGGGCGGCCTCCAGCAGTCGGCGCAGCAGCTCAGGCGCCACCTGCCCGCCGCTGAAGTGCCGCATGTCGCGCCGCTGGTGGATGGCGCGGTACACCGCCTCGCGCTCGGCGGGCGCAAAGGCCTGGGCCGCAGGGGAGGTGTCGGTGCCCGACCCAGGTGAGGTGTCACCAGCCACGTTCAGTCCTCGATGCCACGCTGGGCCGGGATGCCGGCCTGGAAGGCGTGCTTGATCAGCTTCATCTCGGTCACGGTGTCGGCCATCGTCACGATCTCTTCGGGGCAGCGGCGCCCGGTGAGCACCACGTGCACATGGCGCGGGCGCTCGCGCAGGGTGGTCAGCACCTCGCCCAGGGGCAGCCAGCCATAGATCAGGGGGTAGGTGATCTCATCGAGCACCACCAGAAAGTGCTCGCCGCCCAGGATCACGGCGCGGGCGCGGGCCCAGCCGTCGCGGGCCAGTTGGGCGGAGTGGTCCAGGTCCTTGCTCTTCCAACTGAAACCGTCGCCCAGGCCTTCGACCGGGATGCCCAGTTGCTCGAACATGCGGTGCTCGCCAAAGCGGGCCGTGGGCACCTTCATGAACTGGTAGATCTTGACGGCCTTGCCACGGCCATGCGCGCGCAGCGCCAGGCCGAAGGCCGCCGTGCTCTTGCCCTTGCCGTCGCCGGTGTTGACGATGATCAGGCCGCGGCGTTCGCCCTCGGCTTTGTCATAGGGCTTCTCGGTGGGTGGGGTTTCGATCTGCATGGCGTGGCTTTCAGGAAGGCTCGGGGTGGGGTTTGGTTTCGGCACGGGCCACGGGCAAGGGCACCCATTGCCCCTGCACCGGGTGGATGCGCAGGCGCTGGTCAAACACCTGCTCCAGCGCACGGTGCGTGGCCGGCGCGGCGGTGGGGCCGTGGTGGCAGATGCGGCCTTGCGCCATCACCACCAGTACGTCGGCCTGCAGGGCCATGCCCAGCTCGTGCAGCACGCTGACCACGGTGTGGCCTCGCCCCACCAGTTGGCGCACGGTGTCCAGCCAGTCGGACTGGTGCGGCGGATCGAGGTTGGCCAGGGGCTCGTCCATCAGCAGCACCGGGGCCTGCACGGCCAGGGCGCGGGCCAGCAGCACGCGCTGGCGCTCACCGCCCGAGAGCTGGCCCAGGCTGCGCTCGCGCCAGTCCCAGGCCTGGGTGCTGCGCAGCGCCTGTTCGACGGCGGCGTGGTCGACGGCACCGGGGGCGGCCAGCCAGCCGCGGTGCGGCAGGCGGCCCAGCATCACCACGTCCAGCACCCGCAGATCGTGCGCGGCCTGCTCGCCCTGCCCCAGCCAGGCCACGGTGCGGCCGCGTTCACGCGCGGGCCACTGGCGCAGAGGGCGTTGCAGCAGGGTGATCTCGCCCCCGCAGGGCAGCAGGCCCGCCAAGGCGCGCAGCAGGGTCGACTTGCCGGCCCCGTTGGGGCCCACGATGCTGGTCCATGCCCCCTGGCGCAGCCCCAGATCGATGTCGTGCAGCACCGGGCGCTCGCCCAGGCGGGCGCTCAGGCCCCGGGCCTGCAGGGCCAGTGGCACGGTGCTCATGCGCCGCCCCCCAGGCTGCCCCGGCGGTGCATGAGCCACAGCAGGTAGCTGCCGCCCAGCACGGCCGTCAAGGCGCCCACGGGCAGCTCCTGCGGTGCCGTGAGGCCGCGCGCCAGCACGTCGGCCAGCATCAACAGGCAGCCCCCGGTCAGGCTGGCCAGCAGCAGCTGCCAGGCGTGGCCCGTCTTGACCAGGCCGCGCACCAGGTGCGGTGCGGCCAGGCCGACAAAGGCAATCAGGCCGGTCTGCGCCACCGCCGTGCCGGTGGCCAGCGCCAGCACGGCCACCAGCACACTGCGCAGCACCCCCAGCGGCAGGCCCAGGCTGAGGGCCGTGGCCTCGCCCAGCGACAGGCCATCCAGCCCTCGCGCCGCGCCCAGCGCCACCAGCGCGCACAGACACCACACCGCCCCCATCAGCGAAGCCGAGGTCCAGCCCACAAAGCCGGTGTTGCCCAGCATGAAGGCCTGCATGGGCTGCATGATCTCGGGCACGCGCAGCAGCAACAAAGAAGTGATGGCGCCCAGCACCACCCCCACGATGACGCCGGCCAGCAGCAGGCGCAGGGTCTGTTGCACACCGCGCGCCAATGCCAGGGTGAGCAACACGGCGCCCACGGCCCCGACAAAGGCGGCCCCGGTCAGGCCCAGTCGCATCAGCCAGTCGGACGACAGCAGCAGGTTCAAAGGCCGCTGCCCCAGCCACACCAGGGCAAAGGCCACGCCCAGCGAGGCGCCCGAGGCGCTGCCCAGCAAATAGGGGTCGGCCAGCGGGTTGCGGAACAGGCCCTGGGCCACGGCGCCGGCCAGGCCCAGCAAGGCCCCGGCGGCCAAGGCGCCCAGCGAGCGCGGCAGGCGGATGTCGAGCACGATCTGCCCCGCCAGCGGGTCGTCGAACAAGCGGGTCACCAACTCGAAGCCGGTGCTGCCCACGCCCAGGCTGAGCGCCAGCAGACCGGCTACCAAGAGCACCAGCACGAAGAGCACGGCGGCCGGCGGCCAGGCGCGGGGGCTCATGGTGCGCGCTCCTGCAGGCAGCGCGCCATCAGGCGGGCGGCCTCGCCCATGCGCGGGCCGGGGCGCACCATCACGTCGGATTCGGCGGCACTGAAGCGGCAGACGCGGTCTTCGCGCACGGCGCGGATGCGCTCCCAACCTGGGCGCTGCGCCAGGCCCTCGAAGTTGCGGTCACCGATCATGATCAGATCGGGGTTGGCGCGCACCACGTACTCGGGGTTGAGCTTGGGAAACGGGCCCAGCGAGGCGGGCACCACATTGCGCGCCCCGAGGCGGCTCAGGGTCTCACCGATGAAGGACGATTCGCTGGCCGCATAGGGTGCGCGATTCACCTCGTAATACACCCGGGCGTTGCGCACCCGCGCCGGCAGCGACTGGGCCGCCGCCGACACCTCGGCATCGATCTGGCGCCAGATGCGCGCCGCGCCCTGGGCCTCGGGCACCTGCAGCACCACGCCGATCTTGCCCAGCACGCGCTGCACGTCGGCGTAACTGCGCGGCTCCAGGGCCACCACCTTGAGGCCCAGCTGCTCCAGCCGCGGCGTGGCACGGGCCGATTTGGCCAGCAGCACCACATCGGGCCGCAGCGCCACGATGCCTTCGATGTTGGCATCGTCCAGCCCGCCCAGATGCGGCAGGGCCTGAACGGACACGGGCCAGGTGGAGTAGCGGTCCACCCCCACCAGGCGGGCACAGCCGCCCATGGCGCAGATCGACTCCGTCAACGAGGGCAGCAGGCTGATGATGCGCTGCGGCGGCTGGGCCAGTTGCACGCTGACGCCCCGGTCGTCCTTCAGTTCGATGGCGGGCGGGGCCGCCCACAGGCTGGCACTGGCCACCAGAGCCAAGCACGGCAGCATGCCGCGGGCCAAGGATCGAAAGGGAGCGAAGAGATTCAAGCGAGGGCCTTCAAGGTTTCAAGGTCAGCGGCAAGCCGGCGGCCATCAAGGTGACGCGGTCGCAGGCCTGGGCCAGGCGTTGGTTGAGCTGCCCCAGCGCATCGACAAAGGCGCGCACCTCGCGCCCCATCGGGATGACGCCCAGGCCGATCTCGTTGCTGACCAGCAGAACCGGGCCCGAGGCCCGGGTCAGGGCTTCGGCCGCGTCGCTGATGCGCCGCGCCAGCCCATCGACGCCCACCGCAGCGGCCGGGTCGATGGGCATGAGGAGGTTGGTCAGCCACAGGGTCAGGCAATCGACCACCACCAGGGTGTCGTGCCGGCTCAGGCGGCGCAATTCGGCGGGCCAGTCCAGCGGTGATTCGACGGTCTGCAGGCCCGGCACACGCTGGGCCCGGTCGCGCTGGTGACGCTCGATGCGCGCGGCCATCTCGGGGTCCCAGGGCTGGGCGGTGGCGATCAGCATGGCCTGGCGCTGCGGCTGGGCCAGCCACTGGGCGGCCTGCTGCTCGGCACGCGCCGACTTGCCACTTTTCTGGCCGCCCAGGATCAGCTCACGGTAGGCATGGTTCATGACTGGGCCTCCGGCAGGAACAAGGCCGCCACCGCCTCGGGGGCAGAGGCAAACCAGGCATGGAAGTAACTGGCCCGCACCGGGCCCAGGCCATACACGGCCTCGCCTTCGCTGCCATGCGGCGACACGCCGGGGCGCACGCTGCGGCCCACGGGCTGCAGCGCGGTCTCGCAGCGCGAATGGTGAAAGGTGTGCCCGCGCAAGCTGGCGCCGCCCGGGGTGGGGGTCCATTGCTGCGGGCCCAGGGCCACCAGCCGCTTTTGCATCAGCACCTGGCCGGGCAGCAGGCCGAAGCCGGCGTGCGGCTCGCCCTCGCGGGTGACCAGGCGGTCGAACAAGGCCATCATGCCGCCGCACTCGGCCCACACGGGGCGGCCGGCGGCCACATGGGCGTGCAGGCTTTGGCGCATCGCGTGGTTGCCTGCCAGGGCCGGGCCGTGCAGCTCGGGGTAGCCGCCGGGCAACCACAAGGCATCGCAATCGGGCAAGGCGGCGTCGGCCAGCGGCGAGAAGAAGACCACCTCGGCCCCCAGGGCACGCAGGCAATCCAGGTTGGCCGGGTAGATGAAGCAGAACGCAGCGTCGCGGGCCACGGCCACGCGGCGGCCTGCCAACAAGGGCGGCACCGGCAGCGGGGCGGCGGGCAGGTCGGCCGGGGGCTGCCAGGCCGGCCAGTCAGCCAGCGCACGCTGGCCGATGGGGGTGGCGGCCAGGGCATCGGCCGCCGCGTCCAGCCGGGCCAGGGCGTCGGGCAGTTCTGCCGCCTGCACCAGGCCCAGGTGCCGCTCAGGCAGAGCCCAGTCGGCACTGCGTGGCAGCGCGCCCAACCAGGTGGCAGGCTCGCGCAGGCCATCGCGCAGCATGTGGGCGTGGCGCTCGCTGCCCACGCGGTTGGCCAGCACGCCCAGCCAGGGCAGGCCCGGCTGGTAATGCTGCAGGCCATGGGCCAGGGCGCCGAAGGTGCCGGCCATGGCCGAGCCGTCGATCACCGCGAGCACCGGCAGGCCAAAACGGCGCGCCAGATCGCCAGCGCTGGGCTGGCCGTCGAACAGGCCCATCACGCCTTCGACGATCACCAGATCGCTGTCGGCGGCGGCCTGTTGCAGGCGGGCCGCACAGTCGGCCTCGCCATTCATCCACAGGTCAAGCGAATGCACGGGGCCGCCGCTGGCCAGGGCCAGCCAGCAGGGGTCGAGAAAATCGGGCCCGCACTTGAAGGCACGCACCCGCCGCCCGGCCCGGCTGTGCAGCCGCGCCAGGGCCGAGGCGACCGTGGTCTTGCCCTGGCCGGACGCGGGCGCGGCCACCAGCACCACGGGGGCCAGCGCAGCCATGGGTGCGCTCATCAGCGCGGCGCCCAGATCAGGCCCAGGTACACGCTGCGGCCGGGGGTGGCGTAGGTGTTGGCCAATTGGTAGGACTTGTCGGCCAGGTTGTTCAGGCGGGCCAGCAGCTTCCAGTCGGGGGCGATGTCGGTGCTGGCGCGCAGGTTGAACAGGGTGTAGCCGCCCAGCGTCACGGTGTTGGCGGCATTGTCGAAGCGGCGGCCCGACCATTGCGCCTCGGCGGCCAGGTTCCACCGGGCCAGGCGGGTCTCGGCACTGAAGGTGCCGTGCTGGCGCGCACGGCGGGCCAGTTGCTTGCCGGTGACCAGGTCCTTGGGGTCTTGCACATCGAGCGAGCCGCGCAGCAGCACGGTGTCGACGCGCTGCTCACCCGTGAAAGTCAGGCCTTCGTAGCGCGCATGGCCGGTGTTGGCATAGCAGCCAAAGGGCGAGGAACAAGCGCCGGCGCCGCCGAAGTTGATCAGGTTGTCCACCGTGTTGCGGAAGGCCACCACGCTGTACAGGCTGCTGCCCTGCTGGTAGCGCAGGCCGGCCTCGAGGTTGCGGCTGGTCTCGGGCTGCAGCGAGGCCAGACCGTACTCACTGAAGCGCTGGTACAGCGTGGGCGCACGGAAGGCCGTACCGGCCGACACCGTGGCGCGCCAGGCCGGGGTGATCGCATAGCCGTAGGCGGCACTGCCGGTGTTGTGGCTGCCGAATTCGCTGTCGCGGTCATGGCGCAGGTTGAGCTGCACGGTGTGGGGCTGCCAGCGCAGGCCGTAGCCCAGGGCCAGAGCGTCCTGCGAGCGGCTGCGGTCGATGGGGGCGTTCTGCAGCTGATCCTCACGGCGTTCGAGCGCCGCAGTCCAGTTGGCCGCGCCACGCTTCCATTCGTTCTGGAACAGGTAGCCGCGCACGCGGGTGTTGGTCTGGTAGGGGTTGGGCTGGGTGGTGTAGTGGTCGGACGATTCGGTGATGCTGACGCGGGTGCTGTAGCCCTCGTTCCAGCGCGCCGACCAGTTCAGGCCGGCGGCATACAGGCGGTGCATGTTGCGGTCGTCCTTGCTCAGATTGGCGTCGTAACCCGAGTTCATGTTGCTGCCCAGCAAGGTGGCTTCCAGCCGCTGGTCGCGGTTGAGCTGGGCGCCGACACGGGCATAGCCCGAGTTGCTGCGGTAGCCGTCGCGGTCGGGGTTGGCCGAGGCGATGGGCCGGGCGTTGAAGCCCAGGCTGGTCTCGTTCTGCACGCCCAGGGCGTAGTCGATGGCCCCGTCGGCACCGCTGATGGCGGCCTCAAGATGGGTGCTGCGCAGGCTGCCGATGCCCACGCCGACATAGGGCTTGGGGGCGCCCTCGCCCTTCTTGGTGAAGATCTGCACCACGCCGCCGATGGCGTCGGAGCCGTAGACCGCGCCCGCCGGGCCACGCAAAACCTCGATGCGGTCGATCAGGCCCAGGGGAATGGCCTCCCAGGCGGCGCCGCCGGTGGATTGGGAGTCGACCCGGATGCCATCGATGAACACGGCGGTGAAACGGGTCTCGGCCCCGCGCAGGAACACGCTGGTGGTGGTGCCCGGACCGCCATTGCGGGAAATTTCAATGCCGGGCACGCGGGCCAGCACATCGGCCAGGCCGGTGGCACCGCTGTTTTCGATGGTCTCGCGGTCGATCAGGGTGACGTCGGCCACCAGGTCGGCCAGAGGTTGCTCGGTGCGCGTGGCCGTGACCACGGTTTCCTTGAGCGGGTTCAAGCCGGCCACCAGGACAGGCGCTTCGGCGGCCTGCGCAGCAGTCTGCAGGACACACAGGCCGGCGGCCAAGGCAAGAGGGCTCAGGGCCAGGCAGGCGCGCGCACGGACAGGCGATTGAACGGATGGGTTCTTCATGGGGCAGGAGGCAGGTCAGCAAAATAGGTCCGGGCCGGCTTCCCCGCCGGCACTTGGACGTCACGAACACCCGGGCCTAAACAGGCAAGCCATGGCATTCACCTTGTTGGCCGGTATCCGGGCTGGCAGAGACAACCCCCCTCGCCTTCCCAGATGCGTGTTCAGAGCATCCAGTGGCTGGTGTGAGAGAGGCGGAGCCTGCAAGAGGCTCGTCTGCTTGACCGTTGCGGGGGCAGCGCAGGTTGAAGGCGGTGCGCGTGGCGCCTGCCCGTTCCTGCTTCCCGTTGAACTGCGGTGTGTGAACCACACCGCGAGCACCAACAGTCGGCATTTTAGAACCATTCACTGACGCTCGTCCTACAATAGCCGGCTGTATGGCACCCTCCGACCTGCACCCCATTGACCAGATCGCCGATCGCGTTGAGCGGCTTCTGGTGCGCCACGAAGAGTTGCAACGCACCAACGCCTTGCTCACCGAGCAGGTGGCCGCCCTGGGGCGCGAGCGTGACAGCCTGAAGTCGCGGCTGAATGCCGCGCGCTCCCGTGTCGAGGCCTTGCTGGAGCGCCTGCCACCGCTGCCCACCGAACCGACCGAGGACAAGGCCGCATGAAGCAAGTCGAAGTCCAGATCATGCAGCAGAGCTATCTGCTGGCCTGCCCCGATGGCCGAGAGTCGCGCCTGCTGGATGCGGTGGAGCGACTGGACACCGCGATGTGCAAGATCCGCGACGCCGGCAAGGTGCGGGCCCGTGACCGCATTGCCGTGCTGGCCGCGCTGAACTTCGCCTTTGAGCTGGCCGACCGCGAAAACGCCGAACTGCAGGCCCAGGCCCTGGCCCGACAGTCCCCCCCCACACCCCAGCCCGCCCCCGCCGAGAGCCTGCCGGCCGGCGCGCTCAGCGAGCACGATGCCCAGCGACTGAACCAGCTGATCCGCCAGCTCGACCACGCTCTGGGCGGCGACGGCCACCTGATCTGATCCAGCCCAACGGGTGGGCTGTCAAGCAAAGCCCCCGAACTGCCAAAGATCTGAGCCACTTTGGTGCCAGCACCTCTTCGACAGGCCTACAATGGCAACCGTCTGCAGTGCATGCCGGGCTTTATATTTCCTTGAACCAATGCTCATTGAGCCCGGGCTTGGTACATCGGCTGGTGAGCGTGATCGTCTCGCGTCAGATGAACCCAACGCCAGTCTGCCCTTGCCCACCTGAACCCCCGGTTCAGGATGCCGGTCCGGTGGCACTTGCAGACACCTATCTCCTGAACAAGCCGGCCTCGCGCCGGCTTGTTTTTGTCTGCCGTCGCCTCCAGGTGCCTTCGCCATGCTGCTTGAGCCCATCCTGATTCTTGAACTGGCCCTGCTGGGCATCTTCTCGGGCTTTCTGGCAGGCTTGCTGGGCATCGGCGGCGGCATGCTGATGGTGCCCTTCATCACGGCCATCCTGGGGCGCCAGGGCGTGTCGGCCGACCTGGCCGTGAAGATGGCGATCGCCACGTCGATGGCCACCATCATGTTCACCTCCATCTCCAGCGTGCGCGCGCACCACAAGCGCGGCGCCGTGCGCTGGGAGCTGGTGCGCGGGCTGGCACCCGGCATCGTGCTGGGGGGCGCACTGGCCAGCCTGGGTGTGTTCGCCTTACTCAAGGGCAGCGCGCTGGCGATCTTCTTTGCACTGTTCGTGGGCTTTTCGGCCACCCAGATGTTCCTGGACAAGAAGCCCGCCCCGGCACGCCAGATGCCGGGCATGGCCGGGCAATTGGCCGGCGGCGGCGTGATCGGCTTTCTGTCGGGCCTGGTGGGCGCGGGGGGCGGCTTTGTGAGCGTGCCCTTCATGACCTGGTGCAACGTGCCCATCCACAATGCCGTGGCCACCTCGGCCGCGCTGGGGTTTCCGATCGCGGTGGCCAATGTGGTGGGTTATGCGATCGCAGGCCAATCACTCACCCAGTTGCCGCCCGCCTCGTTCGGCTACATCTGGCTGCCCGCGTTGGGCGTGATCGCCGCCTGCAGTGTGCTGACCGCGCCCCTGGGCGCCAAGGCCGCCCATCAACTGCCGGTGAAAAAGCTCAAACGGGTGTTTGCCAGCCTGCTGTACCTGCTGGCGGCCTACATGGCCTGGAAAGGCCTGAGCGCCTGAGCCTCTGAACCGGCCTCGGCGACCGAGCCCGGCACGCTTCAGCGCCTCGAAGCAGGCCCCGGCAGAAAAGCGGCGAACTGCGCCGCTGGCACACCGGGCGAGCACAGAAAGCCCTGGTACTCGTCGCAGCCCAGTTGCTGCAGGGCGGCGCGCTGTTCTTCGGTTTCAACACCCTCGGCGATCACCGACAACCTGAGGGCACGGGCCAGGCCGATCATCGCGGCGACGATGGCCACATCGCTGTCGTCGCCCGGCAGGCCGCGCACAAAGGATTGATCGATCTTCAGCTTGCTGATGGGAAACTTCTTCAGGTAGGCGAGGCTGGAGTAGCCGGTGCCGAAGTCGTCGATGGCCAGATGCACCCCCAGGCCCGCGAGCGCCCGCAGCCGCTGCAAGACCTCGTCGGCATCCTGCACCAGGATGGACTCCGTGAGTTCCAGCTCCAACAGGTCGGGCGGCAGGCTGAACTGCGCCAACACCTGGGCCACCCGCTCCACAAAATCAGGCTGCCTGAACTGCAGGGCCGAGACGTTGATCGACACCTGCACCGGGGTGCCCGCCCGCCACCAGGCCGCGGCCTGCTGCACGGCCTCTGCCAACACCCAGGCACCGATCTGCACGATCAGCCCCGACTCTTCGGCCAGCGGGATGAACTGCCCGGGGGAGACCGCGCCGCGCTCGGGGTCGGACCAGCGAATCAGGGCCTCGGCGCCGATGAGTCGGCCCGAGCTGAGGTGGAGCTGGGGCTGGTAATGCAGGCGGAAGGCCTGCTGCTCGATGGCCTGACGCAGCGCCGTCTCCAGCTTCATGCGCGAAAGCATGTCCACATTCATCTGGGGCCGGTAGAAGCGGACATGCCCGCGCCCCGCCCCCTTGACCTCGTACATGGCGGTGTCGGCCTGCTTGATCAGTTCATCCAGGGTGTTGCCGTCGCCCGGGTACATGGCCACCCCGATGCTGCAGCCGATGCTGAAGTTCATCTCATCCTGCAGGAAAGGACGGGACAAGGCCTCCAGAACGCGCGACGCGACGCGCTCGGCACCGGCCACATCCACATCGTGCAGGTACAGCACGAACTCATCGCCGCCCAGGCGGCACAGGGTGTCCACATCGCGCAGACAGGAGCGGATGCGATCGGCCACCTGGATCAGCACCCGGTCGCCGAACTGGTGGCCCAGCGAGTCATTGATGTTCTTGAAACGGTCCAGGTCCAGGAACAGCACGGCAAAGCTGCAGGCCTGACGCCGAGCCATGTTCAGCGCGAAATCCACGCGCTGCGACAGCAGCAGGCGATTGGGCAGGCCCGTGAGCGCATCGCTGTAGGCCAGTTGCTCGATGCGGCGCTGAGCGGCCCGCTGCTCGGTCAGGTCGCGGAAGAAGCCGATGCTCTGGCGGACGCCAGACGCTTCATCGTGAAGCTGAACCCAGGACAACTGCACCGGGCAGCGGCTGCCGTCCTCGCGGCACAGGCTGACCTCGCCCTCCCAGAAACCCAGTTGCTCGCGCCGCTGCCGGATGCGCTCCATCAGCCCCGGGTCGGCAGGATCGGCAAACAAGTTGGCCGCAGTGCGCCCGAGCCAGCGCTGAGGCGCTTCAGGCGAGCTCACCTGGACCAGGCGCACAAAGGCCGGATTGACCGCCATCAGCTCATCCCGCGCAGTCGCGATGAAGACCGCATCGAGGCTGCACTCAAACACCTTGGCGGCACGCCTGAGCTCGGCCTGCGCAGCCACCTGATCGGTGATGTCACGAAAGGAATACACCCGCCCGACCGCCCGACCGCGGCTGATCTGCGTCACGCAGGAGCGCTCGAGCACATGGCCATTCTTCAGCAACAGGGTATCGGTCACCTCCAGCTCGGGGCTGGCGGCCAACTCGTCGAGCCGGGCCTGGTAATGCGCCGGGTCCAGCACCGAGGCCTGCAGATGGGCATGCAGTGCCGCATCGTCACGCCGGATGTGCAGTGGCTCGGGCACCGCCCAGATCTGGCTGAAACGTCGGTTGAATGCACGCACCTCGCCGCGCAGACTGCACACCAGCATGCCATCGGCGGTCGAGTCGAGGGTGGCACGCAACTCGGCCACCAGTTGCTCGAATTCATGCGCTGCCCGCTGTTCACGGCTGCGATCCAGCATCACCACCTGGTAGGCAGGCGCACCGTCGGGCAGGCGGGTGACACTCACGCGCCGCTCCACCGGCAGCACCGAGCCGCCCGGGCGGCGCAGCAAGGTCTCGGACCACAAGCCCGGATCCTGGTCGGGTTGGACCGTGGCCCAGAACACCATGTCTTCAGGCGAGGCCGCCCAATCGGTCACCGGGCGCCCCAGCACGGCCTCGGGCGTCACATCGCCCAGCAAGACGCAAGCGGCCTGGTTGACCCAGCACAATGTGAGCCCCGCCGCCTCCACCAACCAGACCGACTCCAGCAGGCCATCCAGATCAGGCCTGGCCAGGGCGGCATCGCTCACTGCTCGGCTCCAGCCGGTGAAGGCGCCTCCACGGCCCGTTCAAAGAAGTAGCAGATGCGTTGACGGGGGGACAGGTAGTCCAGCGCGGCCTTGGGCAGCTGCGACGCCTTCAGGCTGCGCTTGATGCCCAGTTCGGGCACTTGCTCCAGGTCCAGGATCAGCGCTTCGGAACGCGGCACCTGCGGGTCATGCACCAGCACGCGGGGGCGCAGTGGCCGGGATGAGTTGACCGACACCACCAGGGCAAAACGGTCATTCACCAACTGGACCACCGAGCCCGGCGGGTACACCCCCATCATGCGGATGAAAGCCCCCAGCACCGAGGTGTCAAAGCGCGCCTTCATCTGGGCAAAGATCACCGACAGGGCCTCGTGCGGCGTCAGCGCAATCGCCAGGCGTGAGGGGTTGCACAGGTTGTCGTAGCGGTTGACCAGGGCGACGATCTTGCCCAGGGTCTCCAGGCGATCGACCTTGTGCCGCATCGGAAAGCCGCTGCCGTCCGCCATTTCGTGGTGCTGGGAGATGCCCTTGAGCACCCCGGGCGACAGCCCCATGCGCTGCCCCAGGATCACGCCCTGTTCGACGTGCTCCTGGTACATGCGGTATTCGGCAGTGGTGAACTGGTCATCAAATGAGCGGACCCGGTCGGGCAATTCGAGCTTGCCGATGTCATGCAGCATGGCCACCAGACCCAGGTCCTTCAAGGCAGCCTCCTCCAGGCCCAGGGCCTTGCCCAGCAGCAAGGCAATCACCATCACATTGATGGGGTGGGTGGCACTGCGGTCACCCGATACCTCGGTCAGCAAGCGGATCACCGACTCGCCATTGGCCAGCAATTCAGACACGCAGGAGCCGACCAGCTCCTCGCTCTGGCGCCGGGCCTCCTGGGGACTCAGGCGCAGTTGCTCGCCCACCTTCTTGTACTGGCGTGTGGCATCAAAAAAACGCCGCTCGCAGACCTCCAGGCAGCGCTCCTGGGCCAGGCGCGCCGCCAGACGCGCCTGACGCGCCCGCTCAGGACCCGAGCTCGGGCTTGCTTCGGGGGGGTTGGCGGTCTCTTGCGCTGCGGCCGCGGGTTCATCGACCGCGGCCGGCACCGGCAGGGCCTGGGCTTCATCCACCTGCACATCGCTGCGCGAGGGCACGTAGCGGATCTGGGTCAGACCGAGCGAGCGCAGGGTCTGGATCTGCTCGTCCGAGGAGATCTTGAAACTGCCCATCGGAAACGGATGGTCCATCCAGCCGAGCTCAAGCTGCACAAACATGCCTTTGCGCAGCCGCTGAATGTCGATGAGCTTGCTCTTACTGTCTTCCATGGATTCGAGAATAGCTGACCAATGAGTCAGTGATACGAAACCATTATGGCGGGAATTTGCGACATCTTTTACTTCTCAGAAGCATCCCCCTGTAAACCTGATTCCCAGGAGGTTCACAGGGTGCACAGCGTGCAAATCACAGACACCAGTCGGCCACCCGGTGGGCCACGTCCAACCACAAAGACCAGCCTGCCAGCGCGCAGAGGAACAAGCCCGCCAAACGGGTGCCCCAATCCTGATGCCAGCCGTTGACGCGCTGCCGCAGCGAGCGCCAGAGCCAAGGCCCCAGCAACAGCGAGACACTGCCTCCCAGCGCAAACATGGCCATGACCAGCGCGCCCTCAGCAGGCCCACCCGCCAGACCGGCCACCAGCAAGGCCGAGTAAAGCAGTCCGCAAGGCATGAAGGCCCAGGCCACACCTGTTGCAAAAACACCACTGCTGCGCGCCGTGAGGGGCTGTACGCGCTGCCAGACCGAGCGAGCGGCGCCTTGCACCCAGGCAGGCTGCTCCGCACGGATCACGAGCCACAAGCCCCAGGCCAACACGGCCACATGAAACAGGCTCCAGACAGGCCGCAGCACCGCGGTCTTGCCGCTGAGCCATGCCAGGCCGCCGACCGCAACAGCAGCCACGGCGCCAGCACCGGCATAGCCCATCAAGCGCCCGATCTGGAACAGCCATTCGCGCCAGGTCGGCATGCTGTGCAGACCGGGGGCAGACAGCGCCCCACCCTGTCCAGCCGCCGCCCATTGAATCGGCTGAGCCCCCCCACCCGAGGAGCGCCCCAGGGCTGCGCAGGCAGCACCACACATCGCCACACAGTGGGGGCCACCGGCCAAGCCCATGAGCAAAGCCGTCCAGGCCAGAGAACTCAACACCTTCCGTCTCCTTGCAGACAAGCGCCAGCCGCGCCCGCCCGGGCGCGCTGACAACCAGGCTCAGATGATGCGGGAGAAACGGGCACGGTTGCGATCGGCCTGCAAATAGCGATCAAAGACCATGGCGATGCCACGGATGAAGAACCAGCCATTGGGCGTGACCTCGATGCCAGAGTCGTCCATGGTCAGCAGGCCTTCTTTGGCCAGATCCTGCAGCAGGTTCATCTCTGTCGCGAAGTAGCTGCGACTGTCGATCAACCAGGCCAGGTCGATCGATTCGTAGACCAGCCTGCCCTGGCACATGAGGGCCATGATGACGGCGCGCCGCACCAGATCGTCCCGCGACAAGGCCAGGCCCCGCACCACGGGCAGTCGCCCCTGGTTGAGGTAGTCGTAATAGTCTTCCAGGGTCTTGGCGTTCTGGCTGTAGGTGGCCCCGACACGCCCGATGGCCGAAACCCCCAGACCGATCAGATCGCAATCAGGCTGGGTGCTGTAGCCCTGGAAGTTGCGATGCAAGCGGCCCTGGCGCTTGGCCACGGCCAAGGCGTCGTTGGGCAAGGCGAAGTGATCCATGCCGACATAGACGTAGCCCGCCTCGATGAAGGCCGACAACGAACGCGACAGCATGGACACCTTGGCCGGACCACCCGGCAACTCGGCCGAGATGATGCGACGCTGGGGCTTGAATCGCTCAGGCAGATGCGCATAGGCGTACAAGGCAATGCGATCAGGTCGCAGCTCGTTCACCTGGGCCAGGGTCCGGTCAAAGGATTCGGGGGTCTGCCGCGGCAGGCCGTAGATCAGGTCAACGTTGATCGACTCGAAGCCGATGCGACGGGCCTCGGCCACCAGTTCGAACACCTGCTCTGCAGGCTGGATGCGATGCACGGCTTTCTGCACCGCAGGATCGAAGTCCTGCACGCCAAAGCTGAGGCGGTTGAACCCCAGGCGGGCCAGGTGGGCCAGACGTTCCCGGGTGACGGTGCGGGGATCGACCTCGATGGAATATTCACCGCCCGGCGCCAGCGAGAAATTGCGCCGCAGCATGGCCATGAGCTCGCTCAAACCATCGTCGTTCAGAAAGGTCGGGCTGCCGCCGCCAAGGTGAAGCTGACTGACGGCCTGCCCCGTGCCGATCTGCTGCACATGCAGGTCCACTTCACGCCCGAGGTAGCGAAGGTACTCGTCCGCCCGCTCGGGGTGCTTGGTGATGATCTTGTTGCAGGCGCAGTAGTAACAAAGCGACTCGCAAAAGGGGATGTGGATGTACAAAGAAAGAGGCAAGGCCAGCGTCGCAGCCCCCCCACCACGGCGCTGATCCAGAGCTTGCCGGTAATCTGCCTCCGTGTAAGCCTCAACAAAGCGGTCGGCCGTAGGATAGGAGGTGTACCTGGGCCCCGGTACATCAAACCGACGCAACAGCTCTGGCGAAACGACATTCATCTGGCATTTTTCCTTCTGGACACCATAATGTGCATCAGCCAAGGAAAGAGGACTTGATGTGGATCAAGCAGGCGACGCGGACCCGAAGTCACAATTTGAGGCATATCAGGAGGAGCCATGTTTGACACACCTGTAACTACCGAGCCAACAAAGCCGTTAAGCTCTGGCGCAGACTCTTCTACTAGGCGAATGAACCCACAAACCATCAAAGTTGCCTGCTCCAACTGCAATCTGCGCGAGTTGTGCATGCCCATGGGCCTGAAGCCCGAAGAACTTGAACGCATTGATGAAGTGGTGGCGATCCGGCGCAAAGTGAAGCGCGGCACAACGCTGTTTCGCAACGGCGAGAAATTCACGTCGCTGTATGCGATCCGCACCGGGTTCTTCAAAACCTGTGTGGCCACCGAAGACGGCCGCGACCAAGTCACGGGCTTCCAGATGGCCGGCGAGATCATCGGCCTGGATGGCATTGTGCAGGACCATCACACCTGCGACGCCGTGGCCTTGGAAGACGCCGAAGTGTGCGTGATGCCGTTTGACCGCATCGAAGAACTGTCGCGCGAGGTGACAGCACTGCAGCACCACGTGCACAAGATCATGAGCCGAGAAATCGTGCGCGAGCACGGCGTGATGCTGCTGTTGGGCAGCATGCGTGCCGAAGAGCGTCTGGCCGCCTTCCTGCTCAACCTGGTCCAGCGCCTGCACGCACGCGGGTTCTCCCAGTCAGAGCTGGTGCTGCGCATGACACGTGAAGAAATCGGCAGCTACCTGGGCCTGAAGCTTGAAACCGTGAGCCGCACCTTCTCCAAATTTGTGGAAGAGAACATCGTCGAGGTCAAGCAGCGCCATGTGCGCATTCTTGATACCGATGCCCTCAAGCGCATCGTGAACTCGCAGACCTGCCAGTAAGATCCAGGGGGCTTGCCCCTTGGGGTCGCCGACACCCACCCAGGCCTTGTCAAAAGGCCCACAAAACACCCGGTCAGCCGGGTGTTTTCACGTCAGAAGCTGTGGGCTGGCCTGGCAGAAAGCAGGCCCGAACCCCATCGCAGCTCAGACGCAGGAAGCCTCTTGCTTGGGGCAACCATCAGGCCGATCCGAGCCCGGCAGCGGGCAGCGATTGACCTCGAAAGGGGACTGCGACAGCAGGGTCGTCAACCCGCTGGAAACAATCGCGCACACCCAAAAAGCAAAGAACGCAATGGTGTACACCCCTTGGCGGGACAGCTCCACAGGCTGACCGAACCAGGTCAGGTCGTTGGGGTCAACAACGGCAAAAACCAGTATTTCAAGCACCCCTGCCACCAAAAAGGCAGGCCAGGCGATCCACATCAAGCGCTGATTCAGCATGAGGCTCTCCGGTTGTTTGAACCATCCTAGCCCCCATCCACCAAATCGGTAAGAGGCTTAACGCTTGGGCTCGGGAATATCCTGAGTCGGGGTCGCCGCATGGTTGCGCCCCTGCAGGGCCGGCATCATGGCCTTGGGGTCCACATCGGGCAGGGTGCGGTTGATCTCCACCCCTCGTTTGTAGTAATCCGCCTCGATGACGGGATCCGGGGTGCGGATGGCCAGCCACAGGGTGACAAAGCCCGCAACCACGACGATGGCAGGGCCGGAAATGATCATCCAGACATGGCCGTGGGTCCACCAGGGGCGTGGAGTCACCTCAGCGACGGGGGACTTGGAAGAGATGGAAGAGTTCATAAGACATTGCCCTCAGCGAGGTACCAGGAAAACTGACTTTTCAGACACATGGGCCCCCCCACCGGCTTCGCCGACGGCGAAGTACACAGTATGGGACCCAGGAGGAACGGCACCATAAGGAACCTGCAGGCGCACCGGCACCCAACGCGACTGGGCTGGCTCGATGACCACCTGCTGCTCGGAAGCGACCTCGATGCCCTCCAAGCCGTTGGCCTGGATCACATAGGTCTGCTCTTTTTCGGTGGCATTCATGATCTGCAGACGGTAGACGTTCTCGAGCTTGCCGCCGGACACGATGCGGGACAAGGCCGCGCGGTCACGCACGATGTCGACCTTGAGCGGGGTCCTGAGCACCAGGCTGACCAACAGCCCCACCGTGAGTGCCAGCAGCACCACCCCATACAAAATGGTGCGCGGCCGGAACACGCGCTGCACGATCTCGGGCCGCCCCCATTTGTTGGAGACTGCATTCTGAGTGGAGTAACGGATGAGCCCACGCGGGTAGTTCATCTTGTCCATCACGGTGTCGCACACATCGACGCAGGCGCCGCAGCCAATGCATTCGTACTGCAACCCTTTCCGGATGTCGATGCCGGTGGGGCAGACCTGCACGCACAGACTGCAATCCACACACGAACCCAGGCCCAGCGCCGCAGGGTCGGCCTTGCGGGAGCGTGATCCTCGCGGGTCACCCCGGGCCTCGTCGTAGGTGACGATCAGGGTGTCCTTGTCGAACATGGCGCTCTGGAACCGCGCGTAGGGGCACATGTACTTGCACACCTGCTCGCGCATGAAGCCGGCATTGCCATAGGTGGCAAAACCATAGAACAGCACCCAGAAGATCTCCCAGCCGCCCATCTGGGTGGTCAGAAATTCCATGCCCAGATCGCGGATGGGTGAAAAGTAGCCCACGAAGGTGTACCCCGTCCAGACCGACAGGGTCAGCCAGACGATGTGCTTGAAGCTTCGCTTGACGAATTTCTCGAGGCTCATGGGCGACTCGTCCAGACGAATGCGCGCCTGACGATCACCTTCGATGTGGTGCTCGATCCAGAGAAAGATTTCGGTGTAGACGGTTTGCGGACAGGCATAACCACACCAGAGCCGGCCGGCAATGGCCGTGAACAGGAACAGGGCCAGGGCCGAGATGACCAGCAAGCCCGTCAGATAGATGAAGTCCTGGGGATAGAGAACCAGGCCAAATATGAAGAAGCGGCGCGCGCCCAGATCAAACAGCACCGCCTGACGCTGCCCCCACTCCAGCCAGGGCAGGCCATAGAAAACCAATTGCGTGAAGATCACCAGCGCCCAGCGCCATTGACTGAAAAAGCCACTGACGGAGCGGGGATGGATTTTTTGCTGGGCCGCATACAAAGACACCAGCTCGGCGCTGTCATCGGTGGCAGCAACGATGGGAATGATTTTGCGACGATCGCCTGAGGTGGGTTCCAAACTGCAGTCCCCGATCAGGCCCCACAGAGGCCTCATCACGATTGAAAAGGAAAACCCGCCCGGACGTCAATCAGCGTCCGGGCGGGCGCAAGGGTCAAGCCTTACTTGGCAGCCGCAGCGGGAGCCAGATTGGACATGCCCCACACGTAGGATGCGAGCACATGGATCTGAGCTGCGGTGAGCTTCTCAGCCTGAGCAGGCATCTGGTTGGTCTTGCCATTGTTGATCATGTTGATGATCGCGGCTTCGCCGTAACCATGCAGCCAGATGTCGTCGGTCAGGTTGGCCGAGCCCAGGGCCTGGTTGCCCTTGCCGTCGGCACCGTGGCAGGCGGCGCAAGCACCGAACTTGGCCTTGCCCAGCGAAGCGCGCAGCGAGTCGTGGGGGCTGCCCGACAGACTCAGAACGTAGTTGGCCACGTTCTTCACGTCGTCAGCCGTGCCCACGGCTGCGGCCATGGGAGGCATGTTGCCGATGCGGCCACCGGTGATGGTCTCGGTGATCTTTTCGGGCGTGCCGCCATGCAGCCAGTCGCCATCGGTCAGGTTCGGGAAGCCCTTGCTGCCGCGGGCATCAGAGCCGTGGCACTGAGCGCAGTTGTTCATGAACAGACGCTCGCCAATGGCCTTGGCCTGCGGGTCCTTGGCTGCATCTTCCACAGACATGCTGGTGAAGCGTGCATACAGGGGCTCGAGTTCCTTGTTGGCCTTGGCCACTTCCTTGTCGTACTCGTTGGCGGTCGACCAGCCCAGCTTGCCGGCAAAGTCACCCAAGCCAGGGTAGAACGTGAGGTAGCCCAGACCGAAGACCACGGTGATGATGAACAGGCCCACCCACCACAGGGGCAGCGGGTTGTTCATTTCACGCAGGTCCTCATCCCAGACGTGGCCCGTGGTGTTGTCCGCCGTGGCGGCCACTTTCTTGCGGGACGCGATCCACAGCAGCAACAGGCAGGCAAGAATGCCCCCCAGCGTCACTGCCGCCACGTACACCGACCAGAAGTTGCTTTTGAAGTCACTCATGGTGCTCTCTCGTTCTGTGTTCAGTCTTGATCAAACGGAAGCTGTGCAGCCTCCTGGAAACCTGCGGCATTGCGGCGCGAGAAGGCCCACACCATGATGCCGACAAAGGTCACGAAGCAGGCCAGCGTGGCTGCAATGCGAAGTGTGGTGATGTCCATCACAGCTCCTTACTTGAGTGCGCGACCCAAGGATTGCAGGTAGGCCACGAGCGCGTCCTGTTCGGTCTTGCCCTTGACTTCGTCGCCACCGGCAGCGATCTGCTCGTCGGTGTAAGGCACGCCCACGGTGCGCAAGGCCTTCATGCGGGGAGCCACCACAGCGGGATCGATGGTGGACTTGTCCAGCCAGGAGTAAGCCGGCATGTTGGACTCGGGCACCACGTCACGTGGGTTGTTCAAGTGGATGCGATGCCATTCATCGCTGTACTTGCCACCCACACGCTGCAGGTCGGGACCGGTACGCTTGCTGCCCCATTGGAAGGGGTGGTCGTACACGAACTCGCCAGCCACCGAGTAGTGGCCATAACGCAGGGTTTCAGCGCGGAAGGGGCGGATCATCTGCGAGTGGCAGTTGTAGCAGCCTTCGCGGATGTAGATGTCACGGCCCACCAGTTGGAGGGCGGTGTAGGGCTGCACACCCTTCACCGGCTCGGTGGTCGACTTCTGGAAGAACAGAGGAACGATTTCCACCAAGCCACCGACCGCCACCACCAACAGGATCAGCACGATCATGAGGAAGTTGCTGGTTTCGATGCGCTCATGCGAGAAGGCGCCGGGAGCCGCTTGATTTGCGTTGTGTTGACTCATGGTTTTTCTCTCCTCAAGCGTGGGCGACCACTGCAGGCACCGGGGTGTCGACCGAGCGACCCGAGATGGCAGTCATCCAGGTGTTCCAGAGCATGACAATCATGCCGCCCAGGTACAGCAGACCTCCGGTCACACGGATCACGTAGAACGGGAAGGTGGCCTTGACGCCTTCAACGAAGGTGTAGGTCAGCGTGCCGTCGGCATTGATGGCGCGCCACATCAGGCCCTGCATCACACCGGCAATCCACATGGCAGCGATGTACAGCACGATGCCGATGGTGGCGGTCCAGAAGTGGACTTCAATGGCCTTCACCGAGTACATGGTCTTCTTGCCGAACAGGCGCGGGATCAGGTAGTACAGCGAACCCATGGAGATCAGACCCACCCAACCCAGAGCGCCCGAGTGCACGTGGCCCACGGTCCAGTCGGTGTAGTGGCTCAGGGCGTTGACGGTCTTGATGGACATCATCGGGCCCTCGAAGGTGCTCATGCCGTAGAACGACAGGGACACGATCAGGAAGCGCAGGACGGGGTCGTCACGCAGCTTGTGCCAGGCACCCGACAGGGTCATGATGCCGTTGATCATGCCACCCCAGCTGGGGGCCAACAGGATCAGGGAGAACACCATGCCGACCGATTGGGTCCAGTCCGGCAGAGCCGTGTAGTGCAGGTGGTGAGGACCCGCCCACATGTAGGTGAAGATCAGCGCCCAGAAGTGGACGATGGACAGGCGATACGAGTAGACCGGACGGCCTGCCTGCTTGGGGATGAAGTAATACATCATGCCCAGGAAGCCTGCGGTCAGGAAGAAGCCCACCGCGTTGTGACCATACCACCACTGCACCATGGCGTCTTGCACACCGGCATAGGCCGAGTACGACTTCATGAAGCCAGCCGGCACTTCAGCGCTGTTGACCAGGTGAAGGATCGCCACGGCAATGATGAAGGCACCGTAGAACCAGTTCGCCACATAGATGTGACGCACCTTGCGGATGCCGACCGTGCCGAAGAACACGATGGCGTAGGACACCCACACCAGCGTGATCAGGATGTCGATCGGCCATTCGAGTTCAGCGTATTCCTTGCCGGTGGTGTAACCCAGGGGCAGGCTGATGGCCGCCGCCAGAATCACCAATTGCCAGCCCCAGAACGTGAACGCGGCCAAGGGGCCCGCGAACAGACGCACCTGGCAGGTTCGCTGCACCACGTAGTAGCTGGTGGCGAACAGCGCACAACCCCCGAACGCGAAGATCACGGCGTTGGTGTGCAAGGGTCGCAAGCGACCATAACTGAGCCATGGAATGCCTAAGTTGAGTTCGGGCCAGGCGAGCTGGGCGGCGATCACGACGCCCACCAGCATGCCAACCACCCCCCAGACCACCGCCATGATTGAGAACTGCCTGACTACGGTGTCGTTGTACAGGGCAGCTTGTGTATTGGATGAATTCATCGGTTACCTCTAAGTTGCTGATCGAGTGTCAGAGCGAACGTGCACAGGTGCATTGACGTGCGTCAATCGTTCCTGAGAATCCGCTCTCCCTCCTGCTCCACGCCCTCAAATTGCCCATGGTGGATCGCCCACCAGAGCCCTCCCAGAATCAGCAGCACCAAGGCCACCGACAGCGGAATAAGCAGAAAAAGAATGTCCATCATTGGCTCCGCAAAGACAGGCTGGGCAAGGACAGGCGGGCCGCGTTGAGCACCACGATCAGCGAGCTCAAGGCCATGCCCAGGCCAGCCAGCCAGGCAGGCAACCAGCCCACCACCGCCAAAGGCACACAGATCGCGTTGTAGCCTGCCGCCCAGATCAGGTTCTGACGCACCACACGCAAGGTGCGACGGGCCAGCGCCACGGTGTAGGGCAGGCGCGACAGCTGCCCCCCCATCACCACAAAATCAGAACGGGAACGCGCCAGCGGCACCGCATTGCCGAAGGCGAAAGACACATGCGCCCCCGCGAGCACCGGGCCATCGTTGAGCCCATCGCCCACCATCGCCACATGGTGGCCCTCGCGCTGTGCTTCGCGCATGATCGTCAGCTTGTCGGCCGGGGCACAGTCACCATGGAAGCGCTCAATGCCGACCTGCCCGGCCACCCGACCGGCCGATGCTGCCCGGTCGCCCGAAAGCAAAGCCACACCCACCCCCTGCGCCTGCAGATGACGCACCGCCTCTGCAGCATCTTCACGCACGTCCTCCTGCAGGTCGAAGGTGGCCAGCCACCCTTGCTCATCGGCCAGATAGACCTGCTGGAGGTCGCCGGCACGCGCCATCTCTGCGGCGCTCAGGCGACACCAACTGGCCGAGCCCAGGCGATAGCTGACCTCGCCGTGCCCGAACAGATTGACCCGGCCTTCCAGCCCTGAGCCAGAGACCTCGCGCACGTGCTCCAGCACAACGGGCGACAGATCTTCGAGGGACAAGCCCTGCTTGTGCAGGGCCGGGCTCAAACCCGCGGCCGAATGCACCGACCGGGACACCGGATGCAGCGAATGCGCTGCCAGCCCGCGGGCCAGCCGCAGGGCAAGCCCGAGGTCAAAGCCTGGCCGCACGCGCATGGCCTGCACGGTCATGCCGTCGCGGGTCAGGGTTCCGGTCTTGTCGAACACAAATTGATCCACCTCGGCCAACGCCTCGAGCGCCTGCAGATTGCGCACCAGCACGCCTTGGCGGGCCAGGGCCCCGGCCGCAGCCAACATGGCCGCCGGCGTGGCCAGTGACAAAGCGCAAGGGCAGGTGACGATCAGCACGGCCACGGCCACCATCAAGGCCCGCCCCGGGTCCACCGACCACCACCAGGCGGCCGAGAGGGCCGCCGCCGCCAGAACAGCCAGCAGGAAAGGCCGGGCCAGCCGATCGGCCAGCAGGGCCAGGCGTGGCTTGTCCATGGAGGCGTGCTCCATCATCGTGACGATCTCTGCAAAGCGGGTATCGGCCCCCAGGCGCGCCACGCGCACCAGCACGGGCGCCGACAGGTTGTGGCTGCCCGCCGTCACCTGCGAGCCCACGGCGTGGTGCACCGGGCGCGACTCGCCGGTGAGCAAGGCCTCATCGACCAGGGTTTCGCCCTCCAGCACCTCGCCATCGGCCGGGAAGCCTTCACCCGGCAGCACGCGAACCACATCACCCACCACCAGACGGCGTACCGCGACACGCTCGAATTGGCCGTCGGCGCCGCGACGCTCCACACTGTCGGGCAGGCGGTTCATCAAGGCCTCCAGGGCGCCCGCCGTGCGATCCCTCAGGCGCAATTCCATCCAGCGCCCGGTGAGCAGAAAGAACACGAACATGGTCAGCGAGTCGTAGTAGACCTCGTGACCCAGCGGCCCGCTGGCATCGAAGGTGGCCGCCGAACTGACCACAAAGGTGACGGCCATGCCCAACGCCACCGGAAAGTCCATGCTGATGCGGCGCTGGCGCACATCGCGCCACGCATTGCGAAAGAAGGGACTGCACGAAAACAGCATCACCGGCAGGGTGAGCACCCACGAGGCCCAACGCAGCAGTTGAGCCATGTCGTCGGTCATGTCGCCCGGGCTGGCCACGTAGGCCGGCCATGCGTACATCATGACCTGCATCATGCAAAAGCCTGCCACCCCCAGACGCCACAGCGCGCGGCGCTGCTCCTGTTGGCGCAACTCCACGGTGAAGGCATCACGGGCCGGCAAAGCGCGGTAACCCGCCGCCCCGACCGCCGACATCCAGCGAGATGGGGCCACCTGCGCCGGCTGCCAGACCACGCGTGCACGGTGCGTGGCGGCGTTGACCTGAGCCTCCATGACCCCCGGCACCGCCAGCAAGGCCTGCTCGATGGTCAGGGCGCAGGCGGCACAGTGCATGCCCTCCAGCACCACCTGAGACTCCCACGGGCCCGACGCACTGGCCTCGGAAGGCGCCTCGGACGGCCCCGTGTCTTCGCATCGCCGACCGAACACCGGCCATTCCTGAGGATCGTCCAGCAGGCTCAGCCGCTCGGACTCGCGGGCTGCAGCACCACCCACCGGCTGGGCTTCCGTCGGAGACGCCAGCAGGTCAAGCGAAGATAGGGGCGCGGTGCTTGCTGAATTCATGGGCTGGAGCCTAACCGCGATTCTGTGTCACCCTCTTGATTCAGATCAAGCCCGAAATGGCGCTCGATCGCTAATCTGACCTCACTGAAGCCCAAGGAGATCCTCTCATGTACAAGCGAATTCTTGTTGCAACCGATGGTTCCAAACTGTCCCAGAAAGCCGTCAAGACCGGTATCGACCTCGCCACACTGGCGGGCGCCGAGTTGGTGGCCGTGAAGGTGGTGCCGCGTTACCCGCAAAGCTACTTCGAGGGCTCGGTTCCATTGAGCGTGGACGAAGTGGGGCGAATCGAAAAAGAATGGACCGACCATGGCCAAGCCGTGGTCGATGCCGTCAAGAAGGCCGCTGTCGAGAACGGCCTCAAGGCCAAGTCGGTGGTGGTCAAGTCCGACCTGATTGCCGAGGCCCTGCTGGCTGCCGCCAAGAAGCACAAGTGCGACCTGATCGTGATGGCTTCGCACGGTCGCAAGGGCATCAAGCGCCTGCTGCTGGGCAGCGAAACCCAGCAGGTGCTGACCCACTCCACCATCCCGGTGCTGGTTCTGCGCTGATCGGATTCCGCCTGCGCCCCGCTGGCCGTCAAGCCGGCGGGCGCCGCTGCAGGCTCAGGGATAGCTGCCTTGGCAACTGCCGGGCAGGTACTTGGCCTCGATGGTGGTGTTGCCCTTGATCGGCGTGCTGCCCTCCCGTGCGCCGCAGGCCCAGCCATGCAGTTGCGCATTACCGGCGGTGGTGCCATCCAGAGCCTCAAACACGCCCTCAGATTTGCGGATCACCGGCGTGAGGGTCAAGACGTTCTTGCCCTCCTCCAGCTTGGCAAGCGTCGCTCTTTTACCTGTGACTGCGATCTGGCCGTTCTTGTCAGTCGCCACAGACTCGACGTACTTGGTGGCTTGCGGCGGGCACCCTTCGGTAAAACGCTTGCTCAGATCCGCCTCTGGCGCAGTCTGCACCAGTTCACTCACGACCAGGCGGCACGGTGCAGCGGCCAGGATCAGCTCCGTCACCTTGGTCCGGGTGGTGTAGTCCTGGTAGGCCGGCAAGGCCACCGCAGCCATGATGCCGACGATGGCCACCACAATCATCAGCTCGATCAGCGTGAAGCCGCTTTGCGCAAGATGTCTTCTCATAGGTCCTCCTTGAAGCTGGAACCCCTCCAGAAGGCAGGCAGCCCCTGGTGTTCCAAGCGCAAGGTTGTCAAAGAGGACAGGCCGCGGGGCTCCAGGCTGTAACGGCCAGCTTGGGCTCTGCGGCTTCGCCATTCGCCGTGGGAGGCATGGCAGGTGAGATGAAATGTTGCAAGCGGCTCATCCACCCCCACGGCTCAACCGCTCACCGACCTGCCCCGAGGCAACAAGGCCCAGGCCTTGGCTTACACCCGCTGATCGTCTTTACATGGCCATGCAATGGTGGAGGATCCAGTGCCCAAAAAAAATCCCCGCACCAGGCGGGGATCAGGCAGCTCAGCTCAGAACGAGATCAATAGGTTTCGTCCAGCTGGGTCAGGATGGCCGGGTTCTCCAGCGTGCTGGTGTCCTGGGTGATGGACTCACCCTTGGCCAGGCTGCGCAGCAGACGGCGCATGATCTTGCCCGAGCGGGTCTTGGGCAGGTTCTCGCCAAAACGGATGTCCTTGGGCTTGGCGATCGGGCCGATCTCCTTGGCCACATGGTCACGCAATTGCTTGGCGATGGCCTTGGCCTCGTCACCCGTGGGGCGTGGGCGCTTCAACACCACGAAGGCGCAGATGGCCTCGCCGGTGGTGTCGTCGGGGCGGCCCACCACGGCGGCCTCGGCCACGAGTTCGGTGCAGCTGACCAGGGCCGACTCGATCTCCATGGTGCCCATGCGGTGGCCCGACACGTTCAGCACGTCGTCGATGCGACCGGTGATGGTGAAGTAGCCGGTCTTCTCGTCACGGATGGCACCGTCGCCTGCCAGGTAGTACTTGCCCTGGAAGTCGGCCGGGTAGTAGCTCTTGACGAAGCGGTCCGGATCGCCCCAGATGGTGCGGATCATCGATGGCCAAGGCTTCTTGACCACCAGGATGCCGCCCTGCCCGTTGGGCACGTCCTTGCCGGTTTCGTCCACGATCGCGGCCTGGATGCCCGGGAACGGCAGGGTGCACGAACCGGGCACCATGGGGGTCACGCCCGGCAGCGGAGTGATCATGTGGCCGCCGGTCTCGGTCTGCCAGAAGGTGTCGACGATGGGGCAGCGGCTGCCGCCCACTTCGCGGTAGTACCACTCCCAGGCGGCCGGGTTGATCGGCTCGCCCACCGAGCCCAGCAGGCGCAGGCTGCTGAGGTCATAGCTCTTGGGGTGCACGGCTGCATTGGCCTCGGCCGCCTTGATCAGCGAACGGATGGCGGTCGGTGCGGTGTAGAAGATGCTGACCTTGTGGTCCTGGATCATCTTCCAGAAGCGGCCGGCGTCCGGGTAGGTGGGCACGCCCTCGAAGACGATCTCGGTGCCGCCCAGTGCCAGGGGGCCGTAGGTGATGTAGCTGTGGCCTGTCACCCAGCCGATGTCGGCGGTGCACCAGAACACATCATCGGCCTTGAGGTCGAAGGTCCACTTGGTGGTCAGCGCTGCATGCAGCAGGTAGCCGCCGGTGGAATGCTGCACGCCCTTGGGCTTGCCGGTGGAGCCCGAGGTGTAGAGCAGGAACAAGGGGTGCTCGGCCTCGACCCATTCCGGCTCGCAGGTGGTGGACTGCTTGTCCGCCACATCCGCCATCCACAGGTCGCGGCCTGCGGTCATGGCGATGTCGGCGCCCGTGCGCTTCACCACCAACACGTGTTGAACCGATTCGCAGCCGCCCAGGGCCAGTGCCTCGTCGACGATGGCCTTCAGGGGCAGGTGCTTGCCACCGCGAACCTGCTGGTCGGCGGTGATGATGGCCTTGGCGCCGGTGTCCTGCACACGGTCACGCACCGATTGGGCCGAGAAGCCACCGAACACCACCGAGTGGATGGCGCCGATGCGGGCACAGGCCTGCATGGCGGCCACGCCGTCGATCGACATCGAGATGTAGATGATGACGCGGTCGCCCTTGCCGATGCCGATGGACTTCAGGCCATTGGCGATCTGGCTGGTCTTGGCCAGCAGATCCTTGTACGAGATCTTGGTGACCTCGCCGCCGTCGGCTTCGAAGATCAGCGCCGTCTTGTCGCCCAGGCCACGCTCGATGTTGCGGTCCAGGCAGTTGTAGGACGCGTTCAGCGTGCCGTCGGCAAACCACTTGAAGAAAGGCGCCTTGCTTTCGTCCAGCACCTGGGTGAAGGGGGTCTTCCAGGTGATCAGTTCCTTGGCGAGCCGACCCCAGTAGCCCTGGTAGTCGGTTTCGGCTTCTTTGCACAGCGCCTCGTAGGCGGCCATGCCTGACACGTGGGCGTTCTTCACGAACGCCTCGCTGGGCAGATACACGGCGGCGTTGTCGCCTGCTTGGGGGTTGGCACTCATGCTTGTCTCCTTCAATTCGATAGGGCTATTTGCGCGTAAATGTGGGCCTTCGCCCTTACAGCGCTCTGACTGGCGTCAAGCTTACAGCCGCTTAACAGCGGAGTTGCTGACATGGCCGGTATTCAGCATGGGCATTGCGTTGGATTCCCGTATCGTTTGTTACAACCTAGGCTTGGTTTCAATCGTTCAGAAAATTCAATCATGAGTTCACCCACTCCACCCAAAGCCTCGCCACTGCGCCCACTGCCCGCGCTGATCTTTGCCAGCCGCTGGCTTCAATTGCCGCTGTACCTGGGCCTGATCGCCGCCCAGGGCATCTATGTATTTCACTTCTGGGTGGAACTGGTCCACCTGATCGAAGCGGCCTTCGGCAGCCAGACGGCGCTGCAGGCACTTGTGAACGGTATTGGTTACAAGACAGGCACGGACATCCATGCCCTGAACGAAACCATCATCATGTTGGTCGTGCTGGCCTTGATCGACGTGGTCATGATTTCCAATCTGTTGATCATGGTGATCGTGGGCGGCTACGAAACCTTTGTGAGCCGCATGAACCTCGAAGGCCATCCGGACCAGCCGGAATGGCTGAGCCATGTCAACGCTTCGGTACTGAAAGTGAAGCTGGGCACGGCCATCATCGGCATCAGCTCGATCCACCTGCTCAAGACCTTCATCAACGCCGACAACTACTCCGACCGCGTGCTGATCGCCCAGACGGCGATCCACATCACCTTCCTGCTGTCGGCCCTGGCCATCGCCCTGACGGATCGGCTGATGGGCGGGCAACACGCCGACGCGCACTGAAACGAGGGCGGGCCCACCGCCCTGCCCCACTCAACCCGGCTGGGTCATGGTGGCCGGCACCACCCAGGCATCGAACTGTTCGGCGGTGACAAATCCCAAGGCCAAGGCCGCCTCGCGCAGGCTCACCCCATCGCGGTGGGCCGCCTTGGCCACCTGGGCCGCGCGGTCGTAGCCGATGTGCGGGCTCAGCGCCGTGACCAGCATGAGCGAGCGCTCCAGCAACTCGGCAATGCGCCCGCGCTGGGGCTCGATGCCCACCACGCAATGCACCCTGAAGCTGTTCATGCCGTCAGCCAAAAGACGCACACTTTGCAAAAAGTTGTGGGCCGCCATGGGCCGGAAAACATTGAGCTCGAAATTGCCGCTGGCCCCCCCCAGGTTGATGGCCACGTCATTGCCCATGACCTGGGCCGCCAGCATGGTGAGGGCTTCGCACTGGGTGGGGTTGACCTTGCCCGGCATGATGGATGAGCCCGGCTCGTTCTCGGGCAGGGCAATCTCGCCGATGCCACAGCGCGGCCCGCTGGCCAGCCAGCGCAGGTCGTTGGCAATCTTCATGAGGCTGGCCGCCAGCGTCTTGAGCGCGCCATGGGCGTGCACGATGCCGTCCATCGAGGCCAGGGCTTCAAACTTGTTCGGTGCCGTCACAAAGGGCAGGCCCGTCAAACCGGCCAGTTCGTCCGCAACGGCCTGTGCGTAGCCTGGCGGCGCGTTCAGCCCGGTGCCCACCGCCGTTCCGCCCAGCGCCAACTCGTACAAATGCGGCAGCGCGTCGCGCAGGTGGCGCTCGGCATGCAGCAGTTGCGCAGCGTAGCCCGAGAACTCCTGGCCCAGCGTGAGCGGGGTGGCGTCTTGCAGGTGGGTGCGTCCGATCTTCACGATGTCGGCAAACGCCTGCGCCTGCTCGCTGAACACGGTCTGCAACTGCAGCAGCGCCGGCAGCAGCCGATGGGTCAGCCCGTCCACCGCGGCCACGTGCATGGCGGTGGGAAACACATCGTTGGAAGACTGGCTGCAGTTCACCTCGTCGTTCGGGTGCACCAGCCGCCCCTGCCCGCGCGGCCCGCCCAGCAACTCGCTGGCCCGGTTGGCCAACACCTCGTTGAGGTTCATGTTGGTCTGCGTGCCCGAGCCGGTCTGCCAGACCACCAGCGGAAACTGGTCGTCGTGCCGCCCTTCCAGCACCTCTTCGGCCGCCGCGATGATGGCCATGGCTTTGGGGGACGGCAGCAGCCCCAGGCGCTGGTTGACATAGGCACAGGCCCGCTTGACCTGGGCCAGCGCCATGATGAGCTCGCGCGGCTGGCGCTCGCCTGAAATGGCAAAGTTCTGCAGCGATCGCTGGGTCTGCGCGCCCCACAGGCGATCGGCCTGAACGTCAATGGGTCCAAAGGAGTCGACTTCGATGCGAGTTGACATGACGCGACCTCGGGTTGTTTCAACCTGTCAAAATACCGCCTGCCCGTGATTCGGGCAAGCTGCTGACGTGCCCGGCTTTCGCGCTCACCCCTGGGATAATCGCGCGGGACCGCCAGACGGCCAGCCCTCACCGGATCCCGCATTGTCCCTTCCAGCCCACGAAGAACCATGACCACCATCAAGCAAAGCGACCTCATCGACTCCATCGCCGGGGCCCTGCAGTACATCAGCTACTACCACCCCACCGACTACATCGCCCACCTGGCCCGCGCCTACGAGCGCGAGCAAAGCCCGGCGGCCAAGGATGCGATCGCTCAGATCCTGACCAACAGCAAGCTCAGCGCCACGGGTCAACGACCGATCTGCCAGGACACCGGCATCGTGAACGTGTTCCTGAAAGTGGGCATGGACGTGCGCTGGGAAGGTTTCACCGGCAGCCTGGACGACGCCATCAACGAAGGCGTGCGCCGCGGCTACAACCACCCCGACAACACGCTGCGCGCTTCGGTGGTGGCTGACCCCCAGTTCGCGCGCAAGAACACCAAGGACAACACCCCGGCCGTGATCTTTGCCGAGATCGTGCCCGGCAACACCGTCGAAGTGACCGTGGCCGCCAAGGGCGGTGGCAGCGAGAACAAGAGCAAGATGGTCATGCTCAACCCTGGCGACAGCGTGGTCGACTGGGTGCTCAAGACCGTGCCCACCATGGGCGCCGGCTGGTGCCCGCCGGGCATGCTGGGCATCGGCATCGGCGGCACCGCTGAAAAAGCCGTGCTGATGGCCAAGGAAAGCCTGATGGACGACCTGGACATGTACGAGCTGCAAGCCAAGGCCGCCAAGGGCGAGAAGCTGACCCAGGTCGAAGAACTGCGCCTGGAGTTGTTCGACAAGGTCAACGCCTTGGGCATCGGCGCCCAGGGCCTGGGTGGCCTGACCACCGTGCTGGACATCAAGATCAAGATGTACCCCACCCACGCCGCCAGCAAGCCCGTGGCCATGATCCCCAACTGCGCCGCCACCCGCCACGCCCACTTCGTGCTGGACGGCTCGGGCCCGGTCTACCTCGATCCGCCCAGCCTGGACTTGTGGCCCAACGTGGACTGGACCCCCGACTACAACAAGAGCCGCAAGGTCGACCTGAACACCCTGACCCCGGCCGAAGTCGCCAGCTGGAAGCCCGGCGACACCCTGCTGCTCAACGGCAAGATGCTGACTGGCCGCGATGCCGCCCACAAGCGCATCCAGGACATGCTGGCCAAGGGCGAGAAGCTGCCGGTCGACTTCACCAACCGCGTGATCTACTACGTGGGCCCGGTCGACCCAGTAAAGGACGAGGCCGTCGGCCCGGCCGGCCCCACCACCGCCACCCGCATGGACGGCTTCACTGAAATGATGCTGGCCCAGACCGGCCTGATCGCCATGGTGGGCAAGGCCGAGCGTGGCCCGGTCGCCATCGAGGCCATCAAGAAGCACAAGTCGGCCTACCTGATGGCCGTCGGCGGCGCCGCCTACCTCGTGTCCAAGGCCATCAAGGCCGCCAAGGTGGTCGGTTTTGCTGATCTGGGCATGGAGGCCATCTACGAATTCGACGTGGTGGACATGCCCGTGACCGTGGCCGTGGATGCCGGCGGCACCAGCGCCCACATCACCGGCCCGGCCGAGTGGCAAAAGCGCATCGCCACAGGCGAGTTCAAGGGCATCGCGGTCGCGGGTGCCTGACAGCCGCAAGTGGGTGCCGGGCCGCAGGGGCTGGCACTCACCCGGAGTCAGCCCCTCCTCGCGAGGGTCTGACCTGCACCCTTGGTTCATCCATGTTGAACTCCCCTCTGCAGGCGCCTGACGCAGGTGCCTCGGGCCCCATCGGGGTCTTTGACAGTGGCATTGGCGGCCTGAGCATCCTCAAGGCCTTGCGCCAACGCATGCCACGGGAAGACTTCATCTACATCGCTGACAGTGGCCACGCCCCCTACGGTGAACGTGGCGATGAGTTTGTCCGCGAACGATCCCGCTTCTTGACACAAACCCTGGTCGATCAGGGTGCCAAGGCTGTTGTCGTGGCCTGCAACACCGCCACTGCCGCAGCCGTGCAGGAACTGCGATTGCACTGGCCCCATCTTCCGTTGATCGGGGTCGAGCCTGCACTGAAGCCGGCGGCCCTGCAAACCCGTACTGGCCACATCACCGTTCTGGCCACCCGGGGCACCCTCAACAGCGCCAAGTTCCAACAACTGCTTGCTCAACAAGCGCCTGAGCTGGACATACGCTGCCAGCCTTGCGATGGCTTGGCCGATGCCATCGAGAACCTGGACGACCGCCAAATTGCCCACTATTGCCGGCACTACCTGGACCAGACCGGACCTTGGCTCAACGCGCCCTCCGCACCGGACACCCTCGTGCTGGGATGCACCCACTACCCCCTGGTGCTGCAGCAGTGGCTTTCAGAATTGCCGCCTCACGTGACCGTGCTGGACACGGGCGCACCGGTCGCCGAACAGACGCATCGGCGGCTGCTGCAGATCGGGCAACTGCGCCAGCCCGACCTTGCGGAGCCAGTTGAGCCGACCGGTCTGGTCCGTTGGTACACCACAGGCAAGGTCGAGCACCTGGAACGCGCCGTTCAGCATTGGCTGCCGGAGGCCTCCGGGCCCTGCCAGCCCCTCCCCAAACGATGAAAGCCGGCACAAGGCCGGCTTTCTATCTGATTCAGACCGCGAAAAGGCGATCAGGCCTTCTTGGCGTAAGCACTGCACCAGCCTTTGGTGGCCACTTGCTTGCCGGCAAACAGCGGGCAGCCACCGGCAGCGTCAGAGGCCTTGCCCTGGAACAGGGCGCAGCTGCCGCAATGGTCGCCGGCAGCGTACTTGGGGAACTTGGTCTTGTCGACCTTGGTGGCATCCGCCTTGTAGCCCAGGGCCGCGGCCTGCGGATCGTTCTCAGCCACCAGCGGAGCGGCAGCGCGAACAGAGGAAGCGGCCAGCACGAAGCCGGTACCAGCACTCAGTTGGAAGAAGAATTGACGACGATTGGACATGGCAAACCTCAGGTGGGGAGAGTCTTGTTTGTAAAACGCCAGCGCCTTGCGAAGCTGGCAAGGCATTGTGAACCGCCCCCGGGCAGCCCACCTTGAGCCAAAGCAAGACCAAGCACCAACCCCGGTCAATTTCTGGACCACCTGCCTCACAGGCTTGCCCGGCGGCAAGCTGATCAGGCCGACGCCGAATCCGGCAAGCCCCACAGCCGGGCGCCCCCGGCCTCCAGATGGGTCAGGTACAGACGCACATCCAATTCAAGCTGGTGGTAGGCCGGCTCCAGGTGCTCACACAGGCGATAGAACGCCTTGTTGTGCTCGCGCTCGCGCAGGTGGGCCAACTCGTGAACCACGATCATGCTGAGGAATGGCGCGGGGGCGTCCTTGAACAAGGCGCCAATCCGGATTTCATGCTGCGCCTTGAGTCGCCCACCCTGCACGCGAGAGCTGATGGTGTGCAAGCCCAACGCGTTGCGCACCACATGGATCTTGCTGTCATACACCACCCGGTCCAGCCGCGGCGTCTGTCGCAGGTGCTCCTGGCGCAGCGCCTCGACATGGCGATACAAGGCGCCATCGGTGCGCAGGCCGTGCGGCGTGGGGTAGCGTTCCATCAACCATTCGGGCAAGCGCCCCGAGGCCAGCAGGCGGGCGGCCTGCTGCTGCAATGACTCGGGATAGGCCGCCAGGTACTTGGAAGCAGAAACGGCAGCAGACAGGGCCTCGGTCACAGCACCCTCACCCGACCCTGAACCACACGCGCCTTCACTCAGTGCAGATGGCGCGGCCTGCGGCCACCACCGTGCCCGGAGCCCCCCCGAACCACGCGGCGGACGGCCGATCTCGAGCGAGTTGACCAGGTCATCAAAGCGCTGCGAGAACAGCTTGTCGATCTCGGCAACCACACCACCCAGCTCGGAGCCGTCGAAGTGGCGCTCCATCATGTTCACGACATCCTGCACCAGCAGATCACGCTGCACCTGCATGATGGCGGCCGGGTTGGGGCCCACGAACAGCATCAGAAAATCATCGCGCGACTCGGCGCCACGGTCTTCTTCCTCTTCGTCAAACTCGGCGTCGTAGAAGGTGACTTCGATCGCGGCACCCAGCTCGGAAATCTCGTTGAGATTCATGCACATCTCGTCCAGCGACTGGCGGAAATCCTCGTCGCCGCGCACCGTCCAGCACATCTGCAGCAGATGCTCCTTGGGGTCGAACTTGATCCCGGGCTCCTCGTCGTAGGCGCTGGTCGCCCCATCGGCCAAGGAACGCGCGCCGGCGTAGTGCCACAGGGGCTTCAGGGCCTCTTGCAACTGGTCAAACTGGACATCACCACGCAACTGCACCTGACCGTGTACGTGGATTTCAAAGGGGGCGTTGTAACTTGACATGATTCAATGGTAATAGTGCCCCGAAACAGACCCATCGGGTCCGAACCTGATTGGCGAATGGTCCTGGCTAGGGGGGGAACCACTGGCTGAGCGCCAAGCAGACCTGCACCCATTTTGGCACGGCGTCAGACCGACGAAAGGCATTTGAGAGACCGAAGCAGGCCCCAATCGCGCACTTTGCGTGCTGCAAACAAGGCCCGACGAGCCAGCAACAGCCCGCGTACGACCTGGGTTCGAACCCAAAAAAACCCGTTCCGCCTTGCAGCGCGCGGGTTTTGAGGTGGTGTGAGATGGCTTGAAAGCCAAATTTGGTGCCCCGAGCCGGGGTCGAACCGGCACGCCCCTTTTACGGAAAGCGGCGGATTTTAAGTCCGCAGTGTCTACCAATTTCACCATCGGGGCACACCGCTCAAGCCAAGGGGCTGCGGGTGAGCAGTTCGCGGCCTGATCGGTTCAGGCGCGCATCATAACGCGACCCGGCACAGCCCGTGGCTGCCACACGGGCAACAAAAAAGGGAAGCCTGGGCTTCCCTTTTTCTAATTTGGAGCGGGAAAAGAGTCTCGAACTCTCGACCTCAACCTTGGCAAGGTTGCGCTCTACCAACTGAGCTATTCCCGCATATTTTTCACCGTGTCTGCAGTTCAACTTGTTGCCCTGCGTATCCAGCGAAGCCTCGAATTATACATATTTTTTGCCCAGCTCAAGACAGTCCCAAAAAGTTTTCATGGCCCCACGATCGGCAGGTGCTGGCGACAAGCCCAAGCGAATTCCACGATACTCATCGCCCAAGCAGACCCTCGAAGCCATCATGAAAATTGCCACCTGGAACGTCAACTCCCTCTCGGTCCGACTGCCGCAAGTGCTGGACTGGCTCAGTACCCACCCGGTGGACGCCCTGTGCCTGCAGGAACTCAAGCTGAGCGATGACAAGTTCCCGGCCGCTGCGCTGCAGGAGGCCGGCTACCACAGTGCCTTCATGGGCCAGAAGACCTACAACGGCGTGGCCATCCTGAGCCGCACGCCAGTCACCGAGGTGGTGAAGAACATCCCGGGCTTTGCCGACGAGCAGTCACGCGTGATTGCCGGCACGCTGCACACCGACACCGGTCCGGTGCGCCTGGTCAATGGCTACTTCGTGAATGGGCAAGAGCCCGGCTCCGACAAATTCGACTACAAGATGCGCTGGCTGCAGGCGCTGCAGGACTGGCTCCAGGAGCAGCTCCAAAGCCACCCGCGCCTGGTGCTGGTGGGCGACTTCAACATCACCGCCGATGACCGCGACACCTGGGACCCCGAAGGCCTGCGCGAGACCATCCACCACACCACAGCCGAGCGCGATCATTTCAAGGCCTTGCTGGCGCTGGGTCTGCACGATGCCTTCCGCCTGTTTGATCAGGCTGAGAAAAGCTACTCGTGGTGGGATTACCGCGACTTTGCCTTCCGCCGCAACCGCGGCCTGCGCATCGACTACACCCTGGTCAGCGATGCGCTCAAGCCCCTGGTCAGCGCCTGCGAGATCGACCGGGCCACGCGCAAGAACGAACGCCCCAGCGATCACGCACCAGTGATCGTGACCCTCTGATCACCGGCAGGAAGGCAGGCCGTCGGCCCGCCTTCCTCAGACCGGGATTCACTCCAGGCCCAGTTCCTGGATCTTGCGGGTGATGGTGTTGCGGCCGATGCCCAGTTTCTGAGCCGCCTCGATGCGACGGCCCCGCGTGTTGGCCAGCGCCGTGAGGATCAGCTTGGACTCGAAGCGGCGGGTCAGCTCGTCCCACACATCGTGGCGACCGCTGGCCAGCAACTCCAGGGCCTCGAGCTCCAGGCCCTGCTCCCAGGCGGCCGAGCGCCCCAGGCCGGCGACCGGCAAGGCGGCAGACTCGCCACGCCCGGCGTCCGCCAGCGCCATGTCCGAGGCCGGGATCGCAATTGGCTGGGCCAGCACCGAGGCCGGCAACACGGTCGCAGCCGGCGAGACCAACGCCGCGGTCTGCTCGGCCACCGGCTCTTGCTCCAGCACCGGCGCCGCGGGGTGGAAACTGGTGCTGTTGATGGCACCGGATGCGCCTTGCATGCCCAGCACTTCAGGCGGCAGGTCCTTGGCCTCGATCACCTGGGCCGGCGCCATCACCGTGAGCCAGTGGCAGATGTTCTCCAGCTGCCGCACGTTGCCCGGAAAGTTGAAGGCGCCCAACTGGGCCAGGGCGTTGTCGGCAATGCGCTTGGGCTCCACGCCGAGCTGCTTGGCGCTTTGCTGCAAGAAGTGCCGGGTCAGCATCGGCACGTCTTCCTTGCGCTCGCGCAGCGCCGGCAGACGCAGGCGGATCACGTTGAGGCGGTGGAACAAATCCTCGCGGAACACGCCGTCTTTGACGCGCTGCTCCAGATCCTGGTGGGTGGCCGCAATCACGCGCACATTGGCCTTGACGGCGTTGTGCCCACCCACTCGGTAGAAGTGCCCGTCCGACAGCACACGCAGCAGGCGCGTCTGCAGATCAAAAGGCATGTCGCCGATTTCATCGAGGAACAGCGTGCCCCCCTCGGCCTGCTCGAAGCGGCCGCGGCGCATGGTCTGCGCGCCCGTGAAAGCACCGCGCTCATGGCCGAACAGCTCCGACTCCAGCAGATCCTTGGGGATGGCCGCCGTGTTGATGGCCACAAACGGGCCATTGGCGCGCGGTGAATGCTTGTGCAGCGCCCGGGCCACCAGCTCTTTGCCGGAACCCGACTCGCCGGTGATCATCACCGTCACATTGCTCTGGCTGAGCCGGCCGATGGCGCGGAACACGTCCTGCATGGCAGGCGCCTGGCCCAGCATCTCGGGCGTGGCGGCCATGCGCTCTTCGGCCACCTCTTCGCGCTGGCTTTCCTCCACCGCGCGGCGGATCAGCTCCACCGCCTTGGGCAGGTCAAAGGGCTTGGGCAGGTATTCAAACGCGCCGCCCTGGAAGGCCGACACGGCGCTGTCCAGGTCCGAGAAGGCGGTCATGATGATGACCGGCAAACCCGGATGGCGCTCCTTCACCTTGGCCAGCAGATCCAGGCCCGAGCCGCCGGGCATGCGGATGTCACTCACCAGAACCTGAGGCCCCTGGTTGTCGACGTCTTCGTCACCGATCTCATCGAGTGCTGCCAGCACCTCGCGGGGGTTGGTGAAGCTGCGGGTGGGCAGCTCCTCCCGCAACAGCGCTTTTTCGAGCACAAAGCGGATCGATTGATCGTCATCTACTATCCAGATCGGCTTCATGTGCAAATACCACCTCAGGTCAAATTGTTGTCAATCACACTCAGGGCAACGGAATCAACATCTTGAAGTCCGTCCTCCCTGGCACGCTATCGCACTCGATCAAGCCGTGGTGTTGCTGAACAAAGGTTTGCGCCAAAGTCAGCCCCAGCCCTGAACCACCATCCCTGCCCGACACCAGCGGGTAAAAGATGCGGTCCTTGATCGAGTCCGGCACGCCGGGCCCGTTGTCGATGACATGCAATTCCAATGCCAATCGGTAGCGTTGTTTGCCAAAAGTAACCTGTCGCGCAATCCGCGAGCGGAAAGTGATTTGCGCATCGCCCGCAGCCACCCGATCGGCCAAGGCCTGGGCCGCGTTGTGGGCGATGTTGAGCACCGCCTGGATGAGCTGTTCGCGGTCACCGCGGAACTCAGGGATCGAGGTGTCGTAGTCGCGGATCACCCGCAGGCCGCGCGGAAACTCCGCCAGGATCAGCGAGCGCACGCGCTCGCACACCTCGTGGATGTTCACGTCGCCCACCACATGCGGGCGCCGGTGCGGTGCCAGCAGGCGGTCCACCAGGGTCTGCAGCCGATCGGCCTCGTGGATGATGACCTGGGTGTATTCGATCAGGTCACGTGACTCGATCTCCATCTGCAGCAACTGCGCCGCGCCCCGGATACCGCCCAGCGGGTTCTTGATCTCATGGGCCAGGTTGCGGATCAGCTCCTTGTTGGCCTGGGCCTGGTCGATCAGGCGCTCCTCGCGGTCCTGCCGGGCCTGCTGCTCCAGGGGCAGCAACTCGATGATCACCTCGCCCGGCTGATCGGTCTGGGCCACGATCACGTGCACCAGCACCGGGTCGTGGGTGAAGCGCTTCAGCCAGGCGTCATAGCGCAGCGCGGCAAACTCATTGCTGCCCGCGCCGTCCAGGGCATTGCGCAGGATCTGGGGCTCCGAGAAGAAGTCGGCAAACTGCGAACCTTCGATGGTGCGGCGCGAGGTGCCGATGGCGTCCTCCAGGGCCGCATTGGCAAACACCACCGTGCCATCGATGCGGACCACCGCCACCAGCGTGGCCAGCAGGTCGTAGGCATGAAAGGCTTCCGCGACCGGGTCTGTGAGGGTGAGCCGGTTCATTTGAGGCGCGCGATTTCACGCTTGATACCGGCCACATCGGCCTCGGCACGCGTCACGGCCTCTTTGAGCGCCGCCACCCGATCCAGGTACTTCTGGTAGTTCTTGGCCTCACCGCCCTGCTTCTCGGGTTCGCCGTTGTTGTATTCCTTTTGCAGCTCGGCCAGCCGTGCCTCGGCCTTGCGCAGCTCAGACTCCAGAATGGCGCGCGCATCGGCGTCACGCGCCTTCTGCTCACTGTTGTCCACCTTGGGCGAGCCTGCGGGCGCGGTGACCACCTTGGAGGCATCACCGCCGGCGGGGGCCTGGGCGGCCGGCCGGGTGCCCGGCACCACGGTCACATTGCCGCCCTCGATCAGCTTGCATTCCTTGGCGCGGTTGGCCGGGACCGTGTTGGTGTATTCATTGCCGCAACGGTAGATGCGGTCTTGCGCCATGGCGGCGCTGCAGATCAGGGTCAGCAGGGAAATCAGTACAGCGTGTTTCATACATCCAGTTCAGCACCCCATCGGGCGGCGAGCCAAGTATCTCCGAATCGGCTTGTGAGGCAAAGGCAAAGCCCCGACACGCCACCAACCAGGCAGCCTGCAAGAAAAAAGGGCAGCCGAAGCTGCCCTTTTGGTTGACGTGGCCTAGCCGCTGATCACAGCGAGTAGTACATGTCGTATTCGACCGGGTGCACCGACATGCGGTAGCGGGTCACTTCCTGCATCTTCAGATCGATGTAGGCGTCGAGCATGCTGTCAGTGAACACGCCACCCTTGGTCAGGAAGGCACGGTCCTTGTCCAGGGCTTCGAGGGCTTGGTCCAGGCTGTGGCAGACGGTCGGCACCAGTGCGTCCTCTTCGGGCGGCAGATGGTACAGATCCTTGGTGGCGGCTTCGCCCGGATGGATCTTGTTTTCCACGCCGTCCAGGCCGGCCATCAGCAGGGCGGCAAAGCCCAGGTACGGGTTCATCAGCGGATCGGGGAAGCGGGCTTCCACGCGACGGCCCTTCGGGTTGGCCACGAAGGGGATGCGGATCGAGGCCGAGCGGTTCTTGGCCGAGTAGGCCAGCTTCACCGGGGCTTCGAAGTGCGGCACCAGGCGCTTGTAGCTGTTGGTGCCGGGGTTGGTGATGGCGTTCAGGGCACGGGCGTGCTTGATGATGCCGCCGATGTAGTACAGGGCGAAGTCAGACAGACCGGCATAGCCGTCGCCGGCGAACAGGTTCTTGCCGTCTTTCCAGACCGACTGGTGCACGTGCATGCCCGAGCCGTTGTCGCCATGGTAGGGCTTGGGCATGAAGGTGGCGGTCTTGCCGTAGGCATTGGCCACGTTGTGCACCACGTACTTTTGCAGGATGGTCCAGTCAGCGCGTTCCACCAGGGTGCTGAACTTGGTGCCGATCTCGTTCTGGCCGGCGCCCGCCACTTCGTGGTGGAACACTTCGACCGGAATGCCCAGCGATTCGAGGATCAGGGACATCTCGGCGCGCATGTCTTGCGTGCTGTCGACCGGGGGCACCGGGAAGTAGCCGCCCTTGACGGTCGGACGGTGGCCACGGTTGCCGCCTTCGAGCTTGGCACCGGTGTTCCAGGGGGCTTCGTACTCTTCGATCTCGTAGAAGGTGTTCTGCGGATCGGTGCTCCAACGGATGCCGTCGAAGATGAAGAATTCGGGTTCCGGACCGAAGTAGGCGGTGTCGCCCAGGCCCGAGGCCTTCAGGTAGGCTTCAGCGCGCTTGGCGATCGAACGCGGGTCGCGGTCATAGGCCTTGCCGTCGGCGGGTTCCACCACGTCGCAGGTCAGGATCAGGGTGGTCTCTTCGAAGAAGGGATCGATGTTGGCCGAGTTCGGGTCCGGCACCAGCAGCATGTCCGAGGCTTCAATGCCCTTCCAGCCGGCAATCGAAGAACCGTCAAAAGCATGGCCTGACGTGAACTTGTCTTCGTCAAAGTGGGACACGGGAACAGTGGTGTGCTGTTGCTTGCCACGGGTATCGGTGAAGCGGAAATCAACGAACTTGACTTCGTTTTCCTTCACCAACTTCATCACGTCTGCGACGGTCTTTGCCATCAGGATCTCCTGTTCGAGGCTGGTTAAAAATTCAATGACGCCGGAAGGAATGCAGTTTTTATGCCAATCCTTGGTGCATGGCACCAGACGCCGACTTCGGTATTTTGCCCTGCTTGAACGGCATTGCCACCCGTTTGCAGGCTCTGAAATGCACTCGAGCGGGGATTTTTTGTCTCAACCCGCCATGCACCAATTCGATGCGAACACCAATGCATCAAATTGGTGCAAAACATCAACGCACCAATTCGGGGCCCAACTTGAGATCGAAGCGATGCAGGCCCGCCAGCAGGGCCGGGTAGGCCGCCAGCACCAGGTCCGGGTCACCCTTCACCCCCAGTTCGATGTGCCGGCCGTATTGCGGGTGGTCCACGCTGGGCAGGCTGAACACCTTGACGCCCGCGTGCTCGCGCTCGATGGCCTCCATCAGGGGCGTGAGCGTGGCCTCCATCGAGCCGAACACGATGACCGACTTCTCCACATGCGCCACGCGGTTGAAGAGGTGGGCGTAATGCGTGTCCAGCACCCACTCGACCATCGGCCAGGCCATCACCGGAAAGCCCGGCACAAAGTGCACCGCGCCACCGCCCTGCCCCACGCAGGTGAAGCCCGGGATCTTGTTGTAGGGGTTGGGAATGATCTGCGCCGAGGCCGGAAACACGCCCATGTTCAGGCGGTGCACGTTGTCGTCGCGTTCGGGCTCGTAAGGCAGGCCATTCTCGCGGGCCACGTCCTGCATGCGTTCGCGGATCAGCTCGGCGGCACGCGGGTGCAGTTGCAGGGGCTCGCCCAGGGCACGGGCCGCGCACTGGCGGGTGTGGTCGTCGGGGGTGGCCCCGATGCCGCCACACGAAAACACCGCATCGCCCGAGGCAAAAGCCCGCGCCAGCGTGGCCTCGATGCGCTCGGGCGAGTCGCCCACATAGTCGGCCCACGCGAGCTGCAGCCCCCGCGCGCCCAACAGTTCGATGACCTTGGGCATGTGCTTGTCGGCCCGCTTGCCCGACATGATCTCGTCACCGACGATGATCAGCCCGAAATTTTGGGGGGCTTCAGGGATGGGACGGGGGCTCGAGGCCGCCGCTGCTGCTGGAGTGGAGGGTGTTGCGCTCATCCTGCCATCCTACCGGCACCGGCTCGACCACCACGGTGGCGGCCTCAGAAACCGACTCGGCCCGAAGCCTTTCGAGCGCCGCCAGGCAGTAGTGGGCAAACCACAGCGAAGAAAACGCAAACACCAGGGTGTAGATCCAGATCGCCACCGGCACCAGGATCACAAAGGCCGCGGCGAACAGCGCCCCTGAGGCCCACACCAGGCTGGGCGCGGCCCCCAGGTAGCCCGTCATCACCCCCATGGCCAGCAAAGACAGGCGGTGCCGCTTGAACAGCACTTGCCGCTCGGCCTTGCTGGCATGCACGGCCAGGGCGTCATAGGCCATCACGCGGTAGGTCAGCCAGCCCCAGATCAGCGGGGGCAGGATCAAAATCAGGGGCGGCACCAGCCACAGGGGGATGGAGGCGATCAAGGCCACCAGCGCCAGCAGCACCGAGCCCAGCGACCAGGCCAGGCTGCCCAGCGTGGAGCCCCCGCGCAGGCGCTGCAGGTTGGCGAAGCGCCGCTCCCCCACCATGGCCACCAGCGAAGGCACCATCAGCACCGCCACCACCAGCAGCGACACCACCACCAGCACCGGCGTGACCACCGCGATCACGATCAGCGGCGCCACCACGGTCTTGAGCTGCCCCACGCCGGCACCCTGCAGCCAGGCCCAGAACGAGTTGAGCAGGTCGGACGACTCCAGCATCTGCCGCACGCCGTCCACCGCGGGTTCCCAATAGAAATAGCCCAGGCCCAGGGCCATGCCCACCAGCAGCAGCAGGGGCAGAAACGAGAGGGCAATCACCCGGGGGTGCAGGCAATACACCACCGAGCGCCAGAAAGAATCAAGCAAAAGCGTCATGCCGGCAGCATAACGCCATGGCCCGCCCACCGGGCAGGCTCCAATGCCCGGGCAGCCCCCGGGAACGCCAACAAGTTCCGCCTCAGGCGCGGCCGAACAGCCTCTTCAAGCCCAGCCACTGCTGGGCCACAAAGCCCTGGCCGTAATCACGCAGGCCCTGGGGCCCGGGCTCCACCTGGTCGCGCACGCCGGTGGGTTCGTAACGCAGCTCGAAATTGGCGGTGCCGAACAGCATGTCCCACCAGGGCAGCAACACCCCGAAATTGCAGCCCCCCAGCACCGGGCGGCCCGAACGGCCGGTGAATTCATGCCCGATGCCGATGGCATGGTGCATTCGGTGAAAGCGCGGGCTCACCCACAGCCGCTCGCCCCAGCGGCCAAACCAGCAGCGCAGGTTGGCGTGCTGAAAATTCTCGCTGAGCTGGGTGATGGCCACCACCGCCACAAACTGCCCCGGCGCAATGCCGATCAGCTGAGACACCAGCACCAGAATGCAATCGCCCAGCAAGTCGTCCAGCAGGTGGTTGCGGTTGTCCGTCCACATCGTCATCTGACGCTGCGAATGGTGCAGCGAGTGCAGGCGCCACCACAGCTCCGACTGGTGCTGGGCGCGGTGCACCCAGTAGCCCACAAAATCAAACACCACCAGGTACAGCGCCAGGCTCACCCAGGGCAGGTCGGTGATGCCGGGCCACAGCTCGTCCAGGTGAAAGGTCTGCCAGCCCGCCACCCGCAGGTGGCCGAACAGCTCATCGAACAGCGGGTCGACCAGGAAGAACAGCGCCACCCGCACCAGCCCCAGGCGGTGCAGCAGCGTGTAGAGGATGTCGGTGCGCACGGCGGCGCGGTCGCGCAAAGGCTCGGCCGGCCACAGGCGCTGCAAGGGGCCGAACACCGCCACCATCACCGCCAGCTGGATCAGGCCCACCAGCAGCCAGCCTGTGGCATTGAAGCCGTCTTCCAGGAAGTTGCCCAGGCCGGCATGGAACATCACCGGCTGCACCACCGCCTCAAACAGGCCGGTCTGCGCCTGGCCAAACCAATCGATCAAGCTGTCCATCATCATTCAAACGCAGTCTCAACGCCCGTTGCGGGCCAGCCAGTCGCGGTAGGCCGGGTGCTCACGCAAGGTTGCAAAACAAAAGCCCTTGGCCTTCAGGCCCTGGATCAGCGGCTCCAGCACCGCCGGTGCCCAGGGGTCGCGGCGCGACCAGATGCCCAGGTGGGCCATCAGGATGTCGCCGGCGCGCAGGTTCTTCAGGGCCCGCTCCAGCAACTGCGCGTTGCTGAAGCGCTCGCTGGGCAGTTCGTCGCCCAGAAAGCCCGCCGGCGCCCAATCCACGTGGGCATAGCCGCACTGGCGGGCCGCCGCCAGCAACTGGGGCGAGGTCTTGCCCCCCGGCGCGCGGAACAAGGGCAAGGGCGCCTGCCCGGTCAGGGCCTGCAGGCGTTGCGAAGAGCGGTCGAGTTGCGCGCAATAGGCCGGGCCGTCGATCACCGACTCACGCCCGGCGTCCGGGCCGGCCGAGGGCTTGACCCGGAAGCGCCACTGCCCGGCGGGCGCCGGCAGATCGGCACGCCAGTAGACGTGGTCGTAGGTGTGGCTGGCAAAGGTATGACCCTCGGCAGCGCGCTCGCGCCACCAGTGGGCCCAGTACTCGCCCAGCGTGCCGTCCCCCTGCTGGGTGGGCTCGTTGGCGGCAAAAAAGGTCACCCGCACCTGCTCGCGCTTGAGCACCTCGGCAATCAGGGGTGCCACGCCCATGTGGCCGGTGTCGAAAGTCAGGTACAGCGGCTTGGCGCAGGTGGCGGCCGCCTGGGCCGCCGAGGCCAGCCCCAACAGCAGCCCGGCCCCCAGGCCCAGCCACCGGTGGCAACGATCAGCGCGGTGCGTGGTCAAGGGTCCAGACGCCATGAGGAGACTTGCCCACGCTGATCTGGCGCAGCACCTTGCGGCTTTCGGTGTCGATCACCGTCATCTTGCGCCCCCAGCGCGAGCTAAGCAGGATCAGCCGGCCATCGGCCGACACGTCCATGCAGTCCGGCCCGGTGGGGCCGGGCAGCTGGGCCACCACGGTCTGGGTCTGCATGTCGATCTTGCTCAGCGTGTTGGCCACGCGGTTGCTCACATAGATGTGGCGGCGGTCGCCTGCCCCACGGAAGGCGTGCGCGCCCTTGCCGGTGGGGATGGTCTTGAGCAGGCGGGCTTCCTTGCCCCCGCTGACGTCATACACCTCCACCCCCTCGCCACCGGTCAGGCCGATGAACAAGGTCTTGTCGTCGGGGCTGCCGTACACGTCGGCCGGCAGCGAACCGGTCTTGACGCGCCACTTCAGGGTCTGGGTGTTCAGGTCGATGGCCACCAGCTCATCGCTGTCCTGCATGGTCGAGTAGACGATGCTGCTGGTGCTGTCGATCCACAGGTGGCTGGGCGTCTTGCCGGTGGAAATGCGCTTGGACAGCGTCACGTCCTTGCCGTCCCAGCGGTAGATGTCGACGTGGTTCAGGCGGTTGCCGGCCGTCACCATCCACTTCATGTCGGGCGAGAAGCGCAGCTGGTAGGGGTCGACGATGCCGCGCACCGTGCGCTGCACCTCGGCCGTGCGGGGGTCCAGAAAGGTCAGCGAGTCGCCCAGCGCATTGGCCACGATCAGCGATTTCTCGTCGGGCGTCAGGTACAGGTGATGCGGCTCTTTGCCGGTCGGGATGCGCTTGGTCTCGGTCCAGGTCTGCGGGTCGATCACGCTGATGGTGGCGTCCAGCGAATTCAGCACAAAGATCGGGTGGGTCAGACCACCATTGCCCGAGGCTGCAGCCGCCGTGGCACCGGCTGCCGGTGCAGGCGTGCTCGCCGGGGGGGCGGATGCGGCCACAGCGGCGGCGGCCGCGCCTGCGGTGGCTGCGGCGGCCACAGCCGCCTCAGCCTTGGCCGGGCGCTTGGCGTCGGCCTTTGCATGGGCCTTGGCCTTGGCGGCGGGGTCGGTGCCCGGCTTCGCAGCCGGCTTGGCCTTGGGCTTGGCGCTCTCGGTCGCCACGGGCTTGGGCGCCTCGGGGCTGGCGGACGCCGAACTGGCGGTCACCGGGCTGGGCGCCTCGCCGGCCGCACCGGCAGGCGACTGGGCCCAGGCGGGGGCCATGGCGGCCCCCAAAAGCAACGATGCGGCCATCACGGCATGCCCATGGGCACGCGAAAGACCAGAGACACGACGGCGGGCAAACGACTTCACAAACATCCACTTTCAGATCAGGCCGCCAGTGTAGCCGGGGCTCGGCAGGGGCCTGTTACATCAACACACACAGGTATACAGATCCCTCAGGCCTTGAGCAGCTCCAGGTCGGCCGGGCTCAGAAAGCGCCATTGGCCCGGGGCCAGGTCGTCGGGCAGCGCCAGGCCGCCGATGCGCGAGCGGTGCAGGCCCTCCACCCGGTTGCCCACGGCGGCCACCATGCGCTTGACCTGGTGGTACTTGCCTTCCAGCAGGGTCAGGCGCAGGTGCAGCGGGCTGGGCGCCTCGCAGGCCGCGGCGCGCACGGGCTTGGGGTCGTCGTCCAGCACCACGCCGGCCAGCAGGCGTTGCACCTGGCTGTCGTCGATCGGGTGCTTGGTCACCACCTCGTACACCTTGGGCACGTGCTTCTTGGGCGAGCTCATGCGGTGGATGAACTGGCCGTCGTCGCTCAGCAGCAGCAGGCCCGTGGTGTCCTGGTCGAGCCGGCCCACGGCCTGCACGCCCTGCACGGCGCTCTTGCTGGGGCGCTGGCGCAAGGCCGCTGGCAGCAGGGTGTAGATGCTGGGCCAGGCCGAGGGCTTTTGCGAGCACTCGGTGCCGGCCGGCTTGTGCAGCATCACGTAGGCCTTCTCGTGGAAGGCCCAGGGCACACCCTGAACCTTGAAGCGCAGACCCTCGGGCTCGAAGTCGCGGGCCGATTCGGTGACCGTCACCGCGCTGTCGGAAGACGCCGACTCGAAGACCTCGACCAGGCCTTGTTGAACCAGGCCCGCGCAGACACGGCGCGTGCCGAAGCCTTGTGAAAAAAGAATATCCTGCAGTTGCATGGGCCCGATTGTTCCAGAAGTCATGGCGGCTCCTGACGCCAGGCCGGGCCAACCCTCGGCCCGCAGGCGTTAGGATGGCGCCCGAAAGCCGCGGCCAGCCCGCTGCCGCCCTGCCCACCCTGCCCCACCGTTCATCACCCTGCCCATGCGCATCCTGCTGGTCGAAGACAACCGCCCCCTGTCCGAGTGGCTGGCCCGCACCCTGCAAAAAGACCGCTACGTGATCGAATGCGCCTACGACGGCGCCGACGCCCACGCCCGGCTGCTCAGCGAGCGCTATGACCTGGTGATCCTGGACCTGGAGCTGCCCGGCCTGGCCGGCGACGAGGTGCTGCGCCGCCTGCGGGCGCGTGACAACAACGTGCCGGTGCTGATCCTGAGCGCCCGCGACACCCTGGCCGGGCGTGTGGCCGGGCTGGACAGCGGGGCCGACGACTACATGGGCAAGCCCTTCGAGGTGGCCGAGCTGGAGGCCCGCATCCGCGTGCTGCTGCGCCGCCACGCCAACCACAAGAACCCCCTGCTGCGCTGCGGCGCGCTCGGCTACGACAGCAACACGCGCCTGTTCAGCCTCGGCGAGGGCCCGGACGCCGCGCCACTGCAGCTCACCCCGCGGGAACACGCCCTGCTCGAGACGCTGCTGCTCAAACAGGGCCAGACCGTGAGCAAACAGGCCCTGAGCGAGGCCTTGTTCACGCTGGACGACAACGTCTCGCCCGACGCGGTGGAGATCTATGTGCACCGGGTGCGCAAAAAGCTGCTGGGCAGCGATGTGGCCATCATCACCCTGCGCGGCCTGGGCTACCTGCTGAAATCCCAGGCCCCCTGAAGCCGCCCATGGCGCCGACCGAATCCCCCCGTCGCACCAGCCTGCTGCGCCAGCTCATGGGCTGGCTGCTGCTGCCCCTGGCCCTGCTGGCAGCGCTGGACCTGTGGATCACCTACCGCGACGCCCGCCAGACCGCCACCCTGGTGCAGCAGCGCATGCTGCTGGGCGCCGCCCGCATGATCGGGCAGCAGATCGAGATCCAGGACGGCCAGCCCAATGTGGTGCTGCCGCCCGCGGCGCTGGAGCTGTTTGCCTCGCCCTACGCCGACCGCGTCTACTACCGCGTCACCCAGGCCAACGGCGAGCTGCTGCTGGGCTACCCCGAGCTGCCGCCACCGCCCCAGCCCCCCGCACCCGACGAGGCGGTGTACTTCGACACCTGGCAGAACCAGCAGGCCGTGCAGGCCGTGGCCTTCAGCCAGCCGGTGCTCAGCGCCCCCGCGCAGACCACGCTGCTGATCGAGGTGGCCCAGACCCTGGTGGGGCGCGATGCCCTGGCCGGCGAGATCTGGCGCAGCGCACTGTGGCGCGAGTTGGGCCTGTTGACCGGCGTGGCGCTGCTGTTGGGCCTGGGGCTGCGCCGGGGTTTGCGGCCGGTGACACGCTTGCGCGACCAGGTGCTGGCCCGCCAGCCCGGCACGCTGGAGCCCCTGCCCTCGCGCCACCTGCCCACCGAGCTGGCCCCGCTGGCCGACGCCATGACCGACTACGCGGCCCGGCTGGACCACCACATGTCGGCCCACAGCCGCTTCATTGCCGATGCCGCCCACCAGCTGCGCACCCCCCTGACGGTGCTGAACACCCAGCTGGTGTTTGCCCTGAGGCAGAGCGACGAGCCCGCCCGCCAGGAGGCCCTTCGCGCCGCCCAGACCACGCTGCAGCACGGCACGCGCCTGGTGCAACAGCTGCTGAGCTTTTCGGCGGCCGAGGCCAACCGCAGCCGCCCCGACACGCTGAGCCCGCTCGACCTGGGCCAGACCGCCCGCGAGGTGCTGGAGCGCCTGGCCCTGCTGGCCGCGCAGCGCGAGATCGACCTGGGCTTCGAAGCCGAGGGGCAGGATGGACATGAGGGGCCGGATGGGCGCCAGGCGGAACGCTTCGAGGTGACGGGCTCGGCCCACCTGCTGCACGAGCTGTGCGCCAACCTGATCGACAACGCGCTGCGCTACACCCCGCCGGGCGGCGCCGTGACCCTGCGCCTGCGCCGCCCCCCGGGGCAGGTGCTGCTGGAGGTGGAAGACAACGGCCCGGGCATCCCGCCCGCGCTGCGCGAGCGCGTGTTCGAGCGCTTCTTCAGGCTGGACAACCAGCAATCCGATGGCTGCGGCCTGGGCCTGGCCATCGTGCGTGAAATCGCCCAGGCCCACCGCGCCAGCGTGCAATTGGGCGATGGCCCCCAGGGGCGGGGGCTGCGCGTCACGGTGGCGTTCGCCGCCAGCGCAACTGCGGCGGCCGGCACCCCGGCCTGAGTTCAGGGTGAACTCAGGGGCCCCAGGCTGGCGTTGGCCTGGCGCGCAAAGTCGTTGGTGAAGGTGCGGCCCAGGTCGAGCCGCCGCTCGCGCTGCGGCCGGTTCACCAGCGCGGCCAGGCGCTGAACCTGCTGCGGGCCGCCCTCGGGCATCAGCCCGTCGGCCGAGAACATGGCCCGGCTTTCGCCCAGGGCCCGGGCGTAGAGCGCGGCCTCATCCCCCTGCAGGCCCAGCGCTGCGGCCACCTCGGCCGGGCTGCGCTGCTGGATGAAGCGCAGCGCCCGCACCAGCGCCGTCACCAGGCGCTGCACCTCGCCCGGGTGGCTGCTGATCCAGGCGCTCTGCATGTAGAGCGCGGCAAAGGGGTAGCTCTGCCCCAGTGCCTTCTGGGTGGACTCGGGCGTGCGCAGGTCCACCAGCACCCGGGCCTCGCCGCTCTGGACCAGGCTGCTGGCCAGGGGCTCGGAGCTCATGCCGCCGTCGATGCGCCCTTCGCGCAGGGCCGCGGCAAAGGCGGGGCCGCTGCCCACGGGCAGCACGGTGTAGTCCTGCGGCTTCAAGCCCTGGCGCAGGGCCAGGGCATGGGTGAGCACATGGGTGACCGAACTCAGGCCCGTCACCCCCAGGCGGCGCCCCTTCCAGTCGGCCGGGCTGCTGATGGCCGCGGCCTGGCGGGTGGCCACCAGCTCCACCTCGCCGGGCGACAGCGTGAACAGCACCACCGATTGCGCCGCCTTGCCGCGCGCCTGCAGGTCCAGCGTGTGGTGGTAGGCCCCGACCACGCCCTGGGCCGCGCCCACCAGCAGCACATCTTCGGCATTGGCCCCTGAGGGTTCGCTGAGCAATTCCACCTCAAGGTCTTGATCCCGGAAGTAGCCCAGTTGGGCGGCCAGCTTCACCGGCAGGTAGATCTGCTTGTCCAGCCCGGCCACGATCAGCGCCACCCGGTCGCCCGCCCGGGCGGGCAACAGCCAGGCGCATCCGAGCAACAGGCACAGGCAGCAACGCAACATGAACATCAAACGGTCTCCGAACAGGCTCCGAACAAGCTTTGAATTGGCTTTGAGCGGGGATGCCGCCCCGGTCAAAGCCCGGATTGTGGAGCATCTGCAAAAAGCCCCATGGCGCTCTGACAGCCGACTGAAAGCTTGGGCACGCTACATTGGTGGGGCTTGGTGGCCCCTGCTCTGTGGTGGGCCGGTACAAAGAGACAAACGAAGGACATCCCTCATGCAACGCCGCACCCTGCTGCAATTGGCTGGCGCCGCCAGCCTGCCCGGCCTGGCCAATCTGGCCCTGGCCCAAGACAAGTACCCCAGCAAAGCCATCACCTGGATCTGCCCCTACGCCGCCGGCGGCAACGCCGACATCCGCTCGCGCCAGGTGGCCAAGGCCATGAGCGCCCTGCTGGGCCAGCCCATCATCATTGACAACAAGGCCGGCGCCGGCGGCAACATCGGCACTGAAGCCATCGCCCGCGGCAAGCCCGATGGCTACACCCTCGGCATGGGCAACCTGGCCCCGCTGTCGGTGAACCACGCGCTGTTCAAGAAGCTCAATTTCGACCCCTTCAACGACATCACGCCCATCGTGCTGATCGAAAAGGGCCCGTTGATCCTGATGGTGCGCAACGACTCGCCCTACAAGACCCTGAAAGACCTGGTGGCGGCCGCCAAGGCCAGCCCGGGCAAGATCATCTACGCCTCGGGCGGCATCGGTGGCTCACACCACCTGAGCGGCTCGCTGTTCGAGCACGCCGTGGGGGTGGACATGATCCACGCGCCCTACAAGAGCGGCTCGGCCGCCGCCACCGACCTCATGGGCGGCCAGGTCGATTTCATGTTCGAGCAGATGTACGCCGCCATGCCCTCGATCAAGGCCGGCAAGATGCGCGCCCTGGGCATCACCAGCAAGACCCGCTCCACGCTGCTGCCCGACCTGCCGACCATGACCGAACAAGGCTTTGCGGCCGTCGAGGTGCTCAACTGGCAAGGCCTGGTGGGCCCCAAGGGCCTGCCCGCCGACCTGGTGAAGATGCTCAACGCCGTGGGCAACAAGGCCCTGCAAGACCCCGACCTGCGCCAGAAGATCACCAGCCAGGGCAACGAGGTGGGCGGCGGCACACCCGAAGCCTTTGCCGCCCTGATCAAGGCCGAGGCCCCGCGCTGGGCCAAGGTGGTGCGCGACGCGAAGATCGAACCCGAATGATCCACGCCGGTTGATCCGGTCCGCTGGATCCCCCAGCCTCACAACGGCCCGCCTTGGCGGGCCGTGTCGTTTCAGGCAAAGCTGAAGGCCGCGCTCAAGTCGCCCGGCGGGCGCTCGCCGCGGGCGCGGAAGGCCGCATCGCGCGCGGCCAGGCCCTCGAGTTGCGGCAGCCCGTGCAGGCGGGTGATGAAGCGCAGGATCGAGGTGGTGTCGTAGAAGGTGTGGTCCACATGGCCCTTCTTGACGTGCGGCGACACCAGCAGCGCCGGCACGCGCGAGCCCGGCCCCCAGCGGTCGCCCTGAGGCGGGGCCACCGGGTCCCACCAGCCGCCGTTTTCATCAAAGGTGACCACCACCAGCATGTGGGGCCACTGCGGGCTCTTCTTCAGGTGCTCGATCACATTGGCCACGTGCTGGTCGCCCGACTCCACGTCCGAATAGCCGGCGTGCAGGTTCAGATTGCCTTGCGGCTTGTAGAAGGTGACCGCAGGCAGCCGCCCGGCCACCACATCGGCCAGAAAGTGGTTGGAGATAGGGCTGTCGCCGGTGCCGCCATCGCGCAGGTGCAGCGCGCGCTCTGCCGTGCCCGGGCCGAACTGCTTGAAGTAGTTGAAGGGCTGGTGGTGGTACTGGAAGTTGGGCCGCTCGCCCCCGCCCTTGTGGTCCAGCGCGGCCTGCCAGGCGCCGCCATACCAGGCCCAGCTGACGCCCTTGCGCGACAACAGGTCGCCAATGGTGTCGTAGGTCTGGGGCGGCAGGGTGCGGGCGTCGTCGGGGTCGGCCAGCGTGGGGTCGCCCCCCGGGGCCGGTTTGATGTAGCTGGGCTGGAACGGCGGCGCCATGGTATTGACGGCGTAGCCGTCAGGGGTGATGGCCCCATCGTTCACGTACTTGGGCTTGCCGTCCAGGGCCGAGGCCGGGCTGTCGGGCGCCAGCGCCAGGCGGGTGCCGGTGGGGCCGTCTTCGGTCACGGCGATGCGGCTGCGCGCCGCGGTGTTGGCGGCGTTGAAATACTCGGGCGTGCGCCCCGAGACCAGAAACTGGTGGTTCAGGTACGAGCCGCCAAAGGCCGCCATGAAGAAGCGGTCGCACAAGGTGTACTGCTGGGCCAGCTTCCACAGGCCCAGTTGCTGGCGTGAGGCGCCGTAGTAGCCCATCACCAGCCCGCCCGCGTCGGACCAGGCCACGAACTCGTCGTTCTTGCCGCCATGGATCTGCATCTGGTTCTGGTAGAACAGGTGGCACAGGTCGCGCGTGATCACCGACTCGGGCAGGGGCTGGCCCTCGGCATCCTTGAGCACATAGGGGGCGTTGGGCAGACCGCTGATCTTGCCCTCGTCGATCATGTAGGTCTTGCCGCCCAAGCTCTGGCTGCGCGGCACCATGCCGCCCCACACCTTGGGCAGGCTGGGCAGGGGCTGGCCATTGCGGTCGCGCTGCACAAAACGCTCAGGCGGCAGGCTGGACAAGGGCTCCAGCGTGCCCGGGAAATCGGCAAACAGGTTGTTGAAGCTGCGGTTTTCCAGGTAGATGACCACCACGTGCCGGATGTGGCGCTGCAACTGCTGCTGCAGCGAGCGGGCCGGCCCCGGTTTGGCCCCGGCCGCCGGGCTGGGGCTTTGCGCCTGGCTGGCGGCCAGGCCGCCTGCGGCCGCGGCACCCGCCCCGGCCTGCAACAGGCGCCGCCGCGATGGGCTGCTGGGTGAATCGGACTCGGGCGCACGGGCGCTGTGGCCCTGTGGCTGATCGGGTGCTTGGCTCATGAAGATCCCCTGATGACGGTGCCCGCCACGGGACGGCGGGCCGGCCGCCATTTTGACGCAAGCGCCAGGCGTTGCAGGCCAGTGCCCTGGCCCGCGCACAGTCGTTGCTCTGCCGTCGTTCAGTCGTCGCGCCGCCGGATCGCCCAGGCCCCGGCCAGCACGGTGAAAGTGACCACAATGCCCACGATCACTGCAAAGCCGTGGGGGTGGTCGGCCAGCGGAATGCCCCCCACGTTCATGCCCAGCAAGCCCGCCACCAGGTTGATGGGCAGGGCCAGCACGGTGACCATGGTCAGGGTGAACACGCTGCGGTTGGTCTGCTCGCCCACCTGGGCCTCGATCTCTTCCTGCAGCAGGCGGATGCGCTCTTGCAGCTCGGCCGCGTCGCGGATGACCAGCGAGAACTCTTCGGTGGCCTGGCGCAGCTCCTCCAGGTCTTCGGGGGTGATCCAGGGCGGCGGGCGGCGCAGCAGGCGGAACAAGGCCCCGGGCTCGGGCGCCAGCAGGCGTTGCAGGCGCACCAGCACACGGCGCAGCTGCCCCAGCTCGGCCCGCTTGCGTTGCAGCCGACCCAGCAGCAACTGGTCTTCCACATGGTCCACCTGCAGGGTGGCCTTGCGCACGATGCGCAGCAGCACATCGCCCTGGTCGTGCATGAGGCGGTTCAAAAACGCCACCGACGAGCCGAACACATGCCCCTCGCGCACCGACTGGCGCAACACATCGATGGTGCGCAGCGGGTGCAGGCGCGCCGTCACCGCCAGGTGCGGGCCCACATGCACCCACAGGGTCTCGATGTCGGAGGGGTCGAAAGAAAACTCATACGACACATCGTTGACCACGGCCACCAAGGTGTCGTCGGCGTCTTCGATGCGGGTGGAGCGTGAGCCCTCGTGCAGCGCCTCGAAGAACTCGGGCACCACCGGCAGGTGCTTGCGGATCCAGGTCTCGGCCGCGGCGTCGCTGAGCTTGAAATGCAGCCACACAAACTCGCCCGGCGCACGCGGGCCGGGCGCGGCCAGCCACTCCAGGGCTTCGTCCAGGCCCAGCTCCTGGCCCCGGGTGCCGGCCTCGAAGCGGTAGCCGCAGATCAGGCCGTTGCGTGAGGCACTGTGGGGGGGCTTCATGGGCTCCCCGTCCGGTCGGGGGCCTGGGCCCGCAGATCCGGTGCCATGGCTCAATACACCTGAGGGACGATCATGTCTTCAGGCACGGGGTTGCGCAGGTAATCCTCGTGGTGCTCGCGCTGGGGCAGCTCGATGGTGGGGTGCTGCACCTCTTCATACGGCATCTGGCTCAGCAGGTGGTTGATGCAGTTGAGGCGGGCCTTCTTCTTGTCGTCGGCCTGCACGATCCACCAGGGCGCCTCGGGGATGTGGGTGCGCTCGAGCATGATCTCTTTGGCCTTGGTGTAGTCCTCCCAGCGGCGGCGCGACTCCAGGTCCATGGGGCTGAGCTTCCATTGCTTGAGCGGGTCGTGGATGCGGCCCAGAAAGCGCAGGCGCTGCTCGTCGTCCGAGATCGAGAACCAGTACTTGATCAGTTGGATGCCCGAACGCACCAGCATGCGTTCGAACTCGGGCGCCGAGCGGAAGAACTCTTCGTACTGGTCGTCGTTGCAAAAGCCCATCACGCGCTCGACGCCGGCGCGGTTGTACCAGCTGCGGTCAAACAAGACCATCTCGCCAGCGGCCGGCAGGTGGGCCGCATAGCGCTGAAAGTACCACTGGGTGCGCTCGCGGTCGTTGGGGGCCGGCAGGGCCGCCACACGGCACACGCGCGGGTTCAGGCGCTGGGTGATGCGCTTGATCACGCCGCCCTTGCCGGCGGCATCGCGCCCCTCGAACACGATCACCACTTTGTGGCCCGTGGCCACCACCCAGTCTTGCAGCTTGACCAGTTCGCCCTGCAGGCGGAACAGCTCACGGAAATACAGCCGGCGCAGTTCGCGGTACTCGCTGGTCTGAACCGACTCGGCGCCGCCGGTGTACTGGTCGATGTCGCGGTCTTCCAGCTCCAGCTCGAGCTCTTCGTCGTAGCTGTCGTGGGCTTCCTGGTGGATGCGGCGGATGAGGTCGTCGTCAGAGATCAAAGCGGGGCCTTATGAAGCAAAGCCCCGATAACGTACCCACCCCATGTGTCCGCTTCATGACAAGGCCCCATCCACCTCGGCCCAGACCCCTCAGCCCAGCACCGCGTGCGCCACCTGCATGTAGAACGGCACCCCCAGCAGCACGTTGAGCGGAAAGGTCAGACCCAGCGACAGGCCGAAGTACAGCGCCTGGTTGGCCTCGGGCACGGCATAGCGCAGCACGGCCGGCACGGCGATGTACGAGGCGCTGCCCGCCAGCACCATCAGCAGGCCCGCATCACCGGCCGGCAAACCGGCCAGCCAGGCCAGGCCCAGGCCCAGAAAGGCGTGGGTGAACGGCCCCAGCACGGCATACAGCAGCACCCAGGGCGATTGCCCGCGCAACTGGGGCAGCTGGCGCGCCGCGTTCAGGCCCATGTCGAGCATGAAGAAAGCCAGCATGCCCTTGAACAAGTCGCCCGAGAAGGGCTGCATGGCGGCCTTGCCCGCATCCCCCGACACCAGGCCCACCACCATGGCCCCGAGCAGCAGCAGCTGCGCTCCATCGGTGAACGACTCGTGCAGCAGGTGGCCGATGCGGTTGCCCGGCGCCCCGCCGCCACCCCAGCCAGCGCCGCCCAGGCTGGCGGTGCCGCCCCCGTTGAGCTGCACCGAGCCGGCCGTGCGGGCCTGGCGCAGGTGGTTGGCCATCAGCACGGCCAGCACGATGGCCGGCGACTCCATCAAGGCCATGGCGGCGGCCATGTGGCCGCCGTAGGGCAGGCCATTGCGCTCCAGGTAGGCCACCGCTGTGATGAAGGTGACGGCGCTGACCGAGCCATAGGTGCTGGCCACGGCCAGGGCATCAAAGGGCTTCAGCAGGCGGCGCAGCACCAGGTAGCCCAGGGCCGGCACGGCCAGCGCCAGCAGCACCGCGCAGAACAGGCTGTGCAGCACCTCGCCGCTGAAGCCCGAGTGGGCCAGCGCAAAGCCGCCCTTCAGGCCCAGTGCCATCAGCAGGTACAGCGACAGAAAACGCGACACCGCGGCCGGGATCTCCAGGTTGGAGCGCACCAGGCCGGCCAACACCCCGAAGACAAAAAACAGAATGGCTGGATCCAACAGGTTTTGCATGAATGACTCCTCAATGCGCCGATGTTAGGAAGCCCAACCCATTAAGTAAAATCAGTTTTTAGGCCAATAACCATCGAGCAAACTCTATGCATGTGAGCTTCAGGCAACTTCAGTTGTTTCTGGCCCTGGCCGATCAGGGCAGCATCAGCGCCGCCGCCCGGGCCTGCCACGTGACCCAGCCCACGGTGTCGATGCAGCTCAAGGAGCTGAGCGAAACCCTGGGCCTGCCCCTGTACGAGCAGGTGGGCAAACGCCTGTTTCTGACCCAGGCCGGCGAAGAGCTGGCACGCAGCGCGCGCAACATGGTGGACGAATGGAGCGGCCTGACCCAACGCATCGACGCCATGAAAGGCCTGCAGCGCGGACGCCTGCGCGTGTCGGTGGTGAGCACCGCCAAGTACTTTGTGCCGCGCATGCTGGGCGCCTTCTGCCAGCGCCACCCCGACATCGACATTGCCCTGCAGGTGCTGAACCGCGACGGCGTGCTGCAACGCCTGCGCGACAACCTGGACGACCTGTGCATCATGTCCATGCCGCCCACCGACTTGGACATCGAGCAGCAGGTGTTCATGCCCAACCCCCTGGTGGTGATTGCCCCGGCCACGCACCGGCTGGCGGGGGTGAAGCACATCGAGCTGAGCGAGCTGGCGAACGAGCGCTTCATCTTGCGCGAGCGCGGCTCGGGCACCCGGCTGGCCGGCGATGCGCATCTGAGCCAATTGGGCTTCAAGCCCCAGGTGCGGCTGGAGCTGGGCAGCAACGAGGCCATCATGCAGGCGGTGGCCGGCGGGCTGGGCCTGGCCCTGGTGTCGGAGCACGCGCTGGGCGAGCACCGGGTGGACGAGGCCCTGACCGTGCTCGACGTGAAGGGCTTCCCCATGCACGCGCACTGGTACATGGTGTACCTGAAGGGCAAGCGGCTGTCACCGCTGGCGGCGGCGTTCCACAGCTACCTGGGGGCCCAGGCCGCCCAGGCTGCGGCGCAATTGGCATCGCAGGCCGGTGCCTGGCCGGGCGCTGGGACCGAAAGCGAGATTTCGTCACCTTCTTGACGGTTTGGGCTGGCCAGTGTCACGCAAGACTGGTAATTTGAGACCAATCGCCGTCCGATTAACATCTTTAACCGCCTGTACCTCTGATGACCTTGAAACACATTCCCGATCCGACCGACACCCGCAGCCAGCGCATGGTTTACGCGCTCAAGCAATTGCTGCAGTTCAAGCCGGCCCAAGAACGCGAAATGGCCATCCATGTGCTGAGCGGCGTGGTCGTGACCCCGCTGGACGACCCGCAACACCAAGGCCACGGCCTGCTGAACCTGACCTTTCCGGGCGGGCGCAGCGAAGCCGTGATGGGCGACGCCTACCTGAAGCTGCAGATGATCGAGCACTGCCGGCTTGAGCGCGACGGGCTGGAGGGCGAAGGCCCGGTGGCCGCCCGCGTGCAAGAGCTGGCCCAGAAGCTCACCCAGATCTACGAACTGGGCTGAACCCCACACCAGAACCGCAAGGAACCCACCCATGACCCAGCCCCTGACGACCGATGAGATGCTCAAGATGCCCAACACCTTGCTGTACGACCCGGTGGGTGAAGTGGGTGCCGCCTACGACGGCCTGCACCGCCTGATCACCGAGAAAGCCAGCCACGCGCTGGTGCACTACGCCCTCAACGAGGGCTACCAGGACGCGCCCTGGGACCCTGCCAAGCACGACCCGAATGGCGACTGGAACCCCCTGCCCTCGTGGCTGCAGGGCGAGGTGCTGCACCGCTGCGTGCTGTACTGGATCAAGAGCGGCGACGAAAGCGACGAAGACCTGCTGCGAATCCCGGCGGCCTGAGGCCCAGGCTGCGCCCGCGAGCCGGGCCAGCCCCTCAGGCTGGCCATCAGCCCGTCAAGCCATCAGCCCGCTCAGGGCTTGCCGACTGCCACCGGGGCCATGGTGACCCGGGGCATGACCTTGAAATCTTCCAGCGCCGTGACCGTGAACGCCATCCGGCCGTTGTCCCAACCCCGGTTGGGCGTGAAGCCCACGCGGGTGACACGGCCCAGGCTGCCGATCACCTTGGGCGGCACATCCACCAGGCGGTCGTAATCCACGAAGGCGTAAGCGCGCCAGGTCATGCCGGCCTTGGGCAGCGGATCGTTCGACAGGTTTTCGGCCACCCAGGCATCCTGCACCCAGCATTGGGGGCCGGGGCGGATGGGGTCGATGATCTCGGTCACCACCTGCATCTCGTGCTTTTCGCGCTCTTCCTTGGGGGTGCGGGCCGTGGTGAAGCGGATCAGGCCATCGAGCACCAGCGTGCCGCGCGCATCGGGCCCGGCCGGCGTGTTGGCATCTCGACACAGGCGCACCTGGCCCGATTCGCCCCGCGCCTGCACCCCGCCAGCCGCCAACAGCGCCGACGCACACACCACAGCCATCAGAAACTTCATGTGAACCCCTCAGCGGCCTGGGCCAGCCCCCTTTTTCAACAAGGGCCCGGCCCGGCACATCGATTATTTGTAACTGGGTGGCATTTCATCACAAATACCCCGCTCAGGGCCATCGATGCGCGGTCCAGGGCGGACTTGTTGCACAGGGTCGGGCCTCAGATCGGAGGCCAGGGAAGGCCAAGTGCCGCGCTCAGGCCCCAGCCTGGCGCAAACGCGCCGGCGACAGCATCGCCGCCGTCAAGCCAAAGCCCGCCAGCCGATCGGGCAGCGGCAGGCCCCGCGCCAGCGCCGCACAGGCCTCGCCCATGGCGGCCGAGGTTTGAATGCCATAGCCCCCCTGCGCCGCCACCCAGAAAAACCCCGGCAACTGCGCATCAAAGCCGCCGACCAGATCGCCATCGGCCACAAACGAGCGCAGGCCGGCCCAGGTGCGCGCCGGGCGGCGGATGCTCAGCGTGGTGGCCTCTTCGATGCGGTACAGGGCCAGGGCGATGTCCATCTCTTCGGGCTGCACATCCTGCGGCGGAACCGGATCGGCATTGGCCGGCGAGCCCAGCAACATGCCCGCATCGGGCTTGATGTACCAGTCTTCACCGGCACCGATCACCGCCGGCCAGGCCGCCACGCTCAGGCCTGCGGGCGGCGCAAAGGTGAAGGCCGAGCGCCGGCGCGGCTCCAGCCCCAGGGGCTGTGCCCCCGCCAGGGCGCCCAGCACATCGGCCCAGGCGCCCGCGGCATTGAGCACCACCGGGGCCTGGTAGACCACGCCACTGGCGCGCACCTGCCAGGCCGAACCGACACGCTGCAACTGATCCACCTCGGCGTTGCACACCAGCTGGCCGCCCGCCTGCCGCATGCTGCGCAGGTAACCCTGGTGGATGGCATGCACATCCATGTCGGCGGCATCGGGCTCGTACACCGCGCCCACCACCTGATCGGGCCGCAGCGCGGGCACCATGGCACAGGCCTGCTCGGGGCTGAGCTGGCGCGCATTCGGCGCCATGGCCTGCAGCACCGCCCAATGCGCCGCCAACTCGGCCTCTTGGCCCGGGGCTGCCACAAACAGCACGCCGCGCGGGCTCAGCAAGGGGTGCTCGCCAAACGCGGCCGGCGGCTGCTCAAAAAACGCCCGGCTGGCCAAGGTGAGCGCCCGCACCTGCGGCGTGCCATAGCTCTCCATGAACAAGGCCGCCGAACGGCCCGTGGAGTGGTAGCCGGGCTGGTCTTCGCGCTCCAGCACGATCACCTTGCCATGCGGCGCCAGCCAATGCGCCACCGAGGCGCCCGCAATACCGGCCCCCAGCACCAGAAAATCGGCCTGCACAGGGGAGGAAGGGCTTGAAGACGATGAAGAAGTGGGTGATGTCATGGCACCCAGTCTAGGCAAAAATTTGCATATACGCAAATTTCCAGCAAAAAAGTCAGGCACCAGCCCACCCCGCGCAAACCCCACGCAAACGGCCTGCCACTGGCAAAATCACCGCACAAGCCCTGCCTCACATCCCCTGCCCCACCCACCCCACCATGCCCGCCCCCTCGCAACAAAACGCCCTGGACCGGGACACCTTTGGCCAACGCCTGCGCCAGGCGCGCAAGCAAAAGGGCTGGACACTGGCCCAGGTGGCAGAGCGATCGGGCGTGTCGATCACCACCATCTCGCGCGCCGAGCGCGGCCAACTGGCCCTGGGCTACGACAACTTTGCCGCCCTGGGCCAGGCCTTGCAGATGGACATGGGCTCGATGTTTGCCAAGGCCGACGACGCCACAGCCCCCCAGCAGCCAGCCCCCAGCCCCCTGCAACAAGGCCCCGTGCTCACCCGCGCCGGCCAGGGCGTGGTCTACCAGGGCCCGGCCTTTGCCTACGAGTTTTTGGGCACCCAGGCCGTGGGCAAAAAAATGATCCCCACCCTGGGCACCGTGCACGCCCGCCGCATCACCGGCCCGCAAGACTTTGCCCGCCACCCCGGCGAAGAGTTTGTGTACGTGCTCTCAGGCGCCATCGAAGTGCACTTTGAAGACGGCCAATGCCTGCCCCTGGGCCGGGGTGATTCGCTGTACTTCGACAGCCGCCTGGGCCACGCCTACATCAGTGTGAGCCGGCAGTTGGCCAAGGTGATCGGGGTGGTGACGGATGAGAGTGGGTTGATGAGGGAGGCCAGGGGGGAGTGAGGGTGGGCTGGCTGGTTTGCGCGGCCAGATGTCCATTCGATCAATCAGGCGCACGCTCTGTGTCGTCTGGTGCTTGGGGCTGGGCAAGATCGGCGAAAACCAGGCGTGAAGCTCGTACGGGCTTACGGGTGTCTATCACCGCGAGAGCAGTTCAACGTAGGCCTGATAGCTGTAAATCCGGTTTTTCTTCTGCCCAGTCATTTCCATCACGACGCCCAGCTCTTCCAATACCTTGACCGCTGCCGTTGCGGTGGGGAAGCTGGTGTCAAGTTGCTGGCGAACGCGTTCGATGGTGAAGCGCGGCATCATCGGCAGCATTTCGAACAGCCGATAGCTCGCCGGGCCGGCCTTGGTGGATTGCAACAAGCGTCTGCGATCACTGGCCACGAGGCTGGCCACTTCAATGATGCTTTTTTCAGCGTCGCCCGCAGAGATAGCCACGCCTTCCAGAAAGAACCGGATCCAAGACTCCCAATCTCCCTCCGTGCGGATGGCAGACAAGCGACGGTAGTACTCAGCCTGGTGTTGCTTGAGGTAGCCACTGAGGTACATCAAGGGCTCGGACAACAGCCCCCAGTGCTCAAACAGGGCGGCGATCAGCAGCCGGCCAATGCGTCCGTTGCCGTCGAGAAATGGATGGATGGTTTCAAACTGCGCGTGGATCAGAGCCACCCTGACCATCGGCGGCAAATCCGTCGCGGAGTCATGAATGAACCTTTCCATGTCGGTCAACAGCGTGGGAACCTGCTCCGGCGGAGAGGGTACGAAAATCGCATTGCCGGGCCGTGTGCCACCGATCCAGTTTTGTGACCGACGCAGCTCGCCCGGTTGCTTGCCTGCGCCGCGAGCACCGTCAAGCAGGCGACGGTGTGCCTCGCACAACAGCCGCACGCTGATGGGCAGCCCTTTGGGATCGCGGAGCTGCTCCTGAGTCCAACGAAAAGCACGAAGGTAGTTGGTCACCTCCTCCACATCGTCGGTATTGTTGACTTTGAAGCCCGCTTCTTCATCGAACAGATCTGTCAGCGTGGCTTGTGTGCCCTCGATCTGCGACGTGAGAAGTGCCTCCTTGCGGATGGCGCTGTACAACAGCCAGTCAACCGAAGGCACCAAGCCAGACACACCCGCTAAACGTGCGAGCGCCAGCTCGGCTTGCCGGTTGAGGTCGGCAAATACCTCGGGCGCCAGGCCTGGATCAGACGGTGGCAAGGCATGGGGCACGAATGCGCGCACCGACTCGCCCAATGTCGTGGAAATCGAATAGGTCCCGGTGAGGCGTTTCATTGAAAGCGGCCTTGAGAAGAGTACAGCCTGATTAAAGTATTCTTTAATTTAACTTGCAACAATTAAAGCCAGCTTTCATTGGCTCAAGGCACATCGCTTCACACTGAGCAGGCGTCTAACCATCACGCGGGGCCAATCCTCTGGCTCGCCGCGGCGGCTTGATCCCAGCGGCAGGATAGGGCGCCAAGATCAATCCCCGGGGTCAGATGGCTTGCCGAAACGTCAGATGCGGTCAAAAGGTGCGGTGACTTACTTTGCTTCGACAGCCGACTCGGCCACGCCTACTACATCAGCGTGAGCCGGCAACTGGCCAAGGTGATTGGGGTGGTGACGGATGAGAGTGGGTTGATGAGGGAGGCGCGGGGGGAGTGAGGGGCGGGCTGGTTGGTTTGTGCGGCCTGATATCCATTCGAACATTCGGGCGCAGGCTCTGTTTCTCCTGATGGTTTAGGCGGGTCATATCAGCAAGACCACCCTAACCCGCATTGGAACGATCAATTCCGCTGGAGATAGTTGTACACATTTCGTGATCCAAAAGCGATTGCAATACCGTTGCAGTTCTGGCCCATCGAATCGGGGATCAGAGGATTGCCGTCGTGCCGAATCATCAAGTCAAACAGCTCGATCAGGTCGATCTCTGCCGCCAGCATCAGTGGTGTTCGGCCTGGTACAGGGTACGTGTGTGGCGCATTGGGGTTCGCACCAGCTTTCAATAGATCAGCGGCAATTCGCATCAGGTTGGAAACGGTATGTCTTGTGATATGCCTGCTGACCGACAGCTTGGTTGCCGCAATGGCAAGTTCAGGGTGCGAGCGTGGGCCAGATACATCCGATCCAAAAGTGCCCGCCATCCCCACACCGAAGCGCCGCAAGGTATCTTGCAGAACAACATCAGGCTCTTCCATCATCTTCTCCAACAAGCTGGACGCCATGCGTGCCGGATTGATTTTGTGGAACAATTGGCTCACCAGGTAGTAGAGCGGTGACTGGTTGTCGGTCAACGCTCGCTTCTCAACGTCGGCACCTTGCGCGACCAGAGCCTCGACCACGTGCGGCCAACCGAGGTCGATGGCGCACATCAAAGGTGTCAGCCGTTTTCTCTGGGTCGGCGCATTGATCGTCGCTATGTGGTGTGGCTGAGCCAGTAGCAAGTCAACGACCTCACGCTGCCCCGTTGCCTCCGCGTGTTGCAGGGCGCAGAGAAGGGCGGATGCCCCAGAGCTGTCCAGATCGTCTACCGAGGCGCCGGCATCAAGCAAGGCTTTGGTTTGCTCAATCAGTCCGAATGTAGCAAAGAGTCGAAGCTGTGGCCAGCGCCGAACTGCTCCGTTGGCGAAGTGCACCGCCCGAACACGGTTCACGGCTTTGAGGTCCGGCAGCGTCTTGGACAGGGTGTCCTTGTCAATGAACAGCCAACCCTCCATGGGTTGAGCGGACAGATCGTTCTGGCTTTCAACAAAGCGCCCTTGAGCTGGAAACCGGATCGACAGCTGTTGTGCAAACTGATCGAACTCCCAGTCTTCGAGCACGGTTCCGCTCTCAGGTTTGCGAAATAGGCCGAGCGCGATTCCCACATGCTTCAACCGCTTCAAGAATGGCTTTTTGCCTAGAAAAGCCGCGATGCAAGATCCTTCAGAGACAAGCTCTTTGATTTGGTGCCCTGCACGGTAGCAAGCGAGTTCAAAGGCCTGCTCGTAGTGTGGGAGCGCCTCTTGATACTGCCCCGACATCGCATGCCAGCGACCTTTCATCCACTCGTAGTGGTAAGCCGAACGGCCTTCTGGATCAATCGCTGCGGCTGTCGATTCGAGTGATTGGATTTCACGCCAAGTTCGATCCTGATCGCCAACCTGTTTCGGTGATGTGCGTTGTAGGTCGTGCCAAAGTTTCCTGCCGGGCTCTGCCAGTTCCGGCCAAATGCTTCCTGCGCTCTTGACCAACTCGCTAAGAATTGCGTGGATGGAGTTTCCAACGGGTGAGCTGTGATCAGGGTGAGAGAGCATCAATGGCCGTACCGATCCTGCCGTTTGCCTTTCCAGTCGAGCCAGAGCCGAAGCAATCAGCAGCCAAGTGGCGCAAGACGGGGTCTTCCTCCAGCATTCGTCCAGCTTCCTGCAAAACAGCTGAATGCTCTGTGAGGAAGGTAAGTCGATGCCATTGCGCCACTTGCGCACCTTCTCCTGCTCAGTACGGGCTGACCCAGTGCTTCCTGGGTAAAGGAGCTTTTCAACGGGGCCACCAACAAGGCTGTCCAGCCATTCGAGCGCCACCTGGACAGGATCAAGCTCTTTCGCAAGCAACAGCTGGAGGCTTGGACCCGGCATGGCGTTGTGGATCTGCTGTAGCAGATTCGCCGCAGCGGGCACAAAAAACTTCTCCATCAGGATTGGCTGCGCATCGCTTCTTCCCAATGAGTCCAGTGGCACATCCAACACCACGCGCGTGTAGGCCTCTCTGACGGAGACGAGCCACGGCAAAAGGATGCTTTGGGCGGCATCGCCAATCACCCGTCTACTGCCATCGACCAGAACCTCGTTGATGACTCCGTCCAGCTTCTCCCAGTCGAAGTCACCTTCGCGGGCCAGACGTCCAACATCGCTACCGGCCTTGTTGATATCGAGTGTGCCAGCCAGCACGGCGATGCATTCGCCAAACCTGGGGTATGGGGGCAGAGCTTTTGTCATGATTGGGCGATCAACGCAAGACGGCGGACATCCCGCTGGAAGTTCATGCTTGCTCGCCAATCGCTGGGTGTTCCTGGCACTGCCAGCTTTCTGCCGTTCGGCGCGATGATCTTTCCGTGCTTTTTTCCATTCATGTACCGCCACCCTGTATTGACCAGTGTCCGCACCAAGGCGGCGACTTCTTTGTTGTTGCTGTATCTCATGGTAAAGGTTGGTTGACACCCGAACGGGTGTCAACCATTGAGTGATTATTTGGAACCCTTCGTTGCGCCGCCTTGGTTGCCCGCAGCGGCACGCTGTGCAACGGCTGCAAAACTGCTTGCTTTCACTTGGCCGCCGTTTGCCTTGGCAGTGGCTGATTGGATGCGTGCAGCAGCTTGGCTGGTCATGGGAGTGGACTTGGCTTGAGACTTGGACATAACAGACCTTTCAGTAAAAACGTTGCTCGGATCGGCAACAGATGAAAGGTTAGAGATCGGCCCAAAAATCGTCTGCCGCGCCGTTGCTCAAAAATTTTTGATTTCTGCGCCGGTGCAGGTGCCCTCACAGCAGGCTTGGCAACTTCCTCTTGGCTACCGGCCGGATGTACCGGGCCAGCATCAAGTCGCTGCTGTGGCCGGTCTGGTCACGAATCTGCCAAGGCTGAAGTCCTGCCATTGCAGCCTGGGTGCAATAGCCCGCGCGTAAGCTGTGGCCGCTCACTGCAGAAGGGTCGCCGCCAACGCGCCGGACGGCATCCTTGACGATTGGTGCTACCGACTGCGCCGACAACAGCGGCAACTGCAACAGCAAGTCGCGCATTGGCCGCTCCGTGTCGCCCGAATGAAAATGCTCGGTGCATCGCTGCATTTCAATACTCGCTCGGAAACAAGAGGCAAGTCAAACTGCGATCCGCTTCGGTAATGATCCGAACTCGCTCGCCAGGGATGGGGTAGCTTGAAAGCAGTCGCAGGCGACGCGTGACCGCTAATTCGTTTTCCTTCGCATCCTCGGATGGAAAATCGCCCCAATCGCCCCGCACATGGCGGTTCAGATATTCGCTTGCATTGACGCCGTGCCGCTCAAGGTGCTCAAGCACGGCTGGCGTGGCCACGATTTGGCCGAGCGTGAAGCGCGGGGACAAAAACGAGGCGCTATGAGATTTTGTTTGCACGGCTATGGCTCCCAAAATGGGTTGTCCGCTATATATGCAACAACGACAACGCCATCGGAAATAGAAAAAGCCAAGTCAGTTGCCCGACTTGGCTTTTCATTCAGAGTTTTATTGTGGCTGCGACAGTTTCGCGGCACGGCACGGTATGCGCTGTTTTTTCAAGTTATCAGCGCCTGCCGCAAAGATCGATTACAGTGTAACTTTGGCAAGGCCGAACGTCTAGAGTAGCAATGAACTGCCGTCTATATCGATAGTTCATTGGAGTTATTTCAGACTCCTGCAGCGGGCTGATTATTTCTGGACGCGACTTGCAGCCTCATACTTTTCTGGCTGATTGGGTATCAAGTTGGCTGTGTAAGCGCGACGATCAAGAATGCAGAGAAAATCATGCTCGTGGCCGGCGTCTGGGGCAAGTTGACCTTGGTTGGCGTTCTGAATTTGCACACCATAGTTTTGGCAGGCTTGGACAAGCAAATTTCTATCAATCAGATGCAGGTCATTTCTTCCCTTGATAGCGGCGAGGAGTCGTGCGGACTTCTTGTGCGTACTGGCATACGCGGAAATGCCAGTTACATCGAGGTAGTTAACAGACGCAGCGATGCTTTGAGCATTTGCTGCCGATGCCTGCAGAATTTGAGCGCCAACGTTTGTTGTGTATTCGAATCCGCTCGGACGAAGGATAAAAACATCCTGGTCGGCAACAAAATAATCAAAATCGATATCCAGTCTAAAGATGTGATTAGTTACCATTGTTAACAAGCCACCGTTAACCCAGGCTAATTTTGATCTGGTTACCCCTTTGAATTGACCGGCTCGGCGAAACGCGTATAAGTTTCGATGTTGATTGTCGGTGAATATCGCGTAGTAATAATCCAGCTCGGCAACCTGAATTAGGGCGTTGGCGTTGCTTGGTAAATTCGTAAGGGCAACAACTGCGGCAAGGTCCTGCAAATACGGCGTTGTAAGCGAGATCTTTAGTTGTTCTTCTGATCCATATTTCTCTGCAGGATCGAATATGTCCATATTGGGCGCGCTTGCCGGGAGGCCAAGACGAGCAATCGTCTCGGCAAGCATCGCCTTCAATTCTCCTTGAACTTGTGGGTCAACTGGAATTTGAATATGTCGAGGGTTTTGGGATTGTGCATCTTCAAAGTACCCATAGAGCGTGATGAGTGTGACGTTTTGCGGATCGAAATTCATCTTTAACCCTGATAGATGATTTTTACTTGTCAAAAAGCAAGAAGTCGGTAACCCGTAGAGGTTTGATGTCTGTCGTGCTCGATATTGATGTCTTCTTGGTTATCAAAACATGCGAAACGGATAAGTTCCCCGATGCAGAGTCGGGTCGAATGGAAAGAATGCGGTACCCAGCCAACGCAAAGAAAAAATTCATGTAGTACAGCTCCATGTGTCCGAAAATGTAGACCACGAAAAGCAGAGCGCACAAAGCTGCATACAGATCTTGTTCCGTGGATACCGAAGATTGAAAAAGCGGGAGAAGCATCGCAAATATGTAGGTTATAAGCTGCTCTCTGTTGTCGGTCGAATTTGTGACGCGAATTCTCTTTCGGTCATTATTTTTGGTGGCAATGAATAGCCTGGCTGCAAGAATGAGATTGGGAATTAGCGCAAACCCGATAAACACAGGGAAATAAATTTCCCAAGGCACAATTCCAACTCCACGTATGGCCATGAGGATGAATAGCGGTGCCATGCAGGCAAGTACTAGCATCAATCTAATCAAGTCCATATTGATGCCTCATGTTCTCTCTGTTGGACTTGGCGTAAGTCAGCGTGTTTCATACGAAAGCAGTCCATCCACATCCGTGAACTTCCCGTAGACAGCCGGGTTCTCTCCCACCGCCAGCGCCTTAAAGTGCGCCGTGCCGCACTTGATTTTTCCGCCTTCACGGTCGCGCAGGTCATCGTCGAACAGGCTGCTCTTGGTTTCCACCACGAAGTACAGGCGCTCGTGCCCATCGCGTTCGATCAATACGGCCCAATCGGGGTTGTAGCTGCCCAAGGGTGTCGGCACTTTGAACCAGCTCGGGAGTTTGGCGTAGACCTTGACCGCGTTGTTCTTTTCCAGCTGGTCGGCAAACTCCCACTCCACCGCTGAATCAATGGCTACGTGCTCGTAGACCGATTTTTCGGCGTTCATCCGCGCGTTGTGCTCGTTCAAGTAGCCCATCAGCACGTTCTTGGGGTCTTCAAACAGCTCCTGTGCCCAGTACGAGTCGTCACCCAGCCGCTGATACTTGATACCTTCGACCAGGGAGCGCCGTTTGCAGCGGTTGATGGAGTCGGCCGCCAGCTCGATGAACTGCTGAGGGTTGCGCTTGAATTCGTTCAGGCGCGTGCTCTCGGTCAGGATGCGTGCAATCGTCTTGCGCGTGAGCTGGGTGCGGTCCTGCAGCTCTGTTAGCAAATCGGGCAACTCGATGTCGGTCTCGTTCAGCGTGACGTTGTCCGCTCCGGCCTTCTCGATGGCGCCCACGCCAGACTTGGCAATCTCGATGCCGGCCTTGCGCCATTGCAGGCGGGTCTTGGCCACCGGGGGCATGTCGTTCAAGGCTTCGATGCACTTCTCGATCAACTTCTCGTTGTCGAAGTGCACGCGGTACGTGGTCTTGTGCTTGATGCGATCCCACAAGGCTTTGAACTCGGGGCTCACCAGCACCGACTTGCGCACCGCGATCTGCTTGCGCTCATCGGCGTTCTTCACCTCCAGCTTGCCTGACAGCTTTTTCAGCACACCCGTTATTTGTGCTCGCTGGGCTTCAAAGTTGGCGGGCAGCACCAAGGTGCCGTCTTTCAAGGCGGTCTTCAATGCATCTTGGACTTTGCCCTTGTCGGTGATGTAGCCCTGCACCTTGAGGTGCGTCCACAAGGTTTTGGATGCCTCGAAGCCCAGTGCGGCAAGTTCGCCGTTTTCTTGCTTCACAGAAATCGCAGAGAAGACATGTGGCTTGACGATGCCAAAGTCGATGCCGGCGTCCTCGTAGTCTTTCTGCAGTTTTTCTGCGAACTGTTTGTAGCTTTCCGTGGCGATCACGGTCAAGGTGTTGATCTCGAAGCCGCGCAGCCGTTCGCCTTGCTGGTTCACGCACAGGCGCAGTCCGCGGCCAATGGTCTGACGCCGCCAACGTTCCGTCTCGCGCGTCGAGAAGTTGCAAATCTGGAAGACGTTGGGGTTGTCCCAGCCTTCCTTCAAGGCAGAGTGCGAGAAGATGAATTTCAGTGGCGACTCGAAGCTCAGCAACTTCTCTTTGTCGCGCATGATGAGGTTGTAGGTGTCGTCATCGGCGGCGGTGCTGCCACTGGTGTCCTTCACCATTTCCACCGTCTTGCCGCCCACCTTTTTCTTGTCGATGGAGAAGTAGCCGTTGTGCACTTCTTCGGCTGCGGCGGTTAGGTCAATCTCGTTGAACAGGCTTTGGTAATCGGGGTGCCTTGCCCACCGCTTGTATTCCTCTTCAAACATCAAGGCGTATTCGGCCTTCACCGCGTTGCCTTGGTCATCGTACTGGCGGTATTTCGCCACCTCGTCAATGAAGAACAGGCTCAACACCTTCACACCCAACGGGCGAAGGCGCTTCTCTTTGTCCAAGTGTTCCTTGATGGTGCGGCGGATCATTTCGCGCTGCACGGCAGATGCATCCACATCACCCCATGCATCACCCACACGCAAAAAGACTTCGCTGCCGGGCACTTTCAGTTCCATGAACTGGTTGCCCTTGGCTGTACGGATTTCACCAATACGGATGTCGCTGTACAGCGGGCGCTTGGTTTCCTGTTCAAGGTCGAAACCGTCTTGCACCGTGATGGTCTCGCGGCGCACCGCGCCCGCCGCATTCTCTTTATCCACCTCGATGCTGGCGGTGATGAGCCCCTTCTTACTTTTGACGGCCAGCAGCTTCACGTAGGGCTTGTTGTTGCCACCTTGCACGGTGGCCGCCGCCACCTCGATCTGCTTTACCAACTTCTGTTCGTAGGCGTCCACAGCATCCAGCTGGTAGACCATGTTGTGCTTGTCCACGTGTGTGGCGGAATAGCGCAAGGAGCACAGCGGGTTCATCAGGCCCAAGGCCTTCTTGCCCTTACCATCACTACCGCCATCCACACTCTGTGGTTCGTCCACGATCAGGATCGGCCGGGTGTTGCGAATCAAGTCGATGGGACGTTCTCCACCTGTCTTCTCACTTGTCCGATACATCTTGTTTTTTGACTTCTCGCGGCGGATGGCCTCGTTCGCCTCTTCTGCCGCAGCGGCGTTTTCATCACCAAACTTGACCATCGCCTGAATCGTGATGACCATGATCTGAATGTTGGGGCTGGTGGCGAAGTTCCGCACCTCACCCAAACGGTCAGAGTCGTACTGAATCGCCCCGGATTTTGAGGAGGCTCAACACTCTGAGAGGATTGAGCCATGAGCAAGTCGAACAAGTTCTCACCCGAGGTGCGTGAGCGCGCGGTGAGGATGGTGCAGGAGCACCGTGGGGAGTACCCGTCGCTGTGGGCGGCTATCGAGTCCATCGCGCCGAAGATTGGATGTGTGCCGCAGACCTTGAACGAGTGGGTCAAGCGTGCCGAGGTCGATGCTGGCGTGCGTGAAGGCGTCACGACCGGCGAGGCCCAGCGGATGAAGGA
>NZ_JADZ01000024.1 GCF_000518645.1 Curvibacter gracilis ATCC BAA-807 | reverse complement strand
ACAGCAGGCGGCCACTCATGCGCAAAAACCCGATATGCAGCGCCAGACCGAGCTTGTGGGCGTCACCCCGGCGCGCATTGATTGCCTCGCGCTCTGCACCATCGAAGGTGAAAAACGCCTTCATCTCGAAGTCACTGATATCGCGGGGCAGCTCACGCATCCCCAAAAACGTCGTTTGCCAGTCCTGCATCGTGAACCCCATTAGCGGGAGGCCACGATACCCGTTTGAGAAGTGAACAGGAAAGCCAACAGAATCAACGATCTACCAACACCACCCCCGCGCCAGTGCTGGGTTTGCGTACCGCCAGTTATTGCACTGAAAACGAGGGGACCCCCATAGTGAACTCCTAGATTGCCTCCATTTGAAAGCCTATAGTAGGTATAGAGTCAAACAGAAGGAAATCGCATGAAGATTGGAGAGTTGGCCGCGCGCGCAGGCTGCCAGGTGGAGACCATTCGTTATTACGAGAGCGAAGGCCTGATGCAGTCGCCTAAGCGATGCGCAAACAACTATAGAACCTACGACGAGACTCACGAAAAGCGGTTGCGCTTTATTTTGAGGTGCCGCTCGCTCGATATGGCGCATTCTGAAATCCGAATCCTGCTGAATCTGCAGGATGACCCCGGCCGCCCGTGTGACGAGGTAAATGCGCTCCTTGAAGACCATGTTCGCCACGTGCAGACGCGGATTTCCGAACTCACCCTGCTCAAGCGTCAGATTCAGGAAATCCGAAGCGCTTGCGCCGGCGGCGGGTGTATCGGGGAGTGCGGCGCGCTCGAATCTTTGCGGCAGACCACCGGGGAGAATCCGCCCGTTTCGAGGCGGCATGTCAAAGGTGTGCATGCCTGAGGCTCCCCTGGAACGCGCGTTTCAAGATTGAAAACCCTCTAGTCGCTAGAGAGTCAACCAAGAGAGGGGATTAGCCCTGCGGCCTACTCAGTAGTCGCTTCCGATGCGTAATTGGAAACTAGAATAATTCCCATTTGCATTGGTTTTGGAAATGCTCGGCTTCCTGAAACTCATCCATCGAGCCGCCGTATGTGCCGCGCTCCTCTTACTTGCGATGACCGCAAGCGCCGCCGAATCTGACGTACGTCGCATCTGGCAAATCCTTGACTACTTGGCCGTGGACTACCGCGGAGCGGTCAAGGACGGTGCTGTCCTCAATGCTTCCGAGTTCGCGGAGATGCGCGAGTTTGTCAAGACCAGCCAAACGAAGCTCGCCGCCTTGGACGCTCATCCGGAACAACCTGCTTTGGTGAAAGAGGCGGGAGTCCTTGCGGCCGCCATCGATGCCCTGGAAGACCCGGCACGTGTGGCAACGCTCGCCAAATCGTTGGGCAATCGCCTTCTCGCCGTCTATCCGGTCGCGTCCTCACCAAGCGCTCCGCCAAACGTGGCAGCCGCAGCCGCTATCTACCAAGCCCAATGTGCGGCGTGCCATGGTGCCAGCGGAAATGGAGATGGACCACTGGGCGTTCGCCTTGAGCCGCGGCCAGTGGCCTTCACCGACCAAGCTCGCGCTCGTGAACGCAGCGTCTTCGCCTTGTACCAAGCTATCAGTCAAGGTATCGAGGGCACGCCTATGGTGAGCTTTGCTGCTCTTCCCGAGGCGGACCGCTGGGCCTTGGCCTTCTACATTGGTCAGTTCGCTCACAAGCAAGAAGAGGTCACGGCCGGCGAAGCGGTCTGGAAAGACAACGCAGCTGTACGTGCCCAGCTCACGACTCTGGACGGTTTGACCCGGACTACTGAGGGAGACCTCGCAAAGGAGGTTGGGGTGGAGCCTGCTGCCGCCGCGATGGCTTTTCTTCATGTCCATCCCGAGGCCGTTGTTCAGATGCGTCCCCTGACGTTCGACATTGCCCGCCAGCGGCTCGCCCAGAGCGAAGAAGCGTACGACAGTAAGGATTTCAAGCGCGCGGCAGACCTGGCGCTCTCGGCGTACCTGGATGGTGTCGAGCCGCTTGAGCCGACGCTTGCCACGCGCGACAAGGCATTGCTTGGCCGTATTGAAACCGCCATGAGCCAGTTCCGCTCGCTTCTTTCGAGCAAGGCGTCGTTGCAGGAAATCAAGGCGCAGACCTTGCGGATTGATGACTTGTTCAAGGAGGCGGACAGCGTGCTGTCGACGGCTGCCGACGATTCCACTGCTGCGTTTCTGGGAAGCTTCACGATTCTTCTTCGCGAAGGCCTTGAGGCTCTTTTGGTCGTAGTGGCAATGGTCGCGTTTCTTCGCAAGGCGGAGAGACCCGACATGCTTCGGTACGTGCACGCGGGCTGGGTGGGTGCTTTGGCACTTGGCGCGGTCACCTGGGCCATCGCGACGTACATCGTCAACGTGAGCGGCGCAAGCCGTGAAGTCACCGAGGGCCTGTCGTCGCTTTTCGCAGCGGTTGTGCTTCTGAGTGTTGGAATGTGGATGCATCAGAAGAGCACAGCAGGCAAATGGCAGCAGTACATCCACGAGAAGCTTTCAGCGGCGCTCAATCGCAAGTCGGCTTTCTTCATGTTCAGCCTTTCTTTCATCGCGGTGTACCGGGAGGTCTTCGAGACCATCCTGTTCTATGCCGCGCTTTGGGAGCAAGGTAATCACACAGCGGTGCTGGGCGGTTTGGTCGCCGGCCTGGTAGTACTGCTCGCAGTGGCGTTCGCTCTCCTGAAATTCAGCGCTCGCCTTCCTATCGGCAAGTTCTTCGCCTGGAGTTCCATGTTGGTCGCTGTGTTGGCGGTCGTGCTGACCGGCAAGGGCGTCGCGGCGCTCCAAGAGGCAGGATGGATCGCCGCACTTGCCATCAACACCCCGCGCATCGACTTCCTGGGCATCTTCCCGTCCGCACAGGCTTTGGGGGCGCAAATTGTGGTCGCCGCCGTCATCATCCTGGGGTTTGCCATGAACGCCCGAGTCGCCAGAGGGACGTCTTAGCACGTCCTCCCCGGAGCTGGGCAAACTGACTCTTTTTGCGCTTTGCATCTGACGCCCACACAACAAAAGGAGCCGCTTAACTCAGCACCCGGTTTCCCGCTTGGTCTACAACCTTCTCACCATCCTCTTTGGTGAATGCACCAAGTTGCGGGTTGGGCAACAGGTCCAGAACCGCCTCGGAGGGGCGGCAGAGACGAGTGCCCAACGGTGTGGCAACGATGGGCCGATTGATCAGGATCGGATGCTTCATCATGAAGTCAATCAGTTCCTCGTCTGTCCAGTGCGGATTGCCCAAGTTCAGTTCATCGTAGGGTGTCCCCTTCTGTCGCAGCACATCCCGAACAGGGATGGCCATGGCCTCAATCAAGGCCTTCAGCTCACTGCGGCTTGGGGGGGTCTCCAGGTAATGAACCACTCGGGGCTCTTCCCCGGAATTGCGGATCATGGCCAGAGTGTTGCGCGACGTGCCGCACTGGGGATTGTGATAAATCGTGATTTGGCTCATGCCGATTTGGCCTCCGAACGCTCGTACCAGCCCTTGCTGTTGTTGACGATGCTTACCACCAGGAGCATGACCGGAACTTCGATCAGCACGCCCACCACGGTCGCCAGCGCAGCCCCCGAGTTGAAGCCGAACAGGCTGATGGCGGCCGCCACGGCCAGCTCGAAGAAGTTCGACGCACCAATCAAGGCGGATGGGCAGGCGATGTTGTGCTTCTCGCCCACGGCGCGGTTGAGCCAGTAGGCCAGCGCCGAGTTGAAGAACACCTGGATCAGGATCGGCACAGCCAGCAGAGCAATCACCAGTGGTTGCTTCAGGATGGCCTCGCCCTGGAACGCGAACAGCAGCACCAGGGTGGCCAGCAGGGCCGTGATAGACCAGGGGCCAATTTTGGCCATCGTTGCATCAAAGGCCTCCTGCCCACGAGCCAACAAGGTCTTGCGCAGCCACTGGGCCAAGATCACCGGGATCACGATGTAGAGCCCCACTGAGGTCAGCAGGGTATCCCAAGGCACGGTGATAGCCGAAAGCCCCAGCAGAAAGCCCACCAGAGGGGCAAACGCGATCACCATGATGCTGTCGTTCAGAGCCACCTGTGAGAGCGTGAACAAGGGGTCGCCTCCGGTCAGCCGGCTCCAAACAAACACCATGGCCGTGCAGGGAGCTGCAGCCAACAGAATCAACCCGGCAATGTAGCTGTCGAGTTGATCGGCTGGCAGCAGTGGAGCGAACCACTGGCGGATGAATAGCCAGCCCAGAAAAGCCATCGAAAACGGCTTCACCAACCAGTTCACGAACAAGGTGACACCAATGCCCTTGACGTGTTGGCGCACTTCCCCGAGCGCAGAAAAGTCCACCTTTACCAGCATCGGGATGATCATCACCCAGATCAGCAGGCCAACGGGCAGATTGACCTGGGCAATTTCCATGCGCCCAATGGCCTGGAACACACCGGGCATGAACTGGCCCAGCGCGATGCCTGCCACGATGCACAGGAAGACCCAGACCGTCAGGTAGCGCTCGAACACGCTCATGGGCGCACCTGCCGCCATTTTGGCGGTGGCTTCACATTGCGCACTCATGCTTGACCGTCCTTCGAGAGTTCACGCGCCGTGTTTTGCAAGCGCGCTTTTTCAAGCTTGTCAGCGGGCAGGTTGATCAGCAGCTCCAGGCGGCGCTTGATCAGGTGCATCGTCTTGCGGAAGGCTTCGAGTTTTTCCGCGTCGGATCCATCACCTTCCGAGGGGTCAGCATAGCCCCAATGGGCCGTGGCTGGGTGGCCAGGCCAGATCGGACAAACCTCGCCAGCCGCGTTGTCGCAAACGGTGATGATCAGGTCCATCTGGGGTGCATCAGGGGCTGCGAACTCATCCCAGCTCTTGCTACGCAGGCCTTCGATAGAGATGCCTGCCTTTTGCAAAACCTGCAAGCCCAGCGGATTGGGCTTCTGGTTCTCACGCGGGCTGCTGCCTGCCGAGAATGCCTTGAAGCGGCCCTCTCCCATGGAGTTCAACAATGCCTCGGCCAGCACGCTGCGGGCCGAATTGTGGGTGCAGAGGAACAGTACGTTCAGGGGGGTGGTTTCGGTAGTCATGGCGTCGTTCAGCAGCAGGTTGATTTGGAGGAGTTCGGGGTGCAGCAAGCGGCTTTCGCTGGCGAGGACTCATGGGCCGCTTGGGTGGCTGGAGCACAGCATGAAGTTGTGGCCTGCTCAGCCTTCGAGGCAGCGGGGGTTGAGCAGCCGCCTTGTTTGGCTGCAGCAGGTGCAGCTGGGGCGCAACAGGCGCCGGCTGCGACGGGCTTTTCGCTTTCGTTGAACACGGGGATATTGCCCAGAGTGTGGAAATGCTCCCATGCAATCCCTTGAGGATCCATGACCCAGTGCTTTTCGCTGCGGGCATAGCAGCAAGTCGTTGCGCCTTCGTCCAGCAAGGTCATGTCGGCCGATTCGGCGCGTCCCTTGAGTTCGGTCAGTTCGTCCGCGTCGTCCACCTGGAAGCCCAGATGATCCAGGCCGGGTTTGTTGCCACGGGTGGAAATGGCGAAATTCACCCGAGGGTCTTCCAGCATCCACTTGGCATAGTCGGCTTCAACCCGGGCAGGCTCAGCGGCGAACAGCTTGGAATAAAAGCCAATGCTTTTGGCAAGATCGTCAACGTGGACGTGAACATGGAAGCGTTTCATGGTGCTCTCCTTGAAAGTGAAATCAGCATTCACAGTGGGTGGTGTTGGCCGGCAGGCATGTAGCGCCCTGACAGCAGTTCTCAGTGAGGTAGCCCAACAGCTCATTCATGGTCTCGAATGAAGCGCGATAAATCAGATTGCGTCCCTGGCGCTCCTGGCTGATCAGCCCGGCGTGCACCAACTCCTTCAAGTGGAAGGACAGCGAGTTGGGTGGCACCGCCAGTTGCTCGGACAAGACGCCGGGCGTCAGGCCTTCCGTACCCGCCACAACCAAGGCGCGAAACACCCTAAGGCGCACTTCCTGGGCCAGCGCAGCGAGGGATCGGACGACATCAATTTCTTTCATGAATCAACTATACAACGATTGTTGAATTAATTCCAGCATCATGAATGAACGTCCAGGGCGCATGCGACCTTGACTTACATCACGCAAAGAGGATGAGCACAGACCTATGCTGGACCCACATAGGAGCGTTGAATGACCATGAAATATTCAATGACAGAAACGAGCAATGGGCTGAGCGTGAACGCCACGGTCGGGAAGGAACAACAGGCGCAACTTTTGTCTGAGTTTGGCAAGTGCGCAGCGGGTACCTGCACATGTCCGTCCACCCAGTACGACAAGCTGGAAGCCATCAACGTTCAACAGACCGACGAAGGGGTGAAGGTCGATCTGACAGCAAAGTCCGGCGAGAAAATCGACCTGAGCGACATTGCGCGTTGCCTGGACCACACGGCCCAGTTGCTGGGCAAAGCCTGAGCACCACCGCTTCCGGTGGTATTGGGGAACGATCGGTCACACCGCTTATCAATGGCCTGCAGCCTCGCGCTGGTCATCTACGACCTTGAACTGGGATTTTGATGTCTTCACACTTCACGCTACTGGATGCACCCAGCAAGTACCTCTTCTTCACTGGCAAGGGAGGTGTGGGAAAGACCTCCATTTCCACAGCTGTCGCTATCGCCCTGGCTGATGCGGGAAAGAAGGTCCTGCTGGTCAGCACAGATTCCGCGTCGAACCTGGACGAGATGCTGGATATTGAACTGAGCAACCGGCCAGTCACCGTGCCAGGAGTCCCTGGTCTTGCCGTGTTGAACATTGACCCGGACGCCGCAGCTCAAAATTACCGCATCCGTGTGGTCGAGCAGATGGGGCCGCAAGCCAGTGCCGATGAGGTGGCCACGGTGCGGGAGCAGTTGTCGGGCGCGTGCACGACAGAGATCGCCACTTTCGACGAGTTCTCCAGCCTGTTGTCTCACGGCGGAGATGCCTACGATCACGTGGTGTTTGACACCGCGCCCACCGGGCATACCTTGCGCTTGCTGAGCCTGCCCAAGGCCTGGAGCGGCTTTTTACTGGGCAACGATCGAGGAGCTTCCTGCCTTGGGCCCCACTCCGGCCTCAAGATGCAGGAACAGTTGTTCAACCAAGCCTTTGCCTCGCTCAACGATGCGTCTCTGACCAGCATTGTGCTTGTGGCTCGTCCGGATGCGGGAGCATTGGGCGAAGCGGCCAGGACTTCGGCAGAACTGGTGGCGCTTGGCTTAAGGCATCAGCGCTTGGTTGTGAATGCCGTTTTCAAAGCCAGCGATCGCAGCGACCCCATTGCGGCAGCTCTTGAAGACCAGGGTCAACAGGCGCTTCGGGATATGCCTGAAGTGCTCCAGAGTTTGTCTCGCGATCAGGTTCCCTTGCGGGCCGTTGATTCGGTGGGCCTGGATGCCTTGCGCGGCCTGCTGTCACCAGAGCCCACGCCCTTGCCGAGCCTGTCCTCCGCGCCCATGCTCCCGCAGGAGTATCAAGGGCTGTCCGACTTGGTGACAGAACTTGCCAAAGACGAGCACGGGCTGATCATGGTGATGGGCAAAGGAGGCGTGGGCAAAACCACGATCGCCGCAGCACTGGCCCTGGGCCTTGTCAAAGCGGGTAAGTCCGTTCACCTGAGCACAACCGATCCGGCCGCCCATCTGTCCATCACGCTCAATGCTGAGGTTCCGGGATTGAGTGTGGGACGAATCGACCCGAAGGCAGAAACGCAAAAGTATGTGGACAAGATCGTTGCCGCCAAGTCGGTGGGCATGACACCAGCTGAGAAAGAACTGTTGATTGAAGACCTGCGCTCACCCTGCACCGAGGAAGTGGCCGTGTTTCATGCCTTCTCCCATGTGGTGTCGCAGGCGCGAAGCGCATTCGTGGTCTTGGACACTGCCCCCACCGGGCATTCACTGCTGTTGATGGATGCCACGGGGGCCTATCACCGGCAGATGGTCAGGGAGTTTGAAGGACGAGGAAGTGGGCGCATCGTCACGCCGCTGATGAGGCTACAGGACGGGGACTACACCAAGATCATCCTGGTGACCTTGCCCGAGGCCACACCCGTTTCCCAAGCCGCAGCCCTCCAGGAAGATCTCAGGCGGGCAAAGATTGAGCCGTTTGCTTGGGTAGTCAACAAGTCATTGTTGGCGACCAGGACGCGGGACCCCATGCTTCAGGTGCGTTTGTCCAACGAACAACGTCAACTCGAACGCATCGCAAGTCACGCGTCCCATCCGCCCTATATGGTCCCCTGGACTCCCGAGCCGCCCTTGGGCGTTGCAGCACTGGAGCAATTGATCGAGGGTTGATTTGACTGGGCTTTGAGAACGCCCCAATTTCACCAGTGTCGCGGACTTAAGTCCATGAAACCCGCAAGGCAGCTGATGTCAACGATATCGTCGCTGCGCCCAAAATGATCCAAAGCGTGTCAATCTCGGTGGTCAGCAACAACGCAACAGTGACGACCGCAATGAAGATGTTGATGGGATCGGTCAGTGCGTCTTGTGCCAGAGGCAGCGCAGCAGCCAACAAAAGACCTGCACTGGCAATGACGACGGCCTGCATGGCCGACTTCACGCGCGGATGCTCGACATGGCTGCCTGCAAATTTGAGCAGTGGAATGATCAACAAGGCCGGGGTGATCATCGCAAGCCAACCAGCGATGGCCCCTGGTATGCCGACAACAAAATACCCAACACTCACGACATAAAGGCCCACCGGTCCAGGCGTGCCACGGGTAATGACAACGGCCTCGTTGAGTTGGGTTGCTGTCAACACTTGGTGCTGCAGCACCAAAGACTCATAAATCATGGGCAGCGATGCAAGCCCCGCAAAGGCCGTCACGGTGCCCTTGAGCAAAAGAAGGTAGAGCGTGAGGAGGTTCATGGCTGTTTCGATGGCAAAAGAACTCCAACCACGCAGGCGAGCAGCAGGACTGCAATGGCAGGGACACTGAAAATTGCGTGCAGCACGAAGGCCACGGCTGCAATCAAGATGACTCGCACCCTCGCATGTGGCTTGAAGTGCGGGTGTGCGATGGTCCAGCAGGTTTTGACCGTGATGCCCACGGCTGCTGCAATGGCGCCGTGTAAGGCGGCCTGGGCCCAGGGGTTGTGCTGCCAATGACTGAAAAGGGCTGTGGCTGCTACAACGATGATCGTGCAAGGGACTGACGATGCAAGCAGGGCCGCCACCGCCCCAGCCAGGCCGCGAACGAGCAGCCCAACACCTGCACAAAATGCCAGCAGGTTGGTGCCTGGGGTCAGCCTGGCCAGAGCAAAGCACAACGTGAAGTCGTTCTGGTTCAACCACTTCCGCCTTTCCACGAGTTCTCGGTGGATAACAGCAACGGTGGCACTGCCTCCACCCAGAGTGAAATTTGCGTAACGCACGAATACGTCGATGACTTGCCAGAGTCCTGGTCGGTCATCGCTCAACTTGCATTCCCCTGAATTCACCATTTCACCTCCAGTGTGAAAACCGACAATTGCAACAAGTTCTGTGTTACTTGCAAAGTGCACGCCAGGTAGTGCTGGTGCTCATCGAGGGACAAGCGCAGACCCACCTTCTTGCTCGCTGACCCGATTGCTGCCACTGGTGGTTGGCACGAATCGGAATGAGTGGCCTAGTTTGAATCGTAGCCGGTGGCGGGTTTGGATCGGAATCAGTGACAGGTTTGGATCGTACTGACTGGTGGTTTTGAATCGGTTTCAGTGGTTGGTCTGATCGGAATACTCACCTCTGGTCGAAACACAGCGGGGAGGCAATGCGGGCGGGGGCACGACCCTCACCCCCATGGGCAAGTCCGTCCTGAAGATCTACAGAGGTATTGAAAGTGATGCCCAGAATGCAGTGGCCAAGCGATTGCCTGAATTGCTGGCCATGATCCGCGCTGACATGGATTGAGGCGCCCGCTCCCCCAAGAGCGCCCCGCTAAGTCGGTTCCCCGTTCCATTGCTACTCAGACCCCTGAGAGTATCCAGTGTGTGCGTGACCTCCTTAGATGCTGCCTCGAAGCTTCTTGACCCCCTTCACCCGAGCTTCCAGATCTGCCTTCACATAAATTGCCGTCGTTGTGATCGATTTGTGCCCCAACACAGCCTGTACAAGAGCGAGATCTCGGTCGGTCTCCTTGAGCAAATGATGAGCGAAGGTGTGGCGCAGCCAGTGCGTTGACGCCCGCTTGAACGTGGCCATGTCATCGGTCACGCTTTCCTTGGCTTCATTCGAGCATTGTTTGAAAAATTCTTTCAGGATCAGATACACCAATTGAACCGACAGGCCACCTGTCTTGTTCACAGTATCCTGAAGAGCAGGGCGTTCAAACTCTTCCACTACCTGATCTTCGATCGCAGCCTGGTCGTCCAGTCTCCTGTCGTGTACCTGGATCCACTTGTCATCGAGCACTCCGAGAAGCGGCTGCTTTTTGTCAGGAATGGTCTTGAATTTCTGCAGCTTCTTGCCCTTGGCCATCAGCTCCTTGCGATCCTGCAGGTGGACCTTGAGTGCGGCCAACACCGCCTCGTGAAGTGGCACAAAGCGCTGACGGTTGCCCTTGCCAATCACCTCGATGCACATGTTGTCCGTCAGGTTCCCATCAACCCGCACCCGCTGAACATCGCCCCATGTCGCGTTGCAAGCCTCCTCACGCCGCAGGCCTGCCAGCTCCAGAAGCAACAAGATCGCCCGCAGGCGCCGCTTGGCCGGGGTGTCAGGCAGTTTTTCAAACGTGCGGGCGATCACGTCCATGTCCTGATCCGTGAACGATCGCTTCACATCCATCGTCAATTCGTCGCTTCTCCTGCCGATGAGCTTTCGGGCTGGATTCAGCGTGGTGTACTGTGACTCCATCCAATGGCTGTACATGGCGCTCACAGCCGCAAAGGTCACATTCAGACTCATCTCGTTGAGCGGTCCCTTCAGCGGCCTCCATGTGCTGGCCTTTCGCCAACGATCTGCTTTGGGATCTTGAACCCAATGAGCAGGTGGGCTGCACAGGAAGTCCTTGAAGTCCTGCATGTCCAGTTCAGTCAAAGAGGAGAGGGCGAGGCCTCGCTCGTGCACTGCCCAGAGGATCAGACGTTCGATCGCGCGTCGGTACGAGGTTTGCGTGTGCGCGGACTTGTCCCGAAGCAGGCGAAACCAGGCCTGAACCGCCTCCTGATCGTTGTTTGCCGCCAGGCTGTTTTCATTGGGTCTACGGAATTTCCCCGAGGCTCCGTTGAGAGCAAGAGGCCAGTCCATGGACATGAGCGGCACCAGCCCAACGCCGGCGACGGTAGCCAGCGATCGAGCAGAGGAGCTGGACGGCATGGGGTCGGCCACCTGTACCGGCTTCAGCCCCTCCCGAGGTTCGATCTCCCAGCGCTTGAGCCACTGCAGGAGGTTGCGCCCCCTGGCAAGCCCGTACCCGGGCACCTTCTCAACCCAGCGCTCGCCCTGCAGAGAGATCCAGTCCACCAGGTCGCCGAGCTTGATGACACCAGCCTCACGCATGGCCTGGCGCTGAGCTTCATTGAGCCGCACCCATTGATCGACGTGGTGCGTCCTGACGGGCCGGGTTCCCAGCCGCTCATCGAGCCAGTTGATCGCCTTGAGCTGGATCTCAATTCGCGCCGCCAAGGACTTCGCAGCCAAGGCATTCGCTGATTCGATCTGCTGGTCTGCTTCGGCGCCCTCTCCAGAAGGTGCACTCGATGGGGGCCGGAAAGATGCGAGCGGCGATTGCACTTGGCTCTGACGAGCAAGCGGAGCGTCGGCCATGGCTTTCTGGACAAGAGCTGTCGGCGAGACATTCGGTCGCACGGGGCTCGCAGGGTTCACGGCCTGCAGAGTGCCGTATTCCTCTTCGTACAGTTCGAGCAATTCTGCCTCGCTGTACATGTCCTCATCAAACCGGGCGGCGAACTCCTCCAATGTCGGCAGCTTGGAATGTCTAGTGGCTGCAGGAGATTGGGCGGCGACTGCGGACCCCGGCGCACTTGCTGCCGAGTCAGCGCCGGTTGGCTTCACACGTCTTGTTTGCGCCAACGTGGCCGGATCGGAAGACGTAGTGGCGGTGGCATGACCCGGTGTCGGGCTGGGCACAGCTGCTGGAGCCGCACAGGCGGGGCCAGTGCTCGGGTATGGGGACGCTGGGCTGTCGAGCACCACAGTTTGGTGATTGAGGAGATCTCGCACCATGCGCCTGGCGAGCTTGTTCTCCGGCAAGGCCTGGGCCCCGGCCTCCACACGACGCAACAAGTCGCTGTAGATCTTGAGCAGCGCTGGGCGTTCGGGCACCCGGCCTGGCCAGAGCAGGTACTGACGAGCTGCTGCGGCGATGTCCACGCCTTGGGCTACGGCACGCAGAACGGCAAACTCGTCGGCCGTCACGTGAGCATGAGTCACCCGGGTGGTGGATCCAGGAGGACGGCCACGGCGACGCTTGGGCTTTTCAGCTGCAGGTGGAGCGATGACCTCATCATCGATCAGCACCGTGGCATGGTGCCGCGAGGTGGTCACACTTGCCGCACCAGGCGCAAGCGCGTGCACCTGGTGCTCCGATTCGACCGCGGATTCCCCAGGCTGATTAGGGGTGGGCATCATTGGGTCCTGGCGATTCATGGTTCGACTCTGCCTTTCCTGCATGAGCTTGAGGGCTGCGCGGGGCGCCACCGACCAATGGCCCTTGGCCAAGCCTGCGGCTGGCCAGGATCCTTGAAATGAGCAGGTCGATGGACTAGATTGAAATGACAGCCCACCCGGCACCTACGGATGGTGGCTGCAGCTCCCCCTTGCCCCCCAAAAAATTCCATTTTGAATTTTACCATCTCACTTACTTATCGATAACAGTAATTATCGCCAAGTAAAAATTATATGTAGAAGGCGAGTAGGGCGGTTTGTAACAGGCTAGAACCGCACCTTTGCCCTGAAACCGACCCAACAAATAAAGTCTGTCGGTTCGCGTCGAGTCTTGTACTTTGTTCACTGAGTTTTGTATTCCTGGCCCTCGGCGGGACTGTTGTCGAGTCCTCGCGCGTTTGAACCCTGGGGGCTCGAAGCTCCCCCACCAGGTGGTCGATCCGTTTGGAGGCATCCGATCTGAAAGCCGATGGGAGACCGCAAAGGCAGGTGAACGGCCGCAAGTCTGGCCAGGCCGCAGGTGCAAGAACGACCTCCCAGGCCTTGACCGCGCTCAGGGCGTCGATCCACACCTTGGTCGGTATCACCTCGGTATCGCTGAGACCCAAATGCTTCGCTACCCCCGAGGCCTACGGGCTAGGCATGTGCCCCGCCTTACAGCTTTTCACCGTTCAAAAGTTGCGCGGCCCAACCCCTGAGCCCCACCAGGTGATCTAGTGCCGCATCGCTAAGATCGTCGCCTGCTACGATGACCGACATCGGCTAGGAGCTGCCACTCATTTGCGGCGGCTTCGCGGTGTTTCAAGGCTGAAACCCGACTTTGGCTGAGCGCGACCTGGGTAGACGGGGCTAAACTTACTAAATGACACCAGCCCTCGTCCTGGCCGAGACCTTCCTTTCGTTCAAGGACTTGGCTCGCGCGTATGAGGTAGATGTTGACTATCAAATCAACCTGTCCGCAGGGCTGAATCCGAAGATAGCTGTAGTCGCACCTCACGGCGGTGCGATTGAATTTCCAACGTCCAGGGTCGCGGCCGCCATTGCCGGGCACGAATTTTCGTTCTACTCGTTTGAGGGAATTCGAGAGGCGGACAATTACGCTGCGCTTCACCTGAGAAGCGAACGCTTCGATGAACCACGGTGCCTCGAACTCATCTCAGGTTGCGATCACGTCGTGACAGTCCACGGCTGCAAGGGCGTCGACCAAGCGGTACTGCTCGGCGGTCGCGACAAGGCGCTCGGTGAGGAGATTGCCGCTGCGCTTGGTGCGGAAGGCATTTACTGCAAGTTTGATGGGCATAAGTTCTACGGCACGGACGCGTTCAACATTTGCAATCGAGGTCGAAGCAGGGCTGGGGTTCAGCTGGAACTGACTTCGACTTTGCGGAATTCGCCGGAAGCCGTAGCCGGCGTCGTGCGTGCGGTTCGAAACGTCCTCCTCCGGCTGGTCGATGCAGCCGATGGACCATGTGAGCCCCAGCCTTGAGTCGTCTGAACCGATGACGCAAAGACCCGCGGACGTTGTCTGCCCTACAACCAAGCCGGAAGTCCCTCAGGAGCTACCTGCAGATGCCACTCGGCAGGCGGTCGCGTCAATTCGAGGTGTCGTTTATCAGCTCTGGTGGTCCATTGATGCATGGCTGCGCCTGAAAACGCCCGACGAGGTTATCTACCTTGAAGGGGCCGAGGACCTTGATAGGGCGTCAGCCTTGGAGGCGGTGGCGCAGCAGGTCAAGAGTGAAGTCGATGGGATTTCCCTCAACAACCAGCGCGCATTGAAGGCGCTAGAGAACTTCTGGACGCTTCGGTGTCGGGAAGTTGCACGTACGGTCGAGTTTCACTATATCTCGACTGCCCCATCGGTCGTCGAGCGGGACGCTGCGTTCGGAGGAATCGCAGGTATGGACGCATGGAACCTCGCGCGCGACAGTGCCGAGATGGCGGTTTGCATCCAGAAGTACCTGGCGCCGAAGTTTTCCGATTGCAGCGCGCTGAGGGGCTTCCTTCAAGCGGCTGACGTAGCAGCCGTTCAAGCTCAGTTCATCCGTCCGATGCATTGGTTCTTGGGCCAACCCGGCCTGGAGGTGGTTCAACGGAGCGCTGAAGACCGCGTTATTCACAGACTGAGCGATGCCGGGGTCAGTCTCTCGTACTCGCCCAAGGTCTGCGACCGCCTTTACTCGTTCGTCAGCGAAGTAGTCGTGAGGCCCGAGTCCGCAAGTCGGCGACTCACCACAGCAGACTTGCTGCGTCAAATTGACGCAGCGACTACCGCGCACGTAGCTGTCCCGGCGGTCCAGTACGAACAGTTCATGCTGGCGCTGGAAGCCGGAAAATTCGACCCTGGCCGGGCGCTTTTGGACATGATGAAGCTGGAGATGCCGCCAGCGCCCACGCCGCTGCTCAATCGAGAGACGCTTGTGCGATGCGTCCGCGAGCGAATCGAAGCTCACGCAGCAGTTCTCCTGACCGGAAGCGTGCACAAGGGGAAGACGACCATGGCACAGCTTGTAGGCCACGCTGTGTGCCCCCACGCATGGTGGTTCCCCCTGGCGAACCGCACGGCTGTCGAAACGGACAACCTGCTCAGGGCGCTGGCTGCGGCCATCGTTGACCCCGGTGTGCCTTCGCTCGTCGTCGTTGACAACATCGACATTTCCCCCTCGACGATTGACAGTTTTGGCGCGGCCCTGACCAGATTGGTGGCTCAGGCCGCCGGCTCAAAGCGCTCGCTGTTGTTCACCGCTCGAGGTGAATCGTCCGGGTCAGAGCAGCTTGCTTCGGCCGCAGGCTTGGAGGTCATCGACGTGCCGACGATGTCGCCAGGCGAGGTGGCTGAACAGTGCCGGGCATATGAGTGTCCAGAGGACCTATCCGGCGTGTGGGGTGCTCTGATTTGTGGTCTGACGCAAGGACATCCGAAACTTGTTCAGGTTCGAGTCGCTGAGCTTGTAAGTGGTGGGTGGCCGTCTCCCACGAGCGCCGACCTGGTTTCTGCGTCTCCTGCCGTGAAATCGGCTCGAGGCACTGCGCGGAGTATGCTGCGCGGGACTGTGACGCCTGAAGTCGCCTCCTTCGTCTATACCGCGAGCGAGGCGACCTACCCGCTCTCTAGGGACATGTTGCTCGCACTCGCCCAAGCGTTCGGTGGCATCGTGACCGGAGGGGATGTCATTGACTCCCTCGAGGGCAAGTGGCTTGAGCAGTCACTCCCTGGCCGACTGTCAGTCACGCCGCTTCTGAAGGGGGCCGCCGAGCAGGTATGGACGGAAGAGCGGAAGAGCCTGGCGCACGTACAGCTGTTTGACGCCATCGCAAGCGTACGTCAGCTAGATGTTGCTGACGCTGCGTCGCTGTTGTTCCACGCGTTCATTGCTAAGGACGGTTCGCGGCTTCTGAAGTGCGTACGAATCATTGAAACCATCGATGAGGGGGCGGTGGCCAAGGCACTGTATCAGCAGTTAACCTGGCTGCCCTTTGTCGCCTTGAACGAGGGTGAGCGCTTCTTCGAGCCGCATCCGATGGTCAGCGTCATGCTCCGCCAGGTGCAGTTTACCGTCGCCAGCGAATCGGGCTCGGAGGAGATCGCCCGTGTGCTTGCTAGATGGACGGAGGAGGTCGACCTTGTTGAGGACGACGAAGCGCGGGAGGTGGCGGAGGTCGCCAGAAGCTCCCGGCTGGTCATCAACCGAAACCCTCGCGTACCCATCAGAGTCAAGCTGGCGGCAATCTATTCGCTGAGTCGTCAGCGCGGCAAGATGAGCGAGTATGCGGAACGTCTGGCCAGGCGGTTTCTGGCCGAGCCACGGGAGATGGTCCTAGACGTTCCAGAGAACGCGACGACCTCCCAGTTCTATCTGTCGCTCCATGCGTCGTTCCTGCGTGACCTGTCTGATTTTTCAGGAGTGCTCGATTGGCTCGAGTTCGACGCTGATGAAAATGCTCGAGCGGAGTTTGACTCGGTGGTGAGTTGGCCTCTCGTCAACTCATGTGGCGCTTTTGTCCATGGCGCATGGTCGTCGGGATGCACGGAAAGGACGGATTGGGAGCCGACTCTGGCGCTACTGCGGCGCGCACAGAATATTGCCCTCCGTCATCGGATGTCTTGGTTCGGAAGCGAAGTCGCAAAAGCAACGTCGATTGTTCAGTGTGAGCATGTCGATGACCCGGTAGGTGCGATGAAGACGCTGGACGCTGCTGCTGCGGTGTTTGGCGAAACAGTGACCATCGCCGAGCAGCGGGTGAACGTGCTGTTCCAAACAGGCGACCATTCAGCCGCGCTAGGTCTGTGGGAAGAACTGGCTGCTCGACCGCAAGCGCCGGAGCTGCTTGACGCATTCGCGCACAGGCGGGCTGCAATCAGCGCTTGCCACCTGACACGATGGGACAAGGCGGAGGAGCTGTTCCTGGCCGGTGCCAACGTGTCTGCGCTGCGAACCTTGCCAATCACGCGCTTCGGGCTGATCGTCGACGCCTGCAGGGTGATCTCCACGGCAGGTGACTGTCAAAGGGCTGCGCGCAAGCTTGCGGACCTGCTGGTCGACGTGCCCCAAGAGGCAAGCGAGGACGGGCACGAGAGCTGGGAGGCGGTGCTTCGCGTGACGTCGACCACTTGCAAAATCATCGAGGACGCAGCTTTCGGCAAGAACGGCGATGAGCGTTCGCTGGCTTATGGCAGAGCATCGAAGCCGGGGTTGCAGTTCGGTCCGGCAACGCCTAACCAACAGTTCCGGACGTTGCTCACAGTTGCCAGCGCTGGCCTACTTGCTGCGCAACTTGGCGATGTGCCCGAGAGGATGAGGGACTTGCTGCACGCCACGATGCAGTCGCCGATTCCGCTGGCAAGGCTCCTGGGTGCGCAGGCGATGCTGGCGTTTGAGTTCACCAAGGGCTCAAGTGCAGAGGTCGTCCCGGCGATTGCTTGCTTTGAGCGGGCGATGAACACTATGCAGTGTCTGCCCGATCAGCAGCGTTCGCGTGAGCCACAGCCTGACATCGAGCCGCCCGATGGGAGCAAGTTGTCGAACGCGGGCCTGGTGGCCTTGTTTACCGCTGGTGCGATATGCAGTGATGAGCCCGAGAAGGCGTTATCCGATTGGCAAAGACAGGCGGCAGCGGTTTGGGGCAAAGAGGCGCCTGCCGTGTTGAGTCTGAAGGAGATGTCGGTGGCGCTTTCAATGACAAAGGATGATGCTCGACACATTCTGGCGAATTTTCTTGGCAGTTCCATCGAGCAGATTTTTGGCGCCGCAACCGTGCTTTTGCGCGAGCCAGCTTCGCCAGCGCGCACCCTGCGGCTGCACTTGCTGCTGGCGTCGGTAACCGTGTGCTCTGATGAAGGCCTGCTGCTTCAACACACGCTCGCCCGCGCGGTCGCTCGGCGCTTCAGTCCGGTATGGGAGGAACTGTCGCTCAACGCATTCTTGTTCAAATCGCCCCGCGTGAGCGTACCTATGCTCCGGCAGGTAGTTGCCGATGTGGAAGACGGTCGACTTGGAACCAAACGGCTGCTTATTGCGGCGGCCGTTGCGCTGGGCTTCAACCCTGAAATGATCGATTCGCGTTTGGCGTGACACGCATCTATTTTCAATGCCGCAGCGATTCACTTGGGCAGCGCCTTGTGAATTTTCAAGCTGGGTAGTTGGCGCGTCCCATGAACGGGCACGACGACAGTATTCCAGCGGTCTGGCAAGCTACGCGTGGCGCATTGGCAGCACGCCGACTTGCAACAGAAGCTGCCGGCGAAAACGACGTGAATGGCTGGTTGACGGCGCGCAATTTGGCGGGGCGGACGACTGCAGTGGGCCCACTAGCGCCCTCCAACGTAGAGCAGAATTCACCCAGGAGCAGCCGGTGGAAGCGAATGGAAGCGGACGCTCAATGCCCAAGGTAAGCGGCGCTGGAGCACCGCAGGTGTGCAGGGCACCTACAAGGGCCATGAGAATGCCGAAGGCATGGCCCTTGTTGGCGTCCGCTTGACCGCCCAGTTAGGCCGCCACCACTTTTTCTGCACACGTGAATTACTGCAGTTCAGTTTCCTTAACCAATTTATGTTGTACTACCTGCGAGTCAAATTGTTCAGCAAGCGCAACTATTGCCGTGCGCGCAGCAGATACCATGTTGAATTCAACAGATATTTTTTCTCCGGCAGTTGCTCCAAAATCCTGGAAGCGTTGGCAAAAATCTGCGTCTGCGATGCCATCGTGATGCACAAGCAAGTGGCGGAGTTCAAAATATGGTAGCGCGGAATTTAGTATTCCTTGATCAAGACCCAGACCTAGCTTTGCGTCCATAGATTGGATGAGCGATTTTGTGTTTCGCTCATCTTCTAGCTTTCTGAAAATGGATCTGGCAACCATATGAACGACGTTATCCCAGTTTCCTGCGGCGAGTAGATCGTTCGCCTCAATGTTGATTTTGTGGCTGCCAATCAATCTATTTGGATTGATGCCATTGCGAGCAGCAGATTCGAGTACTTCTTGCATGTAATCATTGAAGTCCTCATATAAGTCCTTTATGTAGCCAGAGCACAGGCTGGCTTTAAGGTGCCGCACTGCAAGTCGACGATTATGGTCATTGTTCTTTCTGCGGGCTAGTGTTGGGTGCTGGGCGGGATCAACTGCATCGAACAAATGATTCCCACCATTTGCGGACAAGATGCCAGAGCCGGAAGATATGGCGAGGACGTCAGCGAGTTCAATATCGGCAACAAAGTGATCTGCGCGACTCAAGAACTTATGAAGATATTTTGTCTTTTTGGGCATGCGATTCCAATCTGATGTTTGTTAGTAAGGGAAAGGCTTGTACGGGCGGCCTAACGTCGGAATTAAGCCGCGCCGCGAAGCGGCATCGGCTTGAATGAATTGTTAGCCCTTCGGAGCAGATTGCAAGTCAGTGACTATTTCCAAAACCCCCCCATTGAAACCGACCACATCCTCAGGCGAGATGAATAATTTCAATTCATCCATGAGTTTATTCATGTTTGAGCTCCAGTGAATCTTTATCTTATTTAAGAAAAATTCAAATTCCTCATCTTGCGAGTAAAAAATTGCACCAGGCCCCTCAAGAAACAATCTTTTAATCGCACCAAGCGCAATCTTGTAATCAGTGACAACAAAATTTGTTCTCTCAAAAAACAGGTTGATTCTATATATTCCATTGAAAAAACCTTCTTGAAAATAGACAACCTTTTGACTTCCATCTACGACACCAATGCCAAATATGCAGAAATCATGCTTCTTGACCCAATAGCTTTCTGTTCGCAGCTTGTTGCCATATATTCCCTCAATCTCCCCGAACAAGCCAACTTTGACATTTTGTGAATTTGATAGAATCAAGCAAAGGTCTGATTGCGCTATCAGGTCATCAACGGTAGCAAATTGGCCGTTCAAACAACTTGGAAAGACTTCGGAAAACCGTTCTCTCAGATTCGAAGATATATTCGAATCGTTGCCTGACACATGGAATGAAAAGTGATCAAGACTCTTATCAAAGCTAACACTGTAGGCTTTCTCAATTCGTGAAATCAACTCTTTAACAACATTCCCACCAAGTTTTTGATTGAAAAAATTCGAAAGGAAATATTGAACCCCCCAATTCTCGATGTATCGCTCGATTTGATTAAAGAAATTTAATGGCAAGCAGCCTCGCAATATAGCCAACGAATAGATTGGATATAAATCTAGGCGACGCGGGGAAAACTCTAAATTCTTATGCTGATCTAGACATTGCAAAATACTAAAAAAATGCGTTGCCCAGTAGCTTCTGTTGTTTGGTATCAAACCCAATGGAACTGGGGTGATGATGCTCTTTTTTGAACTTTCCACTATATCAACTTCTGGATTGGCTAACGTAATGTAGACCGCACCAAGCCTCAGGCCATATCTAGCGCTTTCGGTCTAAATTGGCGCGGAAAACGCGGAAATGAGCTTATAGCCTAACTTGACGGTGCGTATGCTGTATAAAAATACAAAACTAAATTTAGGCATGAAACCCACCTCCCCTCCTGTGTTGTGCGCCACACGGTTGCTGGACCAGGTCCGTGAGCGAATTCGTTACAAACACTATAGCCTGAACACCGAGCAGGCCTACGTGCAATGGGCGCGCATGTTCGTGAATGGCACGATTTGGGGCATCCACGAGATACGGGGCAGCCGGAAATCGAAGGTTTTCTAGTCATGTTGGCTAACGAGTGACGGGTGGCGGCTTCCACGCACAACCAGGCGTTGAGTGCACTGCTATTCCTCTACCGCGAGGTGTTGGGCATGGACCTGCAATGGCTCGATGGCGTGCAACGCCCGCGCACGCCCAAGCGCATTCCTTCGGTTTTGACGGAAGATGAGGCGGCTGCTCTGCTATCGGCGCTGCCGACCGATATGGCCCTGTTGACCCGCCTGTTGTACAGGTACCGGTATGCGGCTGATGGAAGGCCTGCGCTTGCGGGTCAAGGACGTAGATTTTGACCGTGGGGTGATCGTGGTACGCCAAGCCAAGGGCGACAAGGATCGGGATGTGATGCTGCCCCGCGCAGCTTGGCAGCGGAGCTGCGCCAACAGGTGCTGGCTGCACGCGCGCTGTGGGAGCAAGACCGGCAGGCGCAGTGCGGTGACGTGGACGTTCCGCATGCACTGGACACCAAATACCGCGGCGTGGGGCAGCGCTGGGGTTGGTTCTGGGTGTTCCCCGCTTCATCCCCGTCGGTGGACCCTCGCACGGGTATTTGGCGGCGCCATCACCGATATGAGTAGCGATTGCAGCGCGCACTGAAGAAGGCCGTGGCACAGGCGGGCATTTACAAACCCGTTTCTGTGCACACCTTGCGCCACAGCTTCGCGACGCACTTGTTGCAGTCGGGCACCGACATTCGCACGGCACAGGAGCTGCTGGGGCACTCGGATGTGAGTACCACGATGATCTACAAGTCGCTGCCGCAGGAACCCCCAGCCCGTTGGACTCCTTGGCCTGTCAGTTGCCGCCTGGCTGAATGACGGCTTTCGAGCGTCAGGCTGAATGGCGCCTCAGGGCGATCTCGGTCATCCTACCAGGCCACATATGCTAGGCACCGGAAGCGAGCAAGACCACCGGGACAGCCGGGATACAAGTTGAGGCTAACCTATGCGTCAGTCCTGCACCCAATCGAACAGTTCAGATCGAGGGCCGGCGCTTGCTCGGCGGTTCCCCCAGGCACACAGCAGTGCAGTCACACCCATGGCGTCAACTGGCCATCGGGATTGAAAAATACAAAACTCAGCGAGAACAATTCCGGAAAATACAAAATTGAGAGAGCACGCAGTACAAGACCGGGTGATCGGTCACCTCCAAGTCTTTGATTTGGATGAGGTGAGAGTTCAACAGGCGGAGAGAATCGACACGATTGTCGATTCGCGTCGAGTCTTGTACTTTATTCACTGAGTTTTGTATTCCTGGCCCTCGGCGGGCCAGCTGTCGAGCCCTCGTGAGTCTTGAACTACGGGGGACCAGGCCTCCCCACCAGGTGGTCGATCCGATTGGCGGCTTAGGCACTGAAAGCCCATGGGGCCGCAAAGGCAGGTGAACGGCAGCACGTCTGGCAAGGCCGCAGGCGCAAGAACGACCTCCCAGTCCTTGACCGCGCTCAGCGCGTCGATCCACCATGGTCGGTCTCACCTCGGTATCGCCGAGACCCAAATGCATCGCCACCCCCCGAGGCCTCCAGGCTAGGCATGTGCCCCGCCTTAGGGCTGTACACCTTTCAAAAGCTGCGCGGCCCGACCACTGAGACCGAAACTACTGGCTGTCATTCAAAGAGCCGTTTCATCAGGAACATCGATACGCTCACAACCTAGCTTTGCAGGTTTAGTTGCTTAGGTATGTGGGTTTGTATTGAATTGGAACACTGGATTTGTTCCGAAGGCACCTTGATAGAAGCGGGCAGATGGTGGGACAACGGGTCCGACCAAGTACTGCCGAATTGACACATCGTTGGCAAGTACCACGTATCCTTTCTGACCTGTGTAGAGATAATCAGAGCCTTCTTTTTTTAGTGGAATGTGTTCTAGTAGCCGATAGCGGACGATTAGTGCTCTGAACTCACCGTCGTCGACCGTCTTTCCAGCACAATTCACCATTACGAGGGCTAGTTCGTCGGAGGACAACTGGGCTCGAAGTACGCTTGCATATTTCTGTCTACTGGGTTCGTCGAGCGTTTCATCGTCATTAATCAGCTTGAGGATTTGGTAGAGATTCCTGAAGTAGTGACCGAGGACGTAATTGTGTTCGTTTTGCAGAACCCAATAGTTTTCGATTAACTTCTGATATCGGTCGACATCATGGCCATGGCCATGGCTTTTATAAGAAATTGCTCGGATAATTTCTGGAAAGACCTGACGGCCTGAGACAGGGGGTGCAGGCGGCTGGAGAGAACTCCCGGCGAGGCGACACAAGTGATTTATATCATTTTGTTCATCAGGAAAGATGCCCACGCGGTCGAAACGCAGGCCATCAGCGATCCGGTGATGAAGCTCCAATGTGCTAAAGAATGTCGCTTCTATCGACTGCTTGAATGCGATACGTGTGCTTTTCCACTGCTGAAAGGCTGCGATGCCAACACCAGCGAATGCCAATGCAGCGAAGAGTGCATTTATCCCGCCAAAGAGGTCACCTACCTGGCCTAAGCGGGCCGTGGGAGGGTCCGAGGGCACACCGCTAGCGCCAGTTACTTTTGATGGATCGATCGCAGTTTGGACGAGATTGTCTTTCTGCGGCCATTTCAAGTCGGCGATGAACTCGACGCCGTAGAGTGCCCAAAGTAACCAGACCGTCATCACTGCCGCAACCAACCCGAAGGCTCTTAGTCGTTCTGGAAGAGGTGCGGCCATCAACATAAAAAGTACGATCAAAAGAGCCGACCACAGCAGAAAAAACGCCACCATTCATCCTTCCACAATAATCATTCGCATCTTCCCCCACTGTAACGCCTCGAGTGTCGAGGAGGCTGCTTGGTTTGGGGAAGTCCACCTCGGAGGTGCTCTGACTGGCGAATTGCCGATAGTAGTTTGCCTCAGCGTCGGCAGCCAGGATGTACCCGATGGGGTCAAACAGGCGATGGTGGTGAAACTAAGACACTCATTCGAGCGTGGCGAACTCGACGGCCTCCCTGGTTTTCCAGGGTGCTGGGCGATGAATCAACTCAGCCTTGTACAGGCCGTTGATGGTCTCAGCCAGGGCGTTGTCGTAACTTTCGCCCTTGCTGCCCACAGATGGTTCAATTCCTGCCTCCGCCAGCCGCTCGGTGTAACGGATGCGGACGTATTGCGCCCCCCTTTCGGAGTGACAGATCAGACTACCATCACGCTCGGTTTGTTGGGCGTACAAGGCCTACTCGAAACCCCCCGTAGATTCGGATTACATGGAAATCAACAGCCCAGGTGCTCTGATAGCGATGTCAACTCGCCCAGGTTTGCATCGAACCGATGGCCGCATCCAGCTTCTTCGTCAGTGCCCGCAGTGGCGGGCTGTCCGGATAGTGCTGAGATAAGATTTGCTTGACCTGCTCCAGACTACCAACGTGAACAGCACGCACGTCGGGCGAAAGGCTGCGCGCGAACGACGATCCGGACTCGTGATAGTAGAGTTCGAAGAACCATTCGTTGGGTAGCTCGTCATAGTTGTACTCACGCTGAGTCCACTCATCGAGTTCGCTGCGAATGCCGTTGACGCGGTTGTAGTCACCTTTGCGAGTGTACGCGGCCGTCAGCACCGACTTGAGCAGCTTGCCCACCTGTGTGTGCACCTCAATCGGCATCCGGCCTTTGGGGCGGCGCTGCGGGCCGACAAAAATCTGTACATAGCCTGCCATGCTGCGCGGCCCCCGCGTTAACTTGCGGGTCTCCGTCGCTGGTTGCTTGGCGGCGGCCAAATTGCGGGCAATGGTGCCTGGGCTAATAAAAATCGGCGTGGACGGCGCTGATTCGCCATCCCAAACAGCTTCGACGATCGGTGCCGGCAGACGGTCCAGAGCCTCTACGATGGGCGTCAACGGAACACCCTTCACCGCATCTGCGATGAGGTAGAGCCGCGAGCCACCGTCGGTGGTTGTACATACCAGGCCACGACGGCTTGGCGATCTCGAACCCGTGGCGCGCAGACCAGGCTGCACGCTCGGCAGTCTTGGCCTCGGCGGCCCGTTCGTAGGGCTCGTCAGCGAAGAGGTAGCGCTTGGATTCGCGGTCATACCAAATGCTGTAGTGGTCCCGGCCAGGCACGGCGTTGCTGGACCGGCCGTCGGGAAATGCGCGGCTGTGGCTCTTGGATGGCCGCAGCTTGGTCGTGTCCATGAACTGGAGCGTGCGCGCGGCGGCGCAGATCACCCTGCGTGCCTGGGACTGCGACTGCATCATGTCGCGACGCGCCAAATGATCTGGGCCTTCCGGCTGGAAATAGGTCAGCGCGCGGTGGTGGTCCAACTGCGCCGCCGTGATCAAGTCGCTCCACAAGGTACCGAGCCGGATGCTCAGCGTTTCGCGACCGCGCGTGTCCGACTCCTTGTCACGCCAATACACAGTGAGGTAAAGGCGGTGACCTGGACGGGCATTCGGGCGATTGCCACCGCCTTTGAGCACGTTTTGTGCGTGCTTAAGGTTCTGGAGAAGCCGGCCAATTGGGCGGCGACCTCCAGCGCGGGTACATGTTTGATCCCTCGCTCGACCTTGATCGAATTGGCAAGACGTTTGATGCCGTCCATGGTGGTCGGACGAATGGCTTCACTCGACATGAAAGTGCTCCTGAGTCCATGACGAAACGTCACCCGTCTGCCGCTTCTCGAACCCGAACATGACATGCGGGAAGAGAGGGAGTGTCGGCAGTGCTGTCAACAGCTTTGCTATGACGGGTGGCAGGCTTCTGCCCGAAACCTTCGGTGGATTATCGCTCCCGCTGCGGGCGCTGTAGAATCGTTTTTTAGTAGCCGCTACCTGCCGCATACACCCTTTCGGGGTACGACGAAGACGGAGTTCCTGCGCCTCACCCAACCAAGATTGATTCCTTGGGCGGCCCGCAAAGCGTGCACCGGAATTTCGCCCGACGGAAATCGATATGGACACCCCGATGCTCAAGGTGTTCGCGGAGCGCCTGCGCGCGCACCTCGGACAACACCAACTTCACGTCAAGCACGGTCAGGCACTCGATCTAATCGCTGCGCTTCCGGGCCTTCGCAACTGGCCCGAGGTCAACGCATTCCCAGTCCGGGTGGCTGCTGGTCAACTCAATGACAGCTCTGCTGAACGCCTATCCCGCCGTCTGACGAAGAACCACGGCTTTTCGCTCACACCTGCGCAGTTGTTGCAAATCTTGAAACCCGCACGGGTCAAAGGTGAGAGGGTACTCGCCTATGAGGAGTTGGACGACTCGGGCTCGCCGACGGGTCGTCGTGCGGCGTTCACCGGTATTGAGTTCACCCCGCTGAGGTACTCAGACCTGATCAACACGAAGCTCAACAACAAGCTCGTGATCCCCCTGAACTGGACGCACGCCAAAGTCATCGAGAGCAATATTTCGGAGATCAAGCTGGAAGGGGTCGCCGCTGGCAACGCAACCATTGAGAGTACCTACACTTCCAAGACCATCGGCCTGGTCAAAGGAGGCTGGCTGCCGTCGGGTTTGGCGGTCCGGCAGGACATGATCGTTCTTCCTGACCGTTGCACGATCACCGAACTGAAGGGTCGGTTTCGAGATGGCATTAAGAAAAACGAGGAAGACAAGGACTTTCTCGACTTCTTCGAGGGCGACGGCATTCGCATCAATCCATTGCTCTACGCGCTGGAGGGCAACGTCCGACGGAACCCGACGTCCGATCAAGTCAAGCAGCAACTCGAAGAGGTCATCGCAGCATTGCGGTTGGCACTGCCTAAGGCCGAATTGGTGCCGGGCGACATTGGTGGACTGCAGGGAATTGTCGGCATAGTTCAAGACACCCTGGCCAGCATGGAAAGAAAGCAGACCTTTCTCATGCGATTGGCGCCGAGGCTGGTGCCGCCGACCAGCGTGAGCAAGAAAGCGCAGTTGTGGAGCGAGATACTCTCGACAGCACAGGACTACGGCATTCCAAAGAACTCGCTGGTCGTTCTCGCAGCACTCAGCTCAATCTCGGTTCCCATGGGATACAGCCCGGCCAAGCGGCTGCTGAAGCCCTCGGCCGACTACTCGGCTGAGGATGCCTACAACGCGCTCGCGGATCTGCGCTCATTGGAAATTCTGATGTGCCTGTTCGCCTTGTTTCCGGACCAACAGATGATGCTGTGCACGGGCGACAAGAATCTGGCGCTATTCTGGGCGGGAATTCGCGCGTCGAAGTTTGCTTGGGTTGGGAAAGCCGCCACGTTCACGCTCTCACCAGTCGAAGCATTGTTGCCAAATGTCTCTGCAGAGCACCGCGCGTCGTTCTTCAATCTTGTAGATCACAGCGAGGCGGTCTCAGCTAAGGCGGCAACGGAAGGTGGCGCACCTTGAAGGCGTATCCGTTCACGCGACCGACGCTGATTGCCGCCGTCGAGTTTCTCGGCGCCGTATCGACCCAAGCCAAGATTGATCAGATCATCGTCCGGCTGGGTCTGGAGCACGAGATCGAGCTTGGCTCGTCGAAGAGCGTCACGGCAAAAAGCGCGCTGCTGGGCAGAGCGGTTGCGCAGCGTGCTGCCCATGTCATCAACACGGTGAGTGGACAGATGACCTTGGCCGAAGCCGTTGTGCGAACGGCTGTTGACGTGGCGGTGCTGGAAAACGCCAAGCCAGAGCAAGGGCCATTGCTGCGTGGATTGGCGCTCGATGGATACGTGGTGTCCTGGGACGAGTCCACGAGGGTTCCGCTGCTGCGTGCTGCGTTGCCGGAAGAGATCGATTTGCCGGCTACCGATGACGAGGTTCATCAACTGCTGAAGCACTTCGGCTTCGAGGTTCCGCTGGGACATCTCGACCAAGCCATTGCCGCACACACCCGAGGTGATTGGGCGGCCGCGAACAGTCAGATACGCAGTTTTCTGGAAGGGCTGTTCGATGACATTGCCTTGCGTATCGATCCCCAGAAGGCCGGACTGCTGCCGACTTCCGAGAATCGCCGTGCGATGCTGGCCGACCGAGGCTTCCTCTCGAAGAACCGAAACGAGTGGGCTCCGGACGGAAAGAGCTACGTCAATGGCCTGTTCAAGATGCTCCACACGGATGGATCGCATCCCGGCCTCTCGAACGATGACCACAGCACATTCCGTTTGCACCTCGGTCTCGTCACCGGCCGAACCATTCTGCGCCGGCTCCATAATGAGAAGTGACGAAGCTTGAAACAGCAATCAGGCTAGCTGCGGGGGCTGATCAGGAAGACGCGTGGCCGCCCAAGATACAGCTTGGCGGCCAACACGCTGTTGTCAGCGCCGCAGCGCTCAACCAGATCGCGAAGCTTGTTCAGCGAGTTGACCTTGTGAGTCGTTGTCAGATGCTGGAAGCGACGAATCTCGTGCGACGTGCAGGCCCGACGCGCCGTGTTGAGCAGACCGTTGCGGTCCAGGAGCTTCAGGTTCTCGGGATGTATCAGGGCCACGAGGTTTTCGATCTTGTTGATCTTCTCTTGCAGGTGCTGGAGGGCATCGGCTTCGGTGAGCACCCCAAACCGCTTCCATGCGGGTTCGTGATGGAAAAGCCGGTTGCGGAAGTCGCGGATGGTCGATACCAGGTCACTTGCGTGCGTAAGCACATGGCTCGCCTGGGTGCTTGGCCAAGTGCCCGCGAAAACAGTCCCCAGGCGGCTGGGCCAGATCAGGCCATTGCCCATGAACTCGTGATCGAGCATGAACTCCCAGGTTGAGAATTCGGTCTTCGCCACCACGCCATGATGGTGCGGCGTGATGTGGCCAGTGACGCCGTACCGATGCCGCTGCTCGGAGATGAACTTCGTGGTCGCCTTTGCAAAGTTCTTTCGGACGGCGTCCACAGGCCACGGAGGTGGGGCGCCCCGGACGAACGTCCGGTAGCGAAGCCGTGTGCCAGACCACCAGAAGTTACCTAGATGCGCTCGCAGCGCGCGATCGATGGCATTGCGCAGGGTAATCTCGGCCGCACCTATGATCGGGTAGATGGCGCCGCTGACATGGGCGTTCCATAGGTATACCCCCATCAGCTCAATGTCGTTGGTCGGCTGGAAGACGTTCTGGTAGCTGGTGATTCGCTCGTTGGTGATCAGCTCATCTATGAGGGTCGGGCGGTACTGAAGCGTTTTTGGCATTTTTACGATATGAAATCTGTGTTCGGCCTGCTCCAGCACAGTTCCTCCGCGTTGACAAGCCTTCCGGGTGATCCTACAATACGCTTAAGGTTGGTGACGGGCTCCAATGGGCGCAAGCCTAAGACCCTTCACGTAAGACCTAAAACTTCCACCCCGGCCTAGAGCCGGGGTTTTCACTTGTAAGGCGCTTGCTAGATGTAAGGGCTACTTGTGATGGCTCTACGCCGTCAATTGTCCGACCACCACGTTTTTGCGCCGGTTATCCACCAGCTCGGCCGCAGCGCGTACTGGCGCATCCTCTGTGTGGACGTATCGCATGAGCATCGCCACTGTCTTGTGGGCAGGGAGCATCATGCCCACTTTCACCGGAATGCCCGAGTTGGCGATGCCCGTAGCGGAACGGTGGCTGATGCCATGCGTGCCAACGTGCACACACCAGCAGCCTTGAGGGTACGGCACCAGCCGCCGTCGTACTCCCCCGCCGTCAGGTGCTTCATCGGATTGTGGAACGAACGCAGCACGTAGGACGAGCCCTACTGCTGTTGAGCAGTTGATAGCAGCCAATAGGCCTCTTCGCTCATGGGCTTGGACATGCAACCGGTCTTACTGTGGGACCAGACAACGCGTCAGTGCTTCAAGTCCACCCAATCCCACTCTAGCAGCACGCTCTCGGAGCGACGGCCCGCAAACTCGAACTGCCGTCGGATCGCCAAGGGAATGACGGCGTGTTCCAGGGATTCGGCCTTGGCCTTGTCGAGGTGTCGAAACAGCTTGCCCACCTCCTCGTCGCTGATGAGGTGGGTGAACTTCCCTGCAGGGAACATCAGGATGTGGAAGATGATGCCAGAGCCAAGGTGCAATTGGGTCTGAGTCAGAGGCCAGTCATACCGAATCGCCGTCGCACTTGGCCTCCAACAGGGAATCGACCAAGAATCCACCCACCGCCCTCCGTGCACGCCCAGCCCTCCGCACAGAAATCTAGCCTCCTGAATGCAGCCAGAATCATGCGACTCCGGTCGGAACGCTCCTCACGAACATGCCATCAACCTCTAATTGCTCCTGCGCCCCTGCCAGATGACATCATTTGACCTGCGCAGCTTCGTTCTTTTGGCCGCCCTTCAATGCGTTGTGATGGGCACCGTCCTGCTGGGGCTGCGCAACAACGCCCCCGTGCCGATCCCGGGCCTGCGGTTCTGGGGAATCGCTCCGCTGCTGGCCCTTGTCTCCACCCTCGTCTACGGGCTGCAGGGCGAACTCTCAACGGTGACCGTGGGCAACGGCTTCCTGATGGGAGCAACGCTGGCTTTGCTAGCTGGCACCAGGCTTTTTCTGGGCAGGCCTTGGAGGTGGCGGCCATGGCTCGTCCTGATGGCTCTGTGCTTGTCGAGCCTGCTTGCATTCGCGGTAATTTGGCCTGACTACCGAGCGCGCATGCTCATCTTCGGCCTGAGCATGGCTGTGATCTGCGCCGCCCACGTCCGCACGATTGCCCTGTACAGCCGTGGCCTGCCTTCGCGGTTGATGCTGGCGGCCATGGGCTGGCAAACGTTGGTGCTTTTGGCGCGTGCCCTGAGTACCTATTGGATCGACAGCCCCGCAACTGGGCGCTTCGATGGGGGCTCCCTCCTTCAGGCCGTCTACATCGGCACCTACAGTTGCTCAATCCTTGTGGTGCTCGTGGGCGCTCAGCTCATGGTCAATGAGCGATTGAGAGAGAAGTTCGAATACCTGGCCACCCATGATGACCTGACAGGTGTGCTCAACCGCCGTGCGATCATGCGTCGGATCGACCAGGAACACCAACACTGGCTCAATGAGGGCCGGGGCTATGCCTTGATGCTGCTGGACCTGGACTTTTTCAAGCGCATCAACGACACCTTTGGTCATCACGTGGGTGACCAGACCCTGATCCGGATCACAATGGCCTTGACGCAAGGCCTGCGCCGCACCGACAGCCTGGGCCGTTACGGAGGCGAGGAATTCATCGCCCTTCTACCGGACACCGACATGTGTGCAGCCCTGACCCTGGCAGAGCGCCTGCGCAAGATGGTGGAGGAAATGCCCCTGGTTGGCGGTGAGCCAGCCTGCACAGTCTCGATCGGCCTGACGGTGGTGCAAGGCGGGGAAAACACGCCCGAGGCCGTTCTGCTGCGCGCCGATCGCGCGCTCTACAAGGCGAAGGATGCAGGGCGCAACCAGGTAGCCATCGCTCAGTGACCCGCGTTGGCCCAGGAGATACCTGGTGCCAAAAGAGGCTTACATCAGCTCGAAGGGAGTCAAGACGCCGCAAAGGCGCTCAGGATGCTGATCCTCCACAACCAGCCACAACATGGGCCCGTCCTGCACCTGAGCCAACTGCAGCACGTCGGCCACCCTCATGTCAGGTTGCAACAGGGCGTCGTCCTTTACTGCGACCAGCTCCAGGTCAGCGCTGCTGGCACACTCGATGGACTCACAAAGTCGGGTCTTCCTCTGACTGCCATTCAGGTACTTGGCCAGGCCCAACTCGGAAAGCAAGAGCCAGGAGTCGCCGAGCCGCACCGGCAAGAACGAAAACGAATGCATGAGCATGAGCTGGCGCACATGCGCAACGGTTTGCCACGGCTCGACAGTCATCGGCGACGTGACCATCAAATCCCCAACGGTTCTCGACACGACATTCCCCCCAGGATCAGCCATCAGGCCTTCTTCCAAACCAATGCAAAGCTCGATCGCTGCCGCAGTCGCGTGCCGGGCGTAGGCCCCGGTGTGCATCGCGTCATTGCGCGCGGCCAACACGATGTCGAAGAGCGCGCGAAACGACTTGAAGCGTGAGGGCAGTGCCTGCACCAGGTGCGTCAATGCGGTCGAATCACGGGCGAACTTTTCAATCTTCTCGCGGTATTTCCCCAGCGCTTCCTGCTTGCCGTAGACGCGCAGGCCCAGCGCTTCAAGGGCAAAGCAGATCCCCCCACAAACCCTTCTGCATCTGCCAGGGCGGCGTAGCGCGCCTCGCGCAACCGATCTCGGTAGTAGAGGCGCTCGGGGATGGACAAGGGCTGCGGCACTGGGTCTTGTTCGCGTGACATCCATGGGTCGCTGAAGCGGGTAAACGTCGATGGTAGTCCCCAAATTTCAACGAAACTGGCATCGGTAGATGCCTGACGCAAAGACACAACAGACCCCCATGCCCAAGGCGGAAGTGCCACAACAGAGCAGGTAGTCTTGCGCCATGCAGACAAGGCAATCCAGAGATGAGGTGCCTCGCACGAGGCGCCAGATCAAACGACAGGCTCAACGCCAGGCGGCCCTGGCACCCCCCAAAGATTTCCCGGAACGGGAAGTCGATCCCTGGAAACCGCTGGGATAGGACATCCGCCCTCCCCCACCTGGTCCTCGATCGCGCGCCATGGTCTCAACGATCAAGCAGCTGGCGCAGATCCTGCGCCTCGGCCGCCAGGTTGCGCAGCGCCTGCGCACCCAATTCAGCCCGCCCGCACTCCGTGTGAAATAGCCCCAGGCCCTGCCCCAGGAAGCGCTCCACCAGCCCCAGACGACCCCGCAAGAAGTCCTGCTCGGGGACGTGGCGATACTCATGTCGGACCTGGGCCCGGTACTGCGCGTAGCGCTCAGGCCTCGCACCCAGGATGGCCAGATCGATGTCCACCATCAGGCGTTCGTCATCCGCCGCCGGCATGGCCGCGTGCCGTGTCACGTCGATGAGTCGGTCAATCGCACTGAGCATCTCCTCGGGCACGCCCACGGGCCCCAGCATCGACCTGGCCAGCTGAGCGCTCGCTTCCTCGTTGTCAGCACGATGGGGGTCGTAGATAGCGTCATGGAAGAACAGGGCCAGTGCCAGCGCCGAGGGCCAATTGCTGGCGCACCTGGTGCTCCCACTGCCCCCGGTGCACCAGGTGCTGAGCAGATCCAAGGCCTCCTGCAGGTGCTGGGTCGTGTGATAGGCCCGGTGGGGCTCGCCCCAGCGCTGCAGCAACTCATCGATCGCGCCCGACGAGCTGGCCGCAGCCGCTGTGGCCATGCTGCAGGCCCAATAGAGGCGCAGCGTTTCGTGATCACCCGCAGGAGAGGCATGCGTCATCGTTGTCAGAAAGGGGGTGGCGTTGCGGCATTGTCCTCCCAATCGTTTGAAGAATCACCGTGGCAGGAGAATCTAGAAATACCGAATTGAATAAACAATCTCAATTTCAAAATTCCTCCACAGCAATTCAAATAATGATTGAATATTCCAGAGAATGGGATTAATATAAAACCATTGAAATTTGAGAGGGCAACATGGACGACCTTATCACTCGCGAAGAAGCCGCATACCGACTCGATATTCCGCTTTTCAGGCTGGATGAAATGATTGAAGAGGGCACAATGCCGGTTCACATCACGTCCGGGCGCGATGTTCTCATTGATTCGTTCCAGCTTTCCACTTCACCGGGGTATCGGGCGCTGGCGCCGGATCTGAGCCATGTCCAAGAATGCCTGGCCAAGTGCGAAGAAGGCCCTCCTTGAACGCACCAGCCCAAAGCAAAAGCCACCCAGGGGTGGCTTTTTTACTTTCCGAGGCTTCTGGCCATTTTTGCAAGCCGACTACTGGGCTTTCGGGGTAAAACGGGAGCAGCCCCACCCGAGTTGTCGGATGTTTCCGGCAATGGCTCAGGCCGAATCACCGGAACTGGATCGACTTCAGAAATAGGCTGACGCGGGGCTTCGGACACAGCTGGGCGGGCGAATTCGATAGTGGAATCCAAGGATGCCTGCACAGTCGCCGGGGCAGGCGCAGAGGATGCCGATATTGGCATTGAAACGCCCAACATCCCCCCAGCATGCACTGCAGAAGCTGCCAGAGCATTCAACCCAATCGAGGCCAATGAGCGAAGCCGTGCCGCACGGTATCGCGGGGAAATCCCTGTGAACACCTCCAGCAGCTCTGGATAGGCCTCATTGAGAATCACAACCACGCGGGCATATTCTTTGATCCCACCCAGTTGTGGACCAGGTGCACGTGAAACAAAGGCAGACATCCGCCCTTGCTCAATATGCAACCCGGTCAAAGCCAAGGTGCGAAGACGCTCAGACCGGATCTGAGAGGGCAATTCTTGCAAATGCCCCTGCAGATCCTGGAACGCCTCATTCAACTCGACTACGACCTTGAGCGTCACGCGACCGATCCCATCAACCAGAAACCACGGGCATTAGAAAGCACGGGCTCATTCGGCGAAATCACTTTCAAACGCGGGAACGCATCTTGAATCGTTTCACGGAAGAAGTCTGCACCGCCGCCCGTGAGCACAACGATGTCAGGCGACATCTGTTCGCTGCGCAGTGATTTTTGAATCGAATTCGCAATCACCGATGAGAGTTCCTGGCTGGCGCGCTTCAAATAGGGCTGGAAGTCCACGCGCTGGCCCATCAGCAGAATCGAGGTCTTACCGGCGCGCACTGCGTTTTCGAGTGCTTCAACAGTCGGTTTAGCACCGTACTCCTGCGCAATCAAAATTCCTGCCTGCTCCAGCAACACCGAGGACGCCTGCAAACTGGTATTGCTGGATCGGCGATGGTATTCGCCATCACTGATCAGCACCCAGTCCAATGAGAAGAATCCCGGATCAACAACGAGAATTCGAGCCTCCTCGTCAATAACGGCATCATCACCCGCTTCGTCATCTTGATTGAGCATGTCAAACAAGCCGCCAATGGGCTGTGCAACCACCTTGACGGACTTGACTTCCACCGTGCGCTTGGGTGTCACTTTGTGTTTGCCCGTGAATTGGGCCTCCAGCGCCTTGCGCCGTGTTTCATCTTGGAATTGGGAGACCGGCAGGCCCGTGACGAGAACATCGATTTCGGTCATGCCCGTCATCAGCAGGCCTGCGTGAAAAAGCGCTTTATAGGATTCGGTGCTGGAGTAATCCGCATGCAACGACCGCTCCCACATTTCGGCACGGTCACTTGAAACACCCGCAATGAACGGTTGATCGTTGACCAAGACGTGCAAAAAATCATCTTGGGCTTTGCCATCAAAGCGGCCACCAAATCGATCTGCAGGCGCTGCACCTGCTGGACGAATTGCAGTTTTCATGCCCTGCTCAGCAGTGCCGTACGCAATCTTGATGTTCGAGTAGCCGATGTCTTGACCAACAATGTTCATTGCAACCTCTTTGCGATAATTGAAGATCACATTGTAATTCAATTTAATTGCAATTAAATGAATAAATGCAATTCAGTCGCCAGCTAGTGACATCGCTGTAGCTCATCAGAAACACACCAGTGAGCGACCGGACCAAGGCCCCACGTGATAGCTTAGTTCAGGCCTAGCAAGCTCATCGACAAGGCGGATTCACTCGTCTGGCCCAGGTCGGACACCCCATCCCCAGGCCGGGGTAGGCGCATGCATCGCTCATAGACGCCTCCACGAGCACTTTGGACAAAGAGCTAGAGGGTAGATCCGCCTAATCAAAGCGGATCTACCCTCTGAAGTCCATCAAAAAAGAGGACGTTTTGACCCTCTCAAAAAGTTGTCCGCCTATAATTATGCGGAAGTACCCCCCTGTTCCACCTAAATATAGGCGGACAACTTTTTAGCCGCTCCGGGCCTAGCGTTTCGCAGCTTCACACAACATCGGATCGCGGTGAAATCCACATGGCGGATTTGGGGGGTACATCCGCCTACAGTAACAAGGACGATTCGGGGGGTACTATGGAATCATTTGACGCGGCAACCGAAGCGATCGAAGTCGCGATCAAAGAGCTGCACAACCAGGCCATGCGGGTCGCAGATCGGTACTACCTGCACGTCAATGCTCATGGTGCACGCAGCACGGGGCCGGAGTCCAAGAGCAAGCTTGAGTTGACCTACACCATCAAGGGCAACAGCATGGAGGCCAGGTGGCAGGCCATCAATTGGTACGGACCAAAAACCAATCGAACACGAATTCGAAAGGCAATTGCAAGAGATGCAAAGAACTTCACCTACAGTGAAGCAGCATTGAAGTCTCATGCACAACCATGGGAATGGCCAATGGTGAGATTGACAGAGACGGAATTGAAGTACATCCGAAGGCAACTCAATCACCTTATCAAAGCAGTGACATCAATGCGACATGCAAAAACTCTCAGCAAAATCACTGAGGCAAAGATCGCAGAGGCCGAAAAGCTTTACGAAGAAGAGGGTTGATCGCCTTCCGGGCAATTTGAAATGGTCTGAGGATTGGATCTGAGGTGAACCTCAACGACTAACTCATGGCGGCATCCAATAGGCGCTGGCGCGATATCCAACCATTGACTCATCGACGCCAGGGATCATGGGAACAGCAGATATGAATAAGGTTTGCGTTCCTCTTTTTGACCTTAGACGACTAGGATCGGGTCATACACCTTGTCGAATTCGTTGCGCTACAGCTACTTCGTGACGCTCGGACGCATCGCACCCATAGATCCACGATCAGAATCACCAAATGCCATCCCGGCATTGCTCATCGATAGGTCTTGAATTTATCTTTCCGCCAACAATAGATGAACCAAACAATCTAGCGAATGACTTTGCTCGGATTGTGTGTGGGTGTTCATGAATTACTAACCTCGGCGCTGCATTTCAAATCATTTCGTCGTTCAGCGATAGTCATAACGACGGCTGGTATCCGATAGCGAAGGGCGTGTAGGGAATTTTATCCCCCGGATCGACCTCGAATTCCAGTCGAGGCGTCATGAACAGGGAAGTCATGGCCGGAGGCAGCATATGACACCGCTTGATATCCAGGCGGGGGCTTATTTCCCACGATCGATGCACTATTTCGCCATCCATACTTGAAATTCCCACGATTTCTTCGGATGTTTCTCACCCATCTCCCCGGAAATTGATCTTCAAGGTCTGCTGACTGCATTCAACAAGCACTCGAACGGCCATGACGGTCGTTCTGCATTGTCTCCGGGTGTGGTTTTCGGTCGATACGGTCCTCGCATCCTCAATTGGGCATTGACTGCATGGTGTTTTTGGCATCGGTCCCTGTCTTCGGCTGTTGCGATTTCGAATTTCGACTGTTGACTGCATTCCAAGTAGCGCAGTCATCGGAAGTAGGGCTTTTCGTTCTCTCTTCGGGTCTTTGCACACGGTTGGCTGAGCGATTCCGGTGACCCAGGTGGAGCCGCATCGAATCGCGCCAGCAATTTCCCCGTTCGAATTGGATTTTTCTCCCGGATTTCGACGTTTTGGACGTTCCCACGGGTCTTTGACGAACAGACACAACATTCGAAGACTTTCACCCGTCCTGAAAAGCAATTTTCTGAAAAGCGGAGGATGCGTCCCCAGGCCTTGTCGCGTCCGATTTGTCTACCGCGCATTGGTTTTTCGTTTTCAAGCGCCCTGCCCGCTCTGGGCGCGATCTCAACCCCTGAGGGGCGCCCCTTTCTGAAGTGCGAAGCACTCAAGATAAAAAAGACCCTTGGAAAGTTAGAAGCCCCGGACGCCACGGTCATGTAAGTTAAGTAGCTCTACTCCAGAGGTTTTTCAATTTCCGCTTTGTTATGACCTCAATTCGCTTGCAACTGCATTTCTCAACTCTGGTATTGGTGAATTTGTTGCGCGTTTGACATTGCCAGCGTTTGCGGCATTTCTTTGGAGCGCGTTCTGCGCGCTGAGCCTGGCGGTCCTGGTTAAACACCAAAAGCCAGTGGTGAAACCATCTGAATGACGGCTTTGCATGCGGCTTGTGCAAGTATCCAAGCGCCAGCATGGGACGCTAAGTGTTTGAATCCGGATCTGACATTCCAATCCGAAAGCGCCAGCTCATCCCAATGCACCTGGTCAAATGAAAAATCACGAAGCGCGCCCTATTCCCGCTATTGCGTTCAAGGTGTTGCTGTTTTCTGAGCGAGATTCGTTGCGCACCAATGCCCCCGTGTGCCTTTCGCGCCAGCGATGAATGCGGATGCCTTGCTCCGTTCCTCGATCACCGCCCTCCCCTGCAATTTCGGCTGAGAGATCCCGGGGCCGGGTATTCGATCAACACGCGACTTCGGCGCCAGCCTCCCGCGCACCCCAATCCGATAGCTTTCGCCTCCACCATTCGAGGACTCAAGAACCGACGATGAGGCCGCTCAGGCCGCCCGCAACACCACCGGCAAGGGGTAGCCCGCATCAAGCTCTTCCGGACCTTCCTGGGCCCGTCTTCGGATTGGGTTGGGCGTGATGGGTGTTGCTGCGGCCTGGATCTCCACAGCCGGGGTCCTGGACATCTCGCACGGAGTGCGGTTTTCAGTACAATGGCCTCGTCTTTAGATGGTGGCTATGCCCCTCGACACACACTCCGAGCTGAGGAGTCAAAACAGCAACTTTCACCGGCCCTGCCGGTTTTCATCAACCCACGCGGGGCCTATGCCCCCTGGGTACGTGGCCCCGAAATTTTTCGGAGACCACATGAATCGAATGACGCGCAGCCATCAAACGCTGCCGATGACCTCACGGCCTCTGGCTGCTCAGGGCTTGAAGAGCTACCGCTATCGACTGCCTTTCGGCTTTGTCATGATCGGTGCATTGAATGATCTCGACGCGCTCAAACAGGCGGGTCGCAGCATCGATCACACCCCGCAAGTCGCGAACCTGGAGCATTGGAATGGGCTTGCCTACATCCCTTGCGAGCAGACCAGCATGACTTCATCGAGCTGAACACGACAGCCCGCCCAGGGCTGCAGCGCATCAGCCATTCACCCTTTCGTCACCCTCACGGGCCCTGTGCCCGCTTTGGGGCCGGGCTCGCCTTCCCTCTGGAGAAATGCCATGCCCATAGCAACCGCGCGTAAAGCGCACTTCGTCCAAGGTGCCAAGCACCCCTTGGCGCTCGATGCGACCACTTCACCACCAGTCCCGTGCGACCTCAAGCTCGGCGATGTGGTGACCTTCACCAACGACTTCGGCGTGGCCTTCAGTGACCTCAAAGTCACGGGCTTCACGCCCTGCGTCGAAGGCCATGGCCGCTTCGTCTACCTGGACAAGGACAGCTGGTGGTTCCCGGTCAAGCCTGACCAGCTCCACCTCCAGTAAGTCCGGCCCCACATCAACCCCTGCGGGGCTCACGAGCCCTGCGAGGGGCCGTGACTTCGCGATTTTTCGGAGATCGACATGTCACCCAACGAAACACCCCACCCCGACCTGGCCAAACCGGTGCGCCGACTGCTGTGCACTTGCTGCGGCTCAGTCACACGCGGCCGACAGTTCTTCAACCAAGACACCGGCTACGGGCTCGGCGACTGCTGTGTTGCCTTCGTGACCCCTCGTGTAGAGGACATGGAGCGCACCTATGGCGTCTCGGGCGTCCACTACAACGTGTCCACCACCTGATCACCCCCCGATCGGATCTCGCGGGCCTTCTGGCCCCTTCCTTGAGACACCTGCCCTCCTCTGTGGAGCGCAGGTCTCTTTCCCAAGTGCTCCTGCAGGAGCGTTTCGGAAAGCAGACTTTCTCTCTGTTGGCGTAATGCCACCAGGCTGAAACGGCAGCTGGCCGTGCCCTCCGGGCAAATCAGCAATTCACCAGGCGCCAGCCTGATTTCAACCCTGACGGGCCCCGCCCGTCCAGGGAGGTGCTCGTCTCCCTTCTTGGAGATGACATGAACCAAGTCTCCGCGGACTACAAATCGAAAAACGAAGCCTTTCGCTGCGGGTACTCCGCTGCGTTCCAAGGCTTCTCTATGGAACGACCCGCCCATCTGCGCAGACGCACCGATGCGCGGGATTTCGAAGACGGCTGGCTGGCTGGCAACCAGGTGAAAACCTCGTTGCTTGCCGGCGTGCCCACCGTCCGAGTCGGGCTGCTCACTGCGATTCCGGTCGCCATCCTCCAGCAGGACGGCACCGGCCTCGTGAAGTGGCGCTCTGACTCGGCGGGCAAGGACTACTCCAGCGCAGCGCTGGCCGAGATCGGGCTTCACGAGAAGCTCGGTATTCGCGCCAGCCAGAACTGGCTGTACGAAGCGCCAGCAGGGAGTGCAGCATGAGCACCCAGTTGGAACGCCTCATCGAGGCCTCGGGCTCTGCAATCACGTTGAACGCACAGATCTACCTGGTCACCAGCGTCACCGTGGAGGGCAATGTCGGTCTGGCCTCCTTCCACACGTCCAGAGCTGTGCACACCGGGATCCTGTGCCCGAATGTCACGGTCCTCGGTCGCCCCGGCGCTGAGGTCTGGATGATCGTGGGCAGCGGCCGGGGTCGAAAGATCGCGGAGTTCGCTGTGCACGAGGGCAAGGCCCACGCCTTGGTCTGCTGAGAGGTGCTGAACATCACGGCCTTGACCCACTCGGTCGGGAGCCGTACGCTATGACGCATGCCTGATCAACGTCCAGTCCTCTTCGGTAGATCAACCTCTCAAATGGCTTCTCTTGCTCGGGACGCGATGGAGGACGCCGTGGCGGATTTGGCCAAGGCAGGAATCGCTGTGTGTGGCCTCCACCAGGGCCGCATACAGCATCTCCTCCCATCTGATCCTTTGATCCAAGCGGTCATCAGGCGAAGTGAGCAACGAAAGCAACAAGCCTCGGGTTCAATCTGAATTTGTGCAACGTGGCTACCGGCCTCGACCAGTCATGCTCTGCCGCAAGGCTGGATATGACTTGCAAGGCTGCTTCGATCTATTTTCACCCCCTGACGGGCCTTGTGCCCGATGGGTGCATGGTCTGTCGTTACCCCAAAAGGAAACACATCTCATGCTGACATTCTTTTCGCAAAGACCCTCATCCTTGACCCGAAAGGGACAAGGGAGTAGCCTTTCTGGCATGCAAAGCTCCAAACCAACCATCCTTGGTATGTCCCTCAGCCGTTTTGCCGCTCGCGCAAAGCAAGCCGGGGAAAGAGCAGTCGCTGCCAACTTGCAGGCCGGTATTCCCGTCACTGGGCTTACCAATGGTCGCCTGCAGACCATCACTCCCGATGACTCTCGCGCCGTGAACCTCATTGCCAAAGCCCGCAATGTCGAAACAGCGTGAAGTAATCGAGAACAAACCCACCCTCACCGTCTTTGCAGGCCCTAACGGGTCAGGCAAAACCACGCTCGTAGAAGACTTCTCCCATGAAGCCGACTTGGGCATCGTGGTGAATGCCGATGCGATCGGGGCGAGGTTGGCTCAAAAGTCCGGTCAGCTGCAGGCCAACTCGGACCAGCAACTGCAGGCCGCGATCGAGGCCGAGGCTTACCGCTACCAGCTGATCGAACAGCATCAGTCCTTCGTCACAGAAACTGTCATGTCCGATCAGGTGCGCTGGCGCAAGTTTTTTCAGACCGCCATCGAGCACGGTTTCGCGATTCACCTGGTGTTTGTGTCCACAAGCGACCCAGAGATCAACGTGAAGCGTGTTGGCCAGCGTGTTCTCGCAGGTGGCCATGACGTGCCCCCGGCCCGTGTCCGTGAGCGCTATGAGAAGGTCCATGCGTTTTTGCCCGAGGTCATTGGACTGGCAGATGTCGCGATGATCTTCGACAACAGCGACCCAGACAATCCCCATCAGATCCTGCTCACCAAGAGCGAGAAAGATGGAGATCTCGAACCCATGGTCTCTCTCGATGCGATGCCCTCCTGGGCAACCCGCTTGATGCGCTGACCAGCCATTTCACCCACCCCATGACGGGCACCTGTTGCCCCATGGGGCCGGTGCCTGTCTTCTTTTCAACAGGAAAACAGGAAATGAACCAAACCCTCCAGGCCCCTGCGGCCAAGACCTCTCCCGCCCTCTGCGGCAACTGCTTGAGCCCCATCGAGAACCATCCTGAAAACGGGTGCGTCATCGGTGCGTTGTTCAAGGTGCTGCACGATCGCGGCGAGATGGAGCCCAGTGAGATCCACCGCTTGCACGCCGCGTGCGACGTTGACCGACTCTGGGACGAAATTGGCCTGCTGGTAGACGAGCTGGGCGATGGTGACTTCAGCTCTAAAGATGCGTGAGCATCGGAGTGGCAGGGACACCAGAACTGTTGCCTTGATTCGCTTTAAAGCGAATAATGTATGCAACTGATCCGCTACCAACGAGTGGACGGGAGCGTCCCGCTCTCGGACTGGCTCAAAAAGCTACCTGACAAGATGGCACATGTTGCCATCTTGAGAAGGCTTGATCGACTCGCTCAAGGCAATCCTGGCCTTACCCGTCCTCTTCGTGGCGGTGTATGCGAACTCAAGATCGATCTTGGTCCTGGTTACCGCGTGTATTTCGCACGCCATGGCCAGACCATCGTCCTGCTGCTATGCGGTGGGAGCAAAGACACCCAGGTGGTAGACATTGCGAAAGCGATTACCTACTGGGAAGACTGGAAAGACCGCTCTCGGAGCACACCATGACTCACAAAGCATCTGTTTCACACGAAGACGCACTGATTCAGGAAATGGCCACCGACCCCGAGTTGGCGGCCGTCTACATTGATTCTGTGCTGGCCGACGGCGATCAGGCTGAGGTCATGCTGGCGATTCGTCGGGTCACTGCCGCATTCGGTGGTGTCCAGGCCGTTGCCGAGCGTGCGAAGCTCAATCCGCAATCCCTGTACCGCACCCTATCCGCCGCTGGCAATCCGGAGCTGAAAAGCCTTCGAGCCCTGCTGGCGGCCATGGGTTTGCGTGTGGCCGTCACACCGCTCTGATACATCCTCTTTAACCCTCGGAGGGCACCTATTGCCCTCACGGGGCTGGTGCCTTCCTTTTACCCAAAGGAATTCACCATGAACCACACCAACGCCCTCCAGGCTTTGAAACTGCGCATCGAGGCCCTGGCCTTGCTGCAACAAGCCGAAGCCCTCGATCGCCTCAAACCCTACGCCGTCACTCACGAGCACCGAAGCGGTTCTTCGACCTACTTCCTCTGGGCATCGCATGCCCCGAGCACTGAGTCGGCCTGCACCGTTCTGGATGCCCCGTTCGAGCCGGAACTGGATGAGACGCTCGACATCATGGGCGACTTCACCTTGGACGAACTCACAGGGGTGTCGATCGGCTCCCGCCTGGACAACCTGGTCGAGTTCGATGCCTCCTCTGGCTGGAAGCCTGGCGAGTGGGGAACGCTCAACGGGCTTTCCTACATCGTGTGGTGGCGCTACGGCGACCCCGTCAAGGCCGAGGACACGTTTGTGCCCGTCGTGCGCACCTATGCGAGCGAGGATGAACGCCGGCAGGCGTACTCCCCCTTCGTCTTGCCAAGTCACCAGGCTGTTTGCCTGCCAACACCATTTGAGGCCCAGCAGAAAATGCAGCCTCAGTTGGCGTAGGCAGGCCTCCTGGTGGCGTCTCGTGATCCGGCCGTAAGGCCTGGGCATGCTGGCGCGTTTGTGGTCTGGGATCTACAGGCCTCGGACGGCTAGTGCATCGTCGGCGACGACATCAATGCATTGGTTACCGAAGACCAAGATCACCTGACCTGATCGCCAACCTCAACATCATCATCCACCCGATGGGAACCACCATCGGGGTGGACCCATCTCCATTTTCAGGAGAGTAAAAATGACTTCTCAAACCAAGGCCCTCGCAGCCCAATACTCCATCGACCTCGATGATGTCGCGGAGTGGGTCGGCCTGCACTACGGGCGCGGCTTCTACACCGAGTCCGCTCCCAAAAAGCGGGAGTGGATCCTGCGCTACGCAGAGATGCACGGTCTCAAGAGCTGCACCGATAAGGTCGCCGAGGCCGGGGAGCTGCTGATCCGCGCTCTGGCAGCATTGGGTACTCTCCCCGAGGGCACCAAGGCCGAGCACGAGCAGCTCATCAAGCACGCCTCGCTGGCGCTGCACCATGCAGCCCTGAGCAGCCCCCAGGTTGCCCAGAGCTTGCGAACTCATCCGCCTGAAGGCATCGACCTTCAAGCGGTGCATCAGGTCTAAGCCTGATCACACCCATGCCCCCCGCGCCAGCAATGGCCGGGGGTTTTCTTTTTTTCGATCCATCAGATTAAATTTTCAGAGTCGCATTCCGAGCCAACGCGCCGATGCACGTCGTAAATTTACTCTGAATGGAAGGTGCATATGCCCAGGAATTCGGGAGACACCATCACTTCCTATTGAGGTAATGCTGTCTGACAATAGTTCTGAAATTCAAGTCAATTTTCTTGATTCGATCAAAAACAATCTGCCGCGCAAGCCTCTGAAGATCATCACCGGAATCTGGCAGTGAAGCTTGGACAAAATCAACAATCGCAGCAACCGATCTGGCCTTGACCAGTTGAAGTCGCCATCCGTCACCTGATCGACCAGCTTTAGCAACTCTTTCTGCCGCCTCAAAGGGCATCACATCCTGACCTGACGCCCATTTTTTGAGCCTACTGTAGGCAATAACAGGATCAGAAGGGGACGCCGCACGAAAAATGAATTTATGCAATTCAACAAGAGTCTTTGCGGAGGCTGACTTCTGGATCATCGATAGCCAGTTACCAATTGCGTGTCGCTTGGGATCTGCAATTTCAAAAAGCTCAGCCACATGATCCACACCCGATAGTGACGTGAATATTGGCAAATAACACATGCTAGAAACCGCCACCAACGCCTTCAAAAGTCGCTCGGCGAAAATAGATTCAGATGGGCGTATGCCCGCTCCGTTCTTTGACCACCAATGTGCCACATCATCTACGATGTTATGACCACAACATCTGCACCGAATTTCAGTGCGGTGCATGCCAATTGCCAAGGATGCTGGAAGCGCCTCAATTGCCTGGAATAAATTTAAAAGATTGACAAGCAAAGGGCCATCAGGAGCGGTACCTCCAAGGCCTCTGAGAAGGTCAACATCCAATCCGGACATATTCCCAATCGACTTTAGAGTTACCTCGCTGGCTTTATGTTTGCCTCTTACATGATTTTCAAAGTTCTTGAACTGTCCACCCAAAGCATCTCTCAAATAGGCCTGATGACTTACAGCATCTGTGACGAGTCTGACCATGAACTCGGGATGTGGTGGACTGAAAAGGCCCGGTGTCAGATCCAGAAACTTGCCATAGGTACCAAGTTCTCGCTGAACAGCAACCGGCTCAAAGGGCGATATGAACGAGCCTGACTGTTGCACGGCGGAGGATGTCGTTTGCGAGTGATGCTGGCGCGCTAAGTTTTCCATGTTGCGGTACCAAAGGGGTCACCTGGCCGGGGAGGATATCGCCTGTCCCCCGGGACGATTTCAAATTAACTTCAATGGAAATGACATGACTAATTTCGAACTGAACGCATCCCGTGGCCCCGTGCCGAATGGTCCCAGCCAAGTTCCTGGGCACCCCTCGGGTGGTGGCCGTGGCAATCACCCACCAGCAGGTAAGGGGCGCTGAAACAGTGACGGGGCATCAATGCTAGGTGCCTCATCCCAGCGCCAGCTCAATGCTTTTCGATGCTGTCACCATCGCCCACTGAGAGGGAGCACTCGGAACTGCGGCCGAAAGTTGGCCGTCATGGCTGTGTTGAGCTTGCTCCACTCCTGATCGCATCGCTGCATGCGCTCCCGGGGCAGGCCTGCGCGTTGGGCAACGCGATACCCCGCCTCGGTGCCGGTGCCATATGCCCAGCAGGCCTGGTTGTAGACACGCTGCTCGTCCAGGCTGTGCTCGTTGGCCATGAAGCGTTTGCGCTCCTCCGTGCTGAAGGTACTGGGATCTCGGGTCTGCGCCAGCCGGTTCCAGAACCACACACCGGGTTCGACCACCCTCTTCTGAGCGTCTGTCACGAAGCGAACGGCAAACCACACTGCGAACTGGTCGGCCACATCCTCTTCACGTCCCGTCACGGGCACCTGGTTGATCGCAATGACGGCGTGGCCCAGCTCGTGGAGAAAGACGCTCCACACGGCACCATCGACGTAGCGCGAAAACTCCTCGCGTGGCAGCTTCATGAGGTAGTAGTTGTCCTCGGCTGCAGTCTTGGCCACCAGCTGGATGAACTCCAGGCAGATCGTGATCTCGCGCGCCTGAGGGTTGAAGAAAGCATTGGCCACCTTGCAGGACCGAAAGCCGACGTGCAGGTCCGATCGCAAGGTGAGCGAGGTGTTGACCACCGCAGCCATTCGCTCAGCCAGTTGCGTGCCCTTGATGACCTCCAGAATGGGTTGCTGTGCAGGCTCTCCGGCATCCCCATAGAACGGTGTGGCGCGGGCCTGCGCCATGGCTGGGCCCGCATACGCGCAAAGCACCAGGACGCTCCCGATAATCGCCTTCCATTTTCCCATCCACCCTCTCCCTCAATATGGGGGAAGTCTAAGCGCTCAGGCCTGGGCCGAGGAAGGGGCGGCCAGTGGGTTTCGTGCGCGGCCAATAGGTACGACTTTTTCGAAACCCATACCCTGGTGGTTTTCAGCGCCCACAGCGTGACAAGAGCGGATCCATCACCACACAATCACCTCTGATGACAGATCAAATTCCGAACCCAACTACGTCGGCTCCCGTGCACGCCAGGTTGCTGGCCATCGTGGCCGTTCCGCAAACCAACCGGGTGCTCTGTCAGCAGCCTGGATGCCAGCACAGTGTTTACGCTGCCATTCACGTGGTGGACGAAGGAGGTCAATTGCTGGCGCTGGGATCGAGCTGCTTTGCGAAGCGATACGGATCTGCAAAGGCTCTGGGCCAGCCGCTGCATGCTGGCGCCTCTGGATCTGGGCGCCCCCTCTCCGACGAAGAGCGCCAGCTGCTGATCGACAACACCGCCGAGCTGATCGAGCGCTTCAAGGTCGAGGCGGAGCGGGCAAGGGCCGAAGCCGCTGCCAAGCTGCAGGCGCTGCGCGCTCGCGCAGCTGCCCAGCATCAGGGCCAGCCCAAAATGACTTTCCTTGAGCGCATGGAGAAGCTATCCCAGAGCAGAGAGCAGCCCAGCCAGCCCGCAGAAAGGCCCCTGGCGGCCTCCAATCGCCCTTGGGCATGGCAGCACCCCAGAAACACCTCTGTGGCGGTTTTGACGGACCCTCAAGGCCAGCACTGGGTTCGTGTCCAGCACTTTGACGGCTCCCAGAAGCTGGCGCCGTGGCCGGTGTTCGACGGATGGGATGAGGCGCTACCACCCTCGTGCGGTCATCCCGATGAGGATCTGCAGGCGTACTCAGTGCCGAACATCGTGGCCACCCTCACGAAACTGGGTTCGATGGGGTTCAGTGCTCCCAAAGTGGGTAACTGGTCAGAAGTCAGGCCGAAATCGCCTTGACCGTGAAGTTGGACATTCCGATCAGATCCGCCAGTCCATCCGACGCAAACCCGCCACAAGACCCGATCGAAATTGGGCCTACCCTATACTAAATTTCAAAAATGAAGGCATTAAGGGAGAGCACAAATTGAAACTCGCAGTTCTGAGTTTGGCCGTCCTGCTGGTCGCTTGCACGGATCGTTCAACTACCGACGACAGGGCTAAGGCAGAACAAGTGCCCATTGAAACGCTGCTTGCCGAGGTGGACAAGCTGAACGACCAGTGCAGGGGCGGCTCTGGTGACTCCGCCAAAACCACTGAGGCCTGCGACAAGCGCGACGCGAAGTTCAATGAGGTTGCGGCACGTGGCTGGTGCTGGGGGCCTAAAGACGCCATTGGCGCTGACCAGCATTGGATGCGCTGTGCTGACGACAAGTCGAGCGCCAGCCAACAAGCTGAATGGTTCGCCATGACAGAGCGCGGAAACTGCAAGGCCATCTCAGTCGCCGAGGTATCGCGCATGCTGGAGAAAAGCACGCAAGGACAGGCCGTCACGAAAACAAACAGCGACGGTACCTTGCTTGTCGCAGCAAAGTACAAGGATGGATCTCAAGCGAGTGCCACTCTCTATCCTTCGTGCAATGAGGCATATGCCGCAAACAACATTGAGCCCCAGCCAGAACAGCAGGTAATAGGGTCTCCACCGAAGGAAGAATCTCCCCGGTCAACAAGTGGCACGGTCGTCAGCCTTGGGGAGCTGAAAAGAATGACTGCCGTTGGCATGGAGCCGTTCAAACCCTATCGGGTCTCCACCATGATCAATGCCCTGGACCTGGGAACCGATGGCCTCTGCGATCAACTGCGGTACGACGGCTACTGTGAAACCGAGCGCGAACGGGTCTACGTGAACATCAGTCTTGACAGTCAGGCCTCGCGCGGCCAGTTGTATGACTTGCGGGGCAAGACGGGTGCCGCGATCTGCGCGACAGTCGTCATGCATCCCCGCAACGTGAATGGCACGCTCAATCTGATCGGTATCACACCAGGTCGCTGCAGTTGATTTTCAAATAGACTCAGTATTTTCCGCAGCAGGCAGAGATCATATTCAGTAGTCTTAGCTGCCCGCGCAGCCTTGTAAGGCGTGAGCCAAAAATCACCATCTCAAGGGTGCGGACGTTATTATCAAATCATCCCAGCTGCCTCATCGAATTTCTTCGAAGTGGAGATCAAGGCCAATCCAATACGGAGGTGCAAGAATAATGGGAATATTGCCCAAAAGAATAACAAAGATGCAATCACAAAAAGATAACCAATGACAATCGAACCATTGGCCCGACCAAAAACATTCTTGGTCCGGTTTCTATAAGCATAGCCAATAAACTTGCCGGTTTCATCATCCAACTCGCCAACTACGGCAACATCATCACCTCTGTTTATAACCCAAGGCTCTGAGATCGATAACTCAATAATCCTATTGACATTACGAAGCTCAAATTGCACATGATTTCGTTTAATCGCCTTGTACGATTTAACATTCCCCTCAATAACTTCCAGCATAGAGCATGCTCCCTAATATCATTAACCAACTGCTTCTTATCGAAGCCAATCATTCTGAAAACCAAGCCCTGATGTCGTCATATTGCTGGTTTCCAAAGGCAAGCAACGCCCTCACCTCATGCGCCCGGGTGTTGAGGTAAGGCACACGCGGCGCCTCTTCGTTGGGCACCAGGTGGCACAGCAAATCGTCTTCATCCAGGTTCAACAAGAGGCGACAGGCCAAAGGGCGATGCTCATAGATCTGGCACTGCCCTGACTCCAGGAACACGCACGGCTCGCCTCGGTATTTCTGGGTCATCTCCTCGCGGGCGCGGTCGATCTCATCCCCCTCGAAATCCATCGCAAAGCCAGCTGCTGCATTGAGCTTTCGGCCGGTTTCCTTGGCGATCACCGAAGCCTCGGCCCGCGAAATGACCACGGAGATGCTGCAGCAGTGGCTACAGCCCTTACGGCAGGCCGCCAACGGGGCGACGGCATCTGTGATGGCCTGCGCACCCTTGCGCAGCCAATGCACGCGCTGGGTGGCCGTCTTGGCGTTGGCGGCTTGGCCAAGCAGCTGAGCTTCGCGCCCTCGATCCAGGCCCGCTATCTGCGCCAGCTTCGAGCTGACACGACTCTCAAGCCCATCCCATCGCTGCTCGACCAGGCGCGCATGCGCTGCCGCTGCGGATTCAACTTCATTGCTCAACGGTAAGAACTCCAACAAGGCCTGGGACACCGGGGCATGCACTGGGCGGTGCAGTTGCTCCCCCTGAGCTGCCTTGATCCCGGCAAACAGCGCGCTCGACAGGGCTCTGCTTTTGCGCGCCTTTGAGGAACGCACGGTGGACTCGTCAGCCTCACCGGCACTCTTTGCTTCGATGTATCGGTCAATCGCACGCTCGATCTCAGGCTGGTGGGCAAAGTCCTGAACCAGCTGAGAGATCTGCCAAACCCATCCCATGGCGAACTCATCGCCGAGGGCGGTGGCCTGCTTGCGTCCCCCAGGCTTTTTCTGGAGGCCCGAGCACTTTTCCTTGATCCAAGCGGCCCGTGCCTTCTGGCACTTGCGGGTCAGGACTTGTGCCGTGTACGCGGCGATTTCGACCTGGTTCTTGAGGCCGACAAAGATGTACTTGCCGACATTGAAAACGCCCTGGCTGCGCTTGGGCAGCTCGGCATCCTCCTTGGGCACCATGCTCGCGATCAGCATCCTGCAGCCGAAGGCGTTTGCGACCAATCCAGCCAGCGCCGCTTCCCACTTGGAGGGCTTGTTGCGCGCCATCGTTCGGCTGGCCGTCTGGGCCTCGCCAATGTCTGCCTGCGTGATCGCCTCTGCAGTCAACCCGTGCTTGCTCATGAGCGCGTGGGCCTGACGCATGGCGGTGGCGGCCTCGTTGGGGTTGTCAGAGGTGGCCAGGGCCAAGCACTTTTTGATCTTGGCCAGAATTTTCGGGTCGAGTTCGGAGCTGCTCAAGGGTGGACTTTCAAGCGGTGGGGGCGAAGGTATGTCTACGGCGATCGGCCATCACTGCGAACGGTTGGCCGGGGAACAAGCTGGCGCCTGGCCCTGGTCGTTTGCGGCGCCAGCCGTAGCCATTGCACCGAGGAGCTGTGCGGTGTGAGCGCGCATCTGGGCCAAGAAAGCCCGGAAGTCAGCCTCGTCAGGAAACCGGGTCTTGAACAATGCGACAAACTCGTTGCGGCTCATCCCGGTAGCAGCCCCGGACATCGAGGCGACCATGAGGTCAGCCATTTCCTCGTACACACAACTCATTGCGCCTTCTCCTCTGAAAACAGCCCCTGCGCCAGCATCTGCGCCTGTTCCTGCAAGGCGTTCACGTGAGCGCTGGTGAGACCCCCAAGGGGCTGCGCGCCATCAGCCAAGGCCTTGGCCACGAGATGAGCCCAAAGAAGCCCCGCACGCTCCTGCGGCAAACCGCATTCAGCGGCGAATTCCGCCTGGCGCCCGGACATGTACTGAATCGCGGTCACCGCAGACCACCTTTGGCCGAGACCCGCTTTCAACGCGGCCAGGGCTACAACCAGATCCGCTCCGCCCGAGGACCCAGGATCCTCTGCCAGGGTGGCCAGCACCACGCGAGCACACAGGCGCGCCTTGGGCAACTCCAAAGGGGCTGCAGCCCTTTGCTGGGCGATCTTGTGCTGTAGGGCTGCACTCACCATCTCTGTTCTCCCATTACAAGCCGTGCGAGGGTCAAGCTGGCGCCATGGTCAGCAAGCCCACGTCCACCTGAATTCCGAAATGCTCACGCATGAGGCGACAGAAGAGCACCCAGTCAGCGTGGGTGGGTGGCTCATGGGTGCAGTGCAAGCATTGGGATGCGCCCTGCAGCTGCTCCGTCACGGTCCGATGCACGTCTAGGCCGAACCGCCTTGAAAAGCGCCCCACGGTGCTTCCATCGGCGCTGTGGACCCACACCGTTTGTCCGTCCTGGCTCACTTGAACTTGTTCAGGATGCTGATCCATGGCGGGCCTCCTTTGACTCATCAAGGCTCTCCAATCCAATCCCCAATGCCTGGGGGTCAAACACCATGGCTGCGGAAGCCTCAATGTCGTTCTGGGTTATGACGCCATACACCAGGCCCAGCCGAGCGATCACCGGCAGGCGCCCTGCCTTGCTCATGACGCCCACGGCGCCAGCACAGGTCATGCGTTCCGAATCCAATGTCTTGTGACACACGAATGTCTGAGTGTCATCTGACAGAAGTTCTGTGACGATGTTCAAGAGTCGGCCCTCGCGCAACTCGACGCCGGCACCATCAGAGCGAAACGGGCAGTTGGAACAAGGGCGCTTGGTGATGGGCATCAGTGACCTTCCTGTTTCGAATCAGAATTCAGAATTGCCATTTCATGGAAATTTGCTTCGGGCCTCATTTGCACTTCGACATGCCTTGTCGGCCTGTGCCTCTGCCTGTTTGTCCCCGACTGAATTCTTTGTTTTCTCCAAGCAAGCCAGGTTTACGTCCTTCACCGCTTGGCTGGGCTCCACAAAAGCATTCCAAACAAAGATGGATGCCAAAGCTAGGACCGTCAGATAAATAACATACCTCATGAGCAATTCCAACCCAACATTAAAGCAGACCGCAACAATCAGACAAATGAAATCACAAGACTAAAAAACATTATAACAGTTCGTCGCGCCATTCCGGATTAATAACACTAACGAATAGAACGCCAAAACCAGGATCATCCTCTTCAACCTCGATCCGAACCCCAGGCCCATGATGATGAAAATAATCATCAAATAGCTTATGAAAGATAAAATCATAAATTCCGCTGAAAAACCGCGAACGCATCCCCAAATGAAATAATCGCGAAACGTCATCTTCATACAGGCCGGAATAGGAAAACCCTCTTTCATTAGCAATGAAATTCATTGCCTTTGACGTATGCGGCATCTTACTCACCCCCGAAGCAGCCAATACGTCAGGCGGCCTTTTTGATGCAGCATCTCTTAGACTAGCAACATCAAGCAGATGAGCAACCGCTTTTCTCCACTCTGGTTCAGAATTCAAAGAGGCGCCAACTCCACCAGATAACATTTTGATTAGCAGGCTGAAGAAATACTCCCCAGACTCCAATCCCGACCTGCCCCACAGTCGCAGGCTGGCGCGCTTTTTTCACATTCCGGGATTAGCGTGCCCAATTGGGCGTTTCATTGCACTTCAGAGGCCGCTTTTGTCCCCATTTGCTCTCAATGCGCCCCCTGCAGACGCACCTGTCCCATTTGCTCCAGCGTGCGCATGCGCACCAGGTTGTAGCCCGCCATCGTCAGCACGAACATCTGGTCCACGCGTTTGATTCCTCGCACCATCACCTGCCTCATGCCGCCCACCGTCTTGGCCCAGCCAAAGCCTTGCTCGATGAGCTTTCTCTTTCGTTGCGATACCGCGTAGCCTTCACTTTGCGCTACGGCTTCGGGCACGGCTGAGCTTCTGCCTGACTTGTTCTGGGCCACGTGGGGGATGACGTTCATGGCCTGGCAGGCCTCAATGAATTCCCGTGCGTCATAGCCTTTGTCCGCCCCCAGCGTGATGGTTCGCGTGGGATCGGCCTGCGCCTGTCGGGCGTCATTGACCATGGCCTTGGCCGCTTCGCGCTCTGCGTAGCCATCGGCCAGCGTGACCACGGCATTGGCCACCAGGCCGTGGCGGTTGTCGCTCAGGGTGTGTCCCATGTAGCGCAGCTCGCTGGCGGTTTTGCCTTTGCAGTACAGCCGGGCATCGCCGTCCGTGGTGGATTCATGGGTGTCGTTGCTGCGCCGCTGGCCCTTGAAGTTGCCGCCATCGCTGTGGGCTTTGGCATCTGCATCAGGGCCATCATCGGCGCCGTCACCATTGCCATCACCACCCGCGTCATCGTCGCCTTTGCGCATAAAGCTCTTGTGACCCGCCCAGGCCTGGATGAGCGTGCCGTCCACGCTGAAGTGCTCGCCCGAGAGCCAGTGCTTTTTGTCGGCGATCTTGAGCACTTCGTTGAAGAATTCGATCACCGCGTCGTGCTCGATCAGCCGCTCGCGGTTCTTGGTGAATACGCTGGGTACCCAGACCTCGTCGTCCATGGACAGGCCGATGAACCAGCGAAACAAGAGGTTGTACTGCACCTGCTCCATCAACTGGCGTTCCGAGCGCACGCTGTACAGCACTTGCAGCAGCATGGCGCGCAGCAGCTTCTCGGGGGCGATGCTGGGGCGCCCTCCCTTGATGTCTGCTTCGTACATGCGTGAGAACAAGGCATCCATCTTGGCCAAGGCGGTGTTGACCATCTTGCGGATGGGGCGCAGGGGGTGCGAGGCTGGCACGAAGTCGTCGAGCTTGCGGACAGAAAACAGGCTCTCGGTGAAGGTGTCGGCGCCGCGCATGGGGGTCAGGGTCAAGTGATGTGGGAGGCTGCGCTGAGCTTACCGGGGGTTGGGCTGCTGGGCTGGATGCGTGGGAGGTATTTCTTCAGCCTGTTAGATACACACTAAGGGGTATGCTCGCCTGAAAACTTCCGGAGTACGGCGGCACTTGTTTAGGTTGTGCATCTTCAATCCACCAACCGGACCTACCAATAGATGGTGATGGGTCGATGCAAGCATATCGAGAAGCCATGCAAGTCCCGGGCTGATTTGGCGCGAGGTTGAATGTTGGCAGTGGGAGTTTGCCCAGCCCGGTCAAACCGACAGTTGGCCAATGCGCATACATTGCCCTTTGAACCGCATCCCCACCCGAGTCAAGATCAAAATCACCGGGGCTACCATTCTGATTTCCCATTTTCGCCTGCAATAACATTGCACGACGATCACTTGCGCCTCCGATTTGCAGGTTAGTTATCAACAACAAATCACCAAACTCCGGTTTTTCATTCTTATTTGTGAAGGCTGAAATATGCTCAGCTTTTGGCGTTTTGTGGCAGAACAAACCTTGAACGGTCAAAATTCCACTACTCAAATGGGGCTTCCAAAGATTGACGAGGGCATCAGGAAGATGCAAAACCACCTTAGCCACATGACTGACTTCACCATCTTTTGCGCTGCTTACGATTGATTGATCGTTTCGAGCAGTCAAGATTGCTTGTTCAGCAAGCGAAGAAAGTGCGCCCGGAAATTGCATAGTCATCTCACAGTCAAATATCCACAGATATCCAAAAAAAACCTCAGCCGTGGAATATGCATTTCCCAGCTGCAACCTTACTGAGGCTTCTAGATTTTGCTTTCGCAAACGGATTTATATTGAACCACATACCACCGCTCCACCCCCTCAGTGGGCTGTGGTGAATCGGGCAGATCTCAGGCATTCACGAGTCGGGCCTCCGGCCCAAACTCCTTCAGCGTGAGCGCCTCTCGGTACTCCCGCGCAGCTGCTGCGTGAACCGACGTTTCGTACGAGCTGCTCATCGAGCATCCATCGAATCGGCCCCGATCACTGGCAATGTGCGATCCTGGGGCTCCCCAGCACCCTCCTGGCCTTCACCCTCATGGCCTTCACCGGCTTCGGCGTGAATCTCCTTTTGGACAAGCAACCTGAGCGCCTGAGGATCAGCCTGGGTTTCGATCAACTCGCTCTGCAGGCGAGCGATGTTGGCCTGGATCTGCTGGATCTCAGTCGCACGCACGGCATCCGCATCAGGCTCAAAGGAGAACCGCGACAGGAAGTCGTTGAGCAAAAACCGGTGCTCTTTGAAGTTGTGCCAGGTGCTTTTCTGGGCCCCCTCTTCATCCACCCACTTGACGCTGCGGGAGCGCCCGTAGCAACTCGGGTGGGACCGCAAAACGATCGTGTGTGCGGCATCGTCAACATAGCGAATCGACTCGATCAAGAGCACGGCCTGAGCCTCGATGCCCTCGTGGGGCACGGCCTCTTGGGCTCGCCAGTATTGGCCCGCCTGCAGGGATTGGAAGCGAGCGATTTGCTGGATCCGGGAATCGTGGTCCTCCTCGTGCTGGAGGGTTTGGAGATCCATGTGCAGGGCGCGATCCGGTGAGTTCAAGCGGTTCTCCAAGGTCAGTCAATCAAGGAATCTGTCAGCAGCACCCGGGGCAGTCGAAGCCAAGACCTCGAATGAGCATGCGAGCCGTTCGGGGAGTTCTGTACTTTCTGTCCGTTGGGCCCGTTCGACGGCCTCAGCCCGTGCCTTGCGAGGCTGAAGGTAGAAAACGTTGCTGGTGCGCACGATGCTGGGCCGAGCGATGTCTGAGCGGGCCAAGTGCTGGCGCAGGGCCGCATGAGGCCCCGGCATCAGCGCCCAGTCACCCTTGGGCGCCAGCATCGAGCGCACCGGACGCCATTGGCTGGGCCCCCCTGCCAAGTCCAAGGCCATCAAGAGGGCCGAGCCGTCGCGCGCCGCCAGGACCCGGTACCGCTTGTGCGTGACGCGATGGCGCCAGATCTGCCCACGCTCCACCTGGGGCGCATCGTGTTCTTGAATGTGAGAGGTGTTCATGGTCTTAGCTCCTTCTTGGTGGCATTCAGGCAGAGGGGTTGCAAAGTTGCGCAATCATGTGAGTCCACAGTTCGTTGAACTGGTCACGCTGGGCGCCCAGGGGATAGGGCGAGAGGGACGGCTCCGCTTGAGCGCTGGGCAGCGTCCCATGCACAAGCCAGGGGCTGATTTCCCCGGCCTGCCATAGGCGGTCCTCGACATAGGATTCGAAGCTGCGCGCCCAAAGCTCAACGCCCTTGGTCCAGTAGCGCTTTCGCGCCCCCTTCAAGCGCTCAATGGCAACGGCCTGATCCCGATAGGTGTTCTGCTCCATAGAAAAGAGCGCATGGCACAGCGCGATCGCTGCCGTCAGCGCATCCTTTCGAGAGGTCAGGCCCACCTCGGCCAGGAATTCGACCTCCGAGAAAAACGCCGTGGCGCCCGCGCCCCATTTGAAGGAATCGGCGAAGGTGCGGCACGCAAGGTGGCAGTCGTAGGCATGAGCCCATTCATGCGCCAGCGACCCGGCCCCACTTTCCCGTGTCAGGTTGATCACCCGCAGGGTGGGTTCGAAGTGCGCAGCGTGGTTGCTCTTGCCCCTAGCGCCGATGGCCAGCGCCAGCCGGGGCTCATCCCCGCCACCAAGCCCGATCCATGACGGCTTGAAGCCAAGAACCCTCGCCAGGTCATGCAGGGCGCCAAACGCCTCATTGAGCCAGCGCTGCTTTTCCGGCTCGGACAGCGACTCACCGAACTGAACACCCCGCAGCCGGAATGTGTTGATCAGCTCTTCTGGGGAGATGTCTCGCCCCTGCAGGTAGTCGGGCCCAATGCGCCCACCCAGATCCACAGCAGCTCGACGGGTGACCTTGCGACGCGTTTCCTTGGCGTTGGCATCTTGCTCCATGAAGGCCGCAATGGCCTCCTGCGCCCTGATCAACGCCTCCGCACGGGTTAGCTTCTCGTGGCCACCGACCACCTCCGGGCGGGGCTGGGTGCAGATCACCATCCAGTCGAGGTCATCGGGCTTTGAGGAGCGCTTGCTCGCAATGACGCCGATACCGGACTTCATCACGGCGCCGTTGTCAGGCCAGCCCAGTTCGACCATGGAGTCCTTCAGCCACGCCATCTTCGGGCTGGCGCGAAAGGGTGGATACAACTTGCGCCCACCAAATCGTCCGATAGCGGCGATGGGCAAGACCTGGGACATTGAAGATCTCTTGTCAGCACCAAGCAGGCCCATGGCGCGATCCCACATCTCTGGTAGCCGTTCAGTCCGGTGCGCGCCCTCTACAACCTGGCGGGCGATTGCGACGCCCTGCTCGTACAGGGCGGGCCAGTCCTGGGACTTGACCCCATAGAACTCTTGCTGGTGTGGGTTCGTGCTCAGGCTCCAGTAAGCGGTGGCCATGGCGCCCAGCGTGGCCGGTGAAAATCGATTTTCACGGGCCAGCTGCGACCAATCGGGCTCGGGCCAGAGTTGCGACAGCCTGGACTCTGCCGAGTTGGCATTGCCGGCACCCGCACGCGAAGACGAACCACCCCGTGCGCGGAGGTGCTTTTGGGCCCCCGGAATGAAGTCGCCCGTGTCGGAGATCTTGTCCATGGTCTGACCCCTACTCTCAAGCCGCGATCAGGCGCGGCACCTGCCACAGCAGCAATGCCACCAGCACATTGGCCGACACAGCGATCGCCAATTGCAATGAATCGTGGAGGGCATCGCTGTGCTCTCCAGCGCCAGCAATGCGCAGGAAGCGCTCCAAGCACGCGCCTGGCCACCCGCCCCCCGAATCCAGCGCCAGCAAGTACCACCGGCTCACACGCGAGCGACCCGCTGCAGAGCGCTGGCGTGCGATGAAGTGCGCACAAAAGGAGAGCATGCTGGCGCAGATGACGGCCTTGACCGCCAGGGCAGGAACCACCCCAGCCAACCAGGCATAACCCAGGGCTGTCAGACCAGTCGCACAGAGCAGCAATGGCCAAGCAGTTTTCATGGGTCGCCTCACTGCTGCAAATGGCGGAACATGATGCGGGCCCGGGAGGGCTCACCCTCGGGGTACTCCACGCTCACCAAGTCCTGAGGGGAAAGGCTGACCCCCCAGCGCTTCATCATCCGGTCCACAAAGCAGCTGAGCTGCAGGCCGTTTTCAACGAGCGTCACTTCCACGCTGCCGTCGTCGGCTACGGAGACAACCCGTGCCTTGTGCCGTTCAATGTCAGTTGCCATCGCGCGTCACTCCCCAGAGGTCGGTTGTTGCAAAGGGGTGGCGGCATCCCCGGCTTTTGTGCGCTTTTCCTTGAGCGCGAGCCTGCGGGTGGCGTTCTTGACGTGACGCCCCTTGACCTCCTCGGCGGCTGGCAAGCCATTGATGTCGAACCGGCGTCCGCCTTCAATCAGCTTGGCCAGGTAGTCGGGGTGCTGGCAGTAGCCCTCCAGAAACAACCGGATCTTGCGTTTGGAGAGCTGAGAACCATTGGCGCAGGCCTCCTTATGGAGATCCGCGGTGATCCCAACTTTCAGGGGAACGTGCAAGCCTGGGCCGAACAGATGCGGCCAGCGATCCTCCATCTCGGCCTGGACCGCTTCTCGGTCGAACGGCGGGGCATGGAGCGTGGATTGATCGAGGGACGGTGCTTGGGGTGCGTCTGCCATGATGGATTTAGGGTAGTGAAGGGTGGTTGAATGGTTCATTGCGTTTGGGCGCCGTCGCAGGCCTTTGATTTCCAGCACTGCTGGCGCCACTCCCAAGGCGCGATAGGTGCTTGCCCCTGGCCCAGGCCTGCCCAGAGACCCACGGCCTGAGACTTGGCCTGCTTCTCGTAGACATAGGTCTGGGGGTTGCGCACGTACCGAGCGTTGGCGTGGTTGGCCCAGGCCATGCCTCGGCGCACCTGCTCGGCGTTCAGATCCTGACCATTGACGAACACCGTGCACACCAGACGGTCATAGCGATCTCGCTCGTAGCACGTTGCGCTCGCCAGGGCGCCACGCGCCATCTCAGTGAGGGACTTGCGAGACTGATCGCTGAAGGGCTGTCCAGGCCTGCCCTGGCCGTGAGACACCTCAGGCGCATCGATGTCGCTGAGCCGGATCGACGCCTTGGACTTGTCCGCCTGCAGGAGGATCAGGGTATCGCCGTCATCGACATAGACGACCTTGCCCTCAATGGTCCAGGGCTGGGCCGCGCCAGCACCGCTCGCCCCCATGAACACAGACAGGACCAGCGCGAGCGCCCCTGCCGCTGGGGCGATGGATGAAGCTGTTTTCGTTTTCATAAGTTGTCGGCTCCACTGCAATTACAGAAATACAGGCGAATTGAATTAATTGCAATTATGAATCAAATAATTGCAATTCACAATGCAATTGCCATACAATTGCAAAATCAACAGGAGAAATCATGCGAATCTTTATTGCCGCCGTCATCGCCACTGCCACCTTGGTTTCTGGCTGCGCCAGTCGCCGTTACATGAGCGATGAAGAAGCCTCTCAGGTCTATGTCGGCTCCCCATTTGTTGTTGAACACTGGGAGGGCACGTTGGTCAAGGCAGACACCATTGATCCCAACGCCAAGATCACCACCACCGATGCGGTCGGCACCGGCCTGGTTGCCAACAGTGGCGGTGTACTGAAGGGGGTCGGCGCGGCCATGAACGTCGCATCTTTCCTCGCCTCCTCGCCCGGCGATGAGACATACGTTCTGCATCTGGACGACAACGGTAAAGAAGTGCAAACCAAGGCCATCGGCCCGATCAAGCCTCGCAAGTTCGAGGTGGGCCACAAGTACCGTGTCTTCATCCTGAAAAATGGCGAGTTCCTCTTCTTGGATTTGACCAAGCTCCCCACCTGGGACGAGAAGACCCGGGCCCGCACGGTCAGTTCAGCTGCGCAGTAAGACGCAAGGCATGGGGCAGGCCGGTATCGAATCGACCAGCCCCGTGCAACGACCTTGCGCTGATGTGCTCTGCGGGCAGTCGGCTTGAGCCACCCAAGCTCAAAGATTGAGCCTGGAATTTGCGGTTTCGGAATCACGTGAATTGGCCGTGCAATTGAGGAGGTGTTGAACGCTTCTGATGCCCCAAATTTTCGTTCTTACACCTTCCTGAATTGCTTTGAATGGCAATCGAAAACGCAGCCATTCAAAGAAATAGGGGCTAACCACTGGAGGATTCAAAATGATCCCTGGCATTGAACTCAAAGCGCTGCGCAAATCGCTGTTCTTCGGCACGCGCGAAGCCGCCTCCTTGATCGGAGTGACCAATGAAAGCCAGTGGCTGAAATGGGAGTCCGGTGCACAGGAGATGCCAGAGGCCGTCGCGCAGGCGTTCTGCTATGTCCTTGACTGGCGAAACGAGATGCTTGAGAAGGCTCGCAAGCTGCTCAGAGACAACCCAGATCTCGTCCTTCACATGCCCTGGTATGACTCGCTGGATGACTGGATCTCCTGTGCGGACCACAACCCTCAACTGTGGCGGCCTGACCAATCCATTTGCTCCACCCTGCTGGTCGAATTCCCCAAGAGCGTCTATGTGGTGCGCTTCAACCTCCCCCAGTACGCTATTTGGCTGGGATCGCAGCAGGATGACCGCAACAAGCGGGTGCTCTGGGCCAGCATGCAGCTGGACAAGGCCCCGACGAATCAAAACCTCAAAAGTGAGTGAGCTGGCGCCCCCCACCCAGGTGGGCCGTCATCTGCCTCTGCGTCTCCCGCAGTCACCGCCCTGCCAGGGTTCAGGCGGGCACCAGCCAGCTCGATCCATTCACAGCTGCTGGTGATGTGCTCAGGCCCACCTCAAGCTTGCCGAGCATCCTCGAAGTGCACCGCCCCGCCCCCGCAGGCGCCAGCCCCTCCCCTGCCCCCTTCTTGTCATCCTCTGCCCACCTATGTCTCGTAGATCCAAACCGTCTCGCTGGCGCGTTCTCATTGGCGTCTTTGGCGTCTTTGACCTCATCGCCCTTCTTCCCTGGTGGCTCTCCATCGCAGCCGCGATCGTTGGCTTTGGATGGCTGCGACACATGGCTCAATCCCAGGTGGCATCGCCCCATCCTGGCCTGCAGGAACTCCTTCTAGGGGCACTCGTTCAGGGTGGCCAATACGCTGTCGCCGTGCTCTTCCTGGCTGCGGGCGGCATTTCCTACATGGCACGTGCACATCGCAAGCAACTGCTGATCAATACCCGGACTCGGGATCGGCTCGCTGCGATCAGCTGGCAGGACTTCGAGCTGCTCGTGGGCGAGGCCTACCGCCGAAAAGGCTTCGCCGTGCAGGAGCTGGGCGGCGAGGGACCCGATGGAGGCATTGACCTGGTGCTGCGCCGCGATGGGGAGAAGGTTTTCGTGCAATGCAAGCACTGGAAGGCAACCAGTGTGGGCGTCGATGTCGTGCGTCAGATCTTCGGTGTGATGGCCGCTCACGGGGCCACAGGATGCGTTGTCGTGACATCGGGGTCATACACCTCGGCCGCACTGGATTTCGCGCGCGGTCGCAACGTTGACCTGATCGATGGCCCCAAGCTCTTGAAGATGATGGAGCAGTCCGATCCAGCAACTGCTGGGGAGCATTCCACGCCACCATCTGAGGAGCACCACGCTGAGCCAGGCCTCAGCAAGACCTTTCACCGTTCGACACCCCAGCTCACCCCTAGGTGTCCGCTGTGCCAGAGCGCCATGGCCAAGCGTACTGCGCGCAAGGGTCCAAATGCTGGCCAAGAGTTCTGGGGGTGCACCAGGTACCCTGATTGCCGTGGGACTCGCTGAGTCCACATCAAACCGATCCTGAAAGCAAAAACGCAGGCTGGATTTCCAGGCCTGCGTTTGGGAGTTTGGCAGTTGAGGAAGCTGGCGCCTTGAAGCTGGCGCAGCTGTTCAGTCGTCGGTACCAGGAATAGATTGTTGCGACTTGCGCTGCTTAGCGACCGTCGCAGCCTCTTCCTTGGAACGCCGTGCTTCATCAGCGCTCGCCCAGGACCGGTACAGATCCAGAATCACACTGGCATCGACCTCGATCTTGCGGCCTTTGAGTTGGCGAGGATCCAGCTTCTCAAGCTCTGCCAGTTCGCGGCGCTTCTTCGCATCGAAGGTGCTCACTACGCTGTTCACCGAGCTGTAGATCCCGCCAATGATCTTGCGAGGCGGAAACCACTCACGCACGGCCGAAGGCGTGATTTTGGATTTGCCAGCCTTCTGGGCTTCATCCAGCTTGGCGCGAAGGTACTCCCCGGCACCCTCTCCATACTGGCGAATGACCTCAATGGCCAGCGTAGCCCCCACCGAGTCGTCGTTGACCATCCTTTGCACGTCACTGCTCGCCTCGGCCAGCACCAGCATGTCGCGGATATGAACTGGGGATTTGTTGCGTTCAGCTGCAATCTCTTCTTCCGTCATCCCCATGCGAATCAGCTTCAAGTAATTGCGCGCGACCCCAACTGCAGTGAGCTTCAGACCATCCTGGCTGCTCAGTTGAACCATCACCCGGTCGCGATCATTGCCCCGGAAGGGTACGCACACCAGATAAGGAAGAGTTGCGCCACGCGAGATGGCCAACAGTGCGCCACGTCGGCGTTGATGCCCCTCAACGATGATCAGATCGCCTGTCAGGGCATCGATTCGAATGACCAGCGGCGGCACGAATGCCCCTGATGCGTAGGCATTGGAAAGGTCCCCGATCTTCTGGATCACCCTCGGGTCAGAATAGTCCCGCTCATTGAACCCAGGTTCCTCCTTCAATTGCTCAGGAGGGACTTTGTAATGGGCTATTTGCTTCTCCAAGATGCGTATCTTGAATTGCAATTATCATGCCACATAATTTCTTAAAAATTAATTGTTATTCGATTGAAAATAATTATGGAATTTACGCAATTATGAATTGTATTTCTCAAAGTGCCCTGATTGGCGCATTCCATCCATGCCAGCAAACGCCTAAATAACACGTGTCGCTCTCTAGAGGCATTCCAGTGTATTGCTAGTGATATCAAGTATTACAGGGATGGCCGATCTCAGTTAGTGACCGACTTGTGTACCGCTAGTCGCCTCCCAGTGACAAGCCTCATTCGGGGATGTGTCAGGACTTGCGGCCATGAATTGCTTTCATCAGTCGCTCGTTTGAGCCGTCAACACCTCGACCTGGCCTTTCAGAACACCCACCTGCTCGATTAGTGGATCGCGCCTGGCGGCATCTTCTGTAGCAGAGTGCTTGAGCGCTCGTTCTCTGTTCTCAATACGGCGTTTGCTTCCTTGAGGGATTCTTCGGACATCAATGCCCGGGTAAGTGCAGCCTCTACCTCGCTTAGCTTTTGCTGGGCTACCAGCAGGCTGGACTTCAGGTCGGTCATCGAAGCCTCTTGGTCCTCGACAACTCCTTGCTGGCGCTCCACCGTCTCTTCAAGGCGATCAGCGAGCGACTGCAGTTCCTCAGATTTTTTTCTGGCCTGCTCTGTCATCTTGGTCATGCTCTCCCGCTCAAGATTCAGTCGTGCGTCCGCACTGGCTCAGGTCCGGATCCAGACATCGTTCAGCGCATTCGTGATGACCTGGTGAAGATCTTCCGGTGGTGGTGCAGTCTGAAGCTTCTTCGCTGCTTGAAGCTCGCTCCACTCGCGCAGCATGGCGTCAACGTCGTGTAACTACCCCCGGGTTCCATTCTGATCTTCTCAACGGTTGGCTTCTCGCCACGTTTGGCCATTTCATCAGCCGCTGCAAAACGCTGTCTCGCTTGGACATAGTGTGTGCCCACCTGTAATGGATGTAGTAATGGCTTGTAATGTAGTGAATTACAAAAAAATTACAGCAAAGACGTTCCGGGATGAATTTTTCCAAGCTTGTGGATAACAAAAAGTCGGTTACGACTGTTTTCTGAAAGATTGTTAAATCTATGGATACAGAGGCGTCATCTTTGACAGGTGTTATGAGGCCTGCGCACGAGTTATCCACCGCTCCCGTACTCGCCCGCAATGAATCGAGTCGAGGAACTTCTCTGTCAGTTGGGCCACAGCGCGTCGGCCGTCTTTGAGGACCACCAGCAGCCCATCTTCAATGGCGTACCTGGTGGTGCCATCTGCATTGGAAAAAGTGCGGCCTTCCAAAATTTGAGCCTTTTCTCTCAAGAACTCGCTGTTTTGAGAGCTTTCCTGCTCTTCCGACTTTTCTTTCAAGACCTGACCAAAATCCCGATCTTTGGACAGAAGAGCTTTGATGTAGGCATACAGCTCTCGTCCATGGAGGGCTAACAGGTACTGCTTTGTTGCCTCGATCACGGTAGACAGGCGCTTGCCGGCTTTGGAGGCAAGCCCCATGAGTTGAAGGACGGCCGATGGGCGCAATGCATGCTCCCTGCAGAGCCATACTAGGTCGGCTGGGATGGTCATGCCTTCATGTCGGACAAAACGGCCTTGGGAGGGGGTGCCAGCTGCAGGTGTTCCCTCTGGGCTGATTGATGCTCGGGCCGAGCTGGATGCGCCAGCATTGTTCGCATGGTGCTGCCCAGGCGAAAAACGGAGGCCTTCCGGATGCAACTCCACCGCCTCAAGGAACAGGTCGGTAGGCGTAAGGGGCGAACGACTGCCACGCTGGCCAGGGTTGGCAATTTGCTGGCGTTCAAAGAAACCCTTGTCCTCAAGCCACTTGATGGCTCTTTGGACCGTCTCTACGGATTTTCCTGATTCTTCCGCAATGGTGGTTCGATTCGCAAAAATCGACTTGCGTGGCGAAGAAAGGTCAATCTTCTTGATGATGCTGATGACGATCCGAATAAACCCGTCCGGGAGGTCTTTGAACGAATCTGAGTCATGCAGGCGAAACACGGCGCGCGTTATGGGCGCAGGGAAATATTTAGGCGTGAGCGAACCCATCGCAGTCTCCGAAAAAGACACGAAAGCCTTGACGAAAACCACTCAAAAACCTAATATTCGCTTGTTGTCTAGCGGTTTTTCCGGTTGGCGCCGGTTAGGTCGTTTTGAGTGGATTCCTCAAGAATCCTGAAGAGCCCCCAGGTTTGGCGACCTGGGGGCTTTTTTGTTTTCCAAGCTTGTTAACTCATATCGATTGCTTTCATTGGTTGGATTGGATTCAATGAGCCGTCTCCGTAAGAGGATCTACGAGTAGTCCTAGGAAGATCAATCGTTTCGCCACTGAAAAAGACACGCTGGCGAGGCTGTGAATCTCTGCAGCCACCTTGAGGAACCTGCGTTGCTAACTCGCTGCGCCACCTACCTTCTTGGTAGACGTGGTTGCAAAATTTTGAAACCTCGACATCAAAGAGTGGATTCAATAGGCCAACAAGCCGCTGTCTTGCAAGGTGTTTGCATGTGCAAACACCTTGCAAGACAGTAAGCATTGCCGGGCGGGTGTTTGCACATGCAAACACCGTGGTCGCCGTAAAGCAGAGTAGCGCGGTCGGCGCCTTTTTGTTTTCGTTGACAAACTCGTGGTGCATCCCAGTGTTTGCATGTGCAAATCTCGGGTTCAGTTCGGTGATTTCGCTATGCGTTCCACATCTCGAAGGGGTGTGAGTAAGGAGCTGGTTTGGTTGGTTATCGGGGCTTTTGTGCTTCAGTGCGGAAGGTTTGAGATGTCTTGGCTCTGGCCTTGTGGTTCTTGTCTGTTCGCTGATAGGTTGGATTGCCGGTTTAATGTTTGCATGTGCAAACTCCCAGTGCGTTGCAGTGAGTTGGGTGTGCATTTCTCTCCTTGGTGTGTTGTGAGGGCTTGAATCTTTGGTATGAGTGTCTTGGTTGAAATGGTCGCCAAGTTGTTGCCATGCATAGTGTTTGTGCGTGCGGGCGCTAGGTGTGGCGGGGAGTCTTGTGGGGCGAGTCTTTGTGCGGGCAAATTCTGTGGTCGTAGTGAGGCGGGGTGGTGCATCTGTCACCGTTCCGTTTCTGTTAAGAGGTTGGAGGCGCATCCGAGTGCTTGCATGCGTAAACCCAAAGTTCGGTGTTGTGATTTCGTTGTTTATGTCGTTGCTCGGTGGGTCTTGAGTGGGATGGATGTTTGATTGATTGGGGGAGTCTTGGTGTTTGGGTGCGCAAGGCTCGGTGCCTCCGAGTCCTGGTCTTGTGGTTCTTGTGTGTTCGTCGGGTGACGGGTTTGCTGTTGCAGTGTTTGCATGTGCAAACCCCCAATCCGTAGTGAGGCGTTTGGTGTGCATGTTGTCGCCAAGCGTGCATGGGATGAGAGGTTTGTATATGAAGACTCGTTGGTGAGCGTGGCGACTGGCGTTGGAGGGGATGTTTGATCGGTTGGCGGGGTTTGCATGTGCAAACATTGAGGCGCGCCTGCTTGTTGATGTTGGTGAGTGAGAGGTCTTAGTGGTATTGCTCGCTTGTTTGCATGTGCAAGCGCCATTGGTACCGCTCGAGGTGTTTGTTGTGCTTGGGGTTGTTGGGCGGGTGTTTTGTAATGCTTTCGGGTTTGCATGTGCAAACGAAATCTCGATAGTCCAGGGGGTTCTTTGCCTTGTGCTGTGAAGCCTCTTGATGTCTGCTTTTATGGGGCTGGGGGTAATCGAGCCAATGTGGGCGGGATTGAGCTCGCTAGGGTGAAGTTGATTGCTTTTGCTCTGATCTATGCTTGCTACGGGGTTTTGTGGTCGACGTTGGGTTGGGTTGGGGTTGGTTGTTTTGTGGTCATCGTGTTCAAAAATATAAAAGTAGTGGCCCAAATGTGCCGATGCCCCAATAGCCTGGGGGCTTTGGGGCATCGGTTTGATGAGGCTGTTTGCCTTGGCGGTCACGGGTCTATGCTCGTCGGCTCTGTTGCGGCGGTTTCATTTGAATCTGTTGCAGTCTCTTGAATTGCAACATCGTCAAGAAGCTTTTCGAGTGCCTGAGCGAAGGCGTCACGCTTCTCGGGGGCCACCTTGATGTTCAGTGAGAACACATCTGCTGTCTGCTTGTAAGACCCGTTTGCATATCGAATGACCTTCTTGTTTGGTGGCGGCTGCTTTGGCTTGTTCGGTGTGACGAAGGCCTGGGCCTGGGTCATTACCCAGCCGACTGACTTGTCTTCGGTGACGAATTTGAGCGCAATGGCTAGGGTTTTGCGAACGCTTTGGGTGGCGTCAAAAATTCGAGAAAGTTCATAGGCGGCTCTGTGTCCAAACTTTCGTGGGTTCTCAACAATGTAGTCGATCACTTCTCCAGGCAATTTAGCGAAGCCGCGATACATGGTGATCGCAGTTTTGTTGTAGCCAGAGCGGCGAGAAATCTCCGCCTGCGACATGCCTTCGCGGATGAGACTTTCAAAGAATACCGCCCGGTCGTAATCGCAATGTTGTTCGCGGCCTTCGTTGGATTGCCAGCCAAACCATGCTGCCTCATCCAAGTTCAAGTCTGTATGAACTTCTGCCCTAAGTTCGGGTAAGGCACTATGTCGAACGCATGCCTGAACACGTGTCCATCCATCGATGATGATGTACCGCCCTGGAGCCTTCGGGTTGGGCATGACGTGGATCGGGTTGAGTTGCCCTTCAGTTCTAAGGGACTCGGCACGTTCCAGTATCGTCTCGTCCGAATAGATCGTTCGCGGGGGGATTGGGTGCGGATCGATCAGATCAACTGCGATGGAAAGAGTTCTGTCAAGCGATCCAGAAGATTCGAGCGCATTGCTCGTCGCTTCGGTCCCGATTGGCGAATTCGATTCGGTCTGCTCCACTTCTGGCGGTCTATTGGAGAAGGGGGGAAGAGGGAGAGGAACAGTCAACCGACCAGAAGAACTTTGTCGCGGCGGCACTGCCCCTGCGTTGGGATCAAGCTTGCGTAGTTTCATTTGCGTGCCTTGGAGTTCGTAAAGGCGAGGATCTTCGCGAACATGTGCTCCGCGAACATCCGATACTCGCGTGTCGGGTTGCTCGTGGGCTTTTGCAAGGAAAGGGGGATGTACTGATCCAGAGATTTTGGAAACTCTTCACTAGCCGAAATGACGCCCGGAGTCAGAAGGTCGCGGAATTGGGCCAGTTGTGTTTGCATACGGCCAATTCGTGCGATCTGTGGTGCGTAGTGAGTTGGCAGTATGACAAGCTCGGGCTGGACTTTGTAATAGTGAGCGATCGTCTTGATTTCGCCCATTAGCCGCGTAAGTCCCTTGACTGCAAAGGCATCCAAACGGATGGGGGCAACAATGAAATCAGACGCTGCAATGGCCGTCGAGCTGATGAAGGACACAGTTGGTGGGCAATCGAAAATAATGACGTCGTAGCTCTTTGCGTCAAACCCTGGAATTTTTCCAGCAGTCGCTGCTGCGATGTATTCGCGAACGTACAGTTCACGTGAGCCTTTGCCATTGGCGATGGCGCTTTCTAGATCGCCCAAATTTGTGTCGGCTGGAATGAGATGGGGCCCGCTTTCGCCGTAAGGTTTTTTGATAACGTTTTCTGCGCTAACCAGCGGGGAAGTGAGCCGGAATTCCGTGTTGTGGCCACCTTGCTGAATGAAGGCGGTCATCAGCGTCATGAAGGTATCTACAACAATGGCGTCTGGAGTAACTTCGTAGCCATCGGCCTCGTCAATTGTGAGGTCAGGCTCGTAGCCAAGCATTTGCGTAGCATTGGCCTGGCTATCGAGGTCGATCAAGAGCGTCTTCAGACCCATCAGTTGCAAATGCAAGGCAAGCTCAACTGCGGTCGTCGTTTTACCTGTGCCCCCCTTAACTACGTCAACAGCGATGACGACAGGCCCTGACCCGGGATTCGGAGATTTGATGTAGCCCTGTGATCGTCTCCAGGCTGCAAGCTTGAACAGTGTCTCCGGTTCAAAAACTCGAATCGAAGGTGCGCCTGGCGTGATGTCACTTGCACGTTTGACTTCGATGCCGGCACCGTCAGCATAGGTCCGCAAAGTGTTGTCCGTTACGCCTAGCAGTGAGCCTGCTGCACGAATACGGTAGAGCAGAGCATCGGTACGAGCGTAGGTTGAGCGCATGTGACGGTAGATGGAATGAATTCCAAGAATGGTACGTAGATCCGACCTTCATGTAAAGAGTCTTGGTAGGCAAAAGCGCAAAAAATCCAAAAAAGCCTACCAATGAGGATTGGTGGCGCTGGGTGCTGATGGCTCGATATGCATGTAGATGAAGTCTTCAGTCGCTATCGCGTTTTAGGAGGATGCGGGTGCTTACAGTCAGCGGAAATGACCGATCAATTCTAAGAAGTGGTCTCTTGCAGGTTTGGGGCAATGAGTATGCTTTTTTGATCGCATTCGCAGAAATTCTGAAGTGATGAGCGGTGAGTGGCAGTTTTCGCTTTGGTGCAGCAGACACCGGTGTGCTGGGTGTCCAAGGCCTGGGCAGCAAAGTGTGGGCCTGGATCGGCAGTCAACACATGGGGCGGGAATAGGTCGCCATGACTCAAACCTATCGTGTCAATGTCAGGTGTTGGAGCACGGTGATCTTCAGCATGCAAGACAGACGTTCTCGTCTTTGCCTGGAGCTGTCGGACAATGAGGCCCTTCGCAAGCGTCTATCCCAGTACATCCATTGCTGTAAATAAAAACAGTTTTTCTGCCAAGCAATGGGCTCCGCAACAGCAACTGGATGTTTCCGGTCGCTCGTGCAAGAGCGGTGCTAGATCAATACAGACTGCGAATGTAATCATGGCAATGTTGATTTGAAAATGGTGTCAGAATGCAGTCCTAGCCACAAGGTTGCAAAATTGCAATCAATGTAGTAATTAAATTTTGCAAAAATGCGCAATTGCGCCATTTGATATTAATAATGATTCGACAAGGTCGAGCGAACTGAACTGCCTATAATGTGAAAAGCATCAGTTGGGAATTGCAATGGACGACTATCGAACGCTCAAAAAACAATACGATGCCTTGGGCGAAAAAGTTGCGGCTGCGCGACGTGCTCAGCTAACTTCTGTAATTGCTGAAATGCAAAAAACAATCGAGGAATTCGATATAGCACCTGAGGATCTGTACCCTAATCTGAAACTGGGCCGCAGGGGTACAGGCGAGACATTGCCACGGCGCCCCCCGCGAAAGGATCGCGTCATGAAGTACCGAAACCCAGCAACGGGTGAGGAGTGGTCTGGCGGGCCAGGACGCAAGCCCAAATGGGTGTTGGAGATCGAAGCCAGAGGTGAGAGCATGGACGCCTATCAAATCAGGCAAACGCCATAAGTTACTTTCAAGCATAAAGGCACAACTCGTGAGCCTTTCTTGCTCGTGGGGCCTAATGGTTGAAATTTCTGTGAACTGATAGGGATGCCGGAACTTTCACAGAAAATTTGTGGCCTTTTTCTCTACATCTAATGCATTGCGAGGAGAGTAAAAGGTGTCGCTAGACTGGGGACGGCGGGATGAAATTGAATTCGTAACCCGGGAGGCCAATCCAGATGAAGGGGCTACGTCATGTTGGCTCAACTGGCTCCGGCGCAATTCGAATTCCGGGAGCCAGATGTCCGGTGAAGTACATCTGCTGCTGCACGACCAATCACAATGGCACGATGGATCGGATGAAAAAAGGGCTGACCTTCGCGCCTCTCCTCCCTCGCGAAAAATCAATAGCTCGCAGATCAACAGCATGTTCCTAGATCAACCTGCATGGATAGAGAACGCGCTTTGGTCGCAGCGTAACAACGGCAAAAAGGAACATCACTATGCCTCAACTTGTCATCAACTTCGAAGATGACGACACCATGCCCGATCGCATGCGGGATAGGGCAGTTGAATGGGGTATCACAACGGAAGCCCTGATTCATCGAGCGATCTGCGACTTCATGGGCGACTATGGGCTCAGGTCACCACCATCAGGATTTGAAGCCAAAGACCTTCGAGAACTCTTTCGGGCCCATGGCGTCATCAAGTCAGACAGAATGTAGTGACCTCAGATCAGACCCTTGGTGTAGTTGCATTAGGATTGAATTTGCTGGCCCTGTAAGGGCATCGTGCACGTCAGGTTTCATGAAACAAATGTGGTGAAGCTGCTGTGATCAAGGCATCGGCCAGCTCTTGTGTTGGATGTGACCAAAGTCGCTAGATGCCTAAATGCATTGGTTGCTTATGGAACCGGTCGGCATACTGCGCGCTGAGCGCGCGGTGAGTTCACGATTCTCGACTACCAAATGTCCTCCCTGGAAGGTGACACAGAGATCCACCGTCATGAGATGGCTGTGGACCATTGACCAATGGAATGCCGTTGTGAACGGCAAGGCTCATGCCAAACCCAAGTAAGTCGTTCAGAATGTTCCGTAAGGCGGCAGTCGAGCCATCACTCATCTGTGTGGATCGAGCATCTGTACTTTGTGCGTAGCGGTGGCCCGGTCGCCTGTAAGTACAGTCGGGAGCCAATTGTGAGATGGGGCCCACAGCGTCAGGAAACACTTTCACCGCCTTTGAAGCCCATCCCGCGCTCGATTCCGACTGCATGTTCTTCATGATCGAAAGGGGCCTGCGATCGACGCCCAATTGCTGATAAAAGTGGCATTGGCATTTCGACCCCGAGTCCCACCGGAACGAGCAGGTACTATCATTGGTGATGCAGTGGCCTTTTCCGAGCTGATGTTCTCACCTACTTTCGCTCTTGTGGCATCAGTGGCCCAACAGCGATTGGCGCTGGTCATTGACAGGCTGCGCTACGCTTGGTCGTCAGGCCCCGACTGCGCGATGAAATTGAGGTGCTTATCCATCTGGGCTGAGTTGATTCGCTTGACCACGTCTGTTTTACGTCGATGGCGTTGGTCATTTTTCTTGTGGGGATGTACGTCGATACCAAAGCCGTTGCCATTGCGGCACTGCGGAGGGGAGCGTAATGAAAAATCTCATCATTGATCGGTTTATTCAGGGTCTTCGGAAGGGATGGGCAATGTTCTGGCACCCCTTTATCACCATTTCCAACGAAGTGCGAAAGCAAAGTCACTTGCATAAGCCTCAAAAGCGGAGTAAGGGCGCCTGACCTCGCGGTTGCACAAAACGTTCACCTTCGCGTGGTTTTTTGCAGGTGCAACGCCTCATTTGAACTGGCGTCATACCGGTGTGCAGTCATGTTTTTGTCCCTTCGCCAAGTACTCTCGGAGGTGTGCTGGTCCCGATTAGCGCAAGTCTGCTCCGAACTCATTCCCGCTTGTTTTTCACCTTCACCAAAGATTGCAGCGACTGCGAGGTCATGGCCTTGCGTTCATGGGAAGATGAAGGGCTGCTTGTAGAGCGCGATGTGCGAGACGCTCATTGAGGCTGTGGAGCGGCACTTCGGCTCGATTGAACCGGTCCCACCGGGTCGTGAGGTTGAGTTCCTCCGTGACAACGGGGGGACTTGCATCGCAGCTGACACGCGAGCCTTGACACGCTCATCGGCCTTAAAGTCTACTAACACACTGGAGTTACTACCTTCAAGAGCGACTATGTCGCACGCATGGACTGTGTGACGTGCGCGAGGTGCTAGCGACCTTCAAACGAATCAACGAGGTGCATCCGCATTTTTTGCAGAAAATGCATTTCTCCCAAGAATTTACGTAACAACAGGCCTCAGGAGCCGAGCAGGCTCTTTATTGCAAATAGGACAAGGTTGGAGATACCGGGGCGTTGATCAAAAAATCGCTCTCAAACTGTCGGTCTATTAATTTTTATGTAAAAGATGGAGAAACACATGGGTCCCAAGAATTCCAAGAAATTTCCCCAGGACGCTCGCTCGAAGGATATGTCCTCTGGGACGACTTGGTGTGCAGTGGATGTGTTAGCGGTGGATCTTGGTATGACCGTCACAGATGTTCTTAATTTGGTTCTGGTCCGCCTGGCCAAAGTCAAAGATGACTCTTGTGCCTATGAGCGCGACGATGGTGACCTGTCCGCCATACAGCTTGTTGAATTGAGCAAGGATGCTAAGTCGCACATGCCCAAGGGTGCGGAGTGTGGCCGTGAGTCGCTCTTTGCATGAGTGCACCATTCACGATGCTGGTCATTGGCGTAATAGTGTGATCCACATCCTTGAACTTTCAATCACTCTGAGGCGAAAATTTTGAGGTTATAAGCAAAAAGATGCTTTTTCATCGACCTCAAGCGAGGGGTTATTTTTTGGGGAGGCTGCTTTTCATCGCATTCCAATAATAGAACTTCGGATAGTTAAATTTTAAGTAGCCGGGTGATCCTGTTAATCACTCACCTCCGGTGAGGAGTTGAAAATTCAGCAACCATGTTCCGCTTTGAGTGATATTAAAATCTGATGGGTCCTGCTTATTCGGGTTAAGCTTGAAAATTGTCCTGAAAAGTCAACCATACCTCCCAACGATGGGCATTGCACTCCCCGATTGACTACCCCTTGAGCTGTACGGCTTTGTGCCAAAGCAAACAGGGCGAGTGTCATTTCGGAGTTCCGATGAATGAAAATACAACGCATGCTGTTTTCGACACGGATGCGCACCGGCAATGGGATTCAGTTGTTATGTAGGCTGGTCGTGTCAAATTGACGCCGAATCTATATACTGAAAGCGTGAAAACATTGGCTACTAAGGAGTCCTGCATGACCGTTGATACAGGAAAGCGGATCTCAACACGCGTCTCACCGCATGTGCACGGAACGCTGCAGACGGCAGCTGATCTGGTTGGTGTGACGCTCAACCAGTTCGTCGTGCAAGCTGCTTTGGAGAAGGCGGAAAAGGTCGTCGAGAGCGAATCAACGATCTCCCTGACTCGTCGGGAGTCGCTGAGGCTGCTTGAGATGATCGAGAACCCTCCTCCCCGAAACGCGAAGTTTCTTCTGGCCCAGGCTCGCTACAAGAAGGTAAAGAACGATGCAAGTTCAACCTCCCAATGACGAGCACGACAGGAAGAGTTTCGACAGCGGTGAGCCAGCGCTGAACAAGTGGCTGAAGTAGATGGCCAAGCCGCACAAAGAGAAGGGAGTTTCTTCGACCTTTTTGAGCCTGGATCACGTCGAGGCCGTAGAAATTCTCGGCTTCTACTCGATCAGCCTAGCGGGGATGCTGGCCGTCCTATTCGACACACTTGACTACGTCCAGTAATTGGCTAAGGTTGGTGTGCCTGCGATTCAAGCCGAACAGTAATCCAAGCTCCTTGCGGATTTGCTTGGTAAGTCGGTTGCATTTTCTGGGGACTTGGCAACCGTCGAGCGCAATGTCCTTGCGAAAGTTGGGGTGTCCGAGTTGAAAATTGAAGGCCGCATCAATACCCCCATTGAAGATTTGAATCTGACGAAGTGGACGCTGGGCACCTTGATCGCACTGAACGTAGCGATTCTGCGCAAGGTCTTCGTGCACTGAGTTCTGCTTCCTGCTAACATCCCAAGCCCTTCTGATCACCGAATGAACCAATTTTCATGTGACAAGATGCCTGAAATTTGTGCGACGAATTCCCTTCGAGACTCAAATTAACAATTTGAAATTGTCGATCTGTGTTGGTGGAGAGCGATTTAAAATATGAGGCCTTTGTATCGGAATCTTTCTAGATCACCGTTAAAAAGAGTGTTGCCGAATACATTGGTTGTATTGCGTTCCAAATTTTTCCGATATAATCGTCCGTGGTCAGTGAAATAGAAGCGAGGCGTAGGTTTTTCGGTGCTTGGTCTTGGAAGTAGTAGGTGCAGACTCCAAATTCAGCAATTCTTGCTGCTGCATTCGGTAAATGCCAGTTTAATTCTGATGTAAGCAACTTATACCCTAAAGGAAATTTCATGCTCAGTTACAAGGATCTCATAGCCCAGCGCGATGCTCTGGAAGCCAAAATTCAAGAAGCCCGCAAGGTAGAAGTTGCGGCTGCAGTTGCTCAGGTCCGTCAGTTGGTGGCCGACTTTGGTCTGACCTCTGACGACGTGTTTCAGACTCAACGTCCTCGCAGCAACGCCTCCAAGGGTGGCACTGTGGCACCAAAGTATCGTGACCCTGCGACGGGTGCTACCTGGACTGGCCGTGGTAAGCCCCCCACTTGGATTAAGGACTTGGATCGCGAGCAATTCTTGATCAAATGATCGACCTCGGCGGAGGTGATCTCGTCATTTGGCGTGATCCGTCTCCTGCGGGGTGAGTTCGCGGTTCTTCCTACTTGTGACAGTTCAAAAAGCCCAGCCCAGCCCAGCCCAGCCCAGCCCTGAGCTGGGTTTTTTCTTGTCCGGCGATTGCTGATAGTTGCGTGATTGGAGTAGACCCATACAGGCGTCAGGGCTCAGGATCATGCGGGTGCTATTGATGCAGTCGATCGGAGTGAGAAATCGACCCAAGTTTGCAAAGTATTGATTTATATTACAAGACCTCTAGGGGCTCTCCTCTAACCTTGGTTACCAATCCCTGGAGGTAAATTTTCGGGGATGATTCATGACTGAACATGCTGCTGTGTTGCCGTTGCCTGGAGATACGGTGCTTATAGATCTCTGGCTTGAGCACAGTTCCGCCTCTGACCGTGATCCCATTGGTTTGAAAGGGGAGCCCTCGTATCGATACTTCTGGAGCACATGGCTTCATTACCTTAAAACTGGCGGCAACGGTGCGCAACAAGAGCCGATCGCTTGGCACGAGGTGACGAATGTCGATGTGGTGAGGTTTCTCCAGTCTGGCCCCACGTCAAGAAAAGTAGGCGCCAATGTCAGCGATATCACTCGGCGCCGCTACTGGCGGCTGCTGGAGCGCATCTACGATTACGCGAAACACCAGGGCTGGATTGCCAGCAACCCGGCCAAAGCCTTGGAGGAGGTGGACCAACCTCCCAAAGAGGACCACAAGGGCGCCATCATGACGCCGGCAGTCTGGGCCCATCTGCAGCGGGTTTTGGAAAAGCCGCAATCCGATGATCCGGTGGATGTGAGAAACCATGCACTGTTGCTGTGCCTGACAGAGCTTGCTTTGACTCCGATGGAGGCGCGGCAACTGAGTGTGTCCTCGATCCTGTTCGACCAGGTTGCTGGCCGACAGCGCATGGCTGCATTGCAACTCGATGGACCCGGGCCAAACCAACGCCGTCGCATGGTGCTCCCCGACAATGCCGTCCGCGCGATCGAGGCTTGGCTAGCTGTTCGTGACCTGGTGGCCTGCGGTCCTGATGTACCGACGCTTTTCTGCACCAACCAGGGCGCCAAGAACGGTGCAATGGGGGAGATGACCTCGGTCATGTTGTTCTACGTGGTGGGGGAGTCTCTCAAGCGTGCGGCCGAGTTGGCCAAGCAGCCGCCGCCTCCACGGCTCGGTCCGCAGATCGTGCGCAACACGCGCTTGGTCATGTGGCTCAACGATTGCGTCCCCGCAAGCCAGGTGGCCATCTGGGCGGGGCTGAAAAACGTGAAGGGCCTTTACCACCTCCGAGAGCACCTGAATCCTGAGGTGCGCATCACGGTGAAGAATGTTCGTGATGATGCGTAGAGATATTTATATTACGCGACCGAGTGGCCCGATGCCTCAGACACTGTTTGGCCAGCAAGATAGGACCATGGGGTGAACCAGGGCGGTCACGCCGGCTCTTCGGCGCTGGCATTTGCCAGTTGCGCACGTGCTTCTCGAACGCCCATCTTGAGCACCGCCTGCAGGCGCTCCAGTTGCGCCGCGCGTGGAGTGACCTTGCCGGTTTCCCATTTGTAGACGCTCAGGCTGGAGGCGCCGATGAGTGCGGCCATCTGCTTTTGAGTGAAGCCCAGTGCTTCACGTTTGGCGATCAAGGATTCGTGGCTGAATGTGGCTGTCCCTGTCTTGGCAGTTTCGGCAGGAGGGCGCGGCTTTGGAGCTTTGGCTTCAGAGCCAGAAAGTAACTTTTCGATGGCCTTGGCCATGCTGCGAAGTTGCGCCGCCTGAGTCTTGTTGTCCCGCTTGAGCGCAGCGATTTCTGATCGATAGGCAGGCCGTCACCGCTTTGCGCAGGCTGGACACGTCGTCTTTGACTTCCTTGCGCGCAATGCGAGCAACCTCTGAACGAAACGATTCCGAAAACGCGGTCATGGTGTGAGTCCATGGGTTGACAAGACCTGTAGCTTGCCTGAATAAAGAAAGCCGCCCAAGGCGATGAGCCCGGGGCGGCGAGGTAGGGGAGGGGAGTGGTCCACCTAACCGATCACTGGATTGCCGGATTACTTGGCGCTGGCCTTCTCAGCTTTGCGCTTCGCGGCCTTGGGATCGACCACCGCCTTGAACTTGGCGCCGGCCACGAACTTAGGCAAGGTGGTGGCCGGGATCTTGATGGCCTCACCAGTCGATGGGTTCTTGCCCTTGCGCGCTGCTCGCTTGGCCGATTTGAAAGTGCCAAAGCCCACGAGCTGGACTGCATCGCCTTTCTTCACTGTCGTTTGGATGGTCTCGATCAGGGTGTCGAGGACGGCATTGGCTGCGGCCTTGGTCAAGGCATTCTTGGTGGCCAGGATTTCAACGAGTTCTGCGCGGTTCATGATGTTGGAGTGAGAGCTTGCATGTGCAAGCTCCATATTGAACAAGCCCCGGGTTATAGCTTATACGGGGCTGTTCCTGGTTACGTTTGACCCAGTAACTTGTGTAAACGGTGCCAGGATTGGAGCAGCATTCAACTGTTGGTGAGAAATTTGTTGGTGCTTCTCAATGGGTTTGGTGAGCGTTTTGTTGGGGCTGGCGCTCATCATTCAGGTGAGGGTTTTGTTGTGCCTGAGTTCGGCCTTATCAAGGGGAATTGAGCCACCTGCCTAAAATAGGCTCCCTATGTTCAAAGAAATCCGTGCTCTCGACGAGCAGATCTCACAGCTCCAGTCTCGCCGCGAGGAGTTGTTCAAAACCCAGAGAGCTGAAGCGATCCGCGTCGTGCGTACTTTGGTAGATCAGTTCCAGCTCACACCGTCGCAGGTCAATCTGAGTTCTCTCAGCCGCAGCCTGGCACCCGTGAAGTTGAAGCGGCCGACCACCTTTTACGATCCCAATCGAGGATTGGCCTGGGATGGATCACTGAGCGGCAAGGGAAGAAAACCCGACTGGATCAAGGCCGCGGTGGAGGATGGGACGATTGAGTTTTTCCGGGTGAACATCCAACGAGCGTTATGAGACGCGTCGATCGGTCACAACAAGGCTGATTCGTTCGCTGCTAGCCAGGCCTCGCATGTTCGGATGCAACGTGCATGGTCCATTCTTGGCAATCGTCCTGAGCTCGCTTCGGATTTAGGGTTCGGCGCATGCTCCATCAGGGGTGAACTCTCATGGAGGCGTTGCTAGACGCTGCCGCGGAGCTTTTTGACACCCTTCACCCTGGCTTCCAAATCCGCCTTCACGTAGATGGCCGTCGTTGAGATGGACTTGTGCCCCAGCACAGCCTGCACCAGAGCCAGATCTCGTTCGGTCTCTTTGAGCAGATGATGCGCGAAGGTGTGACGGAGCCAGTGCGTTGACGCCCGCTTGAACGTCGCCATGTTATCGGTCACGCTCTCTTGGGCGGTGTCTGAGCATTGTTTGAAGAATCCCTTCAGGATCTGATAGACCGACTGAACGGACAGGCCTCCAGTTTTGTTCACGGTGTATTGGGGAGATCGATGATCGAACTCATCCCAATCGCTGTCCTCGATTGGCGACCGGTCGTCTAGCCTCTTGTCGTGAACCAGGATCCACTTGTCATCGAGCACGCCGAGCAGCGGCTGCTTCTTGTCGGTGACGGCCTTGAATTTCTGAAGTTTCTTGCCATTGGCCATCAGCTCTTTGCGATCCTGCAGGTGATCTCGCAGTGCGTCCAGAACAGACTCGTGAAGTGGCACGAAACGTTGGCGGTTGCCCTTGCCGATCACCTCGATGCACATGTTGTCCGTGAGATTCCCGTCGATCCGCACCCGCTGAACGTCACCCCAGGTGGCATTGCAGGCCTCTTCGCGTCTCAGGCCTCCCAACTCCAGAAGTAGCAAGATCGCCCGCAGACGCCGTTTGGCTGGGTTGTCAGGTAGCTTCTCAAACGTGCGCGCAATGACGTCCAGGTCTTGGTCGGTGAAAGAGCGCTTCACGTCCATCGACAATTCGTCGGTTCGCTTTCCAATGAGCTTGCGAGCTGGGTTCAGCGTGGTGTATCGCGACTCCATCCAGTGGCTGTACATGGCGCTCACTGCTGCAAAAGTCACGCTCAAGCTCGCGCCACTGAGGGGGCCTTTCAGAGGTCTCCAGGTGTTGGCTTTGCGCTCTCGATCAGCCGTGGGATCTTGAAGCCAATGCGCAGGTGGGTTGCACAAGAAATCCTTGAAGTCCTGCATATCCAGTTCGTTCAAGGAGGAGAGCGCAAGGCCTCGTTCATGCACCGCCCACAGAATCAGCCGTTCGATCGCGCGGCGGTAGGCGGTCTGGGTATGCGCGGACTTCTCCCTGATCAGACGAAACCAGGCCTGGACCGCCTCTTGATCGTTATGAGCCGCCAAGCTGTTCTCGGTGGGGCTGCGGAATTTTCCGTTGGAGCCGTTGAGAGCCAGAGGCCAATCCATGGACATGAGCGGTGCCAGCACAGCCCCAGTGTTGGCGACATTGACCAATGATCGTGCGGACGAGCGGGGCGGCGCATTCTCTTTGGCCTGTATTGGTTTCAGGCCCTGCCGAGGTTCAATCTCCCAGCGCTTGAGCCACTGCAAGAGATTTCGTCCTCGGGCCAATCCATACCCTGGTACTTTGTCGACCCAGCGCTCCCCCTGAAGAGACATCCAGTCCACCAGGTCACCGAGGCTGATGACGCCGGCCTTACGCAAGGCTTGGCGCTGCGTTTCATTGAGCCGAACCCACTGATCAACATGGTGCTCTCTGGCGGGGCGACTTCCCAAGCGTTCATCGAGCCAGTTGATTGCCTTGATTTGAATCTCGATTCGAGCTGCAAGTGACTTCGTCGCCAAAGCACCGGGAGACTCGATTGGCTGGTCGGCTGTTGAGACAGCGTCAAGCGCTGAGGTTGATGCAGTCCGGGTAGGGGAGAAGGGGGCCTGAGCTGGACTCTTGCAAATGGTCAGGGAGTCGGCTTGTGCGTTCTGCGCAGATGCGGTTGGTGGCGCGACAAGCTCGATTTGAGTTTTGAGGTACTCCTCCTCGTACAACTCCAGCAATTCCGCTTCGCTGTACATGTCCTCGTCGAACTGGGCTGCGAACTCCTCCAATGTGGGAAGGTTGAGTTTTCTGGTGGCGCCAGGAGATTGCGCAGCGGCTGTTGACGCCGCCATGTTTGACGCGGTCTGACTCGACGTAGGGCTGGGTGTGGACGCTGCGGTCGCTGCAACCGCATGAGCAGCATCAGCGCTCTGGTCGGAAGAAGTGATGTCGTCGAGCACCACGGTTTGATGGTTGAGAAGTTCTCGCACCATGCGCCGGGCGAGCTTGTTCTCTGGCAATGCCTGAGCCCCGGCCTCCACGCGACGCAACAAGTCGCTGTAGATTTTGAGCAAGGCGGGGCGTTCAGGCACCCGGCCTGGCCAGAGTAGGTACTGACGAGCCGCGGCAGCAATGTCCACCCCTTGGGCCACAGCACGCAACACGGCAAACTCATCGGCCGTCACGTGTGCGTGCACAACCCGGGTAGCAGATCCTGGTGGTCGACCCCGGCGGCGCTTGGGCCTGTCCGTCGAATTGGATTCCTGCGGTTCTTCATCGATCAGGACCGGGGCAAAAACGCGCGTGACTAGGCTTGGCTGAGGCAATCCAGCCGCTTCAGCTTCATGGGTCATCACTTGGGAATCGCTCATCGCATTCGGGGATCCAGGGGCACTTCAGATGCACCTTCGTCGGAGACGAGGGTGCATCAATTTTTGATCTTCAATCCCGATTCTCTATGGCTCTAGACGAGTTCATACAGTTGGCGTACAAGGTGCTGTCATAAAGATCTCAAGATCTGTACCGCAATGGCGAGGTGTGTTATCAGCGCGCCACTTACGCATGGCAAGCTTCGCCAATCAATGATCTCAGATTACAGTTGTGATCTGTAAGGATTTGTAAAGGTTACTGAATGATGAGCCACCGCCCGAGCCAGCAACGAGGTCACGCCTTGACAACGTCATTGCCTCCAAACTCGGTAGTTGATCCAGTCATGCGTCAGACTTCCAACGGCTTCTTTGCCCACCACGGTTTGTGGGCGCCGGGTGTGCGACTGTTTCGGCAACTGGGCTTTGCGGCCAAAGCTAGCATCATTTCCTTAGCCTTTCTGATCCCTCTGGTCAGCTTGCTTCTTTGGCAACTCCACACCCAGAACACCAATGCGGTTGAAGCGCGCAAGGCAGCAACGCGACAGCACGTGGAGATTGCCATCGGCGTTCTGCAGTCCATTGGTGCTGAAGAGCAGGCGGGGCGCATGAGTCGCGAAGCTGCGCAGGCATTTGCCAGGAAGCAGATCGCCAGTTTGCGATATGACGGCAAGGAGTACTTCTGGATCAACGATTTCGATGCACGGATCGTGATGCACCCCGTCAAACCGGAGCTCAATGGCCAGGATGGGGCTGGAATGAAAGACCCCAACGGTTTTGCCATGTTCACGGCCTTTGCAGCAACAGCGAAGAACAAGGGCGCGGGCTTTGTTGACTATCAGTGGCCCAAGCCCGGAAAAGATAAGCCTGTTGATAAGGTCAGCTATGTGCAGGCGTTCACTCCTTGGGGCTGGGTGGTGGGCTCAGGGATCTACGTCGACGATTTGCGAGATGAGTGGGTTCGTCTCATCGAGGTTGATATCAGCATCCTGGTGCTTTCTATCCTGATCGCGGGCTATCTCTTCTTGAGTTTTTACAAGGTCATGAATGGTGGCCTAAAAGAGACCCGACGCCACCTCAATGCCATGACTGATGGGGATCTGACCACCTCGCCCTCACCATGGGGGCGCGATGAAGCCGCACAGCTGATGTTGGAGTTGAGCAAGATGCAGAAGTCTTTGCGTGAGATGGTCACAGAGGTCCGTCATTCGAGCGATCAAATCGTGCATTCGAGCACTGAGGTCGCCACAGGCTCTCTCGATCTGTCGGCTCGCACTGAGCAAGCCGCCGCCAACCTGGAGCAGTCGGCCTCTGCCATGGAGCAGATTGCGGCTACGGTCGCTCAGACCGCAGGGCACTCTGAAGAGGCGGCCCGTGTGGCTCGGCATAACGCTGAGGCAGCCCAAGAAGGCGGACAGGTGATGTCCGAAATGGTGAGCACCATGGGACGCATCAGCGGCTCCTCCAACAAGATCGCGGAGATCATTGGAACCATCGACGGCATTGCCTTCCAGACCAACATCTTGGCCCTCAATGCGGCCGTCGAAGCAGCACGTGCGGGTGAACAAGGGCGTGGCTTTGCTGTTGTGGCCTCGGAGGTGCGTGTGCTTGCTCAACGCAGTGCTCAGGCAGCGAAGGAGATCAAAACATTGATCCAATCCAGCCAGGACGAAGTTGCGCAAGGATCAGACGTGGTGCAGCGTGCGGGCGCTTCGATCGAAGACATCGTTCAATCTACGCGCCGAGTTAATGAACTGCTGGACCAGATCGCCACCGGGGCACGAGAGCAAAGCCAAGGCCTGAGCCAGGTCGGCTCCGCCATCCAGGAATTGGACCGCATGACCCAGCAAAACGCTGCGCTGGTTGAACAGACTTCGGCTGCGTCAGACGCTATGCGTGAGCAAGCACGGCATTTGGCTGCGCGGGTGGCACAGTTCAGGTTGCCCAACGACGTCTAGCTTGAATGCCAGCATCATTGGTGAGTGGCGCATAAAAATCGAACAGTTCATATAGCGGGTGACCAGGTCCCTCGGTCCCCATCATTTTTGCCACTGCGCTTGGCCTCATACATCGCATCGTCTGCTATTTTGAGAAGTTGTGCGGGCAGCCTGCCGTCCCTCGGGTGAAATGCTGTCCCAAAGCTTGCAGAGACTCTGATGATGTTGCCGTTGGCCATTGCCCAAGGCTGCTCTATGCTGGTCTTGGCCCTGTGAAGAACCTCCTGCACTTCATCCGGATTTTGAATTGCCGTGAGCAACAACACGAATTCATCGCCTCCCAATCTAGCTACCGTGTCTGTGGCACGAACGACCTGAAGCAACCGTTGTGCAACCTCCTGCAACAACTGGTCTCCGACCTCGTGTCCGTATTGATCGTTCACTGGCTTGAAGCCATTGAGGTCCAGATAACAGACGGCCGCCATCGTATTCATGCGGTCATTGAGCGCGAAGGCTTGCCGCATGCGATCCGACAGCAGCAGTCGATTGGGTAGCTTGGTCAGGTTGTCGTGAAACGCGATGTGTTCAACCTGGGTCTGGTACTGCTTCATTTCGCTGATGTCTTGAAGCAACCATAGCGTTTCGCCGTCGGACTCCTCCAACGCCACACCGCTGACGTCCATCCAAATGGGGTCGCCATTGCCGCGGCGCATCTCCCATTGCCTGCGAAAGCTCTGACCCGATGCCAGGAGCGGGTATGCCTCTTGCCCGAAGGCCTCGTAGCTTTCAGGACTGGCGTAGAGCATGGCAGTGGGCTGTCCAAGCAATTCACCTGGCTCATAGCCAAAGAGGCGTTCCAGCGCACGATTTCGCCAGATGATGCGACGGTCCTTTAATTTGGCAATGCCCAACATGTCGTTGTCGAGCATGGCCTCTTGCTCACGATTGAGTTTGTGCAACTGCTTCCTGATGTTGGAAACTTCCGTCACGTCATACATGACGGTTCTGCTCATCAAAAATTCTCCGTCGGCATCTTTGACACAGGTGGCAATGACGCTGATTCGACGCTTTTCACCCTGTCGGCCGTAGAGGTTGAACTCGACTGGGCCGATCTGTCCCTTGCTGAGCAAGGTCGGGAAGTTCTCTGCAAAACGGGCTTTGCCCGCATCGTCAAAGAAATCGGTCACCCTAAGTTTGCCGATCACCTCCTCTGGCCTGCATCCCAGCCAAGACAAGGCCACTTGATTGATGCGTATGAACCGACCACTTGCGTCAAGCGAGTGGTACCCGCAAGGGGCGTGATCGTAAAGATCTCGGTACTCCCTTGAGATGGATTGAAACTCGGATTCCAGCGTCTTGCGCTCGGTGATGTCTTGCACCGTACCAAACAGGCGGACTGCTTGGCCAGGCTCCCCATATTGCACTTCCCCGCAAGCCCGTACCCAGATGGCTCGCCCTTTCGCAGTGGTCAGCGGCAACTCCAAGTCCCACGGAATACCGTTTGTCATGGCTTCTTGAATGGTCCCTTCCAGCAGGGGCCGGATGCTTTCTGGGTAGAAGGCGATTGCGGTGTCCAGTGCGGGCTCGTAGTCTGCGCCCACTTCATGGATCTTTTTCGTCTCCAAAGTCCAGGTGACAGCGTTGGTCTGAATGTCCAATTCCCAGCCACCCACTTTGGCAACGCTGGCCGTCCGCTCCAGCAAGCGCTCACTGGTCTTCAGCGCCTGCTGAGCTTGCCGCATGCCTGTGACGTCTCGCCCTACGGAATGCAGCAATGCTTGTCCGCCCAGGTCCTGTTGAAAGTGGTTGCTCCATGCCACCCATTTCTCGGAGCCATCAGCACCCCACATCCTGTTTTCGCCGTGCTGGCTCTCTCTCGTCTCAAAGACACGTCTGATCTGGGCGGAAACGATTGGGATATCGTTCTCAGAGACAAATTCAAAGAGGTTGCGGCCGATCATCTCGGCAGGCGTCAGCCCGAAGTGCTTGGCGTAGGCTGGATTGACATAGTGAAGCGTCCCGTCTTTGGTCGCCAGCGACACCAAGTCTGTTTGGGTTTCGACAAGTGAACGAAAACGTTCCTCGTTCTCCTCCAGGGCACGCTCGTACTGTGTGCGCACCTGCAACGCCTTGCTGAGCATCTCCTTGCGCATCGTCAGTGCCTGCGTCACCAAGCTCGACAGGAATTGCAGGGTGGCTTCTTGCTCGGTGGTCAATTGCCGAGCCACCTGGTCAATCACGCACAAGGTTCCGACCTTGGATCCGTCAGGCAGTGCCAGTGGGCAGCCCGCATAAAAACGAATGTTTGGTTGTCCCGTCACCAGAGGGTTCTCTGCGAAACGTCGATCATTCAACGCGTCGGGTACGACAAACATTTGATCGCTCATGATCGCGTGGGCGCAAAAGGCGACATTGCGCGCCGTCTCTTGGACGCCCGTCAATCCCACGTTGGCCTTGAACCATTGGCGATCCACATCAATCAGGCTGACCAGCGCTATGGGGGCTTGGCAGACCTCTGCTGCCTTTTGTGCCAAGGTGTCGAAAAGAGGCTCCGCTGGCGTGTCGAGCAGCATCAACTCGCGCAGCCCCTTGAGGCGAGTTAACTCATTGGCTGGAACAGGTGAGAAGGCCATTGTTCAATGGAAATCAGTCAAGGAGATGAGATCCATTGTCTAGCGGAATTGTCAGATCCATCACGATCTCCGGCAAGAGATGCGGGACATGATCACATTTATCGTGAGCGCTGAAAGCCCGAGTGCACAATGCCAAGGTCGCCTCAGGAAAACTACCGGAACAGTGAGGCTCAAATCAACCGGTAAACGCCATCCGCATCAACGGCGAGCTTTTGTGCTTCTATCAGCTTTTTGATTGAGGCACCGATGGAGCCCCGAGGCAAACCGCTGAGACCACTCAGCTCAGCGTGTCCGACGGCCTTGGCTTTCTTGCCCAGCAGTTTCTTGAATGCAGCATGCAGTCGATCGGTGTTGCTTAATTTGGATTTCTGAGCCTTTGGCGCATCGGCGGGCTTCAAATTCTTTTGGCGCCCTTCGGATTTCGCGGTCTTGACTTCCACAACTTTCGCATCTTCAACGGGTTCATATGTTGCGATATCCGTCTTGCGGGCAAGACGCCGTTGGCGACTCGCAGAGGGCAGGGCGGGCATCACCGGAATATCTGGTTGGCTTCTTTGTGCCGCGTCTAGATAGATCGCTTTGAGTTGCTGCTCCAGGGAATTCATCTCGTGCACTAGACGTGCTACCTGCTTCATCTGCTGGTATGCCCCGTCTGCCTCAGGGCCAAAGGGCTGTAGTGCCATCTGATCCATGAGCGCTTGGGAATGAGCCTGCAGCTCCTGTTGCAAAGCAAGAGCTGCAGTGTTTACTGCTGAGCCAGCAGCCTGCAGCTGAGACAAGGTTTGCGATGCTATTGCCATGGTGGTACCCGGTGTTGTGAACGAGATGGTCAAATTCTATCCATGCTCGTCGTGCGACATTAGGACCAAATTTCTGAAACGGCCCCCTGAATGACAGGACACGGTCCATCGCTTATCTTTGAAGATAGGAGTAGGACTGTGAATACGAATAGGCATACGGAGTCAGTAGAGGTCAAACGGCCAGGCGCTCAATTGCGAATAGACCGTGTCCGGTCATACGGGTGCAATTCCATGGCGCGCCTGGTCAGGCAGGGGGCTGCTGGGGGTGCCAGTTCAAGAGATGCTTATCGAAGCTGTGGAAAAGCGCTTTGGCGCAGTGGAGGCCATTCCCGAGGATCATCAGTTGGAGTTTTTAACGGACAACGGTGGAGCCTACATCTCCCAAGACACGCGTCGAATTGCTCGTTCACTGGGTTTGAAGCCCGTCAACACGCCGGTATGCAGCCCACAAAGCAACGGCATGGCAGAGAGTTTCGTGAAGACCTTCCGGCGCGATTACGTGAGCAGAATGGACCTTAGCGATGCCACACGGGTTCTGGCCCAGTTGCCAGCGGCGTTCGAGCACTTCAATGAGGTGCATCCCCATTCGGGCCTGAAAATGCGCTCACCGCGTGAATTGAGGCAACATCGCCAGTGCCTGAGCCAGTCAAACGGCCAGGCGCTTAATTGCGAATAGACCGTGTCCAGTCATATGGGGGCAATTCCATTCAGATGAGTAGCAACCTTGGCGCGTTGAGCGCTGAGTTCTTAAAGACCCTGAACGCTTGGCGGCGCTCCTCCACATACCACGGGTATGCCGAGGTCTCGGCCTACGGGCAAAAATTAGCAACGTGGTTGGACGAAGTCGCGGCTGAGGTGCAGCCAAGAGACTCGGCAGTCGCCATGGATCTGTTTGGGCGGTTCATTGAACTGGATCAGCATTGGTTTGAGCATGCTGACGATTCCGGCGGGGATATTGGCATGGCGATGCGATCTGCTTGCCGCCATTGGTTGAAAGCCGCTGCCCAAAGTGGACTGGATTCGGACCAGCTAGCAACACGGATGGCCAAGTTGTTCCTGGCGGACCAATACGGAGGTCGGGAGGAGTTGCTCCGGCAGGCAGACCTTGTTTTGGATGAGCAGGGTTTACGCGTCCTTGCAGCCAAGTTCGAAAATTCAATGGGGCAGGTTGCCTGCCATCTCAAAGCCGGAAGTCCCAAGGCCACTCAGGTGTTCAAGCTTTCCGCAGCGTTATCGCTGTTGTCAGAAGCACTCCGTGACCCCGAGATAAAAATCCGCGCTGTGCTCGCTTACAGTCCGGATCCCAATGCGCTGCAGTTGCAGTCCTTCGCACAGGCCTTTCTGGATGTGGGCAATCCACAGGGGGCATTGAAGTGGCTTGAAGGCGACTGGGGCCACATGGAGTCGACGCGAAAGGCAATGAAGGCCGATGCCCTGGAAAATCTCGGCCGTCTGGAAGACAGCATTCCACTCCGACAGGGTCTGTTCGAAGCCAATCCGAATGTCTTCGAGTTGAAAAATTGGCTCAAGCACGTTTCAGATGAAGACAAACAGCAGGCGCGGAGTCTTGCCTCTGAGATCGCTCAGCAAGCAAAAGCGGTGGCCGCAGGGGCAGCAGTCCTTCTGGCTTTGGATGAAGTCGACGCTGCGGAGACCATGGTCATTCAGCGCGCAACGGCTTTGGATGGCCAGGACTACGACAGGATGTTGTCGATTGCGCGGGCATTTAGCCAGCATGGCAGGGCGGTTCCTGAGTCTTTGGTCTATAGGGCGTTGCTGACCGCGATCTTGGAGCGGGGATACAACAAGGCTTATGGACACGGGGCGAGGTACTTGAAGCGACTGCGTGAGTTGGCATTGAAGGCTGCCGAGGCCCAGCGCTTGGTGCCTTCGCACGCTGAATTCGAGGCTACCCTTCGCCAGCAACATGGGCGCAAGACCTCGTTTTGGAGCCAAGTCTAGAGAGCGCGCGCCGGCGATTGGCTTGCATTTCAAGGCTTCTGGAAGGGCGGAAATCGAAGTGTTTGATTCGTTTCAACCCTAAAGCCTCCCAGATGTGCTGAAAACTAATCGTACGCTTCGACTGCCTCGTGCATCGCATCCGGCATCGATAAAATCGAAATAAGCGTTGCGATTAGCGGTAGAGTCAGTTGAAAGCGTTGGTGTTTCCATTCGTGCGATGCGAGGGGTCGACGGCATCCGTCAGGACGATGTTCCGGACGTGAGCCATGTGTTCCTGCGCGATCTGGAAAAAGGCAAAGAAACCGTGCAGTTCGGGCGTGTTCTCAAGGTGCTTGATGAACTGGGTATCCGCATGGTGCTTGAGGTGACCAAGTCTCAGGCGCAGGCTGTTGAGGCTGCCATCCATCACTACTTGCCAAAGGTCCGCTCGGTGCATACCCGCACCATCAAGAAAGACAGCGAATGACCGTGCGACGCCCCAAGTCCTCATCAACGGTGCGCGGATGCTCCAACTCGTTGGTCGGAATCCGTTGACGCAGACTCCTCCGAGCTGATAGCGCAGAGACTCTTAATGTGAGATGACCACCACTGACCGACTGAGCCTGTAGCCATAGCCGCGGCTGGCCTTGATCACGTCGTCCGCCCCCAATTTCAGAGCGATCTTGCGACGCACACGACTGATCATCACGGCCAGGTTCTCGCGGGTAACCGTCCCCTGCTGACCGGCCAGGCGACTGGCCGTGTCAATCAAAGACACATTCCCTGAAATGAAGTTGCTCACCAGCACCCGCCGGCCATCCGGCGAGATACCAATCCCAGTGGAACGGCGGCCCACCGGGATGCTGCGCACCACGGTGTTGGTGGTTGCGTCGATGACCGCGACTGAGGCACTGGCATAGGTGTAATCGCTCACGTAAACCTTGCTTCCGTCACGGCTCACCACCAGCGCTGTCGGAGAAAAGCCCATGGACAGGGAGGTCACAAGGGTGTTGGTGGTGGTATCAACCACTGAGACCGTGTTGAACTGAGGATGGGTCACGTACAGGCGAGTGCCTTGGGGGTTGAAGCTTAGATCCGACGGGCCTGAAGTGACCGGCACTGTCGCGATCGTGGCGTAAGTCTGAGTGTCTAGGACCAGTACGCTGTCCCCAGCGCCGCTGCTCGCATTGGCCACGTACAGGCGTGTTCCTGAAGCGTTAAGCGCCAGGTTGGCAGGACTGCCTGAGACGGCAATTGTCGTCAGAACCTGGCTGGTGCCAGGGTCCACAACGGCGATGTAGCGACCTGTCGGTTGGGCCACGTAGATACGATCGCCAGCAGGGTTGACTGCGACGCCACTCCACTGGGCGCCCGAGGGGCCATTCAATGCAATCGAGGGCAGAACCGTGTTGGTGGTGGCGTCGATCACATGCAACGAGGGGATCTGGATGCCACGGCTCGGAACTCCGGCCAGGTACACCCGAGTGCCCTGCCGGTTGACAGCCACGCCTGTGCCGGCAGATCCTGGCAAAGTCAACGTCCGCTCCACCGTGTTGGTTGCCAAGTCAAAGGCGGACACGTTCGCCCCCGAGGTGGTGAGATAGGCATAGGGCGCAGCCTGTACACCGAGGGCCAGGCCCGCGAGTAGCACCAACATGGCCACGGGACGGAAGTTGCGGCCTCCTGCCCAAATGTTGGCAACCGGGAGCCAGGCGGCAGCCCGGATGAAGGCTACGATTCATCGTTGTCTTTCAATCGTGTCAAAGGGTGCAGCTTTCGCACCCGCTTAGGGCTTGGACGTCATCGACGCTGTCCAGCAGCCGGGCGCGTTTGTAACAAAGCCCTCACGAGAAAGATTGCAAAAGATAACGGTCACTGGATACGGGATTGCGGGGGCATTTGGCTCGCACGTCAACCGAGCGCGCCGCAGGAGGTTTCCTGCAGCGGCCTACCACCAGTGCGCCTTGCGTCTCTGGAATGAGTCACCCGCAGGCCGGGGCCTAGCTTGTTCGACAGGCTTTCAAGACCGGATGACCTCATCAGTGCCCCAGTGTTTTTGGTGCAATTGGGAACGTTTAGAAGGCTGCATCCACACTGGATTCCAGCGAGCTTGCTCTCGGAAATCCCAAGACCACTGGCTTCTCTGCCACCGGAGTCAGAAAAGCCAGTCCCTCTGCGGTTGAGGTGCAGAGCCGTACATCTTTTCCCTAGATTTCCAGCGTCGACTCTTGGGTATGAAGCAGTGAACGCAATGGTGACGTGCTTGGTGCTGTCAGCACGACTCAATGGGCGCGATCCCTGGGCCTACCTGCGCGACGTGCTGCAGCGGCTGGCCTGCCTTAACTTCGTTGAGTGAATGGCCTCCATCGGAGCACACCTGCAGTCCAAATGAGTTGCGCGCGGCTGGTCAAGTTGGGTCAACTGGACGCACACTGCAATCGGGCCCCGCAGGCATCTAGGTGCAACCCCAGGAATCAGATTCAATACACACCTGCAACCGATCAAGCTGTCGGTGTACGCCCGCTACACGCGGCGCGGGGGCCTGGACATCAACCCATTCCGCACCAGCCACCCCCAGGCTTTGCCAGCCAACACCCGCACGGCACGCCAATGAAGCCGGCGGCAGGGCCGGCCAGCCTCAGTTGAGCCGGAACACGCTGACCGAGCGCTGCAAAGAGCGCGCACTCTGGCTCAGGGTCTGGGCCGCCGCCGCAGACTCTTCCACCAAGGCGGCATTCTGCTGCGTGGTCACATCGAGTTGGGTCACGGCCTCGTTGATCTGGGACAGGCCGGTCGACTGCTCGCGGGCCGCCGCACTGATCTGCCCCACCAGGGTACTGACCCGCGACACCGAGGCCACCACCTCGTCGATGGTGTGGCCCACGCCCTGCACCTGGCGGGCCCCGTCCCCCACTTGCTGGGCCGAGTTCCCGATCAGTTCCCGGATCTCCTTGGCGGCCGTGGCACTGCGCTGGGCCAGGGCCCGCACCTCAGAGGCCACCACGGCAAAGCCCCGCCCCTGCTCACCCGCACGGGCGGCCTCGACCGCTGCGTTGAGCGCCAGGATGTTGGTCTGAAACGCAATGCCTTCGATCACACCGATGATCTCGCTCATCTTGGTCGATGAACGCTCGATGGTGCCAATGGCCTCGGCAGCCTCACGCATGGCCACCCCGCCCCGCTCCGCCAGGGCCAGACTTTGCTCGCTTTCATGCGACACCTTGCCCGAGGTGTCGGCCGTCTGACGCACGGTGCTGGAAATCTCCTCCATGGAAGCGGCTGTCTCCTGCAGGCTGCTGGCCTGGGTCTCGGTGCGGCCGGACAAGTCGTCAGCCCCCTGGGCAATTTCACTGGCGGCCTGAGTGAAGCCCGCAACCTCAAAGCGCACATCACCCACCACGGCCTTGAGGTTGACCTGGATCTGCTGCAAGCGCTGCATCAACCCTCCCAAGGGCTCGGGATAATTGACCGCCACCGAAGTGGACAGATTGCAGCCCGACAGATCGCCCGCAAAGCGTACCGCCTCATCCAGGCTGCGGCTGACCCGCGCATGGAACCAGGCCACCACCCCAGCGCCGCCCAGCAGCATCACGGCCAGACGGATGCCCATTGCCATGCCTGCCGACACCTCCGTGAGATCGGGCAGCATGACCCCGCAGGCCATCAAAAACAACCACAGCCCCAGGGTGCTGGGCAAGTCCAGGCGGGTCAGGCGCAGCAGGCGGGAACCCCAGTCTCGGCTGATCACCTTGCCGCTGCGCAACAGCACCGTGGCACGGCCTTGCTCCTCGTCGCGGCGCAGTTGCTCATAAAGGCGCTCGGCCTCCTGTACCTGCTCGCGGGTGGGTTTGATACGCACCGACATGTAGCCGGTGGGTTTGCCATTGGACATCACCGGGGTCACATTGGCATACACCCAGTAATGGTCACCGTTCTGGCGTCGGTTTTTCACCAGCCCTGTCCAGGGGCGCCCCCGGCCAATCGTGGCCCACATGTCCTTGAAGGCCGCCGACGGCATGTCCGGGTGGCGGATCAGGTTGTGGGGCTGACCGATCAGTTCGTCGTAGGTGAAGCCGCTGACCAGCACAAAGGCCGGGTTGCAGTGGGTGATGACGCCCCGCGTATCGGTGGTGGACACCAGCAGTTGATCGTCATCGAACACGTACTCGTGCTGCGAGACCGGCAAATTGACGCGCATGTGAATCCCCATCCAATAACAGCTTAAAAAGTAGCACTGGCAGGTTTGGCTCCATACCAGTTTTAGCAGCGTTCAGAAGTAGAAATCTTCGGCGGCTTTGACATCGCCGTTGTTGCCTGCAGGTACTTCAATCGATTGAGTCTCTGATAGGTGTTTGCTTCGCACAGTGGTTAAGGTCACAGTGTCTCAATCATCACCGGTCTCGTTGATACGGCACTGAGCAGGTTTTTCATCCTATTGCCGAGCCACAAAGATGTGCTGACGCTTTTGAGCTCGTTCATAAGACCGAGCAATATTTCCGCACACGAACTCGCAAAGTTCGTACACCGACTCATCAGCGATGCGGTAGTAGACGCTGGTGCCCCGCGCTTCGCGGTTGACCAACCCTTGCTTGGTCAAGTGGCTGAGGTGTCGAGAGATATTTGCTGCTGTGAAACCACATGCTTGGGCAAGGTCGCCCACGTTGCGCTCTCCTCCCCGCAGCAGATTCAACAGTTGTAGGCGAGTAGGTTCGGACAACACCTGAAAGTAGGCAGCAACCTCTTCTAACGCCTCTTGCGGCATGTGTTCCATCTTGTTCAGATCCTGTTGAGCACATCAACTGTGCATTTGATGCTGGAGTATTGTATCATTTGCTTATTTTACTAAATAGCTAAATAATAGCCAAGGCAAATAGCAAGGCTAGACCGTTACAAGAGGCTCCAACTCATGAGACATCGTCTTTTCGTCTGCGCAACCTTCTCCTTCGCACTCACAGCTTCAGCGGTTGCGGCAGAAGCTGTGACGGCCTCTGCTTTGCGTGTTGCACCCGTTCAGGTCATCGTTGGCAATGCGCAAAGCACAACACTGGATGCTGTTGTTGAAGCTGGCCGTCAAACTATGGTGGCTGCCCAAGTTCCTGGCGCGATTGTGAGCTTGGCCGTCAAGGCAGGTGATCGTGTCAAGGCCGGTCAGGTACTGATCCGTCTGGATGCTAGGACCGCTCAATCGGGGGTCGAGTCAAACCACGCCCAACTTGAGGCTGCTCGAGCTCAAGCCGCGTTGGCAGATCGGGACCTCAAGCGGCAACAAGCGTTGTTTGAAAAGCAGTACATCAGTCAAGCCGCTGTTGAACGCACTCGAGTAGCTCTAGAAACGGCTCAAGCTCAAGTTCGCGCTCTTGCAGCTCAAGTCGGCGCAGCGACGACTCAGACCACTTACTACACTCTGTCTGCGCCTTATGCAGGAGTCGTCAGTGAGGTTCCCGTGTCACTTGGGGATTTGGCTCAGCCCGGTAAACCCTTGTTAACCATCTACGATCCCAGTACGTTGCGGATCAGCTCCAATGTTCCTGAGTCTGTGAGTTCGGCGTTGAAGTCTGATGCATCGTTAACCATTGGGATCGATGGCCTTCCAGATTTCCAAGTCAGCAAGTGGCAATTGCTTCCGGCGCTTGATGCAGGCAGTCACACTCGAATCGTACGCGCTGCTTTGCCGCCAGAAATGCAGGCATCGTTGGCTCCAGGAAGTTTTGCGCGAATCTCGTTGCCCGGACGCACGCCCAAAGAGGCAACTCCGAGGCTCTTCGTTCCGAGTGCTGCGATTTTGCGGCGGGCTGAGTTGTGGGTTGTGTATGCGATGACGCCAGACGGACGCCCACACTTGCGCCAGGTGCGCCTGGGCGAAGCCCGTGGCGATCAGGTGGAAGTGTTGTCAGGCCTGCGCGAGGGCGAATCCGTGGCGCTCGATCCCCAGGCAGCGGCTCAGGTGCGCTGACATGAAACACCCCCAGCATGACACCCCCCGCCTGGGTCTGGCGGGCCGCACCGCGGCGCTGTTCCAAAGCGCTCAGATCACCCCCCTTCTTGCCCTGGTGGCCCTGTTGCTGGGCCTGTTCGCCGTGTTGGTCACGCCGCGCGAGGAAGAACCCCAGATCAACGTCACCATGGCCAACGTGCTGATTCCCTTCCCGGGGGCCAGCGTGGCCGATGTCGAGCAGATGGTGGCCACGCCGGCCGAGCAGGTGCTGGCCCAGATGGCCGGCGTCGAGCATGTCACCTCGGTGTCGCGCCCCGGCTTGGTCGTGGCCACCGTGCAATTCAAGGTGGGCGTGTCGCGCACCGAGGCCTTGGTGCGCCTGCACGACACCGTGCGCAGCCACAGCGACTGGCTGCCGCCAGGCCTGGGCGTGCTCGAACCCCTGATCAAGCCCAAAGGCATCGACGATGTGCCCATCGTCAGCCTGACCCTGTACAGCCCTGACCCCGCCATCGGTGCCTACGATCTGGAGCGCGTGGCCCACAGCCTGGAGCTGGAGCTCAAGCGCGTGCCCGGCACCCGCGAGGTACGCCCCCTGGGGGGCCCGGGGCATGCCGTGCAGGTGCAACTGGACGTGGCGCGCCTGGCCGCCCGAGGGGTCACCGTGGACGACCTGCGTCGCGCCCTGCAAGGGGCCAACCAAGGGGCCCCTTTGGGTGATCTGTTGCAGGCCAACCAGGCCCTGGCGCTCGAAGCCGGTCCTTATCTGGGCAGTGCCCGTGAAGTGGCCGATCTGGTGGTGGCGGTGCGAGAAGGCCGGCCTGTGTTCTTGCGCGATGTGGCTGAAGTGCGCGATGGTGCGCCGGCGGCCACCAGCCTGGTCTGGCACGGCTTGGGCACAGGGCAGGGCACTGACGCCAAGGCGGTCGGCAGCGAATACCCCGCCGTCACGCTCGCCATCACCAAGAAGCCTGGCGAAAACGCCATCGACGTGGCCAACGGCGTCATGGCTCGCGTGGCCCAGCTGCGCAACACCCTCATCCCCGAGGCCGTGCAGGTGGCTGAAACCCGCAACTACGGCGCCACCGCCAACGACAAGGCCCAAAAGCTCATCCAGAAGCTGCTCTTCGCTACCGCCTCGGTGGTCGCTCTGGTGTTCATCGCGCTGGGCCGTCGCGAGGCGGCCATCGTCGGCAGCGCCGTGATCCTCACCCTCACCGTCACGCTGTTCGCCTCATGGGCCTGGGGCTTCACCCTCAACCGGGTGTCGTTGTTCGCGCTCATCTTCTCCATCGGCATTCTGGTCGATGACGCCATCGTGGTGGTCGAGAACATCCACCGCCACCAGTTGCTGCACCCGGGCAAGACCCTGGCCGAACTCATCCCCGGTGCGGTGGACGAAGTGGGCGGCCCCACCATCCTGGCCACCTTCACCGTGATCGCCGCGCTGCTGCCCATGGCCTTTGTCAGCGGCCTGATGGGCCCCTACATGAGCCCCATCCCCATCAATGCCAGCATGGGCATGCTGCTGTCGCTGCTGATCGCCTTCATCGTCACGCCGTGGTTGTCGCGCCTGTGGATGAAGCCCCATGCCTCAAGCAGCGGGGCAGCCAGTGCGCAGGGCTCCGCCACCGGCCTCGCCTCGCGCCTGGAGCAGGGCTTTCATCGCGTCTTCACTCCCTTGCTCGACGATCAGCGGGGCGCACGCAACCGCCGCCTGCTGGGCCTGGCGGTGGCCGGTCTGATTGCCCTGTCGGTGGCCTTGCCGGTCGCTGGCCTGGTGGTGCTCAAGATGCTGCCCTTTGACAACAAGTCCGAGTTCCAGGTCGTGGTCGACCTGCCCGCGGGCACACCGGTTGAGCAGACGGCGGCCGTGTTGCACGAGCTGGGGGCCTTCCTGGCCCAGCAGCCTGAGGTCACCGACTACCAGGCTTACGCAGGCACGGCGGCCCCGATCAATTTCAATGGCCTGGTGCGCCAGTACGACCTGCGCGCCAGCAGCGAGCTGGGTGACCTGCAGGTCAACCTGGTCGACAAGCACCACCGCAGCGAGCAAAGCCACGCCATGGCCACCCGCCTGCGCCCGGCACTGCAACAGATCGGCCAGCAATTCGGCGCCAAGGTCAAGGTGGTGGAAGTGCCCCCGGGTCCACCGGTGCTGGCCCCGCTGGTGGCCGAGATCTACGGCCCCACGGCCGAAGGCCGGCTCAGCCTGGCCCGGCAGGTGCGCGCCATCTTCGAGAAGACCGATTCGGTGGTCGATGTGGACGACTCCTCCATCGCCGCAGCCCCGCGCAAGCTGGTGCTGATCGATCGTCAAAAGGCCGCCGCCGCAGGCGTCCCGCAGGCCGCTATCGTGGCCACCCTGCGCGCGGGCCTCAGCGGTGAGGCCGCCACCTACCTGCACGACGCCAGCAAGTACCCCACGCCGGTGTTGCTGCGCCTGCCCCCAGAGCGGCAGGGCGATCTGGACGCCTTGCTGCAGCTGCAGGTGCGCGGCCCCTCGGGCCGCCCTGTGGCCATCCGCGAGCTGGTCCGCCTCAGTGACAGCCTGCGCGAGCAGCCGGTCTATCACAAGGATTTGCAGCCCGTGAACTTTGTCATCGGCGACATGGCCGGCCGCATCGACAGCCCGCTGTATGGCCTGTTCAAGATGCGTGGTGACATTCAGGCCCTGGTGCCGCCGGGCGGCGGGGCCTTGCAGGAGTACTTCATCCAGGCCCCCGCCGAGTCGCAGCGCGACTACGCCCTCAAATGGGATGGCGAGTGGCAGATCACCTACGAAACTTTCCGCGACATGGGGGCTGCCTATGGCGTGGGCCTGATCCTGATCTACCTGCTGGTGGTAGCCCAGTTCGGCTCCTACCTCACGCCCTTGATCATCATGGCGCCGATCCCACTCACCATCATCGGCGTGATGCCGGGGCACGCGCTGCTGGGTGCCCAGTACACCGCCACCAGCATGATCGGCATGATCGCGCTGGCTGGCATCATCGTGCGCAACTCCATCCTGCTGGTCGACTTCATCCACCTGCAGGTGAACGAGGGCATGCCCTTCAAGCAGGCCATCGTCCACTCGGCCGTCACCCGAGCCCAGCCCATTTTGTTGACCGGGCTGGCCGCGATGCTGGGCGCGTTTTTCATCCTCGACGACCCCATCTTCAACGGCCTGGCCATCTCGCTGATCTTCGGCATCGGTGTCTCTACCCTGCTGACGCTGGTCCTCATCCCCACGCTGTACTACGCGGCCTACCGGCGGCGTTTCGCCGCGTCCTCTTCAACCTGAACCTCAAGGAGCTTTCTCATGAAATCGTGGCAAATCGTGCGCCTGGTTGCCGGCACCTTCATCCTGTTGTCATTGGCCCTGGGGGTGCCTGGCAGCCCCTTGTTCCTCAGCCCCTGGTGGCTGGCCTTCACCGCCTTTGTGGGCCTCAACCTGCTGCAAAGCGCCATCACCCACTGGTGCCTGATGGAAAGCATCCTGCGCAAGCTGGGTGTGCCGGGCGGCTGCTGAGCCATGAGAACTGCCAAGACCCTGCTGGCAGCGGTGGCGCTGATGGCCTCGCTGTCCACACCGGCTGCCGATCTGCTGGAGGTCTGGCGCGCCGCCAGCCAGAACGATCCCGAGGCGGCAATGGCCCAGGCTCAGAAGGCCACTGCGGATGCACGTCGAATCCAAGCAAAAGCGTTGTGGCGCCCAGGTCTTGAGGTATTGGGTAGTGCTGGCCGCATGAACGCTAGTTCCGCCGTGAATGGAGCCTCTTTTGCTGCCCCCGGATTCGGACAATCTAACGGAGTTTCCTTCGCCACTTCAGTTAGCAACGGCAACACCACCAGCTGGGGGCTTGGCTTGCGCCAACCGCTGATCAGCGGTGAGCTCAGCGCACGGAGCGATCAACTACTGCAAGGCGCAGGCGCTGCAGAGTGGCAATCACAAATCACACGGCAAGCCTTGATACTCAACACCAGCCAGCGCTATTTTGACGTTGTGCTATGTGCTCAACGCCTCAACTTGTTGCGACGGCAGCAGCATGCAGTCATGCGTTCGCTAACCGAGGCAGAAGATCGCTTCAAGTTGGGCGACGCACCTGTGACCGATATCCATGAGGCGCAGGCACGTGCGAAAGCCCTGAAGGCTCAGGTGATTGATGCGGACAACGCACTGCAATTGGCGATGTCGGCGCTGCAGGAGGCGTCCGGACTTCCTTCATTGTCTTTACCACTTGCCCAGCCAGCTGCCGACGTGCTCTCGCCGTTGCCTGGTAACGAGGAAGAGGTGCGCGTGCTTGCATTGAGAAATTACCCTGCCCTAGAACTTTTGCAGACACGAGTTGCCGTTGCCGAGGCAGAAGTGCGAGGTCTGGGCGCTGGTGCTTCAGCCTCTCTTGACCTCGTCGCTCAAGCTACCCGGCAACACTTGACCGGGAGCGGTGACTTTGGGCCCGCGAGCAACGATAGTCGCCAGCAGATGATCGGCCTGCAGTTCAGGATGCCAATCGACACCGGCGGCCGAAATGCTCGTCAGCGAGAGGCCTTATTGGCTGTGGATCAGGCTCGTGCTGCCCTGGAACAGGGCCGCTTACAGGTGGGGCAACAAATCAGGTCAGTTTGGTTGGCGCTTGATAAAGCTCAAGAAAGGCTCCAAGCCTTGGCTGCGGCGTTGAGCGCAGCCAATTCCCGCCTTGATGCAACTCGTCTCGGCCGCAGCGTGGGTGACCGCACGACCCTGGACCTGTTGAATGCTGAAAACGATCGAACAGCAGCCGCGTTGCTCCTGATTCAAGGCCGGGTCGAAGTGCTTCAAAACAGTTTGCGTCTTGACGCCTTGCTTGGACGTCTTGATGAATCAAGTTTGGCACGCATCAATGCAAAGCTGGTTCAAGGTCCCGATCTTCAACAAATGGGAGAGTAGTGGCATGAGTTGGTTATCAAAAATTCTTGGATTGAGTGATCAAGCTTCGACAGATCTCTGGCCAGAAGACGCGCTTGTGGTTGATGTGCGTAGTCCAACTGAATTTAGATCTGCACATGTTGAAGGAGCTTTAAATCTACCGCTGCCAGAGCTCGCTGAGGCAGCTCCTGATCGATTGCCTGACAAGGCGCGTCCCCTGGTGCTTTACTGCCAATCAGGTATGCGCTCAGCAAGTGCTCAACAATGGTTGCAAGCGCAAGGCTATCAACATCTGATCAATGGCCGAAGCGCAAGCACTGTGGCATTTCGGCTCCAACGGCAAATCGTGCGCGGTTAGACCCTGCATCAACTTATGGGACGCGTCCATGTCTGAAAACACCTTGACCACCGTCGAACTGCGGCAGCAAAGCGATTACCAGTTCCAGATCCATTTCGGGCCTGCCCTACCGTCGCTGCTGGGCGACGAACCTCCGCCCCTGGGGCAGGGCGCCGGCCCCACGCCGGCGCAGTTGCTGGCGGCGGCCGTCGGCAACTGCCTGAGCGATTCACTGCTGTTTGCCTTGCGCAAGTTCAAGCAGGCGCCTGAGCCCATTCAATGCCGTGTGCAAGCCGAGATCGGCCGCTCACCCGATGGCCACCTGCGCGTGTTGCGCATGCAGGCCACGTTGCAGCTCGGCGTCCCTCAGTCACAGCTGCAGCACCTCGATCGGGTGCTGGACCAGTTCGAATCCTTCTGCACCGTCACGCAAAGCGTTCGGGCTGCCATTCCGATCACGGTGGAAGTGCTGGATGCCGACGGTCGGCGCCTCAAGTGAACCCTGCCTGCTTTTCTCAACGGAGCTTCCTATGAAAACCCCCTTGGATCTTGTTCAGGCCGCCAAGGCCCGTATCACCGAAGTCAACATCGACGCGGCCGATCAGGCCTTGCGTGACGCTGATGTGTTGATAGACGTGCGTGAGGCAGACGAATTTGCCGCCGGCCACATTCCGGGTGCCGTGCATTTTTCGCGCGGCATGCTGGAGTTCAAGCTGGCTGCCGACCCATCGTTGCAACGCCGCGACCTGCAGATCGTGCTGTATTGCAAAACCAGTGGCCGTGCTGCACTGGCCGCCGCCTCGCTGCTGGACATGGGCTATGTCCATGTCAAGTCGATTGCGGGTGGCTTTGATGCCTGGGCTGCGGCCGGCAAGCCGGTCAACAAACCCGCTGCGCCGGCCTTCGGCTGACCCCTGGACTGAAGGCACCTGCGGGTGCCATTTTCGAATCATAAATTTGAATAATTGAGTAAATAGGTATTTGAGCAGTTAATTGAAAATAAGGGATAGCCACCGCAGAGCTGGGTCCCATCAATCGCACAAACATGTGCAAACCCTAGCAGGAGACAAACCATGGCCCATATCGTGATTCTTGGCGCAGGTACAGGCGGCATGCCCGCTGCCTATGAGCTGCGTGAAAAACTTTCATCCGATCACCGCATCACGGTGGTCAACGCGCTGGACTATTTTCAGTTCGTACCCTCCAACCCCTGGGTAGCCGTGGGTTGGCGTGAGCGTGAAGCCATCACCTTTTCCATTCGCCCTCACCTCGAAAAGAAGGGCATCGACTTCGTAGCCCAGCGGGTCACCCGCATCGATGCCGAGGGCAACAGCCTGACCCTGGCCGATGGATCCAGTCTGGCCTATGACTACCTGATCATCACCACGGGGCCGAAGCTCTCCTTCGACGAGGTACCCGGCTCCGGCCCGGAGGGCCATACCCGCTCCATCTGCAGCATCGACCACGCTGAGCAAACCTGGGCCGACTACCAGCGGTTTCTGGAAGCACCGGGACCGGTGGTGGTTGGAGCTATGCCAGGGGCCTCGTGTTTCGGGCCAGCCTATGAATTCGCATTCATCCTGAATCGCGACCTGCGCAAGCGGCGCCAGCGCCACAAGGTGCCCATGACCTATGTCACTAGTGAGCCCTACATCGGGCACATGGGGCTGGGCGGCGTGGGTGACTCCAAGTCGATGCTCGAAAGCGAACTGCGCAACAACGACATCAAGTGGATCACCAACGCCAAGGTCACCCGGGTCGAGGCCGGCCGCATGTTCGTCACCGAGCTGGACGAGGCCGGTCAGATCAAGAAAGAGCATGAACTGCCGTTTGCGTTCAGCATGATGCTGCCGGCCTTCAAGGGCGTTGATGCCGTGGCGGCCGTAGAGGGGCTGTGCAACCCGCGTGGCTTTGTATTGATCGACGAGTACCAACGCAGCAAAAAGTACCGCAACATCTTCTCGGCGGGCGTATGCGTGGCCATCCCTCCGGTCGAGGTCACCCCGGTGCCTACAGGAGCACCAAAGACCGGTTACATGATCGAGACCATGGTCACGGCCATTGTGCACAACATTGCCGCCGACCTTTCGGGCCAGGCTGCGAATACAAAGGGAAGCTGGAACGCTATTTGTTTAGCCGACATGGGGGACACTGGGGCCGCTTTCGTTGCATTGCCGCAAATACCGCCGCGCAACGTCAACTGGTTCAAGAAGGGCAAATGGGTGCACTTGGCCAAGATCGCCTTCGAGAAGTATTTCATGTACAAAATGAAGAACGGTAGTTCTGAACCCGTCTACGAAAAGTACATGCTGAAGGCCTTGGGCATCGAAAGACTCGATCGAAACCAACAGTGACAGCGTTCAAGCTGCTTGAGTTTGTGGCGCTCTACCCGACGCCCCAACTCAGGCAGGCTTGTCGACGGAGGAGCGCCTCATGCCCAACAAAACTCTCACCATAAAGGGCTGGTTTTTGCTGATAGGGTTCTGAGCGAGATACGTTACATTCTGGCCAGCCCTGATTCACCGTCAAGTTTGCTAGGGCCGACACATACAGTTCCAGGTTCTCATCTGGTGATTCCATGGCACAAACACAGAAGCTGGCCTTGACAGACCTCGCACTCGATTCGACGGCTTGCATTTTGATGCGTGAGTTTGGTTGCGCCGAACTCGCGTTGGAATTTGCTAAGCGCAAGGCTGCTGGTCAGGGACCTGTCGCCCAGCTTTATCAAGAGGCAGTACTTCAGCTGCGTTCTGAAGTAGCCCGATCAAGGGAACTGCCAGTCGGGCCTGTTCAAAGCAAGACTTGACAGCCCATTCGCATAATTATCGCGGCGACACTTGTGGTTTGCATGGTCGAAGCGAGCATTGGGTTGACCCAAAGATGTTCGCGTCCCGGGTGAGGTTCGTCGTATGGATGACCTCTGCAGTGCTGGCATGCGGTAGGGTTTGAAAGGCCACCTCACAAAGCGGTTAGCAGCAAGATTTGCTCTAGAAATTTCCATGTTCGCCCCCCCCCGGGGGCGCTGACGTGATGCTTGCTGGGGACATCGAGAGGACCCCAGATGTCATGCTGCGTCGGATGAACATGGGCAATTTCTAAAAGCCTTTTCACTGGACGGAAGCCCGCATGAATTCGGTCTTCCTCATGTGACATTTCGACGCTGCGGGTGTTCCATTTTGGAACGATTGCCATCCTGGTAAGTAAACGGAGCTGGACGGAACTTGGAGGTATGGAACTATTGAAAGTTCGCATGCCGTTCGCGGCGGCGTTGCTTACGCTGGACACTTCTCACCGTGAGCGCTACGGCCATTCCAAAAACAACATGAATGCAAAGGCTCGGCAGCACCACGGCCACACCCAGGGTCCAAGGAAGTGGGTCTCCGAAAAAGACCGGCAAGGCCAATGAGTTCACCGTCACATAGTAAAGCGCTCCGTAGATAGCACCCAACAATGTCGTGGTGGAAAGTGATCTGCGGTGGAGGTGTACCAGGGCAAGTGGTGCCGCAGACACCCAGCCAAGAACAATATGCTGTGCGAAGTTAGCCCATGGTCCAGGTGCCGCTAGGTACAGCTCTGCAAATTTGGGACCGTAATGCCCAATGCGAAGTCCGACAGCACGAAAAGCGAGCCCGAACGGCATCATGGCGATAGCACCTAGAGTACCTGCAAAGAGCACTTGCTCAATGAATTTTCGCATCACTGTCTCCTACAGTTGCTCAAGGCGTTGAGCTAACGATCTTGAAACTGGCTGCACAGTAGTCATTGATCCTTCCACACGAGATGTGCAGATCGTACAGAGGTGTATTTGACAGCCGACTCGCACTCAAAATCCCAATCGCTTCGCCGTAGATAACGTCTTGGCGACGTCTGCTGTTGCATTCGAGAACGGTGTGCCTGGCGCCAGGGCATCCTCTGCTTGGCGCATGCGTCGTTGGTTGATCAAGTCGCCGACTTGGCCTGCAACCCGGTGAAACTGAGCATGCTTAGCGACGAGTGTGTTGAATGTGGGTCGCTGGGCCAAGCGTTGACCATCGCCATAGATCCACCTGCCAAGTGAACAGCAGTCGTCTCGCGACAGGGTGGAGGTATCGACCTGGCTGCGGTCTTCAATGGCCTGACGCAGCGTGACTTTCCATCGACGATGAGCTTCGATGACCGCGTCGATATCGACTCCATCGACAATGACCGAGGTGTGCTCACCCGGTAGCCGAAATTCATCGACGGCTGCGGCCATATTGACGGTAGCTAGGCGTTGGGAACCTGCAGCAGCCGCGGCTTCCTCCACCAGGGCGGCGTTGGCCTGGGTGTTGCGGTCCAGCTCCTGCACGGCAGCGCCGATCTGGTTCACGCCCAGGCTTTGCTCGCGCGCGCCATTGGCCACCTCGTCGAGCAGCGACTTGACGTTTTCGGCGCTGGCCACGATCTCCTGCATGGTCTGGCCGGCCTGGCGCACCACGTCCGAGCCTGAGCTGACCTCTTCGGTGCTGCCGGCGATCAGGCTCTTGATCTCTTTGGCCGCCACCGCGCTGCGCTGGGCCAGGCTGCGCACCTCGCCCGCCACGACGGCAAAACCTCGGCCCTGCTCGCCAGCCCGGGCCGCCTCGACGGCGGCATTCAGAGCCAGGATGTTGGTCTGGAAGGCAATGCCATCGATCACACCGATGATGTCGCTGATTTTCTGCGACGAGGCTTGGATGCGCTCCATGGTCTGCACCACCGAGCCCATGACGCGTCCACCGTGCTCGGCGGTGCTGGCGTTCTCCTGGGCGATCTCGGAGGCCCGGTGCACCGACTCTGCCGTCATCTGGATGGTCGAGGTGGTCTGCTCCAGCGCTGCCGACGATTGCTCAAGAGCGGCCGCCGCCTGCTCGGTGCGGGCCGACAGGTCGGCTGTGCCTTGCGCGATCTCGGTGCTGGCCTGCACCACCTGGTCACTGGCCTGCTGCACCTGGCGCACGGTATCGGTCAGTGCGGTCTGCATGTTCCCCAGCTCGCGCATCAGGTCAGCGACCTCGTCGCGCCCCTTGGTGTCGACCGTGGTTCGCAAATCGCCCATCGAGATGCTGAGCAGGAACTTGCGCAACAGCTTGAAACCGCCGCTCATCGAACGGTAGAAACCCATGAAAAAGTACAGGGCCACCAGCAGGCTCAACAGGGTGATCACCGCTGTCATGCCCACGTGCAGGCGCAAGGCCGCCTGGCGCTGCGCCAACATGTCGTCGAGCACCGCGAGGTTCTGTCGCACCTGATCGGACTGGGCCTGCAGGGCCTCGGTGGCCACCACCCGGAAGGCCTCGGCGTCACCCGTCACATCGACCTGGCCTGGCGGGAAGCTGCTGCGCGCGGCGCTTTCCAGGCGCTGCAATGCAGCCGCCGCATCGGTCTTCAGGCGGCCTGCGACTGACGGCGCCGCAGCACGCACCTTGTCGAGGTTGTCGGAGAGCAGCTGACGCTCGTGGGCCAGCACACCCAGCAGCGCATGCAGCCTGGCGGCCGCCTCGGGTTTGAGCTGGCCACTGGCCAGGGCGGCCCGACCCAGGCCGCGCAACTCGACCGTATCGCGCAACAAGCCCGCGGGCTGCATCAGCGTGGCACTCATCAGATAAAAGGTCGCCAAATCAGAATCTAGTGCCAGCCCAGATCCATCAGTGACCTGATCCTGCAAGTCACTGAGCGCCCCGGAGAGCTTGTTCATGGCTTCAAAGACGGCATCTGGCGTGCTGTTCGCCCGCTCCGCGGCTTGGCTGTAATCGAGCACCTTGCGCAGGGCCGCTGTGCTGCCCAACTGCACGCCAAGCTCGGTGTCCAGGGACCGCAGTTTCTGCAGGGCCTCCTGGTACTGTATTTGAGCCTGTGCCTGCTCACCGTTGCCTTGTCCAGCTGCTGCATTGCGGGCCCGGTACCGCCAGACACTGGCGGCGTTGACCACAGGAGCCAGAGCCTGGCTATAGCTAACCCCCAGTCGTTCGTTAGCAACAAACTCAAGCTCAGCATTCTTGGTGCTGCCATAAGCAAACAGCAACCAAGCCGCAGGCAGTAAAAATGCACCTGAGATCAGACCCATCTTGGCGGGGAAGCGAAGCTTGCGCATCAAGGCAGCACTGGGGCGCCAGACGGTTGATTTGATGATTGACATCGCTGATTTCTGAGTGGTGTGGATTCGGCCTCTGATGGCTCCGCAAACAACGCAGGAACCTCTCGATGGCTCAATGAATGACTGATAGGGCTCGGTGTGTCTTCACCCGGGTACCGGGGGAATGAGGTCGCTGCAAAGGCGTTTGTGCAACACAGCCATCACCTCAGCAGCCTCCACGCTTTTGAGGCTGTAGTAGACGTGTTTGCCTTGGCGTCGTGCATCCACCAGTCCCTCTTGCCTGAGAACTCCAAGTTGTTGCGACAAGCTGGGTTGGCGGATGCCCAAGGCATCCTCCAACTCTCCAACACAGAACTCTCCCTCACTCAGGCGACACAGCAAGATCAAGCGATCTGGATGCGCCATCGCTTTCAGTAGGGCACTGGCTTGCACTGCACGAGCTTGCAGCGGAGAGAGGTCAGTTCCAACGTATGGCTTGTCCTCTGCCTGGGTCTCAGGCGTACCGGAATTTTCAGCTGGTTGACCTAGGGGCATGGCATCAATCTGTATTTTTATATATTATAAAAATATAAATTGAACTGTGCATAGCGCCTACCCATCAATCCATGCCTTCCCTGACAAGGCCGAAAGCACCTAATGACGTCCTCACCCTTATTACCAGATGAAGGGCAGCGTTTCGGTGTGACGTTGGCTGGCCTGAACGAGCGAATTGCACGTCTGTCCAGGGCGCTAGGGATCTCTTTGGTCCAAGCTGGACAACTACAACGTGTTCTCGATCGCGACCCAGTGCTATTTGGGGTAACTGCGACCGATGCCGCTGCTACCCGACACCGTCGCGAGCTGGAGGAACTGCGTGGACTACTGGTCCTTCGATGTCATTTGATGGCAAGCAGCCTCCCAGCGTTGGGGTTGGAGGCCATTGAGCAAGTGGTACTCGAAGTTGAAATGCAGATGCTTCGAGATGGCTTCTCTCCTGGCGCGGATGGATTCGAATTGTTGGATCGCTTTGCACGCCCAGGCTCATCGGAATGATGACTGGACTTCCGAACCACACTAACTTGACTCTCGGAGATATGCCATGAGCACTTTTGATCACGCCGGCTTGATGCAAGACATCAACGAATGCCTTGGCCCTTTTCGCAAAAGCCAATCAGAGGCGATGCGGGGATTTGCCCAGTTGGCCCAGTCCTCAATGGCGGAGGGCTCAATCAGTGCCAAACACAAAGAGTTGATCGCACTGGCCATTGGCATCAGTCAACGATGTTCGGGTTGTATTGGTTTCCACGTCAAAGCTCTGCGACGTTTGGGCGCAAGTCGTGCAGAGCTGGAAGAGATGCTCTCGGTTTGCGTATACATGGGCGGCGGTCCTGCTTTGATGTATGCCGCTGAAGCATTGAAAGCTTGGGATCTCTCAACGCCCGGGGTTGCTTGATTCATTACGACATGAGCGTGCGGGCGTAATTTACGCGTGCCCCTCGAACAAGTAGCCGCTCACCCCCCATGTGCCAATGCTAGTCTTGACGAATGGGAAATATGCATTCGTTCGAGAAGATGGCGTGGCAATAGAGTGTAAAAAAACCTTCCTGCTGCACCCAACATTAGGGACCTGGATCACAGGCGATGCCAAAGAGCTCATATTCGCTGCCCATAGATGTCATCTGCTCGCAAAAAGCTATGTTGATTCGACGGTCGTCTTCACGCACAACAATTTGAATGGATTGCCCGTGAAATCCTCATCTTCACTCAACCGCCGCCTTTTTTTGAGCGCCTTGGCAGTTCTACTTGTCGGCTTGTTCTTATTCGTGATGATGCGCTCTGGCCCGCTTGCTCCCATCAAGGTGACTGTGGCGCAGGTCAAGGAGGGCAGTTTCTCTCCAGAGCTCTTTGGCATCGGCACCGTGGAAGCTCGCCGCAACTGGATGATTGGCCCGACCGTGGCGGGACGTGTGTTGAGCGTGAGGGTCGATGTAGGTGACGCAGTTAAGGCCGGGCAGCTCGTAGCGGAAATGGACCCGGTGGACATCGATCAGCGGTTGTCCTCGCTGGACGCCGCGATCGAACGGGCCAAAAGCGCGCAATTGGCTGCAGCAGCCCAACAAGCGGATGCCGTCGCTAAGCGAGAATTAGCGACCGCCAACATGCGCCGCAATCAGGACCTTGCGAACAAGAGCTTCATCAGCTCCGGGGCGTTGGAGAGCTTTGCCCAAGTCAAGGCGTCCGCTGATGCTGCCGTCGATGCGGCCCGAGCTAACGCGGCCGGTGCGGAGCAGGACTTGATTCGCACGAAGGCGGATCGTGCGGCCTTGGTGCAGCAACGAACCAATGTTCGATTGATCGCGCCATCCGATGGGGTGGTTACCGCCCGCGATGCGGAGCCTGGTTCGACGGTCGTGGCCGGGCAACCTGTGCTGCGGGTGATCGATCCGGCCAGTCTTTGGGTGAAGCTGCGTGTTGACCAAGGTCGAGCAGGAGGCCTCGAGCGTGGCTTGAGGGCCAGCGTCGTGTTGCGCTCCCAGCCGCAGTTCACCCACTCAGCTACCGTGGCCCGCGTTGAACTGTTGAGCGACAGCGTGACCGAAGAGCGCATCGTCCAATTGTCATTTGATAACGTGCCCATCGGCTTATCAGTAGGGGAGATGGTGGAGGCGACCATTCAACTGCCGGCCACACCGAAATCCCTCATCATTCCAGCAGCCAGTATTAAGCATCGGGGCGGATTCACAGGCGTATGGCGCATGGAGTCCGATGAACTGGCATTTACGCCTGTCAAGGTTGGCGCAGCCAGTTTGGATGGCCAAGTCCAAGTATTGAGTGGACTCAAAGCATCAAACGAGATTGTTGTCTACAGCCAAAAGCCTTTGACTGTTGGGGCGCGCGTGCAAGTGGTGGACTCCATCGTCAAGTCTGTGGCCGCCTCGGGAGAGACACCATGATCAGCTTGGCAGGTCGCGACATACTGCACTCTGGGCCGAAGTTTGTGCTGACTGGCATGGGTTTGGGACTTCTCATTGGCGTTACCTTGTCCATGGCCGGTGTGTATCGCGGTATGGTGGACGATGCGGAGGCATTGTTGACCAACAGTGGCGCTGATCTGTGGGTGGTTCAAAAGGATACCCAAGGGCCCTATGCCGAGTCTTCAAGCATCAAGGACGATGCGGTCCACGGCATTGAGGGCATGCTTGGTGTCGCGCTTGCAGCCAACGTAACGTATCTGAACATGCAGGTTCAAAGAGGCGATGATGAGGCTAGGGCCATGGTAGTTGGCATTGAGCCAGGAAAGCCGGGCAGTCCGACGCATCTTGTAGCCGGTCGTCCGATGACCCGCAGCCACTATGAAGCGGTGGCCGACGTGAAAACCGGCTTTGCCTTGGGCGACCGCATCCGCATCCGGCGCCATGAATACGACGTGGTGGGCCTGACCCAGCGCATGGTGTCCTCGGGCGGTGACCCCATGGTGTTTATTCCCTTGAAGGATGCCCAAGAGGCGCAGTTTCTGAAAGACAACGACGCTATCATCAACGACCGTGCGCGCACCGCTGCCAATTCGGCCTTCAATCGTCCAGGTGCCCCTGGGTTGTTAGAGGCGGCTATAGCTAGCCAGACCAGCAGCCACAGTGTCAACGCGGTGCTTGTTCAGGTGCGCGAAGGGTTCTCGCCGGAACAGGTTGCCGAACCGATACGGCGTTGGAAACACCTCGAAGCCTACGACCGGGCGGGCATGGAAGACATCTTGGTCGCCAAGCTCATTTCTACATCGGCTAAGCAGATCGGCATGTTTTTAGTCATTCTCGCCATTGTGAGTGCCGCAATCGTAGCCTTCATCATCTACACCATGACGATGGGAAAGCTTCGTGAGATTGGCGTTTTGAAACTCATTGGCACTAGTAACGCGACTATTGCCTCCATGATTCTTCAGCAGGCCATGGGCTTGGGGTTTATCGGCTTTTTTGTAGGAAAGCTCACCGCCACACTGTGGGCGCCAGTGTTCCCAAAATACGTGCTATTACTGCAAAGCGATGCGCTACTCGGGCTTGCGATTGTGATGTTTATCTGCGCACTGGCAAGCACGCTGGCGATTCGCATCGCCATCAAGGTTGATCCTGCCGAAGCGATTGGAGGTTGAGGATGCAGAGCTTCGATCAGCCGCAAAGCGAGCGCGGAGGCATTGTTGTCGAGGGATTGCGCAAGGTCTATGGCGATGGAGACACTGCTGTCGAAGCACTCAAGAGCGTGGACATGGTAGTCGGACCCGGCGAAGTCGTTGGTCTAGTGGGGCCATCTGGCTCTGGCAAAAGCACTTTGCTCAAATGCCTGGGCGCTATCATCGAACCAACTTCTGGGCGCATGGTGTTGGGTGGCAAAGCGCTCTACGACAATGCCTGGGTGACCAAAGACCTTCGCAGCTTGCGCCGCGACAACATTGGCTTTGTCTTTCAGGCACCGTATCTCATTCCCTTCTTGGATGTGACTGACAATGTAGCCTTGCTCCCAATGCTGGCTGGCATGTCCAACGCGCAGGCGCGTGCACGGGCGTTGGAGTTGCTTAAAGAGTTGGACGTGGTGCACCGCGCAAAGGCCGAGCCGTCTCAGCTTTCGGGAGGTGAACAGCAGCGGGTGTCGATCGCCAGAGCGTTGGCCAATAGGCCACCCGTGATACTCGCCGATGAGCCGACTGCGCCGCTCGACAGCGAGCGGGCATTGGCGGTCATACGCATTCTCAACCGTATGGCGGTTCAGTCCCAGGCTGCCGTGATTGTAGTCACGCATGACGAGAAGATTATTCCGACATTCAAGCGCATTTACCACATTCGTGAAGGACGGACGATTGAGGAGGTCGGAGAGGGCCGCTACTTGGGATAAAGATGCCATACATTGCTTTTGGCTCGGTTGTCATCACCAATTATCTGCTAAGGGGTGTTTTAAAAAATGTATTCACCAAATGAGCAAAATTATAATTAATGCATCCAATTGATAAATGTCAGTTAGATTTATTAATAATTCCTGCGAGCGAGCCTTTTGATTCGGTTTGGAAGAGCATGTCGCGGTGATTTTCGGGGATTGCCTGGTCACTTCCAAATGGAGGTCAAAAATCGCTTTGATTATCAAAATAATTGATCTTGCGGATCATTACTTTTAATCAACCAGAAGAATAGTCACAACTGCCAGACAATTGATCGCCCTTGAAAAATTCATACCTCAGACAGAGCGCTACCGAAATGCAAGGGGTTGGGCCGTAAATCGAAGAAACAACACAGTCGGTTCAAAATAAATCGGGTGCATTTCACGGCCTTCAATAGGCAAAAAATGGGGTGATACCCTTCTTGGCGATCATCCTCCGCAGCCAGCGCAGTTTGTAGCCCGCTGCGTACAGCACCGCGTGAAGACTGTCTCCCTGTGTCCAATTGAGTTGGTAGCGGTTCCACCGGTGATCGCTCTTGAGGTGGCCGATGATGCGCTCGATCGCCTGTCTTCACTTGAGCAGTGTGAGCGTCTGGAGATGCATTCCACATCGGGGGCATGCCAGTTGTAGAGCTTGGACCGTTGGCCCACTGTCTTGCGACTGCGGGTCAGGGTGCCGTATCGTGCCAAAACCACCGTCTCGTGGAAGCACAGGCCTTCGCACATGGCGGCACTTTCATGCCTTCTCGACTCTGCATATCGGAGCACCGTCAGCCATCTTGTCGATACCTGATCTGGAAGGAGACGATTGGCCTGAACCATCTCTCGTTTAACACCAGACTGTCAGGGTATACACTCTGAATTTTACATTCAAACAAATGTAAGCTCAGCCTGCCCTTTGAGACAGGGTTCTTCATATCTGGATAGTCTTTCAATGCCCCTGCGGGGGCATTTTTTCTTGGCGTGCCCAACATGGCCACACAGCTTTACGCACTTTGCCCGTGACTGCAACGTCTATGTGAGCAGCCTGAGGGCAGGAGAGAGGATGATGGGCTACAAAGTGCTCGCATCATCTCGAGTTGCTTTTGCGTTCAATTGTGAACTGAATTTGCACAAATGCAGATGATGAAGCCGTCTTTTTTTGCAAAGACATTCCGAAAATTCCTAGGGATAGCCCTTGGTGGCGGGGATTGGTGGCATGCGCCGCTGTTCTACGCATTTGTGCAAATGCTAGTATGTAGGGGCTACCCCTCTCTGGGACTAGCAGCCTAAAAATCTGTACCCCATAAATAACTATCTAGATTTCAATGAAGATTTATCAAAACCTCGCATGCATTGGCGCAGTCGCGCTGCTCTTGTCTGCTTGCGGCAGTTCACCAAAGCCAAAAGCGGAAGTTGCACCGACACCGGTTGCAAGCAGCCCAGCACCGGCCCAGCCGACACCCGCTGTTGCGCAGTCGACCGTTGCTAAAGTAGTGGTCCCGGACTACATGGATCCCAACAGTCCCATCTCAAAGGACCGAAGTGTCTTCTTCGGCTTTGATGAATACAGTGTGAACAAAGGCGCCCAGGGAGTCGTAGAACGGCACGGTAAGTACCTTGCCAAGAATTCAAGCTTGAAGATCCGTGTGGAAGGCAATACGGACGAACGAGGTGGTGCGGAATACAACTTGGCCTTGGGACAGAAGCGTGCGGAAGCTGTCGTGAAGGCGCTCCAGGTGTACGGCGTCAAGGCAGAGCAATTGGAGGCTGTGAGCTGGGGCAAAGAGAAGCCCCGTGCTGCAGGTCACGATGAAGCCTCCTGGTCCCAAAACCGTCGTGCTGACCTGACCTATCCGAGCAAATAAGGCATGACTGTCAGCACTTGAGCAGGTAGTGGTTTAATTTCTAAGGATGTGCATGAAAAATTCAATGACACATTCTAGGATTATCTACATTACTCAATGTGCTGCCTGTTGTTGGCTTTGCCCAGGTGGAAACGCCGACATCGATCATTGATCAAATTGGGATCGAATTTGTTCAGGTTCCTGCTGGTGGTTTTGAGATGGGCACAGCAGAGCCTATTGATGCTTTGGTGCAGAGCTACCCCTAATATGGAGAGCGTTAGAGCGCGTCAATTGCGCAACCAAACTCCTCCTCATCAAGCTCTCGATGCGGAACATCATCCGCTCCAGCTTGCGGCACTCGCGCCGGATGACGGTGAAGAGCCAGGAAGAGAAGGCGGCTGCCGCCTTCAGGCCCTTGACCTTGCGCGAGATCACCAGCAGCGACTCCTGGACCGCATCGTCCACGTCGCAGGCCTGGCAGTGGCGCCGGGCGTATCGGCGTGCGTCGGCCTGGCAGACCGCCAGCAGCCGCGTAATGGCGGCCGGGTCACCTGTCCAAGCGGCCACGATGAGGTTCGAACGCTCAGCGGCGGCTTCCAAGTTCAGCGGCCCTTGTGGAGTTTGCGGCCGACCATGGCGCACATTAGGCAGAAGCCGACCAGGCCGGTCATGGACAGCAGGGCGCCCATGATGCCGGCCCTCATGGCCAGGGGCGAACCCCAGCTCATGGCGGCAGAGCCCAGGGCTGTCAAACCCATGAAGCTGCTAACAGCGCGTTCCCAGGCAGGCACATTTTTTGATTCAAACATGGAGAACTCCTTGGAATGTGGGGTCGAGGACCATCCTCCTTGGTTAAGAGGGTGTGGTCACGCCAGAACGATTTGTATTGACCCAGCACTTTCTGCACAGGTCAGGCCGCTAACGCATATGCCTCAGCGGGGGTCTTCATTTTCAGCGCCTGGTGAGGGCGCCGATGGTTGTACCAACCGATCCAATCTGCAATCACGCGGCTGGCGTGCTGCAGGGTTTCGAACCTGTGGCGATGAACGCATTGGTCTTTGAGCGTGCGAATCACACGCTCGACCATCCCATTTTGCTCGGGGCTGTAGGGGGTAATGAACTCCTGCTGCAGCCCGTAGCTTTTGACCAGGGCCGTGTAGCTTCGACTGGTAAAAACCAGGCCGTTATCGGACCTCAACAGGAATGGATGCTTGACCTTGCCCAGGCACCCATAACGCGCAATCAGGGCTTGCTCCAGCGCCGATTCAGCCGTCTTGGATCGGCCGCTGCGGCTCAGGTGCCAACCCAGCAATTCACGGCTGTAGCAGTCGATCACCAGGGCCAGTGAGGCCCACCCATCGCGCCCCGTCCACACCCGGCACAGATCAGTCGCCCAGCGTTGATCTGGGGCCTTGGCCACCGACGGCAGCGCCTGGATTCTTGGCCTGAAGCCTACCGGGCGCTTGCGCACCTGCCAGCCCTTGATCTGGAAGATGCGCTGCACGGTGTTCTTGTTGAAGCCAAGCAGATGCGCCACCGTCCGATAACCAAAGGACGGGTTCTCTTCGATCATGGCCTTGATGGGCTGAACCAAGTGTTCCTGGACCTTTGGGGCCGACTTGATGCTGCGGTAATACACCGTGCGTCGTGGAATCTGGAACCACTGGCAAAGCTTGACCAAGCTGACCGCAACCCCGTCTTCAGCCAATCCCTGCTGAAGGCTGAGGATCATTTCTCGTCCTCGTTGCCCAGCAGGGAGGCCAGCTTTTTTCTAGCACGCAGCTCCAACATGGCCTCGCCATAGGCCTGCTGCAAATCACTGAGCTGGCGTTCGTACTGCTCTTTGATTTCCAGGGGCTTGCTGCGCAGCGCGTTCTCCATGCCGCGCTTGCCTTCATCGACCCACTGTTCAACCTCAGAAGGGTTGAGGTCATAGGCCCGGCTGGCCTCTGAGACCGTGGTCTTGCCTTGAATGATGTCCAGGACCAGGGCCGTCTTTCTTTTGGCCGTCCAACGCTTGATGTCGTCTTCCATCAGGGTGCTCATCTGTGTTTCCTTTCAACGATAACACCTGAGCAGGAAATCACTAGGTCAATACA
>NZ_JADZ01000023.1 GCF_000518645.1 Curvibacter gracilis ATCC BAA-807 | reverse complement strand
TAAGCTAACTGATACTAATTGCTCGTGCGGCTTGACCCTATAACTTTGAATCCAATTCAAAGTCTGGTTATGCCAAGACGCAATACAAAAAATTGAGCGTAAAGCTACTGATTCCAAACTCTATGAATTCGCCAGGCTGTTGATCTCCAACAGCCCAGCACCAAGTTATGCCTGATGACCATAGCGAGTTGGTCCCACTCCTTCCCATCCCGAACAGGACAGTGAAACAACTCCGCGCCGATGATAGTGCGGGTTCCCGTGTGAAAGTAGGTCATCGTCAGGCTCTTACAGCCCTCAAAACCCCCTCCAGGCAACTGGCGGGGGTTTTGTCTTTGCGGAATCGAAAACCCATTGAATTCCTCATCCTCAGAATTCAATTCCTCTGCACACCTCCCCACGCGCCTCCTCACAGCCTCAGCGCCTGAGCGTACCCCGTCAGCTCCACGTAGCCTCGGCCCAGCAGGCACCCTTGCGGGTCAAATGAGCCAAAGCAGCTTGGACTCGTCGCACGTATTCGTTCCATTGCCCATTGGGATGTGCGTGAGTCCGTTTCAAATCCCCCATCGAGGCTGCAAGACACGATGGGTCTTGGGGCAGGGTGCGCATGACCAGAACAGGCTCTCCAAGATTGGGACTAGCGCAAGGGCTCGGCCAGCTCACAACTCAGCACCTTCAACCAGAAAGCGCACCCTGCGCACCCCTTGCCATTCGTCTGCATCCAGTCGGAACGCGAGCTTCACCCGCTTGGGCAATGGCTCGGTGTGCCCAAACCAGATGCCATCGACGGCATCGCCCTGGTGTTTCAATTTCAGCGCCAGGTGCTTTTCACCCACCAGCCTTTGCGAGACGATCTCCAGTTCTTCGCTGAAGGTGGGAGGGGCAAAGCCTTGCCCCCACACTTCGCGATGGAGGGTATCCACCACATCAGTGCGACGGTACTCGGGAGCCAGGGGGCCATCGGTGTCCAGCCGCCGGGTCAAGGTGGCCGCATCCAGCCACTCGTCTGCCACCTGGGCCAATGCTTGAGAAAAGGTTTCAAAGTGGGCGCGCGGGATTGAACAACCCGCAGCCATGGCATGTCCGCCAAATTTCAACAGCACGCCTGGATGCCGCTTGGCCACCAAATCGAGCGCATCGCGCAGATGGAAGCCGGGGATGGAGCGCCCGGATCCCTTCAGTTCATCTTCCCGGCCTGGCGCGGCGCTGGCCGCAAACACGAAAGTGGGGCGGTGAAGCTTGTCCTTGATGCGAGAGGCCACGATGCCGACCACGCCTTCGTGGAAATCAGGATCGAACACGCTGATGGCAGACGGCGCAGCCTGCCCTTCTTCAAACAGGGTTTCGGCGATGGCGAAGGCCTGTTCGCGCATGCCACCCTCGATGTCGCGTCTCTCGCGATTGATGCTGTCAAGCAGTTTGGCCAGTTCATCGGCCCGCCCCGGGTCATCGGTTACCAGGCATTCGATACCGACCGTCATGTCAGACAGCCTGCCCGCTGCATTGATGCGGGGCCCCAGCGCAAAGCCAAAGTCAAAGGTCGTGGCCTTTCGTGCATCCCGCACGGCGGCTCTGAACAATGCCTCGACGCCGGCGGGCATGGCGCCAGCTCGGATCCGTTTGAGCCCCTGCGCCACCAGCCGCCGGTTGTTTTCATCCAGTTTCACCACGTCGGCCACCGTACCCAGCGCCACCAGGGGCAGCAGGTCATCCAGCTTGGGCTGGGGGCGATCGGCATAGGCCCCACGGCGTCGGAGTTCGGCGCGCAGGGCCAGCAAGACATAAAACATCACGCCGACCCCCGCCATCGATTTGCTGGCGAAATCACATCCCAGCTGATTCGGGTTGACGATGACCTGCGCATTCGGTGTGTCGGCGGCAGGCAGGTGGTGATCGGTGATCAAGACCTGCAAGCTCAGTTCTCTGGCGCGCGCCACACCTTCCATGCTGGCAATACCGTTGTCCACCGTGATCAACACGTCGGCGCCCATGGCTTTCACGCGCTCGGCAATGGGCGCGGTGAGGCCATAGCCGTCAATGACACGATCCGGTACCAGGTAGTCCACCCGCGTTGCGCCCAAGGCACGCAGCCCGCGCAGGGCCACCGCGCAGGCTGTGGCGCCATCGCAGTCGTAGTCCGCCACGATGCACAGGCTCAGATTGGCTGCGATGGCGTCAGCCAGCAGTTGCGCCGCTTCCTGAGCGCCTTTGAGGGTATGGGGTGGCAGCAGGTGGGCCAGCCCGTCGTCCAGTTCCTCCTTGCTCTGCACACCGCGCGCAGCATAGAGCCGGGCCAGAAGAGGGTGGATGCCGGCCTGCTCCAGCGCCCAACAGGCGCGCGGAGGAATGTCTCGTTGAAGGATTTTCATAGTGATGCCAGGGCTTGCCTGAATGTGTTTGAGCCCTGCCACTGTCCCGCCAGCTTGGACAGCCAACCATTTCTCGGGCCGTGCCAACTCTGCAGGGCCAGTTCACCGCACAGCGTCAGCTCGACGCCCATGCCTTGTCGTGCGGCCCTGAGCCATTCGGCCACAGGCCCCGCGTCCAATCGCTCCCATGTCGCAGCCCAGGCACCCCAATCGCCCACCAAGGCGGGTTGGCGCAATTCATCCACCACTTGTGGCAGCACCTGGGGGGCCTGCCATCCCTGCGGAAGGGCGCCACAGCCACTGATCCAGAAAGAGTTGATGGCTTGTGCGCCGCGGCCTTGGCGAGCCTCGCTGAAAGCATGGGTGTACAAGAGCATCTGGGTTTCGGTCTGCAGACGCCTGAGCTGATTGGCGGACGGGCCCTGGGGCATCCAGGTGTCAATCGAGCGCCCGATCACCCGGTCCAGGCTGGCCGCGCGCAATGGGCGAAAGACTTCACCACTTGCCAGCCAACGGTCCGGGCTGCGGTAGTGCAGTTCGATGCCGTCGTCCTTGAAGAACGGCGCCAGGATGTCGAGCAGTGCCCGTGATTCGGCCTCGTCCAAGCCCAATGCCCGCGGGTCGCTCATGGCGATGTGGCTACTGCCCACCTGCCAGTGGCAGGGGCTGATCCAGGCCCAGGCGTGTTCCCGTGTGCCTGCGCCCAGGCATTGCAAGGCGTCCCAAGCAGCCCAAGGTGTCGGGGTTGCATCCAACGATTCCCCTTCGGGCAAGCCCAGGGCCTGGGCCAGGGCACATTCATGGGGCAGCGCGGGGCTGTCTTCGTCCAGGGGGCGCCGGGCTGCAGGGCTGAGCAGGCGGCTCAACTGAAGCAGGTTGGGAAGCGCCAACTGGGCAAGCGCCTGATGACTCCCCTCTGCGGAGCAATGGGCGTACGGCACGATGAGCCGCAGCGTTTGGCTGGCGATATTCGGTTCTGACATGGGGTGTATTGTCCGGGATGCCACAATCTCGGCTCCATGCAAATCCCTTACGAATTGGCCTTGGGCTGGCGATACACCCGCGCCGGCCGCGCCACCCGGCGCAACGGCTTCATCTCCTTCATCTCCGGGGTCTCCATGCTGGGCATTGCGCTGGGCGTGGCGGCCCTGATCATTGTCCTGTCGGTCATGAACGGCTTTCAGAAGGAAGTCCGCGACCGCATGCTCAGCGTGGTGGCTCACATCGAGATCTTCACACCCCAAGGCGATGCGCTGCCTGACCCCTCCCGGACCTTGCAAGAGGCCAGGCGCCACCCCGAGGTGCTGGGCGCCGCCCCTTTCATCGCGGTGCAGGCCTTGCTGGCTCGCGGCGAGACCATGAAGGGGGCCATCGTGCGCGGCATCGACCCGCAACGCGAACCCGAGGTGGCCGACCTGGACTCCGCCCTCAAGCAGGAGGTTCTGCAACGGCTGGTGCCTGGGCAGTTCGGTATTGTGCTGGGCGCCGATCTGGCCCGCAGCCTGGGTGTTCGCACCGGCGACCCGGTGACCTTGATCGCGCCATCCGGCCAGGTCACACCCGCAGGTGTTGTGCCTCGCCTCAAGCAGATGACCGTGGTGGGCACCTTCGACTCCGGCCACTATGAGTACGACTCCACCCTGGCCATGCTGCACATGGAAGATGCCCAGCGCATCTTCCGCCTGGAGGGGCCGACCGGTATCCGGTTGCGCATCCGCGATCTGCATCAGGCCCGCGAAGTGGCCCAGCAACTGGCTGGCAGCCTGAGCGGCGATCTGTTGATCAGCGACTGGACACGCCAGAACAAAAGCTGGTTTGCCGCGGTACAGCTTGAGAAACGCATGATGTTCATCATCCTGACCTTGATCGTGGCCGTGGCCGCCTTCAACCTGGTCAGCACCCTGGTCATGACCGTCACCGACAAGCGTGCCGACATCGCCATCCTGCGCACCCTGGGGGCCAGCCCGGCCAGCATCATGGGCATCTTTGTGGTGCAGGGCGCCATGGTGGGCGTGATCGGTACCTTGGCGGGTCTGGTGCTGGGCCTGGCCATTGCCTGCAACATCGATGTGATCGTGCCCGCCATCGAGCAGGCCTTTCATGCCAGCTTTCTGCCCAAGGATATCTACCTCATCAGCCGCATGCCCAGTGATCCGCAGCAGGGCGACATCCTGCCCATCACCCTGATCTCGCTGTTGCTGGCTTTCGTGGCCACCCTCTACCCCAGCTGGCGAGCCAGCCGAGTCAACCCTGCCGAGGCCCTGCGCTATGAGTGATCCGACCCCCTCCAACCCCGTGCTGCAGGCCCGGGGCCTGAGCAAGCGCTTCACCGAAGGCCGGCTCGATGTCCACGTGCTGCAAGGGGTGGACCTCAGCATCCAGGCCGGCGACACGGTGGCCATCGTGGGGGCGTCCGGTTCGGGCAAGAGCACGCTGCTGCACCTGCTGGGCGGGCTCGATGCCCCCAGCGCCGGCGATGTCAGCCTCATGGGCCAACCCTTGTCGCAACTCGACCCCGCCACCCAGGGGCGCTTGCGCAACCAGCACCTGGGCTTCGTCTACCAGTTCCACCACCTGCTGCCTGAATTCAGCGCCCTGGACAACGTGGCCATGCCCCTGCGCATCCGTCGCGAGGCCGCGGCGGTTTCTTCCGAGGCGGCGCGCCGCATGCTCGAGGCCGTGGGCCTGGCCGATCGCTTGCACCACCGGCCGGCAGAACTCTCCGGTGGCGAGCGCCAACGCGTGGCCATCGCCCGGGCCCTGGTGGCCCAACCCGCCTGTGTGCTGGCCGATGAGCCCACGGGCAACCTCGACCGGGGGACCGCGGAGCAGGTCTTTCAGCTGATGCTGCAACTGGCCCGTGATCAGGGCACCGCCTTTGTCATGGTCACCCACGATGAAACGCTGGCGGCCCGTTGCGCGCGCCAGATGCGCCTGGTCCGGGGTCGCCTGGCCGAGGAACGCACGGGCCAGGCCACGGGGGGGCCTGCATGACGCTGGATTGGCTGGACTTCGACTGCAGCGAAGACACCGATGAAGCCGTCACCTTCGATGCCATGGCCTCGGTCTGGCCCGAGCAACAGCCCCTGGTGCTTGCCGAGGTCGCCGCGGTTCTGACTTGGGCAAGACAACACTTCGGCCCTGAAAGGCCCATGGATGAGGGTGGCGAGTGGGATGTGGATCTGCAGGCCTGGTGCGAGACCCAGCCTGCAAGCAGTCTGGCGGTCGACCTTCATGCGCCCGGGCTGCTGGTTTCGGACGATTCATCTGCTGACGAACGGGTGCGTCGCACCATCACACTCTCACTGAGTGGCAGTGCGAGCTTCGCAGCGGCCCTGCGCCAGCAATTCAATTTGTGAAACGCACTGCGGCCTGGTGCAGGTCGCGGGGGGCATGGACCTGGGCGCATGGCCCATGCGGCATCTCAGGCTGCGGCGGACAAGGCGTCTGGCCCACCATGGGCGGTCACCGACGGGGCCGTCTGGGCCGGTTCGGGTGCTTCTTGCGCCTGGGCCCTGTGGGCCGCACCTTGAGCGCGGAGGCTCACCGTGACCACGGAGGGTGCCTGCCGTATCAGCGGGGCGTGCAGGTTGATGGGTGCGTCAGGCCGGATGCGGAGTCTCAAGATGTTCATGGCGTAAAACGTGGGGCCTGCCTCACCCGTCACCCCCGGGTGAGCGCGGTCATGACGCAGGAACACGTGCCTCCATGGTCTGCTCTTCACATCCGGGCGATCTCCGGAAAAGAGGGGTGATTGCCCCGCAGTTTGCGGCTTTGAGCCGGCATCCAAACTGAGCACCTCTTATGCTTATCGGCTGCTGAGCCAGAGGCTTGACCCCTGTCGCTTATCCGTTCATTGACAGTTCACATTCACCAGCGAGAGCTTGCCGGCCACAATGCTGCCGCTGCCATTGCTCACGCTGCATTGGCCTTGCAGAGGCTGCTGCACCACCGTCACCTGGTAGGGCGTGCCGGCGGGCAGTGAATTCTTGAACTGGAAGAAGCCGTTCTGCGTCAGTACCAGCGACATGCCATTGCTCGCCAGCGTCACGCTGGTACCCGCTTGCAGCCCAGACAGGTTGCCGCCCAGCGAGGGCCCGGTATCGCAGGCCACCTTGACGCCAAACACGCCATCACCTCGGCTGTTCACCTTGCCGCTGCCATTGCTCACGCTGCAGGTCACGCCCGCAGGCTGGGTGAGCACACTCACGCTGTAGCGGTCACCAGCCTTCAGGCGGGTGTCAAACCGAAAGTCGCCATTGCGCGTCAGCGTCAAATCGTCACTGGCATTGTTTTGCAGCACGATCTGCTGGCCACTGGCCAGCCCGCTCAGCGTGCCGCCAATCGGGGCGTCGGAGCCCACGCCATCACAGGCGCTCAAGAGGGCGCTGCTCAAGACGAAAAGGCCCCACAGGGGCCAGGAGTGTGCTTTTTTTTGGGGTGGCATGGGCCAAGTCCTCTGTGTCGGTGAGAGCCCGCCCCAGGATCATCAGGAGCGGGGCGGCCGGTGTGGCAGCCGCGACAAGGTAGACATCAACCCCAGGGCGACGGGGCTGGATGCACAAAAATCAAACAGTCTCGCGCCCGGGGGCAGATCAGTGGCCCCCTCGCAGACCTCAGCGGCTCATCACCGAGCGCAGCACCTGGGCCAGTTCGGCCGGGGCAAATTTGGCCACATAGGCGTCGGCGCCCACGCTCTTCACGTGATCCTCGTTGGTCGTACCGGACAGCGAGGAATGGATCACCACCGGCAGGCCGCTGAAGCGAACGTCCTGCTTGATGTTGCGCGTGAGGGTGAAGCCGTCCATCTCCGGCATTTCCAGGTCGGTCAGCACCAGGGCCACCTTGTCTCGGATGGTCAGGCCTTCCTTGCGTGCATCGGCTTCGATGCTTTGCAGCGTCTCCCAGGCTTCCTTGCCGCTGCGCGTCATCACAAAAGGGGCCCCCATGGCTTCCAGACTCTTCTCCATCAGCGTGCGGGCCATGGGCGAGTCGTCGGCGGCCAGCACCACGCTGCCAGGGCGCAGGTTCAGCGAGGGGCCGATGGTGCCGGGGTTCACTTCCTGGTCGGGCGTGGGGCTGACGCGGCGCTGGATGGCTTCCACGTCCAGCACCTGCACCAGGCGGGTGTTGTCCACATCGCCGTCCAGGCGGGCAATGCTGGTCACCATGCCCGAGGCGGCATTGCCCTCGGCCGCCAGCACCTGGGTCCAGTCCAGGCGCACGATCTCTTCCACCGCTTCCACCGCAAAGGCGATGGTGTGGCGCGCAAACTCGGCCACCAACATGATGTTCAGGCCGGTCACCGGCTGGCACCCCACGATGAAGGGCAGATCGATCACCTGGATCACCTGACCGCGCAGGTTCACCACCCCCAGCACACCCTTGGCGGCACCGATGATGGCGGTGATCTTGGGCATCTCCACGATCTCGCGCACCTTGAACACATTGATGCCGAACAGCTCAGACTTGTCCCCATGAGCATCCTTGCCCAGGCGGAACAGCAGCAGCTCAAACTTGTTGCTGCTGGTCAGATTGGTGCGCTCGTCGATCTCTCGTTGGGCTTCTGAGGTCATGGCGATTTCCACTTGTGACAAAGAAAAACACAGTCTAGCCCCAACTTTGCGCCGCTGGGAGCCAGAGTGGTGGCTTGTCTGGGTTTCGCGGCCCGGCTTGCGCTGGCTCAGGTGGCAACAGTGGGTTTCAAGCCACGCGGCCGAACCAGACTAAGGACAAACCCGTAGCCAGCAGGACCAGCGCCGCCGCCGCCAAGGCCAACAAGGCGCTGATCTCGGTCTCGTGTGTCTCCAGTGTCAGCCGTGAACTCAGGTTTTCATAGACCTGGTGCAAGGCCTCGGCCGAGGCCGCATGAAAGTACTCCCCCTGGGTGCGTGCCGCCACCGCCTTCAGCGTCTCCTCGTCCAGCCGCACCCGCATCGACCAGCCTTCGAAACCCACCGTCTCGCCGTCCACCGTGCCCACCCCCACGGTGTACACGCGCACCCCACGCTCTGCCGCCAGCCGGGCGGCCTCCAGAGGGTCCACCCCGGTGGTCCTCTGGCCGTCCGTCAACATGATGATCGCGGCCGAGGTGTAGGAGCCCGCAGGCACGGGTTGCCACGGCGGCGGGCTGGCGGCCCCTCGGCTGCCCAGCGGGGCCGCGGTCACGGCACCGGCCCCACCGGGGCCGTCTGCGCCCCAGCGCGCCAGGTCAATGCCCGCCTGCGGGAACAGTGTGGCCAGCGCCACCACCAGTCCATTGCCGGTGGCGGTGCCCCGCTGCAGCTGAAAGCCCTCGATGGCCTGGAACAGGTCCTCGTGGTTGCGGGTGGGCGCCTGGGCCAGCTGGGCGCTGCCGGCAAAGGCCACGATGCCCACGCGCACCTGCCGGGGCAGGCTGTGGATGAAGGCCTTGGCCGCCTCCTGGGCCGCCACCAGCCGGTTGGGTTTGACGTCGGTGGCGCGCATGCTGCCCGACACGTCCATCACCAGCAGCAAGGTCTGTTGTTCGCTGGGCAGGCTGATCCGGGCCACGGGCCGCGCGGCAGCCAGCAACAGCACGGCCCAGGCCAGCAGCAGCAGGGTGGGCGGCAGGTGGCGGCGCCAGCGCCGACCCGGCCCCATGGCCTGTTGCAACAGCGCCAGCCCCGGGTAACGGAGGGTGGCGGTGCGGCGGCGCTGCAGCCACACGTAAGCGGCCACGGCCAGCGGGCACAGGGCCAGCAGCCACAACATCTGAGGCCACAGAAAGCTCATGCGGCAGCCTCCTGTGGCAGAGGGGGAAGGGGGGGCTGGGCGGGCAGGCCGCTGCGCAGCCGCACGAAGCGCCGCAATTCGCCCACCCAATCCGCCGCCGTGCTCAGCGCCAGCGCATCCACGCCGGCGCGGCCAAAGGCCTCGCGCAGGCGGGCATCGCGTTCGGCGGCGGCCTGGGCAAAGCGCGCGCGCAGGGCGCGGTCGCGGCTGTCCACCCACAAGGTGGTGCCGCTTTCGGCATCCCGCAGATGCAGCAGGCCCAGGTCCGGCAGGGCCTGTTCCAGGGGGTCCAGCAATTGCATGGCCACCACATCGTGCCGCTGGGCCAGGCGGCCCAGAGCGGGCTCCCAGTCGGTCTGCTCCTGGAAATCGCTCAGCACCAGCACGGTGGAGCGCCGGTGCAGCGTCGCGCCGGCCCGGTGCAGTGCCCGAGCCAGGGTCTGGTTGCGGGTGGCTTTTTCAGGGGGTGAACTGGCGTGCAGGCTGCCCGGCACCCGGCTCAGGGCAAGGCGCAGCTGTGCCGCGCCCTGCCGCCCGCCCAGGGCGCGCGGGCTTTGGCGCAGGCCCTGCGGGCTGTGTTCATGGAAGGTCAGGGCCCCCACCCGGTGGCCTTGGCGCAGCCAGGGGGTGGCCAGGCCCCAGATCAGGCTGTGCGCCAGGGCAGCCTTGCTGAGCTGGCCTGAGCCGAACTGCATCGAGCCGCTCTGGTCCAGCACAAACCAGGCGCTCATGTCGCGCTCTTCATGGAACAGCCGCACATGGGGGGTCTGCAGGCGGGCCGTCGCGTTCCAGTCGATGTGCCGCACCTCGTCATGGGGCTGGTATTCGCGCAGGTCCGCCAAGTCCAGGCCGCTGCCGCGCAGCAGGCTCAGGTAAGGCCCGGGCCGCCAACCGTGCAGGCGCTTCAGTGCAGGCCAGTCCAGGTTCAGCTGGGCAGGCCCCGGGCTGGCCGGGTCGGAGGGCTCAGAGCGAGCTGACGGCCGGGGCGTCATGTTGCAGCACTCGGGGTGGCGGGCTCACACGGCCCATCAGACGTTGGATCAGGCTGTCGGGGCTGTGCCCTTCGGCCAGGGCTTCATACGACAGGGTCAGACGGTGGCGCAGCACCTCGGGCACCAGGTCCGTCAGGTCTTCGGGCAGGGCGTAGCGCCGCCCGCGCATCAGAGCCAGGGCTCGCGCCCCTTCGGCCAGCGCGATCGTGGCCCGGGGGCTGGCCCCGGCGCTCAGCCAGGCCTGCAGCTCGGGCAGGCCGTGCCGGGCCGGCTGCCGGGTGGCCGACACCAGCCGCACCGCGTACTGCAGCAAGGCCGGGTCCAGGTACACCTGCCGGCAGGCCGCCTGCAGTGCCACCAGGGCTTCCATGTGGGCCACCGGCTGCACGGCCACCGGCGGGGCCATGGCCCGCTGCACGATGGCCAGCTCTTCCTCGTCGCTCGGGTAGCCGATGTGCACCTTCATCATGAAGCGGTCCAACTGGGCCTCGGGCAGGGGGTAGGTGCCCTCGGTCTCGATCGGATTCTGGGTCGCCATCACCAGAAACGGGCTGGGCACCCGGTGGGTCTCGCCGGCCAGGGTGACCTGGCGCTCCTGCATCACCTCCAGCAGGGCGCTTTGCACCTTGGCGGGCGCCCGGTTGATCTCGTCGGCCAGCAAGAGATGGGTGAACACCGGGCCCAGGGCGGTGCTGAACTCCCCGTTGCGCGGGTTGAACAGCCGGGTGCCCACCAGGTCGGCCGGCATCAGGTCGGGTGTGAACTGGATGCGTTTGAACTGGCCTTGCAGCGTCTGCGCCAGGGTCTTCACCGTGAGGGTCTTGGCCAGGCCGGGCACGCCCTCCACCAGCAGATGGCCCTGGGCCAGCAGAGCCACCATCACGCGCTCCAGAAACCGGTCCTGCCCGACCACCACCCGCTTGACCTCGTACAGGATCTGTTCCATCAAGCTTGCGGGGTCGGTCCCGGGAGCCATCTCGGGTGGGGGCGGGGCATTCATGGGTGGGGTCCTTGGCCTGGCGGATGGGTTCAGAAAGGGGGCATGCCGGCGGCAGTGGCGGCGCTCTCGATCGGCACGGCAAAGCCGATGCCGATGAAGGTCTTGGCCGTGCCGGGGTTGAGGATGGCGGTCACGATGCCCACCACCTCGCCCTGGGCCGTGAACAGGGGGCCACCGGAGTTGCCCGGGTTGGCCGCCGCATCGAACTGGATCATGTGGTTCAGGGTGTGGCGCCCCTGGGGGGACTCGAACTCGCGGTCCAGCCCCGACACCACCCCGGCCGACACCGAGGGCCCGATGCCGTAGGGAAAGCCGATCACGCCCACCGTGTCGCCCAGGCGCAGGCTGGTGCTGCTGGCCAGTGTGGCGGCCACCAGATCGTCGGGGATGCGACTGGCCTGCAGCACGGCCAGGTCCTGCTCGGGTCGGCTTGCCACCAGGGTGGCACTGGCGCTCAGGCCGTCGCTGAACACCAGGCCGATGCGCTCGGCCCCCTTCACCACATGCAGGTTGGTGAGGATCAGGCCGCTGTCCACCAGCACCACGCCGGTGCCCACGCTGGTCTCATGGTCCTCGCCGCCCCGTGTGCTGCCCTGGTGTGCGGGCCGGCGGCCCCGCTCATGACCAAAACCCATGACCCGCACCACCGAGGGCGCCACCCGATCCACGGCCTGCGCCACCGGCGAGCGCAGGGCTTGGGTCTCCAGGCTGTGCCGTACCGCGGCATCGATGTCCTGCTGCGTCAGGGCTTGGGGCCGGGTTGCCAACTGCCACCCCAGCAGCAGGCCGGCCAGCAGCAGGGCGGTGGCGCCGATCCAGGCCCGCGCATGGCGGCGCCAGCGTGGGGGTTGCGACCGGGGCGCTGGGGCTGGGGGGGCTTCAAGCGGGCGTTCAACCTGGTGTTCAAGGGGGCGCGCAGGGGGCTCGGTTGTCGGCGGTGCGGGCCGCTGCAAAGACGCGTCTGCGTGGGCAGGCGGGGGCGACTGCTCCGCTGCAGCGGCCACGGGCCGGGGTGGGATGTACAAGGCGGGCCTGCGCATGGGGTCACCTGTGTCCTGGGGCGTCGGCACGGCGTCGGCGCCTGGGCAAAACCTTAGCATGCTTTGCCGGTGGCTGCACGGCGTGCGCAGGCGGACAGGCCATGGCGCTTCAGGCATCATCGGGCCCATGTTGTTCTGGCTAGACACCCATTGCCACCTGGATGCCCCCGAGCTGGCTGCCGACGTTGACCTGGTGCGCCAGCAGGCCCGTGCCGCCGGGGTGGGGCACTGCGTGCTGCCCGCGGTCGCGGTGGCCCATTTCGAGGCCGTGCGCCGCCTGGCCCACCGGCATGGCGACAGCTACGCGCTGGGCATCCACCCCTTGTACACCCCCCAGGCGGCCGACACCGATCTGGACCAACTGGCCCAGGCCCTGCAGGCCGCGCAGGCCGACCCACGCCTGGTGGCGGTGGGCGAGATCGGGCTGGATGGCTTTGTGCCGGGGCTGGACATGGTGCGCCAGCAGCATTTCTACCGGGCCCAGCTGCGCCTGGCGCGCCAGTTCGATCTGCCGGTGATCCTGCATGTGCGGCGATCTGCCGACCTCTTGCTGGCCGCCTTGCGCTCGATCGGTGGAGGCGGAGCCGGCGCCTGGCGGGGCATCGCCCATGCCTTCAACGGCAGCTTCCAGCAGGCCGAGGCCTTTGTGCACCTGGGCTTCAAGCTGGGCTTCGGCGGGGCGCTCACCTACGACCGGGCCCTGCAGCTACGGCGTCTGGCCGCCGAGCTGCCGCTGGAGGCGCTGGTGCTGGAGACCGACGCGCCCGACATTCCGCCGCATTGGCTGTACCGCACCGCGGCCGAGCGCGCCGCGGGCCTGCCCCAGGGGCGCAACACGCCCGCCGAACTGCCCCGCATCGCCGAGGTGCTGGCGGGCCTGCGCGGCCTGCCGTTGGCCGAACTGGCCGAGGCCACCACGCGCAATGCCTGCGCGGCCTTGCCCCGGCTTGGGCCCTTGCTGGCCGGGTCGGCACCATGAGCGAGCGCCTCACAGGCCTGCCCCCGGTGCTGGGGGCGGGCACCCGGCTGCTGGTGCTGGGCAGCTTTCCGGGCGCCCGTTCGCTGGCCCAGCAGCAGTATTACGGCCACCCGCAAAACCAGTTCTGGAAGATCCTGTCCACCCTGTGGCAATGCGATCTGGTGGCGCTGAGCTACCCCGAACGCCTGCAGCAACTGCAGCAGCGTGGCCTGGGCTTGTGGGATGTGTACGCCTCGTGCGAGCGTCAGGGCAGCCTGGACAGCGCCATCCGCAACCCCCAGGTCAATGACCTGGCCGGCCTGCGCCAGCGTTGCCCCAGCCTGTGCGCCATTGCCCACAATGGGGGCGAGAGCTTTCGCCATGCGCGGCACACCCAGGCCCTGGGCCTGCCGGTGTGGCGCCTGCCCTCCACCAGCCCGGCCAATGCCTCCCAGACCCTGGCGCACAAGCTGGCCGCCTGGCGCGAGGCCTTCGAAGCGGCTGGGCTGCTCTGAGCGGGCGAGCGGCCTGAGCTTCATGCGCCGGGCCGGCCTGCTACAGTGCTGCACCGTTTTTCACCCGCACCGCCATGGCCCGCAGCAAATCCACCCCCACCCCCGTCGAACTGCCCGAAGTCAATTTCTCGGACTGGGACGGCGTGCGCAGCCTGCACCTGGGCACCGAATGGATCCAGGGCACCATGCTGATGGACGCCCCCTACGACATCGAGCTGGAGTACGTGCAGCGCATGATGGCCTGGCTGCTGTTCACCGATCCGGCCCGCCTGACCCGCTTCCATGCCATGCAACTGGGCCTGGGCGCCGGCACGCTGACCAAGTTCTGCCGCAAGAAGCTCAAGGTCACCACCACCGCCATCGAACTCAACCCCCAGGTGCTGCATGCCTGCCGCGGCTGGTTCAAGCTGCCCCCCGACGACAGCAAGCTGCGTGTGGTGATTGCCGACGCCGCTGAAGAGATCCGCAACCCCATGTGGCACGGCGTGGTCGACGCCCTGCAGGTCGACCTGTACGACCACGAGGCCGCTGCCCCGGTGCTCGACAGCGCCGAGTTCTATGCCGATTGCCGCCAACTGCTCAGCGAAGACGCCTGCATGACCGTCAACCTGTTCGGCCGCTCCTCCAGCTACGAGCGCAGCGTCGAGAAGATGGCCGAGGCCTTTGGTGCAGACGCCATCTGGGCCTTCAAGCCCACCCGCGAAGGCAACACCGTGGTGCTGGCCCAGCGCACCCCCTCGCGCCCCAAGCGCGAGGTGCTGATGGAGCGCGCCGAACTCATCCAGAGCCGCTGGGGGCTGCCGGCCACCAAGTGGCTGCGCGTGTTCAAGCCGCTGGTGTCGCGCCGCGCCTGAGATCCTGGGCTCCGCCTGGGGGCGAGCCGCCGCAACGGCTTTGCAAAGGCTTCGAATCAGCTTGGTGAACCGGCACGGCATCGGTGCCCCGGGTGATCGATGGGCGCGGTATGCTGGCGGGTGTGCCGCCAAGCCTGGCGGAATCACCGGACCCCAGTCGCCATGAGTGCCACCGCGCCCCCTTCCGCCAACGCAGCCAGCGCCACCCCCTCGGCCAGCCTCGCCATCCCCTACATCGGTCTGCTCGACTGGCGCCGGGTGGTCGACTGGCTGCGGGCCGACGGCGTGATCTCGGCCGAGCAGGCCGAACGCACCGTGGCGCGCTGCTCCCAGGCCGAAAGTGCGCAACACCCCCTGGTGCGCCTGGCCAGCGTGGCCATGCAAAGGGCCTCCAATGGCCGCCCGCTGGACCTGGAGGAGCTCACCCAGTACATCGCCGGGCGCGCCGGCATCGAGTACCTGCGCATCGACCCCCTGCGCGTCGATGTGGGCAAGGTGTCCGAGACCATGAGCGCCGCCTATGCCGAGCGCCACCGCGTGCTGCCGGTGCAGATCACCGCCAGCGAGGTGGTGGTGGCCACCGCCGAGCCCTTCGTGACCGACTGGATCAGCGAAGTCGAGCGCCAGTCCCGGCGCCGGGTGCGGCGCGTGGTGGCCAACCCGCTGGAGATCCACCGCTTCACCGCCGAGTTCTTCGCCCTGGCCAAATCGGTGCGCGCCGCCCAGAAGGCCGGCGCCAACAACAATGCGGCCAGCTTCGAACAGCTGGTCGAGCTGGGCCGCAGCAACAAGCAGCTCGATGCCAACGACCAGGGTGTGGTGCGGGTGGTCGACTGGCTGTGGCAATACGCTTTCGACCAGCGTGCCAGTGACATCCACCTGGAGCCTCGGCGCGAGCAGGGCGTGATCCGTTTCCGCATCGATGGCGTGCTGCATTCGGTCTACCAGATGCCCATGGGCGTGCTCAACGCCATGGTGGCCCGCGTCAAGCTGCTGGGCCGCATGGACGTGGTCGAGCGCCGGCGCCCGCAAGATGGCCGCATCAAGACCCGCAACCCGCGCGGCGACGAGGTGGAAATGCGCCTGTCCACCCTGCCCACGGCCTTCGGCGAGAAGATGGTGATGCGCATCTTCGACCCTGACACGGCGGTCAAAGACCTGGACGCCCTGGGCTTCTCGGCCCACGATGCCCAGCGCTGGGAGCAGCTCACCCGCCGGCCCCACGGCATCATCCTGGTCACCGGGCCCACCGGCTCGGGCAAGACCACCACGCTGTACTCCACGCTCAAGCGCATCGCCACCGACGAGGTCAACGTCTGCACCATCGAAGACCCGATCGAAATGATCGAGCCCGCCTTCAACCAGACCCAGGTGCAGCCCCAGCTCGATTTCAGCTTTGCCGAGGGCCTGCGCTCGCTCATGCGGCAAGACCCGGACATCATCATGGTGGGCGAAATCCGCGACCTGGAGACCGCCGACATGGCGGTGCAGGCCGCCCTCACCGGCCACCTGGTGTTCTCCACCCTGCACACCAATGACGCGCCCTCGGCCATCACCCGGCTGATGGAGCTGGGCGTGCCCCCTTACCTGCTCAATGCCACCGTGCTGGGCGTGCTGGCCCAGCGCCTGGTGCGCACCCTGTGCCGCCAGTGCAAGGAGCCCGACGAGTCCTTCAGTGCCGACACCCTGGCCGACTTCGTCAAGCCCTGGAAGATCAATGCCAGCGGCGGCTACCGGCCCTACAAGCCGGTGGGCTGCGTGGACTGCCGCATGACCGGCTTCATGGGCCGCATGGGCCTGTACGAGCTGCTCTCCATCAGCGAGGCCTTCAAGGACCGCGTCAGCCGCGAGCCCAGCCTCGATGCCTTGCGCCGCCAGGGCGTCAGCGACGGCATGCGTCCCCTGCGCCTGGCCGGGGCATTGCGCGTGGCCGAGGGCCTGACCACGCTCGAAGAAGTGCTCAGCACCACCCCCCCTCTCGATTGATCTGGCGCCGGCGGTGCCCGTCGCCCGCCGCTGGACAGGCTGCTTTGCTACCCCTGGGTAGGGTGGGTTGCGCTCGTTTGTGCGCGTTGTGGCGTTGCTGGGCTTGAGTCAATTTGGGTTTTCCCTTGGATATGGGCCTTTCTGGCCCACCGTTGCTCCAGATTTGAGCTGCGTCAGTGACTCGGTAGGTGATATCCACATCTGACAGCTTGATGAAAGACACCACAATCGCGCAGTCGAAAAATTCTTTCGAGGAGATACTTCGTGAAAATCAAAAGTCAGAAAGACTTTTTTTCCGGCCTCATGTTCATGGTGGTCGGTGTCGCGTTCGCATGGGGTGCCACGACTTACAGCGTGGGATCTGGTGCGCGCATGGGCCCGGGGTACTTTCCCCTCATGCTGGGCATCTTGCTGGCGCTGATCGGCTCCGTCATCACCTTCAAGGCGATGGTGGTCGAGACCGAAGGCGGCGACAAGATCGGTGCCTGGGCCTGGAAGCCCCTGTTCTTCATCCTGGCCGCCAACTTCGTGTTCGGCATCCTGCTCGGCGGTCTGCCCAGCATCGGTTTGCCGCCCATGGGCATGATCCTCGGCATCTACGCCCTGGTCATCATCTCCAGCCTGGCGGGCAATGAGTTCAGCCTCAAGGGTGTGCTCGGTCTGTCCACCATCCTGGCCATCGGCAGCTACCTGGCTTTCGTGGTGCTGCTCAAGCTGCAGTTCCCGGTGTGGCCCAGCTTCATCACCGGCTGAGCATTGAGGAGTACAAAAAATGGATTTGCTGAATAACCTGGCGCTCGGTTTTGGCGTTGCCTTCACGGGCCAGAACCTGATCTACGCTTTCGTCGGCTGTTTGCTGGGCACCCTGATCGGTGTGCTGCCCGGCATCGGCCCCGTGGCGACCATCGCCATGCTGCTGCCCGCCACCTACGCGCTGCCCCCGGTGGCCGCGCTGATCATGCTGGCCGGCATCTACTACGGTGCTCAATACGGTGGCTCCACCACCGCGATTCTGGTCAACCTGCCGGGCGAATCCTCGTCGGTGGTGACCGTGATCGACGGCTACCAGATGGCCCGCAAGGGCCGTGCGGGGCCGGCGCTGGCGGCAGCGGGCCTGGGCTCGTTCTTTGCCGGCTGCGTGGGCACCCTGATCCTGGCCGCCTTCGCGCCGCCGCTGACCGAAGTCGCCTTCAAGTTCGGCCCGGCTGAATACTTCTCGCTGATGATCCTGGGCCTGATCGGTGCCGTGGTGCTGGCTTCGGGCTCGTTGCTCAAGGCTGTGGCCATGATCGTGCTGGGCCTGTTGATGGGTCTGGTCGGTACCGACGTGAACTCGGGTGTGGCCCGCTTCAGCTTCGACATCCCTGAACTCACCGACGGCATCGGCTTCGTGGCCATCGCCATGGGCGTGTTCGGTTACGGCGAAATCATCACCAACCTCGCCCAGTCGGACGACGAGCGTGAAGTGTTCACCGCCAAGGTGGAAGGCCTGTTCCCCACGGCTGCCGACTTCAAGAACATGATCCCGGCGGTGCTGCGTGGTACGGCCCTGGGTTCGGCCCTGGGCATCCTGCCCGGCGGCGGTGCGCTGCTGGCGGCTTTCGCGGCCTACACCATCGAGAAGAAGACCAAGCTCAAGCCGGGCGAAGTGCCCTTCGGCCAAGGCAACATCCGCGGTGTGGCTGCCCCTGAGGCCGCCAACAACGCCGGTGCACAAACCTCCTTCATCCCGCTGCTGACGCTGGGCATCCCGCCCAACGCGGTGATGGCGCTGATGGTGGGTGCGATGACCATCCACAACATCCAGCCGGGCCCGCAGGTGATGACCAGCAACCCCGAGCTGTTCTGGGGCCTGATCGCCTCGATGTGGATCGGCAACGCCATGCTGATCATCTTGAACCTGCCGCTGATCGGCATCTGGATCAAGCTGCTGACCGTGCCTTACCGTTGGCTGTTCCCGTCCATCGTGCTGTTCTGCGCGATCGGCGTGTACTCCACCAACAACAACACCTTCGACATCTGGATGGTGGGTGGCTTCGGCTTCATCGGTTACCTGTTCAACAAGCTGGGCGTGGAACCTGCCCCCTTGCTGCTGGGCTTCATCCTGGGCCCGATGATGGAAGAAAACCTGCGCCGTGCACTGCTGCTGTCGCGTGGCGACTGGAGCGTGTTCGTGACCCGTCCGCTGTCGGCCGGTCTGCTGGCGGCGGCCCTGCTGCTGCTGATCATCGTGCTGCTGCCTGCGGTCAAGAACAAGCGCGAGGAAGCCTTCGTCGAAGACTGATCCTGGCCGCCTCCGGGAGCCCGCCCACGGCGGCTCCCTGGCCCCAAGTTCAAACGGCACCTTCGGGTGCCGTTTTTCATGGGCGAAGCGGATCGGGGGAGGCCTGCCTTTGGCATGCGTCACAATGCCGGCTGTCCCGGCCGGGCCGGCCTACCCAGAGAGACGCATGAAGCTGCCCTTTCCCATTTCGCAACATCCCCAGCGCGTGGCGCTGCACAACGAGATCCACGCCCGTCCGCCCGAGGCCTTGCAGGCGCCGCTGGTGATCTCGCACCTGGTCATGGCCTGCGATGCCCGCGAGCGCGAGGCCAGCCGTGAGCACCTGGCGGCCCTGCTGCGCAACCACCACCAGGCCCTGCCCGACGCCAGCACCACCCACCTGCGCACCGACCTGGGCCCCTGGCGCCTGCGCTGGGAGCTGCACACCGAGTTCGTCAGCTGGAGCTTCAGCCGCAGCCTGGAGGTGGCCGACCTGGACCGCGCCGAGCCGCCCACGGCGGTCGGGCTGGCGCCGCAGGAGTGGCTGGCCGGCCTGCCCGGGCGATCCTTCTGCGCCATGCACCTGATCGTGCAACCCGCCTCGGCGGGCGACCCCGAGGAGCGTGTGCGCCGCCTGTTCCATGAGGATTCGCTGGTGGCCTCGCAGGTGGCCGACGGGCACGGTGAGGTCTACACCGATTTCGCCATCCACCCCGATGGCTTCTCGCGCATGCTGCTGCTGGCCGGCAGCCTGTCGCCGCGCCGCCTGGGTCGCCTGGTGCAGCGCCTGCTCGAGATCGAGACCTACCGCATGGCGGCCCTGCTGGGCCTGCCGGTGGCCCGCGAGGCTGGCGCCGCGCTGGCCGTGGTCGACCGCGAGTTGGCCGCCCTGGCCGAATCCATCCGCGTGGCGGCCCGCCGCGACGAACCCGAGCTGCTGGACCGCCTGACCCGCCTGGCCGGCCAGGTGGAAAGCCAGTACGCGCTCACCCACAGCCGCTTCTCGGCCAGTGCGGCTTATTTCGAGCTGGTCGACAAGCGCATCCAGGACATCGCCGAATCGCGCCTGGCCGGCATGCAGACCATTGGCGAGTTCATGGAGCGCCGCCTCACCCCCGCCCGCAGCACCTGCGAATGGGCGGCGCGCCGCCAGGATGCGCTGTCGCAGCGGGTCTCGCGCATCAGCAACCTGCTGCGCACCCGGGTCGAGATCGAGCAGCAGCAAAGCAGCCAGGACCTGCTCACCACCATGAACCAGCGCCAGGGCCTGCAGCTCAAGCTGCAGTCCACGGTGGAGGGGCTGTCGGTGGCCGCCATCAGCTACTACATCGTCGGTCTGCTGGGCTACGTGGCCAAGGGCGCCACCAAGGTGGGCTGGCCCTGGAGTGTGGAGTCGACCACCGCGCTGGCCATTCCGGTGGTGTTGCTGGCAGTATGGTGGTCGCTGCGGCGCCTGCACCACCGCATCGTGGGCAGCGACGGCCACTGAGTCGGCCCGCCTCTTGCAGCGCTCAGTTATTCCTCAGGAGCTTTTCTTGCAACGACGACACCTGCTCAGCCAGAGCGCGGCCCTGCTCACCACGGGGCTGAGTGCCTCCGGCGCCTGGGCCCAGGCGGCCTATCCCCACAAACCTGTGCGCCTGGTGGTGCCTTTTCCGGCCGGCGGGGCCACCGACCTGTTCGCCCGGGCCCTGTCGCAGAAACTGGGCGAGCGCCTGGGCGGCTCGCTGGTGATCGAGAACCGCCCCGGTGCGGGCGGCGCGATCGGCTCCGATCTGGTGGCCAAGGCCGCCCCTGACGGCTACACCCTGCTGCTGGCCACCTCCAGCACGCACTCGATCGGGCCCGCTCTGGGGGCCCGCCTGCCCTATGACACGGTGCGCGATTTCAGCCCCATCGCCCAGGTCGGCAATGCGCCCAGTGTGATGCTGGTGCCCAACAGCTCGCCTGCGCGCAATGTCAAAGAGTGGATCGAGCTGGCGCGCAAGAACCCGGGCAAGCTCAACTACGCCTCCAGCGGCAATGGCACCATCGTGCAGCTCACCACCGAGCTGTTCAAGGCCCAGGCCGGGCTGTTCATCGTGCACATCCCCTACAAGGGCACGGCCCTGGCGATCCCGGACCTGGTCAGCGGCAAGCTCGATGTGCTGTTCGATTCCTTGCCCACCGGCATGCCCCATGTGCGCGATGGTCGCCTGCGTGCCTTGGGCATCACCACGCTCAAGCGCAGCCCGCTGGCACCCGAGCTGCCGCCGATTGCCGATGTGCTGCCCGGCTACGAGTCCACCACCTGGTTCGGCCTGTATGGCCCCAAGGGCCTGCCGCCCGAGCTGCTGCAACGCATCAACACCGCCGCGGGCCAGACCCTGGCCGACCCCGAGGTCAAGGACAAGCTGCAGCGCATGGGCATCGAGGCCGTCACCGGCACGCCGCAGCAGCTGGCCACCATGGTGGCGGCCGACACGGCCAAGTGGAAGAAGATCATCGTCGAGCGCCGCATCAGCACCGAGTGAGGCGGCTGCGGGCCCTTGGGGTCGCACCGATTCAGCGCCTGGGCCCTGCATGGCCCGCGGCCCGGCCCGCCTGAATCCGGTGCATGCACCGCCGGGGTGATCCAGCCAGCGGCCACTGGGGCGGCCTGGGGCCCTTGCCCCCCGTGCAAAGGCGCGGCAAGCCGCGTGCAGCCTGGGTGCATCAAATACATGAAGAGACGGTAAAGGTCTGGCACGTTGCATGCTGCCCCCCTGCATTCCCACCTTTTGAGGAGTGCCTTCCATGCCATCCGCATCCCCTGTCGGCCGCCGCAACGTCTGGGCACGCTGGCGCCGTCTGGCCCTGAACACCGCCGTGGCCTTGAGTGCAGGCAGTGCCAGCCTGGGCCTATGGGCCGAGACCGTGGTGCGCTACGGGATCTCGATGGCCGACATCCCCCTCACCACCGGCCAGCCTGACCGTGGAGCCGGGGCCTACCAGTTCACCGGCCACACGCTGTACGACCCGCTGGTGGCCTGGGAGGCCAACATCGGCAGCCGCCCGGGCAAGCTGGTGCCCGGCCTGGCCACCGACTGGAAGGCCGATGCCAAGGACCCACGCAAATGGACCTTCACCCTGCGCCGCGGCGTCAAGTTCCACGACGGTTCTGAATTCACGGCCGACGCCGTGGTCTGGAACCTCGACAAGGTGCTCAGCGACAAATCACCCCAGTACGACGCCAAGCAGGCGGCCCAGGTGCGCCCGCGCATCCCCTCGGTGGCCAGTTGGCGCAAGGTGGGTGACTACGCGGTGGAAATCACCACCAAAGACGTGGATGCCCTGTTCCCCTACCAACTGCCCTGGTTCCTGATCGGCAGCCCGGCCCAATGGGACAAGCTGGGCCGCGACTGGAACAAGGTGGCCAGCCAACCCTCGGGTACCGGCCCCTTCCGGCTCGACAAGCTGGTGCCGCGCGAACGCGCCGAGCTGGTGCGCAACCCGGGCTACTGGGACAAGGCCCGCCTGGCCCACGCCGACCGCATCGTGCTGATGCCCATTCCCGATGCCCTGACCCGCGCCAACGCCCTCATCAACGGCCAGGTCGACGTCATCGAAACCCCGCCGCCCGATGCGCTGGACCAGCTCAAGAAGGGCGGCTTCAAGGTGGTGAGCAATGTCACGCCTCACGTCTGGCCCTACCACTTCAGCACCTACCCCGGCTCGCCCTGGGGCGACATCCGCGTGCGCAAGGCCGTGAACCTGGCGATCGACCGCGAGGCCATCGTGCAACTGCTCAACGGCCAGGCCTCCGTGGCCCGGGGCCAGCTCGATCCCAGCAGCCCCTGGTTCGGCAAGCCGCACTTCGACATCAAGTACGACCTGCCGCAGGCCCGGGCCCTGATGGCCCAGGCCGGCTATGGCAAGAACCGGCCCCTCAAGGCCAAGGTCATCATCGCGCAGGGCGGCAGTGGCCAGATGCTGTCGCTGCCCATGAACGAGTTCATCCAGCAAAGCCTGGCCGAGATCGGGGTGCAGATCGAATTCGAGGTGGTCGAGCTGGAGAACCTCTACCTGCACTGGCGCAGCGGTGCCAAGGCCGACACGAACGCCGGCAAGGGCATCACCGTCATCAACCTGGGCTACGTCACGGCCGACCCCTTCTACGCCCTGACGCGCTTCATGGACAGCCGCTACATTGCCCCCAATGGCGTCAACTGGGGCGGCCTGAACGACCCGCAGGTGGATGCCACCATCGACAAGATCCGCACCACCTTCGACACCAAGGTGCAGGACAAGCTGCTGGCCTCCCTGCATGAGACCCTGGTCGACCAGGCCCTGATGCTGTGGGTGGTGCACGACACCAACCCGCATGCGCACTCGCCCAGGATCAAGCACTTCGTGCAGGCCCAGCACTGGTTCCAGGACCTCACCACCATCGGGTACTGAGCCCGGCCCGCCCAGCATGTCTGCAGCCCAGCCCGACGCCGGTGCCGCGCTGGCACCTGAGGTGCCCGGCTCGGCCGGTGTGCCGCGCGGGCGCCTGGCCGACCATGTGTTCCGGCGCCTGGCCGATGACATCGTGCTCGGCCACCTGCCCCCCGGCCAGCACCTGGACGAACAGGCCATGGCCGCGCGCTACCAGGTCTCGCGCACCCCGGTGCGCGAAGCCCTCAAGCAGCTGGTGGCCACCGGCCTGGCCGACTACCGGCCCAACCGGGGCTCCATGGTGCGCCGGCTGGATGCGGCCGAACTCGATCTGATGTTCGAGGCCATCGCCGAGCTGGAGTCGGCCTGCGCACGCCACGCCGCCCTGCGCATGACCGAGCCGCAGCGCCAGGCCCTGGCCGAGGCCCATGCCCAGGGGCGCCTGGCCATGCAGCAGCACGACATGGAGGCCTACGACCAGGCCAATCTGCGGCTGCACCAGCTGGTGCTCGATGGCGCCCACAACCCCTACCTGATCGAGGCCACGCGCGCCCTGCGCAGCCGCGTCAAGCCCTTCCGACGGGGCCAGTTCACCCGGCTCGATCGCCTGGTGCAGTCGTACGAAGAGCACAGCCGTGTGGTCGAAGCCATCCTGGCGCACGACGCGCTGGCCGCCCACCGTGAAATGCGGGCCCACCTGCAGGCGGCGCGCCAGGCCACCCGGTTGCTGGCGCCGCAGTGGCGCGATCCCCCGCCGGCGGCATGAACCCTCCGGCGGTGCGATAATTTTTGACTGCCCGGTCAAGCCGGGTCGGCCCGCATCGCCCCCGATTCCTCAACCCCTGCCACCTGCCTGAAGGCGCGAACCCATGAACTTCGATTACGCCAACCCCTACCTCAGCACCCGCCTGCCGGTGTTTGCCCGCAACGTGGTGTCCACCTCGCACCCGCTGGCGGCCCAGGCCGGCCTGCGCATGCTCTGGAAGGGCGGCAATGCGGTGGATGCAGCCGTGGCTGCGGCGGCAGCCATGACCATCGTCGAGCCGGTCAGCAACGGCCTGGGCAGCGATGCCTTCTGCATCCTGTGGGACGGCAAGGAACTGCATGGCCTCAATGCCTCTGGCCGCGCACCCCAGACCTGGACCCCCGACTACTTCAAGGCCAAGTACGGCGCCGAGGCCAAGAACCCACCCAAGCGCGGCTTCGACGCCGTCACCGTGCCCGGCGCCGTGAGCAGCTGGGTGGCCCTGAGCGAGCGCTTCGGCAAGCTGCCCTTTGCCGACCTCATGGAGCCCGCCATCGAGATCGCCGAGCGCGGCTACCTGCTGCCCACCGTGGTGCAGCAGAAATGGGCCGCCGCCACCGACGAACTGCGGGGCCTGCCCGGCTTTGCCGACGCCTTCCTGCCCTGGGGCCGGGCGCCGCAAGTGGGTGAGCTGTTCCGCTTCCAGTCGGCCGCCCGCGGCCTGCGCGCGATTGCCGAAACCAAGGGCCAGGCCTTCTACGGCGGGCAGATCGCCGAAGCCATCGAACGCTTCTCGGCCCGCCATGGCGGCAGCGTCACGGCACGCGACTTCGCCGAGTACCGCCCTGAATGGGTGAAGCCCATCGCCCAGAACTACCGCGGCTACACCCTGCACGAGATCCCGCCCAACGGCCAGGGCATTGCCGCCCTGATCGCCCTGGGCATCCTCGAGAACTTCGACATCGCCTCTCTGGCGGTGGACGGCATCGACTCCCAGCACTTGCAGATCGAAGCCATGAAGCTGGCCTTTGCCGACGTCTACCGCTACGTGGCCGAACCCTCGGCCATGGAGGTCACGCCCCAGCAGATGCTCGACCCGGCCTACCTGGCCTCGCGCGCCAAGCTGATCGACATGAAGAAGGCCCAAGACTTCGGGGCCGGCAACCCGGTCAAGGGCGGCACCATCTACCTGACTGCGGCCGATGAAGACGGCATGATGGTCAGCTTCATCCAGAGCAACTACATGGGCTTCGGTTCGGGCTGCGTCGAGCCCGAGTTCGGCATCAGCCTGCAAAACCGCGGCCACGGCTTCAGCCTCGATGCCTCGGCCCTCAACCCGGCCAACCTGGTGGCCCCGGGCAAGCGCCCCTTCCACACCATCATCCCGGCCTTCCTCACCCAGAACGGCCAGCCGGTGATGAGCTACGGCGTGATGGGCGCCAACATGCAGCCCCAGGGCCACATGCAGACCCTGGTGCGCATGCTGGACTACCGCCAGAACCCGCAGGCCGCCTGCGATGCCCCGCGCTGGCGCTACAACGCCGGGCTGGAGATCAACGTCGAAGCCGCCATGCGTGCCGACACCGTGCAGGGCCTGGCTGAGCGTGGCCACGTGATGGAAGTCATCAACGACTCCTACCAGGACTTCGGTGCCGGCCAGTTCATCTGGCGTGCCGGCGACCCCAAGGTGGAAGGCTATGTGGTCGCCAGCGACCCGCGCCGCGACGGTCTGGCGGCCGGCTTTTGAGGGCGCCCCCCGCCTTGAACCTGCGCCCTGACGCCCACACCCCCGAGGCCTCGCGCCGCATGGCCGGCGGGCTGGCCCTGGCCAGCCTGGGCGCCATCGCGTTCAGCGGCAAGGCCATCATCGTCAAGCTGGCCTACCGCCATGGCGTCGATGCGGTCACCCTGATCATGTACCGCATGCTGTTTGCGCTGCCCATCTTCCTGGCCATGGCCTGGTGGGCCACCTACCGCCAGGCCGTGCGCCCGCCAGCCCTCAGCGGGCGCGACTGGCTGGGCGTGCTGGGCCTGGGCATCAGCGGCTACTACCTGGCCAGCTTTCTCGACTTTGCCGGCCTGGCCTACGTCAGCGCCAGCCTGGAGCGGCTCATCCTCTACCTCAACCCCACCCTGGTGCTGCTGCTGGGGCGGGTGCTGTATGGCAAGCCCATCACCGTGCGCCAGGTGGTGGCCATGGGCGTGAGCTACTGCGGTGTGCTGCTGGTGTTCGGCCACGAGGTCAATCTGCAGGGCGGCCAGATCGCCTGGGGCACCTTGCTGGTGTTCCTCAGCGCGGTCAGTTATGCGCTGTACCTGGTCTACAGCGGCGAGATGGTGCAGCGCATCGGCTCGCTGCGCCTGGTCGGCCTGGCCACCTCGGTGGCCTGCCTGTGCTGCCTGATCCAGTTTGCCGTGCTGCGCCCCTGGTCGGCCGCTCTGGTCGCTCCCGAGGTGCTGTGGCTGTCGGTGCTCAACGCCACCCTGTGCACCGCCGTGCCGGTGCTGATCGTGATGATGGCCATCGAGCGCATCGGTGCCGGCCTCACCGCCCAGACCGGCATGATCGGGCCGCTGTCCACCATCCTCATGGGCGTGCTGATCCTGGGCGAGCCCTTCACCGCCTGGGTGGCGGCGGGCACGGTGCTGGTGATGGCGGGCATCTTTGTCGTCACCCGCGGCGCACAGCGCCGGGCCTGACGACCACCGCCCCCGCAGGGCCGGATCTCCCAGCCCTGCGCGCGATGGTTACCAGCCGTATCATCGGCCTCCAACTGAACACTCACCTCATTGGAGCAAGACATGGATCTCGGAATCGCTGGCAAATGGGCCCTGGTCTGCGGGGCCAGCAAAGGCCTGGGCCTGGGCTGCGCACAAGCCCTGGTGCGCGAAGGCGTCAACGTGGTGATCGCCGCGCGCGGTGCCGAGGGCCTGCAGGTGGCCACGGCCGGCCTGCTGGGCGACTCGCTGCGCCCGGCCGCCACCCAGGTGCTGAGCGTGGCCAGCGACGTCACCACGCCCGAAGGCCGCGCCGCGCTGTTTGCCGTGCCTGGCGGCCCGGGCATCAACTTCGACATCGTGGTCACCAACGCCGGCGGCCCGCCGCCCGGTGATTTCCGCGATTGGGACCGCGAGGCCTGGATCAAGGCGGTGGACGCCAACATGCTCACCCCCATCGAGCTCATCAAGACCACCATCGACGGCATGGCCGAGCGTGGTTTCGGCCGCATCGTCAACATCACCTCCAGCTCGGTCAAGTCGCCCATCGACATCCTGGGCCTGTCCAATGGCGCTCGCAGCGGCCTGACCGGCTTTGTCGCCGGTGTTGCCCGCAGCTCGATCGCGGCCCGCGGCGTGACCATCAACAACCTGCTGCCCGGCAAGTTCGACACCGACCGCCTGGCCGGCACCCTGGGCGCCGCCGCCAAGAAGAGCGGCAAACCCATCGAAGCCATCCGAGCCGCCCAACAGGCCCAGATCCCCGCCGGCCGCTACGGCAACCCGGCCGAGTTCGGCGCCATCTGCGCCTTCCTGTGCAGCGTGCACGCGGGCTACCTCACGGGGCAGAACATCCTGCCCGATGGCGGGGCGTATCCGGGGACGTATTGAGCGCGGCTTGGGAGCGTCCCGAGGGGGCTTGGGCCGGTTCGAAGGCTGTGCGCAGCCGGTACACCTGCTCATGCCTGAACTGCAGGCCTCATCACGCGGCATCGTCGCGTGGCGCCTCTGAGGTCATCTTTTTTTCATACGAGCCTTGCGGGACAAGGCACTCGATCAAGGCCTGCCGGGCAGGGTCCATCAGCGACTTCACCAGTGCAGGGGGCAGCTCTGGCAGTGGCAGGTGGGCATCGCGCATCATTTGCAGCACATAGCCACCGTCAGGCAGTCCCAGTTCGTGGGCCGCGTCCACCAGGGACAGGTGCCCCAGGGATACATCGAGCAGCACTTTTTGAGAGGTGTCGAGCATGGTCAAGGCACTGACTGGCTCAGCGAGCCGACACCCGTTTGTTGAGTGAGACGCGATGCAGTGCGGAACAAGCCTGCGCGTGGGGCAGGCTCTTTGCGCCCACTCCTGGGTTGATGCCGGCTGTTTTCATTGGGGGCCTTTAGGTCGGCGTCGTTAACGTACCTGGAATGATGGCTGCTCTCAGTCATTGGTCAAGCTTCAGCCGATCGTTCAGCGTGCCAGCGGCGCCAGCACGCAGGCCACGATCCCGATCTTCAAGTGCGATGGCGTCCAGCCTCCGTGTGCTGTCGGTGCACCTTGCGCCGAGCATGTGACCGGAGGTCGTTCGGTCACCAGGCTGGGGTGTTGAGGGGCATCGGACTGCCTAGAGTGTGTGTTGCACGGGGTCAGTCACTCCGTGCAGTCGCCCTCCATGTCCCATGTTCCATCTCGCCCCCCTTGGCCGCCTGTGCACCGACCATGCTCCAACTCCTGATCTGTGATCACCCCTTGTCATCCGACTGGCAATTGGGGCCGCTGCCGCCCAGGCAAGGCCGTCTGGAGCTGTTGGGTTGGGTCTGCGCCGACGATGCCCAGGAGGGCGGTGTGCCCCTGCCGGTCCGGCAGCTGTTGGCGCGTGTCTGGGTGGGCATGGCCCGGCTGGAGTACCTTTTTCATGACCACCCGGGGCGCAGCACCTGGGCCCGTCTCATTCCTCAGGCGTGGCGCAGGTGTGTGTTGCCGCGCTGGGTCAACAGCACCGACCCCTCTCAGGCACAGGCCTTGTTCCACGATTCAGGGTGTCCCTGGACCCTGCAAGGCCAGGCCTTGCTCCTGAGCGAGGCCCAAAGCCCCAGGCCGAAGTTGGAGTCGGTTCCGCTGGATGTGCTGCTGTCGGATGACTGGTGCTCATTGGCCCCGCTTTTGAGGGCAGTTGGGGTGGAGGCCGTGGTGCGCCCGGGGGTGGATGGTGCGGTGGCTGGGCTTTGGTGGCTGGAGGCCGAGCGGGCGCGTGAGCCGACAGGCTTGCAGCAGCGCTGGCACCAGGCCCTGGCGCGCGAGGTGGCGGGTGGAGTGGCCAGCCTGAGCCAGGTCAGCGAAGACGAGTTCCGCAACCGCCTGGCCCAGCCTTGAGCTGAAGCGCTCACGCCTTGGGCGGCGCCAGCACGTAGGCCACGATCTCGATCTTCATGCCCGGCACCACCAGGGCGTTCACGCCCATGCTGGAGCGGTTGGGGTAGGGGGCCTCGAAGAACTCGCGGTAGATGCTGTCGATCACCGGCATGTCTTTCACATCGGTCATGTAGATCAGCACCTGGGCCACATCGGCCAGGGTGGCGCCGGCGGCTTCGGCGGCCTTCTTCAGGTTGCCGAAGGTGAGGCGGGTCTGGGTTTCGATGTCGCCGGTGAACACGCTGCCGTCGGCCTGCACCGGGCCGTGGGCCGTGAACACGATGCCGGCCCCTTGCACGGCCCAGGAAAAAGGTTGTTTCAGTGGCGGCAGGCCGATGTCGATGACTTGTTTGCTCATGGCGGGGTCTGAAGGGAAGGGGTGGGTGAAAAGATGCATCAGACGCTGGCCAGCAGGGCCAGCGTGGCGTCGCCCAGCAGGGTGCCGGGCTGGCACAGGTCGAGCACCACGTCGAAGTGGTTGCGGGCCGGCACCTCCAGGCTGGGCACCTCGGGCAGGCCCTGGGCCTGCAGCGCCTGCGCGAAGGCGCGGCTCTGGCGTTTGAACTCCTCGGTCTCGACCTCGCCCCAGGCCAGCACGGTGCGGGCAAAGCCGGCCAGGCTGTAGTGCAGCGGGCTCACGTTGCTGGCGCTGTCGCGTGTCAGGCCCAGCGCGGTGTTGATCGAGGTGCCCACCAGCGGGGCCAGTTCGTACACGCCCGACACCAGCACCGCCCCGGCGGGCAGGCCGCTGTCGTGCGGCCAGCCGCGCAGGGTGCACATGGCGGCCAGGTGGGCACCGGCCGAGCTGCCGGCCACCACAATGCGTGTCGGGTCATAGCCCAGGCGGGCGGCGTGGTGCTGCAGCCAGACCAGGGCGGTGCGGCATTCCTGCACGATCTGCTCCACGCTGGCTTCGGGGGCCAGGGTGTAGCCCACGGCGGCAAAGGCGTGGCCGGCAGCCAGGCAGGCCGGGGCGGCAAAGCAGGCGCTTTCTTTGGACAACTCCTGCCAGTAGCCGCCATGGATGAACACCAGCAGGGCCGGAGGCCGGGCAGCGCCCTGGGGCTGCTCGGGCAGGAACAGGTCCAGGCGCTGGCGCGGCAGGCCGCCGTAGGCATGCTCCTGGTGCGGCAGCACACGGGCGGCGTCGCTGCGCTGCTGGTACTGCTGCAGAAAAGGGCGGTAGTCGCCGCCGATGCACGAGCTGGGCGAGTACGCCTGCTCGCGCTCGGCCGGCCCCAGATCGGGCGCCGTGAAACGTGTCGTGGAGGGCTGGTTGTTCACGGCTGGAATCACTGGGGCTTGTAACCGGCGTTCTTGACCATCACGGTCCAGTCCTTGTGGGTGTGGGCCACCCGGGCGGCCAGTTCGGCCGGGCTGCTGCTGGCGGCACTGATGCCCATGGCCGACAGCTTTTCGGCAAACGCCTCCGACTTCACCACCTTGGCCAGGGCCGTGCTGTAGCGCTGCACCAGGTCGGCCGGCAGGCCGGCCGGGGCGAACAGGCCGGTGTAGATCATTTCTTCGTAGCCCTTGATGCCCAGTTCGGCATAGGTGGGCACATCGGGCAGCAGGGCCAGGCGGCTGGTGCCATTGACCGCCACGATGCGCACCTTGCCGGCCTTGGCCGGCTGCAGCATGGCGCCCACCGAGCCGATGCCGGCGCTGATCTGGCCGGCCATCACGTCCTGGGCCACCGGGGCGTCGCCGCGGTAGGGCACCGAGCGCAGGTCGGCGTCCAGGGCCTTGGCCACGATGCCCACCGCAAAGTCGGGCGCGCTGGCCGGGGCCGGCACCCCCACGTTGCCACGGTCGGGGTTGCCCTTGGCCCATTGCGCGAATTCTTTCAGGCCCGCCTTGGGGTTGCCGACCACGCTGGGGTTGATCACGAACACATCGGGGTTGACGGCCACCAGGCCGATGGGAGCGAAGTCCTTGGCGGCGTCATAGCCCGGGTTGAGCACGGTCAGCGGGATCATGGCCATGGTGTGGCTGTTCGACAGGTACAGGGTCTGTCCGTCGGGCTTGGCGGCCTTGAGCAATTGGGCGGCGATCTGGCCGCCCGCGCCGGGCTTGTTGTCCACCACCACCGGCTGGCCCAGCTCCTGCTGCAGGCCTTGGGCCAGCTGGCGCGCGATCATGTCCGAGCTGCCGCCGGCGGCAAAGCCGACCAGGATGCGGATGCTGGCGTTGGGTTGGGCCTGGGTGGTTCCGCACAGGCCGGTCAGGGCCAGGGCCAGGGAGCCGAGCAGGAAGTGGTGGCGCTTCATGGATTTCCTTTCGAGGGGGTGGGTGCTGTGTAGTGATCGAAGCTCAGAAAATCTTGCCGGGGTTCATCAGGCCCAGCGGGTCCAGGGCCTGCTTGATCTGCCGCATCGCGGCCAGTTCGGCCGGGCTGCGGCTCAGGCCCAGGTAGGGCTTTTTGTGCAGGCCGATGCCATGCTCGGCCGACACGCTGCCGCCGTAGGTGGCAAGCAAGCCGTAGACCAGTTCTTCGACCGCCGACTCCGCTTCGGCCAACGACATGCCGCCCAGCGAGCGTGCGTCGGTGCTCAGGTGCAGGTTGCCGTCGCCCAGGTGGCCAAAGCGCACGCTGCGCTGACCGGGCCAGCGTTGCTCCAGCGCGGCCACGCAGGCCTGGGCAAAGTCGCCGATCACCGCCAGGGGCAGGCTGATGTCGAAATTGATGGGCTGCATGCGGGTCGGGAACTCGGCCGTGGCCTCGCGGATGCGCCACAGCGCTGCGGCCTGGGCGCGCGAAGGCGGCAGCACCGCGTCCGCCACCAGGCCCTCTTCGAGGGCAGGCGCCAGCAGTTCTTCCAGCGCCTGCTGCAAGGCCGCCTCGCTGGCGCCCGTCACCTCGGCTAGGGCCAGAAAGGCATGCGGCTCGGCAAAGGGTGGGGGGGCGGTCTTCCATTCGAGCGACAGCTCGACAAAGTCGCGCCACATCAGTTCGAACGCCGCCAGCGCGCCGGGGAAGGCGGCCTGCAAGCGGCTCAGCAAGGCCATGGCCGCCTCGAAATCGGGCAGGGCCAGCAGCACGGTGGCGCGCGCCAACGGGGCCGGGCGCAGGCGCAGCACGGCCCGGGTGATCACCCCCAGCGTGCCCTCGGCGCCGATGAACATCTGCTTGAGGTCGTAGCCGGTGTTGTTCTTGAGCATGGGGCGCAGCATGTCGAGCACCGTGCCGTCGGCCAGCACCACCTCCAGGCCCAGGGCCTGCTCGCGCATCATGCCGTACTGGATCACGCCATTGCCGCCGGCATTGGTGGCCAGGTTGCCCCCGATCTGGCAGCTGCCGCGCGCGCCCAGGTCCACCCCGAAGGCCAGGCCGGCTTCGGCCGCGGCCTCCTGCACGGCCTGCAGCGTGGCGCCGGCCTGCACGGTCAGGGTGGCGGCCCGTGCGTCCACGGCTTCGATGGCTTTCATGCGTTCCAGCGACAGGGCCACCCCGCCGGCCACCGGCACGGCCGCGCCGGCCAGGCCGGTCAGCCCGCCCTGGGGCACCACCGCGATGTGGTGGCGGTGGCAGATGGCCAGGGCCGCCGACACCTCGGCCGTGCTGCCGGGCCGCAGCAAGGCCAGCGGGCGCACGGGTGGGTGGCCGCTCCAGTCGGTGCAGCGCGGCCCTTCGATCTGCTCGCCCAGGCGCAGGCCCTGGGGGCCCAGCGCGGCCTGCAACTCCGCCAGGCAGGCGTTGTTGGCGTGGTCGGAGGCCGCCTCGGTCATGCGGCTTCCAGCACGGCGGCGATGGCGTTGGCCACATGGCTCAGGTTGTTGTCGGTCAGGCCCGACACGCACAGGCGACCCGAGCGCACCAGGTACACCGCATGCTCGGCGCGCAAGCGGTCCACCTGCTCGGCGCTCAGCCCGGTGTAGCTGAACATGCCGCGCTGGCTCAGCAGGTAGTCGAAATTACGCCGGCCCTGGAAGCGCTGGTTCAGGGCGGCGTGCAGGTGCTCGCGCATGCGGCGGATGCGGCTGCGCATGGCCGTGGTCTCGGCCGTCCACAGGGCCAGCAGCTCGGGCTCGTTGAGCACCTGGGCAATCACCTGGGCCCCGTGCATGGGCGGGGTCGAGTAGTTGGCCCGCACCGTGGCCTTGAGCTGGCCCAGCACGCGCTCGGCGGTGGCCGCATCGGGGCACACCACACTCAGGGCGCCGCAACGCTCGCCATACAGCGAGAAGTTCTTCGAGAACGAGTTGGCCACCAGGCAGGTCAGGCCGGCCTCGGCCATGGCGCGCGGGGCGAAGGCGTCTTCGTCCAGGCCATCCCCAAAGCCCTGGTAGGCCAGGTCGATGAACGGAATCAGGCCCCGGCTTTGCAGCACTTCGATCACCGCCAGCCACTGGCTCTGGCTCAGGTCGACGCCGGTCGGGTTGTGGCAGCTGCCATGCAGCAGCACGATGCTGCGCTCGGGCAGGGATTTCAGGCTGGCCAGCATGTCCTCGAAGCGCACCGAGCCGGTCAGCGGGTCGAAGTAGGGGTAGTTCTGCACCGTGAAGCCGCAGCCTTCGAAGATGGTGCGGTGGTTTTCCCAGCTCGGATCGCTGAGCCACAGGCCACTGTCCGGAAAGTAGCGGCGCAGAAAGTCGCCGCCCACCTTCAAGGCACCCGAGCCGCCCGGGCTTTGCAGGGTGGCGATGCGCTGGCTGAGCACAGCTTCGTGCGTGGCGCCGAAGATCAGGCGCTGCACCGCCGCGCGGTAGGTGGGCAGGCCGTCGATGGGCAGGTAGGAGCGGGGGCCGTTGTGTTGCATCAGCGCGGCTTCGGCACGGCGCACCGAGGGCAGCAGCGGCACCTGGCCGTTTTCGTCAAAGTACAGGCCGATGCTCAGGCTGACCTTGTTGGGGCGCGGGTCGGCCTGGAAGCCCTCCATCAGCGAGAGGATGGGGTCGCCCGGGAAGGCGGGCACGTGGGACATCAGGGCGGACTGGCTTGGGTTCATGGCAGTTTGTCTTGGTTGAAAGTTGCTTTGTGCGTCAATTGTGTTGTCGCTCTGGTATTCATCCAACAAAATTTTGATTTGTGGATAAAAATACCCGCCAATTATTGTTTGGTGGAATATCAATGCAAATCGAGCTCGATGAAACCGATCGGCAGCTGCTTCGTGCCCTGCAGGGCAATGCCCGCCTGACCACCAGTGACCTGGCTCAGCTCACGGGCCTGTCGCAGTCGCCCTGCTGGCGCCGCATCCGCCGGCTTGAGGAGCTGGGCCTGATCGAGGGCTACCACGCCCGCCTGCAGCGCCGCAAGCTGGGCTATGGGGTGGTGGCTTTTGTCAGCATCAGCATCGACTTCCAGAACGAGCAGCGCTCGGCTGAGTTTGTGCAGGCGGTGCTGGCCATCCCCGAGGTGGTGATGTTCCATGGCGTCACTGGGGCGGCCGACTTTCTGCTGATGGTGGTGGCTCCCGACCTCGACGCCTACTCGGCCCTGCTGCAGCGCCGCCTGCACCGCTTGCCCGGGGTGCGCCAGGTGCAGACCAGCTTCTCGCTGGAGGAGTTCCGGGGCTTCGAGTCGCTGCCGATCCCGGGGGCTCCGGCCTGAAGACCTGTCGATCGCCGCGCGCATGACTTCGTGCATAACGATGTGCGAAATGAGTCGTTGTGGCTGGCGCCGGGCGCTGCTGCAATCCAGGCTTTCCGTGTCTGAGAAAGCTCACCATGCATCGTCGTCGTTTTCACCAGTGGCTGGGCCTGGCCGGCGCCGCCGGCCTGTTGACGGGCCCGGCCCTGCCGGTGCGCGCCCAAAGCCGGCCCCTGCTCAAGGCCGGTGACCAGAAGGGCGGGCTGCACGCCTTGCTGGAGGCCGCAGGCGAGCTCAAGGGCTTGAGCTACGACATCCAGTGGACCGAGTTCCCGGCCGCAGCCCCCCTGGCCGAGGCCCTGAACGCCCAGGCGGTCGACCTGGGGCCGATCGGCGATGCCCCGCTGATCTTCTCGCTGGCCGCGGGCAGCCGCGTCAAGGCCTTTGCCGTCAACCGCTCCGATGCCTATGGCACGGCGGTGCTGGTGGCGCCCAATTCGCCGCTCAAGGATGCGCGTGACCTCAAGGGCCGCAGCGTGGCCACCAACCGCGGCTCGATCGGGCACTTTGTCACCCTGAAAGCCCTGGCCTCGGTGGGCCTGAAGAGCGAGGACGTGCAATGGCGCTTTCTGCCTCCGGCCGAGGCCAAGCTGGCCCTCAGCACCGGGGCGGTGGATGCCTGGGCCACCTGGGAGCCCTACACCGCGTTGGCGGAGACGGGTGGCCATGCCCGCGTGCTGGTGAGCGGCCGCGGCCTGTGGAGCGGCCTGAGCTTTCTGGCCGCCACCGACACCGCGCTGCGTGACAAGCGCGCCGTGCTGCAAGACTTTGCCCAGCGCGCCGCCCGCGCCCAGCGCTGGGCCAGCCAGCACCCGGCCGAGTTCGGCGACACCCTGGCGCGCATCATCGGCATCCCGGCCGATGCGGCCCGCCTGCAGTTCGAACGCCGCCAGACCCGCTGGCAGACCATCGACGCGGCCGTGGTGGCCGAGCAGCAGCGCACGGCCGACTTCTACTTCGAGGCTGGCCTGATCCGCCAGCGCCTGGACACCAAGAGCACCTTCGACACCGGTTTCGCACTGAGCAGTTGAGGGCTCGGGGGCGCCTGGGGCAGGGCGTGGCCCCTGCCCACAAAAACCGATTTGCGCTCACAATGGGGTGTTGAAAGAATGGCCGGCACATGTTGATGTGCAACCGGCCTTGCAATGCGTGGCTTGGGAGGGCTGGCTGATTCTGGCGGGCAGGTATCCGCAGAAGGGCTGGAGCCGGGCTGGCGCTTGAGTCACTCTGTTTGAGGGAGCGTGCATGCCTTCCTGCGATACCCGGTCTGATGACCCGGCCCTGTTCTATGAGGCCGTGCTGCGCTGTTGCGACGACGCCATCATCACCAAGACCCTGGACGGGGTGGTGACCAGTTGGAACCCTGCGGCGCAGCGTCTGTTCGGCTATACCGCGCACGAGATGCTGGGGCAGCCCCTGCTGCGGCTGTTTCCGCCGGAACGGCAGAACGAAGAAAGCTTCATCCTCGAGAAGATCGTGCAGGGCGAGTGGGTGGACCACTTCGAGACCGTGCGCCTGCACAAGAGCGGCCGGCGCCTGCATGTGTCGGTCACCATCTCGCCGATCCGCGATGCCAGCGGGCGCATCGTGGGCGCCTCGAAGATCGCGCGCGACATCAGCGAGCGGGTCGAGCTGTGGCACCGCTCCCAGCTGTTCCAGTCGATTGTCGAATCCACCGACGACGCGGTGATCAGCAAGACCACGCAGGGCATCGTCACCAGCTGGAACGCTGCCGCCGAGCAGTTGTTCGGCTACCGCGCCGACGAGATGATCGGCCAGCCCATGCTGCGCCTGCTGCCGCCTGAGCGCCAGAGCGAAGAGGTCGAGATCCTGCGCCGCATCGCGGCGGGCCAGCGCATCGCGCATTTCCAGACCCAGCGCTGCCACCGCGACGGGCACCGCCTGGCCGTGTCCGTCACCATCTCGCCGGTGCGCGACCCCCTGGGGCGGGTGTCAGGCGCCTCCACCATCATGCGCGACGTGTCGCACCAGAAGCGGCTGGAGGAGCAACTGCGGCTCACGGCCAGCGTGTTCACCCATGCCAACGAGGGGGTGGTCATCACCGACCCGCAGGGGCGCATGGTGGATGTGAACCAGGCTTTCGAGCGCATCACCGGTTATGCGCGCGAGGAGGTGCTGGGCCGCACCGCCCACTTTCTGCGCTCGGGGCGCGACGGCCCGGACGTGGTGCAGCAACTGCTGGCCGAGCTGCAGGCCCAGGGCCGCTGCCAGGGCGAGGTGTGGAGCCGGCGCAAGAACGGCGAGGCCTACGCCGGCCTGCTCACCGTGAGCCGGGTCGATGATGCCGCAGGCCAGCCGCAGAACTATGTCGCGCTGTTTGCCGACGTGACCTCGATGCGGGTGCAGCAGGAGCGGCTGGAGCACCTGGCCCATTTCGATGCCCTGACCGGTCTGCCCAATCGCCTGCTGCTGTCCGATCGCCTGCGCCAGAGCATGGCGCACAGCCGTCGCCAAAGCCAGGCCTTGGCGGTGCTGTACCTGGATCTGGACGGCTTCAAGGCCATCAACGACAGCCATGGTCACGATGTGGGCGACGCCCTGCTGGTGGCGGTGGCCGGCCAGATGAAGATGGCGCTGCGCGAATCCGACACCCTGGCGCGCATGGGCGGCGATGAGTTCGTGGTGGTGCTGGGCCAGTTGCCTGGGGCCGAGGCCTGCCTGCCCCTGGTGGAGCGCCTGCTGTTGGCCTGTGCCGCCCCCTTGGGGGTGGGTGATCGGCTGTTGCAGGTGTCGGCCAGCATCGGCATCACCTTGTTCCCGCAGGACGATTCCGATGTCGACCAGCTGCTGCGCCATGCCGACCAGGCCATGTACCAGGCCAAGCAACTGGGCAAGAACCGCTACCACCTGTTCGATCCGGTGCACGACGCCCGCATGCGCAGCCGCGCCGGCGTGCTGGCCGCCCTGCGCCTGGGGCTGGAGCAGCAGCAGTTCGAGCTGTATTACCAGCCCAAGGTCAACATGCGCACGGGCGCGGTGGTGGGGGTGGAGGCGCTGCTGCGCTGGCATCACCCGAGCAGCGGCCTGCTGCACCCGCCCGCCTTTCTGCCCCTGATCAGCGGGCAGGACCTGGAAGACACCCTGGCCGACTGGGTGTTGCGCGAGGCCTTGCGCCAGTTGGAGGATTGGTCGCGCCAGGGCCTGGTGCTGGGCCTGAGTGTCAACGTGGGGGCGCGCCAGATGCTGCAAGGCGGTTTTGCCGCCCACCTGCGGGCCTGCCTGGCCGACTTCCCCGACGTGGACCCGAGCCGGCTCGAACTGGAGGTGCTGGAGAGCAGCGCACTCGAAGACATCCACCAGGCCTCGCGGGTGATGCGCGAATGCCGCGACATGGGCGTGCACTTTGCGGTGGACGACTTCGGCACCGGCTACTCCTCGCTCACCTACCTCAAGCGGCTGCCCGCCGAAACCCTCAAGATCGACCAGAGCTTTGTGCGCGACATGCTGGTGGACGAGGAAGACCTGGCCATCGTGCAGGGCGTGATCAGCCTGGCCAAGGCCTTCAACCGGCAGGTGGTGGCCGAAGGGGTGGAGCACCTCGAACAAGGCAGCCGCCTGCTGGCCATGGGCTGCGAGCTGGCCCAGGGCTATGTGATCGCCCGCCCCATGCCGGCGCCGGCCTTCCTGGCATGGCTGGCCCATTGGCAGCCCTGTGCCGCCTGGACCGCCGCCCAGCGGCCCGCGGCGCCTTGACGGGCGGGCACAATACATGGATGCCCAGCCTTTACGAAGCCATGAACTCTGCTCTCCAGTCGCACTGGAAGCAGCACCAGAACCAATACCCCCGATTCATCCTGTCGCCTGAAGACCACGCCTCGCTGATGCACGAGATCGCCGTGGTGCGTGAGGTGTTCGGCCCCTCGGCCCTGGAGTTTCCGCGCGACCAATACCACGGCGCGCCGATCGAGATCCGACCCGGGGCCGCGCCCACGGTGGTGGCGCTGGACGGCAGCGAGACCTTGCTGGAGCTCTGAGCGCGGCGGGCGGCCCAGGCCCCGGCGCGCGCCCTGTTTTGTGGCGTGGTCAGCCTGGTTCACCCGGTTTTGCACCAAACCAGGGCGTTTCGGCGGGTCTGTCAGGGCAGGCAGACATCTTGCATGGCAGTGGGTCAGGCACCGCCCCGGCGGTGATCTTCCATCACCCACGACCACAGGACCCCGTCATGATTCCCTGCAAACGCCAATCGCTGATCACACTGGCCGGTGCCACTCTGGCCCTGGGCCTGAACCTGGGCCTGTTGCAAGGCGCCCATGCCCAGAACGCCCTCGATGAGGTGCTGAAGAACAAGACCCTGCGCCTGGCCATCCCGACCGACTTTCCGCCCTATGGCTTTGTGGGCACCGACCTCAAGCCCCAGGGCCTGGACATCGATGTGGGCCTGCTGATCGCCGACAAGCTGGGCGTGAAGGCCGAGCTGCTGCCGGTCACCAGCTCCAACCGCGTGCCCTACCTGCAGACCCACAAGGCCGATCTGGTCATCTCCACCCTGGGCAAGAACGCCGAGCGCGAGAAGGTGATCGACTTCACCGTGGCCTATTCGCCCTTCTTCATCGCCGTCTTCGGCCCCAAGACCCAGGCCCTGAAGGCGCCCGCCGAGCTGGCCGGCAAATCCATCGGCGTGACCCGCGGCTCGGTGGACGACACCGAACTCACCAAGGTGGCCCCGGCCAGCGCCGAGGTGCGCCGATTCGAGGACAACACCGCCACCATCTCGGCCTTCGTGGCGGGCCAGACCCAGTTCATCGCCACCAGCGCCCAGGTGGCGGGCGCCATGATGGCGCGCAACCCGCAGCTGGGCACCGAGTACAAGTTCGTGCTCAAGGACTCGCCCAACTACATCGGCCTGGCCAAGGGCGAAGACAAGCTGCGCCTGCGCGTCAACGAGATCCTGCTGGAGGCCAAGAAGAGTGGCGATCTGGACCGCCTGGCCGTGAAGTGGCTGGGCCGCCCCGCGGGCGACCTGCCGCAATGAGCGGCCTCACCCGAACAAGCTGCATCCCATGACCGGCCCAGCGCTCTGGCGCCTGGATGCCACCGCGCTGGTGGCTGGTTACCGGGCGGGCCGCTTCACACCCGAGCAGGCCTTGCAGGCCTGCCTGGCACGGGATGCGGCCACCCGGGAGCGTCTGAACGCGCTGATCTGGCGCGACCCCGAAGGCGCACTGGCTGCCGCCCGGGCCAGCACCCGGCGCTGGGCCCAGGGGCAGCCCCTGAGCGAGCTCGACGGCGTGCCCGTCACGGTCAAAGACAACCTGCACGTGCAGGGCTGGCCCACCCGCTGGGGCAGCCGCCTGCTGCCCGAGCAGCCCCGCCCGGCCGACGAACTGCCGGTGGCCCGGCTGCGCGCCGCCGGTTCCGTGCTGTGGGCCAAGACCCACCTGCCTGAATTTGCCATGCAGGGCATCACCGACAACCTCTTGCACGGCCCCTGCCACAACCCCTGGGACCTGGGCCGCACGCCCGGCGGATCGTCGGGCGGTGCCGCGGCCGCCGTGGCCGCCGGCCTGGGCCCATTGGCGCTGGCCACCGATGGCGGTGGCTCGATCCGCCGGCCGGCCGCCCACTGCGGCGTGCTGGGCTTCAAGCCCTCGGCCGGCCGGGTGCCGCGGGCGGGCGGCCTGCCTGAGATCTTTCTGGACTATGAGGTGGTGGGTGGGCTGGCCCGCAGCAGCCGCGACCTGCAGACCTTGCTGGGGGTGCTGGCCGGTGGTGCGAAGGCCGCTCTGCCCGAGCCGCCCTCCCGACCGGCCCGCATCCTGGTGCTGCCCCGTTTCGGCCAGCACCCGGTGCAGGCCGGGGTGCGTGAGCGCCTGGCCCAGGTGACCGAGGGCTTGCAGGCGCTGGGCCATGAGCTGGTGCAGCCCGCCGCGTTCGATCTGGCCGACGATTTGAACCAGCATTGGTCCAGCCTCAATGGTGTGGGCCTGGCCTGGTTGCTGGACACGCCCGCGGCCTGGGCCCGCCTCGGCACCGGGCAGCCGGCCCCGGCCGATCTGCGCCTGGCCGGCCCGGTGGCGCAGGCCGCCTTGGCCGCCGGGCGCCAGGGCACGGCGCAAAGCCTGTTTCGCCTGCTGGCGGCCATCCACGTGCTGCAGCAGACGATGCGTGATCTGTTCGAGCAGGCCGACTTTGTGCTCACCCCGAGCACGGCCTGTGTGGCCTGGCCGCTGGGGGCCAGCCACCCCGAACAGATCGATGGCCAGGCCGTGGGCCCGCGCGGGCATGCGGTGTTCACCGCGCTCGCCAATGCCGCCGGCCTGCCCGCCATCAGCCTGCCGACCGGCTTGGTGGACGGGCTGCCCTGTGGCCTGCAATTGATCGGCCCGGCCGGCGCTGACGCTGCCGTGCTGGCCCTGGCCCGCGAGTGGGAGCCCGTGCTGCGCCAGGGCCCGCTCTGGCCGCCCGGCCTGGAGCCCGCGCCCGCTGAGGCCCTGGCATGACGCCTGCGGCCCTGGCCCAGGCCTTGTGGCAGGCCCGGCAGCCCGGCCGGCCCCGGGTCAGCGGCCCGGTCTGCGATGCCTCTACCTTGTCCGATGCGGCCGCCGCCTATGCCGTGCAGGATCAGAGCCTGCGTTGGCTGGGCCCGGTCGGGGGCTGGAAAGTGGGCGCGGCCGGCCCCACCCACACTCCCATCTGCGCGCCCCTGCCCGCGGCCGGCCTGCTGGCTTCAGGCGTGGCCCTGAGCCCACCCCGGGGTGCCTTGCGGGGGCTGGAGGTGGAACTGGCCCTGCGCGTGGCGCACGACCTGCCGCCCCAGCAGCAGGGGCTGGGCGATGCCCTCTTGTGCACGGTGTTCGATGCGGTGCTGCCGGCCATCGAGTGGGTGGACTCGCGCTTGGCCGCGGGTCAGGCCAGCCCGGCCCTGCTGCGGCTGGCCGATCTGCAAAGCCATGGCGCTTTGATCCTGGGGCCCGCGCGCCCGCTGGGCGCGGCCGACCCCGAACCCGATCTGCCGACCCTGGGCGCCACGCTGTGCTGGAACGGCCAGACGGTGGCCAGCACGGTGGGCGGCAACCCGGCGCAAGACCTGCGCCGGCTGGTGGATTGGCTGATCGGGCACACGGCCCGGCGGGGTCTGCCGCTGCGCGGCGGCCAGATCGTGACCACGGGGTCCTGTACCGGCCTGCTGTGGGCGCTGGAAGCTGGGGTGAGCGTGCAGGGCCGACTCGGGTCCTGGGGCGAGGTGGGGCTGAGTCTGATCTCTTAATCTTCAGCCGGTGGGCTGTTCTGTGCCGAGCGGATCAGCAAGGTCATCAGCAGGGCTGCTGCCGCCGAGGAGGCCAGCACCGGTGATTTTCCGATCACATCGGCCAGGCGCAGCAGGGCGTCGGTGCCCAGCAGTTGCACGCGGTCGGCCAGGGCCACCACGTCGTCCACGCTGATCTTCTGCAATTCGGGGCCCAGGCCCTGCAGGCCTGGCAGGTCCTGCCAGCCCGTCTGTAACTTGATGCGGGCAAATGCGCCGTGGGCCACGGCCACTGCGGCCAGCACCCCCAGGGGGGCCACCAGGCGCTGCAGCAGGCGCGCCTTCAGCGGCGGGCTGGCCGATTCATAGACCTGACCGATCAACAGCGACACGGCTTTGCCTTGCTCTTCGGGCGATTCAGCCGTCACGGCGCGGGCCAGTTCGGGTCCGCCAACCTGACGCGCCAGCACAGCGGTGGGGAGGCCGGCGGGCACCGGCGTTGGTTGAGTGTTCAAGCTCATGGACATGCTCCTTGAAAGAGGGTTTCCTTGAAGCAGGAAGAGTTGAAATCATCGCCATGAACGGCTGCTTTTCAATGACGATCGTGGTAACGGCATGTAAGGTTTTTGTTCGTCATTGAATTTGGAAACAGGATTTTTGGCTTGACCGGAATCCCCCGCTGGGGGACCCGGGCTGCCTTGTAACGGGGAGATACATCCTGCTATGCTGAATGCCGCTGAAGGGAGCCATTCATGGCGGATGTGTCCACCGGTTTCCAGCGGGAAACCTTTGCAGCCGATACGACGATCTTTCGCGCGGGTGACGCGGGAGAGGCCGCCTATGTGATCGACAGTGGCTGCGTGGAGATTCTGCTGGGCCCCGAAGGCGCACAGCGGCGCATCGAGGTGTTGGCCGAGGGCGCGATGTTCGGCGAAATCGCCCTGCTGGATGGCTTGCCTCGCAGCGCCACGGTGCGAACCCTGGTGCCGACCCGGCTGATCCGCATCGACCGCAGCCACATCGAAGGCCTGTTGCAACAGGCGGATCCGGTGGTGCAGTACCTGGTCAAGGTGCTGCTCGACCGGGTGCGCAGCGAGCGCGCAGCCCGGCTGGAGCTGGAGGGCTTTGAGCGCCAGTCCCCACGCTCAGCCACGGAACTCGACCCTGACGAACGCCTGCACATGGCGGCTTTGCGCACACTGTCGCTGGCCCAGAGTCTGTCAGATGGCCTGCGGCTGGGGCAGCTGGAGGTGCACTACCAGCCCATCGTGTGGCTGTCGGATGGCCGCGTGGCCGGCCTGGAGGCCCTGGTGCGCTGGCGCCACCCGGCATTGGGCTTGATCAGCCCGGATGAGTTCATCCCCTTGGCAGAAAAGACGGGCCTGATTCACCGGGTGGGGGAGTTCGTGATGCAGCGCGCAGCGGCCGATTGGGCTCAGTTGCGCGGGCTTTGCTGGGGGCAGGCGGGTGCGCCCGCTTTCATGAGTGTCAACCTGTCGGCACCCGAGCTCTGTGCGCCCGGTGCGATGCAGCGCATCCAGGCCTGTCTGGCAGAACACCGGATGCGCCCGGACGAGCTGCACATCGAATTGACCGAGTCCATCGTGATCAGCAGCGTCGAGGTGGTGACCCATGTGGTGCAGGCCTTGCGTGGCCTGGGCGTGGGCGTGGCGCTGGACGACTTCGGCACCGGGTACGCCGGCCTGGGCTACTTGCAGACCCTGCCTTTTTCCTGCCTCAAGATCGATCGCAGCTTTGTCGAGCGCCTGCACCGGGGTGAGCGCAGCTTCCACATTGTCAAATCGGCGCTGGAGTTGTCGGCCCTGCTGGGCATGAGCACGGTGGCCGAGGGCATCGAAGACGCCGAGACCGGTGAGGTGTTGCGGCGCATGGGATGCACCTTTGCCCAGGGTTTCTTTTTTGCCCGGCCCATGCTGCTGGTTGATTTGCTGCCCTGGTTGCAGGCTCGCGCCGATGTGGCGTCAGACCTGGCTGGCTGATGGCGCCAGGCCTGTCTGGATTTGTGATGATGTGTAATCATTGCGGTCACAGGTGATCAGATGCCAGGCTGTGCTTTCGGTCAGGCCACGCGGTCATCGCTTCACTTGAACGCGTATTTGCAACCTTCCCACCCACGCCGTGAGTCCATCGAAGCTGATTGATTCTGCCGAAGCTGCTGCGGGCCACCTCGGTGCCGAACAGTTGCGTCTGCCCGGCGCCACGCGGGTGATCCTGGTGGTCGATCTGGTGGAGTCGGTCCGTCTGATGCAGGAGGACGAGCATGGCACGGTGACCCGCTGGCATGCCTTCACGGTGCAGGCCAGGCGTCTGATCGAGGGCGCATCGGGCCGGGTGGTCAAGAGCCTGGGCGACGGCTTGATGGCCGAGTTTGCCCTGGCCGGGCGGGCCGCCACCGTGGCTCAGCAATTGCACGCCTTGCTGCAGGGCGTCGGCCTGACGGCGCTGCGCACCGGGGGCATGGCGCTGCGCATCGGCTTGCATGCAGCCCCTGTCTACCAGGGGGCCGACGACATCTATGGCCAGGGCGTGAATCTGGCCACCCGGCTGTGCACCCTGGCCGGGCCGGGTGAGACCGTGGTCAGCCTGGACATGCGCGATCTGCTCGTGGACGGGCTGGATGGCGAGCTGTGTGACCTGGGGGAGTGTTACCTCAAGCACCTGGAGGCCCCTGTGCGGGCTTTCCGTCTGGGCCCGCCGGGCATCAACCCGGTGTTGCGCACGGTCAGCGAAGAACGCAAGCCGCTGCGCCCCACCGTGGCGGTTGCGCCTTTCCGCAGCCGCAGCACAGAGGGGCAGGACTGGGTGATCGGCGACCTGATCGCCGACGGGGTCATTGCCCGCTTGTCGCGGCTGCCGGATGTGCGGGTGATCTCACGCATGTCCACGCAGGGCCTGCGCGAGCGCAGCGACGGCGCCACGGTGGCCGGCGAACGCCTGGCGGCGGCCTACCTGCTCTCGGGCAGTTACGCGGTTCAGGGCGCGCGCACCCTGATCATGGCCGAGCTCACCGACACCCGCCGTGGCGAGGTGATCTGGGCCGAGCGGCTCAGCGATGACACGCTGGACCTGCTGCAGGTCTCCAGCCAGCTCATCGAACAGCTGAGCCAGGCGGTCAACCACCGCATCGTCAACGCCGAGGTGGGGCAGGCCTTGTCACAGCCCTTGCCGCGGCTGGACAGCAATGCCTTGATGGTGGGGGGCATTGCCTTGATGCACCGGGCGTCGTTGGCTGACTTCCAGCGCAGTCGCGAGATCCTGACGGCCTTGATCGAACGCCATGGGCGCGAGGCCAGCTTGCGGGCCTGGCTGGCCAAGTGGCATGTGCTGAACATCGTGCGCGGCCTCAGCCCCGATCCGCAGCGCGAGGTGCGACTCGCCTTGAGCCAGACCCAGCGCGCGCTGGATCTGGAGCCGGAAAACGCGCTCACGCTGTCGGTGGAGGGGCACATCTACACCCAGCTGCTCGGTGAGTTCGGCCTGGCAGAGCAGCGCCTGAACGCCGCCGTCAAGGCCAACCCGAATGAGTCGATGGCCTGGCTGTTCAAGAGCGTGCTGTCGTCGATGTGGGGCTCGGCCCCCGAGTCCGTGGCGGAGGCCTTGTATGCCGAGGCCTTGTCGCCGCTGGACCCGATCCGGTACTTTTACGACCTGATCACCGCCTCGGCCTTGCTGACCAACCACGACCATGAAGGGGCTTTGCGCTATGCGCAGCGCTCGATCCAGGCCAACCGGCACCACGCGCCGGCCTACCGTGTGCTGCTGACCGCCCAGGTGGAGCTGGGGGCCATGGACGCGGCCCGGCAGACGCTGGCCAGCCTGCTGCAGGAGCAGCCCGAACTGACCATCGAGACCTACATGGCCATCGGCAGCGGCCACAGCGTGACGCGCCAGCGCTGCATGGCGGCGCTGCGCGCGCTGGGCGTGCCTGAGGCCTGAGCGCCCGGCCCAGACCGCGGGCGCGGAACGGATTGCGGACTGTGACGCTGACCTGAGGGCGGCGTCGGACTGATTTCAACAACCCATCTCAAGGAGGGCGAGTCATGTCAGGTGGTTATTCGGGCGGATATTCAGGGGGGTATTCAGGAGGCTATTCGGGAGGCTATTCGGGAGGTTATTCCGGTGGGTACTCCGGAGGCTATTCAGGGGGCTACTCAGGAGGCTACTCAGGAGGCTATTCCGGCGGGTATGCTGCCGCCCTCAGCCCCGAGCTGCTGGCCTCGGCGCTGACCAACACCCGCGCGGCCCTGGTCGGCTTGCCGGTGCCTTTGAGCACGGCGCCCACCTTGCCGGCGGTGGACGCTGTGCAGGCCTTGGCCCGAAGCCGGGCTGCGGCCCGGGTGGGCACGGTGTCCTTTGAGATGCTGGCGGGCCTTCACTTCGAGCATCACGGCCATGCCCTGGCGCTGGTGTTTCAAGGGCCTGGCGCCGCACCGGTCGAGGTGGTGCGCCTGAGTCGTCCGGGCCCCGACACCTTCCGTGGACAGCTGGACCTGGTGGCCCACTATGCCGAACTGCGCGACGACCGGGGCGGCGAAATCCTGGCCCAGGTCAACGGAGCGCTGGACTTCATCGCCCCCATCCTGGGGCTGAATGCCGAGCGCCACAAGCACACCCTGGAGCTGCTGGGCGCGGCCCTGGGCCTGGCCAACCTGGTCGAAATGCGGCTGAAGCTGGGCTTTGATGTGCCCCGGCCGGTGCAGCTGTCGCCCCAGATCCAGCCCGTGCTGCCCACCCCCGGGCATGCCAGCTGGCCCAGCGGGCATGCCACCGAGTCTTATCTGTTGACTGCACTGCTGAGCCACTTGTTGCCCAGCGATGACGTGAGGGATGTGCAATTGCAGCGCCTGGCAGCGCGCGTGGCGGTCAACCGCACGGTGGCCGGCCTGCATTACCCGGTGGACTCGGCGGCCGGCCGCCTGCTGGGCACCAGCCTGGCAGAGTTCGTGCGGGCCCGCAGTGGCGTGGGCGCTGGCTTTCACGCGCGCCATTTCGACGGCAGCCACTACCCTGCGGCCGAAGACTTTGACCCGCGCCTGGCGCTGGACGGCGCCGGTGCACCGGCCTATCACCTGCGGGCGACCTCGGCCCAGAGCCTGGCGGCTTCGGCCTGGCTGGGCAGCCTTTGGCAACTGGCTGCGGCCGAGTGGGTATGAGCCATGGGCCGCAGCACTGCACACGGGGCCGCAGGGCCCCTGCACTGGTCGCCCTTGCCGCGAGGTCGCTGGACGGGTCTGGATTGGTCGTCGCCCACCCAGCGTGAGGGGCATGACCCCTACCTGATGTGGGCCGAGGCCGTGGGCCCGCGCGCCCACGGGCAAGCCGGGGCCCCACTGGAGGGGGGGGCCCTGAATCTGCTGATCGAGCTCAACGCGGGCACCACCGTGGCCCGCCTGGCGCAGCAGGCCGGTGCCAGCCTGCGCATTCCCCCGGCCTACCTCTGGCTGGAGCAGCGCTTGGGGCAGCGCCTGGGTTTTTGCACCGCGCTCGCCGACCCGACGTTCTTTGCCCGGTATGCCGAGTTGAAGCCTTTGATCCGGCGTTTCGAACTGAGTCGCGCGCGCCCAGGGGCGGTGCCCGATCCGGTGCCGAACAGCACCGCATCCGCTGCGCCACAGCCATCGGCGCCAGCCTTGCTGCAGGGGTCGGTGTTGGGCCTGATCGACGGCGGGCTGGCGTTTGCCCACCCGCGTTTTCGCCGGGCGGCCGCGGCGGGCGAGGCGACCCGCATTGCGCACTTCTGGCGGCAGGATGAGAAGGGCGCCGGGCGTCGGCCAGCGGGGTTTGCCTATGGCTTGGAGCTCAGTGGGTCGGACATCGATGCCGAAGTCAGGCGCAGCCTGGTGGCCGGGGTGGACGACGAGTCGGCGGTCTACCGGCGACTGCGGGGCGGCCTGGCCCTGGAGCAGCGGGTCAATCACGGCACTTTTGTGCTCGACATTGCCGCTGGCCCCTGGGAGTTCACGGCCAGCGTTGCAGGCCTGGGGCCAGACCAGGCCTGGGATCCGCTCGCTCCACCCGGTTGGCAGGCCGCGACGGACCTGGCCAGCCGCTGCCCCATCGTGGCGGTGCAACTCGATTGGGCCACGGTCAAGGACACCTCGGGCGGGTCGATGCGGGCGCACCTGCTCGATGGGCTGCTGTACATCCTGTCCTGCTGCGCTCTGGAGGCCAAGGTGGTGGTCAACATGAGCTGGGGCACCCTGGCAGGGCCGCACGATGGCAGCAGCATTTTCGAGCGCGCCCTGGACGAATTGGTGGGTTGCTGGCGCGGCGGCCTGAGCCTGGTGCTGCCCACCAGCAACGCCTACCAGGCGCGCACCCATGGCAATGCCACCCTGGCCCCGGGCGAGCACTGCAAGCTGCGATGGCGCTGCTCGCCGGGAGACACGACGCAGAACTTCCTGGAAATCTGGCTGCCTCGCGAGGTGGCCTCCGGCCTGTCGGTGACACTCAGGCCGCCGGGCCGGGAGGCCCTGCCCACGCAACGGCTGGGCGATGCGGGCGTCTGGGCTGCGCCCGATGGGCTGCCTCTGGCCACCTCGATCTTTTTGCGCCAGAGCGCCCGTGGTGAGCACGACAGCGGCATCCTGCTGGCCTTGGCTCCCACCTTCTCCTTGCTAGAGCATGCACCGACGTCGCCGGCCGGGGTCTGGGAGATCCGTTTGTGCAACGAGGGGGCGGTTCCTCTCACCTTCGATGCCTTCATCGAGCGCGATGACGCCTTGCTGGGCTGGCGCAGTGGCCTCACCCAATCGCATCTCGAAGACGCGGCCTACGACGGCAGCCAGCGCTTTGACACCCAGCCGGGGCAGGTATCCCCGGTGGTGCGGCGCAGCGGCACCTTCAACAGCATCGCCACCGGGGCCCGGGTGCACAGCGTGGGTGGCACGCGTCTGCAGGCCAGCCCGGCCGAGCATTGGGCCCGGTACTCGGCGCCCCAGCCCGACCCCGACGCCGCGCGCCCGGCCCGTTCAAGCCGCGTGGTGAAGGTGCCGACGGACCAGGCCGTGTCGGATGAGAACCCGGTGCTGCGGGGCCTGCGTGCGGCCGGAACCCGTGCCGGCGCCACGGTGCGCCTGGTCGGCACCAGTTCGGCGGCCCCCCAGGTGGCACGCAGGCTGATCAACCAGTCCGGATCGGCTGGGGATTGAGCGGTGGATGGGAGCCAGGGCCGACGCAGAGCCTGTGTCGGCCCTTGGCTGGAAGGAAGCTAGTGGAGGGATCGGGAAGGGATGGCAAAGAGGCCGGCAAGAGGGGCCGGTGCGCCAGAATGCAAAAAGCCTGCTGACTTTTCAGTAGCAGGCTTTTTGGCGTTGGTTGGAACCGACGCTGTGTGAGTGGTGGGTCCTGAGTGACTCGAACACTCGACCTACGGATTAAGAGTCCGCTGCTCTACCAACTGAGCTAAGAACCCACTCTTTGTTTTCTTGCCGCTTTGCTGTTCAGCACTGCGTCAAGACCTCTATTATGCATGGAAAAATTCGGGCTTTGCAAGCTTTCGAACAAAATTTTTAAAAAATCTTGTTCGAGGCCGAATCGGGTCAGCTCATGCCGTTGCGGCTGGCCAGTTCGACGAACAGGCCGGAGTGGTCCAGATCGGTCAGGCCGTGCTCGATGCCGCTGGCGTAGAGGGATTCGAACAGGGCGGTGACCGGGGCATCGAAGCCGATGTCCTGGGCGGTGTCCAGGGCGTTGCGCATGTCCTTGAGTTGCACCGACATGCGCGCACGCGGGGCAAAGTCGCGCTCGACCATGCGTTGGCCGTGCAGTTGCAGGATGCGGCTCTCGGCAAAGCCGCCGCCGATGGCTTCGCGCACCTTGGCCATGTCGGCCCCGCCCTTGGCGGCAAACAGCAGGGCTTCGGCGACGGCGCCGATGGTGATGCCTACGATCATCTGGTTGGCGAGCTTGGCCAACTGGCCGGCGCCATGCGGGCCCACATGGGTGGCGCGGCCAAACACCTTGAAGACGGGCAGGGCGCGTTCGTAGTCGGCGGCGCGGCCGCCCGCCATGATGGCCAGCGTGCCCTGCTCGGCCCCCACCGTGCCCCCCGAGACCGGGGCGTCCAGGTGGGCCACGCCCTGTTCACTGAGTCGGGCGGCGTGGTCGCGTGCCTCGGCGGGCTTGATCGAGGCCATGTCCACCACCAGGGTGCCGGGGCGCATGGCGGCGGCCGCCCCTTGCTTGAACAGCACGTCGCCGACCACGGCGCCGTTTTCCAGCAGGCTCACCACCAGGTCGGCCTGGGCCACAGCGGCGCCCGGGCTGTCATGCACGGTGGCGCCAAAAGGCAGCAGGCGCTCCGCCTTGTCGCGGCTGCGGTTCCAGGCATGCACGGCAAAGCCGGCCTCGCACAGCCGGCGTGCCAGCGGGAAGCCCATGAGGCCGATGCCGAGCACGGCGATGGTGGGTTGGGGGGAGGGGGTGGCGGTGGTCATGGGCTGAAGCGGTGGGTCGAACAGGGCCCTGTGAGGGCAGTTTCCGGCGACGGGCCACAGCAAGGGCCCGTCCATGACCCTGAATGATCGTGCAATTTGCCCCCGCCTCGCTGTCAGGGGGCTGTCAACCCGGTGCCGCGCAGGGCTTCAGGCGCCCTGCGGCGGGCATGGCTCACATCAGCAGGTGCTCGCCGGCGTTGTCGCCGCCCAGGATCACGTAGTTCACCTTGCGGATGTCCATCAGCTTCTTGCCGCCTGAGTAGCTGATCGAGCTTTGCACGTCCTGCTCCATCTCGATCAGGGTGTCGGCCAGTTGGCCCTTGACGGGCTCCAGGATGCGCTTGCCTTCCACGTGGCGGTATTCGCCCTTGTTGAAGTCGGAGGCCGAGCCGTAGTACTCCTTGTAGAGGCGGCCATCCACCTCGACCGTGGCGCCGGGCGATTCCTCGTGGCCGGCCAGCATGGAGCCGATCATCACGAAGGTGGCGCCAAAGCGGATGCTCTTGGCGATGTCGCCATGCTCGCGGATGCCGCCGTCGGCAATGATGGGCTTGGTGGCCACCCGGGCACACCACTTCAGGGCCGACAGCTGCCAGCCGCCGGTGCCAAAGCCGGTCTTGAGCTTGGTGATGCACACCTTGCCCGGGCCGATGCCCACCTTGGTGGCGTCGGCGCCCCAGTTTTCGAGGTCGATGATGGCCTCGGGCGTGCCCACGTTGCCGGCAATCACGAAGGCTGTGGGCAGCTTGTTCTTGATGTGGGCAATCATGTTCTTCACGCTCTCGGCATGGCCGTGGGCGATGTCGATGGTGATGTACTCGGGCACCAGTTCGCTGGCGGCCAGGGTGTTGACGGTCTCGTAGTCGGGGGCCTTGACGCCCAGCGAGATCGAGGCAAACGCGCCCTGTTCATGCATGTCGCGCACGAACTTCACGTTGTCGATGTCAAAGCGGTGCATCACGTAGAAGTAGCCGTGCTGCGCCAGCCACAGGCAGATGCTTTCATTGACCACCGTCTTCATGTTGGCCGGCACCACCGGCAGGCGGAAGCGCCGTCCGCCCAGCTCGACGCTGGCGTCGCACTCGGACCGGCTCTCCACGCGGCATTGGCGCGGCAGCAGAAGGATGTTGTCGTAGTCGAAAATTTCCATGAGAAAACCAAGCTCCAGAAGGGTCGTTGAAAAACGATTGAGCGCTTGGCTTGAGACCGGCCTGAGTGGCGCGGGCATCGCTGACGTCGTGTAGGACGCAGATACCGGCCACAAAAAACCGGGCGCAAGAATCTTGGGCCCGGTGCTTGATTCTATCGACCTGCCCCGGTTTCAGGGGCGTTTTCGCATACGGTTTCACTTATGGCCAGCATACGGCCACGGGCATCCTGCACCCAGCCCAGCAGCTGCAGCCGCTCGGGGTTGGCACCTTCGGGGATGCGCATGGCGCGCAGCTCTTGCCAGGGCTTGGCGCCTGGCCGGGGCAGCTCGAGGTTCAGGCTGTTGCGCACCAGCAGCCGTGCCACGGGCGAGCCCTCGGTGCCGGCCGGCAGGGCTTCGACCAGCAGCAGCCAAAGGCTCTGGCCGGCTTGTTTTTGGGGGGACTGCCATTGCACCGAGGTGCCGATGTAGTCGTTCACGGCCCGCCCCTGGGCCACGCGCAGGCGGCCTTGGCGGGTGGCTGGCGGGTGGTTCTTTTCGAGGGCGGCGGCCGCACTTTGCCGCACGGCTTCTTCTGTCAGGCCCCAGCGGGGCAGGCGCTCCAGGCTGTCACGGGTGGCTGCCGCCGACAGCGGGGCCTCATCACCTTGTTCGGCCGAGGGCACGATCCAGTCGAGCGCCACGGTGCCGGCCGGCACGGCCGAGCCGGGGGTGGCCCAGCAGTCGGCGCATTGCGCTGACAGAAAGCGCTCGCGCACGGCGCGCGGGCTGGCCTGGCCGTCGCTGCTGCAGGTGGATTGGGCGTGGGCCGCCGCAGAGGCCAGCAGGGCGGTCAGAACCGCCAGACCGGCGAGGGCCGGGGCGCGAAGAAACATGGTGCAACTCCAGGGCGGGGGATGGCGCCATGGTCGCACAGGCGGCCTGGCCCCTGCCGAGCCGGGCCTATTCGGGCTTCAGGCTCATTCGGGCTTCACGTTGGCGCGGCGCACCACGTCGCCATACACCACCAGGCGATCGGCCATCATCTTCTCGAAGTCCTTGGGCGACATCTCCTCGGGGGCGATCACGCCGCGCTGCTTGAGGATGTCTTGCATGGCGGCGCTGGTGGCCACCTCGCGCACGGCCTTGTACAGGGCCTGCACCACCGGGGCGGGGGTGTTGGCCGGCGCGGCCAGGCCGGTCCAGGAGGTCTGGTTCAGGCTGGCGTGGCCCAACTCGGTGAAGGTGGGCACATCGGGCAACTGGGGCAGGCGGGTGGGCGAGGCCACGGCCAGGGCGCGCATCTTGCCGGCCTGGATGTGGGGCAGCATGATCACCAGGTTGTCGAGGGCAAACTGAACCTCGTTGCTCAGGATGGCCGTGATCAGCGGCGAGCCGCCCTTGTAGGGCACGTGGGTGGCCTTGATGCCGGTGTTGAGCATCAGCATCTCGACGTTGAGCTGACCCATGCTGCCCGCCCCTGCCGAGCAGAAGTTGAGCTGGCCCGGGCGCTCCTTCACATAGGCCAGAAACTCCTGGAAGGTGCGCACCGGCAGGCTGGGGTGCACCACCAGCACGTTGGGCTGGCGGCCCAGGATGGCGATCGATTCGAAATCCTTGATCGGGTCGTAGCCCAGCTTGGGTTGCACCAGCGGGTTGGCCAGGTGGCTGCTTTGCGACGACACGACCAAGGTGTAGCCGTCAGGCTTGGCGCGCGCCACGAACTGGCTGCCGATCGAGCCGCCGGCCCCCGGCTTGTGGTCGATCACGATGGGCACGCCCAGCAGGCGCCCCAAGGGGTCGGCATAGGTGCGGGCCATCACGTCCACCGAGCCGCCGGGCGGGAAGGGCACGATCAGGTTGATCGGGCGCGAGGGGTATTTGTCGCTGTCGGCCAGGCTGGCCAGCGGGTTGGACAGTGCGGCCAGGCCCAGGCCACCGGCCAGCAGGCGGCGGCGTGGCATCAGGGGCAGTGCAGACAGAGGGGTGTGCTTCATGGGGTGAGCTCCAGTTCAGAAACAAAAAAATCAGGTCAGTCCAGCCCGAGCACCGTCAGTGCCAGGGCCTGGGCGCGGGGCACCAGGGTGTCGAGCAGGCAGAACTCGCGTTCGCTGTGGGCGTAGCCGCCCACCGGGCCCAGCGCACACAGGGTCGGGATGCCCATCGACGAGGTGATGCCGCTGTCGGCCGCGCCGCCGGTGAATTCGCCCTCGACCGCAAAGCCGGCTTCGGCGGCACTGCGCTGGTACAGCTGCAGCAGCGGCGCCGGGGTCGGGGCCATGGGCAGGGTGCTGTGCTGTTCGATGATGCGGCCACGGGTGCGCTCCAGGCTGGGGGCTTCGATGATCTGGCGCACCGTCTCCAGCAGGCGGGGCAGGTCGGTGTCGGCGGTGTAGCGCAGGTCGAGCTGGGCGCGGGCCAGCGGGGCCACCACATTGGCCGCCATGCCGCCCTCGATGTGGCCCACATTGGCCGTCACGCCGTCTTCAAGCCCATTGAGGGCGTGCAGGGCCACGATCTTGAGCGCCAGGGCGCCGATGGCGCTGGCGCCCTGGGCCGGGTTGATGCCGGCGTGGGCGGCCACGCCCTCCACCTCGAACACCGTCACGCACGAGCCCTTGCGCGAGGTCACCACATTGCCGCTGATGCGGCCGGGCTCGGCATTGAGCACCGCATGGCAGCCCTGGGCCGCCTGGCGGATGGCGCCGCGCGTGGCGGGCGAGCCGATCTCTTCGTCGCACGAGAAGAACAGCCTCAGCGGCCGGGGCGCGCCACCGCTGCGGGCCAGGGCCTGGGCCACCCAGGTGTGCAGCACCAGGCCCGACTTCATGTCGGCCACGCCGGGGCCGAAGGCCTTGCCGTCTTCCACCCGGTAGGGCCGGGCGGCGGCGGTGCCGGCCGGAAACACCGTGTCCATGTGGCCCAGCAGCAGCACCGGGGCAGCTTGGGGGTCTTGCCCGGGCAGCTCGGCCTGCAGGCAGGCGCCGTAGCCCGGCTGGGCCAGCCATTCGGTGCGCCAGCCGGCCTGCTCCAGCGGTGCGCGCAGCAGGCTGGCCACCTGCTCGATGCCGGCGCTCTGGCGGCTGCCGCTGTCGGTGTTGACGATGCGCGCCAGCATGGCTTCCATCTCGCCGCGCTGGCCGGCCAGCCAGTCGCAGACCTGGCGGCGCTGTTCGGCAAGAGAAACGGCTTGGACTGGGGTGGCAGGGGCTTGATTCATGGTGCGTTTGCAATAAATATTTCACAAATCATATTCGTTGCAATATTTATTGCAATGCCATCGCTATGCTTGGCCCCGCCGTCCGTTGTTTTTTGAGAGACCGACATGCTTCTGACCGAGCGCCTGGTGCGCCATGCCAACACCTTGACCGCCAGCGAGCGTGCCCTGGCCGACGGCCTCATGCGGGGCTACCCCGACAGCGTGCTGGACTCGGCCAGCGCCATGGCCGCCGCGGTGGGCACCAGCGCCTCCACCGTGGTGCGCCTGTTCGCCAAGCTGGGCTATGCCAGCCTGGCCGAGGTCCGGCGCGAGGCCCGCGGCGTGGTCAGCACGCGCCTGCACTCGGCGGGCCAGCGGGCCAGCGCCACCCTGGGCGCGCACCGCAGCCTGAACGAGTGCATCGACGACGCCTTGCTGCACGACCAGCACAACCTGGCCGCCACCCGCAACGGCATCGATCTGCCGGTGTTTGCCAAGGTGGTGGAATGCCTGAGCCAGCCCCGCGGGCGCCTGTTTGTGATGGCCGAAAAGAACAGCGCCCCGATCGGCGCCTACCTGGTGGCCCACCTCAACATGTGCCGCCCCGGCGTGCACGACCTCAGTGCCGGGGCGCCGGCCGTGGTCGACAAGCTCTTGTGGGTGGAGCCGCCCGACGTGCTGCTGGTGTTCACCATCCGCCGCTATTCCGCCAGTGCGCTGCACGCGGCCCGGCATTTCCGGCGCCAGGGCTGCGAGGTGCTGGCCCTCACCGACGGCCCGGCCGCCCCGGTGATCGAGCACGCCAGCCACTGGCTGCAGGTGCACACGGCCAATGCCTCGCCGTTCGACTCGTACACCGCGGCCTTCTTCTTGTGCAATGCCCTGGTCAGCGCCGTGGCCCAGGGCCGCAGCGAGGAGGTGAGCCAGGCCTTGCAGCGGCGCGATGCGCTCTGGCAGGGCTTCCAGAAAGACCTGGTGCTCGACCCGGTCAGGCCGCCCAACCCCGCGCGTTGAGCGCGGCGCGGCCGGCCAGGGGGCGGCTTTCTACAATGGCGCCATGTCCCCGCAAAATTCCCTGTTCGACGCGCCGGCGCCCGCCACCCCGGTATCCGCCGCGATGTCCTCGCCGCTGCTGGCCCAACTCAATGACGAACAACGCCAGGCGGTCACCCTGCCGCCCGAGCACGCGCTGATCCTGGCCGGGGCCGGATCGGGCAAGACCCGGGTGCTGACCACCCGCATCGCCTGGCTGCTGCAGACCGGCCAGGTCACGCCCGGCGGGCTGATGGCGGTCACCTTCACCAACAAGGCGGCCAAGGAGATGCTGCTGCGCCTGGGCGCCATGCTGCCCGTCAACGTGCGCGGCATGTGGATCGGCACCTTCCACGGCCTTTGCAACCGCTTTCTGCGCGCGCACTGGAAGCTGGCCAACCTGCCGCAGAGCTTCCAGATCCTCGACACGCAAGACCAGCTCTCGGCCATCAAGCGGCTGATGAAGCAGTTCAACATCGACGATGAGCGCTTTCCGGCCAAGCAGACCCAGTGGTTCATCTCGGGCTGCAAGGAAGACGGCCTGCGCCCTTCCATGGTCGAGGCGCGTGACGAGGAGACCCGCAAGAAGGTCGAGATCTACCAGCTCTATGAAGAGCAGTGCCAGCGCGAGGGCGTGGTCGACTTTGGCGAGCTGATGCTGCGCAGCTACGAGTTGCTGCGCGACAACGACCCCGTGCGAGAGCACTACCAGCGGCGCTTCCGCCACATCCTGATCGACGAGTTCCAGGACACCAACAAGCTGCAGTACGCCTGGATCAAGATGCTGTGCGGCGAGGGCAATGCGGTGCTGGCCGTGGGCGACGACGACCAGAGCATCTATGCCTTCCGTGGCGCCCGCGTGGGCAACATGGCCGATTTCGTGCGCGAGTTCCAGGTGCGCCACCAGATCAAGCTCGAGCAGAACTACCGCAGCTACAGCAACATCCTCGACTCGGCCAACGAGCTGATCAGCCACAACAAGAAGCGCCTGGGCAAGACCTTGCGCACCAACCAGGGCCCGGGTGAGCCGGTGCGCGTGTTCGAGGCCAGCAGCGATTTCGCCGAAGCCACCTGGATGATCGACGAGATCAAGAACCTGATCCGCGACCAGGGCAGCGAGCCCGGTTTCGAGCGCAAGGAGATCGCGGTGCTCTACCGCAGCAACGCGCAAAGCCGGGTGATCGAAACCGGCCTGTTCAATAATGGCATTCCCTACCGCGTGTACGGCGGCCTGCGCTTCTTCGAGCGGGCTGAAATCAAGCACGCGCTGGCCTACCTGCGCCTGCTGGAGAACCCGAACGACGACACCAGTTTTCTGCGCGTGGTCAACTTCCCGCCGCGCGGCATCGGGGCGCGCAGCATCGAGCAGTTGCAGGACGCGGCCCGGGCGGCTGGCTGCTCGCTGCACGACGCCGTCAGCGCCTTGAGCGGCAAGGCCGGCACCAACATCGCCGCCTTCGTGGCCCGCATCGACGTGATGCGCGAGCAGACCGAAGGCAAGACCCTGCGCGAGATCATCGAGCTGGTGCTGGCGCAGAGCGACCTGCTTGAGCACTACAAGGCCGACCGCGAAGGCGCCGACCGGCTGGAGAACCTGGAGGAACTGGTCAACGCGGCCGAGAGCTTTGTCACCCAGGAGGGCTTTGGCCGCGACGCGGTGGCCATGTCGGCCGAGCAGCAGGTGGCCACGCTCAGCCAGCCGCTGAGCCAGTCCCCCGCCAGCCAGGGCCTGGACCTGAGCCGCCCCCTGATCCAGGCCGACGACCCGCTGCCCCCCGACGCCGAAACCGGCGAAACCCTGTCGCCGCTGGCCGCCTTCCTGACCCATGCGGCGCTGGAGGCCGGCGACAACCAGGCCCAGGCCGGCCAGGACGCGGTGCAGCTCATGACCGTGCACTCGTCCAAGGGGCTGGAGTTCGATGCGGTGTTCATCACCGGGCTCGAAGAAGGCCTGTTCCCGCACGAGAACTCGATGAGCGATTACGAAGGCCTGGAGGAAGAGCGCCGCCTGATGTATGTGGCCATCACCCGGGCCCGCAAGCGCCTGTACCTGAGCCACTCGCAGACCCGCATGCTGCACGGCCAGACCCGCTACAACCTGCGCAGCCGCTTCTTTGAAGAGCTGCCCGAGACGGCGCTCAAATGGCTCACGCCCAAGCAGCAGGGGTTCTCGGCACCCTCTGCGGGTGGTTTCGGGGGCGGTTTTGGCGGTGGGGCCCGTTCAGGCGGTGGCTCATCGTTCGGCGGCTCGCGCAGCAGCCTGCCCGATTTCTCGTCCTACACCGCGGCGGCCCCGGCCCCGCTGCCGCCGCAAAAGGCCGAGCCGCCGCAGGGCCTGCGCGCCGGCATGAAGGTGTTCCACAACAAGTTCGGCGAGGGCCAGGTGCTCACGGTGGACGGCAGTGGCGCCGACGCCCGCGCCCAGGTCAACTTTCCGCGCCACGGTGTGAAGTGGCTGGCCCTGAGCGTGGCCAAGCTCACCGTGATCTGATCTGATCTGATCTGCGCTGTGGGTTCAGGCGCTGGTGTCGACCACCGGCGCCTGCAGTGCAAAGCAGTCGCGGAAGGTGAACACCAGCGACGCAAAGAACATGGCCAGCAGCACCAGCATGGCCACCATCACCAGGGTGCTGCCGATCAGCGGGCCCAGCAGGCCGCCCACCACGCTGGCCAGCAACAGGCCGGTGGTCAGCACGCCCATCCAGGCCAGGCCGAAGATCGTGAAGGCGCCCTTGTTGCGCCAGCAGGCCACCAGGCTAAAGAACAGGCTTTTCACCGGGGGCACGTGGTCCCAGTGCACCAGGGCCGGCGCATGCCAGAACAGCAGCGACAGCGGCAGGTAGCCCAGGGTGAACAGCCACATGGCGCCCAGAAAGCGTTCGTCATTGAGCAGGTCGGCGCTGATGCGCCCGCCCACCAGGTAGAGCTGGGCAAACTGGCCGCCGTCGAGCAGGGCCGTCAGCCCCAGCAGGCCCACAAAGCCGGCCGCGTACAACGCGCCCAGCACCAGCATCGAGCGCATCTGCTGGTGGCCGGCGCGAAACGCCGTCACCAGGATGGTGGGCATCGGAAAACGCCCGCGTGAGGCCTCATGGCTGGCCGCCATCATGCCCAGGGTGGCGCCGGGGATCAGCACCAGGGCCAGCACGCTGCCGATCCAGGGCAGGATGGTGCACATCGAGATCACGGCCATGAACATGAAGAACAGGCCAGACAGGGCGATGGGCTGCTTGAAGAAAGCCCTCATGCCCTGTTTGACCCACAAAAGGCCGGTGCGTGCGGGAACGATGTTCAGTTTCATGGAGCAACAGGTGGTCGCCCCGCGCCAGATGGCGGGGCAGGACGCGCTAATTTAACCGGGATGTGCGCCAGGTGCCGGCCGATGGGGGCTTGGGGGCCCGCCTCGGCGGCTGACTCCGTCAGGGCCGCCACGGCGCCGCGATGCGCTCGCGCAGCACGCGCTCGAAGTGGGTCGGGTCGTGCGGCTTGAGCATGGCGGCCTCGCGCGGCAGGTGAAAGTCCCACAGCCGCGAGATCCAGAAGCGCAGCGCGCCCGCCCGCAGCAGGGCCGGAAACAGCGCCCGTTCGGCCGCCGTGAAGGGCCGCACCGCCGCATAGGCCTGGACAAAGGCCTGTGCCCGGGCCGCGTCGTGGCGGCCGCTGGGCAGGTCGATGCACCAGTCGTTCAGGCACACGGCCACATCGAACAGCCAGGTGTCCACGCCCGCAAAGTAGAAGTCGAAGAAGCCGGTCAGGCGCTCGCCGTCGAACATCACGTTGTCGCGGAACAGGTCGGCATGCACCGGGCCCCGCGGCAGGGCCGCATGGTCGGGCGAGGCGGCGGTGTGGTTCTGGAACGCCAGCTCGGCCTTCAGCAGGTCGGCCTGGGCCGGCTCCAGGTAGGGCAGCACCACGGGCACGGTCTCGTTCCACCAGGGCAGGCCGCGCAGATTGGGCTGCTGGCGCTCGTAGTCGCGCCCGGCCAGGTGCATGCGGGCCAGCATGTCACCCACTGCCGCGCAATGCACGGGCTGGGGGGCCAGCTGGCTCTTGCCCTGCAGGCGGTTGACCACGGCGGCCGGCTTGCCGCACACCTGGTGCAGCACCTCGCCGCGGGCGTCGGCCTGCGGGTCGGGCACCGGAATGCCGGCCTGGGCCAGGTGCTTCATCAGGTACAGGTAGAACGGCAGCTGTTCGGCCGTCAGGCGCTCGAACAGGGTCAGCACATAGTGGTTGGCCACGCCCTCGTGCTCGGCACTGGCGAAATAGTTGGTGTTTTCAATGCCGCCCTCGATGCCACGCAGGTCGGTCAGCTCGCCCAGGTTCAGGCGGCGCAAGAGTTTCTGTGCCTCTTCGCGAGAGACTTCGGTAAATACAGCCATCGGTCGGAAAAAATCGGTTTCAGAACTTGAACACGTTCCACACGCGCTGGCCCAGCGGGCCGTTGTTGCCCTCCAGCGTCAGGGGGCGGGCGCGCGAGCCGTCGTTGGACAGCACTTCGTATTCGGGCAGCTGGCTGCCCTTGGGTTGCACGGTCACGCTCTGGGTGTGGCCGCCGTAGCGCACCTCGTCCACCTTGCTGCCGCTGTCTTCCACGTGGATGTGCTGGATGCGCTGATCGCCTTTCAGGGCCGCGGGGGAGGCCGGGGCGGTGGGGGCCGCAGAGGCCGCGGAGGCCTCGGCTGGCGCTGGCGCTGCAGGGGCCTGGGCCCCCGCCAGCGGGGCACACAGGAGGGCTGCCGCAGCAGCCAGCGGGTAAATGAGAGAAAGGGTAAGGGCGCGCATGGACTTGATTGTAGGCAATGCACAATCGCGTCCATGCAAGACGAATCCCGCGACCCCGCCGACCCCTCCACCACCGTGACCGGTTCCGCTGCCGACGCCGCCAGCGCGCCACGCACCCTGCTGCTGGTGGATGGTTCCAGCTACCTCTACCGCGCCTTCCACGCCATGCCCGATCTGCGGGCCGTGCCGGGCGACCCGGGCAGCCCGGCCACCGGGGCCATCCGCGGCATGATCAACATGATGCAAAGCCTGCGCAAGGAGGTGCCGGCCGACTACGCGGTGTGCATCTTCGACGCCAAGGGCCCCACCTTCCGCGACGAGATCTACCCCGAGTACAAGGCCCAGCGCGCCCCCATGCCCGACGATCTGCGCAGCCAGATCGAGCCCATCCACGAGGTGGTGCGCCTGATGGGCTGGACCGTGCTCGATGTGCCCGGCGTCGAGGCCGATGACGTGATCGGCACCCTGGCCGTGGGCGCGGCCCGCCAGGGGCTGACGGTGGTGGTGTCCAGCGGCGACAAGGACCTGTCGCAACTGGTGAACGAGCACATCACCATCATCGACACCATGAACGGCAAGAAGCGCGACGTGGCCGGTGTCACCGCCGAGTTCGGCGTGCCGCCCTCGCTGATGATCGACTTCCAGGCCCTGGTGGGTGACACGGTGGACAACGTGCCCGGCGTGCCCAAGGTGGGCCCCAAGACGGCCGCCAAGTGGCTGGCCGAGTACGGCTCGCTCGATGCCCTGATGGCACGGGCCGGCGAGATCAAGGGCGTGGCGGGCGAAAACCTGCGCAACACCCTTGGCTGGCTGCCCACCGGGCGCCAACTGGTCACCATCAAGACCGACTGCGATCTGCAGGCCTGGGTGCCGGGCCTGCCCGATTTCTCCACCCTGGCGCTGCAGGCCCCGCAAAACGAGCCCTTGCGCGCGTTCTACGAGCAATACGGCTTCAAGGGCCTGGCCCGCGCTGTGGGAGGGGCCGCGGCCCCGGCACCTGCCAAGGCAGGCGCCAAGGCGGCCGCAGCGCCCGCCGATGACGGCGGCACCGGCGACCTGTTCGCCGATCCGGCACCGGCGGCCGAAGCGCCTGCGGCCAACGAGCACTACGACACCGTGCTCGACTGGCCGGCCTTCGAGCGCTGGCTGGCCCTGTTGCAGACGGCCGAGTTGAGCTCGATCGACACCGAGACCACCTCGCTGGACGCGATGCGCGCCGAGATCGTGGGCCTGAGCCTCAGCGTGAAAGAGGGCGCCGCGGCCTACGTGCCCCTGGGCCACGATTACCCCGACGCCCCGGCCCAGTTGCCGCGCGACGAGGTGCTGGCCCGCCTCAAGCCCTGGCTGGAAGATGCCAGCCGGCCCAAGCTGGGCCAGCACATCAAGTACGACCGCCATGTGTTTGCCAACCACGGCATCGAGGTGCAGGGCTATGTGCACGACACCATGCTGCAAAGCTATGTGCTGGAGGTGCACAAGCCCCATGGCCTGAGCAGCCTGGCCGAGCGCCATGTGGGGCGCAGCGGGCTGAGCTACGAAGACCTGTGCGGCAAGGGCGTGCACCAGATCCCCTTCAGCCAGGTGGCCATCGAGCGGGCCTCGCAGTACGCCTGCGAGGACGCCGACCTGACCCTGGCCGTGCACCAGATGCTGTGGCCACAGCTGCAGGCCTTGCCGCGCCTGCGCGAGATCTACGAGCTGGAGATCGCCAGCAGCGAGGCGCTCTACCGCATCGAGCGCAATGGCGTGCTGATCGACGCGCCCACCCTGCAGCAGCAAAGCCACGAACTGGGCCAGCGCATCCTGCAGCTCGAAAACGAGGCCTACGAGATCGCCGGTCAGCCCTTCAACCTGGGCAGCCCCAAGCAGCTGGGCGAGATCTTCTTCGACAAGCTGGGCCTGCCGGTGATCAAGAAGACCGCCACCGGCGCCCGCAGCACCGACGAAGAGGTGCTCGAAAAGCTGGCCGAAGACTACCCGCTGCCGGCGCGCATCCTGGAGCACCGCAGCCTGTCCAAGCTCAAGAGCACCTACACCGACAAGCTGGCCCAGATGGCCTTGCCCCGCGACGGGCGGGTGCACACCCACTATGCGCAGGCCGTGGCCGTGACGGGGCGCCTGTCCAGCAACGACCCCAATCTGCAGAACATCCCCATCCGCACGGCCGAAGGCCGGCGCGTGCGCGAGGCCTTCGTGGCCCCGCCGGGGCGCCTGATCGCCAGCGCCGACTACTCGCAGATCGAGCTGCGCATCATGGCCCACCTGAGCGGCGACGAGGCCTTGCTGAACGCCTTCCGCGAGGGCCTGGACGTGCACCGTGCCACCGCGGCCGAGGTGTTCGGCGTGGCCCTGGAGCAGGTCAGCACCGAACAGCGCCGCTACGCCAAGACCATCAACTTCGGTCTGATCTACGGCATGAGCAGCTTTGGCCTGGCCAAGAGCCTGGGCATCGAGACCAAGGCCGCTGCGGCCTACATCGACCGCTACTTCCAGCGCTACCCGGGCGTGCGCCGCTACATGGACGACACCCGGGCCCAGGCCAAGGCCCAGGGCTATGTCGAGACCGTGTTCGGCCGCCGCCTGTACCTGCCCGAGATCAACTCGCCCAACGGCCCGCGCCGCGCGGGGGCCGAGCGCGCCGCCATCAACGCGCCCATGCAGGGCACGGCGGCCGATCTGATCAAGATGAGCATGGTGCAGGTGCAGAAGTTGCTTGATGCCGAGCAACGCGGCACCCGCATGATCATGCAAGTGCATGACGAACTGGTGTTCGAGCTGCCCGAGGCCGAGCTGGACTGGTTGCGCCAGGCCATTCCGGCCGTCATGGCCGGTGTGGCCAGCCTGCAGGTGCCGCTGCTGGCCGAGGTGGGCGTGGGCCCGAACTGGGATCAGGCGCACTGAGGGGCGCCGGACTCCTGAACCGGCTGCCGAGGCGCAGCGCCGTTCGCACAAAAATGAGAAAAGTGCGTTTTTAAGCAGGCTCATTGGTTAGTATCGGGCGATTCGGCACCAGACGCCGTTCGCTACCGGGTTTCAGGAGTTGTCATGTCCAGATGGAGGATGCCGCTGTGGGTCGCGCTGGCACTGCCCTTCGGGGGGGTGCTGCTGATCGCGATCGGCATCCTGATCGGCGCCCAACGCCTCACCTCGGACCGCCTGATCGAGGCCAGTGGCCGCAACCTGCTGTTTGCCACCAGCGACCACATGCGTGCCGAGGTGATCAGCCACCTCAATGTCATCTTCACCCTGCAGCTCAGCATGGCCGATCTGCTGGCGCGCCAGGACCTGGTCCAGGGCGGCGACATGACGGCCGTGCAGACCCTCTTCAGCGGCCATTTCAAGTCCATCTACCGGCCCCACTTCCCCCAGGTCGGCATGATCCAGCTGGGCACCGAAAAGGGCGATTTCTTCGGCATCAAGATCGGCCCCGATGGCCGCCTGCAGACCTTTCTGAAAGACCGCCGCACGGCCCAGCGCCTGATCAGCTACGACACGGAAACGGGGGCCGAGCAGGCCGTGATCCAGCGTTACGACCCGCGTCAGCGGCCCTGGTACACCCCGGCTGCGCGCCAAGGGCAGCCGCGCTGGACGGAGGTCTATGTCTCCAGCTTTGGCGACTCCACCTCGATCTCGGCCACCACCCCGGTGCTGCGTGCCAATGGCCGCCTGCTGGGGGTCTTGGGCACCGATGTCTCGCTCAATGACCTGTCCGCGCTGCTGCGTCGGCTGCCGTTGCTGCAGGACCACCCCTCGGCCCTGGCCTATGTGGTGGACCCGCAGGGGCGCATGCTGGCGCATTCCCATGTCGAAGAGGCCCGCCCGGCCAGCAAGGGGCAGATCCTGACCGCTGCGCAAAGTCAGCAGCCGCTGGTGCAGACCAGTTTCGCCGCGCTGGGCGCGTTGGGCGCGGCCGAGGCGGCGGATTTCAGTGTGGAGCAGGGCGGCCAGCGCTACTTTGGCCGCAGCACCCTGCTGCACGATGAGCGCGGCCTGAACTGGCGCCTGGTGGCCCTGGTGGCCGAGTCCGATCTCAACGCCCAGGCCAGAGAGACCGCCCAACTGGCCCTGGTGCTGGTGCTGTCGCTGTCGGGCGCCGGCTTGCTGGTGGGCCTGCTGGTGCTGCGCCGCATTGCGCACCCGATCCGTCAGGCCGCCAGCGCCGCGACCTTGCTGGCGTCCGGGCCTGAAGCCCCGCCGGCCGTGGTGGAGCCCAGCCGCATCCATGAGATTGCCACCCTGACCGATGCCTTCAATGCCATGTCACAGCGCATCCGGGCGCAGTTGGGCAAGCTGCACGACATGGCCCTGCTGGATGCGGTCACCGGCCTGCCCAACCGCGAGGGGCTGATGGCGGCCTGCCGCTGGCCCGAGCCACGTGAGGTGACGCTGCTGCTGTTCGGTGTGGACCGTTTCCGGGCCGTCAACGCCTCGCTGGGGCCGCGCGCGGGCGACGAACTGCTGCGCCTGATCGGCTTGCGCCTGCGTTCTGCCTGCCCGGGCGAGGCGCTGGTCGGGCGCATCTCGGGCGACGAGTTCCTGGTGGTGCTGCCCGGGTCTGCGGGCGCTGCGCACACCGAATCCTGCATCCGCAGCCTGCGTGGCTGTTTCAACGAACCGTTCCAGACCGACACCGACGAGGTGCTGGTGGGGGCCAGTCTGGGCGTGGTCAGTGCGTCGGCCCATGGGGTGGCGTTCGAGCGCGACCTGCTGCGTTTTGCCAGCGCCGCGCTGCAAAAAGCCAAGTCGGGCGAGCGTGGCCAGCGGATCGACTTCGACGAGTCGCTGCTGGAGCGCAACCGCCTGGCCGCCGAGTTGACGGCCGACATGCACGTGGCGCTGGTGCAGGGGCAGTTCCAGGTCTACTTTCAGCCCCTGGTCAGCCTGGACACTGGCGCCTTGTGCGGGCTGGAGGCCTTGCTGCGCTGGCAGCATCCGCAGCGCGGCGCCATCGGCCCGGCCCAGTTCATCCCGCTGGCCGAAGAGTCCGGCCTGATCGTCGAGCTGGGGCATTGGGTGATGCGCCAGGCCGCCGTCGAGGTGGCCCAGCTGATGCGTGAACACACGCTGAGCGAGGGCTTCATCGTGCACGTCAATGTGTCGCAGCGGCAATTGGTGCAGGCCGACTTCATCGACCGGGTGCGCGAGGTGCTGCAGCGCAGCGCCCTGCCACCCCATGCCCTGGTGATCGAGATCACCGAAAGCCTGCTGGTCGAGGACGACCCGGTCATGCGCGCCACCCTCGGTGAGCTGCAGGCCCTGGGCGTGGGCCTGGCGCTGGACGACTTCGGCACCGGCTACTCCTCGCTCTCGTACCTGAACAAGTTCCCCTTCACCGAGATCAAGATCGACCGCAGCTTTCTGGTGGCGGCGCAGCAGAACGCGCGCAGCGCGGCCATCCTCAAGGCCTTCATCGACATCACCCACGGCCTGCAGGTGCCGGCCATTGCCGAAGGGGTGGAGACCGAGGAGCAGGCCGAGCTGCTGCGATCGCTCAACTGCACGCTGGGGCAGGGTTATCTGTTCGGGCGCCCGGCACCCATGGCCGAGATGTGGCGCCAGTGGACGCTGAGCCACCCCGTGGTCGACGGCGGCGCCTGAGCCCGGCCGCAGCGCACGCTCAGATGCGCCAGGCCCGTGCCACCAGCTCTTGGCTGGCGGTGGCGGCATGGCCCAGCAAGGCCTCGAAGCGGGCCGGGTTGCCCACGTTGTCGCTGCCCAGCATGGCCAGCGTCTCGCTGCACCAGGGCACCGAGGCCGGGGCCAGGTCACCCAGGCGGGCGCTCAGGGCCGTCAGCCCATCGGGCAGCCTCAGCACCCAGGCCGGCCTGTGGCCCGATTGGGCCCGCAGGCTGGCCACCAGCTCGCCCAGGCTCAGCGGGGCCGGCCCGGTGCATTCGATGATGCCGCGCTGCTCCAGCGCCGGGCCCAGCAGGGCCACCACCGCCTCGGCCAGGTCGTGCACCGACACCGGCTGCACCCGGGCGGTCAACATCGGGCCCGGGAACACCGCCACGGGCAGGCGTGCCAGGCTCATGAACATGGCACTGCTGGCACCGCCCCGGCCAAACACCACGCTGGGGCGCAGCACCACCGCGCTGGGCCCGCCCGGCGCGGCGGCCAGGCCCAGCAGGTGCTGGTCGGCCGCGCGCTTGGTGCTGGCATAGCGCGTCGGGCTGCCCTCGATGCCCAGCGCCGAGATCTGCAGCACGCGCTTCACGCCGGCCTGGGCGCAGGCACTGAACAGGGCGATGGGCGTGTCACGGTGCACCGCATCGATGGGGCGGCTGCGGCTGTCGCGCAGCACGCCCACGGTGTTGATGACCGCATCCACCCCTTGCAGCCGGGGCAGCCACACTTCGGGACGGGTGTCGTGGGCAAAGTCCATCACGCATTCCCCCGGCCCGAGGCGTCGGCCCGGGGACACCCCGCCCAGCACCGTGTGACCCGCGCGCTCCAGGGCCTGTTTGAAGGTGCGACCGATGAACCCGCGTGAACCGGTGAGGAGGATGTGCATGGAGCGCATTGTCAGCGATCAGGGGGTGCCAGGTGCGGGCGTGCGCCCATGTCCTGCAGTTCGCTGGCCAATACGTAGCGGGCCCGGCCGCTCTGCTTGGCCTGGTAGAGCGCGGCGTCGGCCGCGTTGATCAGGCGGTGGGCCTGGTGGGCGTGGGCCTTGCCATCGGGCACCCAGGCGGCCACGCCGATGCTCAGCGTCAGCCGGTTGCTGGTCGGTGAGGCGGCGTGCGGAATGTTCTCGGTGCGGATGCGTTCCAGGCAGCGCTGGGCCACCTCGCGGGCGCCCTCGAGTGCGATACCGGGCAGCAGCAGCACGAACTCTTCGCCGCCATAGCGGGCCACCACCTCGCCCGAGCGCCGGAAATCGGCATTCAGCACCTGGGCCACCCGGCGCAGGCAGTCGTCGCCGGCCAGGTGGCCGTAGTGGTCGTTGTAGAGCTTGAAGTGGTCGATGTCGACCAGCAGCAGGGCCAGGGGCTGTTCATGGCGCGCGCAGCGCTGCCACTCGGCCGTCAAGGCCTCGTCAAAGCTGCGTCGGTTGTGCAGGCCGGTCAGGCCGTCGGTGGCCGACAGGGTGGCCAGCAACTGGTTGGCATGGGCCAGTTGCTGCTCCTTGAGCACCAGTTCGGTCACGTCCACGTGCACACCCACCGTCATCTTCTCGGCGGTCTTGCGCTCGTGCACCCGGAACCAGCGCCCATCGTGCATGGGCACCAGCATGGCGGCGCCAGGTTGGCGGTGCGAGGCCAGGCGCTGGGCGGCCCAGTCTTCCGCCGTCTCGCCGCTTTGCGGGGCTTGCCCGAAGTGCTGGTGGGCCACCGAATAGTCCATCAGTTCTTCAAAGGTGCGGCCAGGCTGCAGCAGGTGCGCCAGCCCGCTGTACATCACCCGGTACTGGGTGTTGCACAGGAGCAGGCGGTCGTCGGTGTCGTACACCGCCAGCCCCTCGGGCAGGGCCTCCAGGGCATCCATCAACAGCTGGCGCGCCCGCTGGCCCTCGCGCTGGGCCTGTTCAAGCGCTTCGCGCTGCTTCACCTGTTCGGTCATGTCCAGCCGGATGGCCACCACATAGCCCTCGGGCGTGCGGGTCTCGTAGGCCTGCACCCAGCGTCCCCCCGACAGCTGCTGAAGAAAGCTGCGGCTGCTCATGCTGGCCCGGCTCTGCAGGCGCTGCGCCAGCCACTGCTCCTCCTGGCCCACGGCCTCGACCACCGTGTGGTGGCGCAGGCTCTCGGCGGCCATGTCGGCAAAGGGCCGGCCCACCGAGCGGGGGTAGTCCATGTGCGGGAACATGTTCTGCAGCGCCCGGTTGTAGATCACCAGGTGGTCCTGCTCGTCAAAGATCTCCAGCGCGGCAGGCAGTGCGTCCAGGGCCCGCACCAGCAGGCGGCGCGCCTGCTGGGCATCGCTGCGCGCCTCCTGCAAGGCCTGCTGCTGGCGCACGAAGTCGGTCACGTTGGTGCGCAGACCGATCAGGCCGCCGTCTGGCGTGCGGCATTCGTTCACCCGCACCCAGCGGTTGCCGGCCAGGCCCTGCAGAAAGTCCTGGCGCAGGCTCTGGTGTTGGTGGAGGCGTTGGCGCACCCACTGGTCTTCGTTGCCCACGGCCTCCACCACCTCACCGGCGGCCGCGGCGGCGCGCAGGATGTGCTCGAAGGGCACGCCCGGCTGCAGCAAAGGGGCCACCGCCGGGTTCATGCTGCGGTAGCGGTCGCTGGCCAGCACCAGCCGGTCATCGGCATCGAACAAGGCCACCGCGTCGGGAAAGCAGCGCAACGCGCCTTCCAGGCGTTCGCTGCGCGCCTGGGCGGCCTGGAGTTCGGCCTGCTGCCGCAGGCTGTGCTCGTGCACGAGGCGCAGGTGCTGCCACAGCCACATCAGGCCGACCAGGGGCAGCACCATGGCCAGCACGCACAGGGTGAGGCCGGCCGCATCGTGCTCCAGCGCCAGCAGCCAGGCCGATCGGGCCAGTGCCACCAGGACCAGCAAGGCCCCGGTCGCACACAGGATCAAGGGCCTGCCCAGGCGGTGGACGGGGGTGTCGGGCGCAGGGGCGGGGCTGGGGGGCGAGGGCATGGCGTGAGGGGGCTGTTGGCTCAGTCTAGGGGTTTTGTCATTAATTGTTACAAAAATCCAGATGGGGAGGCTTCGACTGGGCGCCCCGAGGCCGTCTGTCGGCAGGGTTGGTGCGAATTGCCTACACTGCCAAGCCTCACCGACCCGAACCTCACTCATCACCTGGAGAGTTTCATGCTGCCTGACGATCTGAAGACTGAATTCGATGCCTTGCTGCCTGCCGGCCAAACCGGCGTGGCAGGTCCCAGTCGACGCACCGCGCTGCAGGCCGCGCTGGGCCTCGGGATGGGTTACGCCGCGGCGGCGCAGCCGCTGCAGGCACAGACGGCCATCCACACCACCGCCGAAGGCCTGGAGGCCGGGCGCGTGAGCATCGACGCCAACGGCTTCGCCCTGTCGGCCTACCGCGCGGCCCCCACCGGCAAGACCCACCTGCCTGTGGTGCTGGTGGTGCAGGAGATCTTCGGGGTGCACGAGTACATCGCCGATGTTTGCCGCCGCTTTGCACGCCATGGCTACCTGGCCATCGCGCCCGAGCTGTACAGCCGCCAGGGCGACGCCTCCAAGTACACCGACATGGCCCGCCTGATGAGCGAGCTGGTGTCCAAGGTGCCCGATGCCCAGGTGCTGTCCGATCTGGACGCCACCCTGAAATGGGCGGGCGCCAATGGGGGCAACCTCGACAAGACGGCCATCACGGGTTTTTGCTGGGGTGGGCGCATCACCAGGTTGTACGCCTCGCATGCGCCCGTCAAGGCGGCCGTGGCCTGGTACGGCCGCCTGGTGGGCCAGCCCAGCGAGCTCACGCCGCAGCACCCGATCGACCGGGTGGCCGGCCTCAAGGCCCCGGTGCTGGGTCTGTACGGTGGCGCCGACACCGGCATCCCGCAAGACACGGTGGAGCGCATGAAGACCGCGCTGGCGGCCGGCCCGGAGGCCGCCCGCGCCTCGCAGTTCGTGGTCTACCCCGACACGCCGCACGCCTTCCATGCCGACTACCGCCCCAGCTACCGCAAGGAAGCGGCCGAAGACGGCTGGAAACGCACCCTGGAATGGTTCAAACAGCACGGGGTGGCCTGAACCCGGCCGGCCCAGCCGCTAAACTGCCCCATTGGCCTGCCGGGCCTGGGCAAGCGGTTTGCCTGATGCGGCAGGCCCGCTCCTGATGTGGGGGCCCCGGCCGCGGCCGGCCTGCCCGCCCGACGATTGCTTATGACTTTGCTACAAATCATCCTGGCCACCCTGACTGCCGGCATCGGCAGTGTCTGGGTGGCCGCTTTTCTGATGCGTGCCGGCGTGGACTCGGGGCGCGGCGGCATCAATGCCCAGCACCTGCTGAGCCTGGCAGCCGGCGCCTTGCTGGCCACCGCCTTCATGCACCTGCTGCCCGAGGCCTTTGAAGGCCAGGCCAGCCCGCATGCCTTGTTTGCCACCCTGCTGATCGGGGTGGTGTTCTTTTTCCTGCTCGACAAGGCCGAACTCTGGCACCACGGGCATGAGCATGGGCACGGTCATGACCATGACCATGACCATGACCATGACCATGACCATGACCATGACCATGACCATGACCATGACCATGACCACGGTCATGTTCATGGTTCAGCGGCGGCACTCACAGGCCATGGTCATGCGCACGGCGCTGGCCAGGCTCAAGCGCATCCTCCGCATCAGCATGAGGGCCACGCCCATGCCCATGCCCATGCCCATGCCCATGCCCATGCCCATGCCCACACCCAGGAGCCTGGCCCCAGCCTGTCGGGCGGCTGGTCGCTGATCACGGGCGACAGCGTGCACTGCTTCGGCGACGGCATCCTGATCGCCTCGGCCTTTGTGGCCGACCCGCGCCTGGGCCTGGTGTCGGCACTGGCCGTGCTGGCCCACGAGGTGCCGCACCACATGGGCGACCTGGTGGTGCTGCGGCGCGCCAGCCGCAACCGGCGCCTGGCGCTGATGAAGGTCTCGCTGGCGGGGGCCGTGACCGCGCTCGGCGGGCTGGTGGGTTTCTTCCTGGTCGAACAGCTGGAAGACCTGCTGCCGTACTTTCTGACCGTGGCCTCCAGCAGCTTCATCTATGTGGCCCTGGCCGACCTGATCCCGCAGTTGCAGAAGCGCCTCACGGCGCGCCAGACCCTGGCGCAGGTGTTCTGGCTGGCCCTGGGTATCGTGCTGGTGACCTGGGCCAGCGGGCTGGCCCACACCCATTGAAGCATCAATCCGGCTTGATGTTGCCGGCGCGGATGGCCTTGTCGTAGCGGGCGCGTTCGTTGTGCAGCAGGGTGGCGAAGGCTTCGGCGCTGCCGGGCTCGACCTCGCCGCCGGCGGCGCTGAGTTTGTCGCGCACGTCTTTCTGGGCCAGGGCCTTCTGCAGGGCGGCATTCAGCTGGGCCAGCACGGGCTTGGGTGTGGCGGCCGGGGCCAGCAGGCCGTACCAGACCGAGGCTTCAAAGCCGGCAAAGCCCGATTCGGCCAGGGTGGGGGCTTCGGGGAACAGGCTGCTGCGCTTGGCACTCATCACGGCCAACACCTTGAGCCGGCCGGCGCGCACCTGGGCCACGGCTTCGAGCGCGTTGACCGCCACCATGGGCAGTTGGCCGCCCACCACATCGGTGATGGCCGGGCCGCCGCCGCGGTAGGGCACATGGGCCAGTTGCACGCCGGCGGCGCGCTCGAACAGCTCCACCGCCAGGTGCGGGGTCGAGCCATTGCCCGGGGTGGCGTAGTTCACGCTGCCGGGCTTGTCCTTGGCCGTTTTCAGCAACTGGGCCAGGCTGTCGATGCCGGCCGTCGGGTTCACCGCCAGCACCACCGGCACGCGCCCGATCAGGCCCACCGGGGCCAGGTCGCGCTCGGCGTCAAAGGGGGCCGGTTGGTACAGCGCCATGTTGGCCGCCAGCGCGTTGGCGGCCACCAGCAGGTTGTAGCCATCGGCCGGGCTGTCGATCACCGACTTGATGGCGATGTTGCTGCCCGCGCCGGGCTTGTTGTCGACGATCACCGGCTGGCCCAGCACCGTGGACATGGCCTGGCCCACGGTGCGGCCCACGATGTCCACCGCACCGCCTGCCGGGTAGCCCACCACGAAGTGCACAGGCTTGGCCGGATACCCGGCCTGGGCCTGCACGCTTGAGCCGCATGAAAAAACCGCCAGGGCCCCTGCGGTCTGCAGGAGGGCCTGGCGGCGGGTGGGGGTTGCGGCGCCCGCGCGGGCTTGGCGTTCGGTCATGTTCGGGTCTCCAACGGTTGTTGTGGCCGCGATTCTAGGCAGAACGCCCGCCCAGGACAGGCAGGTTGGCGAGCTTTACGCGGCGGCAAAGGCCATGGTGCCTGCTGCGGTGTTGGAGATCGGGATGTGGTAGTTGGTGTGCACCTTGCGCACCTGGCCCGGCACGGCGGCGCGGGTGGCCAGCCACATCAGCAACTCCACGCCCTGGGTGCCGGTCTTCTCGACCAGTTCGGGGATGCTGAACTGGGTGGCCCATTCGGGGTCGTTGAACAGGCTGTCCATGAACTTCAGGTCGAAGGGCTTGTTGATGAAGCCGGCGCGCTCGCCGTCGAGCTGGTGGCTCAGGCCACCGGTGCCGATCACCACCACCTTCTTGTCGCTGTCCCAGCTGGCGATGGCCTGGCCCACCGCCTTGCCCAGGGCCAGGCAGCGCTTGGCACTCGGCAGGGGGAACTGCACGGTGTTGATGCAGATCGGCACCGTCAGCACCGGGCACTCGCCCTCGGGCCAGAACAGTTTCAGCGGCAGGGTGAAGGCGTGGTCCACCAGCATTTCCTGGCAGGTGGTGATGTCGAACTCCTGCTCGACCAGGTGGTTGATGATGTGCCACGACAGGTCGGGCACCCCCTTGAAGGGCGGCAGCGTGGGGATGCCCCAGCCTTCGTCGGCGTTGTTGTACTGCGGCGCGGCCCCCACGGCGAAGGTGGGCATCTTGTCGAGGAAGAAGTTCAGGCCGTGGTCGTTGTAGAACACCACCGCGATGTCGGGCTTGACGTCGTCCAGCCACTGGCGAACCGGCAGAAAGCCGTCAAAAAAGGGCTTCCAGTAGGGTTCGTTCTGAATGCCCTTGGCCATGGCGCCGCCGATCGCGGGCACGTGGGAAGTGGTCATGCCACCAACAATCTTTGCCATTTTGTTTCTCCGTTGTCGTCGTTATCGTGCTTGTGGGGGGCGGCTCAGGCGGCCAGGGTGTCGGGTTGCTGGTTCTGCGCCAGCAGCATGGCCTTGAAGGCGTCCTTGCTCATGCCGGTCTGGGCGGCGCCCAGGTCTTGCACATCCAGGCCCAGGATGCCGGCGAACTTGGCCAGGTAGTACACATTGCCGCCGGCCGCCAGCAGGCCCAGCACGTCGCGTTCACGGATGGCCCGGGCCTGTTCCTCGTTCAGGCCGTAGGCGGCCATGTAGGCGGCTTCGTCGGCCTTGAAGGCGTTGCGCTGGTCGGCGCTGTTGAACGAGAAGCACATCTTGTTCAGGGCGTAGCCTTTCTGGGCCTGGTCGCCGTCGAACAAGGTGGTGCCCGGGATCTGGGGCTTGGTGGCGGTCATCGGGGTCTCCTGCGGTTGATCTGTGTCAGGGGCGGAGTATTCCGGGGCCATTGCCAAAGATAAACAGATGGATACTCATACATCTCATGAATAAATTTGATTGGTTGAGTCTGGACGCCCGCCTGCTGCAACTGCTGGTCACGGTGCAGGAGGCTGGCAGCGTGACCGGTGCCGCCCAGCGCCTGGGCCTGACCCAGTCGGCGGTCAGCCACGGCCTGGACCGGCTGCGCGCCATCGTGGGCGATCCGCTGTTCGTCAAGTCGGGGCGCGGCATCGTGGCCACGGCCCAGGCGGGCCTGCTGGCGCAGCGGGCCCGCCACCTGCTCGATGAACTGGAGGCCTTCAGCGTGGCCGCCGGCTTTGAGCCGGCCCGGCTCAACACCTGTTTCACCATCGCGGCCAACGACCTGCAGCGCGACCTGCTGCTGCCGCCCCTGCTGCGCCGCCTGCGCGAGCAGGCCCCGGGCGTCACTCTGCGGGTGATCAAGTCGGGCGCACCCGGCCCGGCCTTGCTGCGCGACGAGGTGTGCCAGCTGATCATCACGCCGCGCCCGCCCGAGGGCTCGGACATCCTGCAAAAACGCCTGTTCGAAGACCGCTACGCCGTGTTCTACGACCCCGGCCAGCGGGCCGCCCCGGCCAGCCGCGAGGCCTATCTGGGCGCCGACCACGTGACCGTGCTGTACGAGCCGCGCCGCACGCTGGACATCGACCAGTGGATGCTGGCCCAGGGCCTGGAGCGCCGCTTCGTGGCCAGCGTGCCGGGCATGGCCGCGCTGGGCTCGATGCTGCGCGGCAGCGACTGGCTGGCCACCGCGCCTTCGCTGCTGGCGCGCCACAGCCTGCGGGGCCTGGCCATGGCCCCGGTGCCCCTGGTCACACCGCCCATGCCCATGTACCAGGTGTGGCACCTGCGCCACCACAGCGACCCGGTGCACCAGTGGCTGCGCCACGCGCTGGACGACGTGGCCCGCGCTGTTCAACCCGATGGCGTGGCGCCTGCGCCGCCTTGAGCCTGTTGGCGGTAGGCGCGGGGCGACTGGCCGGTGTGGCGCTTGAAGAAGCGGCAGAAGTAGGCCGGGTCTTCAAAGCCCAGGTCGAAGGCGATGCGCTGCACGGGCGCGGCGATGTGCACCAGCCGGCGGCAGGCCTCGCGTGCCAGGCGGGCGTGCAGCAGCTCTTGCGCGTTGCGCCCGGTTTCGGCCGCCACCATGCGGTTCAGCCGTTCGGTGGACAGGCCCAGTTGCTCGGCATAGCGCGACACCGGCCAGTGCTCGCGGTAGTGCGACTCCAGCAGCACCACCCAACGTGTGTACAGCGCCTGGCGGCGTGAAGGCCGGCTCTCGCCGTGAGGGCTGTCAGCCTCGGGCAGGCCGCGCTGACCCAGTTGGGCCAGGCGCCAGACCACGGCCCGGGCCAGCCACAGGGGCACGGGCGCCTCGGCGGCGTCGTCGGCGCTGTTTTCGGCGTGCAGGGCCTCGAACAGGGGCTGCAGGCGGGATACGTCGGGCGAACCCGCCTCCAGCGGCAGGGTGCGCGGGCGGGCGAACAGCTGCTGCAGGGCCTGGCCCATGCCGGCGGCCTCGCCCTCGGCCAGCAGGTGGGCGTTGACGGTCAGCACATGGCCGTCGCTGTCGGACGAGAAACGGAAGGCGTGCGCCACGCCGGGGGGGATGAGCACCGCCGTGGGGCCTTCGCAGCGACTGCGACTTTCGTCCAAGACCACCTCGGCCCAGCCCGAGCGCAGCCACAGCACCTGGTGCAAACCCTGATGCACATGGGCATCGATCTCCCAGTCGTACAGCCGGCTGCGCGACTCGATGGATTCAATGTGCAGCAAGGCTGCGCCGGGGCTGCCGGCTTCGCCATAGAGCGCAAACGCGGGCAGGGTGTTGAAGCGGCGGCGCACCGGCTGGGGGGATCGGGGCGAGTGGGGCATGTCAGGCAGGGTGCGTCAAAAGTGCAAGTATTGGCCGGCTTTCGTCCACTGCGCTTTGCCCTGGGTCAAAACAGAATTCAGCCCAGCCCCACAGCGGGTGCCCCAGGAGACAACATGAGCTTCAGTTTCGACCCCTATTCGCCGGCCATCGATGCCGATCCCTTTCCGTACTACAAGATCCTGCGTGATGAACACCCCTGCTTCTGGAGCCCCGAGGCCCAGATGTGGGTGCTGTCGCGCTACGCCGACATCGTGACGGCGGGCCAGGACTGGCAGACCTATTCCTCGGCCAGCGGCAACCTCATGACCGAGTTGCCCGGCCGCGCCGGCGCCACCCTGGGCAGCTCCGATCCACCGCGCCATGACCGCCTGCGCGGCCTGATCCAGCATGCCTTCATGAAGCGCAACCTGCTGGCGCTTGACGAGCCCATCCGTGCCGTGGCGCGCCAAGTGTTCGGCCAGCTGCGCGGGGTGGAGCGCTTTGACTTCAAGGAGGTGTCCTCGCAGTTCACCGTCAAGGTGCTGATGGCGGCCCTGGGCCTGCCCATGGGCGACGAGGCCATCGTCGACGAGCAGACCGTGCGCGACAACGCCGTGCTGATGGTGCAGAGCGACGCCCGCACCCGCACCAAGGGCCCCGAGCACATCGCGGCCTACAACTGGATGCAGGAGTACGCCTCCAAGGTGATCGCCATGCGCCGCGCCGAGCCGCGCGACGACCTGATCAGCCACTTCGCCATGGCCGAGATCGACGGCGACCGCCTGGACGAGCGCGAGGTGCTGCTGACCACCACCACGCTGATCATGGCCGGTGTCGAATCGCTGGGCGGCTTCATGATGATGTTTGCCTACAACCTGGCCAGCTTCGATGAGGCGCGCCGCGCCGTGGTGGCCAACCCGGCCCTGCTGCCCGATGCCGTCGAAGAGTCGCTGCGCTTCAACACCTCGGCCCAGCGCTTCCGCCGCCGCCTGATGAAGGACGTGACCCTGCATGGCCAGACCATGAAGACCGGCGACTTCGTCTGCCTGGCCTATGGGTCGGGCAACCGCGACGAGCGCCAGTACCCCAACCCCGATGCCTACGACATCACACGCAAGCCACGCGGCCACCTGGGCTTTGGCGGCGGCGTGCATGCCTGCCTGGGCACGGCGATCGCGCGCCTGGCCATCAAGACCGCGTTCGAGGAGTTCCACCAGGTGGTGCCCGAGTACCACCGCATGCAGGACCAACTGGCCTGGATGCCGTCGTCCACCTTCCGCAGCCCCCTGGTGCTGGACCTGAGCACCCGCTGAACCTGGAGCCCCACCCATGACCACACTCACCTACATCGAAGCCTCGGGCCAACGCACCGACGTGGACGTTCCCGACGGCTGGAGCCTGATGCAGGCCGCCATCGCCAACGGCATCGACGGCATCCTGGGCGAATGCGGCGGCTCCTGCGCCTGTGCCACCTGCCACTGCTACGTGGACGATCTGCTGATGGCCGCCTTGCCTGCGCCCAGCGCCAGCGAGCTCGACATGCTGGACAACGTGTCCGCCGAGCGGCGCCCCAACAGCCGCCTGGCCTGCCAGATCAAGGCCAGCCCGGCCCTGGCCGGCGGCAGCCTGAGCCTGCCCGAGACGCAGGAATGAGCGGCCTGCCCGACACCGCCCCGCAAGACCCCGGGGCGCACATCGTCATCATCGGGGCCGGCCAGGCCGGCCTGATGGCGGCCGAGGCCCTGCGCAGCGGCGGCAGCAGCGCCGCCATCACCCTGCTGGGCGACGAGCCGCATGCGCCTTACCACCGCCCGCCGCTGTCCAAGGCCTGGCTGGCCGGCGAGGTGGATGCGGCCCAGTTGCTGATGCGGGCGCCCGAGATGCTGGCGCGCAAGCAGATCACCCTGCGCACCGGCAGCCCGGTGCAGGCCATCGACCGCGCGGCACAGCAGGTGCGGCTGGCCGATGGCAGCGCGCTGCCCTACACCGGCCTGGTGCTGGCCACCGGCGCCACGCCGCGGCGCCTGCCCTTGCCCGGCGCCGAGGCGGCCAATGTGCTGACCCTGCGCAGCCGAGACGACGCCGTGGCCATCGCCACCGGGCTGGCCCGTTGCCAGGCCGAGGGTCTGCCCCTGGTGGTGATCGGCGGCGGCTTCATCGGCCTGGAGGTGGCGGCCACGGCGCGCAAGAAGGGCGTGGCCGTGACCGTGCTTGAAGCCGCGCCGCGCCTGCTGGGCCGGGTGCTGAGCCCGCAATTGTCCGACTGGTATGCCGCACTGCACCGCAGCCACGGGGTGGCGCTGGAACTGGGCGCCGCCATCGAGCGTCTGGTGGTGCAAGACGGCCAGGCCCGGGCCGTGCAACTGGCCGATGGCCGCGAGCTGCCCTGCGGTCTGGTGGTGCTGGGTGTGGGCGTGCAGCCCAACGATGCCCTGGCCCGCGAGGCCGGCCTGGCGGTGGACCGCGGCATTGTGGTGGACGCCTGCGGGCGCACCGCCGATCCGCTGATCGTGGCGGCGGGCGATTGTGCCGCGCGCCGCCTGCCGGACGGCCGGCTGCTGCGCCTGGAGTCGGTGCAGAACGCCTCCGAGCAGGGCAAGTCGGCGGCGGCGGCCCTGCTGGGGCAGGACCGGCCCTTCACCGCCACGCCCTGGTTCTGGTCCGACCAGTACGACCGCAAGCTGCAGATGGCCGGCCTGTCGGAGGGCGCCGACCAGGCGGTGCTGCGCGGCAGCCTGGACGAGGGCCCGTTCTCGGTCTTCCAGTACCGCGCCGGGCGCCTGGTGGCGGTGGACTCGGTGAACGCCGCCAAGGACCACCTGACGGCGCGCAAGCTGCTCGACGCGGGCGTGTCGCCCACGCCTGAGCAGGCGGCTGACCCGGGCTTCAACCTGGCTGGGTTGTTGGCGGGCTGATGACGGGCTAGTGGTGCCCTGATGGCGCCCTGCGTCGGCAGGGCCCCAGCAAGGGCGTCAGCAGGTGCGTCCGGCCACACCGGACTTCTGTCGCGTGGGTGAGTGCGGGTTGTGACCCGAGGTCTAGGATGCCCTGGTCAGCCAACCAGGAGGCCTAGCTCATGACGCAAGACTTCGACGTTCTCATCATCGGCGCCGGCATCTCCGGCCTGGGCGCGGCCTGCCATCTGCGCCAACGCTTCCCCGACCGTTCCTTCTGCCTTCTTGAGGCCATGCCAGGCTTTGGCGGCACCTGGTGGACCCACCGCTACCCGGGTGCGCGCTCCGACAGTGACCTGTTCACCTATGGCTATGGCTTCAAACCCTGGACAGGGCGCGCCATCGCAAGCGCCGAAGAGATCCGAGCCTACCTGGACGAGGTGATCGCAGAGAACGACCTGGCCCCGCACATCCGCTACGGCCACAAGGTCCAGTCGGCCATCTGGTCGTCCGACACCCACCGATGGACGCTCACCGTGACCCGCGAGGGGGCCGACGAAAGCCAGACCTTCACCACCGCCTTTCTCTGGATCTGTGCGGGCTACTACGACCACGAGCAGGGCCACACCCCGGACTGGCCCACGCTCAAGGACTTCCAGGGGCAGGTGGTGCACCCCCAGCATTGGCCGCAGGATTTGTCCTGCGAGGACCGGCGCGTGGTGGTCATCGGCTCAGGGGCCACGGCCGCCACCCTGATCCCCAGCCTGGCAAACGAGGCGGCCCACGTCACGATGCTGCAGCGCTCGCCCACCTTCTTCGCGGCCGAGCCCTGGGAGCACCCGCTGGCGGCGCAACTGCGCCCGCTCCATCTGCCTGATGCCTGGTTTCACGAGATCATGCGCCGGGCCTTCGTGGCCAGATCGGACGAGGTGATTCGGCTGTCGTTTGAGCAGCCCGAGGCCTTGCGTGCCCTGCTGCTCGACGATGTGCGGGCGCGGCTGCCCGAGGGTTACGACCTGGATCGGCACTTCAACCCGCGCTACCGCCCCTGGCAGCAACGCATTGCCAAGGTACCGGATGGGGATCTGTTCCAGGCCATCCGCTCGGGCCGGGCCTCGGTGGTCACCGACACGATCGAGCGCTTCGATGTGCAGGGCATTCAGCTGGCCAGCGGTGAGCGTCTGGATGCCGACCTCATCGTCACCGCCACGGGCTTCAATCTCAAGTTGTTCGGGGGCATCCGCTTCGAGGTCGACGGGGTGCCTGTGGATTGGCGCGAGCGCGTCACCTACCGCGGCCTGATGATCGAAGGGGTGCCCAACATGGCCTACACCCAGGGCTACTTCCGCTCCAGCTGGACGCTGCGGGCCGACCTGGTGTGCGACTGGGTGTGCCGCCTGCTGGCCCACCTGCGCGAGCAGGGCCATGCCATGGTGGTCCCCACCGTGCCGGAGGCCGACGCCGGCATGCCACGCCGGCCCTGGAGCGAGGCCGACAACTTCAACGCGGGTTATGTCATGCGCGCGCAGGCCACCCTGTTCGGCCAGGGGGATCGCCACCCGTGGCGGCACGGCCTGGAGTACGCCGAGGAGCGTGTCATCCTGCCCGGGGCGTCGCTGCGGGACGAGGCGCTGGTCTACCGCTGAGCCCTCACTCCGGTGTGATCCCCGCCTTGCGCACCACCTCGCCCCAGTGCGTGATCTCCTGGCCCAGCAACTGGGCCAGTTCGGCCGGCGTGCCGGCCTGGGGGGTGACGCCCAGCTTGCGCAGGCCGTCCTGCACCTCGGGCTGGGCGACGGCTTCGCGGGCGGCCCAGGCAATGCGGGCCACGGTGCTGGCCGGTGTGCCGGCGGGGGCGGCCAGGGCGTTCCAGCTGTCCACCTCGTAGTTGGCCAGGCCCTGCTCCTTGACGGTGGGCACCTGGGGCAGGCCGGCAAAGCGCTTGGGGCCGGTGACGGCCAGCAGGCGCAGCGCCTGGCCGCTCACCTGGGGCAGCAGGGGGCTGAGGATCTCGAAGCCCACGTCCACCTCGCCGGCGCGCAGCGCATTGATCAGCGCGGGCGAGCCCTTGTAGGGCACCACCGTGGCCTCGATGCCGGCGCGCCACTTGAACAGCTCGGCCGCCAGGTGCTGGGTGCTGCCCGGGGCGATGCTGCCCAGCGTCAGGCGCCCGGGTTGGGCCCGGGCGTAGGCCAGCAGATCGGCCAGGTTCTTGAAACGCGAGTTGGCCGGCACCGCCAGCGCCAGGTCAAAAAAGCCCAGCGTGCTGATGGGGGCCAACTGGCGCGTCACATCGTAGGGCAGCTTCTTGAACAGGTGCACGCTCACCGCGCTGGCATTGCTCATCAGCAGCAGGGTGTGGCCGTCGGCCGGTGCATTCACCACCAGGCTGGTGGCCACCACGCCGCCGGCGCCGGGGCGGTTGTCGATCACCACGGGCTGCTTGAGCAGCGTGCCCATGGCCTGGCCCACGATGCGCGCCGTCAGGTCGGCCACGCCCCCGGCACCAAAGGGCACCAGCAGCGTGATGGGGCGCTGCGGAAAGGCCGCGCCCTCGGCACGGGCGCCGGTGGCGCCCAGCAGGGCCAGGGCCGGCAGGGCGGCCAGGTGTTGCAGGCAGTGGCGTCGGCTGGGCCTCATGCCGTGAACTCTTCGGTGTCGATCTCGACCTGGTTGCCGGCGTTGTAGCGCGGGCCCTTCACGGTGTGGCGGTTGATCAGTTCGTCCAGCCGGGCCATCTGGGCCGGGCTCAGCGTGACCTGCAGGGCGCCCAGGTCTTCTTCCAGGTGGTCGATGCGGGTGGTGCCCGGGATGGGGATGATGTGCTCGCCGCGCTGCAGCAGCCAGGCCAGGGCCAGTTGCGCCAGGGTGCAGCCGGCGGCCTGCGCCACCTCGGCCACGCCGTCGAGCAGGGCCAGATTGGCCGCGTAGTTGTCGGGGGCAAAGCGCGGCATGGCGCGGCGGATGTCCTTGGCGTCAAAAGTGGCCACATCGCGCACCTTGCCGGTCAGGTAGCCGCGCGCCACGGGGCTGAAGGCCACAAAGGCGGCGCCGATGTCGCGGCAGGCCTGCAGCACGGCGATCTCGGGATTGCGGGTCCACAGCGAGTACTCGGTCTGCACGGCGCTGATCGGATGCACCGCATGGGCCTTGAGCAGGGTGCTGGCCGAGACCTCGCTGAGGCCGATGGCGCGCACCTTGCCGGCGCGCACCAGATCGGCCAGCGCCCCCACCGAGTCTTCGATGGGCACCTGCTTGTCCCAGCGGTGCAGGTAGTACAGGTCGATCACATCGGTCTGCAGGCGCTTCAGGCTGGCCTCGCAACTGGCGCGCAGGGTCTCGGGGCGGCCGTCGATGACGCGCTTCATGCCCTCAGGGAACTGCACCCCCTGCATGCCGCACTTGCTGGCCAGGATGAACTTGCTGCGGTGCTTGGCCAGCACCTGGCCGACCAGGGTTTCATTGGCGCCAAAACCGTACAGCGCGGCGGTGTCGAACAGGGTCACGCCCAGGTCGAGCGCGCGCAGCAGCAGGCGTTCGGCGTCGTCAAAGGCGGGCGGCTGGCCGTAGGCATGGCTGAGGTTCATGCAGCCCAGGCCGATGGGGCTGACCTGGAAGGGGCCGATGGAGCGGGTGGTCATAAAAATCCTTTCAGAAAGCCGATTTGGCCTTGCATCCCCCATGGGGAGAGTGCGTCAATACAATGATTTCTTTGCCAGGAGACTCATGCCATGAACACTTCGACTCCCAAGCCTTTGGCGCCAGTGTCTGTGGCCGATGCTGACGGTCTGCCTGCGCAAGCTCACGAAAAATGGTTTCAGCAGCAAGTCAAGCAGGCCCTCGACTTGGCTGACGATCCTGCAACGGAATGGATCACCCAGGAGCAGGCACAGGCCGACTGGGCCCTGCAGCGGGCTGCCATTGCGGCCAAGCCACGCTTGGCGATGACCGAATCTGAGAGGCTGGAGCATCCTGGAAATTCCGGATGAGAATCTTCTGGCTGCCCAGAGCGGTGCAAGACCGGCAGGCACAATTGGACTATATCGCTCAGCGCAATCCCCATGCCGCCCTGAAGCAGGGTGACCACCTGGAGGGGCAGATCCAGCTGTTGTTGCAACACCCGTTGATGGGGCGTCCCGGCCGGGTGCCGGGAACCCGGGAACTGGTGATCAGCAAGACCCCCTTTGTGCTTGTCTATCGGTATCACGATAGCCCGGCAGCGGCTGGAAATGCTCCGTCTGCTGCACGGTTCGCAACAGTGGCCGCCCTGATGGGCCAGGCCGCCTGTGAGGCCGGCAGGCATTCGGGTGGTGACCAGGGCGCGCCGCACCCCGGCCACCACGGCTTCATCAGCCCGCGTTCAGTTGCTGCTCCAGATCGTGCAGCACCTTGTAGCAGGGCAGCACCTGGGCCACGCTCGAATTGGGCTCGCGGCCTTCGCGGATGGCGGCGAAGAACTCGCGGTCCTGCAGTTCGATGCCGTTCATGGACACGTCCACCTTCGACACGTCGATCTTTTCTTCCTTGCCATTGACCAGGTCGTCGTAGCGCGCGATGTAGGTGGCGCTGTCGCCGATGTAGCGGAAGAAGGTGCCCAGCGGGCCGTCGTTGTTGAACGACAGGCTCAGGGTGCAGATGGCGCCGTTGGCCGCCTTGAGCTGGATCGACATGTCCATGGCGATGCCCAGGGTCGGGTGGATCGGGCCCTGGATGGCGTTGGCCTTCACGATGGGGCTGCCGGCCTGGTAGGCGAACAGGTCCACGGTGTGGGCGGCGTGGTGCCACAGCAGGTGGTCGGTCCAGCTGCGCGGCTGGCCCAGCGCGTTCATGTTGGTGCGGCGGAAGAAGTAGGTCTGCACATCCATCTGCTGGATGTTGAACTCGCCGGCCTGGATCTTCTTGTGCACGTACTGGTGGCTGGGGTTGAAGCGGCGGGTGTGGCCGCACATGGCCACCAGGCCGCTGCTCTTGGCCAGGTCCACCACCTCTTGCGCGTCCTTCCAGCTGTCGGCCAGCGGGATCTCGACCTGCACGTGCTTGCCGGCCTTCAGGCAGGCCAGGCTTTGCGAGGCGTGCATCTGGGTGGGGGTGCACAGGATCACGGCGTCGACTTCGGGCAGGGCCAGGCTGTCGGCCAGGTCGGTGGTGACGTGGCCGATGCCGTACTTGGCGGCCACTTCACGGGTTTTTTCGAGGTCGCGGCTGATCAGCGACACCACTTCGACGCCGTCGATGTTCTTGATGCCGTCCAGGTGCTTGATGCCGAAGGCACCGGCGCCTGCCAGGGCGACTTTGATGGTTTTGTTGCTCATGCTTGGTTCTCCAGAATCAGGTGGCCTACGGCCGTGTTGGATGCAGGGACGTGGTAGAAGCGGTGCGTCACCTTGGGCGCCGGGCCTTTGCCGTTGACGTCGTCCATGGCGCCGCGGGCGATCAGCCACATCACCAGCTCGATGCCTTCCGAGCCGGCTTCGCGCACGTAGTCGACATGGGGCTTGTGCGACAGGGCTTCGGGGTCGGCGATCAGCTGATCCAGGAAGGCGTTGTCCCATTCCTTGTTGATCAGGCCGGCGCGCGGGCCTTGCAACTGGTGGCTCATGCCACCGGTGCCCCAGATGTGCACGTTGAGGTTTTCATCGAAGCTGTCGACCGCCTTGCGGATGGCCTTGCCCAGGTTGTAGCAGCGCCGGCCCGAGGGCACGGGGTACTGCACCACGTTGACGGCGAAGGGGATCACGGGGCAGGGCCAGGAGAACGCGTCTGCGGGGGGCTGGCCGCACATCAGCGACAGCGGCACGGTCAGGCCGTGGTCCACGTCCATCTTGTTGACGATGGTGAGGTCGAAGTCGTCCTGGATCACGCTTTGCGCGATGTGGCTGGCCAGGTCGGGGTGGCCGATCACCTTGGGCACGGGGCGCGGGCCCCAGCCTTCGTCGGCGGGCTGGAACTCGGCCGCGGTGCCGATGGCAAAGGTGGGGATCATCTCCAGGCTGAAGGCCGTGGCGTGGTCGTTGTAGACCAGGAACACCACATCAGGCTTGTTGTCCTTCATCCATTGCTTGGAGAATTCATAGCCCTTGAACAGCGGTTGCCAGTAGGCCTCTTCGGTCTTGCCGAGGTCGATGGCCGCGCCGATGGCCGGCACGTGCGAGGTGAATACGGAAGCGGTGATCTTGGCCATGTCAGGCTTTCTTGTGGGCGCTGCCCTGGGGTTGTCGATGCGCCTGGGCGTCGCCGTCTTCGCCGATGAAGCGGTTGCCTTCGATGGAACGGCCGCCGCTGATCATCATGTTGCGGTATTCCTCTTCGGTCATGCCGGTCATCGAGCCTGCCATCTGCTGGAAGCTCTTGCCATCGGTGGCGCCGATCTTGGCCAGAAAGTAGATGTTGCCGCCCGCGGCCATGCAGCGGTTCAGGTCGCGCGTGAGCACGCCCTGCTTCTGCTCTTCGGTCATCGGCCACTCGTCGAGGTAGGCGCGTTCATCGGCCTTGAAGCGTGCGCGGTTCTCGGCCTTCATCAGGCTCATGCAGAACTGGTTGAGCCAGTAGCCCTTGCGCGATTGCTCGGCGTCGAAGATGGTCGTGCCGGGCACGTCCAGGTAGGGTTTGTCGAGTGCCATTTCATTCTTCCAATTTGACGGTCGAAATCGCCGCCGGGCCGCCCCAAGGCGATTTGCGCCCCCCGGGGGGGCAGCGACCCGCGCAGCGGTGGGGCGTGGGGGTCATTGTTCTTCTGGCCAGTAAAGGCGCATGGGGTTGGTGACGAGCAGCTTCTGCTGCAGCTCGGCAGTGGGCGCGATGTGCGGGATGAAGTCGACCAGCAGGCCGTCGTCGGGCATGTGGTCCTTCAGGTTGGGGTGCGGCCAGTCGGTGCCCCACAGCACGCGGTCCGGGAACTCCTGCACCACGGCGCGGGCGAAGGGGATCACGTCGGTGTAGGCGTTCTGCTCGCCGTCCAGGGCCTTGGGGCCACTCACGCTCAGGCGCTCGGGGCAGCTCACCTTGCTCCACACATTGGTGTGCTCGCGCATGAACTTCAGGAACAGCTGGAACTCGGGGCCGTCGATGGGCTTGCTCACATCGGGGCGGCCCATGTGGTCCACCACCACGGTGGTGGGCAGGGCGGTGAAGAAGTCCCACAGCTCGGGCAGGTCCACCGCCTCGAAGTAGATCACCACGTGCCAGCCGAGCTTGCCGATGCGGTTGGCGATCTCCAGCAGCTCGTCCTTGGGCGTGAAGTCGACCAGGCGCTTGACGAAGTTGAAGCGCACACCGCGTACGCCGGCGGCGTGCAGGGCCTGCAGCTCTTCGTCGGTGACCGAGCGCTTGACGGTGGCCACGCCGCGGGCCTTGCCGCCGCTGGACAGGCAGGCATCGACCATGGCGCGGTTGTCGGCGCCGTGGCAGGTGGCCTGCACCACCACGTTGCGGGCAAAGCCCAGGTGGTCGCGCAGCGCGTACAGCTGTTGCTTGCTGGCGTCGCAGGGGGTGTATTTGCGTTCGGGGGCGTAGGGAAACTCGGCCCCCGGGCCGAACACGTGGCAGTGCGCGTCAACCGCGCCGGCCGGCAGCTTGAAAGCCGGCTTGGCCGGGCCTTCGTACCAGTCCAGCCAGCCGGAGGTCTTGGTGAAATCACCTGTGGTGGGTTTGCTCATGTCAATCTCTGTGGGGGTGGTGTTGCCAAAGAGGCGGCCCGCAGCGGGGCCGCCGGGGGGGCGCATCAGTCGATGTACTTCAAGCCGGCGGCGGCCAGCGGCTCGCGCATCTTGTACATGTCCAGGCCCAGCACGCCCGAGGCCAGCTTGGCGCGCTTTTCGCCTTCGAACGATTCGCGCTTGATGGCGGCCTCCAGGGTGGCCTGGGCGCGGGCGGCGGGCACGCAGACCACGCCGTCGTCGTCGGCCACGATCACGTCACCCGGGGTGACCAGCATGCCGGCGCACACGATGGGGATGTTCACCGAGCCCAGGGTGGCCTTGATGGTGCCCTTGCTGCTGATGGCCTTGCTCCAGACCGGGAAGTTCATCTCCTGCAGCGTGGCCACGTCGCGCACGCCGGCGTCGATGATCAGGGCACGGGCGCCACGGGCCTGGAAGCTGGTGGCCAGCAGGTCGCCAAAGTAGCCGTCGGTGCATTCGGCGGTGACCGCGGCCACCACGATGTCGCCGGGCTGGATCTGCTCGGCGGCCACGTGCATCATCCAGTTGTCGCCGGGCTGCAGCAGTACGGTGACGGCGGTGCCCGACACCTTCTGGCCCGCGTAGATGGGGCGCATGTAGGGCTTGAGCAGGCCGACACGGCCCATGGCTTCGTGCACGGTGGCCGAGCCCAGGGCGGCCAGGCCGTCGGCGGCCGCGCGGTCGGCGCGGGTGATGTTGCGGTAAACGACTCCGAGTTCGTACATGGTGTTGCTCCGGTTCGTTGAATGGGGTTACAGGCCCTTGGCCTTGAGGGCCTTGTCCAGGCGCGGGAAGACGCGGCGGGCGTTGCCTTCGTAGACCTTGTAGCGGTCTTCGTCGCTCAGGTTGGGCGTGGCGGCCACGTAGCGCTTGGTGTCGTCGTAGTAGTGGCCGGTTTCGGGGTCGATGCCGCGCACGGCGCCGATCATCTCGCTGGCAAACAGGATGTTGTCCACCGGGATCACCTTGGTCAGCAGGTCGATGCCCGGCTGGTGGTACACGCAGGTGTCAAAGAAGATGTTGTTGAGCAGGTGGTCCTTCAGCAGAGGCTTCTTCAGCTCTTGCGCCAGGCCCCGGAAACGGCCCCAGTGGTAGGGCACCGCGCCGCCGCCGTGCGGGATCAGGAACTTCAGGGTGGGGAAGTCCTTGAACAGGTCGCTGGTCAGGCATTGCATGAAGGCTGTGGTGTCGGCGTTCAGGTAGTGGGCGCCGGTGGTGTGGAAGCAGCTGTTGCAGCTGGTGCTCACGTGGATCATCGCCGGGATGTCGTACTCGACCATCTTTTCATAGATGGGGTACCAGTGGCGGTCCGACAGCGGCGGGCTGGTCCAGTGGCCGCCCGAAGGATCGGGGTTCAGGTTGATGCCCACGTTGCCGTACTGCTCCACGCACTTGACCAGTTCGGGGATGCAGGTGGCCGGGTCCACGCCCGGCGACTGCGGCAGCATGGCGGCCGGGATGAAGTGGTCGGGGAACAGCTCGCTCACGCGGAAGCACAGCTCGTTGCAGATGGCGGCCCAGGTGGACGAGGTCTCGAAGTCGCCGATGTGGTGCGCCATGAAGCTGGCGCGCGGGCTGAAGATGGTCAGGTCGCTGCCGCGCTCTTTCATCAGCTTGAGCTGGTTGGTCTCGATGGACTCGCGCAGCTCGTCGTCGCTGATCTTCAGCTCGGAGGCCTTGGGCGCCTTGCTGGGGTCTTTCAGGGCGGCGATCTGCAGGTCGCGCCAGGCGCCCAGGGCGGCCGGGGCGGTGGTGTAGTGGCCGTGAACGTCGATGATCATCGGGGATTCTCCAGAGGGTCGAAAACAGAAGGGGTTCAGAAAGCTCAGTGCGCAGCCACCGGCACGAGGCGGGCGCTGCTGTCATCGCCCCCCTTGGGGCGCTTGAATTCTTTCAGCATCAGGGCCGCGGTGGCAATGATGCCGGGGATGGCCACCACCGCAAAGATGTCACCAAAGCTCAGCTGGCGGGCCGACAGCTCGGCCACCAGGAAGGAGCCGGCAATGCCGCCAAAGCGGCCGATGCCCAGCATCCAGGCCACGCCGGTGGCACGGCCCCGCGTCGGGTAGTAGGCGGCGGCCAGGGCCGGCATCGACGATTGCGCGGTGTTCATGATGGTGCCGGCGATGAACACCACCACCACCAGCCAGCCCACCTGGCCGGCGGCCTGGCCGATGGCCCAGATCGAGACGGCGGTGAGCGCATAGCCAGTGGCGATGATGCGGTTGGCATTGAAGCGGTCCATCAACCAGCCAAAGAACACGGCGCCCACGCCCCCCAGCGGGAACAGGGCCGCGATCAGCGTGCCGGTCTTGGGGTCGATGCCGGCGTCCTTGAACAGCACGGGCATCCAGTTGATCAGGGCATAGAAGATCACCAGGCCCATGAAATAGGCCAACCACAGCATCAGCGAGCCCACGCGGTAGGGGGCCGACAGCACCACACCGATGCCGCTCTTGGCGTCGGAGTGTGCCGCCGTCTCGGTCAGCACAAAGCGCTTGGCCTTCAGCACGGCGGGGCCGGCAATGCGGGCCAGCACGGCGCGGATGCGCTCCACCGGCTGGCCATTGGCCACCATGTAGCGCACCGAATCGGGCAGCAGCACCACCAGCAGCAGCACCAGCAGCAGGGGCACGGCGCCGCCCAGGATCAGCACGCTGCGCCAGCCGAAGTTCGGGATCATCCAGGCCGCCAGAAAGCCGCCAAAGGCCGCGCCCAGCGGAAAGCCGCAGAACATGGCGTTGGTCAGGGTGGCGCGTCGGCCGTCCGGGCAGTATTCGCTCATCAGGGTCACGGCATTGGGCATGGCGGCACCCAGGCCCAGGCCGGTCACAAAGCGCAGCGCGCTCAGCGTGGTCAGGTCGGGGGCAAAGCCCGAGGCCAGGCAGGCCACGGCAAAGATCAGCACCGAGCCCACCAGCACCGTCTTGCGGCCCAGCCGGTCGGCCAGCGGGCCCGCCAGCAGGGCGCCGGCCGCCAGGCCAAACAGGGCGGCGCTCAGCACCGGGGCCAGGGCGGGCTTGCTGACGCCCCATTCCTTGATCAGCGAGGGCGCGATGTAGCCGATGGCGGCGGTGTCAAAACCGTCCAGCAGCACGATGAAGAAGCACAGCGCAAAGATCACCCACTGAAAGGGCGAAAACGGGTGCTCGTTGAGCAGGGTCTGGACGTTGACGTCCGAGGCATTGGGTTTCATGGCTTGTCTCTGGGTGATCCATCGGGGTTGCTTCCCTCCCTCGCTGAACCGGGCTGGCGCGGGCTCTGTGGCGGGTTGAGTCCCGCCTGGGCGCGCAATTTGTGTTGGCGCCGATTCTGGACAGGGCCGCCCCCGCTTGCCAGCGGCCCCCCACACTAGCTGGTATATCGAATTGATATAGTTCGACGAAAGGTATTCAAAATCACGCGTCATGGACCTCAAACAGCTCGAATACTTCGTTCGTGTGGCCGAACTGGGCAGCTTCACCCGGGCCTCGATCGCCCTCAACATCGCCCAGCCCGCGCTCAGCCGCCAGGTGCGCATGCTGGAGGTGGAGTTGCGTCAGAACCTGCTCGACCGCAACGGGCGCGGCGTCAAGCTGACCGAAAGCGGCAAGCTGCTGCTCGAGCACGGCCGCGGCATCCTGCACCAGGTGGAGGTGGCGCGCGAGGAGATGGGCAGCGCCCGCGGCGCCCTGGCCGGCCGGGTGTCGGTGGGCCTGCCGCCCAGCCTGTCGCGCCTGATCACCGTGCCGCTGGCACGCGCCTTCATGCAGCACCTGCCGCAGGCGCGGCTCACCCTCACCGAAGGCTTTTCGGTGCAGATGTACGAGGGCCTGCGCGTGGGCAACCTCGACATGGCGGTGCTGTACAACCCGGTGCGCTCGCCCGATCTGGAGATGAGCACGCTGCACGAAGAGCAACTGGTGCTGATCGCCGCCCGCGACCACCCCCTGCGCCAGGACACGCCCCTGCCCGCCACGCTGAGCCTGCGCGAGGTGGCGGCCCTGCCGCTGATCCTGCCCAGCCGGCCCAATGTGTTCCGCATCCTGATCGACGCCGAAATGGCCCGCTTCGGCCTCAAGCCCCAGGTCACGCTGGAGGTGGACGGCCTGAACGCCATCCTCAACCTGGTGCGCGAAGGCCTGGGCCACGCCGTGCTGCCCGCCTACACCCTGAGCAGCTTCAGCAACGCCACGCCCTTTGTGCTGCACGGCATCCACTCGCCGCGCATCATGAGCGAGCTGAACCTGGTGTGGTCCTCGCGCCGCCCCTCCACCGAAACCCACAAGCGCGCCCTGGCCCTGATCCGCGAGGTGGTGCAGCAGGCGGTGGCGGGCCATGCTGCAGGGGGAGACCGCGAGGCGCCGCCGCCCGTGTTGGCCGCTGCGCCACCCACCCCGAGCGAGCCCGCCGGGCAACGCCCTTCGCGCCGCCGCTGAGGCCGGGCCGAGAAGGGTAGGCCCCCCTCAATACGACTTCGGCAGCCCCAGCACTTTCTCTGCAATGAAGCACAGGATCAGCTGCGGGCTGACCGGGGCCAGGCGGGGGATCCAGGCTTCGCGCAGGTAGCGCTCCACGTGGTATTCCTTGGCATAGCCCATGCCGCCGTGGGTGAGGATGGCGTTTTCGCAGGCGTGGTAGCAGGCTTCGGCGGCCAGGTATTTGGCGCTGTTGGCCTCGGCGCCGCAGGGCTGGTGCTGGTCGTACAGCCAGGCGGCCTTGTGCACCATCAGGTGGGCGGCCTCCAGTTCCATCCATGACTTGGCCAGCGGGTGCTGGATGCCCTGGTTCATGCCGATGGGGCGGTCGAACACCACGCGCTCCTGGGCGTACAGCGCGCCGCGTGCCAGTGCGGCACGGCCCAGGCCCACGGCCTCGGCGGCGATCAGGATGCGTTCGGGGTTCAGGCCGTGCAGGATGTAGCTGAAGCCCTGGCCTTCTTCGCCCACGCGGTCTTCCACCGGGATGCGCAGGCCGTCGATGAAGACCTGGTTCGAGTCGACCGCCTTGCGGCCCATCTTCTCGATCTCGCGCACCTCCACGGTGCTGCGGTCCAGGTCGGTGTAGAACAGGCTCAGGCCTTCGGTGCCGCGGCATTCCTCGACCGGGGTGGTGCGGGCCAGCAGCAGGATCTTGTTGGCCACCTGGGCGGTCGAGATCCACACCTTCTGGCCGGTCACCACATAGTGGTCGCCCTGGCGCACGGCGCGGGTCTTGAGCTTGAGGGTGTTGAGGCCGGTGTTGGGTTCGGTCACGCCGAAGCAGGCCTTGTCGTGGCCCGCGATCAGGGGCGGCAGCCAGCGCTGTTTTTGCGCCTCGTTGCCAAACACCACCACGGGGTGCAGGCCGAAGATGTTCATGTGCACGGCCGAGGCGCCCGACAGACCGGCGCCGGTGGCGGCGATGGTGTGCATCATCAAGGCGGCTTCGCTGATGCCCAGGCCGGCGCCGCCATAGGCCTCGGGCATGGCGATGCCCAGCCAGCCGGCCTCGGCCAGGGCCTGGTGGAAGTCGCCCGGAAAGCCGCCCTCGCGGTCGTGGCGCAGCCAGTAGTCGGCATCAAAGGGCGCGCACACGCGCTCGACCGCATCGCGGATCTGCTGCTGTTGCTCGGTCCAGCCGAAATTCATGCAGCACCTCCGGTCGGGTTGGTGCGGCGCACGCGCTCGGGGTTCTCGCCGTAGGGGGGGCTGTAGATCACCAGCAGCTTCACCGGGGTGGCGCTGGTGACCTGGAACACATGCATCTCGTCTTGCGGAAAAAAGCAGGCATCGCCCGGCCCCAGCTCGAACGACTGGCCGGCCACTTCGACGTGGGCCGTGCCTTCGAGCAGGTAGCAGGCCTGCTCCATGCCCGGGTGGGCGTGGGGCAGGGCGCCGCCGCCCGGCGCCAGGGTGCCCAGCACCACCTCCAGGTGGCGCGCCCCTACGTTGTCGGGGCCGATCAGGCGCTGGTTGTGGGTGTGGGCGTGGTTGGCCGGCTGGTAGCTGGGCACGCTGCCGGCGCGCACGCAGTAGTCATATCGGGGGGCTTGAGACATGAGGGGCTTTCAAGGGGCGGAGCTCATTCGGGGCGGATGCCGGCCTGGCGGATCAGCTGCCCCCAGTGCCGCAGTTGCTCGGCCACGTACTGCGCAAAGGCCTCGGGCGTGGCGCCCGGCCACACCTGAAAGCCGATCTGGGCCAGCTTGTCTTGCACATCGGTGTCGGCCAGCACGGCGTTGATTTCGCGGTTGAGCCGCTCCACCACCGGCGGCGGCAGGCCGGCGGGGCCGAAGACGCCGTTCCACGAGGTCAGGTCAAAGCCCGGCACCGTCTTGCCGATCGGGGGCACGCCGGGCAGCAGGCGCGAGGCCTCGGCCGTGGTGATGCCCAGGGTGCGCACCTTGTCGCTCTTGAGCATGCTCATGCCCGAGCCCAGGTCGGCCACGTACATCTGCACCTGGCCGCCCACCAGGTCGGTCATGGCCTGCGGGCTGGATTTGTAGGGCACGCCCACGATGTCCAGGCCGGCCATGCGCTTGAGGGTTTCGCTGGCCACCAGCGAGGTGCTGTTGGGCGTGGCGTAGCTGAGCTGGCCGGGGCGGGCCTTGGCATAGGCGATGAACTCGCCCAAGGTGCGGGCCGGCACCGAAGGGTGGACCGCCAGGGCAAACGGCAGCTCGCCCACACCGGCCACGGGGGTGAAGTCCTTGATCGGGTCGTAGCGCAGTTGCGCAAACAGGCTGGGGTTGGCCGAGTGCGAGGTGTTGGTGGTCATGAACAGCGTGTAGCCGTCGGGCTTGGCCTTGGCCACGTACTGCGCACCCAATTGGGCGCTGGCGCCGGGGCGGTTGTCGATCAGCACCGGCTGGCGCAGGCGTTCGCCCAGCTTCTGTCCGAGGGCGCGGGCCACCGAGTCGGTGCCGCTGCCGGCCGCAAAGGGCACGACCAGGGTGATGGGGCCGGTGGGGTAGCTGCTGGGCGCAGTGGCCGGCGTGGTGGCGGGGGAAGTGGAGGGTGAGGCAGCGGGTGAGGGCAGGCTCTGGGCCCGGGCGGCCAGTGGGGCGCCCAGGGCCAGGGCCAGCAGTGCCGTGCAGGCATGCAAGCGGTTCATGGTGTTGTCTCCAAGGGGTGGCGCCCGGTCTGTGCCGGCTGCCGGAGGCCCATCTTGGAGTGCACTGGAGCCCAGGTCCAATTCAAAAAAACGCGTCGGCGATTGCTTTTGTGAATCGCGGCGCCGGGGCCGGAGTCTGACCCGGCGCTGGGGCCGGGTCGGGTGGCCCGCCCGGTGCGGGGCCAGGCCGGTGGGGGGCTCAGCTCAGCGGCTGGCGGCAATCGCCTCGCGCACCGAGGTCAGCTGGCGGCGCGACACCGACAGGCGCTCATCGAGGCCTTGCAGACGCACGGCCCAGCCATCGCCTTCTTCGCTGTCGTAGTGCTTCTCCAGCGCGCGCACCGCCTGGCGGGCCACCAGCGCATTGCGGTGGATGCGCATGAAGCGGTTGGGGTAGCGGGTTTCGAGGTCGCTCAGCGAGCCGTCGAGGATGTAGCTGCGCACCGCCGTGCGCACGGTCACGTACTTGAGCTCGGCCTTGAAGTACAGCACCTCGGCCAAGGGGACCCGCTCGGTGCGGCCACGGTCCTGGATGATCAGGTGCTCGGAGGGGCTGTTGTCGGGCTGCGGCTGGCTGCGCTGGGTCTGCAGGCGGCGCTCGGCCTTCTGCAGGGCTTCGCTCAGGCGGTCGGCGCGCACGGGCTTGGTGAGGTAGTCGACAGCATCGAGGTCGAAGGCCTGTACCGCATGCTCGGCATAGGCCGTGATGAAGATCACCACCGGCGGGCGCCTCAGGGTGCGCAGGTGGTTGGCCAGGCCCAGGCCGTCGGTGCCGGGCATGTGGATGTCCAGCAGGACCACATCGATGGGCTCGCGATCGAGCACCGACATGGCTGTGACGGCGTTGGTGGCCTCTTGGACCGTGAAGGGGTGAGCTGCGTGCAGGTCGCTCAGCAGCGTTCGCAGACGGGAGCGTGCCAATGCTTCGTCGTCAACGATCAGAAGGTGAAGCTCCATGGTGCTTTCAAGACGTTGATTGAATCCATGCGGCAAGGTTGTCTCCATGCCTCGACTCACGTCGGAAACGTGATTCGGACATGGTAGCGGTCGTCCCTCACGCCAGCACTGAACTCAATTTCGACGTCGTGCAACAAACGCAAGCGGTCGCTTACATTGGCGAGCGCTATCCCATGACCAGCTGTTTGAGCGGTCGTTTTTTGAGCTTCCGGTGGTAGTGAATTAATGATATCCAGGCGCACACGAGTCCCCTGATTGCGGGTTCGCACGATCAACTCGCCCCCCACCGCACTGGGCTCCACGCCGTGCTTGATGGCGTTCTCCACCAGGGGCTGTAACAGCAGGGGTGGCAGGCGGGCCTGACCGGCCTCGGGGTCGAGCTCCCAGTGCACGCGCAGCCGCTCGCCGAAGCGCACCTGCTCGATGGCCAGGTAGCGCTGGGCCAGCGCCACCTCCTCGTCCAGCGTGGCGGTCTCGCCGTGCTCGACCAGGGCGGCGCGGAACAGGTCGCTCAGGTCTTCCAGCAGGGTTTCGGCACGGGCCGGCTCGGCACGCACCAGGGCGATGGCGCTGTTCAGGGTGTTGAACAGAAAGTGCGGCCGGATGCGCGACTGCAGCTCGGCCAGGCGCGCTGTGGTGGCCGCCGGGGTGCGGGCGCGGGCGCGCCACACCAGGCTGGCCACCAGCAGCCCGGCCAGCAAGGCGCCGGTGCAGGCGCTGGCCAGCCAGGGCGAACGTTCGGTGAAGCCGGTCAGGGCCAGCAGGCCGCAGCCATACAGGCCGGTGAGCGCGCCCAGCAGGCTGCCCACCCCGTACTGGGCGGCGGCGGGTAGCCGCGCCAGCGTGTGCTTGAGCAGGCAGGCCACGACCAGCCAGGCCAGGGTGCCGGGCAGGGCGGCGCAGGTGAGCACGCCCACCAGCCCGACCCAGGCCATGAAGGTGTCGACCGCGTACAGCGCGGCCACGCCCATCACGGTTTCCACGAACAACACGGCGCGCAGAACCACGCCCACATGACAGGCATCGAACACCAGCGGAGCCGGTCTGGCCGACGGCTTGGAGGCGGTTTGCGGCGCGGTCGGACCGAAGGTCGATAAAATTTGCGAATCTTTCATGGCCTATCGCCTTTTCAGCGACCTCCTGGGCAGTGGCCCAGTGGCCCCCTCGACACGGATTATTGCTTTTCATGACCACCAGCTCCAACGCCAACCCGGGTGCTAACCCGGCTGCCAGCACCCCCCAAGCCGCCGTCAACCAACTCGACAACAAGTCGGAGGGCTGGTCGGCCTTGTTTTCCGAGCCGATGAGCGATCTGGTCAAGCGCTACACCTCCAGCGTGTTCTTTGACAAGCGCCTCTGGCTGGCCGACATCACGGGCTCCCTGGCCCACGCCGACATGCTGGCCGCCCAGGGCATCATCGGGGCGGATGACCTGGCCGCCATCCAGCGCGGCATGGCCCAGATCCGCGCCGAGATCGAGGCCGGCACCTTCGACTGGAAGCTGGACCTGGAAGACGTTCACCTGAACATCGAGGCGCGCCTGACCCAGCTGGTGGGCGATGCCGGCAAGCGCCTGCACACCGGCCGCAGCCGCAACGACCAGGTGGCCACCGATGTGCGCCTGTGGTTGCGCGGTGAGATCGACTTGATCAGTGGTTTGCTGGTGGACCTGCAAAAGGCCTTGCTCGACATCGCCGCGCGCAACGTCGAGGTGATCCTGCCCGGCTTCACCCACCTGCAGGTGGCCCAGCCGGTGAGCTTCGGCCACCACATGCTGGCCTATGTGGAGATGTTCAGCCGCGATGCCGAGCGCATGGCCGATGTGCGCCGCCGCACCAACCGCCTGCCCCTGGGCGCCGCCGCCCTGGCCGGCACCAGCTACCCGCTGGACCGCGCCCGCGTGGCCGCCACCCTGGGCATGGACGGTGTGTGCCAGAACAGCCTGGACGCCGTGAGCGACCGCGATTTCGCCATCGAGTTCACCGCCGCCGCCTCGCTGGCCATGGTGCACATCAGCCGCCTGTCCGAAGAGCTGATCCTGTGGATGAGCCAGAACTTCGGCTTCATCCAGATCGCCGACCGTTTCACCACGGGCAGCTCGATCATGCCGCAGAAGAAGAACCCCGACGTGCCCGAGCTGGCCCGGGGCAAGACCGGCCGCGTGGTGGGCCACCTGATGGGTCTGATCACCCTCATGAAGGGCCAGCCCCTGGCCTACAACAAGGACAACCAGGAAGACAAGGAGCCGCTGTTCGACACGGTGGACACCTTGAAGGACACGCTGCGCATCTTCGCCGAGATGGTCGAAGGCATCACCGTGCGCCCGCAGGCCATGGAAGACGCGGCCAAGCGCGGATACGCCACCGCCACCGACCTGGCCGACTACCTGGTCAAGAAGGGCCTGCCCTTCCGCGATGCCCACGAGACGGTGGCCCATGCCGTCAAGGCCGCCATCTCGCACAACGTGGACCTGTCCGAGCTGCCGCTGGCCGTGCTGCAGCAGTTCAACCCCAGCATCGACAAGGACGTGTACGAGGTGCTCAGCCTGCGCGGCTCGCTGAACGCCCGCAGCACCCTGGGTGGCACGGCCCCCGAGCAGGTGCGCGCCCAGATCGAGCGCCACCGCACCCGCCTGGCCTGAGAACGTCAACACGTTCTGAGCGGGCAGGGGCGGGCTTCAGCCTGCTCTAAGCCTGCCCGGCTAGGCTGTGTCGGTCCCTTTGAACGGAGTGCTGCGCGATGCGTTTGCTGCTGGTGGAAGACGACCCCATGATCGGCCAGGCCGTGCTCGATGTGCTGCGCGCCGAGCACTACGCGGTCGATTGGGTGCGCGATGGCGAGATGGCCGACACGGCCCTGCGCAGCGCCACCTATGACCTGATGCTGCTCGACCTGGGCCTGCCGCGCCGCGACGGGCTGCAGGTGCTGCGCGATCTGCGTGCGCGGCGCAGCACCCTGCCGGTGCTGGTGGCCACCGCACGCGATGCGGTCAGCGACCGCGTGGCCGGACTGGATGCCGGCGCCGACGATTACGTGGTCAAGCCCTTTGACACCGACGAGCTGCTGGCCCGCGTGCGGGCCCTGCTGCGGCGCCAGGCCGGGCAGGCCGGCCCGGTGTTCGAACAACACGGGGTCAGCCTCAACCCCGCCACCCACGAAGCCCGCCTCAACGGCCAGCCCGTGACGCTGTCAGCCCGCGAATGGGCGGTGCTGGAGCCCCTGATCTCACGCCCCGGGGTGATTTTTTCGCGGGCTCAACTCGAAGAAAAGCTCTTCAGCTGGAAGGAAGACATCAGCAGCAATGCGGTCGAGGTCTACATCCATGGCGTGCGCAAGAAGCTGGGGGCCGGCCTGATCCAGACCGTGCGCGGCCTGGGCTACCTGGTGCCGCGCGAGTGATGCGGCGAATGATGTGGCGTTTTTGGGCCCCGGCCCGACATTCGCTGCGGGCGCGCCTGCAGGCACTGGTGCTGGGCACCATCTTGCTGGCCTGCGCGGTGCTGGCCGCCACCGCCTACCGCAATGCCTTGTTCGAGGCCGATGCCCTGTTCGACGAGCACCTGCGCCAGATGGCCCAGGCGGTGCAGCAGGGCGTGCCGCTGGGCTGGATCAACCCCGAAGAGGCCAGCGAAGACGCCGGCATCGAGGTGCAGATCTGGGGGGCCGACGGGTTTCCACTGTTCCGCTCGCCGCGCTCGGTGCTGCCGGGGCGCGCCGTGCTGGGCTTTTCGGACATCCAGAGCGGGGGCGTGCGCTACCGCGTCTACACCCTGCAGACTGCCTTGCAGACGGTGCAGATCGCGCAGGACATGAGCGCGCGCGATGCGCGGGCCCGGGCCCTGGCCTTCCGGGCCGTGCTGCCGCTGCTGGGCATCACCCCCATGCTGATGCTGGTGGTGGGCTGGATCATCGGCCGGGCCCTGCGCCCGGTGCAGCGCATGCAGCGCCAGGTGGCCCGGCGCAGTGCCGACGACCTGTCGCCCCTGCCCGAGCAGGGCCTGCCCGACGAGGTGCGCCCGCTGGTGGGCGAGCTCAACGCGCTGTTCGCGCGCGTGCAGAGCACGCTGCAGGCGCAGCGCCACTTCGTGGCCGATGCCGCACACGAACTGCGCTCCCCCCTGACGGCGCTGCGCCTGCAGATGCAGGCCCTGCAGCGTGCGGCCGATGAGCCGACGCGTGAGCTGGCGGCCCAGCGCCTGCGCCAGGGCATCGAGCGGGCCATTGACCTGGTCGGGCAGTTGCTGCTGCTGGCGCGCCAGGAATCGGCCCCCGAGGCCCAGGCCCAGCCGGTCGATCTGCTGGCCCTGACCCGCGAGGTGATGGCCGAGTGCCTGCCGCTGGCGGGCGCACGCGGCCTGGACCTGGGCGTGGATCAGGCCGATGCGCTGACCGTGCCCGGTCAGGCCGAGGCCTTGCGTGTTTTGCTGCGCAACCTGGTGGACAACGCCATCAAGTACACCCCGGGCCCGGGCACCATCGATGTCTCGCTGTTGCGCCAGGCGGATGGCACGGCGGCCTGGGTGGTCGAGGACAGTGGCCCCGGCATCCCGGTGGGCGAGCGGGCCCGGGTGTTCGACCGCTTCAAGCGCGGCGAGAGCGTGGCCGAGGTGCCGGGCAGTGGCCTGGGCCTGGCCATCGTGGAGGCGGTGGCGCGGCAGCACGGCGCCCGGGTCAGCCTGGGCGACTCGGAGCGCCTGGGCGGGCTGAAAGTGACGGTGGCCTTCGACGCAAAAATCGGAGCAACGACCGCCTGAGCACTTTCTGACCGCGCTCAGTGCATCTTCAGGTGCGGCAGCAGCGCCGCCAGCAGGGCCTGCACCACGCCGGGCGGCAGGTCGTGGCCCATGCCTTCGATGGTGAGCAGCCTGGCCCCCGGAATGCGGCGCGCGGTGTCTTCGCCGCAGGCCACCGGCAGCAGGGGGTCTTGGCGACCGTGTACCACCAGGGTGGGCACCTGCAACTGCGCCAGGGCGGCGGCGCGCTGGGTGTCGGCCAGCACGGCGGCCAGTTGCCGCACCACACCCTCGGGGTAGACCGCCCGGTGGATGCCGGCCAGCAGGCGCTTGCGCTGGTCTTCCAGGTCTTGCGGAAAGCACGGGCTGCGCAACAGGTGGAACAAGGCCTGCTGATGGGCCAGCAGGCTGGCGGTGTCGACGCCCGCAGGCTGGCGCAGCAGGGCGGCGCGCACGGCGCGCTCGGGGCCGGGCAGGTGACGGGCCCCGCTGCTGCTCATCACGCTGCACAGGCTGCGCACCCGGCCTGGTTCCATCAAGGCCATGTGCTGGCCGATCATGCCGCCCAGGTCCACCCCCAGCACATGGGCGCCCGCGATGTCGAGTGCGTCCAGCAGCGACAGGGTGTCGCGGGCCATGTCCTGCAGCGAGTAGGGGGGGCGGATGGGCAGGCCCACCGAATGGCGCAGCCAGGCCCAGGGCAGGTTGGGCACGCCCAACTCCGGAAAGCGCTGCGACAGGCCCGCATCGCGGTTGTCGAAGCGGATCACCCGGTAGCCCGCGGCCAGCAAGGTGTCGACCAGGCGCGAGGGCCAGGAGATCAGTTGCATGCCCAGGCCCATGATCAACAGCACCACCGGGGCCTTGGCGGGCCCCTGGTCACGGATTTCAAGGTCGATCAGTCGGGTCTGGAGTTTCATGTCATGCAGGGCGGGGGAGGGAGGGCTGAGTTGGGATGTCCGGCAAACCGGCGCGAATGTACCGGCTGGACGTGGCGAAACGGCAGCCAGAAGGCCTTTCTGAAACCATTGATGACGGGCCTTACAACACCTGTTGTGCTTGCATCGATTGGCAGCAGCTTGGGCCCGGGCGGGGTCGCTGCCGCCGGGGGCGGGGGGTTTAAGACAGCGCTAAGACTGGCCGGGCACATTGCTTTCATCGCAACACCGTTTTGGTCAGGAGTCTTCGATGAAAAACACCATTCAATGGCCCGCATCCCGTCTGGTCATGGCCCTGCTGGCGGCGGGGGCCCTGGGGGGCGCCGGCGTGTCGGCCGTGCACCTGGGCCTGGCCCACGCCCAGACCCCGCCGGCCCTGGTCGCGGCCGCCAGCCCTGCCGCCAGCGCCCCGGTCGGTGGTGTGCAGGCACCCGATTTCTCGGCGATCACCGAGCGCTACGGCCCGGCCGTGGTCAACATCAGCGTGGTGGGCACCACCCGCGTGAGCAACGAGTCCAACGACGACGATGATGACGCCGACGCCGGTGCCCAGGAGATGCCGCCGGCCATCGCCGAGTTCTTCCGCCGCTTCGGCGGCCCCATGCCCGGCCAGCGCCAGGGGCCACGGGCCCAGGAGACCCCCACCCGGGGCCAGGGCTCGGGCTTCATCGTCAGTGAAGACGGCGTGATCCTCACCAACGCCCATGTGGTCAAGGGCGCCAAGGAGGTCACGGTCAAGCTGACCGACCGGCGCGAACTGCGCGCCAAGGTGCTGGGCTCGGACCCGCGCACCGACGTGGCCGTGATCAAGGTCGAGGCCAAGAACCTGCCCGTGGTCAAGTTCGGCCGCATGGCCGACCTCAAGGTGGGTGAGTGGGTGCTGGCCATCGGCTCGCCCTTCGGCTTTGAGAACACCGTGACGGCCGGCGTGGTCAGCGCCAAGGGCCGCACCCTGCCGGACGACAGCGCGGTGCCCTTCATCCAGACCGACGTGGCCATCAACCCCGGCAACTCGGGCGGGCCGCTGTTCAATGCGCGCGGCGAGGTGGTGGGCATCAACTCGCAGATCTACAGCCGCACCGGGGGCTACCAGGGCGTGTCGTTTGCGATTCCCGTGGACGTGGCGATCCGCATCCGCGACCAGATCGTGGCCACCGGCAAGGTCGAGCATGCCCGCCTCGGCGTGGTGGTGCAGGAGGTCAACCAGACCCTGGCCGACTCCTTCAAGCTCGACCGGCCTGAGGGGGCGCTGGTGTCCAGCGTCGAGAAGGGCGGCCCGGCCGAGCGCGCCGGCCTGCAGCCCGGTGACGTGATCCGTCAGGTCAACGGCCAGCGCATCGTGTCCTCGGGCGACCTGCCGGCCCTGATCGCCCTGGCTTCGCCGGGCGACAAGGTCAGCATCAACGTCTGGCGCAAGGGCAGTTCCGAGACGCTGCAGGCCCAGTTGGTCAAGGTGGGCGACAAGTCGGCCAAGGCCGAAGGCGACAAGCCCGCGGATCAGGGCAAGCTCGGTCTGGCCTTGCGCCCCCTGCAGCCGCAGGAGCGCGAGCAGATCGGCGCCGAAAGCGGCCTGCTGGTGCAAGACGCCCGGGGCGCCGCGGCCCGGGCCGGCGTGCAGCAGGGCGACGTCCTGCTGGCCGTCAACGGCACCAACGTGCGCTCGGTGGACCAGGTGCGCGAGGCGGTGGCCAAATCCGACAAGTCGGTGGCCTTGCTGATCCAGCGTGGTGATCAGCGCATCTTTGTGCCGATCCGCCTGGGTTGAGCCGCGAGGGGCCTGCGCGTTGACCCGCGAGGGGCCTGTGCGCCCCCGGCCTTGAACACAAGCCCCCGCAATGCGGGGGCTTGTTGCATTTTGGGGCTCGAAAATTGGCAGACACGGGCCCCCCCACTGGCCGGTGGTCACAGCTTTCTCATACGATGCCATCCGGAGCCAGCCTGGTGAACGCTTTTGTTCCCCCAGAGCCGGTTGAGGAGGTGCGTATGAACAAGAATGTCCCGTTCCAGAAGGCCCTGCGACGCTGGCGAGTTGGCCTGTGGGCCTGCATCGGCCTGTTCGCCACCGCCGCCCAGGCGCTGCAGATCAGCACCCTGTCACCCCAGGGCGAGGTGGCCCAGGTGCGCCAGGTCCTGGCGCGCTTTGACGAGCCCGCCGTCACCTTCGGCGACCCGGCCGCCCCCGCCCCGCTCAGCCTGGTGTGCGATGACGCCAGCGCCGGCCGGGGCAGTGGTCGCTGGCTCAGCGACCGGGAGTGGGCCTTTGATTTCGAGCGTGACCTGCCGCCCGGCGTGGCCTGCGAACTGCAGGCCCGCCCGGGTTTCACCTCGCCCAAGGGCGTGGCCCTGAGCGGGCGCAACCGTTTCCGCTTCAACACCGGCGGGCCGTTTGTACAGAACATCCGGCCCGGGCATTACGCGCCCATCGATGAGGGGCAGTTCTTCGTGCTGCAGTTCAACGGCCCGGCCACGGCGGCCAGTGTGCAGGCCCAGGTGGCCTGCGAGCTGCAGGGCCTGGGCGAGCGCATGCCCGTGAAGCCGTTGGAGCCGGCGGATCGCACAGCCTTGCTGCAGGCCCTGGGCCTGGGCAAGGCCGCCGCCGCCGAGCCCTTGCGCTACCACACGGTGCGCTGCCCGCGCCAGTTGGCGCCGGGCTCGGAACTGGACCTGGTGGTGGGCAAAGGGGTGGCCACCCCGAGCGGTGTGCTCAGCAAGCTGGACAAGCGCTGGCGCTACCAGGTGCGCGAAGCCTTTGCCGCCAGTTTCAGCTGCGAGCGCGAAAACGCCCAGGCCGCCTGCCTGCCGATCCGGCCCATGACGCTGCACTTCAACGCCGCGGTGCCGCGGCGCCTGGCCGAAGGCGTGCGCCTGCAGCACGACGGCGGCAGCCTGGCCCCCAGCCTGGATGCGGCCGACGAAGGCACCGAGGGCGCGGTGACTTCGCTCAGCTTCAAGGGGGTTTTTCCCGAGCGCAAGGCCTACCGCCTGACCCTGCCTTCGGGCTTTGCCGATGTGTCGGGCCGAGCCCTGAGCAATGCCGCCACCTTTCCGCTGGCCGTGGCCACCGGGGCCATGCCGCCACTGGCCAAGTTTGCCGCCGCCCCGTTTGGCGTGATCGAGCGCCTGGCCGAGCCGGGGGGGCCCGCCTTGCTGCCCGTCACGCTGCGTCAGGTCGAGCCGGCCCTGCAGGTGAAGGGCCTGAGCCCCGGCCAGGTGCGCGACCTGCAGCCCAAGGACGACGCCGACATCATCGCCTGGTACCGCAAGGTGCAGGCCTATGACGCCTTCTGGGTGCCGCGCAGCCGGGCCGCCCGTGACGTGAAGGGCCCGCTGCCCAAAGAGGTGCTGCCCGACACCCGGGGCCAGGTCGAGTCGCGCATGCTGTCGCTGATCGACGGCTTGCCGGGCGTGAAGGCCCTGGACCTGCCCAAGACCGACAGCCCCGATCCACGCCCCTTCGAGGTGGTGGGCATTCCGCTGAGCCCGGGCTTCCACGTGGTCGAGATCCAGTCGCGTCGCCTGGGCGAAAAACTGCTGGCCGAAGGCTACGGGCCCGGCCGCAGCATGGTGGTGCGCACCTCGGCCCTGGTCACCAACCTGGGGGTGCATTTCAAGCTCGGCCGTGAAAATGCCCAGGCCTGGGTCACCACCCTGGACAAGGGCACGGTGGTGGCTGGGGCCCTGGTGCGCGTGTCGGATTGCGCGGGCCGCGAGCTGGCCCAGGGCCGCACCAATGCCCAGGGGCTGGTCGATTTTGGCAACCTGGCGCCCAACCCGCCGGCCTGCCCGCAAAGCGGTGCCCGGCCTCGGGCCGGCGAAGACGCAGACGATGCCGACTATCGCCAAGCCTATTTCGTCAGCGCCCGCGCCAAGGGCCCCGATGGGGTGGAAGACCTGGCCTTCACCTGGAGCGACTGGAACCGAGGCATCGAATCCTGGCGCTTCAATGTGCCCACCAGCCAGGAGGCCCGCCCCGATGTGCGGGCCCACACCGTGTTCGACCGCATGCTGCTGCGCGCCGGCGAGACCGTGGCCATGAAGCACTTCCTGCGCACCGAAACCCGCCAGGGCCTGGGCCTGCCGCCCAAGGGCCCGGCCTCCGTGCTCATCACCCACGAGGGCAGTGGCCAGCAGTTCAGCCTGCCCTTGCGCTGGCGCCAGACCGCCAGCGGCGGCTTCAGCGCCGAGAGCGAGTTCGCCATCCCGCCCGCGGCCAAGCTGGGCGTCTACAACGTGAGCCTGGACGGCCGGCAAAGCGGGCTGTTCCGGGTGGAAGAGTTCCGGCTGCCGGTGTTGCAGGGCCAGATCGGTCCGGTGGGCAAGGGCCCCCTGGTCCACCTGAGCAGCCTGCCGACCCAGGTGCAGGTCAGCTACGTGTCGGGGGGACCGGCGGCCCAGCTGCCGGTGCGGGTGTCGGCGCTGGTGCGCCCGCACACCACGGCCTTTGCCGATTACGACGAGTTCAGCTTCAACCCGCCCCGCGGGCCGCAGGCGGCGAGCGAGCAGGCCGACGAAGAACAACCCCAGGCCGCGCAGGACCAGCGGGTGGTGGCCGACAAGCTGCCGCTGCTGCTGGACCGCCAGGGCAGCGGCCGGCTGAACCTGCCCGAGCTGCCGGCCTCGCGCCAGCCCCAGGACCTGCTGTTGGAGGCGCGCTATGCCGACCCCAACGGCGAGGTGCAGACCCTGCGCAGCCAGCAGGTGCTGTGGCCCGCGGCCGTGGTGCCGGGCCTCAAGACCGAGGGCTGGGTGGCCAGCGGCCAGACCCTGCGCTTCCAGGCCCTGGCGCTGAGCACGGACGGCCGGGCCCAGGCCGATGTGCCGCTGGAGGTGCGCGCCGTGGCGCGCCGCACCACCACCAGCCGCAAGCGCATGGTGGGCGGCTTTTATGCCTACGACAACCAGAGCAGCCGCCAGGAGCTGGGCACCGTGTGCAGCGGGCGCAGCGACAGCCGCGGCCTGCTGCTGTGCGAGACCACGCTGCGCGAAGCCGGCGAGGTGGAACTGGTGGTGACCGCCAAGGACGCTCAGGGCCATGAGGCCCAGGCGGCCGGCACGGTGTGGATCACGCGCCAGGGTGAGCTGTGGTTTGGCGGTGACAACCACGACCGCATCGACGTGCTGCCCGAAAAGAAGAGCTACCAGCCCGGTGAAACCGCCCGGCTGCAGGTGCGCATGCCCTTCCGCTACGCCACGGCCCTGGTGTCGGTCGAGCGCGAGGGGGTGTTGCACTCCGAGGTGGTGCAGCTCAACGGGCAGGACCCCACGGTGCAGCTCAAGGTGCAGCCCGGCTGGGGCCCCAATGTGTATGTCAGCGTGCTGGCGCTGCGCGGGCGCCTGCGCGAGGTGCCCTGGTACAGCTTGTTCACCTGGGGCTACAAGACCCCGCGCGAGTGGTGGACCGCGTTCTGGTTCGAGGGGCGTGAGTACGTGGCCCCCTCGGCCCTGGTCGACCTCAGCAAGCCTGCCTTCCGCCTGGGCCTGGCCGAGCTGCGGGTGGGCACGGCGGCGCACCGCATCGAGGTGAAGGTGAGCACCGACAAGCCCGGCTACGGGGTGCGGGGCCAGGCGCAGGTCACGTTGCAAGCCCGTTTGCCCGATGGCCGGCCTGCCGCCAACGCCGAAGTGGCCGTGGCCGTGGTCGACCAGGCCTTGCTGGAGCTGATGCCCAACACCAGCTGGAATGTGCTGGACGCCATGCTGCAACGCCGCGCCTGGGGCGTGGAGACCTCGACCGCCCAGATGGAGATCGTGGGGCGGCGCCACTACGGCCGCAAGGCCGTGCCTGCGGGCGGCGGTGGCGGGCGCAGCAACACCCGTGAGCTGCTGGACACCCTGCTGCTGTGGCAGCCGCGGGTGCAGCTCGATGCCCAGGGCCAGGCCACGCTCAAGGTGCCCCTGAACGACGCCATCACCACCTTCCAGGTGGTGGCGGTGGCCGACGCGGGGGCCGGCCTGTTCGGCACCGGGCAGGCCGCGATCCGCGTCACGCAGGACCTGCAGATCATCAGCGGCCTGCCGCCGCTGGTGCGCGAGGACGACCAGTACCGCGCCCAGTTCACCTTGCGCAACACCACCGCCAAGCCCATGAAGGTGCAGGTCAGCGCGCGTGCCACGCTGCTGGCCCCGCCGCCGCAGACCCTGGACATCCCGCCCGGCGAGGCGCGCGAAGTGGCCTGGACGGTGACCGCACCCGCCCAACTGGGCCAGACCCGCGCCCAGGCCCTGCTGTGGGAGGTCGAGGCCCAAGACAGCCTGAGCGGCGCCCGCGACGCCCTGAAGGCCAGCCAGCGCCTGATCCCGCTCACACCGCTGACGGTGCGCCAGGCCACCCTGGTGCAGCTCGACGGGCCCTTCAGCCTCGATGTGGCCGCCCCGGCGGGTGCCTTGCCCGGTCGCGGCGGTCTGAAGCTGGCCCTGCAGCCGCGCCTGGCCGATGGCCTGCCCGGCGTGCGCGACTGGTTTGCCAACTACCCCTTTGCCTGCCTGGAGCAGAAGACCAGCAAGGCCGTGGGCCTGCGCGATGCCCGCCTGTGGCAGACCGTGCTGGCCCAGATGCCCACCTACCTCGACAGCGACGGTCTGGCCAGCTACTTTCCGCCGCGCGACGGCGACGCCCAGCGGGGCAGCGATGTGCTGAGCGCCTACCTGCTGGCCGCCACCGACGAGGCCGCCGGCCTGAACCCGGCCTTCGCCTTGCCCGATGCGCTGCGCGACCCCCTGGCGCGCGGCCTGACGGCCTTTGTCGAAGGGCGCATCAGCCGTGACTTCTGGAGCCCGCGCAAGGACCTGGACATGCGCAAGATCGCGGCCATCGAGGCCTTGTCGCGCTACGGCCTGGCCCCGGCGCGCCTGCTGGGCAGCGTGGGCGTGGCGCCCAACCAGTGGCCCACCCACACCGTGATCGACTGGTACAACATCCTGCGCCGCGTGAAAGACGTACCGCAGCGTGAGCAGCGCCTGGCCGAGGCCAGCCAGGTCTTGCGGGCGCGCCTGTCCTACCAGGGCAGCAAGCTGGTGTTCAGCACCGAGGCCGACGACGCCTGGTGGTGGATGATGCAGAACGGCGACGTGAATGCCGCCCGGCTGTTGCTGGCCGTGCAGGACGACCCGGCCTGGAAGGACGATCTGGGCCGCCTGGCCGCCGGTTTCATCGGCCGCCAGCAGAACGGGGCCTGGCACACCACCACGGCCAATCTGTGGGGCGGCCTGGCGCTGGAGAAGTTCTCGGCCCGCTTCGAGGCCACACCGGTCACCGGCAGCACCCGGGCCAGCCTGGGCGCCGCCAGTGGCAGTGTGGACTGGGCCCGGGTCGAGCGGGCCAAGCCTGCCGACAGCCAGGGAGCGGCCCATCAGACCACCTGGTTCGGCGCCCCCGCGGCCCCGGGCGGCTGGCGCAACAACACGCTGAACCTGCCCTGGCCGGCGGAGGGGGCCAAGGCCCCCCTGGTGCTCAGCCATGCGGGCAGCGGCAAGCCCTGGCTCACCCTGCAGGCGCTGGCTGCGGTGCCGCTCCAGGCCCCGGTCAACGCCGGCTACCAGATCCGCAAGACCGTCACGGCGCTGGAGCAGGCCGTCAAGGGCCGCTACAGCCGGGGCGATGTGCTGCGCGTCAGCCTGGAGGTGAATGCCAGCGCCGACATGAGCTGGGTGGTGCTGAGCGACCCGGTGCCGGCCGGGGCCACCGTGCTGGGCAGCGGCCTGGGGCGTGATTCAGAGATCGCCACCCAGGGCGAGCGGCGGCAAGGCAATGCCTGGCCGGCCTTTGAAGAGCGCAGCTTCGAGGCCTTCCGCAGCTACTACGAGTACTTGCCCAAGGGCACGATCAAGCTCGAATACACGCTGCGCCTGAACAACGTGGGCAGCTTCGCCCTGCCGCCCAGCCGGGTGGAGGCGATGTACGCCCCCGAGATGTTCGGTGAGGCCCCGAACGAGGTGGTGAAGGTGGACGCCGCCCCATGACCCGCACCGTGAGCGCTCGGCTGCGCTGGGCGTCCTCGGCCCTGACCGGGCTGATGCTCCTGCTGGTGGCGCCTGCGGTGCAGGCCTTGCCCAGCTTTGAAGAGGTGCGCCGCGAGCACCGCCCCAGCGACACCCAGGTGCTGGACCGCGACGGCGAATTGCTGCAGACCGTGCGCACCGACCCTGCCGTGCGCCGGGGCCCCTGGGTGGCGCTGGAAGACGTGTCCCCCGCCCTGCGCACGGCCTTGCTGCTCAGCGAGGACAAGCGCTTTTACGAGCACAGCGGGGTGGATTGGCCGGCGGTGTCGGCAGCGGCCTGGGGCCAGCTGTGGCATGGCCGCACCCGGGGCGCGTCCACCGTGACCATGCAACTGGCCGGCCTGCTCGATGGCGACTGGCGCCAGCGCAGCGGCGGGCGCAACGTGGTGCAGAAGCTGGGCCAGACGGTGGCGGCCCAGGTGCTGGAGCGGCGCTGGCGCAAGGATCAGATCCTCGAGGCCTACCTGAACCTGCTGCCGTTTCGCGGTGAGTTGGTGGGCATCGATGCGCTGTCGCGCACCCTGTTTGGCAAGGCAGCGCAGGGCCTGGACCTGCGCGAGGCGGCCATCGCCACCGCCCTGGTGCGGGCCCCCAATGCGCCCGAGGCCCAGGTGGCGCGCCGCGCCTGCGGGGTGCTGGGCGCGGTGCAGGCCCTCAGCCCATCCGACAAGGCCGGCAAGGCCGACAGGCCGGACTGCGAAGCCCTGGGCCTGCTGGTGGCCGGTGTCTTGCAGCGCCGCGCCCTGGACGGCAGCAGCGGTGTGGCCCCGCACTGGGCGCGCCAGGTGCTCAAACGCCTGCCCGAGGGCGGGCGCGGGCTGGCCAGCGTGCGCAGCACCGTGCGGGCCCCCTTGCAGCGCTTTGCGGTGCAGACCCTGCAACGCCACCTGAACGAGCTGGCCGGGCGCCATGTGGAAGACGGCGCCCTGGTGGTGCTGGACAACGCCAGTGGCGAGGTGCTGGCCTGGGTGGGCTCGTCGGGGCCCCTGAGCCGGGCCCGTGAGGTGGATGGCGTGCTGGCGCGGCGCCAGGTGGGCTCCACCCTGAAGCCCTTTTTGTACGCGCAGGCCCTGGCCGAACGGCGCCTGACCGCCGCCTCGCTGCTCGACGATTCGCCGACCCACATCCCCACGCCGGGCGGCCTGTACATCCCGCAGAACTACGACCACCACTTCAAGGGCTGGGTCTCGGCGCGTGGCGCGCTGGCCTCGTCGCTCAATGTGCCGGCGGTGCGTGTGCTGGCCCTGGTGTCGCCCGATGCCCTGCACCGCCAACTGCGCGCCGCAGGCCTGCCGCTGCGCGAAAGCGGCGATTACTACGGCTACAGCCTGGCCCTGGGCAGCCCCGAGCTGCCCCTGCTGGACCTGAGCAATGCCTACCGTACCCTGGCCAATGCCGGCCAGGCCAGCGAATTGGCGCCCCCGCTGTTGCCCGGGCCGGGCGCGGCGCCCAGCCCCAGGCTCAGCTCCAAGCCCAGCCCCAGGCCTTGGCGCCGCGCCCTGGACCCTGCGGCCGCCTGGCTGGTGGGCGACATCCTGAGCGACCCCAACGCCCGGGCCCGGACCTTCGGCACCGACAGCGTGCTGGCCACCCGTTTCTGGAGCGCGGTGAAGACCGGCACCAGCAAGGACATGCGCGACAACTGGGCCGTGGGCTGGTCACAGCGCTACACCGTGGGGGTGTGGGTGGGCAACGCCAGCGGCAAGCCCATGCACGATGTCAGTGGCACCACCGGCGCCGCGCCCGTGTGGGCGGAACTGATGAATTTCCTGCACGCCCGCCAACCCAGCCTGCAGGCCCCGCCGCCGCCGGGGCTGGTGCAGGTGGAGGTGCGCTTTGCCCAGGCCCCGGCCGGCGCGGGCGATGACCGGGGCCGGGGGGGCTTGTCGGCCTGGCTGGAGGCGCCGCGGCGCGAGTGGTTTCTGGCCGGCACCGAGCAGGCCGTGTTCGAGGCGCGCGCGCCTTCGGTGGTGGCGCTGCCCGGCGCCGCCCCCAGTGCCGCGGGCAGGCGGCGGGGCAGCCCCGCCACGGCCGCCCCTGTCCTTGAAGCCCGCATTGCCGAGCCGGCCCCGGGCACCATCGTGGCCCTGGACCCGGACATTCCGCCGGCCCATCAACGCTTGAACTTCCGGGCCACGGCGGTGGCACCCCCGGAGGGCGCTGAAACCGGGCTGCGCTGGCGCCTGGACGGCCAGGAGGTGGGGCGCGGCCCCGTCTGGCCCTGGATGCCCTCGCCGGGGCGGCACCGCATGCAGCTCACCAATGCCCAGGGCCGGGTGCTCGATGAGATCCGGCTGGAGGTGCGGGGTGCCGGGCTGCGGTCGCGCACCGCGGCGGCGCAGGCCCTGCGGCCTTGATTTCAGCGGCCGCGCTGGCGCTGGCGGCGGGCGCCAAGCAGCAACAAACCGATCAGTGCGCCCAAGCCCGTGGTGCCCAGGGTCGGCACGGGGGTCAGCGGGTCGGCCGGCGAGGGTGGGGCGTTGAGCAGGGCCAAAGGCGTGACGATGCGCGCCGTGCCGCCGTTCAACTCGAAGCTGAGCGTGGGGTTCAGGCCCAGCTCGTCAGCCCCCAGGCCGGCCGTGCCCTGGCAGGTGGCCTGGCCATCGCTGCCCACCACGCACACGCCATTGGCCAGCGTGGCCACGCTGCCTGCAGGCACATCACTGCATTGGATGCTGATCGGGGTGCCGCTGCGCGCCGGGTTGGGCTCGGCCTGGCAGGTGGGGCCGGGCAGGGTCTCAAAGCCGATGGGCTGGCGGGCTTCGCTGCCGTCGTCCAGGGTGGTGACGGCGTCCGGTAGGGATTGGTCACCGCCCATCAGCAGGCCCTGGCATAAGACGCTGCCATCGGGCTCGGGGGGCGCGCATTGGGCGCCGGCCACACTCAGCGAGGCTGCGGGCGGCAGCCCGGTGCACCGCAGTGCTACGGGGGTGTTGGCAAAGCCGGCCGCGGGCCGGGCCTGGCACACGGCGGGCGCCACGGGGCTCAGCAGTGCGGGCAGGGCCACGGCATGGCCCAGGGCGTCGCGGGCGCTGCCGCTGCCATCGGTCTGGCCTATCGTGCCCAGGCAGGTGGCCTGGCCGTCCACGGTGTCGCTGCAGGTGGCGCCAGGGATGTCCAACGCCCCCACGGCCGGCAGACCGCTGCAGAGCAGGCTCGCCGGCGCGCCGGCAAAGCCCCGCGCCGGGCTGGCGCTGCATTGGGGGGCCGTGAAGCGGGCACTCACGGTGCAATCGCTGCTCAGCACCCCCGTGCTGACCGTGCCCGGTTCGCTGAGGCCCAGCGGGCCGCAGCGGTCGGCCTCCACGGTATCGACCAGATACCCCGTGTCGGGGCTCAGCGTCAGGGTGGCCGACACGCCCATGCGCAGATCCTGCGAGGCGGGGGTGACCGTGCCGCCCGGACCCGTGGCCAGGCCGGTCACCCGGGCCGGCAGGGCGAAGGTGACGATGTTGCCGGTGGAGACACCGCCGGCGACGGGGTCGATCAACTCCTCGGTGAGCCACAGCTTGCCGTCGGGCCCGGCGGTGATGCTGCTGCCCTTGCTGCCCTTGAGCACGGGGTACTCGGTGATGCGTCCCTGGGGGGTGATGCGGCCGACCACGTTCTGCCCGTTGTACTGGGCCGTGACGTACCAGAGGTTGCCGTCGGGGCCCACGGTGATCGAGGCGGGGGCGTAGGTCGGTGGGGTGAAGAACTGCAGGCTGCCGTCGACCGGGTGGATGCGGCCGATCTGTTGGGCCGTGGGCACGGTGAACCACACCTGTCCGTCGGGGCCTGCTGTGAGCCCGGCGGGGTAGGAAGAGGGGTCGGGCAGGGGGTAGGACTGGCTGTTGCCTGTCTTGGGGTCCAGGCGGATGATCCGGGCCGTGCCGCCGTCGGCAATCCACAACTGGCCGTCCGGCCCCGTGACGATGGATCCGTTGAGGCCGAAGTAGCTGCTGCTGGCGATCGGATACGCCGCCATGCTGCCATCGGGCGCGATGCGGGCCACGCCACCTTGCAACACCATCCACATCTGCCCATCGGGGCCTGGGGTGATGCCGGTGGCCCAGCCGGCATACCCCACCACGGAGGCGGGGGCGCTGAAGCGGGCTTGCGTGCCATCGGGTGCCACCCGGATCGCCTCACCGTCCCAGACGGTGACCCAGATGTTGCCGTCGGTGCCTGCCCCCAGTCTGGACGGCACGGCCGCCCAAGCCGCCGTCTGGTAGGTCCCGCGGGTGGTGCCATCCAGGCCCAGTTGCACCACGCTGGTGGTGCTGCCCACCAGTTGGCGCTGGGTGAACCACATCTGGCCGTCGGGGCCTGCCACGATCTCTTGGGGCAGGGTGTCGGGCCCCACGGGGTAGCGCGTGAGGCCGGTGATCTGGGCTGAGGCCCAACTCGAGAACAGGCACAGCAGCCAGACCAAGCCCCGGCCCGCGCAGTCCCCCAGCCGATGGGTGCGTGAAAGGGGGCGGGGTTTGCGACGGTGGCCAGTCACCACGGACTGCCAGGGGGCGGTGCACTGAGCAGGGAGCATGGTGGTGCCGGTGGGGTGAGTGGTTGAAGTGATATTTTTTATCAAATTAATGATAAAAAATGAAACAAATCAGATTCAGATCCGCTCACATGTAAGTTTTCTTCTTGTCCACGCCGTCTGCCAGGCCCCGGGAACCGGCGGCCATGCCACTCAAATCGCCTACCATCAGCGCCTCACAAAAAAACGACGCATTGCACACATGGATCGATTTCAGAGCATGGCTGTCTTTGTTGCCACGGTGGAGACCGGCAGCATGGCGGCCGCTGCACGAGCCCTTGAGCTCCAGCCGGCCTTGATCGGCCAACAGATCCAGTCCTTGGAAGAACAACTGGGCACGCCCCTGTTCGAGCGCCACGGCCGTTGGCAGCGCCTGACGGCCGCAGGCGCGGCCTACCACCAGCAATGCCGCAGCATCCTTGAAATGGTGCGGGGGGCCGAAGCCGGCCTCCAGGCCACGACCCAGCAGGCCAGCGGGTGCTTGCGCGTGCACGCGCCGGTGCTGTTCGGGACCCGCGAGCTGGCGCCGGCCCTGGCCGCCTTCCTGCAGGCCTACCCGAAGGTTCAGCTGTCGCTGGTCTTGGACGATCGCGCCGCCAATCCGGTGGACGACGACTTTGATCTGGTCTTTCACCGCGGCGAGCCCCTGGACCACCCCGGTATCGAATGCTTACCCCTGTGTGAAGAGGCACTCACCATGGTGGCCTCTGCGGCCTACCTGGAGCGCCAGGGGAGCCCGCAGCGCGCCGAGGAACTGGTGCGCCACCAGTGCCTGGGCTTCATGGCACCCGACGAGCTCAACGAAGACGAGCGGGACGACGGGGCCTGGTCTGAGGAGGCTGACTGCGAGGCTGACTGCGAGGCGGATCACGAGGACGAGGACTGGGAAGGCCCCTGTGGCGGGCGTGACGAGTGCTTCGGGGCCGAGGAAGGCGCCGATGCCGAGGCACCGTTGGCGCCGCGCGTGGTGGTGCAGGCCAACAATGCGCTGGCCCTGCATGCGCTGGCCCTGCACGGGGCCGGCATTGCGGTGCTGCCCCGGGCGTTGGTGGCCGATGACCTGGCGGCCGGCCGTTTGGTGGCGCTGCTGCCCGGCCTGAGCCTGGGGGTGGAGCCGCTGGGCCTGCTGCTGCGCAGTGACGAGGCCGAATCGCCCGCCCTGGCCGCGCTGGTGGATTGGGCGCTGGAGCGTTTCAGGCCCCAGACCGCAGCGGCAACACTGGCTGCTCCTGCTGCTCCTGCTGCTCCTGCCGTTCCAGAGGCCCCTGCCGTGGCCGCCCTGGCCGAGCCCGAGCCGGTGGCGCTGCCCCAGCCTGTCGCTGGTGAAGCCGGCTGTGCGCCGGTCTGCCAGTGCCAGGCCGCTGACGCGGTGCTGGCCTGAAAGGGCCTGCTCAGGCCGTGGCCGGCACCGGCGCCTTGGCGCCGCGCGCGCGCAGGGTCAGCATCAGCAGCACCCCCGAGGCCAGCCAGCTCAGGACCACGAAATACAGGCTCTGGGTCATGCCCCCGGATTGGCCGTTGAGGTAGGCCATCACGCTGGGGCTGGCGGCCGGACCCAGGTTGCCCAGGCTGCTGATCAGCGCAATGCCGCCGGCAGCCACCGATTTGGGCAGGTACTCGGTCACGCTGGTGAAGAACAGCGGCGTGGCACCGGCAATGCCGATGTAGCTGACCGCCATCACCGACACCTTGAGCAGGGCCGAGCCCTCGACCAGGGTGCTCAGGCCCACGCCCAGCATGGCCAGGGCGATGCAGAAGGCGTAATGCCAGCGCCGCTCGCCATGGCGGTCGCTGTGCCCGCCGATCACGATCATGCCCACCAGGCCCAGCAGATTGGGCAGGCCGGTGTACCAGCCGATCTCGACCAGGTCCTGCACCCCCCAGGAGCGGATCAGCGACGGGGCCATGAAGGTCAGGCCCATGGTGCTGGCCAGCAGGCAGGCGTAGGCCAGTGACAGCAGGTAGATGCGCGGGTCGGCCAGCATGTGGCGCAGCGAGCCGTGGGCGGCACTGCCCACGGTGCTGGGCGAGCGGGCCATGGCTTCGCGCACGCAGCGCTTTTCGGCCTCCTTGAGCCAGGGCGCCTGCTCAGGGCTGTCGCGCAGCACCACAAAGGCCACCACCCCGAGCACGGCGGCGGGCAGGCCCTCGATCAGGAACAGCCATTGCCAGCCGGCCAGCCCCCCGTAGCCGTTGAAGTACTTCATGATGGCGCCGCTCAAGGGGCCGGCACTGAGGGCGGCCAGCGTGGTGGCGCACATGAAGATGGCGATCATGCGGGCGCGGCGATCGGCCGGGTACCAGTAGGTGAGGTACAGGATGATGCCGGGGAAGAAGCCGGCCTCGAACGCCCCCAGCAGAAAGCGCGCCACATAGAACTGCGTCGGCGTGCTGACAAAAGCCATGGCCGCCGCCACCAGGCCCCAGCACAGCATGATGCGCAACAGGGTCTTGCGGGCGCCGATCTTTTCGAGCATCAGGTTGCTGGGCACTTCGAACAACAGGTAGCCGATGAAGAAGATGCCGGCGCCCAGGCCGTACACCGCATCGCTGAAGTCGAGGGTCTGCCGCATCTGCAACTGGGCGTAGCCGATGTTGATGCGGTCGAGGTAGGCCACGGCATAGCAGATCAGCAGCAGCGGCATGAGGCGCCAGTTGATTTTGCGGAACACCGCCTGGGTGAAGGCCGCCGAGGCGGCTGATGGCTCGGGGGCCGCGGCAGCGCCAGTCCGGGGCGCCTGGGTGGGGGCAGGGGTCATGCTTGTCTCCTTGTTGTGATGTCTTGGGGGGCTGGCCTGAGCCCCAACGGTGGGGACTCGGGGCTGAGCGTCGCCAAGCATCACGGGAGCGGTGCAGACGGGTCTGTAAGTGATTGCAAGCCGCTGTCGCGGGCTTGTCAGGCGCCATTCGGCGCCTGGTGGCGCTAGTTTGGCTGGTTGGTTGTCAGCGTGCGCCAGGCGGTATTCATCAAGCCGTTCGGTCGGTCATTGGCGCCACCGGAGGCGCTGATGGCCCTTGGCGCCAGCGGGCCCGAGCGGCCCATCGTCAGACGGCCGGTGTCGTCTCCTGGCGCCGGGTGGCGATCAGAGAGTGCACATCGGTGGCCGGCAGGCGAGGGCGCTGGGCCTCGGGTTCGGTCAGGGGGCTGACCTCGACCATCGAGGCCAGGCAGCGCCGGGTCAGCGCCTGGTAAGTGCGCGTGCCTTCGAGCTTCCAGGCGATCTCTTCGTCGCGCAACGGCCGCAAAGCCTTGGCCGGCACCCCCGCCATCAGGGTGCGCGGCGGCACCTTGGTGCCGGCCGGCACAAAGGCACTGGCCGCCACGATGGCCTGCTCGCCCACCTCGGCCTCGTCCATCACCACCGCGTTCATGCCCACCAGGGCGTCGCGCCGCACCACGCAGCTGTGCAGCACCGCGCCGTGGCCGATGTGGCCGTTTTCCTCGACCACCGTGTCCTGGTTGGGGAAGCCATGCACCACGCAGGTGTCCTGCACATTGGCGCCGCGGTGCAGCACGATGCGCCCGAAGTCGCCGCGCAGCGCGGCACAGGGCCCGACATAGCAGTCGGGGCCCACGATCACGTCGCCGATCAGCACGGCCGTGGGGTGCACATAGGCACTGGGGTGGATGACGGGCACAACACCGTCGATCGCGTAGCAGGGCATGAGGGGGTCTCCTTGGAATCTGGGCGGCCCGTTGGGATCCGGCCTAGGGTTTTCACTGGGGGCTTTGACTTGCGTCAGAAAGAGTCTCGATAGTATTATCGACCGACTGGACGGTCAAACATAGATTTGCGCCAGCGCAAAGACGGTCTGGGGCAGTTGCCGCCCCACGCCGCCTGAAGCACCTGACCCACTCAAGGAGACACGATGAGCGACGACCTGATCCAGACCCGCCAGAACGGCGCGGTCCGGACCCTGACGCTGAACCGCCCGCAGGCCCTGAACAGCTTCACCGGCGAGATGCACGCCCAGCTGCTGGCCGCCCTCGATGCCGTGGCCGCCGATGCCAGCGTGCGTTGCGTGGTGCTGACCGGGGCCGGGCGCGGCTTCTGCGCCGGGCAGGACCTGGCCGACCCCAGCGTGGCCCCCGACGCCACGCCCGGTGCGGCACCGAAAGACCTGGGTCAGGTGATCGAACGCTTCTACCGCCCCCTGGTGCAGCGCCTGCGCAGCCTGCCGGTGCCGGTGGTGGCGGCCGTCAATGGCGTGGCGGCGGGTGCCGGCGCCAACCTGGCGCTGAACTGCGATCTGGTGCTGGCCGCGCGCTCGGCCAGCTTCATCCAGGCCTTCAGCAAGATCGGCCTGGTGCCCGACACCGGCGGCACCTGGTTGCTGCCGCGCCTGGTGGGCCGGGGCAAGGCCCTGGGCCTGACCCTGCTGGGCGACAAGCTGCCGGCCGCCGAGGCCGAGCAGATGGGCCTGATCTGGCGCTGTGTCGACGACGACGCCCTGGCGGGTGAGGCCGCGGCCCTGGCCGAGCGCCTGGCCGCCCAGCCCTCGCGCGCCCTGGTGGCCACCCGCCAGGCCCTGGACGAGGCGCAAGCCCTGTCGCTCGACGGCGCCCTGGCCCTGGAGGCGCGCCTGCAAAGCCAGCTGGGCGCCGCCCACGACTACCAGGAAGGTGTGGCCGCGTTTGGCCAGCGCCGCGCCCCCGTCTTCACCGATCGCTGAGCCCCGCCATGTCTGAACTCACCCCCCAACAAACCGCTGATCTGGTGCGCGTCGGCATGCTGGCCAACGACAACGTCACCCTGGGCTTCGGCATGCAGATCCATGAAGTGACGCCCGGCGGCGCCGTGCTCAGCATGACCGTGCGCGAGGACATGCTCAACGGTCACAAGACCTGCCATGGCGGGCTCATCTCCACCCTGGCCGACTCGACTTTCGCGTTTGCCTGCAACTCGTACAACGAACTCACCGTGGCCTCGGGCTTCAGCGTCGATTTCATGGCCCCGGCCCGTGCTGGCGATGTGCTGACCGCGCGCGCCACCGAGGTCTCCAAGGCCGGCCGCACCGGCGTGTACGACGTGGAGGTGAGCAACCAGAACGGCGAGCGCATCGCGGTGTTCCGTGGGCGCTCCTACACCCTCAAAGGCAAGCCGGCGGTGGCCGGCTGAAGTATCAGGAGAGACCCACATGACCGCCAAGACCCCCGCCCCCGGAGAGCTCGATCCGATCGAGACCGCCAGCCGCGACGAGATCGCCGCCCTGCAACTGAGCCGCCTGCGCACCACGCTGCAGCGCGCCTACGACAACGTGCCGCACTACAAGAAGGCCTTCGATGCCAAGGGCGTGCACCCCGACGACCTGAAGCAGCTCAGCGACCTGAGCAAATTCCCCTTCACGGTCAAGACCGACCTGCGCGACAACTACCCCTTCGGCCTGTTTGCCGTGCCCCGTGAGCGGGTGGCGCGCATCCATGCCTCGTCGGGCACCACCGGCAAGCCGACCGTGGTGGGCTACACCCAGAACGACATCAACACCTGGGCCGATCTGGTGGCGCGTTCGATTCGCGCGGCCGGCGGGCGCCGCGGCGACACGGTGCACGTGGCCTATGGCTATGGCCTGTTCACCGGCGGCCTGGGCGCCCATTACGGCGCCGAGCGCCTGGGTTGCACGGTGATCCCCATGTCGGGCGGCCAGACCGAGAAGCAGGTGCAGCTGATCACCGACTTCAAGCCCGACATCATCATGGTCACGCCCAGCTACATGCAGGTGATCATCGAAGAGTTTGCACGCCAGGGGCTGGATGCCGCGGCCAGCTCGCTCAAGGTGGGCATCTTCGGGGCCGAGCCCTGGACCGAGGCCATGCGCCGCGACATCGAGACCAAGGCCGGCATCGACGCGGTCGACATCTATGGCCTGTCCGAAGTGATGGGCCCCGGCGTGGCCTGCGAATGCATCGAGAGCAAGGACGGCCCGGTGATCTGGGAAGACCACTTCTACCCCGAGATCATCGACCCCCTGACCGGTGAGGTGCTGCCTGACGGCTCCGAGGGTGAACTGGTGTTCACCTCGCTGAGCAAAGAAGCCCTGCCCATCATCCGCTACCGCACCCGCGACCTGACCCGCCTGCTGCCGCCCACCTCGCGCGCCTTCCGCCGCATGGGCAAGATCGTCGGCCGCAGCGACGACATGCTGATCATCCGCGGCGTGAACGTGTTCCCGACCCAGATCGAAGAAATCGTGCTGCAGCACGCCAAGCTCTCGGGCCAGTACCAGATCCTGGTCAAGCGCGACGGCAACCTCGATGAGGTCGAGGTGCGCTGCGAACTGCAGCCGGCCGCCGGTCCGCTCAGTGCGGTCGAGGTCAAGGAGATCGCCGACTGGCTCAAGCACCGCATCAAGACCCTGGTCGGCATCTCGACCCGCGTCCAGGTGCAGGAACCCGAAACCATCGAACGCACGCTGACCGGCAAGGCCCGGCGCGTGATCGACACCCGGCCCCGTTGAGGCCACTTTCAAAAGAGGAACTCCACCATGTACACCCAAGCAATGGACACCATGGCCCGCGAGCCCGGCGACGGCCCCAAAGCAGTCCGCTCGGCCGAGGAGGCCCTGCTCGAAGAGCGCTTCGAGGCCCGCATCGATGATGGCGACTTCATCGAGGCCAAGGACTGGATGCCCGAGCACTACCGCAAGACCCTGGTGCGCCAGATCAGCCAGCATGCCCACTCCGAGATCGTCGGCATGCTGCCCGAGGGCAACTGGGTCACCCGGGCCCCCACGCTCAAGCGCAAGGCCATCCTGCTGGCCAAGATCCAGGACGAGGGCGGCCACGGCCTGTACCTGTATGCCGCTGCCGAGACCCTGGGCGTGTCGCGCGACGAGCTGCTGGGTGCCCTGCACAGCGGCAAGGCCAAGTACAGCTCGATCTTCAACTACCCCACCCTGAACTGGGCCGACATGGGCACCATCGGCTGGCTGGTGGACGGCGCGGCCATCATGAACCAGGTGCCGATCTGCCGCTGCTCCTTCGCTCCCTATGCCCGCGCCATGATCCGCATCTGCCGCGAGGAGAGCTTTCACCAGCGCCAGGGCTACGACGCCCTGCTGACCATGATGCAAAACGGCACCGAGGCCCAGCGCGCCATGGTGCAGGACTCGGTCAACCGCTGGTGGTGGCCCTGCCTGATGATGTTCGGCCCGCCCGATGACCAGTCGCCCAACAGCGCGCAGTCGATGCGCTGGGGCATCAAGCGCGTCAGCAACGACGAGCTGCGCCAGAAGTTTGTCGACGCCACCGTCGAGCAGGCCAAGGTGCTGGGCGTGACCCTGCCCGACCCCGATCTCAAGTGGAACGAAGCCCGCCAGCACTACGACTTCGGCACCATCGACTGGAGCGAGTTCTGGCGCGTGGTGGGCGGCGACGGCCCCTGCAACCAGGAGCGCCTGGGCGCCCGCGTCAAGGCCTGGGAAGACGGTGCCTGGGTGCGCGAAGCCGCGCTGGCCCATGCCGCCAAACACACCCCGCAGCAACAGGCTGCCTGATTCAAGCAAGACAAGGAGACCTCCATGACAACCCAGAACGAATGGCCCCTGTGGGAAGTGTTTGTCCGCGCCAAGGCCGGCCTGGACCACAAGCATTGCGGCAGCCTGCATGCCGCCGACAGCAAGATGGCGATCCAGCTGGCCCGCGACGTCTACACCCGGCGCCAGGAAGGCACCAGCGTGTGGGTGGTGCGCTCGGACCAGATCGTGGCCAGCGACCCGGGCGACAAGGGCATGTTCTTCGACCCAATGGAAGACAAGGTGTACCGCCACCCCACCTTCTACCAACTGCCCGAATCCGTGAACCACATGTGAGCCGCGCCATGCAAGCCTCCATCCAACCCGGCCGCGACGCGGCCACCCAGTACGTGCTGCGCCTGGGCGACACCTGCCTGATCCTGGGCCAGCGCATCGCCGAATGGTGCGGCCACGCCCCCGTGCTGGAAGAAGACATCGCGCTGACCAACATGTCACTCGACCTGATCGGCCAGGCCCGTGCGCTGCTGACCCATGCGGGCCAGATCAGCGGCCTGGGCCATGACGAAGACCAGCTCGCCTTTTTGCGTGATGAGCGCGACTACCTCAACCCCACCCTGGTCGAGCTGCCGCGCGGCGACTTTGCCTTCACCGTGCTGCGCAACGCCATGGTGGCCACCTTTCTGAAGCTGATGTGGCAGCGCCTGTCGGCCTCCAGCGACGCCGAGCTGGCCGCCATCGCCGGCAAGGCCCTGAAGGAGTCGCGCTACCACCAGCAGCACGCCTGCGACTGGGTGGTGCGCCTGGGCGACGGCACCGACGAGTCGGCCCGCCGCCTGAAGGCCGCCCTGGCCCAGCTGTGGCGCTACAGCGCCGAGTTGTTCGAGGACGACGCCATCGACGAGCAGGCCGCCGCCAGCGGCCTGGGCCCGAAGTGGTCTGAACTGCAGGCCGACTGGCGTGCCGAGATGGCCGCCCTGCTGGCCGCCGTCCAACTGCCGGTGCCGGCCGATTCGGTGTACCGCAGCACCGGCCGCCGCGGCGTGCATTCCGAGCACATGGGCTTCATCCTGGCCGAGATGCAATACCTGCAGCGCGCCTTTCCCGGGGGCGTGTGGTGAACCAGGCTGCCGTGGTCCCCACCAGCGGCGCAAGCGGGGCATTGGCTCCGGTCTGGCAGGTGCTGGGCACCGTGCTCGACCCCGAGGTGCCTGCGCTGTCGGTGGTCGACCTGGGCCTGGTGCGCGAGGTGCTGGCCCACGACGACGGGCTGGAGATCGTGCTCACGCCCACCTACTCGGGCTGCCCCGCCACCGAGCTGATCGAACAGAACGTGCTGGCCGCGGTGGCGGAGGCTGGCCTGGGCCCGGCCCGCGTCACGATGCGCCGCGCCCCGGCCTGGACCACCGACTGGATCAGCCCCGAAGGGCGCCAGAAGCTGCTCGACTACGGCATTGCCCCGCCGGGCCCGGTGGACCTCAGCGAAGGTGTGCCCATGCATTTCGTGGGGCGCAGCCCCTCGGGCCGGCGCCTGGCCTGCCCACGCTGCGGCAGCCTGCAGACCGAGCGCCTGAGTGCCTTCGGCTCCACCGCCTGCAAATCGCTGTACCGCTGCATGAGCTGCCGCGAACCGTTTGAGCACTTCAAGCCGATCTGAACCCATCGACTCTTCCTACAACAACCAGATTCAAGCGAGACCGCCATGAGCGTCATGTTCCATCCCCTGCCGGTCAAGGCCATCGAGGCGGACACGCCCGAGTCCCTGATCGTTTCCTTCTCTGTGCCCGACAGCCTGCGCGAGGCCTTCGGCTTCACCCAGGGCCAGTACCTGACCCTGCGCAGCACCATTGACGGCAAGGACCTGCGCCGCTCGTACTCGATCTGCGCCGGCGTGGACGACGGTGAGCTGCGCGTGGCGGTGCGCCGCGTCAACGGCGGCGCATTCTCGACCTGGATCCACCAGCACCTGAAGGCGGGCGACACCGTGCAGGTGATGGCCCCGCAAGGCCGTTTCTTCGTGCCCATCGAGCCCGCCTCGCGCCGCCACCATGTGGGCATTGCCGGCGGCAGCGGCATCACGCCCATCCTGTCCATCATGAAGACCGTGCTGGCCCGCGAGCCGCACAGCCAGTTCACCCTGATCTACAGCAACCGCACCCCGGCCTCGACCATGTTCAAGGAAGAGATCGAGGACCTGAAGAACCGCTACATGGCGCGCCTGTCGCTGCACCATGTGTTCACCCAGGAGCATGTCGATGCGCCCCTGTACGCCGGTCGCCTGGACAGCGGCAAGCTCGGCACCTTCCTGGGCAAGGTGCTCGACCCGGCCGGCATCGACCACGTCTATGTGTGCGGCCCCTTCCAGATGAATGACGAGGCCGAGCTGGCCCTGAAGGCCGCCGGCGTGCCCGAAGAGCGCATCCACATCGAACGCTTTGGCGTGGCCACGGCAGGCCCGGCCGCCGGGGCCGTGTTGCACCAGGCCCAGCCCGGTGATGCCGAGACCGCCCGCGTGGTCATCGTGCGCGACGGCCTGCACCGCGAGATCGGCTTCAGCAAGGACCAGCCCAGCATCCTCGATGCGGCGTCGGCGGCCGGGCTGGAAGTGCCGTTCTCCTGCACCTCGGGCGTGTGCGGCACCTGCCGCTGCAAGGTGCTCGAAGGCGAAGTGCGCATGGAACGCAATTTCGCCCTCGACAAGGCCGAGGTCGAGGCCGGCTTCGTGCTGTCCTGCCAGGCCCATCCGCTGACCCCGCGGGTCGTCCTATCATTCGACGAACGTTGAACTGAACTAGACACAAGGACACACCGATGGGCCGAGGACGGGCAGCTGGTTACAACGACCAGCGCGAGATGATTCTGGAGCAGGCCGCGCACCTGTTTGCGCGGCGGGGCTACCCCTCGACCTCGATGAATCAGGTGGCCGAGGCCTGTGGCCTGTCCAAGGCCACGCTCTACCACTACTACAAAGACAAATACAGCCTGCTGGTCAGCATCGCCGAAGGCCATGTGTCGCGCCTGCAGGCCTTGGTGGTCGAGGTGGAGGCCGAGGCCCTGCCGCCCGAGCAGCGCCTGCGCGAACTGATCCGCCGCATCGTCGAGGAATACGCCGATGCCCAGGACGCCCACCGCGTGCTGACCGAAGACGTGAAGTTCCTCGACGAGGCCGATCGCGAGCGCGTTCTGGACCACGAACGCGACGTGGTCAGCGGCTTTGCGCGGGCAGTGGCCGAGGTGCGTGGCGAGTCGCTGCAGGCCGAACTCAGCAAGCCTCTGACCATGCTCTTGTTCGGCATGATCAACTGGATGTTTACCTGGATGAAGCCCGAAGGGGAACTCGACTACGATGCCATGGCTCCGATCGTGGCGGATCTGTTCATGGGTGGATTGACTGCTGTCAAGCCACCAAAGGCCCATCCGTCGGACTAACCCATCGCTGGTCTGAAACTGACCGATCAAGCGGGGCAAATGCGCCCCTAGAAACTGAAGGAGACAAACCGTGAAACTGCTCAAACCCGTGGCCCTGGCCACCGCCTTGCTGGCCAGCCTGCTGGCCCATGCCGACATCAATGTGGGCGTCACCGTGTCGGCCACCGGGCCGGCCGCCTCGCTGGGCATCCCCGAGAAAAACACCATGGCCCTGCTGCCCAAGACCATGGGGGGCCAGAAGGTCAATTACATCGTGCTCGACGACGCCTCCGACACCACCGCGGCCGTCAGCAACACCAAGAAGCTGATCGCCGAGAGCAAGGTCGACGTCGTGATCGGCTCCAGCACCACGCCCAACTCGCTGGCCATGATCGACGCTGTGTCTGAAGCCCAGACCCCGATGATCACCCTGGCCGCCTCGGCCGCGCTGATCGAGCCGCAGGACGCCAAGAAGCGCTGGGTCTTCAAGACCCCGCAGAACGACATCATGATGTCGCTGGCCGTGGCCGAGCACATGGCCAACCATGGGGTGAAGACCGTGGCCTTCATCGGCTTCTCGGATGCCTATGGCGAAGGCTGGTACAAGGAGTTCGTCAAGGCGGCCGAGCTCAAGAAGCTGCAGATCATCAGCAACGAGCGCTTCTCGCGCACCGACACCTCGGTGACCGGTCAGGCGCTGAAGATCATGGCCGCCAAGCCCGACGCGGTGCTGATCGCCGGCTCGGGCACCCCGGCCGCCCTGCCGCAGAAGACGCTCAAGGAGCGCGGCTTCACCGGCAAGTTCTACCAGACCCACGGTGTGGCCAATGCCGATTTCCTGCGCGTGGGCGGCAAGGATGTGGAAGGCACCTTCCTGCCCGCCGGCCCGGTGCTGGTGGCTGATCAGCTGCCCGCCGACCACCCGGTGCGCAAGTCGGCCCTGGCCTATGTGAGCGCCTACGCCGGCGCCTACGGCCAGGCCAACGTGTCGACCTTCGGCGGCCACGCCTGGGATGCCGGCCTGGTGCTCAATGCCGCCGTGCCCGGCGCCCTCAAGAAGGGCCAGCCCGGCACGCCCGCCTTCCGTGCGGCACTGCGCGACGAACTCGAGAAAGTCAAGGAAGTGGCCGGTGCCCACGGGGTGTTCAACACCTCGGCCGCCGACCACCTGGGCCTGGACCAGCGCGGCCGCGTGATGGTCAAGATCGAGAACGGCGCCTGGAAATTCCAGCCCTGAACCCAGCCTGAGCAGGCTGTTTTGCACCCCGGGGGGATGACCCCTGGGGCGCCAGCCTGCCTTTTTGTCGCTGACCTCGGGTCGGCCTGAACGGGATTTTCAACATGGATCTTCAGATCGCCCTGATCCTGGGGCAGGACGGCGTCGTCAATGGCGCGGTGTACGGACTGATTGCGCTGGCCCTGGTGCTGGTGTTTTCGGTCACGCGGGTGATCTTCATCCCGCAAGGCGAGTTCGTGGCTTTCGGCGCCCTGTCGATGGCCATGATGCAGGCCGGCAAGGTGCCGGCCACGCTGTGGCTGCTGATCGCGCTCGCCGTGGCCACCCTGGTGGTCGAGGCCTGGCGCCACCAGCGCGGCCAGCCGGTCGAGTGGGCCGCCACAGCGGTCTGGACGCTGGCCCTGCCGGCCCTGGCCGCGGCCCTGGTGCTGCTGGTCAAGCCGCAGTCGCTGCTGCTGCAGTCGGTGGCCACGCTGGCCCTGATCGTGCCCCTGGGCCCCTTGCTGTACCGCCTGGCCTACCGCCCGCTGGCGCACGCCACGGTGCTGATCCTGTTGATCGTCTCGGTGGCTCTGCACGGGGTGCTGGTCGGCCTGGGCCTGCTGTTCTTCGGTGCCGAGGGTTACCGCACACCGGCCTTCTCGGAGGCGCGTTTCGACCTGGGCGGCATTCCCGTCACCGGCCAGTCGCTGGTGGTGGTGGCCATGGCTGCGGTGCTGGTGGTGGCCATGTTCGTGTTCTTTGAGCGCTCCATCATCGGCAAGGCGCTGCGCGCCACCGCCATGAACCGGGTCGGGGCCCGTCTGATGGGCATCCCGACCGAGCTCTCGGGCGACCTCAGCTTTGCCCTGGCCGGCCTGATCGGCGCCGTGTCGGGCCTGCTGATCGCCCCTCTGACCACGGTGTATTACGACACCGGCTTCCTGATCGGCCTGAAAGGCTTTGTCGCCGCCATCGTGGGCGGCCTGGGCAGCTACCCGCTGGCCCTGGCCGGTGCCGTGATGGTGGGCCAACTGGAGGCGTTTTCATCGTTCTGGGCCAGTGCCTTCAAGGAGGTGCTGGTGTTCACCCTGATCATTCCCGTGCTGTGGTGGCGCTCACTGAACAGCCGCCATGTGGAGGACGAAGAATGAGCGCGCGTCAACTGACCTGGGCCTGCATCGCCGCACTGGCGCTGGCCTGGGGTTTCCTGCCTGAATTCACGCTCACCGTGATGAGCTACATCGGCCTGTATGCCCTGGTGGCCGCCGGCCTGGTGATGCTGACCGGCGTGGGCGGCATGACTTCCTTCGGCCAGGCCGCCTTCGTGGGCCTGGGCGCCTACGCCACGGCCTGGGTGTGCACCTCGCCCCTGGCCGCCGCCTGGCTGCCGGCCGGCTTCCCGCCCGCCTTGCTGCCCTTGGTCGGCCTGGTGCTGGGCCTGCTGGCCACCTATGCCGTGGCCCGCTTTCTGGGCGCGGTCACGCTGCGCCTGTCCGGGCACTACTTGCCCCTGGGCACGATTGCCTGGGGCCTGAGCCTGTATTACGTGTTCGGCAACCTCGATGTGCTGGGGGGCTTCACCGGCATGTCCGGCCTGCCGCCGCTGACGGTGGGGGGCTTCTCGCTGGCCTCGCCGCTGTACCTGGGGCCGTTGATCTGGGCCGTGCTGCTGTTTTGCCTGTGGGCCTTGCACAACCTGCTGGACTCGCGCGAAGGCCGGGCCATCCGGGCGCTCAAGGGCGGTCGGGTGATGGCCGAGTCGATGGGCGTGGACACGGCGCACTACCGCATCAAGCTGTTTGTGCTGGCGGCCTTGCTGGCGGCGATCTCGGGTTGGCTGTATGCCCACCTGCAGCGCTTTGTGAACCCCACGCCCTTCAACATCAACATCGGCATCGAGTACCTGTTCATGGCCGTGGTCGGCGGTGCCGGCCACCTGTGGGGCGCGGTGCTGGGCGCGGCCCTGATCACCCTGCTCAAGGAGCAACTGCAGGATTGGCTGCCCAAGCTGCTGGGCGCCAGCGGCAATTTCGAGGTGATCGTCTTCGGCCTGCTGATGCTGTTTGTGCTGCAGCGCTTTGCCGACGGCCTGTGGCCCCGCCTGCAGGCCGCCTCGGGGCGCTGGCTCAAGCCCGAGGTGCGCCGCGCCGGGGCTGCCGCGGCCGTCACGCTGCAGCAGCGCGTGCTGCCGCCGGCCGGCCAGGTGCTGCTGGATGCCCGTCAGGTGAGCCGCCGCTTTGGCGGCCTGCTGGCCAACAACCAGGTCAACATGAGCCTGAAGGCGCATGAGGTGCATGCCCTGATCGGCCCCAACGGCGCCGGCAAGAGCACCTTCTTCAACATGATCTCGGGCGTGGACACCCCCACCTCGGGCGAGGTGCGCCTGATGGAGCAGCCCATGCAGGGCCGGCCTTCGCGTGAGTTTGCCGCGCTGGGCCTGGGCCGCACCTTCCAGCATGTGCGCCTGCTGGGGCAGCGCAGCGTGCTCGAGAACGTGGCCCTGGGCGCGCACCGCCGTGGCCGCAAGGGCTGGATCGCCAGCATGCTGCGCCTGGACCGTGCCGAAGAGGCCGCCATCCTGGCCGAGGCCCGGCGCCAGATCGAGCGCTGCGGCCTGGCCGAGTACATCGATCGCCCGGCCGCCTCGCTGGCCCTGGGCCAGCAGCGCGTGGTCGAGATCGCCCGCGCCCTGGCCGGGCAACCGGCCGCCCTGCTGCTGGACGAGCCGGCCGCCGGCCTGCGCCACCTGGAGAAGCAGGCCCTGGCCACCTTGCTGGACCAGCTGCGCTCCGAAGGCCTGGGCATCCTGGTGGTCGAGCACGACATGGAATTCGTGATGAACCTGGCCGACCGCATCACGGTGTTGGAGTTCGGCGAGGTGATCGCCGAAGGCACCCCCGCCGAAGTGCAGGCCAACCCCCGCGTGCTTGAGGCCTACCTCGGCGGCGAACTCAATGGAGGTGGCCTGTGAGCAGCGCGACCGTGAAACCCACGCTGCTTGATCTGCAGCAGTTCAGCGTCTCGTATGGGCAGGTCGAGGCCGTGCACCAGGTCCACCTGACGGTGGGCGAGGGCGAGATCGTCACCGTCATCGGCCCCAACGGGGCGGGCAAGACCACGCTGCTGTCGGCGGCCATGGGCCTGCTGCCCTCGCAAGGCGTGCTGACGCTGGCGGGCGAGCGCATCGATCGGCTCAGCGTCGAAGCCATGGTGGCGCGGGGTGTGGCCCTGGTGCCCGAAAAGCGCGAGCTGTTCGGTGAAATGTCGGTCGAGGACAACCTGTTGCTGGGCGGCTTCTCGCGTTGGCGCAAGGGCCTGAAAGACCAGAAGCAGCGCATGGAAGAGGTGTTTGCCATCTTCCCGCGCCTGAAAGAGCGGCGCGCCCAACTGTCGGCCACGCTGTCGGGCGGCGAGCGCCAGATGCTGGCCATCGGCCGCGCCCTGATGGCGCGCCCGCGCCTGCTGATGCTCGACGAGCCCTCGCTGGGCCTGGCGCCGCTGATCGTGCGCGAGGTGCTGCAGGTGGTGTCGTCGTTGCGCGATCTGGGCGTGTCGGTGCTGCTGGTCGAGCAGAACGCCCGTGCCGCGCTGCAGGTGGCCGACCGCGCCTACGTGCTTGAAATGGGCGCCGTGGCCCTGAGCGGCGCTGCTGCCGACCTGCTGCACGACCGCCGGATCATCGACACCTACCTGGGCCTGGGCGGCAAGCACTGAGCCTGGGCTGAGCCTTTCACTTATCGGGAGTTCTCCATCATGACCCTTCAAAGCTTCATCGGCGGCCGCTGGATCGGCCAGCAGGCGGCGCAAGCCCTGCACAGCGCCGTCAACGGCGCCACCGTGGCCCACACCCATGCCGAGGCGCTGGATTTTGGTGAGGCGCTGCACTTTGCCCGCCGCACCGGCCTGCCGGCCCTGATGGCGCTCGACTTTCAGGAGCGCGCCGCGCGCCTGAAGGCGCTGGCCAAGTACCTCAACGAGCACAAGGAATCGCTCTACGCCATCTCGGCCCACACCGGGGCCACCCGGGCCGACAGCTGGGTCGATATTGAAGGCGGCACCGGCACCCTGTTTGCCTACGCCTCGATGGGCAGCGGCGAGTTGCCCAGCGGCAACCTGATCCACGAAGGCCCGGCCCTGCCGCTGGGCAAGAAGGGCAGCTTTGCCGGCACCCACATCCTGGTGCCGCGCGGCGGCGTGGCGGTGCACATCAACGCCTTCAACTTCCCCATCTGGGGGCTGCTGGAGAAGTTTGCGCCCAGCTTCCTGGCCGGCATGCCCTGCATCGGCAAGCCAGCCACCGCCACCAGCTACCTCACCGAGGCGGCGGTGCGCCTGATCGACCAGTCGGGCATCCTGCCGCCGGGCGCGCTGCAACTGGTGATCGGGGGCACGGGCGACCTGCTGGACCGCCTGGAGGGCCCCGATTTCGTCACCTTCACCGGCTCGGCCGACACGGCGGCCCGGCTGCGGGTGAATGCCAACCTGGTGCGCCACAGCATCCCCTTCAATGCTGAGGCCGACTCGCTGAACTGCTGCATCCTGGCGCCCGATGTGACGCCTGACGACGAAGAGTTCGACCTCTTCATCAAAGAGGTGGCCCGCGAGATGACGGTCAAGGCGGGGCAGAAATGCACGGCGATCCGCCGCGCCATCGTGCCGCGCCAGCACCTGGATGCGGTGGCCGAGCGCCTGAAGGCGCGCCTGGCCAAGACCGTGGTCGGCGACCCGGCGCTGGAGGCCGTGCGCATGGGCGCCCTGGCCTCCCAGGCACAACAGGCCGATGTGGCCGAGCGTGTGGCCCTGCTGCGCCAGGGGGCCGAGCTGGTCTATGGCGGCGGCGCGGCCGACTTCGCCCCGCTGGGCGAGGGCACGGCCCAGGGCGCGTTCTTCCAGCCCACGCTGCTGCTGAGCCGCCAGCCCCTGAGCCACGATGCCGTGCACGATGTGGAGGCCTTCGGCCCGGTCAGCACCCTGATGCCTTACGACGGCCTGGACGAGGCCCTGCAACTGGCCGCCCGAGGCAAGGGCAGCCTGGTGGGCTCGCTGGTCACCAAAGACCCGGCCACGGCCGCCCGGGTGATCCCGGTGGCCGCAGCCCACCACGGCCGCCTGCTGGTGCTGGACCGCGAGGCCGCGGCCGAGAGCACCGGCCACGGCTCGCCCCTGCCCATGCTCAAGCACGGCGGCCCCGGCCGTGCCGGCGGCGGTGAAGAGCTGGGCGGCATCCGCGCCGTCAAGCACTACCTGCAGCGCGCCGCGGTGCAGGGCTCGCCCAGCATGCTGGCGGCGGTCACCGGCGAGTACGTGCGCGGCGCCCGCCGCATCGAAACCGAGGTGCACCCCTTCCGCCGCCACTTCGAAGACCTGCAGATCGGCGAGTCGCTGCTCACGCACCGGCGCACCGTGGGCGAGGCCGACATCGTGGCCTTTGGCGGCCTGTCGGGCGACTACTTCTACATGCACTTCGACGAGATCGCCGCCAAGGACAGCCCCTTCGGCAAGCGCATCGCGCACGGCTACTTCGTGCTGTCGGCTGCGGCCGGCCTGTTTGTCTCGCCAGCCCCGGGCCCGGTGCTGGCCAACTATGGGCTGGACACCCTGCGCTTCGTCAAGCCGGTGGGCATCGGCGACACCATCCGCGCCCGCCTGACCGCCAAGCGCAAGATCGACCGCCAGAAGAAAGACGCCAATGGCGTCGGCCAGGGCGTGGTGGCCTGGGACGTGGAGGTCACCAACCAGCACGACGAGCTGGTGGCCAGCTACGACATCCTGACCCTGGTGGCCAAGCGCGCTTGAGTGGGGAGGGGGGCGCGGCGGGCATTTGAATTAGCATGGCAGGGTTCCTGCGCCCGCTTGGCGCGGGTCTTGCCACTGTTTCATCCATGTCGGCCGAACTCAACGCCCAACTTTCTGCCCAGGTCGTGCCCTTGCTGCGGGCTCGTTTGCCCAAGCTGCTGTCTGTCTACGCTTTTGGCAGCCGCATCTCAGGCCAAGCCCGACCGGACAGTGACCTTGATCTGGCGGTTCTGGTGGCCGGCTATGCCGATGGGGTGGCCTTGTGGCATCTGGCCAGCGAGGTGGCCGAATGCGTGGGTTGCGATGTCGATCTGCTCGACATGCGTGCTGCTTCGACGGTCTTGCAGTACCAGATCCTGACACAGGGCCAGCGCCTGTGGGTCGCTGACCCCCTGGTGGGCGCCTGGGAGGCCGCCGTCTTGAGCGACAAGCTGGATCTTGATGTGGCGCGTGCCGGGTATGTGCAGGACATTCTGCGCGAGGGGAGGGTGCATGGCCGATGACGTATTGATGAACAAGGCCTCCACTGTCGAGCGCTGTGTGGCGCGAGTCCGGCAGGAGTACGACAAGGGCCCCGCCACGTTCGGGGCCGATTTCACGCGTCAGGATGCGGCCATCCTCAACCTTCAACGCGCTTGTGAGGCTTGCCTGGACATGGGGCAATACCTGCTTCGACGCGAGCGTCTGGGCCTGCCTCAGAGTGCCCGCGATGTGTTTGGCTTGTTGGCCCAGGCGGGCTGGATTGAGCCGGCGCAGGCCGATGTGATGAAGCGCATGGTGGGCTTCAGGAACATCGCGGTTCATGACTATCAAGCCCTGCAGCTGCCGATCACGCTCAACATCATCGAGCACCATCTGGGCGACTTCCTGGCTTATACCCAGCGACTCCTGCAGCACGACAGCGGCCAGACACCCCGAAAAAACTTGTAAGACCTGCATGCAGGTTGTCAGGTTCTTGGGATTGAAGGCACCCGCTTGAATATCGGCTCAGGGCCTGCCCTGGCAGTGCTGGCGCCGATTGCCCGTGGCGACCGCCCGCTTGGTCGCCTGGTCTGCCGCGAACATCTGATTTCGCTTCGCTCATCTCCTTCGCTGGTGGCGCGTCAGCATCGCATTGGCCAATGACGGCCAGATGCGGAGATCGCCCATGTTGACCCCACCCAGCCCCTCTTCAGTCTGGGGCCCTCATCACCACCTGTGGCCGCCGCGCTGCCACGATCTGCTGCAGCTGGCGCCTGCCGCTTGCGCCAGGCTGGCGCGCAGCGGGCCGGGCTGGCTGGCGGCGGCCCTGCAGGCCCGGCCCTGGGGGCTGGTGCGCCAGGGGCCCAGGCCGGCCGGGGCGGTGCCGATCGAGTTGCAGGGCCTGGGGCCGGCCCAGCGCCATGCCGACTGGGTGGAGGCGCCTCAGGTGCAGGCCTGCCTGCAGCCGGCCCAACTGCTGCAGCGCTGGTGCGCCGGTGCTGCGCGCGGCAGTGCGGTTTGGCCAGAGGGCCTGCAGGCCACGGGGCAGCGGCTGCACTCGGTCTTGTCGACCCTGGGCCTGGGCGATGCTGGCCCAACAGGGGCCTGGGCACTGGCACTGGCCAGCGGCGCTCCATGCCCTGCCGATGCCCAGGCGGGGCGCTCGCTGGGCCTGGTGATCCGTCCCGCGGCCTTGCCGGCGCCGGCAGAGGCAGCGCAATGGCTGCACACGCTGGCGCTGGCTGCTGCGCCCTGGCCTTTGGGCGTGACCCTGGACAGCCCGGCGGGTGCGCTGGCGCTGGCCGAGCTGTCCCGCCTGGCGCAGGACCTGTGCCAATTGCAGGGGCCGGTGCGCATCGGGGTGCGAGATGCCCGGGGCGAGCAGCAGCTGTCTTGGGCGGAATTGCAGGCACGTTGCCGCCCGACGGAGCAGACGCCGGCCTGAGCGAGCCGCTTGAGAGAAATTGAGGCGCGGATCAAAAATCTTCACGTGCGCGGCCGGGGCAAATCGCTACCATTTCGCATCCCAAGGAGAACGCCTCGTGACCGATCTGTCCAAAATCACCTGCATCGAAGATTTGCGCCGTGTGGCCCAGCGGCGGGTGCCGCGCATGTTCTACGACTATGCCGATTCGGGCGCCTGGACCGAAGGCACCTACCGGGCCAACGAGAGCGATTTCCAGGGCATCAAGCTGCGCCAGCGCGTGGCGGTGAACATGGATGGGCGCAGCACCCGCAGCACCATGATCGGTCAGGACGTGGCCATGCCCGTGGCCATCGCCCCCACCGGCCTGACCGGCATGCAGCATGCCGATGGGGAGATCCTTGGCGCGCGGGCGGCCAAGGCCTTCGGCATCCCGTTCACGCTGTCGACCATGAGCATCTGCTCGATCGAGGACATCGCCCAACACACCCAGGGCCACCCGTTCTGGTTCCAGCTGTACGTGATGAAAGACCGCGATTTCATCGAGCGCCTGATCGACCGCGCCAAGGCCGCCAACTGCTCGGCCCTGCAGCTCACGCTCGACCTGCAGATCCTGGGCCAGCGGCACAAGGACATCAAGAACGGCCTGTCGGCACCGCCCAAGCCCACGATCCGCAACCTGATCAACCTGGCCACCAAGCCGCGCTGGTGCCTGGGCATGCTGGGCACGCCACGCCGCTCCTTCGGCAACATCGTGGGCCATGCCAAGGGCGTGGGGGATCTGTCTTCGCTGTCGTCGTGGACGGCCGAGCAGTTCGACCCTTGCCTGAACTGGGGCGACGTGGAGTGGATCAAGAAGCGCTGGGGCGGCAAGCTGATTCTGAAAGGCATCATGGATGCCGAAGACGCCCGCCTGGCCGCCAACAGCGGCGCCGATGCGCTGGTGGTGTCCAACCACGGGGGCCGCCAGCTGGACGGCGCACCCTCGTCCATCAAGGCTTTGCCCGCGATCGCCGAGGCCGTGGGCAAGGACATCGAGGTGTGGATGGACGGCGGCATCCGCAGCGGGCAAGACGTGCTCAAGGCCCGTGCCCTGGGCGCACGCGGCACCCTCATCGGACGCAGCTTTCTGTACGGCCTGGGCGCCTATGGCGAAGCCGGCGTGACCCGCGCCCTGCAGATCATCCACAAGGAACTGGACGTGACCATGGCTTTCTGCGGCCACACGAAGATCGACACCGTGGACAAGGGCATCCTGCTGCCGGGGACTTACTGACCCCCCCTTCGAGCTGGGCCGATTGGCAGGCCGTCGAGGTCAAAGATTGTGGGCTTGTCGCCTGGGGTTGATCAGCGCGAGGGTGTGCCGAGCCCACCCCTTCCAGATCAGCCCGTCAAAGTGCGCACCTTTTTCTCGCACGAGGAGTTCACGCTGAGCCGCGAGCCAAGGCGCTTGAACAACAACACCAGGCAAGCCGATGCTCAACAGCTTGCCTGTCATCGGACGCTTCGTCACACCTCTCTGGTTGAAAGAGAGAAGTCTCTCGGGCGCACGGCCAAAGCCCAGCCTGACCTGGGGCAGGTTCGTGCCCGAACGGCGCTGGGTCAGCGGCTCGCCGCTGTCTCTACCTTTGGTCAATCAAGTCGTATCGGTTGGCGGATCGACTGGGCCGCATTCCATCCCCGAAATGGCCCCCCTGGTCATCCTGTGCCGCGATGACTGGCATTGGGTGACGTCTGGCAACACCTCAGCGGCATTGCTTTCACAGCCTCACCAAGCCTGACAGCCTGGGCAGCCAAGCCTTCCTAGAGTGCGGCGCTGGATTCAACAGCGCCTTCAGGGAGGATCGTCACCGTGCCCCGCACCGTCACCTACTGGTCTGCCGTGGCCCTTGAACTCAAGGGCAGCCCGGCCTTCGAAGTGCATAACCTGAGCGGGCGCGAAGCGCTGGGCGAGCTGTTCGAGTACAGCGTCGTGCTGCAAAGCCCCGACAGCCCCGACCTGAGCGAGCACGTCACGGCCAACCTGCCCTACAAGCAGATGGTGGGCCGCGAGGCGGGCGTGCGCATTGAGCTGGACGGGGGCGGCCAGCGCGAGATCAACGGCCTGGTCACCCGCGCCCGCTACCTGCGCTCGGAGAACCGGCGCAGCCTCTACGAGGTGACCCTGCAGCCCTGGCTGGCCCTGGCCGCGCGCACCAGCGACCACCGCATCTTTCAGGACCTGGACGTCATCGGCATCACCCAGCAGGTGCTGGCCGACTACCCCTACCCGATGGAGCTGCGCGTGTCCCACAGCTACCCGAGGCGGGTGTTTCAGGTGCAGTACGGCGAGACCGACCTGGGCTTTCTGAGCCGGTTGTGGCAAGAGTGGGGGCTGTACTACCACTGGCAGCACGAGGGCGGCAAACACCGTCTCATTCTGGTCGACGATGCGGGCGCCCACCCGCCCTGCCAAGGCGCGTACGCCACCGTGGCCTACTATGGGCACGGCGCCAAGCTCACCGAAGAGTACTGCCATCAGTTCAGCACCCAGGAAGGCCTGCAAAGCGGGCGCTGGGTGAGCGACGACTTCGACTTCACCCGCCCGCGGGCGCGGCTGCAGCAAAGCAGCGCCCTGCCGCGCAACACCGGCCACCCCGGGCAAGAGCTGTACCGCTGGCCGGGCGACTACGCCGACCCCGACGAAGGGCGCAACCTCAGCCTCACCCGCATGCAAGAGGCCGGCGCACCCGGCAACCGGGCCCAGGGCTCGGGCAAGCTGCGCGGCATCGAGTGCGGGCGCACCTTCACCCTTCAGAAACACCCCCAGGACAAGGCCAACCAGCGCTGGCTGGTGCTCAGCACCACGCTGCAGATCCAGGAAAGCGCCCACGCCTCAGGGCAAGAGGGCTACAGCTGCCACTGCAGCTTTGAACTGCAGCCGGCCAAGCACGTGTTCCGCAGCCCTCAAACCCAGCCCAAACCCCTCACCACCGGCCCCCAGACCGCCATCGTCACCGGCCCGCCCGGGCAAGAGATCCACACCAACGAGTATGGCCAGGTCAAGGTGCAGTTCCACTGGGACCGCTACGGCCAGCGCGACGAACACAGCAGCTGCTGGATCCGCGTCTCGCAGCCCTGGGCAGGCAGCAACTTTGGGGGTATCGCCACGCCGCGCATCGGGCAAGAGGTGATCGTCGACTTCGAAAACGGCGACCCCGACCGCCCCATCATCACCGGGCGGGTCTACAACGCGCTGAACATGCCGCCCTGGGCGCTGCCGGGCAACGCCAGCATGAGCGGGCTGCTGAGCCGCTCCACGCCCGGGGGCACGCCGGGGGCGGGCCTCAAGAACGGGGTGGGGGACGCCAACGCGCTGCGCTTTGAAGACAAGAAGGGTCAAGAGCAGCTGTGGCTGCACGCCCAGAAAGACCAGTTGAGCGAGGTGGAGCACGACGAAGACAAATGGGTGGGCCACGACCGGCGCAAGACCATAGACCACGACGAAACCAGCCACATCCGCAACGACCGCACCGAGACGGTGGGGCACGACGAGCGCATCACGGTGCACAACAACCGCAGCGAGCGGGTGGACCATGACGAGCACATCAGCATCGGAGACAACCGCAGCGAAGACGTGGGCCGCAACGAGACCATCCAGATCGGGGGCAACCGCAGCGTGACGGTGGGCGGGGTGAAGACCGAGACGGTGACCTTGGCCAAGGCCGAGACCATCGGGTTGGGCAAGGCGCTGAGCATTGGCGGCGCCTACCAGACCACGGTGGGCGGCTTGATGAACACCAC
>NZ_JADZ01000022.1 GCF_000518645.1 Curvibacter gracilis ATCC BAA-807 | reverse complement strand
CAGACCTGGCGCCAGGCCAAGAGCGTGCCGGTGGACAGCACCCTCACCAGCGTGTCGTTCACCGATGCGCGCCAGGGCTGGGCTGCAGGGCACTGGGGCGTGATCCTGCACACCGAAGACGGGGGCGAGAGCTGGGCCGTGCAGCGCAGCGCCACGGCAGAAGACCGGCCGCTGTTTGCGCTGCACATGCTGGACGCCCAGCGCGGCGTGGCGGTGGGCCTGTGGTCGCTGGTGCTGGTGACGGACGATGGCGGCAAGAGCTGGAACCCGGTCATGCTCACACCGCCCGAGGGCGCACGCAAGGCCGACCTGAACCTGCTGAGCCTGTTTGCCACGGGCCAGGGCGTGCTGTACGCCACAGCCGAGAAGGGCATGCTGCTGCGCTCGGCCGACCAGGGGCGGCACTGGAGCTACCTGAGCACGGGCTACAAGGGCTCGTTCTGGACCGGGGTGGCGCTGCCCGGGGGCGAGTTGCTGGCCGCGGGCCTGCGCGGCTCGCTGTACCGCAGCACGGACGAGGGCAAGCGCTGGAGCCGCATCGACAGCCACAGCGAGTCGTCGATCACGCAGCTGGTGGCAGTGCCGGGTGCAGGGGGGGCGCAAGTCGTGGGTGTGGGGCTGGATGGCCTGAGGCTGCAAAGCCAGGACGCTGGGGCGAGCTTCAAGGCCGAGGTGCGGCCCGATCACCTGGGGCTGACGGCGGCGGTGGTGAATGCGCAGGGGCGGCTGGTGCTGCTGTCCAAGCAGGGCCTGGTGAAGAACTGATCCTGACGTCGTGTTCCTGGCTTGAACGTCGAAGCCACCTTCACCGCCCCTGGCAGGGGCTTCCTGCCTGAGTCAATCAACTGGATGCGAGATATGACGATTGCTCACCGGCTCATCGTGGCCTTTGGTTTGGTGGTGTTGATTCTGCTCGGGCAAAGCGTCATGAGCTTCTGGGCGGCTGTGCAGTCCCAGGATCTGGTGCAAGGCACGGTGGGGCAGGCCCGAGCGCGGTATGAGCTGGCCTCGGCGCTGAGAGCGGCAGGCAAGGCGGAAGAGCTGTATCTGCGTCGGCTTTCGGTGCAGGTCGATCCCGCCAAGGTCGAGCGCGAAATCGCCTCGGCCCTGAAGGCCAGTGCCGACACCGACCAGGCCTTGAAGAGTCTGCTGGCCATGCCCCTGAATGCCACCGACACCGCTGCGTTGCAAAGCCTTCCGCAAACCCTCCAAAGCACACGCGGTGCACGGGACAAGGTCATCGACCTGGGGCGGCAGTTGCAGACCGATGAGGTCAACCAGGTGTTTGAAGACAAGCTGGACCCCTTGATCCAGCAGAGCCAATCAGCGGCCCTGGCGTTCGCGCAGCAGCAGAAGTCCGCCGAGGAGCAATCGTTCGCCGAGATCGTGGCGCTGGCCGACCAGAGTCGCCGCATCACCTGGATCACGGCGGTGGTGGGGGCCGTGTTGGCCGCCTTGGCCGGCCTGTTGCTCTATCGCTCGGTGACCACGCCCTTGAACGCCACGGTGCGCATGGCCGACCGGGTGGCGGCGGGCGACCTCACGCTGCAAATCGAGGCGCAAGCCAACCATGAGACCGGGCGGATGATGAATGCCCTGGGGCAGATGGTGCGGCGCATGCACGAGGCCATCGACACCGTGGTTCGTTCATCCGCCTCCATCCACACGGCCTCGACCGAAATTGCAGCCGGCAATCTGGACCTGTCCAACCGAACCGAGCGGCAGGCTGCGGCCCTGCAACAGGCCACGCAGTCGATGGAAGTCATCGCCAGCGCGGTGCGCGACAACGCCGAAGCCTCACAGCAGGCTCAAACCCAGGCGCGCGAAGCCTCGCAGCAAGCCCGCTCGGGCGGGCAGCAGACCGAGCACATCGTGCAGACCATGGAGGCGATATCGGCCTCATCCACACGGATGTCCGAAATCATCGGGGTGATCGACGGGATCGCGTTCCAGACCAATATCCTGGCCTTGAATGCGGCGGTGGAGGCGGCCCGGGCCGGTGAGCAAGGGCGCGGCTTTGCGGTGGTGGCCAGCGAGGTGCGCGGCCTGGCCCAGCGTTCGGCCCAGGCCGCCAAGGAAATCAAGGCGCTGATCCAGAGCAATCTGCAAACCGTGAAGGCCGGCGCTGGCCAGGTGACACAGGCGCGCAGCACGATGGCCTCGATGGTGAAGGCCAGCGAGCTGGCGGCCGATCTGATCAGCCGCATCTCCGAGGCCACCGCCCAGCAGGCCCAGGGTGTGGCACAGATCCATGGCGTGGTGAGCGAGATCGATGAGGGCCTGCGACAGAACGCTGCCTTGGTCGAAGAGGCCGCAGCCGCGGCCGACAGCCTCAGGAGCCAGACGGAGGCACTGGACAGCGTACTAGGCTACTTCCAGCTTGGCGCCCGCGAGCAAGCGGTGCATCAGGTGGACGCCGGGTCAAAGGGGCATGCCAGCCCACCCTCTCTGGCTCAGCACCCTCTTGCGCGGCTGAGCTGAGCGTCTGGGGCTTGGTGCCTGTGGTGGCCGGCACAGGTGTTCTTGACTGTGCAGGCCGCCTTTTCAGGCGCTGGCTTGCGCTTCACCCAGCCGGTGGTAGGCGCGGTTGAAGTAGGCCAGCCCCTGGGAGCTCTCTGCGGGCAGGCGGATGTCGCGCAATTCCGAGATGAAGATGCTGTGCGAGCCCACTTCGTGGATGTGGGTGATGACGCCATCAAAGTTGACCAGTGCGCCTTGCAAGGCGGGGGCGCCGGTGCTCAAGGGCCGCCAGGCCACCTGTGCAAAGCGGTCTTCCATCGTCACGTCGCGGTTGGCAAACAGGGCCGACAGGTCCTGCTGGGAAGCCGACAGCACATTGACGCAGATCGAGCGGTTTTCCACAAAAAAGCGGTGCGCAAAAGACGATCGGTTCATGCAGACCAGCAAGGTGGGCGGTTGATCGGTGACGCTGCAGACCGCCGAAGCCGTGAAGCCCGCCAGGCCGGCGGCTCCGTCGGTGGTGATCACGTTGACCGCACCGGCCAGCAATGACATGCCGTTTCTGAATTCAGGAATCGAAACCATGGTGAACCCCTTCAAATGTCCAGCACCAGTCGGGCGGATTTGGCGCGCGAGCAGCACGTCATGATCTGGTCGTTGTCACTCTTTTCTTCGTCGGTGAGGTACACGTCGCGGTGATCGCATTCACCCTCCAGGACCGTGCAGACGCAGGTGCCGCAGACGCCTTCCTGGCACGAGACCGGCACCTCGATGCCGATGGTCTTCAAGGCGGCCACGATGCTCTGCCCCTCTTGCACCTGCACCGTCTTGCCGCTGGCTGCGGCCACCACCTCAAAGGCGCCGCCGCGCGTGTCGACGTCGGCGTTGAAGTACTCCCGGTGGATCTGGGCTGCGGGCAGGCCATGTTGTGCGCTGCTGCTGATCACCCAGTCCATGAAGCCCGAGGGACCACAGACGTACAGGTGGGTATGGGCCGTGCCCACTGCGTCCAGCACCGCAGCGATCTGGAGTCGGCCCGCGTCACCCGCATCGTCGAAATGCAGGCGCACCTTGTCGGCAAAGGGGGCTGTGGCCAGTTCTTCCAGAAAGGCGCTGCTTGCGGCAGAGCGCGTGCAGTAATGCAACTCGAAGCCCTTGCCCGCTGCTGACAGGGCATAGGCCATGGCGATCATGGGCGTGATGCCGATGCCGCCGCCGACCAGCACACTGTGCTGCGCCTCCGGTACCAAGGGGAAATGGTTGCGCGGCGCACCAATCGTGATGACCGTGCCTTCGTTGAGCCGATCGAACACTGCGAGCGAGCCGCCTCGGGAGGCGGGGTCACGCAGCACACCGAGTCGGTAGCGGCTTTTTTCGGCGGGGTCGCCGCACAGTGAGTATTGGCGAACCAGGTCGGGGGCCAGATGGACGTCGATGTGGGCGCCAGCCTCGAAGCTGGGCAAGCTGCTGCCGTCTGCGCTTTGCAGATCGAGTACAACGACACCGCCGCCTTGAATCTCTCTGCGCTGGACGACGACCTGGTGGGTGAGGGCGTTCATGTTTGTTTCCTTCTCTCGATGCTCTTCAGCGCATGAAGATGCCGCCGTTCACGTCCCACGCGGCGCCGGTACAGGAGTCGGCCTCGGCGGAGGCCAGTTGCACGATTTGGGCTGCGATGAAGCGCGGGTTGCCCAGGCGCTGCACGGGGATGGCCGAAACCAATTTTTCAAGCTTGTCGGCCGGCACGGCTTGGCGCACGGAGGGCAGGTCGAGTGGGCCGGGCGCCATGGCATTGACGGTGACACCGCTGGCGGCCAGTTCGCGCGCGAAGATCTTGGTCAAGGTCAGGATGCCCGCCTTGGATGAGGCGTAGTGCGCGCCCGAGGCCGTGCCGCCGTTCTGCCCGGCCAGCGAGGCGATGTTGATCAGGCGCCCATAGCCGTGGTTGGCCATGCGGGTGCCAAACACCTGGCAACCGAGAAAGGTCCCGCGCAGGTTGATTCGCAGCACCTCTTCAAACTCTTCCGGGGTGATCTGCATCACCGGTGTGGTCACCGTCACGGCCGCGTTGTTCACGGCCACATGCAGCTGGCCCCAGCGTGCGGCCAGGGCATCGGCCGCCTGTTCGAACGCCGATTTGGACACCACATCCAGGGCCAGACCCAGGGTGCTGTCGCCGCTGGGATCCAGCTCCCGCGCGGCACGTTCGGCCGCCGCGCCGTCACGGTCGCTCAGCGCGACCCGGTAGCCGGCGGCGTGCAATGCCTGTGCGATGAACAGGCCCAGCCCATGGGCGGCGCCTGTGACCAGGGCGTTTTGTCGTTCTGCCATGGCCTGGCCTCAGAGGATGTAGCCGACGGCGGTGAGCGTGTCGGTCGAGTTGATGAGCTTGACGACCTTGCGCTGGATGCGGAAGCTCTCTCCCTCGCGCAACAGTTCGTAGGTGACATCGGAGGTGTGCTCGCGAAAACGGTCCTTGCGGAACTCGCGCAGGTCCTGGGCGCAACGCACCGTGACCTTGATGCCGTCGTCGCTCAGCAGGCGCAGGCGCGATACGTTGCGCACCGTGCGCGCCACCGGGGCGGAGGAGATGGCTTCGCCGCCGGTCAATCGCGCCACGCGCTTTTGGCGCATCTGGGCGTCGTCGTAGGCGTAGTTCAGGGTGTTCTCGTGGTCGGTCTCGTTCGGGTCGATCGGGATCACGTAGATGCCGTCCGGGGCCCAGAGCTGGAGCCAGTCCTGGTACTCGTTGTGGTCCAGCATGTCGCTTTCGGCCCAGATGAAGGCGGTGGCTTCTTGCAGCAGCGTCGTGTTCATTTTTTGCTCTCTTCCGTGACTCAGGCGGTCATCAGTTTTTTCCACTGCTGGTAGGCAGCGCGCATGCCGGTCTCGGCACTCACATCACCCGCCACACCGTCGGCGGTCTTCTTTTCCGCGGGCAGGCCGCGGTTGAGCAGCACCCAAAGGTCGCGCCCGGCATGGGCACCGGCCTGTACCCGTTCCCAGGCTTCCGAGTCGTCCGGCGTGCCAAAGCCCAAGGGGCCCTGGAAGTGCTCGTGCATGCGCAACCGGGCCCGGTTGCCGGCCGGGGGGCCGCCGTCCATCAGGATCACGCTGTGGTGGATCTCGGTCTCGTTGACCGATATCGGTTGCAGCACCCGAAAGAAGGCCATGGAGCAGGCAATGTTGGGGAACAGGTTCAGGTTGAAGCCCGAGCCCCCCACGGCGCGCACGATCTGTCGCACCTTGGCCTCCTCGTGGCCCTCGGCGCGCAGCGCCTCAGCCAACTCGGTGTAGCGGTCGGGGATGGGCCGCTCCAGATCGGCTTCCAGGTCGATCAGGTCGGGAATCATCACCATCACGCTGTGACCATTGCCCAGGTCTTCGACATAGCCCTTGCCGCCCACGAAGTCGAGCATCTCCTCGGTCTGCTTGTCCACGGAGTGAAGAAAGGAGCGATGCACCAAGGGGAAGTGGTAGGCGTCCGTGGTGTTTTCCAGCTGGATCTTCCAGTTGCCCGGGAACGTGAAGCGATGCTCGCCGCCGACCTTGATCGGAAAGCTCCCACCTTGCTTCATGAACAGGTCCATCCACTTCTTGGCGGGGCCCAGGTAGTCGACCAGGGGTTCGATGTCGTCCTTGAAGGTGGCAAACACCATGCCGGCGTATTCCTCGACCCGCAGGTTCATCAGGGGGTATTCCGCCTTGTCGAGAATGTCGCCATAGCTCTCAGGGTGCGGCACGCCGCGCAGGCTGCCGTCGAGCGCGTAGCTCCAGCCGTGGTAGGGGCAGACAAAGGTGTTGGCCTTGCCTTTCTTGTGCTCACACACCGTGGCGGCGCGGTGGCGGCAGCGGTTGAGCAGCACGCGCACCTGTTTTTTGCGGTCACGCACCACGATCACCGGCTCTTTGCCCACCCAGTGGGTCTTGTAGCTGCCGACATCGGGCACCTCACTGACGTGGGCCACCCAGACCCAGGTGTTGCGGAAGATCTTCTCCATCTCGTCATCGAAGATGGCGGGGTCGGTGTAGAGCGAGGTGTGGACCTTGTCGGTCTGCACCAGTTCGCCGAGGGGGCGGTGGAAATGGATCGCTTGGGCAGGAGCATTCATGGGGGTGCCTCTGTGAATTAAGAGTCTTGGGCCGGCACTGGCAGCAGCGCGCTGCTGTTCCAGGCGCCGGTGGGGCGGCTGAAGAGGTTCTCGGTCTGGAACTGGGCGATGCGCCAGACGCCGTCTTCAGAGCGCAGCTTCAAGGTGAGCTGCGCGGCGTTGAGGTGTGAGTTCTGGTCGGCAAAGGTCGATGTCTGCAACATCACCCAGCTCGCATCGGCGCTGAGTGCGTCGTCCGACACCCCGATGGTTTCGGAACAGAGAAAGTGGACGTTCAAGGCGAAATGCGCCGGGGTCCGCATGTAGGTTCGGAACATGGCAGCAATCGCTTCACGCCCCCGGTAGCCGCCAAAGCGGCCGGAATAAAGCGCACCCCGGCCTTCCCAGGTGGCATCTTCGGTGAAAAGACCGGCCAGCTCCTGCAGCGGTGTCTCGGCGTTGAGGCGGTCGCACAGGGCCATGTAGCGGGTGATGCAGGCGCGGATCAAACCCTCGGCCTGGAGGCGTTGCACCTGCAGTTGCAGGTCGGCGATCTGCTGTTCTGGCGTCATCGGAATGCTCAGGCCGCGTAGGCCGGAATGCTCAGCTCGCGGCCCACGCGCGCTTCGACCTTGCAGTACTTCCACAGCTTGTAGGTGCCGTCACCCACACCGATGGTGCGAAACAGGTTGCAAGCTGCATGCACCGTTTCCAGGTCGGGCACATCGGCCAGCACGTAGGTGGTCCAGGGCCAGCTCGCCGACGGCCCCACCATGGAGCGATCGTCGTCGAGGTTGCCCAGAACCTTGACGCCGGGCAGGGCGGCGATGCCTTGCATCATCTGCACGAAGGCGTTCCAGATGTCCTTGGTTTCGGCCTGGGTGGCGTCGAAGAAGTTCTGGTTCACGCCAATGCAAAACAGGGTGCGCAGCGGAATTTTGGTTTCAGTGGTCATGGTGGGTTCTCCTGGGCGATGGGGTCAGATCAGAGGTAGCCCGGCAAGGGCTTGAGGCCGAACAGCATGGCGCCGGCGTTTTGGTAGGTGATGTCGCCCATGAAGGCGTGCTGGGTCACGACCAGGCTGTCTTGAACCTGGGTGGAAAGCGGACAGCTGCGGTAGATGCCGGTCATGCCCGCGAGCATCTGCACGCTGCGGGTGACTTCGGCACCCGAGCGGGTGGCGTGGGTGGATGACAGGCGCAGCATGCTGATCTGCTCCTGGGTGGGGGTGTCGCCCCGCAGCAGGGTCTCCCACACCTCGTCCATGGCGTCATAGAAGAAGGCGCGTGCGGCGCGCAGGGTGGCTTCTGCACGGGCGATGTCCATCTGCACCTGCGGCCGGTCGGCGGTGCGTGGTGCGCCCGTGACCGAGGTGCGGCCCGTGGCCAGGTTCTTCAGTTCTTCGATCGCACCGCGGGCAATGCCGAGCGAGACCACGCTCAACACCTGCGTTGCGAACGACAGGCTGGGGTAGCGGCAAATCGGGGCGTCGAGTGTGGAGGCGCTGCCGCGCACGAAGGTCCACTCCTCGGGGACGACGACCTTGTCCACCACGATGTCGTGGCTTCCGGTACCGGTCAGGCCGATCACGTCCCAGGTGGGGTCGATTCGTGCCTTGGCGATCGGCATCACGGCCAGGCGCGGCAGGGATTGGCCGGCCAGGCCCGTCGGCGCAATGCCCACACCCACGAGGCTGGCCCCCATGCATCCGCTGGCAAAGCTCCAGCGGCCCGACACCTCAAAGCCCCCCTCGACGACGGGTGCGCTCTGGGGCGGAAACACGCCCGCGCAGAACACCACATCGGGCGAAGCCGCGTACACCTGGCGCAGCGTCGCGATGGGCAAGGAGGCCAGGTAGGTGATGCCCATGCCGAAGCTGGCCACCCAGCCGGCCGAGCCGTCGGCCTGTGCGATGCGCTCCACTTTCTCGCAGAAATAGCGCGGCGAACGTTCTTCGCCGCCCAATGTGCGAGGCACCAGCGCCCGGTACATGCCGTGGTGCTTGAAGCTCTCGACCACATCGGGCGAGATGAAGCGCTGCTGGGCAAATTCAGCGCTGCGGGCGCGGATGTCGGTCAGCAGGCCGTCAAAAGACGGGTGGGCCACGCCGTCCGGTGACGGGGGGCTTGCAGGCGTGGTGCGCTCGGGTTCCAGGGTCAGCATCGGGGTCTCCGGTAGTGAGGTTGCCGCGTCGAAAAAGGGCTCAACGCGTTGAAGCTATTTTTTAAGTTAGCGCAAAACTACGTGAATTGGCAACTAAAAAAAGTAAAAAAGTTTTCGCCCAGGATTTGGGCGCCTTTTGAATTTGTTGGTGCATCTCCAAGGGAAAAATCGCACCAAAAGCGGGCTAAATCTTCATAAATCGATTGAGTTGAGCGTTTCAACCCAAGGGAATCCCCTAGGAAGACGAACTGAATTACCTCTGTAACCTCGGCAAAAAGCATGAATAAGAACGTGAATGTGGCACGAAATGTGCAGACCGCATCTCACCAGAATTCAATCTTTCCACCCGCACTACGAAGAGGTCTTCCATGGTTCTGAAAAACGTTTTCCCCACCTTGATCGCCGCTGCCGGCGCCCTGTGTTTGGCCGGCAGCGCGCTGGCCCAGATCAAAGTCGGCGTCGTGTCCTCGGCCAGCGGGCCGATTGCCTTGGTCGGCATTCCCCAGAAGAACACGGTGGCGCTGTTGCCCAAGGAGGTGGCAGGCCAGAAGATCGAGTACTTCTCGCTGGACGACGCTTCCGATCCCACGGCGTCGGTTTCGGCCGTCAAGAAGCTCATCAACGAGGACAAGGTTGACGCCTTGATCGGCCCGAGCGGATCGCCCAATGCCATGGGGGTGATCCAGTTCGCTGCCGAAGCCGGTGTGCCCATGTTTGCGCCCGTCGGCACGGCGGCTGTGGTGCTGCCGATGACCGAGCAGAAGAAGTGGGTCTTCAAGACCACGCAGAACGACGATCTGATCGCCAATGCGCTGGTGGAGCACATGAAGGCCACGGGCATCAAAAGCGTCAGTCTGATCGGCACGGCCGACCCCTATGGCGAGAACTGGGCCAAGGTCATGACCGAGCTGTTGGCGGCCGCCAACATCAAGTTGCTGACTTCGGAGAGCTTTCAACGCCGCGACACCTCGGTGACGGCGCAGGCCCTCAAGACCCTCGCAGCCCGCCCTGAGGCCGTGCTGATCGCTGCACCTGGAAGCTCGGCCGTGTTGCCGCAGGCCACGCTGTTCGACCAAGGCTACAAAGGCCGGTTCTACCAAACCCATGGCGCCGCGCTGGACGACTTCCTGAAGCTGGGCGGCAAGAAGGTGGAGGGCACCATCCTGGCCGCCAGCGGCATGTTGGTGCTGGGCGACATGCCGGCCAGCAACCCCATCAAGGCCATTGCCACCAAGTACGTGGCCGATTACGAGAAGCTGTATGGCAGCAAGCCCGCCACCTTTGGCGCCAACGTGTACGACGCCGGCTTGTTGCTGCAGGCGGCCATTCCGGCGGCCCTGAAGAAGGGCAAGCCAGGCACTGCGGAGTTCCGTGCCGCCCTGCGCGAAGCGATCGAGCACACCAAGGAGCTGGCTGCGACCCAAGGCGTCTACAACATGAGCGCAGCGGACCACAGCGGCTTTGACAAGCGGGGCCGCGAACTCATCACGGTGAAGAACGGTCAGTGGGCCGCCTTGAAGTAAGCCGCCGCCAGTTGATCGACATGGATTCACAAATCGTTCTATTGCTGGGCCAGGATGGCCTCACGAGCGGCGCCATCTATGCCTTGCTCGCGTTGTCCATCGTGCTGGTGTTCAGCGTGACCCGGGTGCTGCTGGTGCCGCAGGGCGAGTTCGTCACCTTCGGAGCCATGGCCATGGCCGGCATGCAGGCTGGCCAATCGATGGCCCTGGCCTGGCTGCTGCTGGGGCTGGCCGTGGCACGGGCCGTGGGTGCCCTCTGGGCCAGGCGTCGCTGGCCGGGCCCTGGCGACTGGATCATGCTGGGCTATGCCGTGGCACTCTGGGCGCTGCTGAGTGTGTTGCCGTTGCAGGCGCTGCCGATGGTGGTGCAGGCTCTGCTGACCCTCGCGCTGGTGGTGCCCATGGGGCCCTTGCTGTATGACATCGCCTTCAAGCCGATTGCGTCAGCCCATTCCCTGGTGTTGCTGATCGTGTCGATCGCACTGCATGGCGTGCTGGTGGGGCTGTCGCTGTTGATGTTCGGCGCCGAGGGCGCCCGCAGCGAGCCGTTTTCCGACGGCGGCCTGGAGATCGGGCCGGTGGTGTTCAAGTCACAGGCGCTCTGGGTCATCGCTGCGTCCGTGCTGCTCATTGGGGCGCTCTACGTGTTCTTTGATCGCACCCTGTACGGCAAGGCCCTGCGAGCGACGTCGGTGAACCGGCTCGGGGCAGAGCTGATGGGTATTTCGCCAACGTTCGCCGGCCAGCTCAGCTTTGGCCTGGCGGCCTTCATCGGTGCGCTCTCGGGCATTTTGATCGCGCCGCTGACCACGCTGTATTTCGACAGCGGCTTTCTGATCAGCCTCAAGGGCTTTGTCGGTGCCGTCACCGGTGGGCTGCTGAGTTACCCGATCGCTGCGCTCGGCGCCACGTCGGTCGGCTTGGTCGAGTCGTTCTCGACCTTCTGGGCCAGTGACTACAAGGAGGTGATCGTGTTCACGCTGATCCTGCCTTTCCTGCTGTGGCGCTCTTTGACAACCCGCCATTCCGAGGAGGACGCATGAGTGCCCTTTCTACCCCTCCCCTTCAGCACGGCGCAGCCCGTTCGCATGGAGCTTCCCGTCTGCGCGGCATCGGCTTGTTCATCGTGCCGGTGGCTCTTTTGGCGCTGGTCCCCCTGTTGCCGAGCTTTTATGTCACCTTGTTCAACAACATCGGGCTGGCGGCACTGGTGGTGTTGGGCATCGTGCTGATGACCGGCGTGGCCGGACTGACCAGCTTTGGCCAAGCCGCCTTTGTGGGCATCGGCGCCTACACAACGGCCTGGCTGGCCAGCAGCACGGTGTTGCCGGGCTGGTTGGCCTGGGCTGGCGGCTCGCCGCTGGCGGCGCTGCTGATCGGTACGGTGCTCACGCTGTGTGTGGCCGGCCTGTTGGGGGCCATCACCCTGCGCCTGTCTGGGCACTACCTTCCGCTGGGGACCATCGCCTGGGGGATCGCTCTGTATTTCCTGTTTGGCACTTTCCAATCTCTGGGGGGCTATTCCGGCCTGGCGAACCTGCCTGGGTTGCGTCTGTTCGGTGTCGCGCTGGAGCGTGGCGAGCAGATCTTCTACCTGATCTGGTTGCTGGTGCTGCTGGGCGCGGTCGCCATCCGCAACCTGCTGGACTCCCGTTCGGGGCGCGCCATTCGCGCCTTGAATGGCGGCCAGGCCATGGCGGCCTCCATGGGCGTGCACGTGTTTCGGGCCAAGCTGACGGCTTTTCTGTTGGCTGCGGCCATGGCGAGTGTGTCGGGTTGGCTCTATGTCTATACGCAGCGCTTCGTCAGCCCCACCCCTTTCAGCATCAACGCCGGCATCGACTACCTGTTCATGGCCTTGATTGGCGGTGTCGGCCAATTGTGGGGGGCCATCGTGGGCGCGGGCCTGTTTGTGTTGGCGAAAAACGGCTTGGAAGACCTGTTGCCCAAGCTGTTCGGCAGCACCGGCAATTACGAGGCCATTGTTTTCGGGGCGCTCATCATCGGGCTGATGCACCGTGCACCGGCCGGCGTGGCGGGGTGGTGCCAGGCCCATCTGGGGTCACGTCGGGCCACGCAGCCACCGGCCGCTGAAAGCGATGCCGGATCGCTGCCGCGCCGGGAGATGCCCAGCCGTGGCAGCGTGGTGATGAAGGCGCGTGGCCTGAGTCGTCGTTTCGGCGGCCTGGTCGCCAACAAGGAGATCGATCTGGACTTGCGGGCGGGCGAGGTGCTGGCCGTGATCGGCCCGAACGGCGCCGGCAAGAGCACGCTGTTCAATCTGCTCTCTTGCTGTGATGTGCCGACCTCCGGTGACATCGAGTTCCTGGGCCAGCCCGTGCGGGGTTGGGATGCCCGCCGCATCGCTGCGGCGGGGCTGGCCCGCACCTTCCAGCACGTCAAGTTGCTGCCCAAGATGAGTGTGCTGGAGAACGTGGCCCTGGGCGCACACCTGCGGGGTCACCAGGGCCTGCTGGCCAGCGTGATGAGGCTGGATCGCCGTGAAGAGGCACGCTTGCTGGCCGAAGCTCGCCGTCAGTTGGAGCGCGTGGGCCTGGGCGCCCACCTCGCGGCCGAGGCCGGCAGCCTTTCTTTGGGCCAGCAGCGCTTGATTGAAATCGCCCGTGCGCTTTGCTGCGACCCCTGCGTGCTGCTGCTTGACGAGCCCGCGGCAGGCTTGCGCCACGGCGAGAAGCAGGCCCTGGGTGCGTTGCTGCAGAAGCTGCGCGAAGAAGGCATGACCGTGCTGCTGGTCGAGCACGACATGGACTTCGTCATGAACCTGGTTGATCGCGTGGCGGTGGTGGTGTTCGGCGACAAGATCGTCGAAGGCCTACCCGCTGAAGTCCAGTCGGATCCACGGGTCCTTGAAGCCTATCTGGGAGTTGCCTTATGAATGCCGTGCCCAAACCGGCGGTGGTCGAGTCACCGCTGCTGCTCGATGTGTCCGATCTGCATGTGAGCTACGGCAAGATCAACGCGGTCACCGGGGTCTCGCTGCGGGTGCGACAGGGCGAGATCGTCACCGTGGTGGGGCCCAACGGCGCGGGCAAGACCACGCTGATGTCGGCCATCATGGGGGTGCTGCCTTCCAGCGGGCGCATCGTCGTGGCGGATGAAGCCGGCGTGGACCGGGATGAAGGCCGAGGCATCGCCAGCCGTGTGCGCAGCGGCATTGGCCTGGTGCCCGAGACCCGCGCCCTGTTCTCCAGCATGTCGATCGAAGACAACCTGCGGCTCGGGGCCTTCCGCTTTCGCAAAGAGCCCAAGGCCCGGCATGTCGATGCGCTGGAGGAGGTCTTCACGCTGTTTCCGCGCCTGAAGGAGCGGCGCCAGCAAGAGGCCTCGACGCTCTCGGGTGGCGAGCGCCAGATGCTGGCCCTGGGGCGCGCGCTCATGGGCCGGCCCCGTCTGCTCATGCTCGATGAGCCCAGTCTGGGTCTGGCGCCCCTGATCGTGCGCGAGATCTTCCGCATCCTCACGCGCCTGCGTGAGCAGGGTGTCTCGATCCTGCTGGTGGAGCAGAACGCGTTGGCCGCCCTCAAGATTGCCGACCACGCCTATGTGCTGGAGCTGGGACAGGTGGCGATGGAGGGACCGGCCGATGTTGTTGCCGCCGATCCACGTGTGGTCCAGGCCTACCTCGGTAGCCAGGCGAAGCATCAAGCGATGCTGAGCTCCTGATAGGTTCCCCTGATTCTTTTGAAAGCCTGATTCCGACATGACTCGTCATATCCACCCGCGCGCGAGTGCGGTCGCCGTCCATGCGGCCATCACGCGCCGTGAAACCACGGCCGAAGCCGTGCTCCAGGACAGCCTGGAACGCATCGCCAACGCCGAACCGGCACTGCAGGCCTGGAAGCACCTGGATGCTGAGGCCGCATTGCGGCAGGCCCGTGCGCTGGATGCGCGGATGGCCGCCGGCTCAGACCTGGGCCTGCTCGGCGGCGTGCCGCTGGCCGTCAAGGATTTGATTGACACGGCCGACATGCCCACCGGGTACGGCGCTGCGGTCTATGAGGGGCACCGCCCTGCAGCCGATGCCGAAGTGGTGCGGCGGGTGCGTGGTGCTGATGCCGTCATGGTGGGCAAGACCGTCACCACCGAGTACGCCTATTTCACCCCAGGCCCCACGGCCAACCCCTGGGACACGGCGCACACGCCGGGGGGCTCGTCCAGCGGCTCCGCCGCCGCTGTGGCCAGTGGCATGGTGCCTCTGGCATTCGGCTCGCAGACCGCGGGCTCGCTGATTCGCCCTGCCTCCTATTGCGGCGTGTTTGCCCTCAAGCCCAGCCATGACCTGGTCAGCGGTGCGGGTGTGAAGGCCTTTGCGCCATCGCTGGACACCGTGGGCTGGCTGGCCAATGGCGCCGAAGACCTGGAGCTGATGCGCGCGGCGCTGGCGGGTGAGCGCTTCGAACCTTTGCCAGAGGCGGCCGGCATGCGCTTGCTGAGTTGCCGCACGCACGAATGGGCCTGCTCCGATGCCGGCGGGGAGCAGGTGTGGGAGAGGGGGCACCGCTTGCTGTCGGCGGCCGGGGTGCCCGTGGCTTCACTGGATCTGCCAGCGTCCCTGGCGGGCCTGTTGCAGGCACAAAAGACCGTGATGGCCAAAGAGGCGGCGCAGAACCTGGGCCGCGAGGTCATGGCGCATGGCCCCCGGGTGAGCCAGCACATCCGAGATCTGGTGGCTGTTGGCCAGGGTGTCACCGACGAGGCCTATGCCGCAGCCAAGGCCATGGCTGCACAAGGGGTGCTCGAGGTGCTGGCCTTGATGGGCGAGGCCGATGCGCTGCTCGTGCCCGCGGCCCCCGGCGAAGCGCCGCCCGGGCTGGCCGCCACGGGCGACCCGGTCTTCAGCCGGGTGTGGACATTGCTGGGCCTGCCGTGCGTCAATGTTCCGGGCCTGTTGGGGCCGGGGGGCCTTCCGGTGGGGCTGCAGCTGGTGGGGCGTCCGCGCGAAGAGCGCAAGCTACTGGCGGTGGCCCAGTCGCTGCATCGGGTCATCACCGCTTGATTGCTGCGTGATCGCTGTGTGTGACCGCTGTGTGTGATCGCTGTGTGTGATCGCGGTGGGGCGGGCCTAGGATGGGTCCGAGGCCACCGCGTCCAGAATGGGATGGTCGCCGCCGTTGAGATTGCGGAACACGATGCGCAGTGATTCGTTCAGTCTTTCGATCTTGGCGGGTGTCAGCCCGTCGAAGCTGCGCTCGAACAGGCCGTGGGTGGCATCCTTCACCCGTCCCAGGGCGACGCGGCCGGCGTCCGTCAAAGACACCATCGTCACCCGGCCGTCGGTTTTCGACGTCTCCGTGCTCACCAGACCCTCGGCCTTCATGCGGTAGACGATCTTGGTGGTGGTGGAGAGCTTGCCCACCGCATGCACGGCGATGTCGGAAACACTGCTCACGCCTTGTTCCTGCAGGATGGCCAGCACCCGGTAGGTGGGTACATCGCAATCGACGGCCTTGAGAACACGCTCGATCTCTTGCGTGTAGAGGGTGTTCACTCGGGCGATCCAGTAGAAGGGCCAATCGGCCCGGTGAAATTCTGGGTCGGATGGATTGGAACGTTTGGAAGAGCGCACGGCCATGATTGTCCGGGTTGAAAACTGACTTGGATCTTAGCGGATGGTGTACCCAGCAATGCCGATGGGTGCCCTTGTTTGACCTGAGTGGCGTGCCAAAAGGCCAAGCCCACACTGCGGGCGGATGACGCCATCGAATGGCGTGCAGCGTCTTGAGCTTCATCAACGGGAGGGGGCGGCTCTCTGCGAAGCGTTCCCGGCGCCAGGAGGCCGGCCATGGCCTGTGCCGAACCGGCCAGGTGCCTGGGGCGCCCAACCTGCAGCCGACGAGATCGTTCGCCGGGTAAGTCCACCCTTTGCCCCAGTGCTTTCATCTTGAGCAACGCCTAGCCATGCCCTCCCGCGGGCGGGTGTTGACCTGGCCGCCTTAGCCCTGCCATGTCGCGCGCAGCAGCGGCTTTCGGGTGGCTGGCTAGAAAGATACAAATACGTATAGCACATAAAAGAGCAAAGCGTGGACCAAAGAAAAAACCTGATAAATCGTCTTGGTGGTTGCTAATTTTTGTCTATTCGATAAAGTAGCAAACATGACCACCGAAAAATACCCCACTGGAGCAGACCTGCTTTTGGCCCAACTGGCCGCTCAGGGCGTGGATACCTGCTTTGCCAACCCCGGCACCACGGAACTGGATGTCGTGCGATCCATGGAGACGCAGGACGCGGTCCGTTGCGTGATCGGATTGCAGGAAAACGTGTGCACGGGCGCCGCTGACGGCTATGGCCGCATGCTGGGTCGTCCTGCGGCCACCCTGCTGCACCTGGGCCCCGGATTTGCCAACGGCATTGCCAACCTGCACAACGCCAAGCGCGCCCACACCCCGATCGTCAACCTCATCGGCGATCACACCAGTTGGCATTTGCCGTTCGATGCGCCCCTGAGCTCCGACATCGAGTCCCTGGCGCGTCCGGTGTCCGGTTGGGTGCATCGCATTGACAGCGTGGCCGATGCCGCGCCGGCTGCCGCGCAGGCCGTGCGGCAGAGCCTGGCCCATGGCGGGCAGTCGGCCACGCTGATCTTCCCGGCCGACTACCAGTACGGCACGCTGGACGCAGCGGCCGGCTCCAGCAAAGGCGAGGCCGTGGCCGCGCCCTCGCCGTCGCTCTCGCATTTCGACCTGGCCGCTGGCGTGCACGCGCTTCGTCAAGCCAAGGCCCCTTTGTTCCTGTTGGGCGGTGGCGGTGCCTTGAGCGGATTGGGTGAGCGTGCTCAAAAGGCCGTGGCCCGCCTGTGCCAGGTGCTGCCAGGGCGCGCCTATGCCGAGACCTTCCCGGCGCGCTCGGAGCGTGGGCAGGGCTTGCCGGTCTTTGATCGGCTGCCGTATTTCCCGGAACCCGCCCGCCAGGTGCTCGACGCATCCGATCTGGTGGTGCTGGTGGGGGCTTTGCCCCCGGTGACCTATTTCGGCTACGAGGGCCATGCGAGCGAGATGGTCACCCCAGACCGCCTGCTGCTGCTGAGCCAGCCCGGCGAAGACGCGGCCACCCGGCTGGAGGCGCTGGCTGAGGCGCTGGCGGCACCTGCGTATGTGGCACCGCAGGTGCCGATGCCGGAGCAGCCCACAGGTGAGTTGACGCCCCAGAAGATCGCCGCCGTGCTGGCGCGTGAACTGCCGGACCAGGCCATCGTGTCGGTCGAGGGCGGCACCTGCGGCTATCCCTTCTATGCCGCTTCTGCTGCAGCCCGCGTGCACACCACCTTGACCAACACCGGTGGGGCCATCGGGCAGGGCCTGCCCGTGGCCATGGGGGCGGCCATCGCCTGCCCCGAGCGGCCAGTGGTCGCCCTGGTGTCTGACGGCAGCACCCAATACACGATCCAGACCCTGTGGAGCATGGCGCATGAGGGGCTGAACGTGGTGGTGCTGGTGGCCGCCAATCACCAGTACGCGATCTTGCGCAATGAGCTCAGGCGCGGCGGGGCTGCGCTCGGCGAACGCGCTGCTGCCATGACCAGCCTGGAGAACCCCCGCATCGACTGGGTCTTGCTGGCGCAGTCCTATGGGGTCAAAGCCTCGCGCGCCCAGACGGCCGAGGAGCTGGCAGAGCAGTTTGCCAAGGCCGTCGCCACTTCCGGGCCCAGCCTGATCGAAATGGCGCTGTGAGCCTCGGCTTCATCAGCGTCATGCCAAGCAACCGGGCGCCAGCGGCGCTCATCCATCACCAGGAGCTAATGTGGATCTGAAACTCAAAGGAAAAGTCGCTGTGGTCACCGGCGGCAGTCTGGGCATCGGCCGTGCCGTGACCGAGGCACTGGCCGCCGAAGGCGTGCGTGTGGCCGTCGTGGCGCGCAGTGCGGGCCCTCTGCAGGCTGCGGCCCGCGAAATCAGCGAACAGTACGGTGTCGAGGTGCTGGCCGCACCGGCCGATGTGAGCAGCACCGAGCAGGTCGAGGCCATGATCGAACAGGTGGCCCAACACTTCGGGCGCATCGACATCCTCGTCAACGGGGCCGCCCACCCGGGTGGCCTGGTGCGCAGCGAAATCGAGCACGCCAGCCCCGAAGGCCTGCTGGAAGACATCAACATCAAGGTGGTGGGCTACATGCGTTGCGCCAAGGCGGCCGCAGCCCACATGAAGAAGAACGGCTACGGCCGCATCATCAACATCGGGGGCCTCACCGGCCGGGGCAGCAAGCAGCTGTCGGGCATGCGCAATGTGGCCATCTGCCACCTGACCAAGACCCTGTCCGACCAATTGGGCCCCTCGGGCATCACCGTCAACGTGATCCACCCGGGCGTGGTGGAAACCCCCCACATCCATGAGCTGTACGCCAAGGAAGCCAAGCTGCAGGGCCTCACGCCCGAGCAGGTCGAGGCCAACTACGCCAAGGTGACCCCGATCCGCCGCGTGCTCCAACCCCAAGAGATTGCAGACACCGTGCTGTTCCTGGCCTCCGAGAGGGCTGGTGCCATCACCGGCGAATCCATTGCCGTCGATGGCGGCATCACCCGCGGCATCTTCATCTGATCGCTCATTCACCCCAAAAGGAACACCCATGAAGGGAACCATTCTTGTGGCCACTGCGGGCCAGGGCATTTTGCGCAGCGTGGACAACGGTGCCAGTTGGCATCGCCTGGGGCTCAAGGAAGCCATTGAATTCGACGGCACGGTGCGGGCGCTGGCGGTGGACCCGGCCGACCCCCAGCGGGTGTTGGCGGGTGCCGATGTGGGGCTGTGCCTCAGCACCGATGGTGGCGCCCATTTCAGCCGGGTCAGCTCGCCCATGGACGGTCAGACCGTCTGGGCCATCGCCTTCGACCCGGTGGACCCGAAAGTCGTCTACGCCGGCACCGGGGCGCCTTCGCGTGCCTTCACCTGCCGCTCCCGCGACGGCGGCCTGAGCTGGGAGCGTCTGGGTGTCGAGCTGCCGGAGTTCTGCCAGGGCGTCAACCGCCCCCGGATTCTGACGATGTGCGTCAACCCGGTGAACCACCACGAGGTCTGGTTCGGCGTCGAGGAAGGTGGCGCCTGGCGCAGCACCGACCAAGGCGACCATTGGGAACGCATGGATGTGCCCCGGGCGGGCATCAACAACTCCGACATCCATGCGATCACCATCCTGCCGGCCACCGCGCAAGACCCGGTGCGCCATTTCGTGCTCACCGTGAACTCGGTCTGCGAGAGCACCGATGGCGGCAAGTCCTTCGTCCACAAGCCCTCGCGCGAACGGTTTGACGGCATGTACTACACGCGCACGGTCCAGGTGACGGGCGCTGCGGGGCAGGCGCTGTTGCTGGCCATTGGCGACGGCACACCGGGTACCCGGACCAAGATCTACCGTTCAGAAGACCGTGGCCAGACCTGGAGCACCGCCTTGCTGCACACCGCGCCCAACTCGACCGTGTGGGCTTTCGGGACCCATGCGGCCGACCCCGACCTGGTGTTTGCCGGCACCAAGTACGGCGACCTGCTGCGCTCCACCGATGCAGGCCGGACCTGGTTCAAGGAGTGGCGTGAGTTCAGCGAAATCACCTCGATTGCCTGGACACCGTTCGAGGCCCCGGTCCATGCGCATCCGCAATCCATCAACTGATGCCTGGGAGCTTCATGTCTACGCCCTCATCTGATGTACGGCCCCGCATTCGCCGTACCCACCTGGCGCTGTTCGTCAAGAACCCCTTCGAGACGGCCTCCTGGTACGAGGACGTGCTGGGCATGGAGGTCACGGCGCGTGGCGATCGGTGGGTGTTTCTCTCTTTCGGTCAGAAGCACCACGACATCGCATTGATCCAGGTCGACCCGGCCAGCCCGACGGCGGAGGTCCGAGGCGACATCAACATGCAGCACTACGGGCTGGAGATCGAGGGGTCGATGGATGACCTGCGTCGTCTCTACGGCATGTTGCTGCGCAAGAACGTGCCGGTGGTGAAGACCACTGACCACGCCGTGGGCTATGGCCTGTATTTCACGGATCCGGACGGGCATCGCTTCGAGTTCTTCCTCGAGACCGTGCACGACGACGAAGAGGGCAAACGCCTGCTGGGCGACTACGACGCTCCGAGCCGCCCCTTTGATTTGACGCCGCTTTGAATCCATCCACTTTGAGTTGAAAGAATACCCATGAGAACCCTGAACTTTGGCGCCTTCCACATCCGCAAGTGGTACTTGCAGGTTGAAGACACCCTGGCCGGCGAGACCGGTGCACCTGCAGACGGTGAACCCCTGCGCAAGTTCGTGCTGGCGGCCTGCATCCACAACCCCTACGCAGGTCGCTACGAGCCTGACCTCAGCGCCTGGATCGAAGGCTCTGTGGCGCTGGGCCAGGAGTTCGGCCGCCGTATCCAGCAAGCCGCCAACGGGCAGGCCATCGAAAGCTATGGCAAGGCCATCCTGGTGGGCACTGACGGTGAATATGAGCACGGCAACGCCCTGTTGACCAACCCGGCCGCCAATCCGATCCGCGACGCCCTGGGCGGGGGCAAGTCTTGGGTGCCCTCGACGGGCAAGCGCGGCGGGCCCGGCACGGTGCTGGACATCCCGCTGGCCCACAAGGATGCCCTGTATGTGCGTTCGCACTATGACTCGGTGAGCGCTCTGTTCAATGATGGCCCGAATCGCGACGAGGTCATCGTGTGCTGGAGCTTTGCCACTCGCGGGCGCCTCAATGCGCGCCTGGGCGGCTTGAAGGCTTCCGAGGTCAAGGGCCTGGACGGCCTGGTCTGAGCTGAGGCCGCCATGGAACGTCGCGACGACACACTGCCTCTCCAGGGGCTCAATTTCCACGTCACGGAGTGGGGTGACCCGGGCGCTCGACCCATTGTGATGATGCATGGCATCCGGGGCTATGCCGAGACCTTTGCCGGTGTGGCCGCGGCGCTCCAGCCTGACTTCAGGGTCATTGCCTTTGACCAGCGCGGCCGAGGGCAAACCGATTGGGATCCGGCCTGGAACTACTACACCGATGCATATGTGGCCGACCTGGCGGCCCTGGTCGATCACCTGCACCTGGCGCAGTTTGATCTGCTCGGGCATTCGATGGGGGGGATCAACGCGCTGGTCTATGCCGCCGAACACCCGGGTCGGGTGGGTCGGCTGGTGATCGAGGACGCCGGCCCCGGCGCCTTTGACACCAGTGCGGGCGCGGTTCGGATCCGCAAGGAGCTGGCCACCACCCCCAGCGAGTTCGAGAGCTGGGAGCTGGCCGCAGATTTCATGCGGGCGCTTCGGCCCACCGTGTCCGAGGCGGCCAGGCATCAGCGTTTGCAGCAGATGCTCAAGCAGACCCCGCAGGGGCGATGGACCTGGCGCTATGACCATGCCGGCATCGCCGCGACACGGCTTGACCCCGACCCAGCGCGCGTGGTCGATCTTCGCCCCAGTGTGCAAGCCATCCAATGCCCCACCTTGGTGATCCGAGGCGGTCGTTCTGACTACCTGCAGCCCGAGATGGTGAGCGAGATGCGGCGGCTCAACCCGAGCCTGCAAGCCACCGAGATTGCGAATGCGGGCCATTACATCCATGACGACCAGGCGGAGCGATTCAACCAGGTGGTGTGGCAATTCCTGTCGCGCCAGCTGTGATCCAGCCGCCCCCTGATGCCCTTCCCGTTCGACGGAAACACCGAAAAATGATCTACGAATTGAGAACCTACACCCTGGTCCCCGGCGGCCTTAGGGACTATGTGAAGACCTACAACGAACTCGGGCGCGAGGTCCAGGTCGGCATCCTGGGCCAATTGGTCAGCCTGTTGCAGCCCGAGAGCGGTGACCTGAACGAGCTGAAGTTCCTGTGGGCATTCGACAGCTTTGAAGACCGCGCCAGGCGGCGTGCCGAACTGCTGCAAGACCCGCGCTTCACGGACTTCCGCAAGGCGGTCCGGCACCTGTTGATCCGTCAGGAAAGCCAGTTGCTGAGCCCGATCTGAAACACCCCATCGTTACCCCCCCCAACATGTCCCAAGACAAAAAAGAAGTTCCGGTCCTGATTGTTGGCGCTGGCCCCTGTGGGGTCACCATCGCCAACCTGCTGGGCAGCTACGGGATCGAAACCCTGCTCATCGACCGCAGTCCGGCGATTCTGGATTTTCCGCGCGCGGTGGGTCTGGATGATGAAGCCTTGCGCACCTTCCAGGCCGCAGGCCTGGCCGAGGACATGCTGCGCGACATGATCCAGAACGTGCCCATGCGCATGTACACGGCGGCCAAGCAATGCTTCGCCGAGATCCTGCCCAGCACGCGTGAATTCGGCTGGTGTCGTCGCAACCTGTTTTCCCAGCCGCTGGGCGAGGCCACCTTGCGCAAGGGGCTGGCCCGCTACCCGCATGTCGAGATGGCCCTGGGAGTGGAGTTGCTCTCGCTGGTGCAGGACGAGCACGGCGTGGACGCGACCTTGCGCCAGGCCGATGGCAGCATGAGCACGGTCCGTGCGCAGTACCTGGTGGCTTCGGACGGCGCACGCAGCACCGTGCGCGAGGGCATTCTCAAAGTGCCGTATGAGGGCGAGACCCATTCGCACAAATGGGTGGTCATCGAGTGTGAGGATGACCCGCTTGACGCCCCCTACACCGCGCTGCATTGCGAGCCCCGCCGGCCCTATGTCTGCCTGCGCCTGCCCTATGGGCTGCGCCGCTGGGAGTTCATGTTGTTCCCCGGTGAGGATGGCGACCAGATGCTGACACCCGAGAAGGTGCAGATGCTGCTGAGCCACCATGTCGAACATCCCGAGCGCCTGAAGGTGATCCGGGCCCGTGTCTACACCCACAACTCGCGCGTGGCCAAGGACTTCGTGGTGGGCCGGGTGTGCCTGGCAGGCGACACGGCGCACATCACCCCGCCCTGGATCGGGCAGGGGCTCAATGCCGGCTTGCGCGATGCGTTCAACCTGGCCTGGAAGCTGGCCTGGATCGTGCGCGGCCGCATGAAGCCTGAATTGCTGGCCAGCTACCACGACGAGCGCCATGCCCACGCCCAGGCCATGATTGACCTGGCGGACCTGTTCGGCTCGGTGCTGTCGCAGCGCAACCGCCTGGTCGCCTGGCTGCGGGACCGCTTCTTTCTGTCGATCAAGAACATTCCCAAGGTGCGCGACTACGTGCTGCAGATGAAGTTCAAGCCCATGCCGCGCTTCGTCAAGGGCGTGGTGCTGAACAGCGGGCATGCCGCTCGCGACGATCTGGTGGGGCGCATGTTCATCCAGCCCGTGGTCGAGCAGATTTCGGGTGAGCCGCGCAAGCTCGACGATGTGATCGGCGGGTGTTTTGCATTGGTCAGCTGGCGCTGCAATCCCTTGGCGCAGATGAGCCCCGCGTTGGCCGAACAGCTGCGACTGCTGAAGTGCGATCAATTTGTGGCCGTCAGGGCCCGAAGCAGTGCCTGGGAAGTGAATCGCTGCACGGGTGAGGCGCCGATGGTCAACCTCATCCAGGACACCGACAACCTCTTGAACGCCTGGTTCCAGGCCCGTGGTGTGGACTGGGTGTTGATCCGCCCGGACCGGTTTGTGGCTGCGGCCGGCCTGGCGGCCAGCGCACCCGAACAACTGACTGAGTTCTGTCGCACGGTGGTGCGGTAGGGCGATCGCGCCGATCGCGCTGAAAGCGCCGGTGTCGCCGTGGCGGCATCGCCGCCGGGCCGCGCTTGGCTGCGGCCAGGCGTCGGCCGCCTGTGTTGTTGAGTTCTGTGTCTCGTTCCCTCAAGAAAGCCCCCCCATGAACCGCTCAAAATCCCGTTTTCTGGCCTTCTGCCTGCTGGCACTGGGTGCCGTGTCCGCCATGGCACAGTCCTGGCCGCCCGCCACGGTCCGCATCGTGGTGCCCTACCCACCCGGTACCGAGCCCGACGTGCTGGCCCGCGACCTGGGCAATGCCCTGAGCAAGCAGACCGGCAAGGCCTTTGTGGTGGACAACCGCCCCGGTGCCAACTCCATCGTCGGCACCGAGGTGGTGACCAAGGGAGATGCTGACGGAAGCACTTTGCTGATGGTGGATCGCCTGGCCGTGGTCACCAACCCGGTGCTGTACGCCAAGATGCCTTACCAGTGGGAGACGGCCCTGAAGCCGGTGTCCGATCTGGCGGGTGTCAACCTGTTCGTGGGGGTGCGCGAAGGCCTTCCGGTGAAGAACTTTGCCGAGTTCCTGAAATACGCCAAGACCGCACCGGGCGGTGTCAACATCGGCACCGGTGGCAACGGCCATGTCAACCACATCGGCATGGAGATGCTCAAGCAGGCGCACGGCCTGAACTTCTCCTACGTGCCCTACCGGGGCGTGGCGCCCGCCGTGCTGGGCTTGTTGTCGGGTGAGGTGGATGCCGTGATGGCGGGCGGCATGGTGATGCAGGCCCACGCCAAGAGCGGCAAGATCCGCCTGCTGGCCATGGGCGACACGCAGCGCGCCATGTACCTGCCCGATGTGCCCACGCTGGCCGAGGCGGGCGGCAAGCCCGGCACCATCCCCTCGACCGTCTTCGCCTTGTTTGCGCCCTCCAGGGTGCCCGATGCGGTGGTGACGCAGATCAACCAGGCCGTGGCCAAGGTCATGGACTCGTCTCAGGTCAAGGGCACTTATGCGGTGCGCGGCATGGACGTGGCCACCTCAACGCCGCAGCAAACCCTGGCATCCATGAAAAAGGACGCCGTGCGCTACGGAAAGATCATCCGGGAGGCCGGCATCAAGCTGGAGTGACGAAGTTCCTGCCTGTGCCTTCTGCCCCGAACGGGGCAGGGCCCACCGCTCCACCCATTCTCTGAGCACCGCACCATGTACCCCTCACTTTCTCTCTACATCAATGGCCGCTTCCTGAGTGCCGAAGGGCGCGAAGTCCAGACCATCCGGGATCCCGCAACGCAGGAGGCCTTGGGTGAATTGCCTTGGGCCACCCGTGAAGACCTGGATGTTGCACTACAGGCCGCAGACCATGCCTTCCAGACCTGGCGGTGCAGCTCGCCCATGGAGCGCTCCGCCGTGTTGCGCCGGGTGGGTGAGTTGGCCCGCGAGCGCGCGAACGACATTGCACGGGCCATCACGCAGGACAACGGCAAGCCCCTGGCCGAGGCCGTGGCCGAGGTGCTCAACAGCGCCGAACATGCCGAATGGGCGGCCGAAGAGTGCCGGCGCATCTACGGCCGCGTGGTGCCGCCCCGCAACCCCCTCGTGCGCCAGTGGGTGGTACGCGAGCCCGTGGGGGTGTGCGCGGCCTTCAGCCCTTGGAACTTCCCGATGGGGCAGGCCATGAAGAAGGTGGTGGCGGCCATTGGTGCCGGCTGCACGGTGGTCCTCAAGGGGCCCGAAGAGTCTCCCAGCGCGGTGGATGCCCTGGCCCGCCTGTTCCACGACGCCGGATTGCCGCCCGGCGTGCTCAATGTGGTGTGGGGCGTGCCTTCCACCATCTCCAAGCACCTGATCGAGTCGCCCATTGTGCGCAAGGTGTCGTTCACGGGCTCCGTGCCGGTGGGCAAGCACCTGGCAGCCATGGCGGGGGCCCACATGAAGCGGGTCAGCATGGAGCTGGGCGGGCATTCTCCGGTGCTGGTGTTTGATGATGCCGATGTGGAGCAGGCGGCCACCCTGCTGGCCCGCTTCAAGGTGCGCAACGCCGGGCAGGTGTGTGTCTCGCCCTCGCGCTTTTATGTGCAGAGCCGGGTGTATGACCGCTTTGTGAGCGCCTTCACCGAGGTCATCAACTCGGTGACGGTGGGCCATGGCCTGCAGCCCGAGTCGCAGATGGGCCCCCTGGTGCACGCGCGTCGCCTCGAGGCCGTGCAGTCCCTGGTGGATGACGCCCGGCGCCAAGGGGGCGAGGTGCTCAGCGGTGGCGGCCGTCTTCCGGGTGCCGGCCACTTCTTTGCCCCGACCGTGATCACGGGCCTGCCCGACACCGCCCGTGTGATGAACGAGGAGCCCTTCGGCCCCCTTGCGCCCATCACCCGCTTCACCGATCTGGAGGAGGTGCTGCGCAGGGCCAACAGTGTGCCGTTTGGCCTGGCGTCCTATGTGTTCACCCACTCGATTCAGACCTCGACGCGGGTGGCCAACGGCCTGGAGGCGGGCATGGTCAACATCAACCACTTCGGCATGGCCCATCCCGAGCTGCCCTTTGGCGGCATCAAGGACAGCGGGATTGGCAGCGAGGGCGGCACCGAACTGTTCGACGGCTACCTGGCCACCAAGATGATCACCCAGATCTAGCGCCTGGCGGCGCCCCATTCCATGGGCAAGGCCCCGCCGGGCCTGCCCTTCACCCGATGTTTCACGGCCTGTTCTCCAGGCTTTTCCCCAGGGCTTCGGGTCCTGGGGGTTTTCTCAAATTTCAATCGCCATGTTGAACCTACAAGACCCCTCCCTGCTGCGCGACCAATGCCTGATCGATGGACAGTGGATCTCTTCCGAGCATCGCATCGATGTGACCAACCCGGCCACCGGGGCGCGCGTGGGCTCGGTGCCCCGCCTGGGCGCCGCCGAGACCGAGCGTGCCGTGCTGGCGGCCCAGGCCGCCTGGCCGGCCTGGCGAGCCCGCACGGCCAAAGAGCGTGCCGCCATCCTGCGCCGCTGGTACGAGCTGATCCAGGCCCATGCCGACGATCTGGCCCGCATCATGACGGCCGAGCAGGGCAAGCCCCTGGCCGAGGCCCGGGGCGAGATCACCTACGCAGCCTCGTTCATCGAGTGGTTTGCCGAAGAGGCCCGGCGCGTCTATGGCGACACCATTCCAGCGCCCTTGAGCAGCCAGCGCATCGTGGTCACCAAGGAGCCCATTGGCGTGTGCGCCGCCATCACGCCCTGGAACTTTCCGGCCGCCATGATCACCCGCAAGGCGGGCCCGGCCCTGGCTGCGGGCTGCACGATGGTGCTCAAGCCGGCATCACAGACACCCCTGACGGCCTTGGCCTTGGTGGCGCTGGCCGAACGTGCGGGCGTGCCCGCGGGCGTCTTGTCGGTGGTGACGGGGTCGGCGGCTGACATCGGGCGGGTGTTGGCAACCCACCCGGCGGTGCGCAAGCTGAGCTTCACCGGCTCGACGGAGGTGGGGCGCACCTTGATGAAGCAGACCGCGGACAGCATCAAGAAAGTGTCCATGGAGCTGGGGGGCAATGCGCCCTTCATCGTGTTCGAGGATGCCGACCTCGATGCGGCGGTGGAGGGGGCGATGATTTCCAAATACCGCAATGCGGGGCAGACCTGTGTGTGCGCCAACCGCCTGTATGTCCATGCCAAGGTCTATGACGCCTTTGCCGCCAAACTGGTGGCTGCGGTGCAGGCCTTGAAGGTTGGCGACGGCCTGGCCGAGGGGGTGCGTGTGGGGCCTCTGATCGATGACAAGGCCCTGGCCAAGGTCGAGGAGCACATCGCCGATGCGCTGGCCAAGGGGGCGCGGGTCCTGGCCGGAGGGCAGCGCCACGCGCTGGGGCGTTCCTTCTTCGAGCCGACCGTGCTGGCGGATGTCACCTTCGACATGGCGGTGGCCCGCGAGGAGACCTTCGGCCCTCTGGCGCCCCTGTTCCGTTTCGAGTCTGAGGACGAGGTCGTGGCCCTGGCCAATGACACCGAGTTTGGCTTGGCCAGCTATTTCTACGCCCGCGACCTGGGGCGGGTGTGGCGCGTGGCAGAGCGTCTCGAGTACGGCATGGTGGGCGTCAACACGGGCCTGATCTCGAATGAAGTGGCGCCCTTTGGCGGCGTCAAGCAGTCGGGCTTGGGGCGCGAGGGCTCGCACTACGGCATGGATGACTACCTGGTCATCAAGTACATCAACATGGCAGGTATCCAATGAGCACTGCCCCGGCCCTGCGGAGGTGGTTGCGGCCTGGCACCGTGGCCTCCAGTTGGCGCATCGGCCTGGCGGGGCTGGCCCTGGCCCTGGCGGGCTGGGGCGGCGCGCCGCACGACGCCCGCGCAGCCGATCTGGCCTACCCCCAAAAAGCCATCACCTTGGTGGTGCCCTTTGCCAGTGGCGGGGGCACCGACGCGCTGGCCCGCCTGCTGGGAACGCAGCTCCAGCAGGTGTTGGGGCAGCCCGTGGTGGTGGACAACCGCCCCGGTGCCAATGGCACGGTGGCCTGGCGCAGCGTCCAGCGGCAGCCGGCCGATGGCTACACCTTGCTGCTGGGCAGCCATTCAACGCACGTCATCGCGCCCCTGGCCGCGCAGCCGCCGCAGAATCCGCAGGCCGTGATGGCGCAGTTCGCCGTGGTCAGCATCGTGGGCCATGCCCCGCTGGTGCTGGCCGTGCGGGCGGATGCCAAGGAGCGCGATCTGGGGGCGTTCGTGCAGCGGGCCAAGGCGCCAGGCCTGAGCTACGGCAGTTTCGGGGTGGGGTCCTCAGGCCATGTCATGGGCGAGGTGTTGGCGGATGCGGCCCACCTGCAATGGGTGCATGTGCCCTACAAGGGCTCGGCTCCAGCGCTCACGGACCTGCTCGGGGGGCACCTCGACAGTGTGTTTCTCACGGTGTCTGCCATTAGCGGCGGTGTTGAGAGTGCCCAGGTTCGACCGCTGGCCGTGACCGGCACGCATCGATTCCCGTCCTTGCCATCGACCCCCACTTTTGTCGAGCTGGGGTGGCCCCAGATGGCCGAGTCGGGCTGGTTTGCGCTGTTTGCACCTGCCGGTACACCGCCCGTGATCCAGGACACCTTGGCCAAGGCCTTGCACCAGGTGCTGCAGTCGAGCGAGCTGCGGTCGCGGTTGCTGGCGCAGGGGGTGGACCCGGTCGGCAGCACGCCCGAGCAGGCACGGCGCATCTGGGCGGAGGCTTTCCGCCAGGCCGAGCCGGTGGTCAAGCGGGCGCACATCGAGTTCCCCTGAGGCCGGTGGCCCATCGGGTGTCAGGTTGTCAGCAACGCATGGGCCCTGAAAGGCCCGAAAGGTACAGCATGGAACTGAACAAGCGGCTTTGTCTGAAGGGTGTCGGCCTGGCCGGGTTGGCCGTGGTGTGCCCTTTGATGGCGCAACCCGTGGCGGGCAAGCCCGTCACCGTGATCGTGCCGTTTGCGCCGGGCGGCGCCATCGATGGGGTGGCCCGCCAGTTGGCCGCGCCGGTGGCCCAGTTGCTGGGGGAGGCCTGGGTGGTCGACAACGTCACGGGCGCCTTCGGCACCATCGGCACGCAGAAGGTCGCCCACGCTGCCACCGATGGGCAGACGCTGCTCTTCGCGGTCAGCAGCCCGCTCAATGTGGCGCCGGTGCTGACCCCCAGTGCCGTGCGCTATGACAGCTTTCGTGATTTCCTGCCCTTGACCGTGGTCGGGCAGATGCCTTTTGCGGTGGTGGGGCGCCAGGGTTTGCCGGCAGACACGCTGGAGGGGCTGATCCGCTGGGCGCGCGCCCATCCCGGGGTGCTGAACTTCGGCACCGATGGCCGGGGCTCGTTGCTGCACATCACCGGTGAGCTGATCCACCTGCGCACCGGCCTGGACTGGGTGCATGTTCCCTACAAGGCCGCACCCCAGGTGGTGACCGATGTGCTGGGCGGGCAGTTGGACCTGGCGATCCTGCCCGTGGCCCTGGTGCAGCAGCACGTGCAGGAGGGCCGAATGAAAGCCCTGGCCGTGAGCTCCGCGCAGCGGGTCGGTGTGCTGCCCCAGGTACCCACCCTGTCTGAACTGCCGGCCATGAAGGGCGTGGCCCTGAGCTCATGGTTGGGTCTGCTGGCGCCGGCGGGCCTGCGGCAGAGCGAGGCCGATCGGCTGAATCAAGCCGTCGGCAAAGTGGCGGGCAGTGAGGCCTTTCGGCAAATGCTGCATGTCCGGGGCATCGTGCCTCAGCTCATCCAGGGGCCTGAATTCGAGCGCCTGATGCGCAGCGAGCGCGCCCTGATTGCCGACGTGGTCCGGCAAAGTGGCATGTCGGCGGAGTAAGGGCATGGCCCTCACAGGCCCGTGCAGTGCCGCCACGAAGCCTGCAGCGTGGGGTCGGCAGGAATAGGCCTCAGGCTATTGAAGTAAAAATCAATGTGTTGATTTGGCATAAAAGTGCTTTATTTAATTGCAATACAATCAAATAGATAAAAATTTGCAATAAATTTGTGACATGTTGCCCCGCGCGGCTTGGCTGTGCGGGCCCCTTGCATGTCGTTGGCAGGGCAGGGCCGAAGTGCCTGGCTGCCACCTTGTTGTTTTCAAAACCAATGCCATGAACAGCTTGCGCCGGATGCTCGATGTCTTGGGCCTCTTCAGGCCTGACCAGTCGGTGATCGACATCGACATCATCTCCCGTGAGTTGGGCTACACCCCAGCCAGCGCCTATCGCTACCTGCGTGAACTGGGGGCGGTGGGCTTGCTGGTGCGTCTGCCGCGGGGCTACGCTTTGGGGCCGCGCATCATTGCCCTGGAGCACCAGATGACAGCCTACGACCCCATGCTGCAATGGGGGCGGGACCTGGTGGCCGACCTGGTGGCCCAGACGGGCCTGGATGCCCTGATCAGCGAGTTCCATGGCCACTCCGTCATCAATGTGCTGCTGCAACGGGGCCATGACGCCGGGCCCGTGGGCGGTGGGCGGGGCTTGCCGATGGACTTGTTTCACAGCGCCACCTCACGCGTGGTGCTGGCCTACCTGCTGCCGCGCCAGATACGGCGCATCTACGATCAGCATGCTGAAAGTGCCCAGCTGCAACACCTGGGGCTGGCCTGGAAGGACTACTCCCGCAGCCTGCTGGACATCCGCAGGAAAGGCTATTGCCTGAGCCGGGGCGAGCTGCACCCGGATCGCACCGGCGTTGCCGCGCCGGTGTTCGATGAGAAGCGCCGGGTGCTGGGCAGCATCACCCTGGTCGGGCGCAGCGAGCGTTTTCAAGCCTTTCAGGAAACCTTTCTGTGTGATCTGGTCGTGCGGGCCGCTGCGCGGTTGACGGATCGCATCGTGGCCCAATAGAGTCCTCATTCCTGACCTTGGCGGGCACGGGCCTGGTGCGGGTCTGTTGCTCTTCCTTTGGCGTTTCGTCACGGGCACTGCCCGCAGTTCGATTACGCTTGTCAACCTGAACTTCAACCCTCCCACAGAACAACGAATTGATGAATAGCCTTCGACGCATGCTGGATGTTTTGAGCCTGTTCAAGCCTGAGCAGGCCGTGATTGATGTGGAGTTGATCTGCTCCCAGTTGGGCTATGCGCCGGCCAGCGCCTACCGCTATGTGCGCGAGTTGAGCGATGTCGGTCTGCTGGTGCGTCTGCCCCGGGGCTACGCCTTGGGCCCGAGGGTGATCGAGCTGGATCGCCTGATGACCGAATACCACCCGCTGTTGTCCAGCAGCCGCGATCTGACGCAGCACCTGGTGGAGCAGACCGGGCTCAGTGTGCTGATCAGCGAGTTGTATGGCTCCACCGTGATTTCGATCTATCACCAGCCCGGGGCCAACGTCGACCCCTTGAATTTTGGTCGCGGGCGCCCCATGGATCTGTTTCGCAGCGCCACATCGCGGGTGATCCTGGCCTATCTGCTGCCGCGTCAATTGCGCAAGATATTCGACGCCCACACCGATCATCCCGGCGTGCAGCGCATTGGCGGCGACTGGAAAGTCTTCTCCAAGACCATGCTGCAGATCCGCAAGCAGGGCTTCTGCATCAGCGTCGGCGAGCTAGACCCCGAGAAGACGGGCCTGGCCGCGCCGATCTTCGACGAGAAGCAGCGCATTCTGGGCAGCATCACCCTGGTGGGGCCCAGCGAGCGCTTTGCGGCCTTCAACCAGGAGTTTCTCGCCAATCTGGTGGTGGGGGCGGCTGCCAGCATCACGGCGCATATTTCAGCGGCCTGATCCCGGGCGGTGGCCCCAAGGCCCTCAGCTGTTGCTCTTGAAGCGGCCTTCGAAGGCCACGTCTGCCAGCGGCAGGCGCCCGTTCGGAGTCTCGCGCGCGCGCAGCGCTTCGGGCAAGCGATCCGGGCGGCCGGGTTTGCCGACCGCAATCACGGTCTCGATGGCGTGGGTCTCGGGCAACTGAATGGCTTCGCGCAGGCGGGGCTCGTCAAAGCCGGCCATGGCGTGGCTGGCCAAGCCAGACAAGGTGGCCTGAAAGGCCAGGCTGGCCCATGCGGCACCGCTGTCAAAAGAGTGCCAGGCATTGGGCGCTGCCGCGGGTTTTCCTGGAAACACGGCCTGTTTGGCCGACACCAGCACCAGAAGCGCTGCTGCGTGTTGTGCCCAGCCCTGATTGAACTCCACCAGCGACTCGAAAATGGGCGCCCAATGCGCCGTGTCGCGTCGCACGTGGATCCAGCGCCAGGGTTGGGCGTTGTACGCCGACGGCGCCCAACGCGCGGCTTCGAGCAGCGTCAGCAACTGTTCTTCTGAGATCGCTTCACCCGTGAAGGCGCGGGGCGACCAGCGTTGAGTGAATAGCGGATGGATGGGGTGCTCGGTTTCGCGGGTAGATGACACAGGTGGTCTCCGGTGGGTGAATTGACCTGCAGCGAGGTGCCCAGGTCGGGTGGGTGAAGGGGCAGGGTGAGTCGCGTGGGGGCCATTGCGGCGGGCGTGGCCCCGTGCTCACTGCACCCGGATGCCCCGTTCACGGATGAGCTTGCCCACGCGTTCTGAATCAATGGCAATCTGCGCGTCCAGTTCTGCCGGCTTCGACGCCGCCGCGTGCATGCCCCGCTTGGCGGTCCAGGCTTGCAATTCAGGGCTGCCCAGCACTTTGAACAGGCTGGCATTCACCCTGGCCAGAATGTCCGGTGGCGTGCCCGCCTTGGCATGCAGGGTGTAGGAGGTCGAGAGCAGCATGTCGGCGCCGCCAGCCTCCAGGATGGTGGGCACCTGGGGTGTGATGGGCGCTCTCTTGGGGGCGCCCACCGCCAGCAATTTCAGGCTGCCCTTTTCAACATGGGGCAGCAATGCCTCCACACCACCCGAGGTCGCCTGCACCTGGCCTCCGAGCATGGCGGGGATGACCTCCGCGAGGGCCTTGTATGGCACATGCAGAAACTCCATCCCGGTGCGGGCCTGCAGCAACTCCATGTTCAGATGCATGATGCTGCCCACCCCGCCCGTGCCAAAGGTGACCTTGCCAGGGTTGGCCTTCACGTACTGCACGAACGAGGCGAAATCGCTCACCGGCAATTGAGCGCTGGTGACCAGGTACAGGTTCACATCGGCAATGTTGCTCACCGAGACCAGGTCTTTGCGGACATCAAACGGCAGTGGTTGATAGAGCAGCGGGTTCACCGACAAGGTCAGACGGTCCAGCAGCAAGAAGGTGTAGCCGTCGGCAGGCGCCTTCACCACCGCATCGGTGCCGATGATGGCGTTGGCACCCGGCTTGTTGTCCACGATGACACTGGTGTTCAGCTCTTTGGCCAGCCCTTCCGCGACCAATCGGGCCATCACATCGGGCCCGGTGCCCGGGGGGTAAGGCACCATGATTTTCACGGGTCGAGCTGGCCAATTCGTCTGCGCAACCGCCGATTCCGTCCATGCCGCGGAGGTGGCGAGCAGCAGGCCCAGCAAAGCCCATTTTTTGAGTGCAGCAAGCATTCCGAGTCCTTTTCAAATCATCCTGGAAGACACTGGCTTGAGCTGTGATGGGCCAAGCAGTACGGTTTGTCATCCACGTTTTTCCCTGTGGATGCGTGAATGCAAAGTTATCACAATGAAATAAAAAAGCAAAACAAATCAAAAAATAATTGCGTGCACGATGTTGAATTTTCGTTTTAAGAAATGCCGGCTTTTGGTGCGAAATTTTGAAGGCGCCTTCCCGGCGCACTTTTACGGTGCCTGGATCGGTGTTCCTGCATGCCGATCTGGGCTATCGACTCCCAGATGGCCGGCCTAGACTTTGCGTCAGCCCTCAGACAACCGAGCGCGTGAACGCGACCTGAACCGTTCGCGTGGCCTCCGACAACAGACCTCACTTGCTGATCAAGAACACCTATGGATTCACCCACTCCTTCGATGCCCCGTCTGCCCGATGACGCCACGGGCCTGCGCTCAGGAACCCTGAGTTCATGGTTCATCACGCTCTTGGTGATCTCGGCGGCCAGCCCGTTGAGTGTGGTCGCCGGGGGCTTTCCCATCGGGATGATGCTGGGCAATGGCGCCGGGACACCCGCGCTGGTGGTGCTGGCTTTGTTGCTGCTGCTGATGTTTGCTGCGGGCTATACCGCCATGGGTACCTGCGTCACCAGTGCCGGAGGCTTCTACGCGATGATCTCGCGTGGGGTGGGTGGTGCGGCGGGTGGCGCGGCGGCCTTCATCGCAATACTGGGGTCGCTGACCCTTCAGTTTGGCTTGTATGGGCTGCTCGGCGAGGTGGTCTCCGAATCCTTGCGCACGCAGTTTGATCTGAGCGTGCCCTGGTGGCTGGTGGCGGTGGCCGCGATTGCATCCGTGGCCTACTTTGGATTTCACCAGATCGATTTTTCGGCCAAGATCCTGGCCTGCTTTGTGGTGGCCGAATACGCCTTCGTGCTGCTGTTGGACGTGCTGATCCTGCGTCGCGGCGGGGCCCATGGCATCGAGTTTTCGTCGTTCCAGCCCGCAGCACTCAGTGCCGGCAATCCCTCCATCGGGATCCTGTTTTGCTTCGCAGCCTTCATCGGCTTCGAGGCCACCACCATCTACAGCGAAGAGGCCAAAGATCCGAAGCGCAGCATCCCGATCGCCACCTATTCGGCCCTGATCCTGGTCGGGTGCTTCTATTCGTTTTCGCTGTGGTGTCTGGTGATCGGCACGGGGGCCGAGCGCGTCCAGGAGACCATCACCGGGCTGAGTGATCCGACCAACTTCCTGTATCTGCTGTCAGACACCTACGCGGGCCAGCCCCTGACCCTTCTTCTGCGGGGCATGTTCATCGTCAGCATCTACGCGGGGCTGATCGCGTTTCACAACTCTACCGCCCGGTATTTTTATTCAATGGGTCGGGAGCGCCTGCTGCCCAGGCGCCTGGGCTGCACCCACCCGCAGTACAAAAGCCCGCACGTGGCCTCGCTGTTGCAGACCGTGCTGTGCCTGGTCGTGGTGCTCTTGTTTGCGGTGTTCAAGGCCGACCCCGTTCTGCACCTCTTCTCGTGGCTCAGCAACATCGCCACGGTGTGTCTGCTGCTGCTGATGATTGCGACGGCGGCGGCGGTCATCGTGTTCTTCCGTCGAGATGCGCATTCCTACAGCACATTCAGGATCTTCTGGATGCCGCTCGCCGCCATGGTCGGCCTGTGTTTTGTATTCGCCCTCGCTGTGCCCAATTTTCAGGTCTTGACCGGGGCCAGCCAGGCCTTGTCCTGGGCCCTGCTCGCCTTGTTGCCCTGTGCGGGGTTTGCAGGGTGGGCGGCGGCTCTTCGATTGAAGTCCATCGATCCTGTGGCCTACGCCACCCTGGGGCACGATCGAAAGTAGGGTGCCGCCCCGTCTCGGATCGTGTCGCCGTTGAAGCTCCGGTCAAGCCCGAACCCGCTGCCCCTTGTCCGGCGCGTAGCGGTCGGCCTGGATGTCGGGCGTCACGCCGTGGGTGAAGACCTCGTCCGTGATGGGCAGCTGGGTTTCGTTCCATTGGCCCCACAGGGTTTTCAGCTGCGCGAACACCTCTGGGTGTCGGTGCCGCAGGTTGGCGCGTTCGCGCTGGTCCTGCACCACATCGAACAGAAACTCGTTGTCGTTGATCTTCAGGTACTTCCAGTCGCCCTGGCGCAATGCGCGTTGGGCTTGTGACTTGTAGCGCCAGAACAGGGTGCGTTGCCAGGGGCTGCGGTCGCCGGTCAGCACGGGCAGGATGTTCTCGCCGTCGCTGGGGTAGTCGGGGTGGGGCGCCAGGCCCACCGCCGCCAGCAGGGTGGGCAGCCAGTCCATGGTGATGGTGACCTGGTCGCTGATCTGCGGCGCCAGGCGTTGCGGCCAGCGCAGCAGGGTGGGCACGCGCAGCCCGCCCTCCAGCAGCTCGGTCTTCTGACCCGTGAAGGGCCAGGTCTTGGAAAAGCGCTCGCCGCCGTTGTCGCTGGTGAAGACCACGATCGTGTTCTGGGCCTGCCCACTCTCATCGAGTGCCTTCAGCACCTGGCCCACGGCGGTGTCCAGCGATTGCACCATCTTGCCGTAGGTGGCGAGGTTGCCGCCGTCGTAGTGGAACAGGTCGGTGAGGCTGCGCGACACCGCCTCGTCCTCGGGCCCTACCCAGGGCCAGTGCGGCGCGGTGAAATGCAGCGACAAGAAGAAGGGCTTTTCGGCCCGGGCCTGTTGCTGCACATAGCGCGAGGCCTCATCGGCCAGGATCTGGGTGTAGTAGCCCACGCGCTCAACGGGCACATCGTCCTCCCACAGGTCGCGCGGCACATGTTCGCCCACGCCGGGCTTGTGGGTGAAATAGTAGGGCCTGCTAACACTGATTTCGCCGGATGCGTTGGAGATCCAAAAGGCCTAGCGCAAGGCGCCAACCGCAGCTGGGTCGGTGACCCAGCGAGGATTGGCAACGCCGCGATCGGCCTTTTGGGCTCCAACCCGAAGGGAAGCCGGCTGGCCAAGCGCCACTCGGCGTTGCGTGTCTTGCCCAGACGCCCGGTCTGGGCTGCGACACGCGCCTTGATTGGCGCTTGGCCAGCAGGCTTCGCACCGGTGAAATCAGTGTTAACAGGCCCTGCACCCCGCTGTAGTTGCCGAAGAACTTCTGGTAACCGCTTTTCAGCGGGCCGAAGTGCGGCAGGGCGCCCAGGTGCCATTTGCCGATCAATGCGGTGTGGTAGCCGGCGTCGGCCAGCAGCGAGGGCAGGGTGGGGTGCTCGGGCGGCAGACCCAGGTAGTGGGCGGGCTTGGCGATCGGCTCTTCCAGGCCGCCACGCAGGCGGTACTGGTAGCGCCCGGTGATCAGCGCGAAGCGGGTGGCCGAACACACGGCCGAGTTGGAATAGGCCTGGGTGAAGCGCACCCCCTGGTCGGCCAGCCGGTCCAGGTGCGGGGTGGGGTAGTCGGTCTGGCCGTACACGCCCAGATCGGCCCAGCCCAGGTCATCGGCCACGATGAAGACGATGTTGGGGCGCCTGTCGTGCAGGGTGTCGTGGGTGTCGGCTGGGTGCTTGGTGTGGCGGCTCTGGCTCATGGCAGGGGGCGTCCGTTGCGGTCCAGTGCGGGCCAGAACTTCTCGGCCTTCAACTCTTTCAGGGCGGCTTCGACAAACTGCGGTGCCACCCAGGCGTCCACGTCCACGGGCTGCTTGATCAGGCCCAGCTTCAGGCCATCGGCCACCACTCCCTTGTAGACCGACACCGCGGCCTCGTCGATGCGCGGCGAATGGCGCGACTTCAGCGATTCACCATCGAACTCGGCCTTGTACACCGCCTCGCCCTGGCCGCTCTGGTCGCCCCACAGTTGCAGCAGTGCGGCGCGGTTGGCTTCGTCGCTGGCCCATTGCGAGGCGCGGATCAACTGCTTGACCAGGCGCGTGGTGTGGGCCGGGTAGCGGGTGATGAAGTCATCGGTGGCCAGCAGGCTGGCGTAGATGCTGAAGGCCGGGCCCTTGCCCTTGGTGCTGACGGGCAGGGTCACGCCCTTGTCCAGCAGCAGGTGCAGGTCGGCGCCGCCAAAAGTGGCATCGATGTCGCGGTTGACCACCGCCGCCTTGGAGCCGGGCCAGTCGAGGTTGACCACCTTCAGGTCTTTTTCGGTCAGGCCGGCTTCGGCCAGAAAGGCGTCAAACGGGCGCTGATAGGCCGTGCCCTTGAGCACCGACACCTTGCGCCCTTTGAGGTCGGCAAAGCTCTGGATGCCCGCGCCCGGCGCCACCGCCAGGTAGCTGTTCGAGTTGCGCCCCACCACCGCGATCAGCCGCGTGGGCAGGCCGCGCGATTTGCCGATCACCGAGGCCAGGTCGCCCAGGAACACCACGTCCAGCTGCTTGGCCGCCACCGCTTCGTTCACGGCCGGGCCGGCGCCGCGGAAGGTGGTCCATTCGATCTTGATGTGGTCGGCCTTGAATTCTTCCTCCAGCCAGCCCCGGGCCTTGACCACCGCCAGCGGGTTGGCCCCCGGGAAGGGCTTGGTGCCGGTGCCCAGTTCGGGCGAGCCGATGCGGATCACGGTGGGGGCGGGCTCGGCCTGGGTGAAGGTGGCGGCAGCGGCCAGCAGCAGGCCGGCGCTGGCGATCAAGGCGCGACGGGGCAGGGCCAGTCGCTTGGCGAGGGTCAAGGGCATGAAATGGGGGCTTGAAGTCGTTGAAACACCGGGGCGGCCTTCAGGCGCGCTCCCGTCATGGCGAAATGTTATGAAAACCCGACTTCATAGCCAAAGAAGTTTGATGCATAAGCAAGCAGGGTCTTGGCTGGGCCGGCCTGACAGGCCCGCCTGCGTGGCATCATCCGTGTGATCCCAGTTCTGGGCCACCGGCTGACCATGTACCCACCTGACCCGCGTTTTGATGCTTCCCGGCGCGTGCCCAGCGGCTTTGACGTGGGCCGCTGGCAGGCCTTGGAGCAGGCGGCGCCCGATTCTCCCCCCTGGAAGCTGCTGCCGCACAGCGTCAAACGCTCCAGCCAGGATCGGCCCTGGCCGGGCCTGGTGTTCTGGCACCAGGTGGGGCCGGAGGGCGATCTGTATGTGCCGCCCACGGCCAGCCACAGCATTCTGGTGCGGCGGGCACAGCCCACCCAGCTGTTGCAACGCCAGGGCAGCGTGACCGAGTCCTTGCGCTGGCAGCCGGGGCAGGCCGTGGTGGTGCCGGCCGGGCTGCCCTCGTTCTGGCGCAGTGCGCAGCCGCGCGACAACCTGCACATCGACCTCTCGCCCGCCTGGCTGGAGCGCGTGGCGCACGCGCCCGTGTCGCTGCAAAGCTGCTTCGGGCGCGACGATCCGCTGCTGGCCGGGTTTGCCCAATTGCTGCTGGCCTCGCTCGATTCCAACACCTCCCTCGACAGCCTGTTCGGCCAGCACATCGCTGAGGCCATTGCCTTGCACCTGATGCAGCATTACGTCGGGGCGCGGACCAGCTCACGGGCCCAGGCCGGGCTCTCACGGCGCCAGATGCAGCGCGTGGAAGAGGCCTTGCGCGCCGACCTGGCCGGCCATTGGACGGTCGAGCGCCTGGCCCAGTTGGTCGACCTCAGCCCCTTTCATTTTTCACGGGCCTTCCGGGCCTCTTTTGGGGCTGCACCCCATGCCTGGCTGAGGCTGCAGCGCATGGAAGCGGCCGCGCATGCGGTGCGGGAAACCCGGCTGAGCTTCGAGGAGATCGCCCGCCAGACGGGCCACCGCTCGGCCTCCCATTTCGCGCAGGCCTTCCGCCAGCACTGGGGCCTGACGCCGACGGCCTACCGCCGGGCGGGCTGAGGCCAGGGGCGGGGTTTTCCCTGGGCAGCGCAGGGTTTCGACAGGCGCAGCAATCCGTCGACAGTGGGCCATGGGGCCCTGGGGCACATTCGCAGTGGCCGGGGCAAGGCCTCCGCTTCGAGAAGCCATGCACCCCGGGCACCCCACCAGACCCCTGCCGAAGGAGACAACACCATGAGCACCCGCCGTCAATTCACCGCCCGCCTGGGCCTTTTGGGCGCCTCTGGCCTGCTGGGCGGCCTGCCCCATGCCGCCTGGGCCCAGCAGCCCGAACTGGCCCGCCTGCTGGTGGGCTTTCCGCCTGGGGGCAGCACCGACAACGTGGCGCGCCGGGTGGCCGACCGATTGCGTGGCAGCTACGCGGGTCAGGTGCTGGTGGACAACAAGCCCGGTGCAGGCACCCAGATCGCGGTGGCAGCCCTCAAGGAGGCGCCCGCCGACGGCTTGACGATGCTGCTGTCGCCGCCGGCGCCCTTCAGCATCTACCCCTTCACCTACCGCAAGCTGCCCTATGGGCCCGACGACCAGCTGCCTGTGGCCATGGTCTGTTCGTTTCCCTTTGCCTTTGCGGTGGGGCCGGCGGTGCCGGAGAGCGTGCGCAGCGTCCCCGATTTCATCGCCTGGGCCAAGGCCAACCCGGGCAAGGCCAGTTTTGGCTCGCCTGCCGCCGGCTCCACACCCCATCTGGTGGGCAGCCTGCTGGGCTTGATGGCCGGCGTGGAGCTGACCCACGTCGCCTACCGCGGCGATGCCCCGGGCCTGCAGGACCTGATGGGCGGCCAGTTGGCGGCCTATTCCTCGGTGTTGGGCAGCTTTCTGCCGCAGCTCAAATCGGGCCGGATCCGTCTGCTGGCCGTGTCGGGCAACGAACGCAGCAGCTTCATGCCCGCCCTGCCCACCTACCGTGAACAGGGCTACGAACTCGACATGACCGAATGGTTCGGCCTGTTCCTGCCGGGCAAGACGCCCGCACCGGTGGTGCAGCGCCTGGCCGAGGCGGCCCGTGCCGTGGTCGGCCAGGCCGACTTTGCCCGTGGCCTGGCCGACTTTGGCATGACCCCGCGCTACCTGGGCCCGCGCGAGCTGGCGGCCCAGTTGCGTGCCGAGACAGAGATGTGGCGCGGCAACATCAAGAAAATCGGTTTCACTTCGGAATCCTGAAAATCACCATGACAGACCACTTGCCTGCTGCCGTCCCTTTGTGGGTGCCTGATGAAGCACGTCGATCACAGGCCTTGATCACCGCCTTTGAAGCCTGGCTGGCGCGTGAGCGCGGCCTGCGTTTCGACCATTACGAAGCGCTGTGGCGTTGGTCGGTCGACGATGCGGAGGGCTTCTGGTCTGCCATCCTGCAGTTTTTCGATCTGCGCTTCGACCCGCCGCCGCAGCGCATGCTGGGGCGCTCGCAGATGCCGAACGCCTCTTGGTTCCCGGGGGCGCGGCTCAATTTTGTCGAGCAGATGCTGCGGCACACGGCGCTGGCCACACCGGCGGTGGTCTACGAGAGCGAAGCCATGGGCGCGGGGGAGCTGAGCTGGCCGGAGCTGCGGCGCCAGGTGGCCTCGGTGGCGGCCACCCTGCGCGCGCTGGGGGTGGGCGAGGGCGACCGCGTGGCGGGCTACCTCCCCAACATCCCGCAGACGCTGGTGGCCTTTCTGGCCGCTGCCAGCCTGGGGGCCGTCTGGACGCTGTGCGCGCCCGACATGGGGCCCTTGAGCGTGGGCGACCGCTTCCGCCAGATCGCGCCCAAGGTGCTGGTGGCGGTGGATGGCTACCGCTTTGCCGGCAAACCTTTCGACCGGCGCGCCGCCCTGGGTGAGATCCTGGCTGGCCTGCCCAGCGTGCGGGCTGTGCTTTGGGTGACGCACCTGGATGCCCAGGCCGAGCCCCCGCCCACTGCGGCCCCTCTGCACTGGCTGCCCTGGGCGCAGGCCGTGGCGGGCGAGCACGAACTGCGGCCGCAGGCGCTGCCGCCCGAGCACCCGCTGTGGATCCTCTATTCCTCCGGCACCACCGGCCTGCCCAAGCCCATCGTGCATGGTCATGGCGGCGTGCTGGCCAATGCCATGGTCAACATGGTGCTGCACAACGACCTGCACCCGGGCGACCGCGTGCTGTGGGCGGTGAACACCTCCTGGATGGTCTGGAACGCTCACATCATGAGCCTGCTGGGCGGTGCCACCGTGGTGCTGTACGACGGCAGCGTGACCGGCGCCGGGCCCGAGCCCGACTGGGGCCACCTGTGGCGCCTGGCCGGGCGTACCCGGGTGCAGTTCTTCGGCGCGGGCGCGGCCATCCACCAGCAGTGCATGAAGGCCGACGTCATGCCTGCCCGCATTGCCGATCTGTCGGCCCTGAAGACCGTGGGCTCCACCGGCTCGCCGCTGTCACCCGAGGCTTGCGCCTGGCTGTACAGCGCCGTCAAGCCCGACCTCTGGCTGAACGTTGTTTCTGGCGGCACCGACCTGGCCGGCGGCTTTCTGGTCGGCCTGCCCACCTTGCCGGTGTACCTGGGCGAGATGCAATGCCGGACGCTGGGCGCCCGGGTCGAGGCCTGGAGCGACGAGGCCCGGCCCGTGATCGACGAGGTCGGCGAGCTGGTCTGTGTGAACCCGCTGCCTTCAATGCCCCTGTACTTCTGGGGCGACGACGATGGCAGCCGCCTGCGTGAAAGCTATTTCGACACCTTCCAGGATGCGGCCGGCCAACCGGTGTGGCGCCATGGCGACTGGCTGCGCCTGGTGCCTCGGCCCGAGGCCATCGGCGGCGTGATCTATGGGCGCTCCGACGCCACCATCAACCGCCAGGGCGTGCGCATGGGCACGGCCGAGCTGTACCGCGTGGTCGAGCAGCTCGAAGAGGTGGCCGACAGCCTGGTGGTCGACCTGGAGTACCTGGGCCAGCCGTCCTGGATGGCCTTGTTCGTGCAGTTGCGCCCCGGCCTCACGCTGGACGAGCCGCTGCGCCAGCGCATCCGCCAGGCCTTGCGCACAGGCCTGTCGGTGCGGCATGTGCCCGACGACATCGTGCAGGTGGCAGCCATTCCGCGCACCATCACCGGCAAGAAGCTCGAGCTGCCCGTCAAAAAACTGATGCTCGGCCATGCGCCCGACAAGGTGGTGCGCCGTGACGCACTGGCACAGCCCGAGAGCCTGGACTGGTTTGTCGAGTTCGCGGCCCGCCACCTGAGCCAACGCAGCGCCTTGGCCTGAGGTTTGGGGGCGCCCCTCAGCGCAGCGAAATCCCCGCCGTGCGAATCGCCCGGCTGTAGCGCGGGCGCTCTTGTTGCAGGCTGGCGGCCAGGTCGGCGGCGCTGCCGCCGGCCACTTTGAAGCCCATGTCCTCAAGTTTGCTGCGCAGCTCGGGCGAGTGCAGCGCGGCGTCGATATCGTGGTTCAGGCGTGCCACCACGGCGGCGGGCGTGCCGGCGGGCACAAAATAGCCTTGCCAGCTCTCCACCGAGAAGCCCGGCACGCCGGCCTCGGCCATGGTGGGCACCTGGGGCAGGGCGGGTGAGCGGTAGCTGGTGGTCACCGCCAGGGCGCGCAGCTTGCCGCTGCGCACATGCTCGGTCACGGCGGCCAGCGTGATCAGGGTGGCCTGGGTGTGGCCGGCCAGCACGTCCAGCGCCGCCGGGGCTCCACCCGAGTAGGGGATGTAGCGCACCTTGGCGCCGGTCTCCTGGCTCAGGATCTCATGCGCCACGTGGGCGATGCCCCCGTTGCCGGGCAGGCCCAGGGTGAGGGTGTCGGGTTGGGCCTTGGCGCGCGCCAGGTAGTCGGCGAAGGTGTTCAGACCACTGTTCGGGTTCACCACCAGGATCTGCGGGTTCACCACCGCCTTGATCACCGGGGCAAAGGCCTTGTTGGCGTCGTAGGGCAGTTCGGTGAACAGGATGTTGTTCAGTGTCAGGCCCTCACCCTGCTGCAGCAGGGTGTAACCGTCAGGGGCGGCCCGGGCCACCTTGGCGGCACCGATGTTGCCGCTGGCACCCGGCACGTTGTCCACCACCACGGGCTGGCCCCACAGGGCGGTCAGTTTCTCGGCCAGGGCGCGTGTCAGCTTGTCGGCACTGCCGCCGGCGGCCACGGGCACCACGATGTGCACGGGCCGGTTCGGGAAGGCCGGTGGCTCGGCCGCTGCCGCTGCAGCACACAGGCCCAGGGTGGCCAGCAGGATCAAAGGGGTGTGCAGCAGGCTGCGGCGGGGCAGGGTGGGGGTGGCGTGCATGGTGGGCGCCACTCTAGGCAGGCCGGGTCGAACCGTGAACGAAGTTCTTCGGCTAACCATATGCGTGCAAGGCGTACATATGGTTAGCCGAAATCATTCCTTGGGCAGGGCGTCGGGCGCTTTTAGCCTCAAGCAACCGCAACATTGCCTTTGACCCCAGCATCCGAAAGACCCATCGCATGAGCCAGACCGACCTCAGCCTCGACTTCAGCGGCACTGACCTCGCCAGCCTCCGCACCCGTGCGGTGCTTGATTTCATTGCCCATGCGCGCCGCACCGTGCCCGACCCTGGGCAGGCCAGCGACGCCCAATTGGCCGAGGTGGCGCAGGCCCTGGCGCAGCTGGGCCTGCGCCGCGAGCTGTTCCCCGAGGCGCACTTTCCACTCAGCGAAGAGGCCCCGGCCCGGGTCTACCGCCTGTACGAAGACCTGGATGGCCACTATGCCCTGTACGTGTCGGCCGGCCAGCCTGGCAAGGCCCAGCCGCCGCACGACCACACCACCTGGGCCATCATCGCCGGCATCCAGGGCCACGAAGAAAACGTGCTCTACCAGCGCAGCCCCACGGCCGACCCGGCGCGTGACAGCCTGAGCCCCATCCGCACGGTGGACGTGGCCCCTGGCAGCTACATCACCCTGCAACCCACGGATGTGCACACCATCGAGCTGGTGGGGGCCGAGACCGGCCTGCACCTGCACTTCTACGGCCTGGGCCTGGACCGCCTGCCCGGGCGCGTGGTGTTCGAAAGCCGCAGCGGCGGCAGCTACCGCACCTTTGCGCCCCCGGCCCTGATCCGCCACCCCCTGATCAGCCCGGCCGCCCTGCGCGAGGCCCTGCGCGACGGCGAAGAGATCGCCGTGCTCGATGTGCGTGAAACCGGTGTCTACACCCACGGCCACCTGCTGCTGGCGGCCTCGGCGCCGCTGTGGCGGCTGGAGCTGCTGATCGACCGCCTGGTGCCGCGCCGCGGCACCCGCATCGTGCTGGTCGATGGCAACGAATCGCTGGCCCATGAGGCGGCGCGCAAGCTGGTGCGCCTGGGCTATGCCCAGGTGTCGGTGCTGGAGGGCGGCACCGAGGCCTGGGCCGCCGCCGGCTTGGAGATCTTCACGGGCACCAACGTGCCCAGCAAGGCCTTTGGCGAGGTCATCGAGCACGACAAGCACACCCCCTGGATCGACGTGGCCGGCCTGCGCCAGGCGCTGGATCAGGGGCAGAACCTGGTGGTGGTGGACAGCCGCACCCCTGAAGAGTTCAAGCAGTTCAGCCTGCCCTTTGCGCACAGCCTGCCCGGTGCCGAGCTGGTCTACCGCATCCATGAGCTGGCGCCCGACCCCGATACCCTGGTGGTGGTCAACTGCGCCGGGCGCACGCGCAGCATCGTGGGCGCCCAGACCCTGATCGACGCCGGCATCCCGAACCGCGTGGTGTCGCTCAAGGACGGCACCATGGCCTGGCTGCTGGCCGGGCAAAGCCTGGCCCAGGGCCGCAGCACGGCCCTGCCCGAGCCCTCGCCCCAGGGCCTGGCCCAGGCCCGTGAGCAGGCCGCCCGCGTGGCCGAGCGCGCCGGTGTGCAGCGGCTGGACGCAGCGGGCCTGGCCCGCCTGCAGGGCCAGCGCCACGAGCGCTCGCTGTACCTGTTTGACGTGCGCACCCGCGAGGAATACCAGGCCGGCCACCTCGAAGGCTGGCGCTGGGCCCCCGGGGGCCAGCTGGTGCAGGCCACCGACGAGTACGTGGGCACACGACGCAGCCGCATCGTGCTGGCCGACTGGGACGGGGTGCGCGCCCTCACCACCGCCGCCTGGTTGGCTCAGCTGGGTGGGCATGAGGTGTACGTGTACAGCCCGGCCGCCCAGGCCACCACGGTGACCGGCCCCGAGCCGGTGCGTGTGCTGGCCTCGCAGCCCGCTGCGGCGCGCCTGTCGCCCCTGCAACTTCAGGCCTGGCAACAACAGGGCGAGGTGCTGGTCTTTGACGTGGACCGCCGTGCCGACCACGAGCGTCGCCATCTGCCCGGCGCCCGCTTTGCCGTGCCCGACCGCCTGCACGAGTTTGTGGGCACGGCCGACGACACCCGCGCCATCGTCATCACCTCGCCCGACGGTGTATTGGCCGCCACGGTGGCGGCCGAGCTGGCACACCGCCTGCCGACGCGCACCGTGCGCAGCCTGGCCGGAGGCACCGAGGCCTGGGCCACTGCCGGCCTGCCTCTGCAAAGTGGTGCCGATGGCGTGCTGACGGGGGACGACGACCACTGGTACAGCCCCTATGCCCATGCCGACCTGGCCCAGCGCGATGCGGGCTTCAAGGCCTATCTGGACTGGGAGCTGGGCCTGGTGGCCCAGCTGGAGCGCGAAGGCGACATCGGCATCCAGTTGATTGCGGCCTGACCCACTTCACACCACCCACCGGAGAACCCATGAGTCAGAACCCCTATGACCTGAACCCGGCGCTGGCCGCCCGCTATGCCAACGCCCAGGCCGCACTGCCCACGCCACCAGCAGGGGCCAACACCGCAGTGCTGCAACACCTGCTGGCCCACCGCTCGGTGCGGGCCTACCTGCCCGATGCCCTGCCCGAGGGCACGCTGGCCCACCTGGTGGCGGCCGCCCAGTCGGCTCCCACCTCGTCCAACCTGCAGGCCTGGAGTGTGTTGGCGGTGACCGACCCCGAGCGCAAGGCGCGCCTGTCGGAATGGTCGCGTGACCAGGCCCACATCCGCCAGGCGCCGCTGTTCCTGGTCTGGCTGGCCGATCTGTCGCGCCTGGACCGCGTGGCCCAGGGCCTGGGCCTGCCCTCGGATGCGAACCAATACCTGGAGCAGTTTCTGGTCGCCAGCATCGATGCCTCGCTGGCCGCCCAGAACGCGGTGGTGGCCGCCGAGGCTCTGGGCCTGGGCACCGTCTACATCGGTGCCTTGCGCAACCGGGCCCCCGAAGTGGCGGCCGAACTCAAGCTGCCGGCGCATGTGTTTCCGTTGTTCGGCCTGTGTGTGGGTCACCCCGATCCGGCCCAGCCTGCCGCCGTGAAGCCGCGCCTGGCCCAGTCGGTGGTGCTGCACCACGAGCACTACAGCGCCGAGGCCGAGGCCCGCGAGGTGCCGCAGTACGACCAGGCCATCCAGGCCTTTCAACGCGATCAGGGCCTGCCCCCGGTGCCCTGGTCGCAGCAGGCCAGCCAGCGTGTGGCCGGGCCGCAAAGCCTGTCGGGGCGGGATCATCTGCGCCGCTTCATCACCTGGCAGGGGTTTGAGCTGACCTGAAGCCGGGTGCTCGATGGCTGCCCTTTGGACCCGGCCAGGTGCCGGGTTTTTTTATGTCTGGCATTCGCATGGTTGAGTGCTGGCTGATTATCTCCAACAATGGATATGCAAAATGATAATCACCTGATTTTCCATTCCGGGCAGAATATCCATTGAGCGCAGGGCCGGATTATTTTGAGGAAAATGTTTCGGTGGGCCCCAAAAGCCGCCTGCGCTTTTGCGATGTCTCCTAGCTCTGACTTTCGTCAGTTGAATCCCCCGGTCAGTCTATGGCCGGGGGATTTTTTTTGGAGGCGAAAAAAAGCCGCCACCCGAAGGTGGCGGCTTTTGCGTGACTGCGCTGTTGAAGGTGATCAGAAGCGCACGCGGATACCGGCGTCAATACCGGTGGACGAGCCGTTCACGTTGGCCGCACCGTTCACACCGCCAAAGCCGGCCGAGCTGAACGAGGCCGCATTCAGGCTGGCACCACCCGAATTGCTCACGCGTGCCACGGTGCCGTACACCGCGGTGCTCTTCGAGAAGTTGTAGACATAACCCACGGCAAACTTGTTGGCTTTGCCGGCGCTGTCGAGCTTGGCGCTGCTCAACTGGGCCAGCACGTTGCCCGCACCCACCGGTGCGTTCACGCCCAGCGACCAACCCTTGACGGCCTTGGAGTTGCCCAGGCTGATGAAGTCGTTGTACTTTTGCTGCGACACCGTGGCCAGCAGCTTGGCCACGCCAAAGTCGTACGAGCCGCCGAAGTTGGTGTCGGTGTAGTTGCCGAAGCTGCCAAACGCGCCCAGGCTGTTGGTGGCGTTGCCGAACGACTGTGCGCCATTGTTGATGTACTTGGTCTGGCCGTAGGCGGCGGCCACGTCGATCGGGCCCTTGGCATAACCGGCGCGCAGGCCGTAATACCGGCCGTTCTCCGACGAGTCCACCGTGGTGCCGGCGCTGTTGGTCTGGGTGGCGGTGCTGGCCTGGTTGCCGAAGGCGACGGTGCCCTGACCATAGAAGCCCCCCAGATTGCTGGGCAGCAGGTAGCTCACGCCATTGGAGGCACGCACAAAGGTGGTGGCCGCACCGGTGTAGTTGGTGATGATGGCGCCCACGCTGCCGGCCCCGAAGGGATCGAAGACGGTGTAGTTCCAGAAGCTGGGCACGATGTCGCGACCCAGGCGCACTTCACCGAAGTTGCCCGACAGGCTCACGGTGGCCCGGCGGTTGAAGGTCAGGCCACCGGCGGCCACGGCGCCCGTCGAGGTGGCGCCGTTGTTGGTGGTGGTGCCGCTGCTGCCGATGCCGCTGTTGGCCGCGATCGCGGCTTCGAGCCAGAAGCTGGCAGCCAGGCCACCGCCCAGGTCTTCGGTGCCGCGAAAGCCCAGGCGGCTGGCGGTGTTGCCCGAGGGCGCGATGCCGCTTTGGCGGCCGGCATTGCTCTTCACGCTTTCAAAGGCCAGGTCGACCACACCGAACAGGGTGACTGACGATTGGGCGTGGGCGCTGGCGCCCAGGGCCAGGGTCAGCACGGCGGCGGTGGAAAGGGCTGAGCGGACAAATCGAATCTGCATGGGTTTTCCTGAATGAGTTAATAGGTGAATCGAGGTGAAAAGTGATTTCAAGGCCCGAACCCCGATAACGGGGGTGGTCAGGTGACGTCCGCCGACTTATTTCGGTCATGGGCCACTGTCCGGGTTTGAAGTTGTCACTCTAGAGAGGGCTCGGTTCAGGCCATATCAGGAATTCGAAGATGCATTGAAAAATATTGTCGGCGCACATCGGTGGATGGAAGTGAGTGCCGGATATTCGTCCGCATGCCCTTCGGGGAGCACCTTTGCATATGATTTCAAAATGCTCGAAGGTGTTGTATCGGGTGGGCGAATGAAATGATGTATTCGCCGGTATTTATTGAATATCGATATTCGTATCGCCTGTCGCCGGCACGCCACAGTGCTGGCTGGTGCCTGGTCCGAAGCAGGCCCACGCAAAAGCCCGCGTCAGATCCGTCGACCTGCCTCAGGGCCATGGGTCATTCAGGGCCTGGGTTCTCGCTCCATCGCCCTCGGGCGAGGCCCGAGGCTCAATGGGCGGTCGGGCGTGCACCGTTGAAACGCACCGGCACGCCGCCGCGCCGATCCAGCGCGCCGCTCCAGCAGGTCAGCCCCAGTGACACCAGAACCACCAGCGCACCGATCCACGGCGTGTGCATCAAGCCGAGGTGGGTGACGATCAAGCCGCCGGCCCAGGCGGCGCCCGCGATGCCGAGGTTGAAGGCGGCGATGTTCAGGCCCGAGGCCACGTCCACGGCGTGGGGGGCAACGCGCTCGGCCTGCTGCACCACGTAGACCTGCAGCCCGGGCACGTTGCCGAAGGCCACCGCGCCCCACAGCAACACCGTCGCAACCGCAAGCCAGGGGTGTGGCGCGGTGAAGGTCAGCGCCAGCAGCACGGCGGCCAGCAGGGCGAAGATGATCTGCAGCGCGGGAATCGGCCCCTGGCGGTCGGCCAGCCTGCCACCCCATAGGTTGCCGACGGCCACGGACACGCCATAGACCAACATCACCCAGACCACCGCGCCGGGTGTGAAGCCCGAAATGTCCTGCAGGATCGGTGCCAGAAAGGTGAAGGGAATGAAACTGCCCCCGTAGCCGATCGCGGTCTTGGCGTAGACCAGCAGCAGGCGCGGCTCGGCCAGCACACGGGCCTGCTGCGCCAGGGACGCCGGCGGGGTGTGCCGAAGCTGGCTGGGCACGAACAGCAGGCTGCCGATGAAGGCGATCACACCCAGCACCGACACCGCAAGAAAGGTGGCGCGCCAACCGAAATGCTGGCCGATGAAGGTTCCCAGCGGCACACCGGTGACCAGCGCCACCGTCAAGCCGGTGAACATGATGGCGATTGCGCTGGCGGCCTTTTCCTTGGGCACCAGGCCGGTGGCGATGGTCGAGCCGATCGAGAAGAACACCCCATGCGCCAGACCGGTCAGCACGCGGGCCGCGATCAAGGTCTCGTAGCCGGGCGCCTGCCAGGCCATCAGGTTGCCCAGCGTGAAAAGCGCCATCAGCGACAGCAGCACCTTCTTGCGTGGCAGCTTGCCGCTCAGGGCGGTGAGCACCGGTGCGCCGACAGCGACGCCCAGCGCATACAGGCTGACCAGCAGGCCGGCAGAGGGCAGGCCGATGGCCAGATCGGTTGCGATGGTGGGGATCAGGCCGACGATGACGAACTCGGTCGTCCCGATGGCGAAAGCGCTGAGGGTCAGCGCGAGCAGGGCAAGTGGCATGGGGGCTCCTATCAAGATGGGGAGCGCGCAGTATCCAGAGCCGATTGATTCCGATAAAGCCGGTATCAGGCAGAATTCTCTTGATTCGGAGTCAAGAATGAAAATCAGCCTCGAAGAACTTCAGGCCTTCACCACCGTGATCGACAGCGGCTCGATCACGGCGGCAGCCGAACAGCTCGAACAGACCGTCTCCGGCATCAGCCGCGCCCTGGGCCGGCTGGAGCGCAAGCTGGGCACCACGCTCATGCGGCGCACCACACGCAAGTTGGAGCTGACCGAAGAAGGCGAAGTCTTTCTTCAGCACGCGCGCAGCATCCTCGATGCGGTGGAGTCGGCGGAAGATCAGATGGCCTCTCGCCACCAGCGTCCGGCAGGGCGCTTGCGCGTGAACGCGGCTTCGCCCTTCATGCTGCATGTGGTCGTGCCCCTGGTCGGGGCGTTTTGCGAACGCTATCCCGACATCGAGCTGGAGCTGCACAGCAGTGACAACATCATCGATCTGATCGAGCAGCGCACGGACGTGGCGATCCGCATCGGCACGCTGCAGGACTCGACGCTGCATGCCCGTGCTCTGGGGAGCTTTCGGCTGCGTGTGCTTGCGTCACCGGCCTATCTCGAAGCGCATGGGCGGCCCAAACAGGTGGCCGACCTGCGCCACCATCGGCTGCTCGGCTTCACGCAGCCGGAAAGCCTCAACCACTGGCCCTTGCGCAGCGAACAGGGCGACACCTGCCTGACGCGGCCGAGCATCAAGGCCTCCAGCGGCGAGACCGTGCGCCAGCTTGCGCTGGCAGGGCAAGGCATTGCCTGCCTGGCCGATTTCATGACCCGCGACGATCTCGCACGCGGCGACCTCGTCCCCCTGCTGGTGAAGGACACGGTCGAACACCTGCAGGCCGTGCATGCGGTGTACTACCGCAACACGCAGCTCTCGGCGCGGATCCAGTGCTTTCTGGATTTTCTGGCGCAGCGCATGGCCCCCTGATTCAAGCGCCCGGGCGGTCATCGGCGAGGCTGCGCTGATGTCGCGGCCAACCCTGCGCAGACCTGAACTTGGCTCAAGGACAGCCTCAGTTGCTGCCGGGCTGTGCGTCGCCCGGCCTCATCACCCACCCGGCAGGGCAGGTCTCAGTGCTGCGGCACCGTAAAGCCCACGGTCTGGCTGTGCAGCACCTGATGTTGGGCATCGGCGAGGTCGATGCGCAGGGTGTGCGGCCCCGCATCCAGCCCCTGGAGCACGATGAGGTCGGGGCTTGCCTGTACCCAGTGCCAGGCCGCGTTGTCCACGGTCAGGTGCAGGTGACCGATGCGTGGCACCACTTTGGCGGCAGCGCTTCCATAGACCGGAGCGATCTGCAGGTTCTCGGCCTGGAAAGGAACCACCACCACACCGCGTGTGAGCGGGCCCGCCAGTGGCGCATCGACCCGCAGCCGGGGTGCTGCAACGGGGGCCTGCGCGGCCGGCTGCTCCGCTCGGGGGGCCTCTGTCTCGTGGGCGGCGCTGCGGGACTGGCAGGCTGCGATGACTGCCAGACCGATCAAGGTCTGAACTGCTAGCCGGCTGGCGATGAGAAGACTTGGCATGGGCACTCCGTGAAATTGAAGTAATCAGTGATTACATTTTGGAGAATGTAGCATGTAATCATTGATCACACACCACGAAGAACCCCACGATGCCGTCACCCACCAGCCCCGATGAACGCGCCTACCACCATGGCGATCTGCGGCGCTCACTGATTGCTGCCGCCTTGCAACTTGTTGAAGAACAGGGCCTGGAGGCCGTCAGCGTGCGCGAGGTGGCACGACGCGTGGGTGTGTCGCCCGGGGCGCCTTTCCGGCATTTCGAAAACCGCACCGCCTTGCTGACCGCCGTGGCGGAGGAGGCGCAGGATCGCTTGTTGCAAGCGGTGGGCGAGGCCCAGCGCCAGGCAGCGCCTGATGATCCCCTGGCAGCATTCCGTGCCATTGGCGAAGGCTTTTTGCGTTGGGCTTTCGCGAACCCGGCTCATTTCCAGGTGGTGTCCACCCGGGCCATGATCGACTACGACAGCCCCGGGCTGCGTGACCGCAACGACCGTTTGCGGGCGGGCATGCGCGACTTGATGCAGCAGGCTGCGGAGCAAGGCCGACTTCGGCCAGGCGAGCTGGACGCTTACGTGCTGGGCCTGCGCGCGCTGGTGTATGGCTTGGCGCGCATGCACATCGACGGACAATTCGCCAGCTGGGGCCGCGAGCCGCAACGGGCCCTGGAAGACAGCCTGGCTGTGCTCGACCAATTCATGTTGGCCCTGCAGGCCTAGCGGTGCGGCCCCGCCATCGGCGACGTTCTGAACGCCAGCCCCGAACGCCAGGCCGGCGCATCGGTACCCGCGTGGCCTACAGCCTGGTCTGCAGTGCCTGGGTGAAGCGCATCAGTTCGATCGCGTCCATGTCCGAGACCGCCCAGAACTGCATCTGGGCCGTGCTCCAGTGGCTGATGTTGAACCCCCTGATCTGCGAGCTTTGGAGGGCCGCGGTGCGTTCAGAGGGCCAGACAAACAGGTTGATCACATGGCCACGGTGCCGGTAGACCAGTGCGGCCACCGCGTTTTGATCGATGTGTTCAACCCGCCCGCCCACCAGGGGGAAGTCGGCCTCGGCCAGGTCCAGCACCGGTGGGGCATAGTCCAGCTTGCCCTGGAACCAGGGTTTGACGGTGTGCCGGTCGCTGGACTCCACCTGGAACAAGGGGCCCACCCGCAGCGAATGGACATGGTCGGCTACCAGGGCCTCCTCAAGGCCACCCGGCCTGTTCAGACTCGCCAGGTGGGGGCTGAGCCACCAGGTGAGGGCCACCCCTAACAGAAAGCCCGCGGCCAGTCTGCGCCAACCGCCCAGGTCCAGGCTCAGAAGCGAGCCCGCCGGGCGCTGGGGCTTGAGGGGGCTGGCCGCTGGCTGGGCCGCCGAGGCCAGCAGCAGCTGGGTGCGGATGCGGGCGCGCAGCTGATCGTCGGCGTGGTGGCGGGTCGCCTGTGTGCGGATGAGCGCCGAGAGTTCGTCGTCTTGCGGGTCCATGTTTTCAGCGTCCTTTTTCTTCTTGGGGGCTCAACAGCATGTCTTTGAGGCGTGCCCGCGCGCGCGAAAGCCGTGACATCACGGTGCCGACAGGGATGCCCGCGACCTGGGCGATGTCGGCGTACTCCAGGCATTCGAGTTCTCTGAGCACGATCACCTCTCTCAATTTCGCGGGCAGGGCCTGGATGGCGCGATTGACCCGCCCCGCATCCTGCTTGTGGTGGAGCAGGCTGGCGGGGTCAGGGGCATGGTGGCCGTCCTGGTGGTGCAGCAGGTCCAGGGCGTCATCATCGAAGCCGGTCACTTCGAGTTGCCCCCGTTGCTGCTGCAGGTGGGTGTAGCAGGCGTTTCGGACAATGCCCAGGAACCAGGGGCGGGCATCGTCACCGTGCAATTTGTCCAGGTAGCGGAAGGCCTTCAGCGAGGCCTCCTGCAAGACATCGCTGGCAGCGGCGTCGTCGTGCACCAACCAGCGTGCCAGGTTGTAGCCCGCATCCAGCCAGGGCAGGATGAGGTGTTCGAAGTTGCGGGTCGATCGGTTCATGAAATCGGTCGCTCAGGGGGCCTTGACAGAGGCCTTGCCGGCGGGCCCGGGCTTGGGCTCGACAGCGATGGCCGGCACACTCTTGAGGTAGACCGCCATCGCGTGCAGGTCTGCTTCGCTGAGCCGGGAGGTGCCTCGCACCACCGCCTTCATCCCGGAGCCCACCAGATCGGAGTCGGGTGTCATGCCGGTCTTCAACAGGTTCTGGATGTCGGCGACCGACCATTCTCCGATACCTGTGCGTTTGTCGGGGGTGATGTTGGGGGCATTCTGCCCGTCAGGCCCCCCTACGTTGCCCGAAAACGCCAACGAGGTCTTTAGACCGCCCAGCGCATTGCGCGGCGTGTGGCATTCCTGGCAATGGGCCACCGCATTGACCAGGTAGTCGCCCCGGCGCCAGGTCGCATCCTGCGGCGCAGGGGCTTTGTCAGGCTCGGGCCGGAAGAACAGGGTGCGCCAGAAGAACAGCAAGGGCCGCCAGTTGAACGGGGGCTTCAACTCGTGCGGCTTATTGGCCGTGGGCACGGGGGGCAGCGTCATCATGTAGGCGTACAGGTCAGCCATGTCGCGCTCGCTGAGCCGGGCAAACGAGGGGTAGGGAAACGCGGGATACAGGTATTGCCCCTGCCGGCCAATGCCTTCGCGCAATGCGCGTTTGAAGTCGAGCTCGCTCCAACTGCCGATACCGTGCTGCTTGTCGGGAGTGATGTTGGGCACCCTGAAGGTGCCGAAGGGCGTGTCCAGCCCCAGACCGCCGGAAGGCAGGGCTGATGAGCCCTGACCGGCGTGACAACCGATGCAGTCGGCCGCGTCGTAGAGGTACTTGCCATTGGCCAGGTTGGCCGCAGCGGCGGGAAGGCTGATGGCGAGCATCAGCCCACCGAGCCCCGCCCGCAGGGCCTGGGCGGCCTGAACTTGGATCTTTGAAAGCACGGTGTTCACCCCCGTGTGCTCAGGCCAAGGGGCGGCGCTTGGGCTGGGCGGTCCCGGCATGCTCGTCGACCTGGCTGAAACCCAGGCCCTTGAAGGGGCGCGCGGCATCCCAGGCCACCGGGGTTCTCTTGGGCTGGCTGCCCGCGAGGGGGAAGGGGAAGATCAGCGATTCAGCCGCATGGTGAGCGATGCGTCCCGTCATCTGATGGTGCTCCTGGTGGATGTGACCGAAGAACACGGTGGTGTTCTGGTAGGGCGTCAGGATGTCGATGGCCTTGGCGCCGTCCTTGGTCGCCCAGTCCCAGGCCGGGTACATGTCAAACAGGGGCCGGTGCGCAAACACCACCACCGGGGCGGTCTTGTCGAGCCGGGCCAGGTCGGCATGCAGCCACTCCAGTTGCTGCTCGCCGATCAGACCATTGGGGTCCGAGACATTGTCCAAGGCCACAAAGTGAACGCCTTTGTGCTTGAAGCTGTAGTGCCCCTTGCCAAAGACCTGCTGGTACATCTCGCCGTTATCAAGCCCGGCGTCGTTCTCGCCGGGGATGAAGCGCACATCCTTGACCTTGAGTTCACCGACGATGGCCTTGAACTCGGTCATGCGGCGCTGACGCTCCTTGTCGTCGGCAGCCGCATGGGTCAGATCCCCCGTGAACATGATGAAGTCGGGTTGACGCTCCAGGCTGTTGACGGCCGCCACCGCCTTGCGCAGCGTGTTCCTGGCCTCGGGATTGGGTGGGCCTTCGAAGCCCCAGTGGGTGTCGGTCATCTGGACGAAGAAGAAGTCCTCTCCAGACGCGGCCAACGACTGGCCCCACGGCCCCAGGCCCGAGGCCAGAACGGCGCCGCCCACGCCGGATAGTTTGAGGAAGTCGCGACGGTCGAAGGGGGTGTGCTTCATGGGCTGGGCTCCAGGTTGGGGGCGCCGGAAATCGACGCCTCACCCTGCAATACCAGGCCCGTGCGGGTTTTATTCCCTTCAGCCTGACGAATTCACCGACCCTCGAACTTCATGCCTGCCCGTCGTCCAGGGCACTGCCTCAGCGCGGGATCCGCTCGCCTTGATGCTCACCGGTGCCCGGCCTGCAGCGGCCTCAATCAACGCCATGCCCCCGCAGACCTCCAGTGGCCAGCAACTCACGCAAGAACCCATCCGGCCCGTCCAGTCGGCGGGCCGGCCGCCCCAGGGTCTGGGCTACGGTGGCGGTCACCGGGGCGGCCACGCCGGTGCTGATCCAGTGGTGGAACTGGGCGTGCACCTGTTGCAGGTAGCTGGGGTGGTCCGGCGCTGGGGCCGGGGCCGAGGCCTGCCAGCGGATCGGACGGCCGGCCAGGGCGCTCAGGCGCTGGGCCAGCTCGGCATGGCTCAGGGCTTCAGGCCCGGTCAGTTCCAGGGGGGCGGTGGGCAGGGGGCCGGGGCTGAGCAAGGTGTGCACGGCCACGTCGGCGATGTCGCGGATGTCGATGTACGACACCTGGGCGGGCCCGAAACCGCCGCTCAGCACATCGCCCGCGCGCAGGGCGGCGGCCAGCGGGGCCAGCACCACCTGGGCCCAGGCGTTGGGGCGCAGCACGGCGTGGGGCAGGCCGCTGTCGGCCAGCGCCTGCTCGACCTGGCGGTGGGCGTCGCCGCTCCAGGTGCGACCTGCCGGTGACAAGGTCCAGGCCGAGCCCGAGAGCTTGACCAGCCGTGGCACGCCGGCCTGGCGTGCCGCCTGCACAAAGTGGCGCTGGTGTTGGGCCAGATCGGGGCTGATGGGCGACAGCAGAAAGGCCGCCCGCACCCCGCTCAAGGCGCGTTGCAGGGTGCCAGGCTCGGCCAGCTCGCCCTGGCTCAACTCCACCCCGGCTTGGGCCAGGTGGGCGGCCAGGGTGCTTTGCCGGCTCAGCACCCGCACCCGCACGCCCTGGGCCAGCAGGCCGGCCACCACCAGGCGGCCCAGCCGCCCGCTGCCGCCGCCCACCAGCACCGGGCGGGGGTCGCCGCCGCGCAGCGGCGGGCTCATGTGGCCTCCAGCACAGGCGCGCCCAGGCGGTGCAAGGGGCCCGCGTCCACCCAGTCGGCCACGCTGAAGTCGGCGCTCAAAAAGCCCTGCTGCAGCAAAAAGCCCTTGAAATGGTCCACCGCGTCCAGCAGCTCAGGGGCCAGGCTCAGGCCCAGGTGCCGGTGCACCTCGGGGCCGTTGCTGGCCAGCACGGCTTCTTCGGTGCTGCCGATCTCGCGCGCCACAAAGCGCAGGGTCTCATCGGGATGGGCCTCGGCCCATTCGGCGCCGCGGCGCACCACGGCCAGCAGGCGCTGCACCAGGTCGGGCCGGTCGCGGGCCAGGGCCTCGTCCACCGTCAGCAGGCGGGGCGTGCCGTTGTTGATGCGCACGCGCGGGTCAGGGTGGTTGCCCGTCTCGACCACGGTCTGGGCGCCGATCAGGTTGGCCACCACAATGCCCTCGGCCCCTTTCACAAACACGGCATCCACCTCGCCGCGCTCCAGTGCGCTGATCTCGGCCAAGTAGGGGTGGCGCCGGCGCAGCCCATGCAGGCTGGCGTGACCGGGGCCCAGCAGCACGGGCTCGGTGATCGGCAGATCGACCGGCACGATGTCGGCCCAGCCCAGGCCGGCCGTGCCCAGGGCGGAGTGCAGGCCCTTGAGTGCGGTGGCGCGGTGAAAGTCGATTTGCTCGCCCACCCTCAGCGGCACGCCCAGGCGGCGCCCGGCCAAGTCGGCGGCGCTGCGCAGCGGGCTGTCGCGGCGGGCGATCACGGCCTGGAACTCATCGGTCCAGGTCAGGGCCACCAGCCGGGTGGCTGCACCCTGGGCACGCGCCCACAGTGGCGGGATGTTGCCGCCCTGGCGGAACGACCAGGCCAGGTGGTGGCTGAAGTGGCTCTCGCGGATGGCCTTGACCGGGCTGTCGATGATCGACTTGACCTGCAGGCCCAGGGGCTGGAATTCGGCCTCCAGCCAGCCCAGGCGGGCCGCGATGCCCAGGGGCGAGGGCACGGGGCAGCGGGTGTACCAGAGCACGGTGCCGGGGGCGTCCGTGGGGTCGCCGGCGCGGGCGGTGGCCGGTGCGGCCAGGGGTTCACTCATGGGGTCTCCCTTTGGGGTGTCAGGCGGCCAGCCAAACATGGGCCAGGTTGCCGGCCACGCCCAGCGCACCCACGGTGTGCTGGTGCACGCGCGGGCTGGCCACGGTCAGGTTGTCGGGCGCCACCAGGGTGATGTCGGGCAGGTCGCGCACGATGGCTTTCTGGATGGCTATCCACAAGGCCTGTCGTTTGGCCAGGTCGGTTTCAACGGCAGCAGCTTCCAGCCACTGGTCCACCTCGGGGTTGGCATAGCCCGAGCCGTTCGAAAACGGCAGGCCACGCTTGAAGTTCTTCGACCAGTACAGGCGCTGGATGCCCACCGTGGGGTCGAAGGTGTTGCTCATGCCGCCAAAGTTGAAGTCGAAGTCGCGGTCGGTGTAGATGCGCTTGATGTAGGTGCTGAAGTCGCTGCTGCGCAGGCTCACCTCCACGCCCACCTTGCCCAGCGCCTGCTTGATGTACTCGCTGGTGCGCAGGCCGCCCTCGTGCGGCATGGGGTCGTGGGTGAGGCGCACCCGCACGCCATCGGCCCCGCGCGGGTAGCCCGCCTGGTCGAGCAGGCGGCCTGCGCGTTCGGGGTCGTACACCGGCACGGCCAGGTCGGCATGGAAGAAGCGCTTCAGGCCCGGCGCCACCGGCCCCGGGGGCGAGCTGGCCAGCCCATACCAGGCTGTCTTGACGATGGTCTGCCGGTTCAGCGCGTGGGCAAAGGCCTGGCGCACCCGCACGTCTTTGAAGAAGGGGCGCTCCAGGTTGAACTCGAGCCGGAACACCGAATTCACGTACTGGTAGCCCTCGCTGCTGAAGTGCAGCTTGCCGGCGGCACGCAGGCGGCCCACGTCGGCCAGCGACACCGGCGTGTTGGGCGCCAGGTGCACCTCGCCGGCCTCCAGTGCGGCGCTGCGCGCGGCGGCATCCGGGATGAAGCGGATCACCAGCCGGTCCAGGTAGGGGCGCGGCTTGTCCCAGTAGTCGGGGTTGCGTTCCAGCACCAGGTGGCTGCCGCGCACCCATTCCTTGAAGCGGTTGGGGCCGGTGCCGATGGGGGCGTTGTTCACCGGGTTGGATTCGGCGCGCCCGCTGCTGTACAGGTGCTTGGGCACGATGGGTGATTCGGAGGCCGCCAGCGCATTCAGCAGGTAGGGCACGGGCGCCGACAGGCGCAGCTCCACCGTCAGCGGGTCGGGCGTGCGCACCTCGCTGAGGTTGGCAAAGGTGGCGCGACCACGCGGGTGCACCTCTTTGAGCAGGTTCAGCGAATGCGCCACATCGGCCGAGGTGAAGGGCTGGCCGTCATGCCAGAGCACCTTGGGCCGCAGCTTGAACACATAGCGCAGGCCATCGGGCGACACCTGCCACGACACGGCCAGTTGGGGCTGCGGGTTCAGATCGAAGTCGTAGTCCAGCAGCCCCTCCGTGACCTTGGCGCTCACGAAATAGCTGTTGTTGGCGGTGTGGGCGATGGTGGTCAGCACCGGCGGTTCGGGGAAGATGGCCAGCACCAGGGTGCCGCCGCGCTGGGGCGTGGGGGTGGCGGCCCGGGCCGGGGCCCAGGGCAGCAGGGCGCCGAGGCCGGCGGCGCTGGTGCCGGCCAGCAGGCGGCGGCGCGACAGGCCGAGGTCGGTGGCGTTGGCTTCAGGGGCAGCCTGACGGGCCGATGGGTTCCAGGGGGCGTGGAATGGGTTCATGGCCGCGTCCTCTCAGCCGGTGCTCTGCCAGCCCGGGGGCACGATGAAGCCGGGCTGCTGGGCCTCCAGCAGTTCGGCAAAGCGGATCGGTGTGAGGTCTTCCAGGAAGGGGCCCACGGCCTGGCCGCCAATCGGCAGGCCGCTCTCGTCCAGCCCCAGCGGAAAGCTGGTGGCCGGCAGACCGGGCAGCACCGGCAGACCGGCCCAGGTGAACAGGTCCAGAAAGCGCACCGGGCGCACGCCGTCGGCAAAGGCCACGGGGTAGTGGCGCTCGTCCTTGGGCTCTTGCTGGTTGTGTTCGAAGGCGGGCAGCGGGGCGACCGGGCTCAGCACCAGGTCGAACTGTTCAAACAAGGCCTCCCATTGGGCGCGCAATTGCAGGCGCGCTTCGTTCAGGCGCAGCCAGTCGCGGTGGCTCAGCGAGAACGAGCGCAGCCAGGCCGCATCGGCACTGTGGTCGTCGGGCTGCAATGCGGCCAGGCGTTGCTGGGCCCCAGCGCTGAGGGTGGGTGGGTCAGCCAGTGACGAGCCCAGCAGGCTGCGGTACAGCGTGTGCGAGGCCGCCAGATCGGGCAGCAGGCCCGGTGCCAGCTCGCTCACGCGGGTGACCTGGCCACCTGCGGCCTGCACGGCCTGCACCAGGCGCTGGCTCACCTGCTGTTCAGACAGGCTTTGCTCGGTGCCCGGCCATTGGTCGATCAGCAGCAGGCGGAAATCGCTCAGACGGTTGTGCCGTGGGGCGGGCAGGGTGGCGCGCCAGGTCTTGTTCTGCCGCGGGTCGCGGTTGAGCAGCAGGGGCAGGGCCAGCGCCAGGTCGGCGGCGCTGCGCGCCAGCGGGCCGGCCACGGCCAGATCGCGCTCGCCTTGACGGCCGGCCGGCAGGCCGGTGCCCAGCAGGCTGATCAGACCCTGGCTGGTCTTGTGCCCGTAGACCCCCGTGAAATGGGCCGGGATGCGGATCGAGCCGCCGATGTCGGTGCCCAGCTCCAACGCCACAAAGCCGGCCGCCAGCGCAGCGGCCGAGCCGCCGGACGAACCGCCCGGCGTGCGCGCCGGATCCCAGGGGTTGCGGCTCAGGCCATAGACCGCGTTGTAGCTTTGCAGATCGGCCAGTGCCTGGGGCACGTTGCTCTTGCCCAGCACGATGGCGCCCGCCTCGCGCAGGCCGGCCACGGCGGCACTGTCTTGCGCGGCCAGGTTGCCGGTCTGGGCTGGGCTGCCCACCGTGGTGGGCAGGCCGGCGACATCAAAGTTCTCCTTCACGCTGACCGGCACGCCCAGCAAGGGGCGGCGCTCGCCGCGGGCCAGGGCGGCATCGGCGGCCCGGGCGTCGGCCCGGGCGCGCTCCAAGTCCAGCACCACGAGGGCATTGATGGCGGGGTTCAGGCGCGCGATGCGCTCGAGGCTGTGCTCCAGCAATTCGCTGGCGCTGATCTGGCCCTCGGCCAGGGCACGCGCCTGCTCGCTGGCCGAGGCATGGCTCAGGCGGTTCAGCAAGGCGGTCTTCAGGTGCTGGGTGTCGGCGGGTGCGTTCATGGACGGCTCGCTTTCTGTGGTGGTGGGTGGTGCTTCAGTCGCGCCGGGGCTTACTTGCCGCCCTCGACCCAGGTGTCGGACCAGTCGCCCGCGTGCAGGTCGATGCTGTTGAAGAAGTTGTGCACGCGCTTGTTCAGGGCCGAGGGGCCGGGCACGGTGACCAGCGGGTACACCGGCAGTTCGCGACCCACGATCTGCTGGATCTGCTTGAACTGGCCGGCGCGCTTGCCCTCGTCCACTTCCACCGCAGCCTGGCGGAACAGCTCATCCACCTGGGGGTTGTTGTAGTGGGCGGCGTTGATCCAGATCAGCGGGTTCTTGATGCCGTCGGACCAATAGATGCGCTGCACGCCCACGATGGGGTCGAACAGGCGGCCCAGGCCGTTGATGTTCAGGTCGAAGTCGCGCGCGGTGTAGACGCGCTTGAAGAAGCTGGCCATGTCGCCGTCCTGCAGTTCGGCCTTGATGCCCACACGCCCCAGCGCATTGCGCAGGAACTCCGAGCTGCGTTTGAAGTCGGCGCCCGGGATGTTGGTGATGCGCAGCGCAAAGCGCTGGCCGTTGGCCTGGCGTGGGTAGCCGGCCTGGTCCAGCAACTGGTTGGCGCGGGCCACGTCGTAGGGGTACTGGAAGGTGCTGTCGTCGTAGTAGCTCGACAGCACGCTGGGCACGGGCGAGTTGACCACCTCGGCACGCTTGTAATAGACCGTGGTGCGCAGCGCGTTGCGGTCGATGGCGTGCGCAATGGCCTGACGCACTTCAGGCTTGGCGAGGATGGGGTGCTCGACGTTGAACTCCAGGAAGGCGGCGTTGTTCAGAAAGCCGTCATAGCTGTCGTCCACCTGCACCTTGGGGTTCTGGGCCAGGCGGTCCAGGTCAGCCAGGTTGATGTTGGTGGCCACGTCGATCTCGCCAGCCTCCAGCGCGGCCACGATGCCGGCGCGGTCGCCGATGAACTTGATCACGGCGCGGTCCAGATACGGCTTGCCCGCCTGCCAGTAATGGGGATTCTTCTTGAGCAGCACGTGGCTGCCCCGCACCCACTCAGCAAACACAAACGGCCCGGTGCCGATGGGCGCGCTCTGGTTCGGGCTGGTCAGCGGGTCGGCCTCGGTGTAGCGGTGGGCCGGCACGATGGGCAGCTCGGCCGACGACAGCGATTTCAGCAGGAACGGTGTGGGCTTGTTCAGCACCAGCACGGCGGTCAGCGGGTCGGGCGTGTCCACGCGCTCCAGGTTGGCCAGGGTGATGCGCCCGCGCGGGCCCTGCTTCTTTTGCGCCGACAGCGAAAAGCGCACGTCGGCCGCGGTGAAATCCTTGCCGTCGTGCCACTTCACGCCGGGGCGCAGCTTGAAGGTGTAGCGCAGGCCATCGGGGCTCACGCTCCAACTGGTGGCCAGCAGGGGCTGGGGCTTGAACTGGCTGTCGTAGCGCAGCAGGCCCTCGACGATCTTGGCGCTGATGTTGCGGATGCGGGTGTTGGTGTCGAGAAACGACACCAGCGACGGCGGTTCCAGGTCGGTGGCCAGGGTCAGGGTGCCGCCGCTTTGGGGCTTGGCCGCGCTCCCTTGGGCGCTGGCGCTCAGGCTGGCGCCGGCCAGGGGCAGGGCGGCCAGCAGCAGGGCGAGCAGGCGGCGGTTGAGTTGGGGCAGGCGCTGGGTCATGGTGGCTTTCAAGGTCGGTTTCACGTGGATGGGACGGTGGGTGGGGTGTTGCGGGTTCATGCAGCGCTCACAGGCGCAGGCCGGCCTGCTTGAGCAGGGGCAGGATGCGGTCGCCGAAATATTCGAGGTCTGGCTTGAAGTCGTAGAAGCTCAGTTGCAGCCCATCCACGCCGGCGCGGTGCAGTTGCACAAACTGCTCCACCACCTGCTCGGGCGTGCCCACCACTTCGATGTTGCCGCCGATGGCGCGGCGGCTCGGTGGGTCGATGCCGACCCGGCCTTTCCAGGCGTGGGCGTCGCTGGCCAGGCTGTTGAAGCCCTGGGGCGTGGTCGGGTCCTGGTGGGCCACGATGGCGTCGTAGTAGGCGCGGGTCTCGGCCTCGGTGTCGCGGCTGATCACCAGCGGGTTCAGCAGGGTGCGCACTTCGCGGCCCTGCTGGCGCGCGCGTGCCTTCAGGTCGGCGATGTGGGCCGGCAGCGCCTTCACGGCGCTTGCGAAATCCGAGCCCGCAGGGCTGGTGATGAAGACGATGTCGGAGTAGCGCGCCGCGTACTCGAAGCCGGCCTCCGAGCCGGTGGCATTGACCAGCACAGGGCGACCATAGCGGGGCTTGGGGCTGACAAAGGCACCCTGCAGCTTCCAGCTCGACTCGCGGCCTTCATAGCTGTAGTTCTCGGGGTCGCTCCACAGGCGCTGCACCACCTCGATGAATTCGGCCGTCAGGTCGTAGCGATGGTCGTGTTCGATGCGCTCCCAGCCGAACATGCGGTGCTCCACCTCGCGGTGACCGGTGACCACGTTGATGCCCCAGCGTCCACCCGAGATGTGGTCCAGCGTGGCGCCCCACTTGGCCAGGTGCAACGGGTGCAGGGGCCCATACAGCACGTGCAGGGTCGAGATCAGGATGATGCGCTGCGTCACCGAGGTCAGTGCCGCGGTGGTCATGAACGAGTCGAGGGCATTGCCGTCGAATACGCCGCCATAGCCGCCCTTGGGCAGCCACTGCGACAGCGCAAACACCAGATCAAAGCCCAGTGACTCGGCTTTCAGCACCAGGTCGCGGTTGTAGTCGAAGCGCCAGTCGGTGCTGCGCGGCAGGGTCGAGGCACTCCAGCCACCGGCCTGGATGGGCAGGAACAGGCCCAGCAGAACGGGTTGCTTCAGGGCTTGCGACAAGGGGCTGTCCGGGAAATCGGTGGGGGCGGCAAAGCGGTCCAGGCCGACCAGGGCCCCGGCATGAGATGGCAGTGACATGGTGTTTGAAGCGTGCGCTCGCAGGTGAGGAATTCAGGTGCATTCAGGTGGAATGAGAGTGCGCATTCTGGGTCGCAGCATTTCAAATGCGCTATGCCGATTTCGGATGTCGATCCTTGGAAATCGTTGCTGGGCGCGGCTTCCAAAGGGGCGTCTGGTTTCTAGAATGAAAAAGAGCCCCACCACGACGGGCTTGCGGTGCGTGACCGCCGCGCTTCTTTTCAAACCCGGAAACCCATCCCATGACCTACCGTTACCTGGGCCGCAGCGGCCTGCGCGTGTCCCGCCTGAGCCTGGGCACCATGATGTTCGGCGGTGCCACCGACGAGCCCACCTCGCATCGCATCATTGCCAGTGCCCGCGAGCAGGGCGTCAACTTCATCGACACGGCCGACGCCTACCAGAAGGGCCGCACCGAAGAGGTGGTGGGCCGCGCCCTGCAGGGCGACCGCGACCATTGGGTGCTGGCCACCAAGCTGTCCAACCCCATGGGGCCGGGGCCCAATCAGCGCGGCACTTCGCGCAAGTGGATCGTGCAGGCGGTGGAAGGCAGCCTCAAGCGCCTGGGCACCGACTACATCGACCTGCTGTACCTGCACCGTGCTGACTTCGAGGCCCCGCTGGGCGAGGCCGTGCGGGCCCTGGGCGATCTGGTGCGGGCCGGCAAGCTGCGCTACTTCGGCCTGGCCAACTTTCGCGGTTGGCGCATTGCCGAAGTGGCCCACCTGGCCGATGCCGAAGGCATTGACCGCCCGGTGGCCAGCCAGCCCCTTTACAACCTGGTGGACCGCAGTGCCGAAGTGGAGCAACTGCCCGCCGCCGCCCACTATGGCCTGGGCGTGGTCTCGTACAGCGCGCTGGCCCGTGGTGTGCTGACGGCCAAGTACGACCCTGATGCGCCGCCCCCGGCCGACTCGCGCGCCGCACGCCATGACAAGCGTTTGCTCGAAACCGAATGGCGCCCCGAGTCGCTGCGCATCGCACGCCAGTTGCGCGAGCATGCCGAAGCCCGCGGCATCACCCCGGCCGAGCTGGCCGTGGCCTGGGTGCTGAACAACCGCCTGGTCACGTCTTTCATCGCCGGTCCACGCACCGAGGAACAGTGGCAGGCCTACGTGAAGGCGCAGGATGTCGTGCTGACGCCTGAGGACGAGGCCTTGGTGAATCGCCTGGTGCCCGCGGGCCACAGCTCCACCCCGGGCTACACCGACCCGGGGCACCCGGTGGAAGGGCGCGTGCCCTTTGTGCTGCCTGCAGCAGGCTGAGCCCGGTCTCTGATCCGCTGGGCGCCAGGACGGCGTTCAGGCCTGGTTCAGCCCAGGCTCACCTGGTTGCGCCCCGCCGCCTTGGCCTGGTACAGCGCCCGGTCGGCACGGCCCACCACGGCATCGCAAGAGGCGTCGTCGGCCTGCACCAGGGCCACCCCGATGGACACCGTGCAGGCAGGCGTGTCGGCGTCAGCCGGCAGCCTTTCCACCCGCGCCTGCAGGCGTTCGGCCATCCGCTGCGCCGACGCCAGATCGCTGATCGGCAGCAGGGCGATGAACTCTTCGCCGCCGTAGCGGCCCACCCGGTCGAGCGGGCGCAGGCCTTGTTGCAAGGTGGCGGCCACCTTCACCAGCGTGCGGTCGCCGGCCTGGTGGCCGTGGTTGTCATTGATTCGTTTGAAGTGGTCTAGATCGAGCAGCAGAAGGGCATAGGCCTGGCCTTCCAGTTGCCAGCGTGCGTGGGCTTGATCTGCCAGGCGCAGGATGGCCCGGCGGTTGAGGGCACCGGTCAGCTCGTCGTGGCTGGCCAGGTGTTCAAACTCCTGTCGCACCCGCTCGCTGGCCATCAGCTGGGCGCTCACCAGCACCATCAGGATGGTGAAGCTGAAGGTGGCCACAAACACCATGTGGATGACCGAGCCGGCGTCAAAGCGTTGCGTCTCGGGGGTGTCGATCCAGTAGGTGGTCAGTGCGCGCGTCAGCAGCACCAAGGTCTGCCAGGCCATCGCCACCAGCATCAGCCGGGCGGCAAAGCCACGCCCATGGCGGGCCAACACCTGGGTGTGCACCCCACAGATGAGGGCCATGCCCAGCCCGAAGATCAGCATGCGCGGGCGGTAATCGGGCCAGATCACAAAAAACACAAAGAGGCCTGCCAGACACCCCAGCACCAGCACCACCCAGGGCCACCAGCGCCAGGGGCGACCCAGAAATTCGCAGGTGCCCGCCAGCAGGGTCACCGTGCAAGCCATCAACAGCCCATTGCCCCCCAGGCCGACCAACAGGGCCGGCGCATGCCCTAGCAAGGCGTAAAAGGCGGTGGTGCCCAGGGCAAGAAGGGGGGCCACACCCCAATACCGAAGGCCTTTGATCTCGCTCGGAAAGTTGTGCCGGATGCCCAGCAACACGGCCCCCATCACGGCGCATTGAAGGGCCGCGAGAAAGTTGAAACTGCGCAGGTCCAGAGACGTCATCGGGCAGGCGCCCGAACGCAGGCGACGGGCGGTTTCATGATTTTTGCCAGTTTAGCCGCCTGCATGAGGCCCGGTGCCAGGCCCTCTCTTTTTCAACATTCCATCTCTGAAATCCGTCTAAGTCGACGCAACACCCGCCGATAGGATTTGCGCCAACCGTCCAGGCCACCATGTCCGGTGGCTGGACCGGCTTGTTTTCTGGAGTGTGCATGTTGAATCGACTGAAACGCGACTGGCAGGGCCAGCTTCAGGTCTTGGCGCTGTGCGCCTGGCTGGGGGTGGGGGGCTGGGCTGGCGCTCAGACGCCTGCTGCCAGGCCGGTGGCCCCGTCTGGCCAAGCCGTGCATGGCGGCACGTTGCAATTCGGGGTGGTGCCCGAAGCAGCCACCATCGTTTCGATCGACAACACCTTCGGTTTTCCGCAGAAGGTGGGCACCAAGGTGGTCGAGGGCCTGCTGGCCTACGACTTCGAGTTCAAGCCGGAGGCCCGTCTGGCCACGCGCTGGCAGGTGTCGCCCGACGGGCTGCAATACCGGTTCGAGTTGCGCCGCGGCGTGAAGTGGCACGATGGGCGCGATTTCAGCTCGGCCGATGTGGCGTTTTCCATCCTCACGCTCAAGGAGTTCCATCCGCGCGGCCGGGCCACCTTCGCCAATGTGTCGGAGGTGCGCACGCCGGACGCCCACACGGCCATCATCGTGCTGAGCAAGCCGGCACCCTATCTGCTGACTGCCCTGGCCTCCAGCGAGTCGCCCATCGTGCCGCGCCACCTGTACGAGGGCACCGACATCCGCGCCAACCCCTACAACACCAAGCCGGTGGGCACGGGGCCCTTCGTGTTCAAGGAATGGGTCAAGGGCAGCCACATCATCCTGGAGCGCAACCCGGATTACTGGGACAAGCCCAAGCCCTACCTGGACCGCATCGTGGTGCGCATCATCCCCGATCCGGCGGCCCGTGCGGCCGCGCTGGAATCGGGCCAGCTTGATCTGGCCGGTGACACCCCCGTACCGCTGGGTGATGTGGCGCGCCTGCGCAGCCTGCCCACGCTGGACATCACCACCCGCGGATACGAATACGGGGGCCAGCAGTCTCAGTTCGAGTTCAACCTCGACACGCCTGCTCTGGCCAACCCCAAGGTGCGTCTGGCCATTGCCCATGCGGTGGATCCGAAGGCCCTGGTCAAGACAGCCTGGTTCGGCTTTGCAGAGGTCTCGCCCACGCCGATCACGCCGGTGCTCAAGCAGTTCAGCGACTTGCGCATCAACCCGCATGCCTACGACCCGGCCCTGAGCGAGCGGCTGCTGGACGAGGCCGGCTTTGCCCGCAAGGCCGACGGCAAGCGCTTTGCACTGCGCCTGACCTACAACCCCTACTACCAGGAAGGCAACCGCCGCACCACCGAATACCTGCGCCAGGCCCTGAACCGCATCGGCATCGACGCCAGCATCGCGGCCTACGATTTCGGCAGCTTTGTGAAGGCGGTCTATACCGACCGCAGCTTCGACATCGCGGTGAACAACCTCAACAACAACTTCGACCCCACGGTGGGCGTACAGCGCATCTACTGGTCGAAGAACTTCAAGCCCGGTCTGGGCTTCTCGAACGCCAGCCACTACGCCAACCCCGAAGTGGACCAGTTGCTCGAAGCTGCTGCCGTCGAGCCCGACCTGACGCGTCGGCGCGGCCTGTTCTTCCGCTTCCAACAGATCATCCATCAGGAGCTGCCGGTGGTGAACCTGGCCGCCTTCCAACCCGTGACCGTGGCCCAGAAGAAGGTGCGCCGCCACACCCTCAATTCGAACGGGCTCAACGATTCCTTTGCCGAGCTGTACCTGGCGCCCTGAGCGCCCTTCCCGGAGACTGACCCATGGCCAAACGATCTGGCTTTTTGCGCTTTGGCGCCTTTCTGTACCCCACCGGCCACCACATCGCGGCCTGGCGCCACCCGGACACGGTGCCCGGTGCGGGGCTCAACATCCGTCACTACCGTGAGCTGGCCCAGATCGCCGAGGCGGCGCGCTTTGACCTGCTGTTCCTGGCCGACGGTGTGGGCACCCGGGGCGACCGGCCTGAGGTACTGAGCCGCACCGCGCACAGCTATGTGTCGCAGTTCGAGCCGCTCACGCTGCTGTCGTCTCTGTCGGCCGTGACCGAGCGCATCGGCCTGGTGGGCACGGCCTCGACCAGCTTCAATGAGCCCTTTCACATTGCGCGCAAGTTTGCCTCGCTGGACCACCTGAGCGGCGGGCGCTCAGGCTGGAACCTGGTCACCTCGTCCAGCGAGTTCGAGGCGCGCAATTTCAACCTGGAGCACCACCTGGCCCATGCCGACCGCTACGAACGTGCCAGCGAGTTTGCCGATGTGGTGCAAGGCCTGTGGAACAGCTGGGACGCCGATGCCTTTGTGTGGGACAAGGCCGGTGGTCGGGTGTTCGACCCGGCACACCGCCATGTGCTGAACCACAAGGGCAAGCACTTTTCGGTGCAAGGCCCCTTGAACGTGGCGCGTTCGCCGCAAGGCCGGCCAGTGCTGGTGCAGGCGGGTTCGTCTGAAGCTGGCAAAGCCCTGGCGGCCCGCACGGCCGAGGTGGTCTTCACCGCCCAGCAGACGCTGCAGGACGCGGTGGACTTCTATGCCGACCTCAAGGGCCGCATGGCAGCCCATGGGCGTGATCCGGCCAGCCTGTTGGTGATGCCGGGGGTCTTTCCTGTGGTGGGCAGCAGCGAGAGCGAGGCCCGCGAGAAGTTCGAGCAACTGCAGTCGCTGATCGACCCGGTGCTGGGCCTGTCGCTGATCTCGGGGCTCACCGGCGGTGTGGACCTGTCGGGCTACGACCTGGACGGGCCGATCCCCGAACTGCCCGAGACCAATGCCAGCAAGAGCCGCCAGGACCTGACGCTGAAGCTGGCCCGCAGCGAGAACCTGAGCATCCGCCAGCTCTACCTGCGCGTGGCGGGTGCCCGGGGCCACTGGCAACTGGTGGGCACGCCCGAGCAGATCGCCGACCAACTCGAAGAGCGCTTTGTGAACTACGGTGCCGACGGCTTCAACGTGATGGCCCCGGTGCTGCCCAACGGCCTGCGCGACTTTGCCGAGCGGGTGCTGCCCGAGCTGCGCCGGCGCGGGCTGGCACGCACGGAGTACGACGGTGCCACGCTAAGGGCCAATCTGGGCCTTCAGGCCTGAAGCGCTGTCAGCGCTGTTGTGCGCCGGCCAGCCTTCAACGCCGGTACACGGCCTCGATGTCGCTTTTGAAGTGCTGGGCCAGGTTGTTGCGCTTGAGTTTGAGCGTGGGCGTCATCAAGGTGTTCTCGATGGTCCAGGGCTCGAGCGTCAGGCGCACGGCCCGGGGCTGGGCGTAGTAAGGAAAGCTGGCGGTCAGGGCCTTGATGCGCTCCAGCACCGCCTTGCTGGCCGCACTGGCGGTGAGGGCGGCCGGGTCATCCGGGTTCAGGGCCAGCGTGTGGGCCAGGGCCTGCCACTGCGCCGGGTTGAGCACCACGATGCAGCCGATGAAGGGGCGGTTGTCGCCAAAGGCGTAGGCCTGGTCGAACAAGGTGTCCTGGGTGATGGCCAGCTCCAGGTCGGCCGGGGCGATCTTCTCGCCGGTGGAGGTGACGATGATCTCCTTGACCCGGCCCAGGATGCGGATGCGCCCGTCCTCCAGCGCGGCCTGGTCGCCGGTGCGCAGCCAGCCACCTTCCAGCAGGGCGGCACGGGTGTCGTCCTCGCGCTTCCAGTAGCCACGCATCACGCTGGGGCCGCGCACCTGCAGCTCGCGGTTGTCGGCAATGCGCACTTCCAGGCCCTCCAGCGGCCGGCCGACGGTGGCGGGGTGGTTGTCGTCCAGCGTGTTGACGGCGATCACGGGCGACGATTCGGTCATGCCATAGCCCTGGGCAATGGGCACGCCCAGGCTGTTGAAGCAGCGCGCCACGGCAGGCGAGAGCGGGGCGCCCCCGCTGACGGCCAGGCGCAGGCGGCCGCCGAAGCCGGCCTGCAGGCGGCGCGCCACCAGGTGCTCCAGCAGCGGCCAGGCCAGCCGCGCCAGCGGGCCCGGTGGTGGGGTGGGCTGGCCCAGCGCGTCGGCCAGGCCCTGGGCTGCGGCAAAGCGTTGCCAGCCGATGTCCTGCGCGGCACGCGCCAGGCGGGCGTTCATGGGATGGCCGGCCAGACGGGTCTCGAAGCCGGCATGCACCCGCTCGAAGATGCGCGGCACCGACACCAGCACCGTGGGGCGCACGCTTTGAAAGTCCTGCATCAGCTGCTGGGTGGAGCGCGCAAAGGCCACGCTGGCCCCCACTGCCACGGGCAGGTAGTAGCCCGCGGTGCGCTCGAAGGTGTGCGACAGCGGCAGGAACGACAGAAACACATCGCTGGCGCGCGCCTGCACGCGCTGCACGCAGGCCTGCACGTTCGACAGCACATTGCGGTGGGTCAGCATCACACCCTTGGGCTTGCCGGTGGTGCCCGAGGTGTAGACCAGTGCGGCCAGGTCTTCGGCCTGGGGCGGCTGGCTGGGCACGGCGCCGTTCAAGGCATCGCCCCGGGCCAGCCAGTCGGTCAGCGAGCACAGCGGCACCGTGCCCGGGGGCGCGGCCAGCGGCGTGCTGCCGGGCTGCACCACCACCACCTGGCGCAGGGCGGGCAGGGCCAGGCCCACGCTGGCGATGGAGGCCCACTGGGCCTCGGTCTGCAGCACCAGCAGGCTGGCATCGCTGTCGGCCAGGATGTAGGCGATGCTGTTGGGGTTGTCCAGCGCGTGCATGGGCACGGGCACACAGGCGCGGCGCAGGGCGGCCTGGTCCAGGCAGACCGCGTTCAGGCCGTTGGGCAGCAGCAGGCCGATGCGCTCACCCCGGCGCAGGCCCAGGCTGGCCAGGGCGGCCGCATGGCGGGCCACCTGGGTGGCCACGGCCTGCCAGCTGAGGCTGTCCCACTGCTCGGTGCCGGGGTTGTACACCTGATAGGCCTCGGCCTGCGGGCTTTGGGCCACGCGCCAGTCAAACAGCTCTGAAAGGGTGTGCAGATCGGCCAGGGAAGGGGTCATGACGGTTCGGGGTCGGGTGGTGGGGGAGCAAGGCACCACAGCATCGGTGGCTACCCCATTGTGGCGCTGCGGGCCTGTTGGGGCTTTGCGCCAGATCGACTGCGCGTGTCATGACTTGATCAGGCCAGCTTGTGGGTGGACAGCAGCAGGCTGGTCTCGGTGTTCGAGATGCCGTGGATGGAGCGCAGCGTGCTCAAGACCTTGTCGAAGGCTTCCAGGCTGTCGGTGCGGATCTCGGCCAGCAGATCCCACCGGCCATTGGTGCTGTGCAGGGCCACGATGTTGGGGTGGCCGCGCAGGATGCGCAGCACCTCGGCACCGTGCGGGCCCTCTACCGCGATGCTGGTCATGGCGCGGATGCGGTGGGCCTCGGCGGCCGGTCGCAGGCGCACCGTGTAGCCCACGATGGTGCCCTCGGCCTCCAGCCGGACGATGCGGTTCTGCACCGTGGCGCGGGCCACGCGCAGCTTGGCGGCCAGGGCCACCACGGGCAGGCGGGCGTTGTCACGCAGCAGGGCGATCAGTTCGCGGTCGATGTCATCCATGAACAAATTGTCACTTGTTCAGCGCATATTGGCCAATGGATCGTAAAAATTGACAGATTGAAGGGTTCATTTTGGCGCGTCCAACGGGAAGAATTCTTCCATTCCCCGTGATTCCCCGCGGGTTGAAAGCCCTCTGAAAGACCCCGCCATGACCCGTTTCATCGATGTTCCCACCATGTCCCGCCTCGTGCAGGAGATCGGCGTTGCCCGCTTTGTGGGCGAACTGGCCGACGCCATCCGCGACGATTTCGTGCGCTGGGCCGACTTTGACAAATCGGCCCGCGTGGCCAGCCACTCCGACATCGGCGTGATCGAGCTGATGCCCGTGTCCGATGCGCAGCACTACGCCTTCAAATACGTCAACGGCCACCCGGGCAACACGGGCCGGGGCCTGTACACCGTGATGGCCTTCGGGGTGCTGGCCGAGGTGGCCACGGGCTACCCGGTGCTGCTGTCTGAGCTGACGCTGGCCACCGCGCTGCGCACCTGCGCTACCTCGCTGATGGCGGCCCGCGCCCTGGCGCGGCCCGACGCGCGCCGCATGGCCCTGATCGGCAACGGCGCCCAGAGCGAGTTCCAGGCCCTGGCCTTTCACCACCACCTGGGCATCGAGGAGATCGCGGTGTTCGACCTCGACCCCCGGGCCACCGACAAGCTGGTGCGCAACCTGGCCCACTGTACCGGGCTCCGCATCCGGCGCGCCAGCTCGACCGCCGACGCGGTGCGCGGGGCCGATGTGGTGACCACCCTCACCGCCGACAAGGCCTACGCCACCATCATCACCCCCGACATGATCGAGCCCGGCATGCACCTGAACGCCGTGGGCGGCGACTGCCCTGGCAAGACCGAGCTGCACGCCGACGTGCTGCGCGCGGCCCGTGTGTTTGTCGAGTACGAGCCCCAGACCCGGGTGGAGGGCGACATCCAGCAGTTGCCGGCCGACTTTGTGGTGGTGGACCTGTGGCGTGTGCTGGCCGGCACCGAGGCCGGGCGCCAGAGTGCCGAGCAGGTCACGGTGTTCGATTCGGTGGGCTTTGCGCTGGAGGACTATTCCACCCTGCGCTATGTGCTGGAGCAGGCCAGCCGCCGGCAACTGGGCGTGGAGGTGGAGTTGGTGCCCGAGGCCGACGACCCCAAGGACCTGTTCCGTCACACACGCGCCGGCAGCGCTCGGGCCGCCCTGCGCCGCGTGGCCTGAGTGCCCGGCCTGATTCCGCACCCCTGAGCTCTTCATCTGCACTTTCCGCCCATGCCCCCTCTGCCTTCGATCCAGGCCCCTGCGGCCGTCGTGATGGTGCGCCCGCACCGTTTCACCCCCAATCCCGAGACTGCGGCCGACAACGCCTTCCAGCAGGCGGCCGAGCGCGAGGCGGCCCAGCGCATCGCCGAGGCGGCGCGCGACGAGGTGACGGCCGCCGCGGCCCGGCTGGAGGCCGAGGGCGTGCGCGTGCACTTGTTTGAGGACCCTGGCGAGCGCGACACGCCCGATTCGGTGTTTCCGAACAACTGGTTTTCCACCCACCCGGGCGGGCATGTGGCGCTGTACCCCATGCACTCGCCCAGCCGGCGGCGCGAGCGGCGCAGCGATGTGATCGAGATGCTCAAGACCTGTTACCGCGTGCAGGACGTGATCGACTATTCAGGCCTGGAGCCCGACGGCCTGTTTCTGGAGGGCACCGGCGCCATGGTGCTCGACCACGTGGCCCGCGTGGCCACACGGCCCGCTCGAACCGGGCCGATGCGGTGGCCCTGGAGCGCTTTTGCACCCATTTCGGCTTTGAACCCCTGGTGTTCGACACCGCCGACGCCCAGGGCCAGCCCGTCTACCACACCAATGTGTTGATGTGCATTGCCACCCAATTTGCCTTGGTGGGCTTTGACCTGATCCCGGATGCGCGGCGCGCCGCCGAACTGCGCGCCCGCCTGGAAGAATCAGGCCGCGAGGTGATCGCCCTGAGCGCGGCCCAGATCGCCGACTTTGCCGGCAATGCGCTTGAGCTGTCGGGCCGGGACGGGCGCCTGCTGGCCCTGTCGCAGCGCGCCCACGACAGCCTCACCCCCGCCCAGCGGGCCACCATTGGCCAGAGCGCGCGCCTGCTGCCGCTGGCCGTGCCCACGGTCGAGATGGCGGGCGGCTCGGTGCGCTGCATGCTGGCGGGGATTCACCTGGCGCCCCGGCGTTGAAGCAGGCCCGGTGGCCTGTTCCAAACGCCATGGACGCAGTTGGGAACGTCCTGATCCTGCAGGTGTGACGGGGGCTGTGCCGTCGTGGGCCGGATACGGCTCACACAGTCAAAGCTCACAGATACGGCTCACAGTTTGAGCCGTATTGTGTGGAATGCGGCTCACACCGGGCACGACCCCTGTGACACGGCCTCTCAAACCCGCATTCAGGCCGCCACAGCGTCCAGCGTGGGGTAGTCGGTATAGCCTTCGGCCCCGCCGCCGTACAGCTTGTCGGCGCGCAAGGGGTTGAGCGGGGCGTCTTCACGCAGGCGGCGCACCAGGTCGGGGTTGGCGATGAAGGGGCGGCCAAAGGCCACCACGTCGGTGGCGCCGCTGGCCACGGCCTGCAGGGCCTCGCTGCGGCTGAAGCCGTTGTTCACGATCCAGGTGCCGGGGAAGGCGCGGCGCAGCGCAGCGTAGTCGAAGGCCGGGGCGCCTTCGGGTTGGCGGGCGCCACCGGTTTCACCCTCGATCACGTGCAGGTAGGCCAGGCCCAGCGAGGCCACCTGCTGCACCACGTAGCCGTACAGGGCCTGGGCCTGGCTGTCCACCGGGGCGCTGCCGCCAAAGGTGGTGGTGGGGCTCAGGCGCAGGCCGGTGCGGCCGGCGCCGATTTCGGCGGCCACCGTGCGCACCACCTCCAGCAGCAGGCGGGCCCGGTTCTCGATAGTGCCGCCGTAAGGGCCGCTGCGGTCGTTCACGCTGTCGCGCAGGAACTGCTCCAGCAGGTAGGTGTTGGCGCCATGCACTTCCACGCCGTCAAAGCCGGCCTCGATCGCGTTGCGTGCGGCGCGGCGGTAGTCCTCCAGCAGGGCAGGGATCTCGTCGTCGCCCAGGGCGCGTGGTGTGGAGACCGGCACAAAGCCTTCAGCGGTGAAGGTGTGGGCCTTGGCGGCCACGGCGGTGGGCGACACGGGCGCGGCGCCACCGGGCAGCAGCGAGCTGTGCGAGATGCGACCCACATGCCACAGCTGCAGCACGATGCGCCCGCCCTTGGCGTGCACGGCGGCCGTCACTTGGCGCCAGGCGGCCACCTGCTCGGGCGAGTGGATGCCCGGGGTGTCGAGGTAGCCTTGCGCCATGGGGCTGATCTGGCTGGCCTCGGCAATGATCAGGCCGGCGCTGGCGCGCTGCCCGTAGTACTCGGCCATGGCGGCGGTGGGCACACCGCCCGGTGCGCGGTTGCGCGTCAGCGGGGCCATGGCGATGCGGTTGGACAGGGCGATGTCGCCGGCTTGGATGGGGTCGAACAAGGTGGTCATGGGGTCAAGGTCTTTCAGGTTGAGAGAGCCACGGGGGCCCGGGTTGAGGCTGGCAGGGGGTTGAAAAGGGTTGCGGTCGGCGTGTTGGCACTGGTCAACGGCGACAGGGCGGGGTGGGTTTCAACATGGGGTGCATCTCTGTATTTAATAGACCGGTCGTCTAGTTTCTGTTTCAAAAAAGGCGTTCAGACCGAAAAAGCGGCTTCAGGGGGTGAGCAACCGCTGCGTGAAGGTCATGGCCTGTTGCAGCGAGCCGGTCTGCCGGTGCACCTTGCCCAACAGACTGGCGCCCAGCCACAGCTGGTACAGCAGGCTGGCGCTGGCCTCGGGATCGAGCACGGGCATCGAGCCATCGGCCTGGCCGGCCCGGATGACCTCCGCCAGGCGCGCAGTGATGCGGTTGGTGCCATCCTGCAAGGCCAGGCGCATGGGCTCCGACAGGTCGGACACCTCGGCGCTGAGCTTCACCACCTGGCAGGGCTGGTCGTCACAACCGGGGCACTGGGTGGCCTGCCACTGCTGCCAATAGGCCAGCAGGCGTTCGCGGGCGTTCAGGTCGGTGCGTGCAAACAGGCTGTCGATGCGGGCCAGATAAGCCTCAAAGAAGGACTCGAGCAGGGCCTGACCGAACTGCTCCTTCGATTTGAAGTAATGGTAGAACGAGCCCTTGGGCACCTCGGCCGCCTGCAGGATCTCGTTCAGGCCCACCGCCGAAAAGCCCTTGCTGGCAATGATGCGGTTGCCCGTGTCCAGGATGTGTTGGCGGGTGTCGGCGTGGGCGGGCTTCATGGGAGCGGATGTTAGGCTTTTTATTAGACCAGTCGTCTAGAGTGCAAAGAATGACCGTTGATCGTATGGGGGTATCCCGCTGCAGCTGCACCGATGGGGCTGGGCCTGGTTGGGTACCGATGCGCAGGCGAATGCGGGCCGACAGCATGCTGTACACCAGAGCCCGTGCGTGCCGGCACCCGTGCGCCAGCGCAGAGACCGGGTCACGGATCGGGCGTATAACAAGCTCATGGAACAAGCTCATGGTCACCACCCTGGGGCACTGCCTCGCCCCGCAGCACCTGACATGTCCGATACCAACCCCATCCCACCCCCAGGCCTGGACCCGGCCGTGGCCGCGCAGCGTCTGCGCGACGAGGGCCCCAATGAACTGGGCGTCAGTCAGCGCCGCACCTTGCGCGACATGGCCTGGGACGTGGTGCGCGAGCCCATGTTCCTGCTGCTGCTGGGCGCCGGGGCCATCTACCTGACCATGGGCAACGCCCATGAGGCGCTGATCCTGCTGGGCTTTGTGCTCATCATCATGACCCTCACGGTGCTGCAGGAGCGGCGCACCGATCAGACCCTGAACGCCTTGCGCGACCTGTCCAGCCCGCGCGCGCTGGTGTTGCGGGGCGGTGTGGCGCAGCGGGTGGCCGGGCGCGAGGTGGTGCGCGAAGACCTGTTGATGATTGCCGAGGGCGACCGCGTGCCGGCCGATGGCACCTTGCTGCAAGCGCATGAGCTGGCCACCGACGAGGCCATGCTCAGCGGCGAATCCGAGCCTGTGGCCAAACAGCCTGGCCAGCCCGTGTTTGCCGGCACCCTGGTGGTCAGCGGGCAAGGTCTGGTGCAGGTCACGGCGGTGGGCCAAGGCACCGAGCTGGGCCAGATCGGCCAGTCGCTGGACACGATTGCGCTGCAGGCTTCGCCCTTGCGCGAAGAGATGGCCCGGCTGACGCGCCGGCTGGTGTTCATCGGCCTCGCGCTGTGCGCGCTGCTGGTGGGCCTGCTGGGCGTGCTGCGGGGCGATTGGCTGCAGGCCGTGCTGTCGGGCATCACCCTGGCCATGGGCGTGCTGCCGCAGGAGCTGCCGGTGATCATGATCGTGTTCCTGGCCCTGGCCGCGCGGCGCCTGGCGGCCCAGCAGGTGCTGACCCGGCGCCTGAACGCCATCGAGACCCTGGGCCAGACCACGGTGCTGTGCGTCGACAAGACCGGCACCCTGACGCAGAACCGCATGGCGGTGGCCGCCTTGTGTGCCGGCGACCAGACCTTGAACGCCCTGGGCCCGATGCCAGAGGGCCCAGATGCGCTGCCCGAGGCCTTCCATGAGCTGCTGGAGTACGCCGTGCTGGCCAGCGAAATCGACCCGCACGACCCGATGGAGCAGGCCTTCCACCGCTTTGCCGGCGCGCACCTGGTGGGCACCGAGCACCTGCACCCCGAATGGCGCCTGGTGCGCGAGTACGAGCTGTCGCCGGGCCTGCTGGCCATGTCGCACCTGTGGCGCGACAAGAGCGGTCAGGTGGACCGGGTGGCCTCCAAGGGGGCGCCCGAAGCCGTGGCGGACCTGTGCCACCTGCCAGAGGCCGAGCGCGCCGCCGTCAGCGCCCAGGCGGCGCAACTGGCCGACCAGGGCCTGCGGGTGCTGGGGGTGGCCAAGGCGCGCCACAGCAGTGCCCAGGACTGGCCCACCGGCCAGCACGATTTCGAGTTTGCCTGGCTGGGCCTGGTCGGCTTGGCCGATCCGCTGCGCCCAGAGGTGCCGGCGGCCATCGCGCAATGCCGCCAGGCCGGTATCCGCGTGGTGATGATCACCGGCGACCACCCTCGCACGGCGCGTGCGGTGGCGGCCCAGGCGGGCATCGCGAACGATCAGGTCGTCACCGGCGACGAGTTGGCTACCCTGACGCCCCTTGAGTTGGCCAACCGGCTGGCCGAGGTCAGCGTGTTTGCACGCATCAGGCCGCAGCAGAAGCTGGCCCTGGTCGAGGCGCTCAAGGCCCGCGGCGAGGTGGTGGCCATGACGGGCGATGGCGTCAACGATGCGCCGGCGCTCAAGGCCGCCCACATCGGCATTGCCATGGGCCAGCGCGGCACCGACGTGGCCCGTGAGGCCGCCGCCCTGGTGCTGCTGAACGATGATTTTTCGGCCATCGTGCAGGCCATTGCCCGCGGCCGGCTCACCTTCGCCAACCTGCGCCAGGCCATGGTCTACACCCTGGCCGTGCACGTGCCCATCATTGCGCTGGCGCTGTTGCCGGTGCTGTTCGGCCTGCCGCTGGTGCTGGCGCCCTTGCACATCGCGTTTCTGGAGCTGGTGATCGACCCGGCCTGCTCCATCGTGTTCGAGGCCGAGCCCGCCACGGCCGGCCTCATGGAGCGCCCGCCACGGCGCAGCGATGAAGCCCTGCTGAGCGGGCGCCATGTGTTGCTGAGCCTGTTGCAGGGAGGCGCGGTCAGTGGGGTGGTGGTGGGCCTCTATGCCTGGCTGCTGAGCCAGGGGCAGCCGGCCGGCCTGGCCAGCACGGCGGCCTTTGTGCTGCTGGTGGCTGCCAATGCCGCACTGATCCTGCCCAGCCGCAGCGGGCGTGTGGGTTGGCAAAGCCTGTTCAAGGGTCTCACGCCGGTCAGCCTGTGGGTGCTGGGCGCCACGTTGCTGGCGCTGTGCGCCATCACCACCGTGCCCTGGCTGGCCGCGCCGTTCCACTTTGTGGCGCTGGCGCCTGGGCCCTGGCTGGCCGTGCTGGCCGCCGGCTTCAGCTTGCTGCTGGTTTTTGTGGGCAACCAGCGCCTGCTGGGGCGCAGGCCTGGCTAACAACGCTTGGAGGTCTGGTGGACGGTGCGTCGGGCGCCGGCATCAAACCATCAAGCTTGCATCACACCGGCCCGCGCCGCATGCAGCTTCCGATAGCTGTCGAGCAGGCGCTTGTGTCGGTCCAGGCCTTCCAGTTGCAGGCTGGTCGGCGTCAAGCCAAAGAAGCGGACCGTGCCATCGACCGAGCCCGTCACGGCGTCCATTCGAGGGGTGCCGAACATCCGACGGAAATTGGCGATGTAGTCGTCCAGCTCCAGCTCTTCATCCAGGACCACATCGAGCACGGCATTCAGCGCTTGATAGAACAAGCCACGCTCCACCGTGTTGTCGTTGTATTGCAGGAAAGACTTCACCCCTTCGTGGGCATCTTCCAGTTGTTGCAGGGCCAACTGGATCAGCAGCTTCAACTCGAGCACGGTGAGTTGCCCCCACACGGTGTTTTCGTCGAATTCAATGCCGATCAGGGTGGCGATGTCGCCATATTCGTCCAGTTCTTCGTTTTCCAGGCGATCCAGCAAGGCCTCCAGTTGATCGTCGGTCAACTGATGCAAATTCAGCAGGTCATTGCGGAACAGCAAGGCCTTGTTGGTGTTGTCCCAGACCAGGTCTTCGACGGGATAGACCTCCGAATAACCGGGCACCAGAATGCGGCAAGCTGTTGCGCCCAACTCATCGTGCACCGCCATGTAGGCCTGTTTGCCCATCTTGTCGAGTATGCCGAACAAGGTGGCCGCCTCTTCGGCATTGGCGCTTTCGCCCTGGCCTGAGAAATCCCATTCAACAAATTCAAAATCAGATCGCGCGCTGAAGAATCGCCACGACACCACACCGCTGGAGTCGATGAAATGTTCGACAAAATTATTCGGCTCCGTGACGGCATTGCTGATGAAGGTGGGCTGAGGCAGATCGTTCAGCCCTTCAAAACTGCGGCCCTGCAGCAATTCCGTGAGGCTGCGCTCCAACGCCACCTGCAGTCTCGGGTGCGAGCCAAAAGAGGCAAAAACGCCCCCGGTGCGCGGGTTCATCAAGGTCACGCACATCACCGGGTAGCGGCCTCCGAGGGAGGCGTCCTTGACCAGAATCGGAAAGCCCTGTTCCTCCAAGGCCTGGATGCCTGCCAGGATGCCCGGGTATTGGGCCAGTACCTGCGCAGGCACATCGGGCAGGGCCATCTCACCCTCCAGGATTTCGCGTTTCACGGCGCGCTCGAAGATCTCCGACAAACACTGCACTTGCGCTTCCGCCAGCGTGTTGCCGGCGCTCATCCCATTGCTGGCATAGAGGTTTTCAACCAGATTGGAGGGGAAGTACACCACCTTGCCATCCGACTGGCGCACATAGGGCAGCGAGCAGATGCCCCGCTCTGCGTTGCCGGAGTTGGTGTCGACCAGGTGCGAGCCACGCAGTTCGCCACTGGGGTTGTAGATTCCCAGGCAATATTCATCGAGTATTTCAGCAGGCAGCTTGTCTTTTTTGCCGGGCTTGAACCAGCGCTCATTCGGGTAATGAACGAATTCAGATCCGGCAATGTCTGAACCCCAGAAAGAGCCCGCATAAAAATGATTGCAGCTCAGCCGTTCAATGTATTCGCCCAGGGCCGATGCCAGGGCGCTCTCCTTGGTAGACCCCTTGCCGTTCGTGAAGCACATGGGTGAATGCGCATCGCGAATGTGCAAAGACCAGACATTCGGAATGATATTGCGCCACGAGGCGATTTCGATTTTGATGCCCAAATTGGCCAGCAAGCCAGACATGTTGGCGATGGTCTGCTCCAAGGGCAGATCCTTGCCTGAAATGTAGGTGGCAGCATCAGAGGCAGGCTTGACCGTGAGCAGCGATTGAGCGTCAGCATCGAGGTTTTCCACCTCTTCAATCACAAACTCAGGGCCGGTCTGCACCACCTTTTTGACCGTGCAACGCTCGATGGAGCGCAAAATGCCCTGGCGGTCTTTGGCCGAGATATCCGGCGGAAGCTCCACCTGGATTTTGAATATCTGCCGGTACCGGTCTTCGGGGTCGACGATATTGTTTTGCGACAACCTGATGTTCTCAGTCGGGATGTTTCGCGTGTTGCAATACAGCTTCACAAAGTAGGCGGCACACAAGGCGGACGATGCCAGGAAATAGTCAAAAGGCCCCGGGGCAGAGCCATCGCCTTTGTAGCGAATCGGCTGGTCGGCGATCACCGTGAAGTCATCAAATTTGGCTTCAAGGCGAAGCTTATCCAGAAAATTGACTTTGATTTCCATGGGGAAATATCCAAAAAATAAAGTTTGCGGGCTTTTGAGGGCCGTGCCTCAAATGCGAAAAATGCGGGCAAGCTTGCTGGCGACGCGCATCCATGGGTGTGTTGCAAGCACATCACCGCCCGGGCCATCCGATGGCCCTTGGGAACATGGAACGCCGACGTGGGCTGAAATGGGAGGGGGGCTTTGGCGTGGCGGCGGCTCCGGTTGGGTTGCCGGCAACCGATCAGCGCGCTGCAAGCCTCTTGAGGGCTCAGATCAGAACACGCCTGCACGCAGATTTGGCGGACATGGCCGAAAAAACTTCAACTTTTTGGGCACAGACCTTCGACAGGCAAGCCCGTTGGGCCCCCTGAGACGGGGCCCCCGCGAAAAGAGGCGGTCCACCGCCCCGGTTGCTTCACTGAAGGGGGGCCTCACGCCAGTTCGGCGCGCAAGGTCTTGGCAGCGGCCACCATGTGGGTCAAGGCCGGGATCACCTCGGGCCACTGGCGGGTCTTCAGGCCGCAGTCGGGGTTGACCCACAGGCGCTCGGCCGGCACGCGCTCGGCGGCCTTTTTCATCAGCGCCACCATGTGCTGCTCGGTCGGGATGTTGGGCGAGTGGATGTCGTACACGCCGGGGCCGATCTCATTGGGGTAGCTGAAGTGGTCGAAGGCGTCGAGCAGCTCCATGTCCGAGCGTGAGGTCTCGATGGTGATCACGTCGGCATCCATGTCGGCAATCGAGGCCATGATGTCGTTGAACTCCGAGTAGCACATGTGGGTGTGGATCTGGGTCTCATCGCGCACGCCATTGGCCGTGATGCGGAAGCTCTGCACCGCCCAGCTGAGGTAGCTCTGCCATTGGGCACGGCGCAGCGGCAGGCCTTCGCGCAGGGCGGCCTCGTCGATCTGGATCACGCGAACGCCGGCCTGTTCCAGGTCCAGCACTTCCTGGCGGATGGCCAGGGCCAGTTGCAGACACGATGCCGAGCGCGGCTGGTCGTCGCGCACGAACGACCAGTTCAGGATCGTCACCGGGCCGGTGAGCATGCCCTTCATGGGCTTGTCCGTCAGCGACTGGGCGTAGCGGGTCCACTCCACCGTCATGGTGTGCGGGCGGCTGATGTCGCCGAACAGGATCGGCGGCTTCACGCAGCGCGAGCCATAGGACTGCACCCAGCCGAACTGGCTGAAGGCATAGCCTTCGAGTTGTTCACCAAAGTACTCGACCATGTCGTTGCGCTCGGCCTCGCCATGCACCAACACGTCCAGGCCCAGTGCTTCCTGTTCACGCACGGCGCGCTCGATTTCGGCCCGCATGACGGCCTGGTAGGCCGGCAGGTCCAGGCGACCGGCCTTGAACTCGCTGCGCGCCTGGCGGATCTCGGCCGTCTGCGGGAAGGATCCGATGGTGGTGGTGGGGAACCGGGGCAGCTGGAGCAGGGCGGCCTGCTTGGGCGCGCGCTGGCCGTAGGGGCTTTCTCGGCGGCCCAGATCCTCGGTGATCCTGGCCACGGCCAGCTTGACCGCCGGGTTGTTGACGCGCGGCGAGGCGCGGCGTGCCGCCAGCGCGGCCTGGTTGGCGGCCAGGGCCTCGCGCACCGAGTCACGCCCGCCGTTCAGGGCCTGGGCCAGCACCTGCAGCTCCGCCAGCTTCTGGCGGGCAAAGGCCAGCCACGACAGGATGTCGGCATCGAGCTTCTGCTCGCTGGCCAGGTCCACGGGCACATGCAACAGCGAGCACGACGGCGCGATCCACAGGCGCTGGCCCAACTGCCGGGCCAGGGGCTCCAGCCAGTCCAGGGTGGCGTTGAGGTCGGTCTTCCAGATGTTGCGCCCATTGACCACCCCCAGCGACAGCACCTTGTGCGCCGGCAGCAGGTTGAGCAGGGGGCGCACACCCTCGCGGTCATTGATCGCATCCACATGCAGGCCGGCCACCGGCAGGTGGGCCGCCAGGTAGGCGTTCTCCTGCAATTGACCGAAGTAGGTGGCCAGCAGCAGCTTGAGCTTGCTGACCTTCAGATGGTGGTAGGCCGTGTTGAAGGCGTGTTGCCAGTCGGCATCCAGCTCGGTCACCAGGATGGGCTCGTCGATCTGAAGCCATTCCACCCCTTGTGCGGCCAGGGTGTCGAGCAGCTGGGCATAGACCGGCAGCAGGCGCTCCAGCAGCGCCAGGCGATCCGACCCATCCTTGCTCTTGCCGATGGCCAGGTAGGTCACCGGGCCGATGATGACCGGCTTGGCCTTCACGCCCTGGGACCGGGCCTCGGCCAGTTGTTCCAGCAGGCGGCTGGCATCGAGCTTGAATTCGGTGGCCGAGGTGAATTCGGGCACGATGTAGTGGTAATTGGTGTCGAACCACTTTGTCATCTCGCCCGCAGCGACGCCCCCACAGCAGCCCGCATGGGCCTCAGCTGTCTGGGCCGAGCGGCCACGCGCCACGCGGAAATAGTTGTCCAGTGCCTCCCCTTGAAAGCCCTGCACCCGCTCGGGCAGGTTGCCCAGTGTGAAGCTCATGTCCAGCACCTGGTCGTAGAACGAAAAGTCGCCCACGGGCGCCAGGTCAAGAGCTGCTTGATCGGCCCAGTGCTGTCGCCGCAGCGCCGCGCCCAGGGTCGTCAGATCTGCCAGTGTGGACTGGCCCTTCCAGTACGACTCCAGCCCCAATTTGAGTTCGCGCCGGGCGCCGATGCGGGGAAAGCCGAGGTTGTGTGTGGTGACCATGTCGTCTTCTTCAATGCCATCTGTGTTGGAGATGGCGCGAGGTTAAAGAAGACGTTCAATTACGTAAAATGATCTTATTTCAGAGATCGATAAATTCAGCTCATGGATCAGCATGATTGAACGCATTCACCTGTCCATCATCCAGGAGGTAGACCGGCAAGGCTCGATGACGGCCGCAGCCGCCACGCTGTGCCTGACCCAGCCCGCACTGAGCCACGCCATGAAAAAGCTGGAACACCTGATGGGCACCGACATCTGGCTGCGCGAAGGCCGCAACTTGCGCCTGACCCAGGCGGGCCAATACCTGCTGGCGGTCGCCAAGCGGGTGCTGCCCCAGCTCGAGTTGGCCGAGGCGCGCATGAAGCAGTTTGCCCAGGGCGAGCGCGGCACCCTGCGCATCGGCATGGAATGCCACCCCTGCTACCAGTGGTTGCTGAAGATCGTGGCCCCCTACCTGGCCGCCTGGCCCGATGTCGAGGTGGACGTGAAACAGAAGTTCCAGTTCGGCGGCATCGGTGCCCTGTTCGGCTATGAGATCGATCTGCTGGTCACCCCTGACCCGGTCTTCAAGCCCGGCCTGCACTTCGAGCCGGTGTTTGACTACGAGCAGGTGCTGGTGGTGGGCCGGAGCCACCCGCTGGCCGATCAGGCATTTGTCGAGCCCGCCCAATTGAGGTCTGAAGCGCTGCTGAGCTACCCCGTGCCGCCTGAGCGGCTGGACATCTACCAGCAGTTCCTGCTGCCCGCCGGGGTGCTGCCGCGCCAGCACAAGCCGATCGAGGACACCGACATCATGCTGCAGATGGTGGCCAGCGGCCGCGGCGTGGCCGCGCTGCCGCGCTGGTTGGTGCAGGAGTACGCGGCACGGTTGCCGATCACACCGGTGCGCCTGGGCCCTCAGGGCATTGCGAAGCAGATTTATCTGGGGGCCCGCGATTCAGACGTGCAGATTGACTACCTGCAGGCTTTTGTCGCGCTGGCCCGAGGGGCGCGTTGAGCGCGTCCCTTCAAAGCACCCGCTGAGACCGCCGCCAAACCCCCAGGCGCGCAGCCTCCTGGATCAGCTGCTCCCGGAAATCCGGGTGGGCGATGTTGATCAGGGCCTCGGCCCGTTGCCAGGTCGATTTGGCCTTGAGCTGGGCGCAGCCGTACTCCGTCACCACGTAGTGGACCAGCGAGCGCGGGCAGGTCACGATGGAGCCCGCCGACAGGGTCGGCACGATGCGCGAGGCCAGGGTTCCGTCCTTTTTGCGGTAGGTGGAGTTGACACAGATGAGCCCCTTGCCACCCTCCGATTTGTAGGCCCCCAGGATGAAGTCCAGCTGCCCGCCCGTGCCAGAGATCTGGCGCGGCCCGGCCGATTCACTGGACACCTGGGTGAACAGATCGATCTCGATCGCGTTGTTGATCGCCACCACCTTGGGGTTGCGACCGATCACGCAAGGGTCGTTGGTGTAGGAGGCCGGGTAGATGGCTGCCGCGGGGTTGTTGTGCAAGAAGTCATAGAGCTTTTGCGAGCCCATGGCAAAGGTGTAGACCATCTTGCCCCGGTCCAGCGTCTTGCGTCGGCCGGTGATGCGGCCTGCTTCGTACATGTCCACATACGAGTCGGCCAGCATCTCGGTGTGCACCCCCAGGTCCTTGAGGTCGCTTTGCGCGATCAGTGCGCCCACGATGTTGGGCAGGGCGCCGATGCCCAGTTGGAGGGTGCAGCCGTCCTCCAGCAAGCCCATGACGTGCCCGGCGATCGCGGTGTCGGCCGCGCCGGCCCGGGTCGGAGGCAGTTGCAGCAGGGGGCTGTTGGGTCCCTCGATCACGCCATCGACCGCGCTGAGGTGGATGCCCTCGTCCAGCCCGCCCAGGCAGCGCGGCGCGCGGGTGTTCACCTCCAACAGCACCTTGCGTGCCTTCCTCAGGTAGGCGGGGGTGAGCGAGCAACTGGTCGAGAAGTTGAAGAAGCCGTTGGCATCCATGGGCGTGACCTGGGCCACCGCTACGTCGGGCTCCTCGTACAGCATCACGTTCTGCGGCCCCTGGTGGTAGCACAGCGGGATGTAGCTGGCCAGGCCCTTCTCGGCGGCCTGGCGGGCCAGGCCCGAGAAATGCCAGTCGTTCCAGACAAAGGCCTCGCGCTGGGGGTCGGCCTCGACGCACTTCAGCGGCTTGGCGCGGGTGGTGGTGATCAGGTTCACGTCGCGCAGCGCCTTGGCGCGCAAGGCCAGGGCCGCGTCAAAGGCTTCCACGCTCTGGGCAAACTCGCCCAGGAACACGGTCTGGCCCGATTGCACCAGGGCGGCCGCCGCCTCGGCGCTCAGGCGTTTTTGCTGGTACAGCGTCTGCAAGTCTTGTGTCATGTCGGCTTGTTGGCTGCAGTTCAGAAAAGCTCGGCCGGCATGGCCTGGGTGTTGGCGCCCGCGTTGACCACGGCGCTGGCCAAGGCGTCGGCCAGCGGCAGCAGCGACTGGGCATAGAACACGGCGGTGTGCACCTTGGCCTCGTAAAAGGCCGGGTCTTCGTTGCGCTTTTCCAGGGCCACCATCAGGGCGCGGGCCATCTGCCAGCCACACAGCACATAGCCGGCCAGCAAGAGGTAGTTCACCGCGCCGGCGTACACCGCCTTGGGCGCGGTCTTGCCGTGGGCCAGCACGTGTTCGACAACGGCTTCCAGCGCCTGGCGTGCCGGGGTCAGTGCGGCCCGCATCAGTGCGCATTCGGGCTCGCCATGCACGGCCAGGTCTTCTTCGGTGCTGGCCACCCAGGCACACAGCTGGCGGGCCATGGCGCCGCCGTCGCGCAAGGTCTTGCGGCCTACCAGATCATTGGCCTGGATGGCGGTGGTGCCTTCGTAGATGCTCAGGATGCGCGCATCACGGTAGTGCTGGGCGGCGCCGGTCTCTTCGATGAAGCCCATGCCGCCATGCACCTGCACGCCCAGGCTGGTCACGTTGACCGCCAGCTCGGTGCTGAAGCCCTTGACCACCGGCACCAGGTAGTCGTACAGCGCCTGGTGTTGGGCCCGCCGCTCGGCATCGGGGGCGTGGTGGGCCAGGTCGCTGGCGGCGGCGGCCACGTAGGCCAGGGCACGCTCGCCCTCGGTGAGGGCGCGCATGGTCAGGAGCATGCGTTTCACGTCGGGGTGCTCGATGATGGCCACCGGCCCGGCTGACCCGGCCAGATCGCGGCTTTGCAAGCGCAGGCGAGCAAAAGCGACCGCCTGCTGGTAGGCCCGGTCGGACACCGCAATGCCCTGCATGCCCACCGCAAAGCGGGCGGCGTTCATCATGATGAACATGGTCTCCAGGCCGCGGTTCTCTTCGCCGACCAATTGGCCGATGGCCCCGCCGTGCTCGCCAAATTGCAGCACCGCGGTGGGCGAGGCTTTGATGCCCAGCTTGTGTTCGATGCTGATGCAATGCGCGTCGTTGCGCTCGCCCAGGCTGCCGTCGGGCCGCACCAGGAACTTGGGCACCACGAACAGGCTGATGCCCTTCACCCCCTCGGGTGCGCCCGGCACGCGGGCCAGCACCAGGTGCACGATGTTCTCGGCCATGTCGTGTTCACCGTAGGTGATGAAGATCTTGGTGCCGAACAGCTTGTAGCTGCCGTCGTCCTGGCGCTCGGCCCGGGTGCGCACGGCGGCCAGGTCCGAGCCGGCCTGGGGCTCGGTCAGGTTCATGGTGCCGGTCCATTGGCCCGAGATCATTTTCTCCAGGTACAGCTGCTTGAGCGTGTCGCTGCCGGCCGTGAGCAGGGCTTCGATCGCGCCATCGGTCAGCATGGGGCACAAGGCAAATGACAGGTTGGCTGCGTGCAGCATCTCCATGCAAGCCGTGGCGATCAGCTTGGGCAGGCCCTGGCCACCGTGCTCGACGGGGTGAACCACCCCTTGCCAGCCCCCAGCCGCGAACTGTTCGAAAGCCTGCTTGAAGCCGGGCGTGGTGCTGACCTCGCCCTCCTTCCAGGACGACGGGTTCTTGTCGCCGGGCACGTTCAGGGGGGCGACCACGCCTTCGCAGAACTTCGCAGATTCTTCCAGCACGGCTTCGGCGGTCTCACGACCGTGGTCCTCGAATCCAGGCAAGGCGGCGATGCCGTCGAGCCCGGCCAGGTGTTCCATCACGAACAACATGTCCTTGAGGGGGGCTTGGTAAGTCATGTCTCTCTCCAGAGTGTTTGGGGTGTTGGGGGGGCGTGAGGAGGGGCGTCGCGTAGGGCTGCGATCAACGCAGGCCCGGGCGGCAAGCGGCCGGCCGCGCTGATCCTGTGTCTGGGCGGGCGCCGGGCGCGCGCCGTGTTGTGTTGGCTTGCGCGCGCCTGGGGTGCATGGCTGGATCGCCTGCCTTCAGGGCGGCCATGCCATGGCCAGGGGGCTGCTTCATAGGTCTCCGGCTTTTTCTTGTGAGGCCGGATCTTCCCCGAACATGTTTGCAGCAGTTTTTGGCAAATGTGACGAATGTTTGCATGCGGCGGTGGCCTCAGGCCTTGCTTCTACAATCCCGCAGGCCCGCGTTTCAACTGCGCAGGAGATGCCTTTGAATACGCTTTTCCCCGCTGAGTCCCCGCATCCTGCGGAGCCCTTTCCCCCCTTGTATGCCGCGCTGAGCCGGGTCGAGCAAGGTTTCACCCTGGTGGATGAGGAGCTTCGCCTGCTCGCCTGGAACGAGGCATTTGTGCGCCTGCTCGATCTGCCGCCGGCCCTGATTCAACGGGGCAGCCCACTGGAGGCGGTGATTCGCTTCAATGCGGCACGCCACCAAGATGGGCCCGGTGATGTGGAGGCCCTGATCCAGGAGCGCCTGCGGGTGGCACGGCACGGTGAGCCCCACGCTTTCGAGCATGTGGCCCCCTCGGGCGCGGTGCTGCGAGTCACCGGGGTCAGCGTGCCGGGGCACGGCTTTCTGACCGTGTACACCGATGTCACCGAGCAGCGCAGTGCCGAACAACTGATCCGCGACCAGAACGCGCTGTTGGAGACCCGCGTGGCGGAGCGCACCACCGAGCTGCGGCGCAGCGAGGCGCAGATGCGTCTGATCACCGACTCGATCCCTGCGCTGGTGGCCTACTTCGACCAGCATCGCAATTACCGCTTCATCAACCGGGGCTACCAGGATTGGTTCGGTCTGGACCCCGGCCGGCCCGAGCAGGTCAGCGCCCGCGAGTTCCTGGGGCTGGAAACCTACACCCAGATCAAACCCAATGTGGCCCAGGCCCTGCAGGGCAGGGCGGTCACCTTCGAGTACCCCATCCACACCCTCGATGGCCGCACCCTGATGGCCCGGACCACGCTGATTCCTGAATTGAATGCCGAGGCTGAAGTGATCGGCTGTTTCGAGCTGACTTTCGACATCACCGAAGAACGCCGTGCCCAGGAGCTGCTGGTCCAGGCGCAGAAGATGGAGGCCCTGGGGCAACTCACCGGGGGGCTGGCGCACGATTTCAACAACATCCTGATGGTCGTGCTGGGCAACCTCACGGCGCTGGCGGAGCAGGCGCCGGCACAGGCCTATGTGGGCGAGTACATCCACCCCGCCATCGAAGCCGTGCGCCGGGGCACCAAGCTGATCCGGGGCTTGCTCACCTTTTCGCGCAAGCAACCCATCGAGGCCCGCATCGTCGACCTCAACCCCCTGGTGAGCGGCGTGCAAGACCTGGTCAAGCACACCCTGCCCAGCACCCAGGCCTTGGTGACCGACGTGAACCCCGGCCCGATCATGGTGTCGGTGGACCCGCAGCAGTTGCAGAACTCCTTGTTGAACCTGATCCTCAACGCCCACGATGCCACCGCCGGCCAGGGGCTCATCGAGCTGCGCAGCACGCGCCGGCAGCTCGATGCGCCTCAGGCTTCGCACCTGGGCCTGGCCCCCGGCGCCTATGCCTGTCTGCAGGTCCGTGACAACGGCTGCGGCATGGATGCCAGCACCCGGGCCCGGGTGTTCGAGCCCTTCTTCACCACCAAGGCGGCCGGCCAGGGCACGGGCCTCGGCCTGTCGATGGTGTATGGCTTTGTGCGGCAAAGTGGCGGCGGCATCGACCTCCAGAGCAGCCCGGGCAAGGGGTGCTGCGTCAGCCTCTGGCTGCCGCTGGCCCCATCCGGCGCCGTGGCCGACGCCGCAGAGCACGTGGTACCGGTGCCCCCGCCCACAACGGCCGGCCTGGCCCTGCTGGTGGATGACGACCTGCAGGTCCGCATCACCGTGCGCCGCCTGCTGCTTGACCTGGGCTACGTGGTGCTCGAGGCCGAAAACGGCGCCGAAGCCCAGGACATCCTGGACCAGACGCCCGGCATCCAGCTGCTGCTGTCCGACATCGTGATGCCGGGCACCATTGATGGCCGCCAACTGGCACGCTATGCCCGCCAATCCGGCGAGGTCGCCCACATCCTGTTGATGAGCGGGTACGCCGCTGAAGCCGAGAACCCCCTGGACGTTCCCTTGTTGGCCAAGCCCTTTGGCAAGGCAGAGCTCAGCGCCGCCCTGCGGGAGATCGGTGCATGACGCGGCCAGCGAATCCAGCCAATTCAGCAGAGGGCCGCCAGGTCCAGCCCCTGGTCTATGTGATCGAGGACGACGAGGCCGTGGCCCGCATCGTGACGCGCAGCCTGGCCGAGTTTGGCTTTGCCACCGAATGGTTCCGCGACGGCGGCTCGGTGCTGCGCCGCTTGAAACAGGCTCAGGCCGACCTGTGCATCGTCGACCTGGGTTTGCCCGACATCGATGGCATCGAGCTGCTGCGGCAGATCGGCCTGCAATCGAGTTGCGGTCTGCTGGTGCTGACCGGGCGCGGCCACATGATCGACCGGGTCATGGGGCTGGAGCTGGGCGCCGACGACTATGTGGTCAAGCCTTTCGAGCCCCGCGAGCTGGTGGCCCGGGTGCGCAGCATCCTGCGCCGGCGCCGAGCCCAGGCGCCTGCGGCAGAGGCCGCGCGACACGCCCACTTTGCGGGCTGGACCTTCGACAGCTCGGCCAACACACTGACCGGCAGCGACGGCGAGGCACACCTGCTGGGCGTGGCCGAGGCCGAGGTGCTGCGCGCCTTTCTGCTGCGGCCGCACCAGATCCTGAACCGGGAGCACCTGCTGGCCCAGCGCGACCTGTCGCCGGCCGACCGCACCATCGATGTGCGCATCTCGCGCCTGCGCAAACGGCTGGAGGCCGACCCGCAGAACCCGAAGATCATCAAGACCGTGTACGGTGCGGGCTACATGTTCATGGCGCCGGTCAGCTGGCGTTGACGGTGGCATTGACGGTGGCTTTTGGGGGCAAAGCGCGCGCAGTGTCCCTCAGCTGCGGGCTCCATCAGCGGCCTGTTGTGTGGCCTGCCACACCCCGGGCATGGGCCTGGGCCAGTTCAGCGGGCGTGAGCACAAAGGCCGGGCTGTCACTCAGCCGTTCCACCGCAATGTCGATGAAGCGACGCACCCGGGCCGGCTGGGCCACACGGCTGCCGTAGTACAGGTGCAGGCTCAGGCTGTCTGACAGGTGCTGGGGCAGCAAGGGCACCAGGCGGCCGGCGCGGAGGTGGGCTGCCACGGTGGGCACGGCCAGTTGGGCAATCACCTCGCCGGCCAGCACGGCGCGCAGCTCGAAGGCCTCGTCATTGGTGCTGAACGCCGGCCGGATGGCCTGGTCCTGGTCGCTGTCCCCGACGCGCACACGCCACGGCGCCACGCGCCCGTCTGAGGAGCGCCGGAACCCGCTGCAGCGGTGGGCGCTCAGCTCCCCCAGGCTGCGTGGCAGGCCGTGGCGACGCAGGTAGGACGGGGCAGCACAGATCAGCAGTTGCATGGCGAACAGGCGGCGCGCGATCAAGCCCTCCTCGGGTGGGTGCCCCAGGCGAAAGCCCACGTCCACCCGGTCTTCCACCCAGTTGCCGATGCGGTCGTCCAACTGCACATCGGGTTGTACCTCGGGGTAGAGCCGGCAGTACTCATCGAGCACCGGGCCGATGATGGGCTGCAGCACGGTGCGGGGACCCACGATGCGCAGGGGCCCAGCCACCTCCTCCCGGGTGTGCCGAGCCCCCTGCAAGGCCTGCTGCAAGCCCTGCAGCGCAGGCTGCACCGACTCCAGGAAGCGCTGGCCTTCCTCGGTCAGCGACAGGCTGCGCGTGGTGCGGTGGAACAGGCGCACCCCCAGGTGCTGCTCCAACTGCCCCAGCGCCTTGCTGGCCGCCTGCGGGGTGATCTGCTGGGCCGCTGCCGCCTTGCTCAGGCTGCCCAATTCAACCGAGCGGACAAAGGTGGTGATCGAGCGCAGTTCGTTGATGGCCATGGTCATTTGGCATTTTTACAACCAACAGTTGTAAATCATTCAACCTATTGCTGTCTAGTCGGATGCGGGTGTGCTGCCTAAAGTACGGCCATCGCGGTGCAGCAGGACGCTGCCCTTCCTCAGGAGCCTCCCATGGACAACTTCACCTACTACAACCCCACCAAGATCGACTTCGGCACCGGCAAGGAGCAGTTGATCGGCCAGCACCTGGCCGAGCACGGCATCCGCAAGGTGTTGCTGGCCTATGGCAGCGAACGCATCAAGCGCGACGGCCTGTTCGACACTGTGAGCCAGAGCCTGGCCGCCCAGGGCGTGGCCTGGGTCGAGTTCGGCGGCATCGTCAGCAACCCGCTGATCTCCAAGGTACGCGACGGCATCGCGCTGGCCCGCCAGCACCAGGTGCAAGCCATCCTGGCGGTGGGGGGCGGCTCGGTGCTTGACAGTGCCAAGGCCATTGCGGCGGGCGTGCCCTACCAGGGCGATGTGTGGGATCTGTTCATCGGCAAGGCCGCCATCGACTCGGCCTTACCGGTGTTCGACATCCTGACCCTGGCCGCCACCGGCAGCGAGATGAACAACGGCGCCGTGGTCACGCACGACGAGACCCGCGAAAAGTTTGCCATCGGCTCGGTGCATACGTATCCCCGGGTATCGATCGTCAACCCGGCGCTGATGCAGACTGTGTCGCGCGATTACCTGGTGTACTCGGCCGCCGACGTCATCGCCCATGCCATCGAGGGCTACTTCACGGCCACGGTGCAGCCACGCTTTCACTCGCGCCTGGTCGAGGCCATCCTCACCACGGTCATCGAAACCACCGAGACCCTGCTGGCCGAGCCCGAGAACTATCCGGCCCGCGCCGAGTTCGCCTGGGCCGCCACCCAGGCGCTGAACGGCTTGGTCTATTCGGGCACGGCAGGCTTCGGTTACCCCAACCACATGATCGAGCACGCGCTCTCGGCCCTGTTCAATGTGCCTCATGGCGCCGGGCTGTCGGTGGTCATGCCGGCATGGATGAAGTGGTACCACGGCCGCAACCCGGCCCAGTTCACCCGCTTTGCGCGCCAGGTGTTCGGTGTGGACACCCCCGAGCAGGGCATTGCGGCCCTGGAGCACTGGTTCGACAAGATCGGCACCCCCACGCGCCTGTCGCAACTGGGCATCACCGAGGCCGAGCTGCCTGCCACGATCGAGAACGTGCTGGGCAATGCCAAGTGGTTTGGCGTGGCCGAGCTCTACACCCGCGATGTGGTGAGTACCATCCTGAAACTGGCCTTGTGACCCCTGTTGTGACCCCTGTTGTGCCCTCTGACCTGAAAGAACGCCTCATGAACCCCCTCTTCACCACGGGCGCCATGCCCCAGGCTGCGCCCGCTACCTTCTCGGCCGCTGATGCCGATCTGCAGATCACCCGCGCGGGCAGCCGCCCCGTCAATGCGGCCCCCGAGCAGTACTTCACGGGTCGTGTCAGTGTCGAGATGATGCAGGTGCCCAGCGGCGACGAGCGCACCTCGGTCGGGGCGGTCAGCTTCCAGCCCGGCGCCCGCACTTTCTGGCACAGCCACCCACTGGGTCAGACCCTGCTGGTGACGGCCGGCATCGGCCGCATCCAGCGCTGGGGAGGGCCGGTGGAGGAGATCCGCGTCGGCGACGTGGTGCACATCCCGCCCCACACCAAGCATTGGCACGGTGCGGCCCCCGACAGCGCCATGACCCACACGGCGATCACCGAGGTGTTGAACGGCAGTGCTGCCGACTGGTTGGAGTCCGTGACCGACGCGCACTACCTGGCAAGCCCCACGAAGGCGAATTTGTGAAGGCGTCGAAGATGACAAAAGAAGTGCTGGTGGTGGTGGGCGCCGGTTTCATTGGCCAGGCCATTGCCCGTCGTGTAGGGGCTGGCAAGCACCTGGTGGTGGCCAACCTGACCCAGGCGCATTCCGAAGAGGCCGCCAACGTGCTGGCCAATGCGGGCTTCGAAGTCACGCCGCTGGCGGTCGATATCTCGTCGCGTGCCTCGGTGCAGGCCCTGGTCGAGGCCGCCACCCGCATCGGCCCGGTCACCGGCTTGGTGCATGCAGCGGGCGTCTCGCCCTCGCAGGCGCCTGTCGCCACCATCCTGCAGGTCGACCTTTACGGCACGGCCTTGCTGCTGGAGCTGTTTGGCGCGGTGATCGCACCCGGTGGCTCAGGCGTGGTGATCTCTTCTCAGTCAGGGCACCGCCTCGGGGCTTTGAGCGCCGAACAGGACCGTGCGCTGGCCCTGTCCCCCACCGAGGAGCTGCTGGCGCTGCCATGGCTCCAGCCCGACCAGGTGCGCGACACCTTGCACGCCTACCAGCTGTCCAAGCGCGGCAACGCGCTGCGCGTGATGACCGAGGCCGTGCGCTGGGGCCAGCGCGGCGCGCGCATCAACACCCTCAGCCCGGGCATCATCATCACCCCGCTGGCGCGCGACGAGCTGAGCGGGCCCCGCGGTGCGGGCTACCGCCGCATGATCGAGGCCTGCGCCGTGGGCCGCGCCGGCACACCGGATGAGGTGGCCAACGTGGCCGCCTTGCTGATGGGGCCGGATGGCAGCTTCATCACCGGCAGTGACTTCTTGATGGATGGCGGCGTGACGGCGGCCTACCGCTTCGGGGCGTTGGCGCCGGCGGCTTGAGCCTGGCTTTGCGCCAGATCGGACGGAAAGGCATTGGTCTGGAAATCCAGCCAGGGCGGGTTCTGGGCGTACATCTCGGCGATCAGCTGCTTGATGGCGGCGATGTACCACGAGTCGTCGTTGAGGCGGTGGCTCAGGATGATGGGCGAGGTGGCAATCTCGTCGGCGATCAGCCGATACACGATGTCGGAGCGCAAGCGCGCTGCGGCCGGCACGATGCACAGGCCCACCTCGGCCGCCACCAGGCCCAGGGCGGTGTGCAGCTCGCGCACCTCGTGCACTTCGGCCAACTTCACGCCCTTTTCGTGCAGCAGGCCCAGCACATGGTCTGCAAAGCTGGGGCGGGGCTCTTTCGGGAACACCAGCATGGGCAGGCCATCGAGCTCCTGCAGCGAGACCGGCCCGGTTGCTGCGGCCAGCGGCCAAGCGGGCGGGATGGCCAGCACCAGCTTTTCCTCGCGCAGCACGGTGCGCGCCACCGAGGTGTCATGGCTGCGCAGGCGGCCCAGCCCCAGGTCAATCCGCCCGGACTTGAGTTCGCTGATCTGCTGGATCGAGCCCAGGTCGACCAGGTGCACATCGGTGTCGGGGTAACGCCGGCGAAAGGTCCGTACCAACACGGGCAGCCCGCCATACAGCGTGGACGGCACATAGCCGATCGAAATGGATTGCCGGTGGTTGCGCCCCGCCTGTTGGGCCGTGTTCTTCATCTGATCGACCCGGTGCAGCACCTGCAGGGATTGCTCGTAGAACAGCCTGCCGACTTCGGTCAGGCGCACCGGGCGGCTGTTGCGCTGGACGAGCTGCACGCCCAGCTCCTCTTCCAGCAGCTGGATCTGGCGGCTCAGCGGCGGCTGCGCGATGTGCATCTGCTCCGCGGCGCGTGTGAAGTTTCGGGTGGTGGCCACCGCCACGAAGTACCGGAGTTGACGCAGATCCATAGGGGAAAACCATAGGTTATCAGGATGATGGTCATCCAAGTGCTTGTTTTTCAATGAAAAACGACAGCATCATACCTAATAGGTATCGTATTAGATGAAAACGGTGTTGGCCTGAAACGGCCTGCCTGCGTCCAATACAGGTCATGCACAACACCGCCTGCCCACCCGCCGCCGCCGGCCCCGTCGTCATCGAGCGTGTCGAGACGATGCTGGTCGATCTGCCCACGATCCGCCCGCACAAACTGTCGATGGCCGTCATGAACGGCCAGACGCTGATGCTGGTGCGCATCCGCTGCTCGGATGGCACGGTGGGCCTCGGTGAGGGCACCACCATCGGCGGGCTGGCCTACGGGGCGGAATCGCCCGAGGGGATGAAGCTGGCCATCGACACCTACTTTGCGCCCCAACTCATCGGTGCCGACGCCAACCGCGTGCCGGCCTTGATGGCCCGGCTGAACACGGCCATCCGCGACAACCGCTTTGCCAAGTGCGCGGTCGAGACCGCCCTGTTTGACGCGCTGGGCCACCGCACCGGCCTGCCGGTGTCCGAGTTGCTCGGCGGCCGCCTGCGTGAGCGCCTGCCGGTGGCCTGGACTTTGGCCTCAGGCGACACCGGCCGCGACATCGAAGAGGCCCAGCGCATGCTGGCGCTGCGTCGGCACCAGATCTTCAAGCTCAAGATCGGCCGCCGCTCGGTGCGCGAAGACGTGGCGCACGTGGCCGCCATCAAGAAGGCCCTGGGCGACCAGGGCTCGGTGCGCGTCGATGTGAACATGGCCTGGAGCGAGCTGGAGGCCCAGCACGGCCTGGCCGGCCTGGTGGATGCGGGCTGTGAGCTGGTCGAGCAGCCCGTGGCCAGCGTCGACGCCTTGACCCGCCTCACCGGCAAGTACCCGATCGCGGTGATGGCCGATGAATCGCTGATGGGCCCCGAGACGGCGTTTGCCATCGCGCGGGTGGCCGGTGCCAACGTCTTCGCCATCAAAACCGAACAGTCTGGCGGCCTGCAGGCGGCCCAGCGCGTGGCGGCCATCGCCGACGCGGCCCACATCGATCTGTACGGCGGCACCATGCTCGAAGGGGCCTTCGGCACCATCGCCTCGGCCCATGTGTTCTCCACCTTCCGCGAGCTGCGCTGGGGCACCGAGCTGTTCGGCCCGCTGTTGCTGACCGAGGAGATCCTGGCCCAGCCGCTGGAATACCAGGATTTCCACCTCACGGTGCCCGCCTTGCCGGGGCTGGGTATCGCCCTGGACGAAGACCGCGTGCAGCACTTCCGCCGCGACCGCCCCCGCACCACGGTCGGCCCGGCCGCCACGGCGCTGAGCTGACGGGACCAGCGCCCCAGAGCGCGGCCCACCTGACCTGATTTCAACCACCTACTCAACGGAGACTGCGATGACTGTTCAAATTTTCAACACCCCAGAAGTCCAGGACTTTCTGCGTCTGGCCAGCGGCCTCGGCCAGGCTGGCGGCAACCCCCGCACCAAGAAGATCGTGCACCGCATCCTGTCGGACCTGTTCAAGGCCATCGAAGACCTGGACATCACCTCCGACGAATACTGGGCCGGCATTGCCTACCTGAACCAGTTGGGCGCGCGGGGCGAGGCCGGTCTGCTGTCGCCCGGCCTGGGCCTGGACCGCTACTTCGACATGCGCATGGACGCCGAAGACGCCGCGCTCGGCGTGCAGAACGGCACCCCCCGCACCATCGAAGGCCCCTTGTACGTGGCCGGCGCCCCGGTGGCGCAGGGCTTTGCCCGGCTCGACGACGGCACCGACGCCAACGGCCATACCCTGATCATGCATGGCACGGTCTATGGTGCTGATGGCCAGCCCATGCCCAAGGCCACGGTCGAGGTCTGGCATGCCAACACCAAGGGCTTTTACTCGCACTTCGACCCCACGGGCGAGCAACAGCCCTTCAACATGCGCCGCACCATCGTCACCGACGCCCAGGGCCGCTACAAGTTCCAGAGCATCGTGCCCGTGGGCTATGGCTGCCCGCCCGATGGCCCCACCCAGGCCCTGCTGAACCAGCTGGGCCGCCATGGCAATCGGCCGGCGCACATCCACTTTTTCGTGAGCGCCGAAGGCCATCGCAAGCTGACCACCCAGATCAACATCGACGGTGATCCCCTGGTGTTCGACGACTTTGCCTACGCCACCCGCGAGGGCCTGGTGCCTGCGCTGGTCGAGCGCAGCGATGCCGCCAGCCTCCAGGCCCACGGCCTGAACGCGCCTTTTGCCGAGATCGTGTTCGACATCCGCCTGAGTGCCCTGGTGCAGGGCGTCGACAACCAGATCGTCGACCGCCCCCGCCTGGCCGCCTGAGTGTGAAGCTGCCCAGCAGCTTCCACCCCGTCATCCCCCTCTTGGTCACCCACCGCGACATCGGTCGCGGGGGATGGCCTCACCCCCAAGAAGCCCCGCCATGAACACGAGCACAAGCCCCGACAAGTACGGCGACCTTGAAAAGCTGCTGGACAGCGCTTTGCAAGACGACAAGGCCGCTGGCATCTTCCGCTGCCGCCGCGACATCTTCACCGACCCCGCGCTGTTCGAACTTGAGATGAAGCACATCTTCGAAAGCAACTGGGTCTACCTGGCCCACGAGAGCCAGATCCCCGAGGTCAACGACTACTTCACGACCTCCATCGGCCGCCAGCCCATCGTCATCACGCGGGGCAAGGACGGACAGCTCAATGCCGTGATCAATGCCTGCGCGCACCGCGGTGCCATGCTGTGCCGCAAGAAGCACGGCAACAAGGGCAGCTTCACCTGCCCCTTCCATGGCTGGACCTTCAACAACACCGGCAAGCTGCTCAAGGTCAAGGACGAGAAGACCACCGAGTACCCGGTGCAGTTCAACAAAGAAGGCTCGCACGACCTGAAGAAGGTGGCGCGCTTCGAGAGCTACAAGGGCTTTCTGTTCGGCAGCCTGAACGCCGATGTGCCCTCGCTGAGCGAGCACCTGGGGGAGACCAAGGTCATCATCGATCAGATCGTGGACCAGGCGCCCGAGGGCCTGGAGGTGCTGCGCGGCAACTCCAGCTACACCTACGACGGCAACTGGAAGCTGCAGATGGAAAACGGCAGCGACGGCTACCACGTCAGCTCCGTGCACTGGAACTACGCGGCCACCATGGGCCGCCGCGCCGACGGGGGCACCAAGGCCGTCGATGCCAATGGCTGGAGCAAGAGCGTGGGCGGGGTCTATGGCTTCGAGAACGGCCACATTCTGCTGTGGACCCAGACCATGAACCCCGAAGTGCGCCCGGTCTACAACCGCCGCGAAGAGCTGAAACAGCGCCTCGGCGAGAGCAAAGCGGAGTTCATCGTCGGCCAGACGCGCAACCTGTGCCTGTACCCGAATGTGTACCTGATGGACCAGTTCTCCACCCAGATCCGCGTCACGCGCCCCATCAGCGTCGACAAGACCGAGATCACCATCTACTGCTTCGCCCCCAAGGGCGAGAGCGCTGAAGACCGTGCGCTGCGCATCCGCCAGTACGAAGACTTCTTCAATGTGTCGGGCATGGGCACGGCCGATGACCTGGAGGAGTTCCGCTCCTGCCAGACCGGCTATGCGGGCAAGGCCGCACCCTGGAACGACTTGAGCCGTGGCGCGCCGCTGTGGGTGCAGGGGCCCGATGAGAACGCCCAGAAGATGGGCATGAAGCCCCTGATCAGTGGCGAGCGCAGTGAAGACGAGGGGCTGTTCGTGTGCCAGCACGAGCATTGGGCCCAGACCATGAAAAAAGCCGTGCGGCAGGAACGCGAAGGAGACCTGGCATGAGCGCGAACTACGCAGACATCTGCACCTTTCTGTACCGCGAGGCCCGTCACCTGGACGATCGCGAGTTCGATGCCTGGCTGGCGCTGTACGCCGCCGATGTCGAGTACTGGATGCCGGCCTGGGACGACGACGACCAGCTCACCGACGACCCGCAAAGCCAGATCTCGCTGATCTACTACCCGAACCGCAACGGCCTGGAAGACCGCGTCTTCCGCATCAAGACCGAGCGCTCCAGTGCTTCCATGCCCGAGCCGCGCACCAGCCACATGCTGAGCAATGTGGAGGTGTTGGCCGTCCGTGGCGATCAGGTGGACGTTCGCTACAACTTCCACACCCTGAGCCACCGCTACAAGGCGACCGATCACTATTTCGGCACCATCTACGCGACGCTGCGCCAGGGCGGCGACGCCGGCTACCTGATCGCGCGCAAGAAGATCGTGCTGAAGAACGACTACATCAGCCAGGTCGTCGACGTGTACCACATCTGACAGGCCAGGTACTCCTCATGAAAAACTACCGCATCGCCCTGAACTTTGAAGACGGGGTGACCCGCTTCGTCGAGTGTGGCGCCCAAGAGAAGGTGCTGGACGCCGCCTTCCGCCACCGCATCAACCTGCCCATGGATTGCTCCGACGGCGTGTGTGGCACCTGCAAATGCCGCGCCGAGGCGGGCAGCTACGAGCTGGGCGACGACTACATCGAAGAAGCCCTGACGCAGGACGAGGCCGACGCTGGCCTGGTGCTGACCTGCCAGATGATCCCCACCTCGGACTGCGTGATCGCGGTGCCCGTGCCGTCCACCGCCTGCAAGACCGGCACCGCCCGTTTCGGGGCCACGGTCGCCGGGGTGACGGCCTTCGGTGACGCCGCCTACGAACTGGTGCTGGACGTGCCGGCCGAGGCCCCCGCCTTCCTGCCCGGGCAGTACGTGAACATCGAGGTGCCGGGCAGTGGCCAGCACCGCTCGTATTCGTTCAGCTCGGCACCGGGCAGCCCGCGCATGAGCTTCATGATCAAGCAGGTGCCCGATGGCCTCATGAGCGGCTGGCTGGCCGCCGCCCAGGTGGGGCAGCCGCTGCAACTGAGCGGCCCCTTGGGCAGCTTCTACCTGCGTGCCGTCACACGGCCCTTGTTGTTGCTGGCGGGCGGCACCGGCCTGGCGCCGTTCCTGTCCATGCTCGAGGTGCTGGCGCAGCAGGGCACGCAACAGGCCGTGCACCTGATCTACGGCGTCACCCGCGACCAGGACCTGGTGATGGTGGACCGGCTCGCCGAGTACGCGCGCCGCATTCCGGGCTTCAGCTTCGACACCTGTGTGGCCGACCCGCAGACCCGGCACGAGAAGCAGGGCTACGTGACCCAGCACATGCCGGCGCAGGCCCTGCACGGCGGCAATGTCGATGTGTACCTGTGCGGCCCGCCGCCCATGGTCGAGGCCGTGCAGAAGCACTTCAAGGCGGCCGCCATCGAGCCGGCCAGCTTTCACTACGAGAAGTTCACCCCCAATCTGACGGTGGCCGCATGAGCACGACGCAACGTTTTCAAGACAAGGTGGCGCTGGTGACCGGCGCGGCCCAGGGCATCGGGCGCGGCGTGGCCCTGCGCATCGCGGCCGAGGGCGGCCAGGTGCTGGCGCTGGACCGGTCCGACATCGTGGACGAGGTGGTGGCCCAGATCCGTGAGGCCGGCGGCGTGGCCGCTGCGGCCCAGGCCGATCTCGAAACCTATGCCGGCGCGCAGCATGCGGTGGCGCAATGCCTGGCGCAGTTCGGCCGTGTCGATGTGCTGATCAACAACGTGGGCGGCACGATCTGGGCCAAGCCCTACGAGCATTACGAAGAGCAGCAGATCGAGGCCGAGATCCGCCGCTCGCTCTTCCCCACGCTGTGGTGCTGCCGTGCGGTGTTGCCGCACATGGTGGAGCGCCAGCGTGGCGTGATCGTCAACGTGTCGTCGGTGGCCACGCGGGGCGTGCACCGGGTGCCGTACTCGGCGGCCAAGGGCGGCGTGAACGCCTTGACCGCCTCGCTGGCGATGGAGCACACCCGCCACGGCATCCGCATCAACGCTACCGCCCCGGGCGGCACCGAAGCCCCACCGCGGCGCGTGCCCCGGAATCAGGCGGCCCCCAGCCAGCCGACGGCCACCGAGGCTGCCTGGTACCAAGGCGTCGTCGACCAGACCAAGGACTCGAGTCTGATGCACCGCTACGGCACGATCGATGAGCAGGTGGCCCCGATCCTGTTCCTGGCGTCCGACGAGTCGTCGTACATCACTGGCTCGGTGCTGGCTGTCGCGGGCGGCGACCAGGGCTGACCCTCACAACAACAACACGGAGACAGCAACATGAAACACATCGACCTGCACAAGCTGGCGGACGAAGCCCGATTCAGCGGCTTCCATCGGGGCGTTCTGCTCTGGTGCGCCCTGATCATCATTTTTGACGGCTACGACCTGGCGGTGGCGGGCATCGCCCTGCCATCGATCATGAAGCAGATGGGCGTGAGCCCGACCAACGCGGGCTTCATGGTCAGCTCGGCCTTGTTCGGCATGATGTTCGGGGCGATCTTCCTCGGCACGGTAGCCGACCGCATCGGGCGGCGCATGGCGATCGCGATCTGCATTGGCTTGTTCAGCGTGTTCACCGCGGCGGCCGGGTTCGCCAGTGATCCGGTCACCTTCAGTGTCATGCGCTTTCTGGCGGGCCTGGGCATCGGTGGCGTGATGCCGAACGTGGTGGCACAGATGACGGAGTACTCGCCGCGCAAGATCCGCAGCACGATGGTCACGCTGATGTTCAGCGGCTATGCGGTCGGCGGCATGCTGGCCGCGGTGGTCGGCAAGGGCCTGATCGAGAGCTATGGCTGGCAGTCGGTGTTCCTGGCGGCGGGGCTGCCGGTGTTGCTGATCCCGGTGATCCTCAAGTCCCTGCCCGAGTCCATGCCCTACCTCATCAAGACGCAGCAGGTGGCACGCCTGCAGGCCCTCGCCGCACGCCTGGACCCTGGCTTTCGGCCGCAGCCGGACGACTCGTTCGACCTGCCCCGACAGGACCGCGATGCCAGCGCCCCCATCGGCAAGCTGTTTCAGGACGGCCGGGGTTTCAGCACCGTGATGTTCTGGGTGGCCTTCTTCATGTGCCTGTTCATGGTCTATGCCCTGAGCTCTTGGCTCACCAAGCTGATGGCGGGCGCCGGCTACACGCTGGGCTCCGCGCTGACCTTTGTGCTGGTGCTGAACTTTGGCGGCATGTTCGGCGCCATCGGCGGCGGCTGGCTGGCCGACCGCTTTCACATCAAGTACGTGCTGGTGGGCATGTACCTGCTGGCCGCCGCGTCGATCACCTTGCTGGGCTACCCGGTGCCCACCCCGGTGCTGTTCGTGTTGGTGGGCCTGGCCGGTGCCTCGACCATCGGCACCCAGATCGTGACCTATGCCTACGTGGGCCAGTACTACCCCATGGCGGTGCGGTCCACCGGCATCGGTTGGGCCTCGGGGGTGGGGCGCAGCGGGGCCATCCTGGCGCCGATCGTGATCGGCAGCCTGGTGGCCATGGCCTTGCCTCTCGAGAAGAACTTCCTGGCGATCGCCTTGCCGGCGGTGGTGGCGGCTGCGGCGGTGTTCTGCATCCAGCACAGCCGCGCGGCCCAGGGGCCAGCGCGGGCGGTTCCCGGTATGGCACTCGACTGAGCCTGCCAGCACGCAAGTGCAGGGCGCTTCCATTTTTTGAAGGACAGTTTTCATGATCAACAAGATCGCCCACTCGGTCGCCGAGGCGATGTCGGGCATCCAGGACGGCGCGACGATCCTGATTGGCGGCTTCGGCACGGCCGGTATTCCCAACGAGCTGATCGAGGGCTTGATCGAGCAGGGCGCCCGCGATCTGACCGTGGTCAACAACAACGCCGGCAACGGCGACACGGGTCTGGCGGCGCTGCTCAAGGCGGGGCGGGTGCGCAAGATCATCTGCAGCTTTCCGCGCCAGGCCGACAGCCAGGTGTTCGACGGCCTGTACCGCGCCGGCCAGCTGGAGCTTGAACTGGTGCCGCAGGGCAACCTGGCCGAACGCCTGCGTGCGGCCGGCGCCGGCATCGGTGCCTTCTTCTGCCCCACCGGCTTTGGCACCGCCCTGGCCGGGGACCGCGAAACGCGTGAGATCGACGGCAAGCACTACGTGCTGGAGTACCCGATCCAGGGCGACGTGGCCCTGATCAAGGCCGAGGCCGGCGACCGCTGGGGCAACCTGGTCTATCGAAAGGCCGCGCGCAACTTCGGCCCGGTGATGGCCATGGCAGCGCGCCGCACCATCGCCACCGTGCACGACATCGTGGAACTGGGCAGCCTCGACCCAGAGGCCATCGTCACCCCTGGCATCTTCGTCAACCAGATCGTGCAGATCGACCGCGTCGCCACCCAGGCCGGCGGCTTCAAGAAGGCAGCATGAACATGGACTACCAAGCTCTTACCAAGGACCAGCTCGCTGCGCGGGTGGCCCAGGACATCTTCGATGGCGCCGTCGTCAACCTGGGCATCGGCCAGCCCACGCTGGTGGCCAACCACCTGCCTGCAGGCCTTGAAGTGGTGCTGCACAGCGAGAACGGCATCCTGGGCATGGGCCCGGCGCCGGCCCCGGGGCAGGAGGACTACGACCTGATCAACGCCGGCAAGCAACCGGTCACGCTGCTGCCGGGCGGCGCCTTCTTCCACCATGCCGACAGCTTTGCCATGATGCGCGGCGGCCACCTGGACATCTGCGTGCTGGGCGCCTTCCAGGTCAGCACCACCGGCGACCTCGCCAACTGGAGCACGGGTGCCCCGGGCGCCATCCCCGCCGTGGGCGGCGCCATGGACCTGGCCATCGGCGCCAAGCAGACCTGGGTGATGATGGACCTGCTCACCAAGCAGGGCGAAAGCAAGCTGGTCGCCCAGTGCAGCTACCCCTTGACCGGCCTGGCCTGCGTCAAGCGCGTCTACACCGACCTGGCCACCTTCGCCTGCACGCCGAACGGCCTGCAGTTGATCGATGCGGTGGAAGGGCTCAGCCGCGAAGCGCTGGAGCGCATGGTGGGCTTGCCCATCGCGCCTGCCATCGCTCCTGCACTGGCACCTGCACTCGCTCCCGCACTTGCCAACCCGCCCACCGCCCGTGAGACTGGCAGCCATGAATGAACCCACGCCTCAACCGGGCCGCTCCAGGCCCGTGCCCTTGGCCACCGCGCGCGGAACCTTCCGCGTCTGCGTCGATGGCGATGCCGCTGCACCGGCGCTGATCCTGTCCAACTCGCTGGGCACCCCGTTGGAGATGTGGGGCCCGCAGGTCGAGGCCCTGTCCAAGCGGCATCGCCTGATCCGTTACGACACAAGAGGTCATGGGGGCAGCCCGGTCACCCCTGGGCCCTACAGCTTTGAGGAGCTGGGCCAAGACGTGCTGGCCGTGCTCGATGCCCTGGACATCGAGCAGGCCGCGTTCTGCGGTATCTCGATGGGGGGCCACACCGGCCTTTGGCTGGGCATCCATGCGGGCCAGCGCTTCACGGGCATAGCGGTGTGCAACAGCGCGGCCCGCATCGGTTCGACGCAGGGCTGGCAGGAGCGCGCGATCTTCGTGCGCAAGGGGGGGGCGGCCGCCATGCACGCGCTGGCCGAGTCATCGCCCAGCCGCTGGTTCAGCGAGGGCTTTGTCCAGGCGCACCCGGCCGAGGTGCAGGCTGCGCAAGCCTGGATCGTAGGCATCGCGCCACAAGGCTATGCCGCCTGCTGCGAGGCCCTGGCAACCTCCGACCTGCGCGACGAACTGCACCGCATCACCACGCCCACCCTGCTGTTGGCGGGGGCGGCAGACCCCGTCACGACGGTGGCCGACGCACAGACCATGCAGGCCCGCATCGCCGGGGCCCGGCTGGCGGTGGTGCCGGCCTCGCACCTGTCCAATCTGGAGGCGCCGCAGGCGTTCAACCAGGCCATTCTTGAGTTTCTTGCCACCCTGGAACACGCTTCCTGACCTTTGAGGAGATCCCATGCTGTATCTGGTTCACATGCTTGTCGACATCCCATCGACGATTGCGCCCGAAGAGGCGGCACGCATCAAGGCCGAAGAGAAGGCCTACTCGCAGCAGCTTCAGCGCAGCGGCAAATGGCCCCACCTCTGGCGCGTGGTGGGCGAATACGCCAACTACAGCGTGTTCGACGTGGCCAGCAACGACGAACTGCACGACACCTTGAGCCAACTGCCGCTGTTCCCGTTCATGAAGATCACGGTCACCTCGCTGGCCAAGCATCCTTCGTCGATTGTCTGACATGGCCCTGAACCGAAGAACGCTGGCCGCGCTGGCAACACTGGCCGTGGGCCTTGTGCTGCCTTGGGGCGCGCAGGCACAGACCGAGCCCAGGTGGCCCACCAAGCCCGTCAAGTGGGTGGTGCCCTTCCCGCCGGGTGGGGCGATGGATGTCATTGCCCGCACCCTGGGCGACCGCTTGGCGCAAGACCTCGGGCAGGCCTTTGTGATCGAGAACCGGCCCGGTGCCGGGGGCAACATCGGTACCGACTACGTGGCCAAACAGGCTGCGGACGGCTACACCCTTCTGATCACCTCGATCGGCATGGCCACCAACAAGGCGCTGTACCCCAAGCTCAGCTACGACCCCGTGAAAGACTTCGCGCCGGTCAGCCTGCTCGCTGTCGTGCCCAACGTGCTGGTGGTCAACCCCGCCCGCAGCGCCGACCGATCGGTCAAGGACGTGTTGGCCCATGCCCGGCGCGAGCCTGGCAAGTTGACTTATGCGTCCGCCGGCAACGGCACGTCCATCCATCTGGCAGGCGAGGTGTTCGCCTCGATGGCTCAACTGAAGCTGCTGCACATCCCCTACAAGGGCAGCGGCCCGGCCGTGACCGACATGTTGGGCGGGCAGGTCGACCTGATGTTCGACAGCATCACCTCGGCCCGGCCGCACATCCAGTCGGGCAAATTGATGGCGCTGGGCGTGACCTCGGCGCGGCGATCGTCCGCCTTGCCCGATGTGCCCACGCTGGCCGAAGCCGGCGTTCCAGGCTACGAGGTGTCGCCCTGGTTTGGCGTGTTTGCACCCGCGGGCACGCCGGCCGAGGTGGTGAACCGGCTGAACAAGGCGCTCATCACAGCCATGCGCCAGCCCGAGACCCTGCGCAAGCTCGAGAGCGTGGGGGCCGAGCCCATCGGCTCGACGCCACAGGCCCTGGCCGAGCACTTGAACAAGGAGCTGGCGCGCTGGGGGGCGTTGATCCAGGAGCGGGGCATCCGGCTGGACTGAACAGAGTGCCATGGGCCGCGGCGAGGCCTTCTGCTGCGGGCCTGGTCAAACCTGTTCAATCAAACTCACGTCGCATGGCGCGGGGCCCTCAGGCATGGCTCTAGCCCTGGGGGTGTCCATGCATCAGCCCTGCGCGTGCAGGCCTGCCGCCCACATCAATCCGAAAAACAAGGCCGCCAGAAACAGCGTCTCCAGCACCATCAGCGCCACCGGCCGCCAGCCCACCGTGAGGATGTCCTTGAGGTGGGTCTTCATGCCGATGGCTGCCATGGCGGCCACCAGAAAGGCCTGCGACATCTGCAGGCCGGCGCGGCTGGCGGTGGGCGGTACCCAGCCCAGGCTGTTCACGGCCACCAGCACCACAAAGGCCACGGCAAAGCCGGGCAGCAGCGGGGGGCGCGCGGGCTGGAGGGCGCCGGCCTGCTGCGCCTGTGCGGCCTGGCTGAGGTTGTGGCGGTGCGTCATCCAGGCCGCCAGCGCAATCACCGGCACCAGCATGGCCACGCGCATCAGCTTGATCACGGTGGCAGCGTCACCGGTTTCGGGGCCCATGCTGTAGCCGGCACCGACCACCTGGGCCACGTCATGGATCGTGCCGCCGAGAAAGAAGCCCGCATTGAGCGCGTCCAGGCCCAGCAGGCGCACCACCACGGGGTAAAGCACCATGGCGATGGTGGAGAGCGTGCTGACCCCGATCACGGTGAAGAGGGTGGCCCGCTCCTTCTGGGGGTGCTGCGGGAAGGCGGCCGAGATGGCCAAGGCCGCAGAGGCGCCACAGATGCCCACGGCGCCGCCCGTGAGCAGGCCGAAGAATTTCTGGAAGCCCAGCAGGCGCGCCGCCAGAATGCCGAAGCCGATGGTGGCCGCCACCGCCGTGACCACCATGGCCAGGGGTTGCCAGCCCATGGCCTGCACCTGGGCGACCGTGATCTTCAGCCCCAGCAAGGCCACGCCCCAGCGCAGCACCTGCCTGGCCGTGAACTCGATGCCCGGCTTGCATCGGCTGTCTTGCGACAGGAAGTTCACGGCCATGCCCAGCAGCAAGGCAAACAGCATCACAGGCGCGCCGTAGTGGCTTGCCAGGGCCATGGCCGCGATGGCCACGATGCTCGTCATCAACACGCCCCGGGAGCGCTCGGCCAACCAGGTCTTCCAGTGGCTCATGGTCTCAACCCTGTGGCAGCAGATGGTTCTGGAATTTGTCGCGCAACTGGTGCTTGAGCATCTTGCCTGTGGCGCCCAGAGGAATCGCGTCGACAAACACGACATCGTCGGGCGTCCACCATTTGGCGATCCGGCCTTCGAAGAAGTTCAGCATCGCCTCTCGGCTCAGCTCCGCGCCGGGCTTCAGGGTCACGATGAGCAGCGGGCGTTCATCCCACTTCGGATGACGGGCCGCGATGCAGGCCGCCATCGCCACTGCCGGGTGGGCCATGGCGATGTTCTCAAGGTCGATCGAGCCGATCCACTCGCCGCCCGACTTGATCACGTCCTTGGACCGGTCGGTGATGTTCATGAAGCCCTGGGCATCGATGGTGGCCACGTCGCCCGTGGGGAACCAGCTGTTCTCCAGCGGCGATGCGTCCAGACCGAAATAGCGCTCGACCACCCAGGCGCCGCGCACCAGCAGGTCGCCCGCGCTCTTGCCATCCCAGGGCAGTTCGTCACCCTGGGCATCGATGATCTTCATGTCGATGCCGAAGGGCGAGCGGCCCTGCTTGGCCAGCGCGGCACGGCGCTGTTCCTTGGGCCAGGCCAGTTGTTCTGCCTTGAGCACGCCCACCGTGCCGATGGGGCTGAGCTCCGTCATGCCCCAGGCGTGGATGACCTGTACCCCATAGGTGTCCTCAAACATCTCCATCATCGAAGGAGGGCAGGCCGAGCCCCCGATGACGGTGCGGTTCATGGTGGAGAAGCGCAGGCCTTGGGCCTGCACATGGCTGAGCAGCCCTTGCCAGACCGTGGGCACGCCTGCCGACAGGGTCACCCCCTCGCTCTCGAACAGCTCGTACAGGCTCTTGCCGTCCAGCCCCGGGCCCGGAAAGACGAGTTTCGCACCCACCATGCAGGCCGAGTACGGCAAGCCCCACGCATTGACGTGGAACATCGGCACCACCGGCAAAATGGTGTCGCGGCCTGAGAGGTTGAGCGAATCGGGCAGGGCCGAGGCCAGGGTGTGCAGCAGCGTGGAGCGGTGGCTGTACAGCACGCCCTTGGGGTTGCCGGTGGTGCCGCTGGTGTAGCACAGGCTGGAGGCCGTGTTCTCGTCAAGGGCCGGCCACTCGAAGTGATCGTCCTGTGCGGCCATCAGCTCTTCGTAGCACAGCAGGTGGGGGATGGCCGATTCGCTGGGCATGTGCTCGCGATCCGTCATCAGCACGAAGTGCCTGACGCCTTTCAAGCGGTCTGCCACCGCCTCGACAATCGGCAGAAACGTCTTGTCAAAGCACAGCACCTGGTCTTGGGCGTGCTCTGCAATCCAGACCAGTTGATCGACATGCAGGCGGGGGTTCAGGGTGTGCAGCACGGCGCCGGAGCCCGAGACCGCGTAGTACAGCTCCAGGTGCCTGTAGCCGTTCCAGGCCAGGGTGCCCACGCGCTGACCCGGCAGAACGCCCAGGGCGCCCATCGCCTTGGCCAGTTGACGGGCGCGCCGTGCCAGGTCGCGGTAGGTGTAGCGGTGGATGTCGCCTTCGACGCGGCGCGACACCACCCACTGCTCGCCGTGGTGGCGTTCTGCGTGACGCAGCAACGAAGAGACCTGCAGCGGCTGCTGCATCATTTGTCCGATCATGGAAACTCCAAAAGCAGGGTAAGCCAGCGCGGGAGCGTGTCCCGCGTGGATTCATGGCGTGACGCGGCGTGTGCCGCGCCAAACGGGGTGGGGGTGGGCTTATTCGGGTTTGAAGCCGATGGACTGCAGCACCGCACCTTGCTTGTCTGATGCTGCGCGCAGCGAGCTCATCAGTTCATCGGGCGTGGCATGGCCACCGATCGACCAACCCATCTTGGCGTAGGCCTCGCGCAACTTGGGGTCTTGCAAGGCCTTGAGGGTGGCGTCGCGCATCTTTTGCTGGATGGGCGCAGGCAGATCGGGGGTGGTCCACAAACCAATCCAGATCACCTCGGTCAGATCCTTGTAACCCAGCTCTGCAAAGGTCGGCACCTCGGGAAACATCGGCAGGCGTTGCGGTGCGGTGGTGGCGAGCACCTTGATGCGCCCGGCCTTGACGTGGGGTTCCACGTTGCCAGCCACATCAAATGAGGCCTGGACCTGGCCCCCCATCAGGTCCTGAAGAGCGGGCGGAGAGCCTTTGTAGGCGACATGAACCATGTCCAGGCCAGCCTGTTTGTTCAAAGCCAGGCCCAGCGTATGAGACAAGGTGCCAGCGCTGTAGGAGGCAAAGTTGACCTTGCCCTTGTTCGCTTTCGCATAGGTGATGAACTCACTCAAGGTATTCGCCGGCACTTGGCTGTTGGTTGAGAACACCAGGCCAAGGCGACTGAGTTCCGCAAGCGGCTTGAGTGCCTTGAGTGGGTCGAAAGGCATTTTCACCGCGTGCGGAATCTCAGAGACGATGGCATTGACCTGCACCATGAAAGTGCTGCCATCCCGGGGAGACTTGAGCAGATCTGCTGCACCGATCAGACCAGCGGCGCCCGGCTTGTTGTCAACAATGACTTGCTGTCCAAATTGTGCGCTCAGCCGTTCGGCCAATACGCGCGCAGCCAGATCAACGCCGCCACCCGCAGGGCCGCCCACGACAAATCGAATCGGCTTGTCGGGCCAGTGCTGTGCCCAAGCCAGGCCTGCACTGCTCAGCAGCAAGGCCGCCACAAGTGCCTGACGACCCATGCCGCGGCGGGTTCTATCACAAGGCGTTTTCATGCTTGTCTCCTCATCGAGAGCTTGTTTTAGTCGATCTCAGCGACCGAAGCTGGACACGTCGATGGGTTCGACGCCTTCCTTCTTGCAGAAGCTGAGGTAGCGATCCATCATCGATTTCCAATTTTCAATCGCCAGCACCGCGCCGTCCGGCGACATCAGGTTCCAGTCGCCCTGAACGATGTTGAGGGTGATCACCTCCTCCTCGCCCACCGTCACTGGCGTGTGACGTGAACCTGCAGTCTCGTACACGAAGCTGCCCGGGGTTGCCACCCAGTCGTGTTCCAGATACCGCCAGCAGCCTTTGATGGTCGACACCATCACGGTGCCTGCATGGTGATGCAGAGGCAGTTCGGTGTGAGGGGGCAACTTCAACAGCGTGATCCAGTCACCCCGGACGGGATCGACCTTGATGAGTTTCATCAGAATCGTGTCGCTGTAGGGCGTAAACGGAATCCAAGGAAGAGATTCAACATCGATCAATGCGGTATCGACAGTTTCAAAGTACATGGACATGGCAGCTCCTGGCTGGGGGGTTGAAGAATCAAGGGAAGGGGGAGAGGAAAGACGTGGCTTCTGCGCCAAATCCATCTCGTTGAAGAATTCCTGCAGGCGGGCGATGACCCATTGCGGGCGCTCCTCGGGGATCCAATGGCCGCAGTCGGGGGCCACGCCGCCGCGCACATCACTGCACATGCGTTGCCATGAGTCCATGGCGAAGTAGCCGCGCCCAATGTTGGCCGCACCCCCTCCGTACACCAGCACGGGCATGGGCAACTTGCCGCCGGTTCGCAAGAATTCACGGTTTTCGTGGCCATCTTGTGCCATCGCCCGGTAATAGTTGAAGCCGGCCCGCATGGCGCCTGGTTGGGAATAGGCCCGCACATACTCACGTTGGGCTTCTTCTGTGATGGCGTCAGGGCGTGCGCCTGCCTTGCGGAACATGTATCGCAGGTAGACGTCTTCACGGCCGCTCACCATCGCCTCGGGCAGATCGGCCTCCCCATGAAAGCCAAAATGCCAGCGAGGAATGGCGCTCAGCGGCGATCCATCCCCAGGGACCGGCGCATCGAAGATCGCCATGGCCCGCACTGCATCACGGTGTTGTGCGGCCAGGGCGTAAGCCACGGGCCCTCCCCAATCGTGGGCCGCAACATAAAAGGACTTCTGGCCCAGCACGTCGTGCATGAGGGCCCAGATGTCCTGTGCCACCGTCTTGGTGTCGTAGCCGCCGCTCGGGCGAGAAGAGTCCCCAAGTCCTCGCAGGTCAACGGCCACCACCCGGTAGTTCTGCATCATGCCGGGGAGCACGTCGCGCCACATGTACCAGGTTTGAGGCCAGCCATGCAGAAACACAATCGACGGGCCATGGCCGCCGGTGACGTAGTGCAGGCGCACCTCACCCACCTGGGCATAGTGGTGGGTCAGTTCCATATTCAGATCGCGGTCCATGGCAATCCTCAGAACGGGCGATCGCCCTGGATGGTGGCCCGGTTCATCCTGCGATGGCAGGGCGGGTAATCCATCACGGCATAGTGCTGTGTGCAGCGGTTGTCCCAGATCGCGACGGAGCCTGGGCTCCAGCGCCAGCGCATCTGGTACTCGGGAATGAAGCTCTGACTGACCAGGTACTGCAGCAAGTTGGACATGCCGGGGTGAAAGTCCTGACCGAAGCGGACATTGCGCGCGGTATGGAAATTGGTGAAGTGGGTGATGAACCCACCCGTCATCAGGCTTCGCTTGCCCGTGATCGGATGGGTGCGCACCACCGGGTGCTCCGGGTCTGGGAATCGCGCCTTCATGGCCAGGCGCTCATCGGCAGGCTTGGCGGCCATGAAGGTGGCCTCCATGCTGTGGCGTGCTCGAAGGCCCTCGATGGCGTCTTTGACGTGATCGGGAAGGCGTTCATACGCCAACTCCATGTTGGCCCACATGGTGTCGCCGCCCACGGGCGGGCACTCCAGGCAACGCAGCACGGCGCCCATGGGCGGGCATTCACGCCATGTCGCATCGTGATGCCAGGCGTTTTCGTAGCGCTCCGGCGGGCTGTCGGGGGTCTTCCAGATTTGAATGATGCCGGGCTCACCACTGGTGCTGGGCGCCAGAGGATGGTCTTCCAACTCACCGAATGTGCGGGCGAACGCGGCATGTTCGGCATTCGTCATGTCTTGATCGCGTGAAAACAAGACTTTGTACTTGAGCAGTAGCTCGTTGATTTCTCCGGCGAGAGCGGCATTGCGACCCGCCTCGGACAGTTGGATGCCTTGGATTTCAGCGCCAATGGCACAGGTGAGCGGAACGACTTTCATCGGAGATCTCCTTTTGCGTGGACTCGCCACAAGTGAAGTAGTTGGTGAAGCGATTCTGAGAGTCGCGATCACTTTGAACTTGACAAAAAGGGAATTGAAGTTGACATTTCGTGAAATTGAGGGTTTTCCATGCCTACCACCCGTTCTGCCGCTTTGACCAACTTTGAGCGCGTCGCCAGCGAGTGCGGGCTGGACGCGAGTGCGCTGGTCAAGGAGGTCGGTCTGCCTCAGCGCTGTCTCAGCGATCCAGACCTGTTGATTGCGGCCTCTGCGATCAGTCAATTGCTTGAATTGGCCTCGCAGCGGGCCAAGGAGCCCGCCTTTGGCCTGCGCATGGCCGCATCGCGACGCTTGTCCAATCTCGGGCCCTTGGGTTTGCTGCTGCGTGACCAGCCCACCTTGCGCAAGGCCCTGGAGACCTTGGTGGAGAACGTGCACACACACAATTCGGCCATGACGGTCTCACTCGTCCAAACCGGCCCCTGGATGGCCATCCGTGAGGAAACTTTGCCTGATTTGCGCCACATGTCGCGGCAGGCGACAGAACTCGCGATGGCGACGACCTTCAACTTCCTGCGCATCTTTCTGGGTGAGTCCTGGTCGCCCAAGGCCGTCACCTTCCGCCACCTGGCACCGCCCAACGCCACCTGGCACCGGCGCGTCTTTGGCTGCCCGGTGAGCTTCGGTCAGGAGTTCAACGACATTCTTTGCAATGCGCAGGATCTCGAGGCGCCCAACCCCGGAGCCGACCCGGTGATGGCGCGCTACTCGCAGCGTCTGCTGGAGGCCGAGCACAACCACCGCTCCAGCATGTCGGACCAGGTCAAGAACCTGATGGTGCTGCTCATGCCACGGGGGCATTGCCGGGTCGAGGTGGTGGCGCAGCACCTGGGGGTGGACCGCCGCACCGTGGCCAACCGGCTGGCCAAGGAGGGCAGCAGCTTCAAGGCCTTGATGAACCAGATGCGCAAGGAACTGTTGGCCAACTACATGCTGGACGGGGCGCGGCCGTTTTCAGACATCGCCATCCTGCTGGGGTTTTCAGAGCTCAGCGCGTTCTCCCGCTGGCATCGCACGCATTTCGGGTTCACGGCCCGCAGTCGCCATGGCCTGCCCGAGGCTCAGGCGGTCAATGCGCCGTGAGGGCGGCCGGTGCGTCGCCGCAGCCCCGTCTCAAGCGGGCACCGGTGTCAGGGGGGCGGCAGTGTTCGGCCTGCGGTACTGCTCCAGCCAGGCACTGACCGGCATGGGCTTGGCATAGTGCCAGCCCTGGGCCCATTGAACCCCACGCGCTCGCAGGTAGTCGGCCTGCTGCTGGGTTTCCACGCCCTCGGCGACCATGTCCAGGTGCATGCGGTGGCCCAGTTCGATGACGTGATCGACCACATGGGAGGTCACCAGCCCCTTGCCGATGGCCGCCACAAACGACCGGTCGATCTTGACCTGGTCTGGCTCCAGCGTGGCCAGGTAGGTCAGGCTGGAATAGCCCGTGCCGAAATCATCCAGGCTGACCTTGATGCCCAGCGCATGCAGCCTCCTGACGTTGTCGATGGACTGATCAATGTCAACCGCCACCCGCTCCGTGATCTCGACATGGATCTGCGTGGCGGGTACCCCCAGCTGCGCGATCAGGGCCTGAAAGCGGTCGACAATGCCCGGGCATTTCAGGTCTTCCGCGCACACGTTGATGGCCATCTGCAAACGAGGGTGGACGGCCAGCATGCGGGGCATGTCCTGACTCAACAAGAACATGACCTTCTCCGTGACGAGCTTGATCAGACCACGACGCTCGGCCATCGCAATGAACAGGTCGGGCGCCACATGCTCGCCGTTCTGCCGGCGCCAGCGCAACAAGGCCTCCACGCCCACCCAATCACCGCTGCGGGTGTCCACAATCGGTTGGTAGACGAGGAACAACTCGTCATGACGCTTCAGGGCCTGTTTGAACTCGGTGGGCAGGGATTGGGTGATGCGCGCAATCCTGAACAGCACCCAGGCCAGCACGCCACTGGCCCCCAGGGCCATGAACACCATCCAGACAAATTGCCGATGCAATTCACTGGCCAGGACCTCGGCGGGCACGGTCACCAGGGCTCCAAAGTCGTAGCGGCTGGAGGGCTTCCAGACCCTCACACGCTCGTCCTTCAACTCGACAAAGGCCTGGGCCCGGGTCACCTGACCGAGATGGGCATCGGCTGCCATCGGCCCCCGCGTCATCACCACTTTCTGATTGGAGATGTTCACCAGCGCGATCTGAGAGGCCTCCCCCTTGGGCAGCATGTCGAGCAGCAGGTCGGGGTGGACGAACACGGTGTAGCCCGATTCGGCATGGGTCAAGGCCATGGTCCTGATCGTGGGCACCAGGGGATGCCACAGGTGGACTCTGACCTGATTGCCGATCGCACTGTGGTAGTCGAAGGGCCCCAGGTCGTGGGGCGAGGCCAGCAGGGCCGAGCAGCGCAGCCAGTTGTCCTTGATGTAGCCCACGTCCTGCAGCAGCTTGTTGCGGATCAGCTCCTGGCGCATCAGCGTCACCGACTGGTCATCGCAAGGGGTGTCGATCCGGTGCTGCTCGATCGACTGGATGGCGCTGACTGACTGGTCTGACACCATCTCGGCGGAGCGAAGGACCGAGGTGGCCAAGTCTTCAGCTTGGGCCAGCAGGTGCTGGCGGGTCTGCTCGCGAATAGCATGCCAGGTGATGGCCAGGGGCAGCAGAAAGCCTGAGATGGCAGCGCCATACAGAAGCGCGATCCGAAATCGATGCGTTGTCATGGCCGCAGCTTTCGGTGGGCTTCAGGCAGACTTCAGGCGAAACACGGAAACGGCGTCCACCAGATCGCGAGCCTGGTTCTGCATCGCAGTCGCGGCGGCAGCGATCTCTTCCACCAGCGCGGCGTTTTGCTGGGTGGCCTGGTCCATGTGCGTCACGGCCTCGCCCACCTGGACCACCCCGGTGCTTTGCTCGGCACTGGCGGTGCTGATTTCCGCCATGATGGTTGTGACCCGGCGGATACTGGAGACCACATTGCCCATGGTCACGCCGGCCTGGTCCACCAGCACGCAGCCGGCCTCGACCCGGTCCACGCTCTCGCTGATCAGGCCCTTGATCTCCTTGGCCGCTTGCGCACTGCGGCCCGCCAGACTGCGAACCTCACCGGCCACCACCGCAAAGCCCCGGCCTTGTTCACCCGCCCGGGCCGCCTCCACCGCCGCATTCAGAGCCAGGATGTTGGTTTGAAAGGCAATGCCATCGATCACATTGATGATCTCGGCAATCTTCAGCGAGCTGTCGCTGATGCTCTTCATGGTCTCCACCACCTGGCCCACCACCTGGCCCCCTTGCTCCGCGATCTGCGACGCGCTCTTGGCCAGCTGATCTGCCTGCTGGGCGTTGTCCGCATTCATGCGCACTGTGGAGGACAGCTGTTCCATCGACGCAGCGGTCTGCTGCAGGGCACTGGCCTGGCTTTCGGTGCGGTGGGACAGGTCGTGGTTGCCTTGCGCAATTTCATTGCTGGCCATCGAGACGGAGTCCGCGCTTTCACGCACATTCGACACCACCGAAGCCAGGGACTGCTGCATGCGCTTCATCCCCAGCTGTAATTGGCCAATCTCATCGCGTGATTCCACCTGGATGTTGGCGGAAAGATCTCCTTGACCGACCGCATCCACCGTGCTCAGGACGCGCATCAGTGGCCGCACGATCAGCCGCGCGTTCAGATAGGCCAAGGCCACGCCCACCAGCGCGATCAGGATGCAGATCGCCACCAGGCGCTGCCTTTTGAGCTTCAGGACTTCATCAGCCTCCGTTAACAGGGTCGTGGAGCGATGTGCCGAAAACGCGTTGTACTCATCGGTGGCCAGCGTCAAGGCGGCGAGCAGGGGCCGGCACTCCCGGATCATCAAGGCCGTGGCCTCGTCGTACTGCTGCTGGAGTGCCAGGTCGACAATGGTCTGGGCCACCGGGGCGTACTGCTTCTCGATGTTCGCGATCGTGGCGATCATCTTCCTCGCCTGTTCGGACACCTCTTTGGCCTGCGCCAAGGCCACCAGGCGACCCAGGTGCTGCTCCAGATCTTTCTGGGCCTTGAGCAGGGCCTGGCGTTCGAGATCGATGTCTTGCGGGTTGCGCACCGCCAGCAGGTTGCGCGCCGCGATCGCCCGATGATCGATGGCCTGTCGGACCAGGTGGGCCTCGTCAGAGCGCTGATGCACGCCATCCACATACGATCGGAACCGGTCATTGGCCTCGGACAAGGACGAGTTGATCGCAAAAGACAAGGCCACCAGCAGGGCCACCAGCAGCCCGAACGAAAGGCCCAGCTTGGCCTTGACGGGTAAGTCAATCAACAGTTTCATGGGTGTTCCTCATTCATGTGCAAGTCACCCAACGGCGTCCTGCTGATGCGCAAGGCCTTGGGAATCTCGGGGGTGCAGGGCGGGGTCATCGGCCCGCCGGGCTGGCAGGGACGATGGACTCAGACGGCTGCCAATTTTGCTGAATTGAGCCGCCGTAGACTTGACGTTATGAGAAACTGAGTTGACAAAATGAGAATATTTGTCGGCCTGGGCGTGCGCTTCCAAGGTGCTGACGCCGGCGTGTGACCCAGGCGCACACGCGGCGCCTGCTGGCCTGCCCTGACCTTTTGCCAGGGCAGGGGGCAGGGGCGGGCACCGGGTGATGCCCGGGCCGCCTGTTGGAGGCTCAGAACGGATAGTGCCGCGGCCCCGTCTGCAGCGTGATCCAGCGCAGCTCGGTGAAGGCCTCGATGCCGGCGCGCCCGCCAAAGCGGCCCCAGCCGCTGCCCTTGACGCCGCCAAAAGGCATCTGGGCCTCGTCGTGCACCGTGGGGCCGTTGATGTGGCAGATGCCCGATTCGATGCGTTGCGCCACGCGCCAGCCGCGGGCCGCGTCGCGGGTGAACACGGCGGCCGACAGGCCGAAGGGGTTGTCGTTGGCGCAGGCCACGGCCGCGTCTTCGCCGGCCACGCGCATCACGCCCTTGACGGGGCCGAAGCTCTCTTCGCTGTACAGGCGCATGGCCGGCGTCACGTGGTCGAGCACGGTGGCGGGCATCAGGGTGCTGTCGGCACGGCCGCCGCACACCAGGGTGGCGCCGTGGGCTAGCGCGTCGTCGATCAGGGCGTTGCACCGGTCCACCGTGGCCTGGCCCACCACCGAGCCCAGCACGGTGGGGCCCAGTCGGGGGTCGCCCAGGGGCAGGGCGGTGGCGCGCGCTGCGAAGCGGGCCACGAACTCGTCGGCCACCGATTCATCGACCACGATGCGTTCGGTGGACATGCAGATCTGCCCCGAGTTGGCGAAGGCGCCGAAGATGGCGCCGTCCACGGCCGCGTCCAGGTCGGCGTCATCGAGCACCAGCAGGGGGGCCTTGCCGCCGAGCTCCCGCACCGAGGGCTTGAGGTACTTGGCGCAGGTGGCGGCAATGATCTTGCCCGCATGGGTGGAGCCGGTGAAGTTGACGCGCTTGACCGCCGGGTGGGCGATCAGGGCTTCGACCACGGTGGCGGCGTCGGCCGGTGCATTGGTCACAAAGTTGACCACGCCCGGGGGCAGACCGGCCTCCTGCAGGGCCTGGATGATCAGGCCGTGCGTGGCCGGACACAGCTCGCTGCCCTTGAGCACCACGGTGTTGCCCATGGCCAGCGGCACGGCGATGGCGCGCACGCCCAGGATCACCGGTGCGTTCCAGGGCGCGATGCCCAGCACCACGCCGGCCGGCTGGCGCACCGCCGTGGCCAGACTGCCCGGCAGGTCGGAGGGGATCAGCTCGCCGCTGACCTGGGTGGTCAGGGCGGCGGCCTCCAGCAGCATGTCGGCTGCCAGGTGCACATTGAAGCCCGCCCACAGGCCGGAGGCGCCGGTTTCGCGGGCCATGGCCTGGGCAATGGCCTCGCCCTGAGCCTCCAGGGCGACGGCGGCCTTCATCAGCAGCTTGCGTCGCTCGCCCGGGCCCATCGCGGCCCAGGCCGGGAAGGCCTTGGCGGCGGCATCGGCGGCAGAGCGGGCGTCGGCGGCGCTGGCCGCCGGGGCGGTGGTGGCCAGCGAGCCATCCAGCGGGTTCAGTCGTTCAAAGGTGCTGCCGTCCGCGGCGGCCACGGTCTGGCCATCGATCAGCATGGAAATGGTGCTCATGTCGGGGTCTCCTGTTTCCGCGGCTCAGAGCCCGTTCATCTGGCACAGCACGTTGGCGTACATGCCGCCATCGGTGGGGATGTTGGTGCCACGGATCCAGCCCGAGGCGTCGGACAGCAAGAAGGCCACCACGGGGGCGATGTCGGCCGGGGTGCCGGGGCGGTCCATGGTGCGCATGTCCTCTTCGGCGCGCGCGCCCAGGGTCTCGATGAAGTCCTGCAGGATGGGGGTGTCCACCGGCCCCGGGCTCACGGCGTTCATGCGGATGCCCCGGGCGCGCCAGGTCCAGCGGTTCTGCAGTGTCCAGGCAATCAGGGCCTCCTTCGAGAAGAAGTAGCTGCGGGCACCTTCGATGCCGTGCTGCTGGCAGAAGGCGTCCACCTCATCAAAGCCCAGGCCGTCGGCGGCCAGGATGGTGTCTTTGGCGTCGGCCCAGCCCAGTCCGGCCAGCGAGGCCAGGTTGACGATGGCGGCGCCATCGGCCAGCTTCGGCAGCAGCTGGGTGCTCAGGTACTTGAGACCGACCAGGTTCACGCGCAGCACCGCGGGCGCCGGGCGGGTGGGCGGCAGTCCGGCAATGTTGGCCAGGCCGTTCAGCCCCTGGGGCAGGGCGGCGACCAGCGCATCGATCGAGTCCTGGCGCGACAGATCGGCCTGCACGAACTGGCCCTTGAACTGCGCCGGGCGCTGGATGTCCACGCCGATGACCTCGGCCCCCTGTTGGCTCAGCAGGGCTGCGGTGGCGGCGCCGATGCCCGATGCGGTGCCGGTGACGATGATTTTCTTGCCTTGAAGCATGGTTGACTCCGTTGTCGTGATGAAAAGAATGCCGCTACAGCATTGCAACCCCGGTGCCAGTTCGGGCTGCAAAAAAAGTCGTTGCATTTCAAGGGCTTGCCGAGGGCGATCCGTAGAAACCCTGAGTCAATGGTGGCTTGATTGATTAGAATTTGATGCTCAAAAATTGATCGATGACGCCGCTCGCTACGGCGCTGCCGCGATGAAACAAACACCCCCCCGCCTCAGCCTGGCCGCCTTGCAGGCCAGCCTGCTGCAGTCGCGCAGCAGCGCCGACATCGACGAAGGCGCGGCGCCCACGCAGCGCGATCTGGCCGAGACCCTGAGCTTCTCGCCCGGCGATGGCCGCATCTGGATGAACGACCAGCGCATGCTGCTGTGGCGCTCGTCCACCTATGGCTCGCTGCGCCGCGAGCTGATCGCCAGTCTGGGCCAGGAGCAGGCCCGTTCGCTGCTCACCCGGGTGGGCTATGCCGCAGGTGCCCGCGATGCCGAACTGGTGCGCCGCATGTGGCCCGACAGCGACCCGGCCAATGCCTTCCACGCCGGCCCCAGCCTGCACCGGCTGGAGGGCATGGTGCGGCCCGAGACCATCCGCTTCGAATTCGACATCGCCCGCGGCGACTTCTTTGCTGACTACTGGTGGCACGACTCCAGCGAGGACGACGAGCACATGGCCGCCTTCGGCATCGGCACCGAGCCGGCCTGCTGGATGCAGGTGGGCTATGCCAGCGGCTACGCCAGCGCCTTCATGGGCAAGCTCATCATCTACCGCGAAACCGCCTGCCGCTCAATGGGGGCCGAGGCCTGCCGCATCACGGGCCGTCCCGCCGACCAGTGGGAAGACCCCGAGCTGGACCTGCACTACTTTCTGCCCGAGGCCTCGGCACCCCGGGTGCGGGGCTTCAGCGCCGGGGCCAGCCTCAGTTCCACGGGGGCGCCGAAGGCCCCCGCCGCCGCCGCCCTGGGGCTTGGCGCCGACGCGCCCGAGCCCATCGGCATCTCGGCCAGCTTCAGCGCCGCCTGCCACCTGATCCAGCGCGTGGCACCCACCCAGGCCACGGTGCTGTTCACCGGGGCTTCGGGCGTGGGCAAGGAGCTGTTTGCCCAGACCCTGCACCGCATCAGCCCGCGGGCCCAGCGGCCCTTTGTGGCCATCAATTGCGCGGCCATCCCCGAGACCCTGATCGAGTCGGAGCTGTTCGGGGTGGAACGCGGCGCTTTCACCGGGGCCACGGTATCGCGGCCCGGGCGTTTCGAGCGCGCCCACGAGGGCACCCTGTTTTTGGATGAGGTGGCCTCGCTGAGCTATGTGGCCCAGGGCAAGCTGCTGCGCGCCCTGCAGGAGCGCACGGTCGAGCGGGTGGGCGGCACCCGGGCCATCGCGGTCAATGTCCGGGTGCTGGCGGCCAGCAATGTCGATCTGCGTGAGGAGGTGCGGGCCGGGCGCTTTCGCGAAGACCTGATGTTCCGCCTCAATGTGTTCCCCATCGCCTTGCCGCCCTTGAAGGAGCGGCGCGACGACATCCCGCTGCTGATGGAGCATTTTCTGCAGCGTTACGTGGCGCTGCACCAGCGCGAGGTGCCGGGCTTCACCGCCCGGGCGGTGCAGGCCCTGCTGCGCTACGACTTTCCGGGCAACATCCGCGAGCTGCAGAACCTGGTGGAGCGCGGTGTGATCATGGTCGAGCCCGGCGAGCCGATCGATGTGCACCACCTGTTCCGGGGTGGCGAGCTGTTGTCGCACGAGGCGCTGGGCCTGGATGAAAGCGGGCAATTGACCCAGGTGCCGCCCACCGGGCCCGAGCCCGCCCGGCGCGCTCGGAGATCGGCGCCCGGCGCGCCGGGCAAGGCCTCGGCGGCTGACGCAGATAGGGGCGCCGCCGCAGAACTGCAGCGCTACCGCAAGGCCTGGGTGGCAGCACGCCACAACGTGGCCGAGGCCGCCCGTGCGCTGGGCCTGAGCCGGGCCCAGCTGGCCTACCGCCTCAAGCGCGGCGGCCTGCTGTGACGTAGGCGAGGCCCGCCCGGACGCCCTCAGCCTGCCTTTTTGGCCGCAGCGCGGGGGCGGCGTGCCTTCTTGGCCGCTGGCGCAGTCGCTTCCACGGGGGCGGCCTCGGTCGGGGCGGCCTCGGGCGCTGCCACAACGCTGGGGGCTGCCGGCTCGGTGGCTTCAGCAGCCGTGCTGGCCGGGCCATCCGCGGCGCCATCCGCCGGCTCAGCCTGCGCTGCATGGGCCTGGGCGCGGGCCTTGGCGCCCGAGCGGCCACCGTGGCTGCGGCGGCGTGGCGAGGCGGGTGCTGCAGCTTCGTCCGTCGGGACGGTGGCCGGCGCAGCGCCTTCATCGGTGCTTTCGGCTTGGGCCGGCTCATTCACCGGGGCGGGGGCCAGTGCGGCGGGCTCCTCGGTGTCTTCGGACGCCGGGGCTGCGGCGCGCCGGGTGGCGGCACGGGTCTGCTGCTCCTCGCGCTCACGCAGTTCGCGGGCCTTGCGGGCCCGTGCGCGGGTTTCGGCCTCGGCGGCGGCTGCGGCGATGGCAGCGTCATGCTCGGACAGCGCAGCCGGGCTCTGGCCGGGGGTTCTGCCTGACTGCTGAGCCGGCTGGGCATCGCTGCGCGCGTTGCCGGGTTCAAAGCGGTTGTCACGCTGCCCACCGCGTCGGCCACCCTTGGTGCGGCCATCGCGACCCTCGCGGCCTTCACGGGGTTCACGGCCGTCACGCCCGTAGCTGGCTGGGGGCTGCTCGTCGTTCTCCGGCGCGGCTTCGTGCTCGGGCGCTTCGGTCACCGGGGCTGCGACGTTCGTGTGCACAGGCGCGGCCGCTGGTGTGGGTACCGGTGCGAAGGCCTCTGGCGGGAAGTAGCGCGACACTGGCCGTTCGTAGGGCTGCTCGGCACGTGGCGCCGGGGCGGCCGAGGCCTGCGGGTTGAAGGACTGGGAACCGGAGGCCTGTGAACCGGAGGCGGGCAAGGGCGCAGCGCCCGTGTTGCCGCCGCCGCTGCTGCGAAACACGTAGGCGCCCGATTTGTCATCGCGGCCGAACTCCATCAGGCCGCGGTTGTGGGCCTCTTCCAGCAGGTTGCCGAAGGTGCGAAAGCCAAAATAGTTCTCGTTGAAGTCGGGGCGGCGGCGCTTGATGGCCTCTTTGAGCACCGAGGCCCAGATCTTGCCGCTGTCGCCGCGCTCGGCCATCAGGGCGTCGAAGGTCTCCACGGCCAGCTCCAGGGCCTCGCTGCGGCGGGCCTCGCTGGCCTCCTTGCGCTTGCGCTCCTCTTCTGGCGTGCGGCGGGCTTGTTGCGGTGCATCGGCCGGCTGCTGGCGGCGCGCCAGGGCGCGTTGCTTTTCACGCACCAGGTCGTCGTAAAAGATGAATTCGTCGCAGTTGGCGATCAGCAGGTCGGAGGTGGACTGCTTCACGCCCACCCCGATCACCTGCTTGTTGTTCTCGCGCAGCTTGGACACCAGGGGCGAAAAATCCGAGTCGCCGCTGATGATCACAAAGGTGTTCACGTGCGACTTGGTGTAGCACAGGTCCAGGGCATCGACCACCATGCGGATGTCGGCCGAGTTCTTGCCCGACTGGCGCACGTGCGGGATCTCGATCAGCTCGAAATTGGCCTCGTGCATGGTGGCCTTGAAGCCCTTGTAGCGGTCCCAGTCGCAGTAGGCCTTCTTGACCACGATGCTGCCCTTGAGCAGCAGCCGTTCGAGCACGGGCTTGATGTCGAACTTCTCGTAGTTGGCGTCACGCACGCCCAGCGCCACGTTTTCGAAATCACAGAACAGCGCCATGCTGAGGTTGTCGGGTGAGTTGGCCATCAGGCTCTCCATTGGGGTTGCAGCCCTGGATCATCACACGGATTGACACCGACTCGTCCGCGCGTGGGGTCAGGGGGCGAGGTCGGCGCCTTTTTCCTGCAGCAGGGCGCGCAGCACCGAGCGGTGGCAGCGGGCCTCGTTCTCGCAATAGCAACCCAGCGAAAAGTGGCTGTGGCGCGAGAGGGCAGCCAGCACATCCAGGCTGCGGCTGGCCTCGGGCTGGGCCATTTCCTTGCGGAACTGGCGCTCGAAGGCCTGCCATTGCGCCGGGCTGTCGGCCTCTTGTCCCAGCTTCATGGTCTCGGGGCTGGGTGCGAGGTTGGGGTACCAGACGTCGTACCAGTTCTGGCTGGCGAATTCGGTCTTGGGCACCCCCCGCGGCGGGCGCCGAACCGTGCCGATGCGGGTGCCTTCATCAGGCGCGCGAGGGCTGCCCAGTTTCACGATGCGTAGCGTCATGTCATTTGTCCATCTGATAAGTCAGATTGAAGGAATTGGGCCGCAGCGGTTGAACCGGGGTCAGTCCGGCGGGCAGTTGCGGCGTGTTGCCAGGAATATACGCTTGCGCGTTGAGCAGCCTGGCGCGGGGTGGACTGCAGATCGGCAAGTGCGTGGCGTCCAGGCTTGCACGTTCCCGGCAACGCAAGAGCTTCATCGGGCCAGGCTTTGTTGCAGGGGCTAAACTGGCACAAGGCCACACAATGGCCTGCCGGCTTACAACCCCCATCCCCTTTCCGCCATGGACCTTCAGCAGCTCAGCCAAACCCTGGAGCGCGACGCGCTCGGCGTGGTCTTCATCAACGTGTTGCTGCAGCAGTTGGGCCTGCCGGTGCCGGCCGTGCCCACCTTGCTGCTGGCGGGCAGTCTGGCCGCCACGCCCGGGGCGCTGGGCAAGCTGGCGGCCGGGGCCATCTTGGCCTCGGTGCTGGCCGATTGGGGCTGGTACCACGCGGGCAAGCGTTTTGGCTACAGGGTGCTGTCGGGGCTGTGCAAGCTGTCGATCAACCCTTCCTCGTGTGTCAGCCAGACCGAGGCGCGCTTTCTGCGCTGGGGGCCGGCCTCGCTGGTGGTGGCCAAGTTCGTGCCCGGGTTTTCGACCGTGGCGCCGCCGATTGCCGGGGCCCTGCGCATGCACCAACCCAGTTTTCTGATCGCGGCCGGTGCCGGTGGCGGCCTGTGGGCTGGCCTGGCGCTGGGCGCAGGTTGGCTGCTGCGCGACACCGTGCGCCAGGTGATCGCGGCGCTGGAGCGCAACACCACCGAAGCCTTGACCGTGGTGCTGGTGCTGGCCGCCACCTGGCTGGGCTGGAAGTTCTGGCAGAAATACCGCTTTCGCCGCCTCAGCGCGGTGCCCCGCATCGGCATCGACGAGCTGCGCGCGGCGCTGGCACGTGAGCCACGCCCCCTGTTGCTGGATCTGCGCGGCGCCGTGATGGTGGCCCAGACCGGGCCCATCGAAGGGGCCCGCGTGGCCGAGCACAGCCAACTGGAGCAGGCCGTGGGCGACTGGCCCCGCAACCAGCCCATCGTGACCCTGTGCGCCTGCCCGCAGGATGCCGGCGCGATTCTGGCGGCCCGCCGCCTGCTGGACCTGGGCTACCTCTCGGTGCGCCCGCTGGATGGCGGCTACGAGGCCTGGCTGGCCTCTCAGCCCCAAGGTCAGCGCTGATGCGGTTGGCCCCGGTTTCTCGTCTCTGCCGGGCCGCGGGCCCGGCCCACTGGAGTTGTTCATGAGCCCAGCCCCACGCGGCGCTGCCAAGCCCTCTGTGCCCAAAGCCGGCAAATTGCCCAAATCTCCCGTAGCCTCACATGCCGACTACCTGATCGTGGGCGCCGGTTTGGCCGGTGCCACCGCCGCCGAAACCCTGCGGGCCGAGGGTGCCACCGGCCGCGTCGTGCTGTTGGGCGATGAAGACCAGCCGCCATACCAGCGCCCGCCCTTGTCCAAGAGCTTTCTGACCCTGAATCAGACCCCGCGCGTCAGCACCGTGCTGGCCGAAGGCACCTGGCAAGAGCAGGGCATCGAGCTGGTGCTGGGCTGCCGCGTCAGCCGCCTTGACACGGCACAGCGCACGCTGCACACCGAAGCGGGCCCCAGCTGGACTTATGGCCAGCTGCTGATCGCCACCGGGGCCCGGCCCTTGCGGCTGGCATTGCCCGGGGTGGACCTGCCCGGCATCCACTACCTGCGCTCGCTGGCCGACGCCCAGGCCATCCGTGCCAGCGCGCTGCAGGCGCAGCGGGCGGTGGTCATCGGGGGCAGCTTCATCGGGCTGGAGGTGGCGGCCTCCTTGCGCCAGCGCGGCATCGCGGTCACGCTGGTCGAGCGGGGCGATCTGTTCGGCCGCTTCAACACGCCGGCCCTGTCTGAGTTCTTTCAGCGCTGTTTCACCGAGCGCGGCGCCCAGGTGCTGCTGGGCGATGCCCCGGCCCATTTCAGTGGCAGCGACCGGGTGCAGGCCGTGCACACCCAGGGGGGCCAGGTGCTGCCTTGCGACATGGTGGTGATCGGTGCCGGCGTCTGCCCCGAGACCGGCTTTCTTGAAGGCAGCGGCCTGCAGCTGGACGAGGGCGTGGTGGTGGATCGCTTTTTGCAGGCCAGCCAGCCCGGCGTGTTTGCCGCCGGCGACGTGGCCAACTTCGATGACCCGGTGCTGGGCCGCCGCCACCGCGTGGAGCACTGGGACAACGCCATCAAGCAAGGGCGCCTGGCTGCGCGCAACATGCTGGGTCAGCGCCTGCCCTATGACGAGGTCAGCTACTTCTTCAGCCAGGTCTTCGAGCACAGCTTCAACCTGTTGGGCGAGATCGAGCCCCCGTTCGAGCGCATCGACCGTGGCTCTTTGCAGGCCGGCTCGTTTGCCGCCTTCTACCTGCGCCACGACGTGCCGCAGGCGCTCTTTTCGCTGGGGCGGCCCTCGCAGGAGACCCGGTTGGTCGAGAACCTGATCAAGCGCCGCGTCAACCTGAGCCGCCTCAAGGCCAAGCTGTCCGACCCGAAGTTCGCACTGCAGCAGATTCCCAACCAGACCTTTCTCATCCTGCAAGGCGGTGGCGCCTACGGGGCTTTCGAGTGCGGCGCCGTGAAGGCGCTTCAAGAAGCCGGCGTGCGGCCCGATGTGGTGGCCGGGGTGTCGATCGGGGCCTTCAACGGGGCCATCATCGCCGGCAACCCCGAGCGGCCGGCCGAGGCGCTGCAGGCCTTCTGGGCCGAACTGGCCACCCTGACCCCGGTGGTGCCTGACGAGGCCCTGCGCCAAAGCCTGGCCTGCCAGCAGATCGCCACCTGGGGCGTGCAACCCTTTTTCACGCCGCGCTGGCTGCAGCCCATGCTCGGTGCCGAGCAATGGCCGCAGAACTGGACCAGCCTGTACGACACCAGCCCCATGCGGGCGCTGCTGGCGCGCTACGTGGATTTCAGCCGCCTCAAGGCCAGCCCGGTGCGGCTGATGGTCAGCGCCGTCGACCTGGAGACCAGCGAGCTGGTGGTGTTTGATAGTTACGTGGACGATCTCACGCCCGACCACATCCTGGCCAGCGGCAGCCTGCCGCCGGCCTTTCCGTGGACCACGGTGAATGGCCGCCATTACTGGGACGGCGGCATTGTCAGCAACTCGCCGCTGGAGCGCGTGGTCGAGCGCTGTGGCTCGGCGGGCAAGCAGGTCTACATCATCGATCTGTTCCCGGGCCGGCGTCGCAAGTTGCCTGGCAACCTCAATGAGGTGATGGCCCGGCGTGATGAGATTCTTTACTCAGAACGCGTGCGCAGCGATGTGCGCACCCGCGAGCAGGCGCGCGACTACCAGCGCCTGGTCGAAGACCTGATGGCCGAGCTGCCCCCTGAGGCGGCCGCCCGGCTGCGCCACCAGCCGCGCTACATCCAGCTGATGGGCGATGAGGCCCCCATGACCATCACCCGCATCGTGCGCGAAGACAGCGACGACGCCCCCTCTTCGCGCGACTACGACTTCTCGCGCGAGACCGTGGCCCAGCTGCAAGAGGCGGGCTACCGCATGACCCGCAAGGCGCTCCAGCGCTGAGGCGCTGAGGCCCCTGGCCCGCCAACTGGACCGCATTTCCAGCCATGCCCGACCGCAGCCGCATTGCGTTTCGCACCTTCCTGATCCTGGCGCTGCTGCTGGTGCTGCTGCCCATCGTGGTGGCCAGCGGCTGGTTCTTCTACCGCTCAGCCCTCAGCGCGCGTGAAGAGTTTGCCCAGCAGCTGGCCGACGAGGTGTCCAGCCGCGTGCGCGAGAAGATCGTCAGCTTCTTCGACGTGCCGCTGCGGGTGGTCACCTTCAACGTGGAGCAGGCCCGGGCCGGCCAGCTGCTGTATGCCCAGCCCGAGGCCTTGATGCGGCAGTTTTTGCTGCAGATCGACCAGCAGCCCCAGCTCACCTTCATCTCGATGGGCCTGGCCGATGGTCAGTACTACGCGGGCAGCCGCCCCCCCGTCGGGGCCGACCGCCCCTTGCAATTGCTGCGCGCGCGCATCGCCGATGGCCGGGCCATGGAGGTGCTGCGCCTGGACGAAGCCAGCCGGGCGCTGGTGCCGGTGTCGCGCAGCGAGATCGCCTTCGACGCCCGCAGCCGGCCCTGGTTCCAGTCGGCGCTGGCGCGCGACGGCATGGCCTGGTATGCCCCGTACCGCTACCTGATCAACGACGCCCAGGGCGCCTATGCTGCCATCGGCATGGGCGTGTCGGCCCCGGTGCGCGACCGCCAGGGCGCCCTGGTGGGCGTGGTCACCGCCGATGTGGCGCTGTCGCAGATCAATGAATTCCTGGCCCGGGTGGCCCGTGAGTCGGGTGGCCAGGCCTTTCTGGCCGATGAGAACGGGGCGCTGCTGGCCTCGTCCACGCCCGAGCCCGGCCTCCCGGCCGATGGCTTGCAGGCTCGCAAGGCCGAAGACAGCGCCGACCCGGTGCTGCGCGCCGTGGGCCGCGCCATCCGGGCCAGCGGCCAGCCCGAGGGCAACCGCTTCATCGATGTGGGCGCCACCCAGCACCTGGCGCGCTGGTGGACCCAGCCCCTGCACAACGGCCCCAGCCTCACCCTGGGCGTGATCCTGCCCGAGAGCCGCTTCAACACCCCGCTGCGCGGCGTGCTGCACAACACCCTGTACCTGACCCTGGCCGTGATGCTGGCGGCCCTGCTGTTCTCGGTGCATGTGGCCAACCGGGTGGTGAGCCCGCTGGCCCGCCTGGGGCACTGGGCCGGCCGCCTGACCCGGGGCGAGTGGCATGCCAATGCCCCCGCGCCCAGCCCGATCCGCGAGCTGGGGGCCTTGTCCGACGCCATGCGCTACATGGCCCGCCACCTGCAGGAGCACGCCCAGGATCTGGAGCAGACCGTCACCCTGCGCACCCGCGAGCTCAAAGAGGCCTTGCTGGCCATCGAGCAGACCCTGACCGACCAACGCCATTTCATCGCCATGCTGTCGCACGAGGTGCGCTCGCCCCTGGCCGTCATCCACACCACGGCGCAGCTGATGTGCCTGCGGGCCAAGGATTCACCCTCCCAGCTGGCCCAGGCCGAGCGCATCCTGCGTGGGGCCATCCGGCTCAACTACTTCTTTGACAACTGCCTCACGCAGGACCGCATCGACAGCGACAGCTTTGTGCTCGAACCCGCCCCCATCGACGTGCCCGGCCTGATGGCCTGGGTGCTCGAAAACGGCCTGCAGCTCTCGCCCGGGCACCCGCTGCAGATGCAGCTGGCGCCTGGGCTGCCGGCCCTGCATGGCGACCAGGTGCTGCTGCGCATCATGCTGATGAACCTGGTGTCCAACGCCTTCAAATACTCCCCCGAGGGCGCCCCTGTGGCACTGCACGCCTGGCAGCAGGGCGATCGCCTGTGCCTGGCGGTGGACGATGCGGGCCCCGGCATCCCCCCCGAAGAGGCCGAGCTGGTGTTCGACAAGTACCGCCGCGGCCGGGGCGCCGAAGGCAAGCCCGGCGCCGGCCTGGGCCTGGCCCTGGTGCGGCGCATTGCGCAGCTGCATGGTGGCCGGGTCTGGCTGGAGGCCCGCGAGCCGCAGGGCAGCCGTTTTGTGATCGAGCTGCCTTTGGGTGCGGGCTCAAGGGCAGCCAGCGCCGGGGCGTGATCGGCCCCGACTGGGGAAAACCCCGCGCATCCTCCGGCGCGCTCGCTGGTACAACAGGTGGCGCCAGGGCTGGCTCGAAACTCGCTTGTCCCGGGCACCCTCCGCCGCCACACCGTTCCCTTGCCGGCGTCGAGACCGGGGCCGTCCCCAGATCGCACCATGAGCCATTCCAAACCCCGCATTGCCATCGTCGAAGACGACGCCGACCAGCTGCACAGCATCGAAGAATTCCTGCTCGACTCGGGCTACCGGGCCTGGGGCGTGGGCAGCGCCGAGGCCTTCTACAAGAAATTCATGAGCGACCCGGTCGACGTGGTGCTGCTCGACATCGGCCTGCCCGGCGACGATGGCCTGTCGGTGGCCGGCCTGCTCAAGGCGCGGCCCGAGGTGGGCGTGATCATCCTCAGCGCCCGCGATGCCCTGGGCGACCGCCTGGCCGGCATGCGCGCCGGGGCCGACCGCTACCTGGTCAAGCCCGTCAACCTGCTGGAGCTGGCCGCCAACATCGATGCCACCGCCAGCCGCCTGCAGCCCCGGGGCAGTGCCAACGCGACCGCGGCCAGCGGGCCGGCCGAGGCGCTGGTGCAGGCCCCGCCCCGCACCTGGTCGCTGGCCCTGAAAGACTGGGTGCTGTCCTCGCCTGAGGGCCGCAGCCTGCCCCTCACCACGCACGAGTTCCTGTTCGTGCAGCACCTGGTGCAGGCCCAGGGCCAGCCCGTGTCCAAGCGCGACCTCAGCGACAAGCTGTTCGGCGCCCGGGCGCAGAACGGCAGCGAGCGCCTGAACCTGCTGGTGACCCGCCTGCGCAAGAAGGCCACCGAGGCGCTGGGCGAGGCCTTGCCCATCAAGACCCTGCACCAGATCGGTTACGCGTTCACCGTGTCGGTGCGGGTGGGCGAGCTGGCCTGAACCCCTTTGGGGCGGGGCGTCTGCAAAGCACGTGTTGATGAATGTGTGCAAGGACGTCGAATTTCAGACGGTGCCACCGACCCCCGAAGCCATCGAAGACTGCACCTGCAGCCCTTGAACAAGCCACGGCGGCCATGCGCAAGGCCGGCGAGCTGTGACGGCTTGGCGTGAGATTGATTGAAAGTCTCATTGCTTGAGAAAAAGTAATGCGGATATTAAACTTACTTCATGAATCAGTCTGACCACATCCTCGAACTGGCCCGACACCGGCGCGTGCTGCGGGCGGCGGATGTGCGTGAGCACGGCTGGTCACCGCAGCTGCTGATCCGGCTGCACCAGGCGGGGAAGCTGCAACGCCTTACCCGTGGCCTGTATGGACTGCCCGATGCCGAAGTCACCGAGCATCAGACGCTGCTCGAAGTCTGCCAGCGCGTGCCCAAGGCCGTGCTGTGCCTGCTGAGTGCGCTGCAATTCCATGAGATCGGCACGCAGATGCCGCACGAAGTGTGGATCGCGCTGCCCGAAGGCAGCCAGACCCCGGCGCTGAGCTACCCCACGCTGCGCATCGCGCGCCTGCGCGGCACCGCCTACAGCGACGGTATCCAGACCCTGAGCGACCACGGCGCCCCCATCCGGGTGTACAGCGCCGCCAAGACGGTGACCGACTGCTTCAAGTTCCGCAACAAGATCGGCCTGGACGTGGCGCTGGAGGCCCTGAAAGACGCCTGGCGCAGCCGCAAGGTCACCCTGGCCGAGCTGAGCCACTTCGCCAAGATCAACCGGGTCGAACGTGTCATGCAACCTTACCTGGAGGCGGTGACACAATGACCGGCAAGCTCTCCGCGTCCCTCCTGGCCCGCCTGCTGGCCCTCGCCAAGCAACGCGGCGACGACTACAGCCTGGTGCTCAACCGCTTCGGCATGGAGCGCTTGCTGGCGCGCCTCAGCGCCTCACCACACGCCGACCGGTTCTTGCTGAAGGGCGCTCTGCTCTTTGCGCTTTGGTACGACACCCCGCACCGACTAACCAGGGACGCCGACTTGCTGGGCTTCGGCCCCGACGATGAGGCGAACCTGATCGCCACCTTCCGCGACATCGCCAGCATGGACCTGGGCGATGGCATCGTGTTCGACCCCGAGTCTGTGAAGGCCGACGCGATTCGCGAGGACAACTCCTACGGCGGCACCCGCATCACGCTGGTAGCACGCATCGGTTCCGCACGCTGTGCCCTGCAGATCGACGTGGGCTTCGGGGACGCCGTGACCCCGGAGCCACAGACGGTGGCTTACCCGACCTTGCTGGGCGACTTCCCAGCCCCCATGCTGCGGGTCTATCCGGTCTACACCGTGATCGCCGAGAAGTACCAGGCCATGGTGGTGCTGGGGCAGGTCAACAGTCGCATGAAGGACTTCTTCGACCTGGCGGTGATTGCCCGGCGCACTGAGCTGGATGGCGCCACGCTGGCGTCAGCCATCGCCGCCACCTTTGCCCGACGCCAGACCGCCTTGCCCACCGAGCGGCCTTTGGCACTGACCCAGCAATTCAGTGAAGACGCCGCCAAGCTGCGCCAGTGGCAAGCCTTCCTGAACAAGAACCGCATCGAAGCTGCAAGCCTGGGTGACACCGTGGCCCTGCTGGACGACCTGCTGTGGCCACCGACCCAGGTCGCCGCCGCTGGCAGTCAGGCAACGGCCACCTGGCGCCCTGAAGCCCTGCGCTGGGTCTGACCCCGCACGCAAGGGCTTCGATCTCTGACCAAGGGCTTTCCCCAGGTCGCGCTGAATCCAAATGAAAGTTTTGGAAAGCGCACGAAGGCGCCGACCGGGCAACACTGAATGCAGCAACGAGAGACGGACCGGGCCCTGAGGGCCGGGACCGGCTCCGTCGGCTTCACCCCTTCAGCCCATGCACCGATCCAGGAGCCCCCTCATGCAACGTCGCCAAATTCTGCAAGTCTCTGCCCTCAGCGCCCTGTCTGCCTCCCTGGGGCTGGCCGGCCGCAGCGCGCTGGCCCAGGCCGCCAGCGGCCCGATCCAGTTTGCCTGCCCGGTGCCCATGTCGGGGGCGTTTGCCGCCAACGGCAAGTTCGCCGACCTGGGCATGCGCCTGGCCATCGAGCAGTACGGCTCGGTGCTCAAGCGGCCCCTGGCCTACACCGTGCTCGACACCGAGGGCAAGCCCGCCACCGCCGTGCGCAAGGTGCAGGAGTCGGCCCAGCAACAGGGCACGCGCTTCTTTGCCGGCGGCATCCTGTCGGGCGAGGCCCTGGCCATGGGCAAGGAGGCTGAGAAGGCCGGCGGCATCTTCGTGACCACCGCGGGCGCCGACGAGATCACCGGGCAGGACTGCAATGCCGCCACCTTCCGCTGGTCCGTGCCCACCTATGGCGCCATCGAGCAGACCGTGCGCCCCCTGGCCGATCTGATGCCCAAGGCCAAGCGCTGGTACACCATCACGCCGCAGTACGTGTTTGGTGATGGCCTGCTGTCGGCGGCCAAGAACATTTTCAAGGAAAAAGGCATCGAGCACGTGGGCAACAGCTACCACTCGCTGGCCGAGAAAGAGTTCAGTGGCTACATCACCAACGCCCTGGCCGCCAAGCCCGATGTGCTGCTGCTGCTCAACTTCGGCGGCCAGTGCGCCGACACGCTGCGCCAGGCGATCAGCTTCGGCATGCACAAGAACATGACCATCCTGGTGGCCTGGGCCTCGGGCCTGGAGCAGTTCGAGTCGCTGGGCGCCGAGCTGTGCGAAGGCATCTACTTCGGGGCCCAGTACTGGCACACGGTCGACTCCGAACTCAACCGCGACCTGGTCAAGCGCAGCAACGACAAGCTCAAGATCAACCCCAACTACAGCCTGGCCGGCTCCTACATCTGCACCAAGCTGATGATCGACGGCATCCTGAAGGCCGGCACGGTCGAGCCCAAGGCCGTGGTGGCCGCGCTGGAGGGCCTCAAGTACGCCGGCCTCACCGGCGAAGAGGAAGTGCGCAAGGCCGACCACCAGGTGCTCAAGAACTACTACCTGCTCAAGGGCAAGGCCAAGTCGCAGATGAAGAACAAGGACGACTACGTCGACGTGCTCAGCGCCGGCAAGTCCTTCCTGCCGATCGACAAGACCGGCTGCAAGCGGGCCTGATCGCCGCCGGGCCCTGACCTGGGCTCTGCCCCAGGTCCCAACCCTTCCCGCCGCCTGCAACGCGCCCACCTTCCGGGGGGTGCGGGTGGGCCTGCGGGCCTGTCTTTCAACCTGATCAACGCATGAACATCTACCTGCTACAGATCATCAACGGGGTCGGCATCGGCATGCTGTACTTCCTGTTGGCCGTGGGCCTGTCCATCGTGTTTGGACTGCTGCGCTTCGTCAACTTCGCCCACGGCGCCTTCTACCTGATCGGCGCCTACGCCTGCTACCAGATGACGCGCTGGGGCCTGAGCTACTGGCTCACCCTGCTGGCGGCGCCGCTGCTGGTGGGCGCGCTGGGCTGGCTCACCGAGAAGGTGGTGCTGCGCCATGTGTATGCCAAGGCGCATGAGTTCCACATCCTGGTCACCGTGGGCCTGGCCCTGGCCGTGCAAGAACTGGTGATCCTGCAATGGGGCCCCCTGGGCGACAGCGTGGCCGTGCCCGATGCCCTGCAGGGCGTGGTGATGTGGGGCGGCTTCATCTACCCCAAGTACCGGCTGTTCGTGATCGGCTTCACCGCCGCGCTGGCCGTGCTGCTGTGGTGGGTGCTGGAGGGCACGCGCCTGGGCAGTGCGGTGCGTGCCGGCAGCGAGTCGACCGAGATGGTCTCGCTGCTGGGCATCAATGTGCACCGCATCTTCAGCCTGGTGTTCGGCCTGGGCGCGGCCACGGCGGCGCTGGCCGGCGTGCTGGCGGCCCCGATCCGGGGGGCCGAGCCCTTCATGGGCATCGAAGCCCTGTCGGTGGCCTTTGTGGTCGTGGTGGTGGGCGGCATGGGCAGCTTCAGCGGCGCCCTGCTGGGCGGCCTGTTGATCGGTGTGGTGCAAAGCCTGATGAGCACGGTGTGGCCTGAAGGGGCGCGTCTGATGATCTACATCGCCATGGCCGCCGTGCTGCTGCTGCGCCCGCATGGCCTGCTGGGCCGCAAGGAGTGAGTGACATGAGCCAACAAAACCAAACCCCTGTGAAGCGCTTTCAAGGGCCGCTGCTGCAGTTCTGGCTGGCCGGGGCCGTGGTGGCCGCCATGCCGCTGCTCATGCATTCGGGCTCGCTGGCCAGCGAGGTGCTGATCTTCGGCCTGGCCGCCATGGGCTGCAACCTGCTGCTGGGCTACACCGGCCTGCTGTCCTTCGGGCAGGGCATCTTCTTTGGCCTGGGCAGCTACACCGTGGCCCTCACGCTGACCCGCTGGCCCCTGCCCATGCCGCTGGCCCTGCTGCTGGCCATGGCCGTCGGCGCCCTGGGGGCGGCCGTGGTGGGCTGGGTGTCGATCCGGCAGAAGGGCACCTACTTCGTGATGCTCACGCTGGCCTTCTCGCAGATGTTCTATTTCATCGCCTACACCGCCACCGGCCTCACCGGTGGCGACAACGGCCTGATGGACATCCCGCGCCCCAGCCTCACGCTGATGGGGCTGCCGCTGTGGAGCCTGGTCTCACCCTGGCAGTTCTATGGCTTTGTGGCGGTGCTGTTCATGGCGGTGTTCTGGGTCTTGCTCAAGGTCTCGCAGTCGATCTTCGGCCGCACCCTGCTGGCCGTGCGCGACAACGAAGAGCGCGCCGGCGCCATCGGCTACCCGCTGAAGCTGCTCAAGCTGCAGGCCTTTGTGATCTCGGGCGCCGTGACCGGCCTGGCCGGGGCCCTGCACGCCATGATGACCGGGCTGGCGCCGCTGTCGAACGCCGAGCACCACACCAGCGAGATGATCCTGGTGATGACCGTGATCGGCGGCACCGGCAACCTGCTGGCCTCGGTGCTGGGCTCGGCCTTCTACCTGCTGCTGGGCGATTGGCTGTCGGCCCTGTGGCCGCGCTGGCTGCTGGTGCTGGGCCTGATCCTGATGGCCGTCAGCCTGTGGATGCAACGTGGCCTGTGGGGCCTGGGCGAGACCTTGTGGAAGCGGCTGGCCCGCCGAGGAGACCAAGCATGAGCACCCCGATTCTGCTGGAGGCCAGCGGCCTCGAAAAACACTATGGCAAGTTTGCCGCGCTGGGCGGCGTCAACCTGAAGGTGCGCGCCAACACCGTGCACTCGGTCATCGGGCCCAACGGGGCGGGCAAGACCACGCTGTTCCACCTGCTCACGGGCACCAAGTCGGTCAGCGCCGGGCGCATCGTGTTCGACGGCCATGACGTGACCCGCGAGCCCGACCACCGCCGCGTGCAGCGCGGCATGGCCCGCTCGTTCCAGGTCACCAGCCTGTTCCTGAGCCTGCCGGTGCGCGAGAACCTGCGCCTGGCCGCCCAGGGCGTGGCGCCGCGCGCCGCTTTCAACGGCTGGCAGGCCCCGGTGGGCGCCCGGGCCCTGGCCGATGTGGTGGACCGCGTGCTGGCGCGGGTGGGCCTGCAAGGCCTGGCCGACACGCCAGCGGGCAATCTGTCGCACGGCCAGCAGCGCCGGCTGGAGGTGGGCATGGCGCTGGCGGCCCGGCCCAAGGCGATCTTTCTCGACGAGCCCACCTCGGGCATGGGCATCGACGACCTCGAGGAGATGAAGCAGCTGATCCAGAGCCTGCGCGACGAGCACACCGTGGTGCTGATCGAGCACAACATGAACATCGTGATGGACATCTCGGACACCGTCACCGTGATGCAGACCGGCCGCGTGCTGGCCGAGGGCCTGCCGCACGACATCCGCAGCGACGACCGCGTGCGCGCGGCCTACCTGGGCAACATGATCACCGGAGGCAAGGCATGATTCTTTCGCTCAACGAGGTGCACGCCCACTATGGCAAAAGCCATGTGCTGCAAGGCGTGAGCCTGCATGTGAACAGCGGCGAGCTGGTCACCCTGCTGGGGCGCAATGGCGCTGGCAAGACCACCACCCTCAAGACCATCGTCGGCGTGCTGCGCCCCAGCCAGGGCACGGTGCGCCTGTACGGGCACGAGCTGCAGGGCCTGGCCCCGCACAGCATCGCCCGGCAAGGGGCCTGCCTGGTGCCCGAGCACCGGGGCATCTTCAAGCTGCTCACGGTCGAGGAGAACCTGCTGCTGGGCCAGCGCCGACACTCGCCCTGGCAGCTGGAAGACATCTACCGCATCTTTCCGCGCCTGAAAGAGCGGCGCAAGAATGGCGGGGCCCAGCTGTCGGGCGGCGAGCAGCAGATGCTGGCCATCGGCCGCGCCCTGATGAACGACCCCAAACTGCTCATGCTCGACGAGCCGGTGGAAGGCCTGGCCCCCGTCATCGTGGAAGAGATCGTGGCCCGGCTCAAGGTCATCAAGGCCGAGGGCGTGTCCATCCTGCTGGTGGAGCAGAACCTTGAGGTCTGCACCCAGCTGGCCGACCGGCATCTGATCCTGGAGCAGGGCCGCATCGTCTACGAGGCCGACAACGCCACTTTTCTGGCCGACACCGAGGTCAAGGACCGCTACCTCGGCGTGGGTCTTGCATGAGGACGCTTTCATGAAACTGCTGATCGCCCGTCTCAACCACGAGACCAATACCTTTTCGCCCGTGCCCACGCCCCTGGCCGCATTTGCGCCCACCTACGGGGTTGAGGCGCGGCAGGCCCAGCAGGGCATGCGCACCGCCATGGCCGCCTTTCTGGATGCGGCCCAGGCCCGGGGTGCCGAGTGCGTGACCCCGGTGTCGGCCACCGCCAACCCCAGCGGCCCGGTGCAGGCCGAGGCCTACACCCAGCTGTGTGACCGCATCGTGGCCGCCGCCCCGGGCTGCGATGCCATCTTGCTGGACTTGCACGGCGCCATGGTGGCCGAGAACAGCGCCGACGGCGAGGGCGATCTGCTGGCGCGGGTGCGCGCCGCCGCCCCTGGCGTGCCCATCGGCGTGGCACTGGACCTGCACGGTAACATCACCGCTCGCATGGTGGGCAACGCCGACGTCATGGTGGGCTTCAAGACCTACCCGCACATCGACATGTACGAGACCGGCGCCCATGTGGCCCGGCTGCTGCTGCCCATGCTCGATGGTGGGCCCCGTCACGGCGTGCGCTGGCGCCCCCTGCCTTTGATGAGCCACACGCTGCGCAGCACCACCCTGGGCGGCGCCATGGCCCAGGCGGTGGACACGGCCAAGGCCCTGGAGGCCCAGGGCCTGCCGGCCATGACCGTGTTCGCGGGCTTCTCGCTGGCCGACATTGCCGCCCCCTGCGTGAGTGTGGTGGCCACGGTGCGGCTGGATGACGAAGGCGAAGCCCAGGGCCAGCGGGCCCTCGACGATCTGGCCGGGCAGATCTGGGCCCAGCGCCAGCAGTTCGTGTACGACAGCGAGCCCCTGGCCGAGTCGCTGCAGCGGGCTCAGGCAATGGCCCAGGGCGCCACGCGCCCGGTGCTGCTGCTCGACCATGGCGACAACTGCATGTCGGGCGGCAGCTGCGACACGCTGGACGTTTTGCAGGCTGCCTGGGCCCAGGGCCTGAGCGACCTCACCGTGGGGCCTCTGTGCGACCCCGAGGCGGTGGCCGCACTGATTGCGGCCGGCGAGGGCGCGGAGCTCAGCGTGGCGCTGGGCAACAAGGTTTCGCTGGCGGGCCTGGGCCTGCTCAAGACCCCCGTGGCGGTGCAGGGCCGGGTGCGGGCCATCAGCGACGGCAGCTACACGGTCAGCGGCCCCATCTACACCGGGCAGCGCTGCCACATGGGCCGGACCGTGTGGCTGGACACCGGCAGCACCCAGATCGTCGTCACAGAAACCCCGCACGAGCCCTGGGACCTGGGCGTGTTCCGCTGCGTGGGGCTTGATCCGCTGCAGGCGCGCTTTCTGCTGCTGAAGTCGCGCATGTACTGCCGGCCCGTGTTTGTGCCCCTGTCGGCCGGCCTGGTCGAATGCGACAGCCCGGGCGTGACCAGCTCCGATTTCAGCCTGTTCCCGTTCCGGCACGTGACGCGGCCGGTGTTCCCGCTCGACGCGATCTGAGGCCCGGCCTTCAACGCGCTGCTCAACCTCATCCTCTTCCAACCATGACCTCTGCCAACCCCCATTCCCTGCGCATCAACGGCGAGCGCCTCTGGGACAGCCTGATGACCCTGGCCCGCATCGGCGGCACCGACAAGGGCGGCGTGTGCCGCCTGGCCCTGACCGAACTCGACCGCCAGGGCCGTGACCTGGTCGTGGGCTGGGCCCGCGACGCCGGTCTGAGCATCACCGTCGACCAGATCGGCAATGTGTTCATGCGCCGAGCCGGCCGCAACAACAGCCTGCCCCCGGTCATGACCGGCAGCCACATCGACACCCAACCCACCGGCGGCAAGTTCGACGGCAATTACGGCGTGCTCGCCGGCCTGGAGGTGGTGCGCACCCTGAATGACCACGGCATCCAGACCGAGGCCCCCATCGAGGTCGCCTTCTGGACCAATGAAGAAGGCTCGCGCTTCGTGCCCGTGATGATGGGCTCGGGCGTGTTCGCCGGCGCCTTCACCCTGGAGCACGCCTACGCCGCCACCGACACCGAAGGCAAGAGCGTCAAGGACGAGCTCACCCGCATCGGCTATGTCGGCACCGAAGTGCCGGGCCAGCACCCCATCGGCGCCTACTTCGAGACTCACATCGAGCAGGGCCCGGTGCTGGAGGACAACGACAAGACCATCGGCGTGGTCAGCGCGGTGCTGGGCATCCGCTGGTACGACTGCACCGTGACCGGCATGGAAGCCCACGCCGGCCCCACCCCCATGGGCCTGCGCAAGGACGCGCTGCAGGTGGCCACCCGTGTGATGCAGGAGGTGGTGGCCATCGGCAACCGCTACGCCCCGCACGGGCGCGGCACCGTGGGCATGGTCAACGTGCATCCGAACAGCCGCAACGTGATCCCGGGCCGGGTCAAGTTCTCGATGGACCTGCGCAACAGCACCGACGCCCTGGTCGACCAGATGGACGCCGACATCCGCGCCTACGCGGCCCAGGTGGCGGCCGAGACCGGGCTGAAGATCGAGGTCGAGCTGGTCTCGCACTACCCGGCCCAGCCCTTCCACGCCGACTGCGTCAACGCGGTGCAGCGCGCCGCCGAACGCCTGGGCTACAGCCACATGCCCGCCGTCTCGGGCGCCGGCCACGACGCGGTCTACATGGCCAAGCTGGCCCCCACCGGGATGATCTTCATCCCCTGCAAGGACGGCATCAGCCACAACGAGATCGAAGACGCCAA
>NZ_KI912468.1:107186-150353 GCF_000518645.1 Curvibacter gracilis ATCC BAA-807 | reverse complement strand
CAGCGAGTTTAGCGAGACCCCGCCCAAGTTGAGCAGCGCAGCGGACCCTGCGCAGCAGGGCGTGCACGTCGGGTCGCCTTTCTTTGCTTACTTTCTTTGGCGAGACAAAGAAAGTGAGGCGCCCGCCGGGGCGCAATCCCGGCCTCCGACCTCAAACAAGGAACAGAACGAACAGAGCGAAGCGGCGCAACAAAGCCACAAGCAAGTGGACAAAGCACACGGCCACCACGAGTGACCCGAGTGCCCCCAAAGCCGCTTTACTGCGCCGCAGTCGTCAATCCACCTTCGCCCCAGAAGCCTTCACCACCTGCGCCCACTTCCGGTGCTCACTGTCGATCAACTTCGCAAACTCAGCCGGCGTGATACCACTCGGTATCGCCCCCTGTGCCTGCAGCTTTTCCTTGAAGGCGGGGGCCGCCAACGCCTTGGCCACCTCCTGCTGGATGCGGTTCACGATCTCGGGTGGCGTGCCGGCCGGGGCCAGCAGGCCGAACCAGGAGCTGGCTTCGAAGCCCTTCAGGCTGGGGCCGCCGGCCTGTTCCACGGTGGGCACGTCGGGCAGGGCGGGTGAGCGCTGTGCGCTGGTCACGGCCAGGGCCTTGAGCTTGCCGGCCTTGATCTGCTGCATGGCCGAGGGAAGGTTGTCGAACATCACGTCCATGTTGCCGCCCACCAGGTCCATCAGGGCCGGGCCCGAGCCCCGGTAGGGGAAGTGGATCATGTAGGTGCCCGTCATGCTCTTGAACAGCTCGCCCGCCAGGTGGATCGAGGTGCCGTTGCCGCTCGACGCCATGTTCAGCTTGCCCGGGCTGGCCTTGGCCACGCGGATGAAATCCTGCACGTTGTTGATGTTCATCTCGCGCGCCTTCTCGGCGTTCACCACCATCACATTGGGCACCGCGGCCACCAGCGTGATGGGCGCAAAGTCCTTGATCGGGTCGTAGGGCAGCTTGTCGTACAGCGCGCGGTTGATGCCGTGCGTGCCCACCGTGCCCATCAGCAGGGTGTAGCCATCGGCGGGCGACTTGGCCACGATGTCGGCGCCCACGTTGCCACCGGCGCCGGTTCGGTTGTCGATCACAAATGCCTGGCCAAAGGCCTTCTGCAACTCGGGGGCCATGGCGCGGGCCAGCAGGTCGGTGGTGCCGCCCGGGGCAAAGGGCACCACGATGCGCACAGGCTTGTTGGGCCAGGTGCTCTGGGCCAGGGCCTGCTGGGCACCGAGGGGGCCCAGCAGCAGGGTCAGACCCAGCAGGCCACCAGACATTTGGCTCAGCCAGGTGCGGCGGCGCAGGGCCGTGGTGCGGGCAGTGTGGCGGGGGTGGGTCATGCTTGTCTCCGTGAGGTGGGCGGCAACACAGGCCGCCCGGTATCGATGGGCTGGGGCGATCCGGGGCAGGATCAGTGGGGGCGCCCGCGCAGGGCCTGTTCCTGCGAAAGCACCTCGATCAGATCGTCCAGGCTTTTTTCGAGCCGCATGCGGCGCGCCGGGTTCAGGCCCCGGAACAGCTCTGCCTCGCGCTCATTTGCCAGGGGCTGGATCTGCTGGTGCAGGGCCAGGCCCTGCGGGCTCAATTGCAGGCACTGACGACGTTGGTCATGCGGATCGGGGCTTCGCTGCAGCCGGTCCTGCGCTGTCAGGCCCGCCAGCGCGCGGCTGATCGACATCTTGTCCAGCCCTGTCAGCTCGGACAGCCGGGCGGCCGACAGGCCGGGCTGCACTGCCAGCAAGGCCATCACACGCCATTCATTGAGGGTCAGCTGGTGTTGGCGCCCGACCTGGTCATGAAAGGGGCGCACCGTGAGGTTCATCAAGCGCACCAGCTTGGAAAACAACGGGGCATCGGGCGAATTCATGGGGGGATGAGCGGTGTGAGCCGTATGACCGAAGGATGTTTCGATCGATGGTAACGATCGTTACCAAGCCGGCCCCCCCGGGCTTTCCCTGGCTTGCCCCAACAAAAACCGCCTGGCTCGCGAACGAGGCAGGCGGTCTGGGGGCGTGCAAAAAAGGGGGCGCCTTCAGCGGAACGCGCCCTGCCCAGCGTGCATCAGTCGGCGTACACGCCAGCGGCCTTGATGATGGGGGTCCATTTGGCGATCTCGGCCTGCACGAACTTCTTGTGTTCGGCCGGTTCGACGCGGCGGTCGGTGGCCACCACGGCGCCCAGGCCTTCCTGCTTCTTGATGAAGTCGGGGTCTTTGAGGGCGGCCTTCAGCGCGGTGTTGATCTTGACCTGGATGTCGGCCGGCGTGCCCTTGGGGGCGTACAGACCGTGCCAGATGGTGATCTGGAAGTCCTTCACGCCCGACTCGGCCAGGGTGGGCAGGTCTTTCAGCAAGGGGGTGCTCAGGCGCTTGGCCGTGGTCACGGCGTAGGCCTTGACCTTCTTGCCTTCGATCTGGCTGGTGGTGTTGGTGGTCTGGTCGCACAGCAGATCGATCTGGCCGCCGATCAGGTCGGTGATGGCCGGGGCGGTGCCCTTGTAGGGCACGGTGGTCATGTCGGTCTCGATGGCGTTCTGGTACAGCAGGCCGCACAGGTGCGAGGCCGAGCCCACGCCCGCGTTGCCCAGGTTGATCTTGCCCTTGTTCTGGCCGATCCAGGTGGCCAGTTCCTTGTAGTTGCTGGCCGGCATGCTGGGCTTGGCGATCAGGGTCATGGGCACGTCGTTGATGATGCCCAGGTACTCGAAGTCGGACTCGACCTTGAACGGCAGGTTGCGCACCAGGGCCGGCATGGTGGCCATGGCAATGTGGTTCACCAGCAGCGTGTGGCCGTCGGGCGTGGCGCGGGCCACCTTGGCGGCGCCGATGGAGCTGCCGGCGCCGGCTGCGTTCTCGATCACCACCGAGGTGCCGAGCTGCTTGCGCAGGGCTTCGGACAGGTCGCGGGCCACGCGGTCGGTCGGGCCGCCGGCCGAGAAGGGCACCACCAGGGTGATCGGCTTGTCCTTGAGGGGGAAGTCGGCGGCCAGGGCGCTGAACGATGCAGCGATCAGGGCCACCAGGGGCAGCAGCTTGGTCATGTGAGTCTCCTTCTTGATGGTGCGAAGGATGATAGCCACTGCACGCTGCGGTCGGCATCCCGGGAACTACGTACCCGACCGGGAGAAAACCCTTTGCCATCAAGGGCTTAGAGGCTCGAAGGTCAACTAGGCGTCAGGCGGGTGTCAGGCGGCAGGCCGCACCGCGGCCTGCAGGGCTCACTGGTAGCTGCGCGCGTCCTCGATCACCTTGCCGTCGTTGGGCAGGCTGCCGGGGTTGACCAGCTCGACCTCGCCGCGCAGCTTGGTCACCTCGCGGATGGCCTCGGCGATGGCGCCGGCCAGGCCCTCGGCCATCTCGGTGGTCTCCACCCGCAGCACCATCTGGTCGTTGGCCATCTCGCCGCTGACCACCAGGCGCGCCTTGCGCACCTGCGGAAAACGCCGCGCCACCTCGGCCACCTGGCCCGGGTGCACAAACATGCCGCGCACCTTGGTGGTCTGGTCGGCCCGGCCCATCCAGCCCTTGATGCGGGTGTTGGTGCGGCCCGTGGGGCAGGGGCCTGGCAGCACGGCCGACAGGTCGCCGGTGCCGAAGCGGATCAGCGGGTAGTCGGGGTTCAGCGTGGTCACCACCAGCTCGCCCACCTCGCCCTCGGGCACCGGGTCGCCGGTGCCCGGGCGCACGATCTCGACGATCACGCCCTCGTCCAGCACCAGGCCCTCGCGGGCCGGGGTTTCGTAGGCGATCAGGCCCAGATCGGCCGTGGCATAGCACTGGTAGCCGTCCACGCCACGCTCCTTCAGCCAGTCGCGCAACGAGGGCGGAAAGGCCTCGCCGCTGACCAGGGCCTTGCGCAGGCTGGGCAGGGGCAGGCCCAGCTCGGTCGCCTTCTCGACCAGGATCTTCAGAAAGCTGGGCGTGCCGATGTAGCCCGCCGGCTGCAGCTCGGCCATGGCCTGCACCTGCTGCTCGGTCTGGCCGGTGCCGCCCGGGAACACGGTGCAGCCCAGCGCATGGGCGCCGCTTTCCATCATCGAGCCGGCCGGCACAAAGTGGTAGCTGAAGCTGTTGTGGATCAGCTCGCCGGGCCGAAAGCCCGCGGCATGGATGGCGCGCGCCATGCGCCAGTAATCGCGGCGCGTGCCCTCGGGCTCGTACAGCGTGCCCGGGCTGGCAAACACGCGTGGCATGGCCGCGCCAAAAGCCAGCGCACTGAAGCCGCCGAACACATTGCCGCCGGCGGCGCGGGCCGCCTGCTGGCGCTCCAGCAGCTCGTGCTTGCGCGTCACCGGCAACTGGGCCAGGGCGGCGCGGCTGTCGATGCGCGCCGCCTCCACCCCGGCCAGCACCTGGCCAAAGGCCGCGGTGCGGGCCTGGGCATGGGCCACTTGCGTGGGCAGGGCGGCCATGAGTGCCGCTTCGCGGTCGGCCGGCGTGCGCGTTTCCAGCGCGTCGTAGCTTGAGGTCATGGTGAATTCCTGTGAGGGGTGGACTCGGGCAGGGCTTGGGGCCATTCGGTGGCCACCAACTGGGTCGCAGCCCAGCTTGCGGCAGGCCGGTCGGCTGATGCGGACCAGGCGCTGGCCGCCTGCAAGGGGCGACTCGCGCCTGGCCAGACACTGGGCAGGCCCTCGGGTCTTGCCCAGGCGCAGGGGGTGTTCAGACGCAGAAAAGAAGGTGTCATGCCAGCCAGCGCTTGCGGCGCTTGTAACTTTTCACGTCTTTGAAGCTCTTGCGTTCGCCGCCGCCCACGCCGAGGTAGAACTCTTTCACGTCTTCGTTGCTGGCCAGGTCGCTGGCGGCGCCGTCCATCACCACGCGGCCGCTTTCCATGATGTAGCCGTAGTCGGCGTACTTCAGGGCCATGTTGGTGTTCTGCTCGGCCAGCAAGAAGGTGACCTTCTCCTTGGCGTTGAGGTCTTTCACGATGTTGAACACCTCTTCGACGATCTGCGGCGCCAGGCCCATCGAGGGCTCGTCGAGCAGCACCATGCTGGGGTTGGCCATCAGGGCGCGGCCGATGGCGCACATCTGCTGCTCGCCGCCCGAGGTGTAGGCCGCCTGCGAGGTGCGGCGTGTCTTCAGGCGCGGAAAGTAGTTGTAGACCTTCTCGAGGTTGGCGGCCACCTCGCCCTTGTCGGCGCGGGTGTACGAGCCGGTCATCAGGTTCTCTTCGATCGTGAGGTGGGCAAAGCAGTGTCGGCCCTCCATCACCTGCACCACGCCGCGCTTGACCAGGTCGGCCGGCGACAGGTTCTCGATGCGCTCGCCCCGAAGCTCGATCGAGCCCTTGGTGACTTCGCCGCGTTCGCCCTTGAGCAGGTTGGAGATGGCGCGCAGCGTGGTCGTCTTGCCGGCGCCGTTGCCACCCAGGATGGCCACGATGCCGCCTTCGGGCACCTGCAAAGAGACGCCCTTGAGCACGAGGATCACGTGGTTGTAGATCACCTCGATGCCGTTGACGTTGAGAACGATGTTGGGTTTGTCCATGGCACTTCTTTGTGGAGAGGTCGGGGCGTGCCGGGCGCTGGCCCGGCACGGAACCATTGCGTCAGTCCATCACGACTGGCAGTCGGCCGGGGTGCGGGGCGTCAGCTTCTTCTCGGCGGCGTACTTGGCGGCCGCTGCCTTGACCATGGGCTTGATGATCTGTTCGTCACCCTGCATCCAGTCACTGCTGATCTTCCAGGCCTTGCCGTCCCAGGTGTGCATGCGGGCCCAGTAGGCGCCCATGTGGTCCTGGCACGAGGTGCTGATGGGGCGCAGCACGCCGCCAAAGCCCAGCGCATCGAGTTTGGCCTGGGTCAGGTTCAGGTTTTCGAGGCCCCAACGCACCTGGTCGCCGTTCATGACCTTGCCCTTGCCGAAGCGCTCCTGGGCGGCACGGATGCCTTCGACGGTCAGCATGGCGCTCATCGCGCCGCGCAGCCACAGCACCTGGCCCACTTCCTCCTTGGGACCGGTGCCCTGGCCCTTGGCATGCAGGGTGGCCAGGGTTTCCTTGACCAGCTTGGCGTCGAAGTCGGAGCTGTTCTGCAGCGCCACCGAGTTGTAGCCCTTGGCGCCGTCGCCCACGTCACGCACATCGGGTTCGGCACCCGACCACCACACGCCGTACATCTTCTCGCGCGGGTAGCCGGTGGCCTGGGCTTCCTTCAGGGCGGTGGAGTTCATCACGCCGAAGCCCCACAGAATCGTGTAGTCGGGGCGCGACTGGCGGATCTGCAGCCAGGTGGCCTTCTGCTCCACGCCCGGGGCCGTCACCGGCAGCAGCTGCAGCTCAAAGCCGTGCGCCTTGGCGCGCTCCTGGATGATGGGCAGGGCCTCTTTGCCGAAGGGGCTGTCGTGGTAGACCAGGGCGATCTTCTTGCCCTTGAGCTTGTCCAGCCCGCCTTCCTTCTTGCCGATGGCCTGCACGAGCACATCGCCCGCCACCCAGTAGTTGCCGGCCAGGGGGAAGTTCCACTTGAACACCGTGCCGTCGGCGCTCTCGCTGCGGCCATAGCCCAGGGTCACCAGCGGGATCTTGTCGGTGGGGGCTTTTTCGGTGATGGCAAAGGTGGCGCCGGTGGACCAGGGCTGGATCACGGCCGCACCGCCATGGTTGCCCTTGAGGCGCTCATAGCACTCCACGCTGCGCGCGGTGTCGTAGCCGGTCTCGCACTCTTCGATCAGCAGCTTCACGCCATTGATGCCGCCACGCGCGTTGACGAGCTTGTAGTAGTCGACGATGCCGTTGGCAATCGGCGTGCCGTTGGGCGCGTAGGGGCCCGTGCGGTACGACAGCACCGGCATGTACTGCTCCTTCGCCTGGGCGAAGGCCGACGTGCCGACGAGGGAGGAAACGCCTGCAGCAAGCAGGGTGGCGGCGAGGGCCAGTTTGCGAATCTTCATGGTTGTCTCCGTTATTGAGGTTGGAAAAGCACGGTCAGGAAAAAATGGGCAGCGAGCACACGAAGTGAGGGAGCGTGGGGGTCAGCCAGCCGGCGCCGGGCCGCCCCAAGGCGGCTGGGGCCCCCTTGGGGGGCTGAGACCTGCGGCTCCGAGCCTGCCTGCGCAGGCTTGGACAGGCTCGAAGAGCGTCCGCGTCTCGCGGTCGCACGTGCGAGCACACGAAGTGAGGGAGCGTGGGGGCCATGTTCTTCAGTGAGGGAAGGGCCAGAGGCGCAGCTTTTGTTTTGCTGTGGACCACAGCTTGGCCAGGCCATGCGGCTCGACGATCAGGAACCACACGATCAGGCCGCCAAAGATCATCAGCTCAGCATGCGAGGCCGCGGTGGTGCTGATGTCGCGCCCGATCAGGCCGGCCAGGAAGGGCAGGAACTGGTTCAGCGCAATTGGCAGGATCACGATGAAGGCGGCGCCGAAGAAGCTGCCCATGATCGAACCCAGCCCGCCGATGATCACCATGAACAGCAGCTTGAACGACAGGTCCACCGAGAAGGCGCCCGGCTCCCAGGCGCCCAGGTAGAAGAAGGCCCACAGCGCACCGGCCACGCCGATGATGAACGAGCTGACCGCGAAGGCGCTGAGCTTGGCGTACATGGGGCGGATGCCGATCACGGCCGCCGCCACGTCCATGTCGCGGATGGCCATCCACTCGCGGCCGATGGCGCCGCGCACCAGGTTCTTGGCCCCCAGGGCGATCACCGCCAGGGCGCACAGGCAGAACAGGTACTTGCTCACGTCGCTCTCCAGCGCAAAGCCGAACACCTGCAGGTTGGACACCGCCACCGAGCCCGAGGAGTTGTCCAGCGTGAACCACTTGATGCGCAGGAACATCCAGTCGGCAAAGAACTGTGCCGCCAGCGTGGCCACGGCCAGGTACAGCCCCTTCACCCGCAGGCTGGGCAGGCCGAACAGAATGCCGAAGGCCGTGGCACACAGGCCGCCGAGGATCAGCGTGGGGATCAGCGGCATGCCGGGGATGCGGGCAAAGAAGTTGTAGGCCCCGTAGGCACCCACCGCCATGAAGGCGCCCGAGCCCAGCGAGATCTGGCCGCAGTAACCCACCAGGATGTTCACCCCCAGCGCGGCCAGCGACATGATCACAAACGGGATCAGGATGGCGCGGAACAGGTAGTCGCTGGCCGTCAGCGGCACCACCACAAAGGCCAGGGCCAGCAGGGCGAGGATGAAGATGCGGTCCTGCGTGATCGGGAAGATCTGCTGGTCGGCGCGGTAGGTGGTCTTGAACTGACCGTTCTCACGGTAGAGCATGGTGTGTCTCCTGGTGTTCTTGTTGTGGCTTAGACGGGATCGATGATCTTTTGGCTCCGGCCCGCTGCGCTTGACTTGCGGTGCAAGTCAGCCTGCGCCGAAAGCTCATCGCTGGCCGTGACCGGCCCGGAATCCTTCGGATTCATCGCGTATTTCATACGCGATCGATGATCTTTTCGCCGAACAAACCTTGGGGTCTGAACAGCAGGAAGACGAGGGCCAGGACGTAGGCGAACCAGATCTCGATGCCGCCGCCCACGAAGGGGCCGAGGTAGACCTCGGAGAGCTTTTCACCCACGCCGATGATCAGGCCGCCGATGATGGCGCCGGGCACCGAGGTCAGGCCGCCCAGGATCACCACCGGCAGGGCGCGCAGGGCCACGGTGGCCAGCGAGAACTGCACGCCCAGCTTGCTGCCCCAGATCATCCCGGCCACCAGGGCCACCACGCCGGCCACGCACCACACGATCACCCAGATGCGGTTGAGCGGGATGCCGATCGACTGCGCGGCCTGGTGGTCGTCGGCCACGGCGCGCAGGGCCCGGCCGGTGGCGGTCTTCTGGAAGAACACGCTGAGCGCGGCCACCAGGGCTGCGGCGATGGCGGCGGCGATCACGTCTTCCTTGTTGATCAGGATGCCGCCCTGGAACAGCGACTCGAGCGCGAACATCGGGTCTTTGGGCATGCCCACGTCGATCTTGTAGACGTCGCTGCCGAACAGCGACTGGCCCAGGCCTTCCATGAAGTAGGTGATGCCCAGCGTGGCCATCAGCAGGGTGGCGCCCTCCTGGTTGACCAGGTGGCGCAGCACCAGAAACTCGATGGCCCAGGCCACCGCGAACATCACCACGCCCGCCACCACAAAGGCCAGCAGATTGGCCACGATGGCGTTGTCGATGCCCGTCCAGGCCGGAATCCACTCGGCAAAACGCGCCATCGCCAGGGCCGCGAACAGCACCATCGCGCCCTGCGCAAAGTTGAACACGCCCGAGGCCTTGTAGATCAGCACAAAGCCCAGCGCGACCAAGGAGTACAGCATGCCGGCCATCAGGCCGCCAATCAGGGTTTCTAGAAAAAATGCCATGTCCTGCCTCTCTTGATCAATGTCCGGCGCCGAGGTAGGCGCGGATCACGTCTTCGTTGTTGCGAACTTCGTCGGGCGCGCCGTCGCCGATCTTCTTGCCGTAGTCCAGCACCACCACGCGGTCCGAGATGTCCATCACCACGCCCATGTCGTGCTCGATCAACACGATGGTGGTGCCGAACTCGTCGTTCACGTCGAGGATGAAGCGGCACATGTCCTGCTTCTCTTCCACGTTCATGCCGGCCATGGGCTCGTCCAGCAGCAGCACCTGCGGCTCCATGGCCAGGGCGCGGCCCAGGTCGACCCGCTTTTGCAGGCCGTAGGGCAGCTGGCCCACGGGCGTCTTGCGGAAGGCCTGGATCTCGAGGAAGTCGATGATGCGTTCCACGAACTCGCGGTGCCGGATCTCCTCGCGCTCGGCCGGGCCGATGCGCAGGGCCTGCAGCAGCAGGTTGCTTTTGATCTTCAGGTTGCGGCCCGACATGATGTTGTCGAGCACGCTCATGCCCTTGAACAGCGCCAGGTTCTGGAAGGTGCGGGCCACGCCCATCTCGGCCACCTGGCGCGAGTTCATGTGGTCAAAGGTCTTGCCGCGGAAGGTGATCGATCCCTCCGACGGGGTGTACACCCCGTTGATGCAGTTGAGCATCGAGCTCTTGCCGGCGCCGTTGGGGCCGATGATCGAGCGGATCTCGTGCTCGCGCACATTGAACGAGATGTCGGTCAGGGCCTTCACGCCGCCAAACCGCAGGCTGATGTTCTTGACGTCGAGGATGACGTCGCCAATCTTTTTGGTGCTCATGTTGCTTCGCTGTGGGTCAGGCTGCGGTCTTCACCGGGGCAAAGGTCTTGGCGTCCGACAGCTTCAGCGTGGCGCTGACGCTGCCGGTGCGGCCGTCCTCGAACTTGACCTGGGTCTCGATGTACTGCTCGGTGGCGCCGCCATACAGGGCATCGACCAGCACCGCGTACTTCTCGCCGATGTAGCCACGGCGGACCTTGTTGGTGCGGGTCAGCTCGCCATCGTCGGCGTCCAGCTCCTTGTGCAGCACCAGGAAGCGGCTGATCTGCGAGCCCGCCAGCAGGGCGTCGGCGGCCAGGTCGGCATTGACCTTTTCCACGCACTCGAGCATCAGCTGGTAGACCTGGGGCTTTTGCGCCAGGTCGGTGTAGCCGGCGTAGGGCAGGTTGCGCCGCTCGGCCCAGTTGCCCACCGCGTCGAAGTCGATGTTCAGCATCACGCACACCCGGTCGCGCCCGTCGCCCAGGGCCACGGCCTCCTTGATGTGCGGGAAGAACTTGAGCTTGTTCTCCACGTACTTGGGCGCAAACATGGCGCCGTCGTTGGCCCCGCCCTTGAGGCGGCCCACATCCTTCACACGGTCGATGATCTTCAGGTGGCCGTGCGAGTCGATGAAGCCCGCATCGCTGGTGTGGTACCAGCCGTCTGCGCTGAGCACCTCGGCCGTGGCCTTGGGGTTCTTGTAGTACTCCTTGAGCAGGCCGGGCGACTTGACCAGGATCTCGCCGTTGTCGGCCACCTTGATCTCCACACCTTGACAAGGGACGCCCACGGTGTCGGCACGGGCCTCGTGGTCGGGCTGCAGGCACACGAACACGGCAGTCTCGGTGGAGCCATACAGCTGCTTGAGGTTGATGCCGATCGAGCGGTAGAAGGTGAACAGGTCCGGCCCGATGGCCTCGCCCGCGGTGTAGGCCACCCGCACCCGCGACAGGCCCAGGGTGTTGCGCAGCGGGCCGTAGATCAACAGGTTGCCCAGGCCGTACTGCAGGGCACCAAGCGCGCCAATCGGCTTGCCGTCCATGCGGTCGGGGCCGAAGCGCTTGGCAATCGCCATGCACTTGTGGAACAGCGTGCGCTTGAGCCAGCCCGCGTCTTCCATGCGGATCATCACGCTGGTCAGCAGCCCTTCGAACACGCGCGGCGGGGCAAAGTAATAGGTGGGGCCCACTTCACGCAGGTCGATGGCCACGGTGGCGCCCGATTCGGGGCAGTTGACCACGTAGCCACAGCTCAGCCACTGCGAGTAGCTGAAGATGTTCTGCCCGATCCAGGCCGGCGGCAGGTAGGCCAGCACCTCTTCGGCCGAGCTCAGCTTGTCAAAGCTGGCGCCGGCCTGGGCGCGGTCGATCAGCGCCCGGTGGGTGTGCACCACGCCCTTGGGGTTGCCCGTGGTGCCCGAGGTGAAGAACATGGCCGCCACATCGTCGGGCTGGGCCTTCTCGACCTCTTCGCGCCAGAAGTCGGGGTGGTTCTGGGCAAACACCTGGCCGCTGGCCACCAATTCGTCGAGTGCGCCCAGGCCCGGGTCGGTGTAGTTGCGCAGGCCGCGCGGGTCGTCGTAATAGATGTGGCTCAGGGCGGGGTAATGCTCGCGCACCTCCAGCATCTTGTCCACCTGCTCCTGGTCTTCCACCAGGCAGTAGCGCACTTCGGCGTTGTTGAGCGGAAACACGCACTCGGCGGCGGCCGCGTCCTGGTACAGCGGGATCGGGATCGCGCCCAGCGACTGCGCCGCCAGCATGGTGGCGTACAGGCGCGGCCGGTTGGCCCCGATCACCACCATGTGCTCGCCGCGCACCAGGCCGGCCTGGTGCAGGCCGCAGGCAATGTGCTCGACCAGATGCGCCAGGTCAGACCAGCTGCGGGTCTGCCAGATGCCGTATTCCTTTTCTCGGATCGCTGGCGCCTGGGGGCGCTCGCTCGCATGCTTTTGCAGCAGGCGGGGAAACGTGGTGTGCATGACGGTTCCTTGTCTCCAGTTGGATGGGGCGGACTCTGCGGTCGCCGCCGGTATGCAACGAATCGTATGCAGGGGTTTGACGTCGTGTTGTCGTTGCAATGACAATTTGCGGGTTGTCCCTTGTTCGGACTTTCCCCAGTTCTGTCCCGGAGGTGTTGCATGGCCAGCGAGTCTGCGTTGTATCAGCGTCGTCGCCCCCCGACGGCGGAGGAAATGGCCGGCATCCCCTGGCTGCACCACCTGCAGCCCATCGAGCGCGAACGCATCGAGCCCATGCTGGTGGTGGGCGATGCCCTGCCGGGCGACTACATCTGTCGCATGGGCCGGCCCGTGAACTATTGGTTCGGCGTGGTCGAGGGCCTGCTGAAGATGAGCGCCGACAGCGCCCAGGGCCACCCCATCACCTTCACCGGCGTGCCCCCGGGCGGCTGGTTTGGCGAGGGCACGGCCATGAAACGCGAGCCCTACCGCTACAACATCCAGGCCTTGCGCCGCAGCGTGGTGGCGGGCCTGCCGCTGGAAGAGTTCCACTGGCTGCTGGACCACTCGCTGGGCTTCAACCGCTTTGTCATGAACCAGCTCAACGAGCGCCTGGGCCAGTTCATCGCGGCGCGCGAGATCGACCGCATGAACAACCCTGACGTGCGCGTGGCGCGCAGCCTGGCCGCGCTGTTCAACCCGGTGCTCTACCCTGGTGTGGGCGAGGTGCTGCGCATCACCCAGCAAGAACTGGCCTACCTGGTGGGCCTGTCGCGCCAGCGCGTGAACGAGGCGCTGCGCAACCTGGAGCGCCAGCAGATCATCCGGGTGGAGTACGGCGGTCTGCGGGTGCTGTCGGCCGAGGGCCTGCGCTCCACGCTGCAGGGCGGGGCCTGAGGCGGCCCGCCGGTTCGTCCTGAGTGCCCAAAATGCCCGAAATGCGGCAAGACCCCATGCCCTGGTGGGCTGTGCGCCGGCCGCCCCGGGCGGCCTCGATAATGCGTGCGCTGAATGGGGTGGCGGTCCGCGCCCCCCTGTCTCAATCTGAACGCCTCACCTGGCTGGGGCCCGCACCCCCATGACTGCCCCCCTGACCACATCCGAGCCCGAGCGGCGCAGCGGTATCCGCAAACTGGTGCGACTGAGCGCCACGCTGGAGATGGAGGGCGCGGCCCCTTTGGCTGCGCGCACGGTCGAGATCTCGCAGGGCGGGGTGGCCTTGTCCAGCCCCTTGAACCTCAAACCCGGTGGGCGTTGCCTGATCCGCATCGCCCTGCCGGCCAAGACACCTCAACCCCTGCTGGCCGTGCGCGCCGCCGTGGTGTACAGCGTGTTGAGCCAGCGCGAAGGCGGGTTCCGCGTGGGCGTTCAGTTCCAGGCCCTGGGCCAGGCCGAAGAGGCCCGGCTGCAGGCCTTTCTCAAAGCCTGAGGCGCCTGCTGGGGCGCGCCGCCCGGAGGCCCCATGCCCCGACGCTTGCGGGTAGGATTGGCAAAGTAACATTTGATGACAAGCGCACCGTGCGGTGTGCATCATCTTGATTTGTCTGGGGTAAGGCCATGAACAGCATCTGGGTCGGAATCGCGGCGGGCGTGGCCGCTTCAGTGTGCACGGTCTGCTCGGCCGCCAGCGTGCAGCTGGAGCTGCGCGACGAGGCCGGCAAACCCCTGTCCGACGCCGTGGTGTTCCTCGAGTCGCCCGAGGCGGCCAAGGCCGTCAAACCCTTGCAGGGCGCCGAGATGGCCCAACAGGGCAAGGAATTCGTGCCCCGGGTGTTGGTGGTGACCAAGGGCACCGAGCTGGCCTTTCCGAACCGCGACAAGGTGCGCCACCACGTCTATTCCTTTTCGCCGGCCAAGAAGTTCGAACTCAAGCTGTACGCGGGCACGCCGGCCAACCCGGTGCTGTTCGACCAGCCGGGCGTGGTGCTGCTGGGCTGCAACATCCACGACTCCATGGTGGGCTGGGTGCTGGTGGTCAACACCCCTTACCACGGCCTGAGCCAGGCCGGCCGCCTGACCCTCGACAACGTGCCGGCGGGCAATTACCGCCTGCGCAGCTGGCACCCCGGCCTGCCGGTGGGCGCCGCCGCGCTCGACCAGGCCCTGGTGGTGCCGGCCAGTGGCAGCGTCACGGCCAGCGTGCGCATGACGGGGCTGACACCGTGATCCCTCGCCTCAAACGCGGCGCCGCCAGCCTGATCACGCGGCTGGTGGGCTTGTCGCTGTTGCTCTTGCTGGTGGTGCAGATCGCCGGCTTTGGCGTGGTGCGCCAGAGCATCGAGGCCAATGCCCGCCGCCAGGTGGCCCGCGAGCTCGACATTGCCGAGCACGTGTGGGAGCGCATGCTGGCGCAAAAGGTCGAGCAGCTGCGCGACAGCGCCACCCTGCTGGCGGCCGACTACGGTTTTCGTTCGGCCATCAATTCGGGCGATGTGGAGACTGTGCAGTCGGTGCTGGAGAACCACGGCAGCCGCATCGGCGCCACGGTCACGGCCTTTCTCGATCCGCAGTTCAAGGTCACCGCCTCCAGCCTGGCCGACGAGCACATGGGGCTGGACCAGCGCCTCATCGCCGACTTGCCCGCCTACTTGAGCCGCAACCCCACCGGCGCCCCGCTGATCGTCATCCAGGGCGTGCCCCACCAGTTCGTGATGGTGCCCATGCGCGCCCCGCTGATCATCGGCTGGGTGCTGATGGGCTTCCCGGTGTCGCAGGACCTGGGCAAGGAAATGGGCCTGCTGCTGCAGGTGGATGTGGTGCTGGTCACCCAGTCTGAAGGGCAGCGCCGGCTGGCCTTCTCCACCACCACGCCCGAGGTCACCCAACGCGCCCTGGCCCAGGCTGAGGGGGCCGAACTCAGCGGCGGCAGCGAGCTGGTGCTGGCCCGCCATGTGCCCATGAAAAGCCGCAACGGTGAGGTCGAGACGATTCTGCTGCGCTCGGCCGAAGAGGTGCTGGCCCCGTACCGGCGCCTGCAGTGGCTGCTGGCGCTGATCAGCGGCGGCGGCCTGCTGCTGGTGGCCCTGGGCAGCTCGCTGGTGGCGCGGCGCATCACCACCCCGCTGCGCGACCTGCTGCTGGCCACCCAGCGCCTGGCCGTTGGCGAGTACCAGACCCCCATCGCCCACCTGGAGCGGCGCGACGAGATCGGCAACCTGGCGCGCGCCTTCGACCACATGCGCGTCGACATCGATCATCAGCAAAGCGAGATCCGCCACCTGGCCTACTGGGACCGGCTGACCGGCCTGCCCAACCGCGAACGTTTTCGCGAGGCGCTGGAGCAGGCCATCCGCGACAACACCCCCCTGGCCCGCCCGCTGGCCGTGGTGTCGCTGGACCTGGACCGCTTCAAGCACGTCAACGATGTGCTGGGCTATGCCTTTGGCGACCGCCTGCTGCAGGCCGTGGCCGGGCGGCTGCAGAACCTGGTCACCGAGCCCGGCGACCTGGTGGCCCGCCGCGGCGGCAATGAATTTGCCGTGCTGCTGCAGGGCTGCGACGCCAAGGCGGCGCTGGAGTTCACCCAGCGCATCGCCCGCGCCTTTGAAGTGCCCCTGGCCTTTGACGACCAGACCATCGACCTGAGCGCCGGCATGGGCGTGGCCTGCTGGCCGGCCGATGCCGACAACGCCGACCTGCTGCTGAGCCGCTCCGAGATCGCCATGTACACCGCCAAGCGCAAGCTCAGCGGGGCCTTGCTGTACGACGCTGCCTTCGACTCGGCCAGCGGCCAGATGCTGTCGCTGCTGACCGAGATGCGCCGCGCGGTGGAGCACAACGAGCTGCGCCTGTTCCTGCAGCCCAAGGTCAGCCTGCCCGGTGGCCAGGTGCTGGCCGCCGAGGCCCTGGTGCGCTGGCAGCACCCCCAGCGCGGCCTGGTGCCGCCCATGGATTTCATCCCCTTTGCCGAGCAGACCGGCTTTGTGCGCCAGCTCACCCTGTGGATGTTCGAGGCCGCCACCCGCCTGATCGCCGGCCTGCCCGAGCCCCTGGCGGGGCTGCGCATCTCGATCAACCTCTCGACCCGCGACCTGCTCGACCCCGAACTCAGCACCCGCCTGGGCACGCTGCTGCAGCGCCACGAGGTGCGGCCCGAACGCTTTTGTCTGGAGATCACCGAGAGCGCCATCATGGACGACCCGCAGCGGGCCGAAACCATGCTCAACCGCCTCTCCGAGCAGGGATTCAAGCTCTCGATCGATGATTTCGGCACCGGGTATTCGTCGCTGGCCTACCTGAAACGGCTGCCGGTGGACGAGCTGAAAATCGACAAATCCTTCGTCATGGGCATGGAAAAAGACGAAGACGACGCCAAGATCGTGCGATCGACCATCGACCTCGCGCACAATCTGGGCCTCAGCGTGGTGGCTGAAGGCGTCGAAAGCGCCGCCATCATGGAGCGGCTGGGCCAGCTCCAGTGCGACGAAGCCCAGGGCTACCACATCAGCCGGCCATTGCCGGCCGAGGCGTTCCTGACCTGGTGCGCACAGCAGACGGCCGTGACAGCCCCCGCCGCCTGAGTTTCCCGATATTCCCGGTTCCAACACGCAGCCGCCTGGCACGCTTCGCAGGCGCTGCGGCTTTCACCTCATCAGCATGTCCGACTCCAAACCCCGACTCACCCTGCGCGCACCGCGCCCCGAAGGCGACAAGGCCGCCAGCCCCCGCAGCGGCGGCGCGGCCCGCCCGCCCTCGGCCGGCCGCCGTGGCCCCGCCCCTGGCGGCAACCGTGATGCGGGCGACCGCCGTGGCCCGGGGGCCGGCCCCCGCAGCGGCCCGGGCGGCCCCCGCACCGGCGGTGCGCCCCGTGGCGGCCCGCGCGATGACCGTCGTGACGATCGACGTGACGACCCCCGCGGTGCCCGCCGCGACGACCGCCAGGACGGCGCCCCGCAGGACGACCAGCGCTTCAGCACCCGCACCGGCATCCGCACCTACAACGTGCCCGCCGAGCGCACCCCCATCCCGGTCAAGCGCCCGCTGCCGGCCCCGGGTGCCGAGCGCCGCCCGGACCGGGGTGAGCGCGGTGACCGTGGCGAACGCCCCGCCCGCACCGAAGGCGCCCCGCGCACCGAAGGCGGCATCGAGACCGTGCGCCTGAACAAGCGCATGGCCGAGCTGCGCCTGTGCTCGCGCCGCGAGGCCGACGACTGGGTCGAAAAAGGCTGGGTGCGCGTGAACGGCGAGGTGGCCGAGATGGGCCAGCAGGTCAAGCACAGCGACCGCATCGAGATCGCCCCCGAGGCCCTGGGCCAGCAAGAGCAGCAGGTCACCATCCTGCTGCACAAGCCCATGGGCTACGTGAGCGGCCAGGCCGAAGACGGGCACGAGCCCGCTGTGGTGCTGGTGCAGGCGGCCAACCACTGGCATGGCGACACGGCCCGCACCCGCTTCAACCACTCGCAGCTGCGCGGCCTGGCCCCGGCCGGCCGGCTCGACATCGACTCGGTCGGCCTGCTGGTGCTGACCCAGGACGGGCGCGTGGCCCGCCAGCTGATCGGCGAAGACTCCGACACCGAGAAGGAATACCTGGTGCGCGTCACCTACGCCGCCGTCACCGGCGACGTGGCCCTCAACGTGCAGGCCGCCTTCCCCCCTGAGAAACTCGATCTGCTGCGCCACGGCCTGAGCCTGGACGGCGAGCCCCTGCGCCCCGCCCAGGTCGACTGGCAAAACCCCGAACAGCTGCGTTTTGTGCTCAAAGAAGGCAAAAAGCGCCAGATTCGCCGCATGTGCGAGCAAGTGGGCCTGAAGGTGGTGGGCCTCAAGCGCATCCGCATCGGCCGCGTGGTGCTGGGCCAGCTGCCGGTGGGGCAGTGGCGCTACCTGAGCCCCGGCGAGCAGTTCTGACGCCACGGGTACCCACCCCGCCAGGGGTGGGGCGCAAGCGGGAGGGGCGGGGAGGGCGCATTTTTTGCGCCAGCGCACTGAATCGCAGACTACAGTCTGTAACATGTGGCCCTGGCCCGAACCGGGCCCTGAACGATCTGCCGGAGATGCCGATGAGCTCGAACAAATACCGTCTTGTGACCCGCAGCGACTTTGATGGCCTGGTGTGCGCCGTGCTGCTCAACGAACTGGAGCTGATCGACGAGATCACCTTTGTTCACCCCAAGGACATGCAGGATGGCAAGGTGGCCATCAGCTCGCGCGACATCACCACCAACCTGCCCTACGTGCCCGGCGCCCACCTGGTGTTTGACCACCACGAGTCGGAAACCGTGCGCAACACCGGTGAGCGCGCCAACCACATCATCGAGGCCCATGCCCCCTCGGCCGCCCGCGTGGTGTTCAACCACTACGGCGGCAAGGCCGCCTTCCCGCGCATCACCGACGAGATGATGGCCGCGGTGGACCAGGCCGACTCGGCCCAGTACTCGCGCGAAGACATCCTCGACCCCAAGGGCTGGGTGCTGCTGAACTACCTGATGGATTCGCGCACCGGCCTGGGCCGCTTCCGCGAGTTCCGCATCAGCAACTACACGCTGATGATGGACCTGATCAAGTACTGCCGCGACCACACCATCGAGCAGATCCTGCAACTGCCCGACGTGCAAGAGCGCGTGACCCTGTACTTTGACCACGCCGCCCGCGCCAAGGAGCAGATCCTGCGCTGCGCCACCCAGATCGACAACCTGGTGGTGCTGGACCTGCGCCAGGAGGAAACCATCTGGGCGGTGAACCGCTTCATGATCTACGCGCTGTTCCCCACCGCCAACATCTCCATCCACGTGATGTGGGGCCTGCAAAAGCAGAACACCGTGCTGGCCACCGGCAAGTCGATCCTGGACCGCAGCAGCAAGACCCATGTGGGCAACCTGATGCTCGAATACGGCGGCGGCGGCCACAATGCGGCCGGCACCTGCCAGATCGCCAACGACCGCGCCGACGAGGTGCTCAAGACCCTGGTGCAACGCATCAACGCCGACGGCTGACCCCGGACCGGGCGGGGTGCCCAAGGCGCCTCGCCCATCCACCCCCCCCTCCACCTCGGTTCCAGGCCCCGGCCCCAGGCCGGCCACCGCATGCCTGACATCCTCACCCTCACCCTGAACCCTGCCCTCGATGTGCTCAGCGCCATCGACCGGGTGGAGCCCACCCACAAGCTGCGCTGCAGCGAGGCCGTGATGCACCCCGGCGGTGGCGGCATCAATGTGGCGCGGGTGCTGCACCGCCTGGGCGCCGACTGCCTGGCCCTGTACACCCAGGGCGGCGTCACCGGCCACGAACTGGCTACCCTGCTGGCCCAGGAGGGCGTGCCCGCCCAGGGCCTGCCCATTGCCGCCGAAACCCGCGAAAGCTTCTCGGTGCACGAAAACAGCACCGGCCTGGACTACCGCTTTGTGCTGCCCGGCCCCTGCCTGCAGCCCGCCGAGGTCGAGCAGGCCCTGCTGGGCGTGGCCCACCATGGCGCCGGGGCGCGCTACTGGGTGCTCAGCGGCAGCCTGCCGCCTGGCGTGCCCGATGATCTGTACGCGCGCCTGGCGCAGCAGGCCCAGGCCCAGGGCGCCCGCCTGGTGCTCGATTCTTCCGGCCCGGCCCTGCGCGCCGCGCTGAGCGCCGGGGTGTTTCTGTTCAAGCCCAGCCTGCGCGAGCTGTCCGAGCTGGTGGGTCAGCCCCTGCCCGGCGAGGCCGAGCAGTTGCGCGCCGCCCGCCAGCTCATGGCCGCCGGCCAGGCCCAGGCCGTGGCCCTGACCCTGGGCGAGCAGGGCGCCTTGCTGATCACGCCTGAGCAGGCCTGGCGCGCCCCGCCGCTGCCGGTGGCGGTGGCCAGCACCATCGGGGCCGGCGACAGCTTTGTGGGGGGCCTGGTGGCTGCCCTGGCGGGGCAGGCCGGTACGGTCGGCACCGGCGGCACCGGCGGCACGGTCGACTGGCCCGGCGCCCTGGCCCAGGCCATGGCCGCCAGCGCCGCGGCCCTGCTGCACCCCGGCACGGCCCTGTGCCGGCCCGACGATGTGCAGCAACTGCTGCCCCAGGTGCAGCTGCAGCCGATTTGAGCGGTACCGCGGGGCTGGGCCTGGCCGCGCTTTTATGACGGGTTGACGGCAGTTTGGCGGGCTTTGAAGTCTATTTGCCTGCTTTTCTGCCGTGTTTTGCCGCTGCCTCTTGAAAGCCGGCGCAACGCCCATAATTCACGCCTGCCGGGGTGGCCTGCCCACCCCCGAAGATCTTCTACTGCAACAGCCCACCCTAGAAACACCATGAGCAAACAGACCCTGTCATTCCAGGCCGAAGTGGCCCAACTGCTGCACCTTGTCACGCACTCGCTGTACTCCAACCCCGAGATCTTCCTGCGTGAGCTGATCTCCAACGCCAGCGACGCCTGCGACAAGCTGCGCTTCGAGGCCCTGAACAACGCCGCCCTGTTCGAAGACGCGCCCAACCTCGAAGTGCGCGTGGCCTTCGACAAGGCCGCCCGCACCATCACCATCACCGACAACGGCATCGGCCTGTCTCAGCAAGAAGCCATCGACAACCTGGGCACCATCGCCAAGAGCGGCACCAAAGACTTTGTCAGCAAGCTCAGCGGCGACCAGAAGGCCGATGCCCAGCTCATCGGCCAGTTTGGCGTGGGCTTCTACTCGGGCTTCATCGTGGCCGACAAGATCACCGTCGAATCGCGCCGTGCCGGCCTGAAGGCCGAAGAAGGCGTGCGCTGGGTCAGCGGCGGCACCGGTGACTTCGAGGTGGACACCATCACCCGTGCCCAGCGCGGCACCAGCATCACCCTGCACCTGCGCGAAGACGCCGAGGAATACCTCAACCTCTGGAAGCTCAAGTCGGTCATCAACAAGTACTCCGACCACATCAGCCTGCCCATCCTGATGGAAAAGGAAGAGTGGAAAGACGGCGAAAACGACCAGCCCGGCGGCATGGTGCCCACCGGCGAGTGGGAGGCTGTGAACAAGGCCAGCGCCCTGTGGACGCGCAACAAGAAAGACATCAGCACCGAGCAGTACAACGAGTTCTACAAGGCCATCAGCCACGACTTTGAAGACCCGCTCACCTGGTCGCACAACCGCGTCGAAGGCAACACCGAGTACACCCAGCTGCTGTACATCCCGGCCAAGGCCCCCATGGACCTGTGGAACCGCGACAAGAAGGCCGGCGTCAAGCTGTACGTGAAGCGCGTCTTCATCATGGACGACGCCGAAGCCCTGATGCCCACCTACCTGCGCTTTGTGAAGGGCATCATCGACTCGGCCAACCTGCCCCTGAACGTGAGCCGCGAGTTGCTGCAGGAAAGCCGCGACGTGCGCGCCATCCGCGAAGGCTCGACCAAGCGCGTGTTGAGCATGCTCGAAGACCTGGCCAAGCACGACAAGCATGACGCCACCCCCGGCGCCGACGGTGTGACCGATGTGGTCGATGCCGACGACAAGGCCAAAGAGGGCAAGTACACCCGCTTCTACGCCGAGTTTGGCGCCGTGCTGAAAGAAGGCCTGGGCGAAGACTTTGGCAACACCCATCGCCTGGCCAAGCTGCTGCGCTACGCCAGCACCCAGAGCGACACCGTCAGCGTGAGCCTGGCCGACTACAAGGCCCGCATGAAGGAAGGCCAGGAGGCCATCTACTACATCACCGCCGACAACCTGGCCGCCGCCAAGAGCAGCCCGCAACTGGAGGTGTTCAAGAAGAAGGGCATCGAAGTGCTGCTGATGACCGACCGCGTGGACGAGTGGTCGCTCAACTACCTGCACGACTTTGACGGCACCCCGCTGCAAAGCGTGGCCAAGGGCGCGGTCGACCTGGGCAAGCTGCAAGACGAAGCCGAGAAGAAGGCCGCCGAAGAGGCCGCCGAAGCCTTCAAGCCCCTGCTCGCCAAGCTCAAGGAAGCCCTGAAAGACAAGGCCGAAGACGTGCGCGTGACCACCCGCCTGGTCGACTCGCCTGCCTGCCTGGTGGTGCAAGACGGCGGCATGAGCACCCAGCTGGCCCGCATGCTCAAGCAAGCCGGCCAAAGCGCCCCCGAGACCAAGCCCGTGCTCGAAGTCAACGCCGAACACCCCCTGGTCAAGAAGCTTGACGGCAGCGTGCACTTCAACGACCTGGCCCACATCCTGTTCGACCAGGCCCTGCTGGCCGAAGGCGGCCTGCCGGAAGACCCGGCGGCCTATGTGAAGCGGGTGAACGCGCTGTTGGCTTGATCGACCTGATCTTTCCGCCTGCAACGAGAAGCCGGGGCCCTGACGGGCCCCGGCTTTTTTCTCGCTTGACCACCGGCCTGGGGAGGCTGTCAGGGCGCGGTAGCGGCCCGCTCCAGCTTCCTGGCTGTTGACTCGACCAGGCCTCTGACCGCTTTCTCCAGGGTCGGCAGGTCACCGATGGTTCCGCCGCTGGCCCGCGCCTTCACGGCCCTGGCCAGGCAGTAGGCCTGAACCCAGTCCAGGTCTTCGCCGGCCGGTGACACCTCGTGCAGCAGCCAGACGGGACGCTTCGATCGAGCGTCATGGGCGCTGCCATCGAAGCCGACCAGACCATAGGCCGCCATCCGGGACAGCGTGCGAGACACGTTGGGCAGCTCGCGTCCAAGCGCGGTGGCCAAATCTGACACCGTCGCCACCTTGCGGCCTTGGATGAGTTGAATCATCTCGTGGTTGTCGGAAAGAAGGCGCATCACCGCCATCAAGTCGTCGACGACGCTGGGCGGAGGCAAGCGCTGGTTGGCCTTGTCCTGCTCGGCGATTTCCTGTGAGGCGCCCGCGAGAAACTGCATTTGGCGGCGGCCAGCCGGGCCCCTTTTGTTGCCGGGCAGGGGGGGGGGGCCTCGCCCCGACAAGAACGCCAGGACCGCGCTGTCTTGTTGTCTTGTTGAATTCTTTGCGCTCATGAGGGGTTCCTTTCTGTCCAGTACCTTCAACCGGTCGGCCTCGGTTCAGGCTCAGAACCGAGGCTGTCTTGCATCCGTCGGAAATCGTCTTCCGACAGGTGGCTTTGCATCAGCTCTTCTTCTGGGGGCATGTCCAGACCTAAGCTGCTGAGGGTGTGCTCCAGGCAGTCCATGCAGGCCAGCCAGAACGCCTGGGGCGTCTGTGGCGCAGACGCCAACTGAACGCCGGGGCTCGCCTCGGGCCACTCTTGCAGGCCAATCATCTTGAGCCTTTTCCAATCGGGAAGGTGTCGATGGGCTCGATGCCTTGAGGAGGGTGGGTTGGCGTTGATTTGAGCCCTGACATGCTTGTCGTCGCTGTTGTCGATTCCCGCCATCCTGTGTCCTCGCAGCTTTGGTGGCATGCCGGGCGCCAGCACGGCAAACGCATAGTCATAACCCTCCGGGCAAGCCTGCCGCATCTCCTCTGTCTTGGCGGGGGCGGGGTGGAGCGTCAGCACCGCCCAGCACCCGCCAGGGAGCGCATACACCCCGACCAGCTTTTTCAGCGCTTGTGCACTGCTGTGCTTCCATGGCATTCCGGTTGCGTCCTGATAATTATCATGTATGTGATAAGTTGTTGGCTAGAGGGGCTGTCGCGACGGCACAGCCCCCTCGGGCCTTGTGTCCCCCCGCCTCAGCCCGCCCGCGCCGCCGCCTCTTCCATGCGGCGCAGCAGGCGTGCCGCCAGGGCGTTCAGGCCGCCGCCGCGGGTGAACTCCAGCGCCGGCACCTCCACCCCCAGCGCGGTGGTCACGCGCAGGTTCAGCTCCACCGCCATCAGCGAATCCATGCCCAGCTCGGGCAGGGGCGTCTGCCGGTCCACCGACTCGGCCGGGATGCCCATCACCGAGGCGATGTGCCCGGCCAGCAGCTCGCTCAGGGCCTGCACGCGGGCCTCGGCCGGCAGGGCGGCCAATTGCGCCATCACCTCGTTGCCGGCCCGGCTGCCGGCCCGCGCCGCGCTGACCAGCTCGGCAAAGCGCCGCACCGAGGCCGAGGCCGCGTGGGCCCGGCCCCAGCTGTCCCAGTCGATCTCGCAGATCACGGGCTGGGTGGCCTGCAGCGCCAGGGCGGCGTCCAGGTACTCGCAGGCGCGTTCCATGGGCGTGGTCTTGAAGCCCATCAGTGCCAGGTAGCGCGCCACCTCGTCCGAGGCTTCGGCCATGCCGCCGCCGCTCAAGGCCCCCCAGTTCACGGCCGTGGCCGCCAGGCCCAGCGATCGGCGGTGCTGGGCCAGCGCGTCCAGCGCGGCGTTGGCCGCGGCATACGCGGTTTGCGGCACGGTGCCCGTGATGGCCGCCACCGACGAGAACAGCACAAACCAGTCCACCGTGATGCCGGCCTGCTGCAATGCCCGGTGCAGGTTGAAGGCGCCCTGGGCCTTGGGCGCCAGCACCGCCTGCAGGGCTTGCTCGCTCAAGGTGCTGAAGGGGCCGTCCTGGATCACGCCCGCGGTGTGGAACACCCCGCGCAGCGGCGGCAGGCGGGCCTCACCCGACTGCATCGACTGCAGCAAGGCCAGCACCTCGTCGGGGCGGGTGATGTCGAGCTGGCGGCTGATCACCTCCACCCCCTGCGCCTGCAGCGCGGCCACGGCCTGGGTCTGGGCGGGCAGCGTGGCGCCGCTGCGCCCCACCAGCACCAGGTGGCGTGCGCCCCGGGCGGCCAGCCAGCGTGCGGTGGCCAGGCCAAAGGCGCCAAAGCCCCCGGTGATCAGGTAGCTGGCCTGGGCCTCGATGCGGGTGCTGGGCAGGGCAGGGCGCACCAGGGCGGTGGTGTCGTCAAAGCCCAGCAGCACCCGGCCCACATGGGCCGAGCGCTGCACCTTCTCGAAGGCCTCGGCCATGCGCGACACCGGGATCAGCTCACCCGGCAGGGGCCGGTAGTGGCCCGCGGCCAGTTGCCCCAGCACCTCGGTCTGCAATTGCTGCACCAGCCCGGGTCGGAAGGCCGACATGCGATCGATGTCGATGGCGTGCAGGCTCAGGTTCTTCTCGAAGGCGGCCAGGGCCAGTGGTCGGTTGGTGAAGATGTCGAGCTTGCCCACTTCGACCACCCGGCCGAACTCGGCCGCCACCTGCAGATTGGCCGCCAGGATTTCGCCCGGGGCCGAGCTGATCACCACATCGGCGCCGCGCCCGCCGGTGAGCTGGCGCACCTGCTCCACAAAGTTGAGCGAGCGCGAGTCGAGCGTGAACTCGGCCCCCATCTGCCTGGCCACGGCCTGCCGCTCGGGCGTGCTGGCCGTGGCGATCACGGTGGCGCCGGCCGCCCGTGCCGCCTGGATGGCCGCCATGCCCACGCCACCGGCGCCGCCGTGCACCAGCACCACCTCGCCGGCCTGCACCCGGGCCGCATGGACCACGCTGTAATGGGCCGTGAGAAAGGGCACCATGGCGCCCAGTTCGGTGACCGGCGTGCCGGCCGCAATGGCCATGAAAAAGCCGTGGTCCAAGCCCGTGGTCACGTAGCGCTGCGCCATGCCGCGCGTGCCGAACACCACGGTGTCGCCCAGCTGCAGCCGCTGCACCCCAGCCCCGACGCGGGTCACCACACCCACCCCGCTCATGCCGAGGCTCATGCCGAAATACGTACCGCCCAGCTCTTTCTCGCTCAGCAGGCCGATGGCCTTCATGGCGTCTTTGTAGTTGAGCTCCAGGGCCTCCAGGCGCAGCTCCACTTCACCGGCCTCGGGGGCGCGCCGTGGCAGCTCGCGCAGGGCCAGATCGGCCAGCAGCCGCGAGGCGGGCAGCTCGATCGCAAAGTTGGCCTCGGGGCTGGGCAACACGCGCCCCTGCGCCCCCTGCGCGCGGCGCTGGGCCAGCGTGCGCTGCAGTTGCGGGGCCAGTGCCTGGCCGGCGTGCAGCTTCAGCTCATCGATCTCGGTGCTGCCCTGCGTCATCGTGTGCAGGGCGGCCAGCACGTTGGCAGGCGTGGCCTGCGCGTCCACATCGAGCCAGCGCCAGCGCAGGGCCGAGTTTTCGTTGCGCAGCGTGCGGCGCGCACCCACCAGTGTGGCCAGGCTGAGTTGGGGCGGCACGCTGCCGGGCGCGGTGGCCGCCATGGGGCAGTCTTGCGTCAGCACCAGGCCCTGCACCAGGGGCAGGTGCACCTGGGTTTCCTCCAGCTCGGCCAGCACCTCTTGCACGGCCATGGCCACCCCGGCCAGCGTGGCCGGGCCCGCCATGGCCAGGCCCAGGTCAAAGCCGTCGGCTGCAGCCCCATCTGCTCCATCTGCTGCTCCGGCCGCACCGGCCGGCCTCGGGGCCGGGGTGGCGCACACCACCACGGTCACGGTGCCCGTGGTTTCGCTCAGCATGCTGCGCAGCCTGGGCGCCACCGCTTCGGCAATCGCCTCGGGGTCGCCGCCCTGCGCCGTCACCGAGCGGTTGGCCGGGTGGGTGGCTTCCAGGGCACGCACCCAGTTGCGGCTGTCGTGGCCCAGGCCGACGATGAACAGCTGCGGTGCCGGGGCATCATCCGCCGCCCGGTCCACGGGGGTATCCGGGGGCGTCTCCAGGGGCGTGTCCACCCATTCGTACCAGTGCGGCTGCAGCTCGTCCAGCAGCGCCTGGCGCGGCGTGATGGGTCGACACTGCACCCGGGCCAGCTCCATCGCGCAGCGGCCGTCGGGCCCGCTCAGGGTGATGTGGGCCACCAGCGCGGCCTCGTCGGGCCGGGGGGCCAGGCGCGTCACGCGCACATGCAGCTGCTCGGGCAGGGGGCCGTACTGGCGCACCGCCTGCACCGCGGCCGGCACCAGGGGGCCGCTGGCGGCGGCGGTGTCGGCATCGCTTGTCTGGCGGGCGGCACTGGCCCAGGCCGCCATGCACTGCAAGGCGCAGTCGAGCACGGCGGGGTGGGCCTGGTGGCGCTGCTGGCTGAGCCGGCCGTCCACCTGTGCCTCCACGCAGTCGCCAGTCACTGTGGCCCGCTGGATGCGCTGGAACTGCGGGCCGTAGCTCAGCCCGGCCGCCTGGAGCTGCTCATACAGCCGGGGGCCATCGATGTGGCGGGTGTTCTGTGCGGCTTCGGGGGTCAGGTCGGGGGCCGCGACGGGGTGCACCTCCGGCGGGTTGACCCGGGCGTCCACGATGCGGCCGCGGGCGTGCACCACCCAGTCGCTGTCGTCGTTCAGGCGGCTGCGCACCGTGAAGCGGCGCGTGTCCTCATCCACCGACAGGCGCAGCACCGGCGCCTCGTGCTCGCCCACGATCAGGGGCGAGACGAACACCACGTCTTCGAGGGCCGGGTGCTCGCGCCCCGTGATGGCCACGGCGGCGGCCAATGCCGCGTCCAGGTAGGCGGCGCCGGGCAGCAGCACCAGGCCGGCCACCACATGCTCACGCAGCCAGGGCAGGGCGCCCACGCTGACATCGCACTCCCACTCGGGCTGGCTGGCCCGGGTGCGCAGGCCGGGCAGCACCGGCGCGCCCGTGTCGCCCAGGCGGTCGCGCCGCAGGTCGGGCACCTCGGCCCACAAAGGCACGCGCTGAAACCGGTGCACCGGCAGCTCGCGCTGCGGCACCGGGCCCAGCAGCCCGCCGGGTGGGGCGCTGTCGCTCAGCAGGCCCAGGGCGTACAGCTCGGCCAGGGTGGCGCGCAGGCTGGCGTCGTCGGCCTGCTGGCGCACCAGGGTGGGCACGCTGGCGCCGGGCTCGCCGCGGCGGCTCAGCATCTCGCGGACGTTGCCCGACAGCACCGCATGCGGCCCCAGCTCCAGAAAGGCGCGGTGGCCGTCGCTCACCAGGCAGTCGAGGGCGGCGGCAAAATGCACGGGCTGTCGCACGTTGGCGGCCCAGTAGTCGGCGTCCCACAGGCCGGGGGCGGCATCGGCGTTCACTCGCTGGCCTGTGACGGTGGAGTACAGCGGCAGGTGCGGCGCCTGCGGATTCAGCCCGGCCAGGGCGTCGCGCAGGGGCGGCAGGATCGGGTCCATCAGGTGGCTGTGGTAGGGCACCTCGACCTGCAGCAGGCGGTTGAACACGCCCTCTTGCTCGAACTCGGCGGCCAGTTGCTGCAGTGGCGCCGTGGCCCCGGCCAGGGTCACGCCCGTGGGGCTGTTGACGGCCGCGATCTCCACCCCCAGCAGGTGGGTGATGCGGGCCTGCACCACCGCCTCGGGCAGGCCCACGGCCAGCATGCTGCCCGTGCCCGCCTGTTGCGCCTGCAGGCGAGCCCGGTGGTACGACACGGTGACCGCCTCACGCAGGCTGAGCATGCCCGACAGATAGGCCGCACTCACCTCGCCCACGCTGTGCCCCACCAGGGCCGTTGGCCGGATGCCCAGCGCGGCCAGTTCGGCCGCCAGGCCCACCTGCACCAGAAAATTGCCGGTCTGCGCCACCCGGGTGCTGCTGGCGCGCGACTCGGCCTCGTCGCGCAGCAGCTCGTCGATCAGCGACCAGCCCGCCAGCGGCCGAAAGATCGCGTCGATCTCGCGCGCCACCTGGGCAAACGGGCCGTCTGAAGTCAACAGGCCGCGCGCCATGCCCCACCACTGCGGGCCCATGCCGCTGAGCACAAACACCAGCCCGGGCGGCCCATCTTGCTGCGGCAGCACGCGCACCGGCGCCTTGCCGCCGCCCTGGCCCAGCTCGCGCAGGCGCGCCAGCAACTCGTCGCGATCGGCGTAGGGCACGGCAAAGCGGCAGGGGTGGTGCAGGCGGCGCGTCCAGAGTGCGTCCACCCAGGCGTCCACCTCGTCGGTGTTGCCCAGCGCCGCCACGGCTTCGGCCAGTGCCAGGGCATAGGCCCGGGCCCCGGGCTCGTTGCGGCCCGACACGGGGCAGATGCGGGCCAGCGGCGAGCGGGCCCGGCACGGGGGCGTTGTCAGTGCCTCGGTGCTGGGAGCGTTGGGGGCGGCCACCAGCACCGCGTGGGCATTGGTGCCGCCATAGCCAAAGCCGTTCACCGACGCCGCAGGGCGCGCATAGCCGGCCGGAAAGGGCTCGGCCGCACGCGGCACCTGCAGGCGGTAGTCGTCAAAGGGGATGGCCGGGTTCAGCTCGTTCAGCCCCGCCTGCGGCGGCACCGTGCGGTGGTACAGGGTGAGGGCGGCCTTGATCACGCTGGCCACGCCCGCCGCCGCCTCGGTGTGCCCGATGGACGACTTGATCGAGCCCACCCGCAACGGCGTCTGCCGCCCCGCCACGGCCCCCAGCACGCGGCCGATGGCCGCCATCTCGATCGGGTCGCCCACCGAGGTGCCGGTGCCATGCGCCTCGACATAGCCGATCTCGGCCGGCGCCAGGCCGGCCCGCGCCGTGACCTGCCCGATCAGCTCGGCCTGGGCCTGCTCGCAGGGCACGGTGATGCCCGGGGTGCGCCCGTCCTGGTTGCAGCCCGTGGCCCGCACCACGGCATAGATGCGGTCGCCATCGGCCTGCGCCGCCTGCAGCGGGCGCAGCACCAGCATGGCTGCGCCCTCGCCACGGGCATAGCCGTCGGCGGCCTTGTCAAAGGTCTTGCAGCGCCCGTCTGGCGCCAGAAAGTGCCCCTTGCACATCGAGATGAAGGTCTCGGGCCGCAGCATGGCGTTGACGCCGCCCACCAGGGCCATCTCGATCTCGTCGCGCTGCAGGGCCGCCACGGCCTGGTGCAGGGCCACCAGTGATGACGAACAGGCCGTGTCGAGTGTCATGCTGGGCCCGCGCAGGTCAAAGGCAAACGAGAGGCGGTTGGACAGCATGGTGTAGCTGCTGCTGGTGGGCGTGTGCATCGAGATGGCGCGGCGCGTGGCCTCGTTGTGGCGCGCCGCCATGTTGTCGGCCGTGAAGCCGCCCACATACACCCCCACCGCCCGCCCGCCCACCCGGCTGGCGTGGCCAGCGTCGTCCAGGGCCTCTTGCGTCACCTCCAGCAGCAGGCGTTGCTGTGGGTCCATGATGGCCGCCTCACGCGGGGAGATGCCGAAGAACTCGGGGTCGAACTCTTCGAGCGAGGCCTGCAGAAAGCCGCCACGGCGGGTGTACAGGCGCCCGGGCACCTCGGGGTCGGGGTCGTAGAAGCGCTCCAGGCTCCAGCGCTCGGGCGGGATGTCCACCATGCCGTCGCCCTGGCTGAGCAGCAGGTGCCACAGATCTGCAGGGCTGCGCACGCCACCTGGCAGGTGGCAGCCGATTCCGACAATCGCGATCTCACGCATGAAAAAACTCCCTTGGTGTGATGACAAAGCAAAAGGCAAAAGAAACCCCGCCCCGCAGCGGGCGCTGCAGGGTGTTTGCACAGGGGTGGGGCAAGAAGGGGGCGGGTGACCCGCCAGGCGTCAGCCCGGCGGCGCCGTGCGCCGTGGCACGACAGGGGGGCCGAAGCCTGGGCCTGGGTGCGGCATCAACAGGCCGCTGAAAATGACATGGGTCAACGATTGGCCTGCATCGGCGCGCATCAGGTAGGCAATGGATGTCATCGTTTCACTCTAATGGGCGGTTTGCCCCATCACGGGGCCGTGACCCGCCAGTCATCGACCGGGCCAGCCCGGCCAACCGATGGCCCGCTGGGCTGCTGACGCCCTGACCGCCTGGGGGCCCGCCACCCGCCGTTGACCGCCAGGCATGCGCCCCCCGAACCCTGCCGGTGATCGACGGCCCGGCCGCCCAGCCCGGGGCGTGCCAAGGGCGCGCCGATACTGCCCCCGGCAAGCCCTTCATCCCTCACCCCCACCATGTCCGAACTGCGCATCACCGAGCTGAACCTGAACGACCCCGAGCGCCTCGCCGCCTACGAAAAAGCCCTGTACCAGGCCTTTCGCAAGCACCCCCCTGGCACCTTCGACACCCTGTGGGCCTTCGACCCCGAACACGAGCGCGCCCGCATCCTGGTGCCTTATGCGGGCCAGCGCATCGTGGTGGCCCAGGTGGGCGCCGAGCTGATCGGCGCGGTGGCGCTCAACCTCGACATGGGCGTGACCCTGCAGGTCGAGCGCTACGGTTTTTCGGTGCCCAAGGTGCAGGGGCAGACGGCCGAGGGGCTGGTGCTGTTCTCATCGCGCATGCTGGCGGGGCGGCGCTTTGTGTTGCCCGCCCTGGTCGAGGCGGTGCTGCCCATCCTGCGTGCCAAGGGCATCACCCTGCTGTGGGCCAGCTGCGACAAAAAGCACCTGCTGGGCTACATGCAACTGGGCTTTCGCAGCGTCGACAAAGTGCTGTTCAACCAGCAAGACGAGTTTCTGCTGCAGCGCTCCATCGTGGCTTGATGTCGGCACCCCCTCGGGCCAACAGGCCCTACCGGCGCCACATCGCCGTCACCACCGGGCAGCCCCGCACCGGCGCATAGGTCTCCAGCGCTTCAAACCCCAGGCTGGCATACAGCGGCAGGTTGCGCGGGTGCGTGTTCTCCAGAAACACCGGCAGGCCTTGCGCATCGCACTGCCGCAGCGTGTGGCCCAGCAGCTGGCGCCCCAGGCCCTGCCCCCGCGCCGCAGGCAGCACCCCCACCGCAAACAGGTACAGGTGCGGCACCCCCGGCCGCCGGGCCTGCAGCGCCTGGTCCAATTGCCAGGCGCGCCAACTGTGGCGTGGGTGGGCCTGCCCCAGCAGCCTCAGCCCCAACCCCAGGGTGGCCACCAACGGCAGCTGCTTGCGCCCCCCCGGCTCCAGCCAGAGCGCCGCCGCCTGCTCACCCAGCAGCGTGCAATGCCCCCGCGGCAGGTACACATGGGCGATCAGCGCCTTGAACGTGTCGGCCACCAGGGCCGGCGAGCCCATGGCCCAACGCGACACGGGGTCGTCGGCGAAGGCGGTGCCGATGATGTGGGCCAGGGCGGGCAGGTCGCTGGGGGTGGCGGGGCGGGTGGGGGTGGTGTGGGTCATGGCTGAAGCCGGGGGGGAGGATGCGTGGAAGGGGGGCGGCTGGGTGCCTCGGCCGGTGATCCAGATTCTTGGCGATCAGGCCCCGTTGGCCCCAGCCCTTGGAGGGCGGCGCTTGGCCGTTGATCGGGCTTGGGGCGGCGCAGCAGATTCGCCCCTGCGTTGGCCGGTCCGCTAAGCTGCGGCCACAGCTTCAGCCACCAACAACAGGGGTAAACCGTTTCATGAAAATCGCCTGTCTTCACACCGCTGAAAGCAATGTGGCGGTGTTTGATGCCGCCGCCATGGCGCTGGGCATCCCCACAGGGGTTCTGCACCACGAGGTGCGGGCCGACCTGCTGGCCGCCGCCGAGCGCGCGGGCGGGCTCCGTGACGAGATCGCCCAAGCCACCCAGCAGGCCTTGCTGGCCTTGGCGCCTGGGGCCGATGCCGTGCTGCTCACCTGCTCCACACTGGGTCCTGCTGTCGATGCCCTGGCCCACGCCGCCACCCCCATCCTGCGAACAGACGCCGCCTTGGCCGCAGCCGCCGCCACCACCGCCCAGGCCGGCGGCAAGATCGTGGCCCTTTGCGCGGTCGAGACCACCCTGGGCCCCACGGCGCACCTCTTCGAGCAGGCCGCCCAGGCCACCGGTGCCACGGTCGAGGTGCAGCTGGTGCCGGGCGCCTGGGCCTTGTTCAAGGCGGGTGACATTGAGGGTTACCTGCACACCCTGGCCCAGGCCGCAGACAGCGCCTATGCCCAGGGCGCCTCGGTGGTGGCGCTGGCCCAGGCCTCGATGAGTGGGGCCGCTGCGTTGGTCACGGCAGGGGCTCGGCCGCTCAGCAGCCCGGGGGCGGGGCTGGCGGCGGCGGTGGGGGCTGTGGATGTGGCTGCGCGTCAGCCTGAACCAGGGGCCGGGGCTTGATGGGCCCATCTGCTGGGGGGCAACAGCGCTTGGCCATGGGGCGTGCCATTGATGCGGAAAACGGGCCTCGTTCCATCGACCCGCTTTTCTGGTTTCAGGGGGATAGAAGTCCTTGATTCAAAAGCAATGTGCTGACGAATCGCCCGCTGTCTGCTGCCCGTCTATTGACGATAGGGCGCTGCTTGTCCGATAGGCTGTTCATGCCGCTGCCCAGTACCGCCGTCAGCGATCATTGGGCTCTGAAGGGTCAGACGCCAGGCCAAAGTGCCTGGAAGTCGAATGAAAGTTGTCGCTGGTGGCGAATCGAGAGCAGGTAGACCGTGCCCTTGATCCGCGCATACAGCAGCAGGTAGTGCGTCATCACGTACTCGCGCAGCTCACCGTCCTTGGCGAGGGAGCCGAGTTGTTTTGTCAGGCGAGCAACACCGTTGGCAACTTCGACGGAGCGAGTCGGCCTCTCCAGGAGCAAGCGCCCCATGCCGGGGAAGCGTTCCAGATTCGGGATGACGGTATCCGTCAGCTCGTCCAGCAGCGCGTCGAAGGCATGCGGAGCCCCGGCATCGACCAAGAAGGCCTCAAGCACATCGAGGTTCCGCTCGAAGTTGGCAGTGAGTTTGACGGTGTGCCTGGCTGTCACTGAGCGAGGCCGTTCTTATCCAGCCACCTTGGTCGCGCGGCGCTGCTTGATGGCACGCAGCGTGCTGTGCGCATCCTTGGTCTTTCCTGCTGCGACGTCTGAGAGGCCTTTGCTCGCGTCGTCAATCAACAGCAGGTGGATGCGTTCGCGTTCAAGCTGGTGGTAGTAATCCAGCCGTTGGGCGTCGATGATGGCCACATAGCTCTCACCGTTCTTGGTGATGATCTTCTCGGCCCCCGCTTTCACCTGGTCGGCCAACTCAGACAGGTTTGCCCTGGCTTGCGACAGTGGAATCACGTCACCGGCAGAAATGGCCATGGTCGGCTCCTTCAGGTGTTGTACAGAATTTTGCACATCATAAGCGCCTCGTTGTGAGCGTGAAAGGCAAAGGCCGATGGCCTTTTGAAGGGCGCATCGGCTCGCTGAGTGAAGCTGCTTCGTCGGTCGGGCTCATGTTGCCATCAAGATTCACCCTGGGCCCCGCTGTGGATGACGTTGAGTGAGAAACCTGGATCAGCTCTTGCCGGGTTGGGTTCTGTGGTGGCGGTGAGTTTGGGAGTCGAGGCTCGGGCTTCGCTCAAAATAGGTGCCCGTGGGCTGCATGGCATCTCGGATGCGCAAGATACGGGCAGGGAGGACGCTTGAGATGAGATGGTTTTTTGCGGGCGATCAGCTTGTGACGCTTTGCCTGGGGCTGCCAGAGGCCTCTGCATTTGGGGTTGAGCCCGCGCCTCGGGCGCAAGGGGGGCGCGTCTGATGGGGCCAGACTTCTTCGCGTATTGGGGCAAAGCCTCTCCCGCCCGTGAGGGGCCTGACCGCTTCCATCTGCTGGCCTTGCACAGCCTCGATGTGGCTGCGTGTGGCCATCATTTGATGCAACTGCCTCAGTTCTCACTGGCCCCTCTGGCCGCCGATCTGGCCTGGCCTTTGCCGACGGTGGAACGATTGGCGGTGTTCTTTCTGGCCTTGCATGACCTTGGAAAATTCGCCAGGGCTTTTCAGGGGCTGGCGCCCGGGCTGTCGTCTGCGCTGGTGAGCGCAGACCCGCGCAAACGCTATGAGCTGCGGCACGATACCCTGGGTTGGCTGTTGTGGTCGCAGGCCTTGGCGTCTGATTTTCCGCAGCAGGCGCTGCCTTTTTCGGATGATGCCTTCTGGTCGGTCTGGGTCAAGGCCGTGGTCGGCCACCATGGCAAGCCGCCGCTGGAGAGCGAGGCTGGTGGCCTGTTGGCGCTGGAGTGGCGTCGTTTCTTTTTGCAGGAAGACTTGCGGGCCGCCCAGGCCTTTGTGCAGGCCCTGCTGCCGCTGTTGTTGCCGGCAGATCTGAGTGCCTTGCTGCGAGATGAATTCACCGACCCGCAGGAGCGGACACTGCGCCGCCACAGTTGGCGTCTGGCGGGCGTGGCGGTGCTGGCGGATTGGTTGGGCTCGAATCAGGCCCACTTCCCTTATGTCAGCGCTGCGCCAAACCTGCACTCGTATTGGAGCGAACAGGCCCTGCCCCAGGCTGAGCAGGCGGTTCAACAGGCAGGCTTGCAGGCGCAAGTGGTGCGCCACTGGGCGGCGCAGCCTCTGGCGCTCTTCCCCTACCTGAACCCGCCGACGCCCTTGCAGCGGCACGCAGCCGAGCTGCCCTTGCAGCCCGGACCGCAGATGTTTTTGCTGGAGGACGTGACCGGCGCAGGCAAAACCGAGGCTGCCCTGATCCTCACGCAGCGCCTGATGGAAGCGGGGCTGGCGCAGGGCTTGTATTTCGCCTTGCCCAGCATGGCCACCGCCAATCAGATGTACCGACGGGTAGGTGAGGTGTACCAGCGCCTGTATGCGGCCACGGCGCGGCCCTCGCTGATCCTTGCCCATGGGGCTCGACAATTGATGGCCGATTTTCGGCAAAGCCTTTTGCAAGAAGCGGAGCAAGGCCGAGACCAAGCCTACGGGCACTCGGAAAGCACGGCGTCGGTGCAATGCAATCAATGGCTGGCAGATCATCGCAAGAAAGCCTTGCTGGCTGATGTGGGCGTCGGTACGCTGGACCAATGCCTGCTGGCCGTGCTGCCCGCGCGCCACCAGTCGTTGCGCTTGCTGGGCCTGAGCGCCAAGGTGCTGCTGGTGGACGAAGTGCATGCCTATGACCCCTACATGCTGACCCTGCTCAAGCGGTTGTTGCGGGCCCATGCCCGCCAAGGTGGCAGCGTGATCTTGCTGTCGGCCACCTTGCCGGCCTCGACACGCGGCGAGCTGATGAACGCCTACCGCGCCGGGCTGGGCCTGCCCGCAGAGGACTGGCCTGCCGATGCCCGTTACCCCCTGGTCACCCAGGTCGGGCGGTCTTGCTCGGTGGCGGCAGTGGCCACACGGCCTCAACTGGTGCGTCGGGTTCAGGTGGCATTTGTGCACGACGAAGCGCAGGCGGTGGCCCTGCTGGTGCAAGCGGCGCGGCAGGGGCGTTGTGTGGCCTGGATTCGCAACACCGTGGGCGATGCACGCCGTGCCTACCAGGCCTTGTGCGCCGCAGCGCCCGAGTTGAGCGTGCATTTGTTTCACAGCCGCTTTGCCATGGGCGACCGGCTCGATATTGAAGACCGGGTGTTGTCCATCTTCGGCAAAGCCGCGGAGGCCTCCAGCCGCCAAGGCCAGGTGCTGATTGGCACCCAGGTGCTGGAGCAATCCCTCGACTTTGATGTCGATGCCATGGTGACCGATCTGGCTCCGATCGACTTGGTCATCCAGCGCGCGGGGCGCTTGCAGCGCCATGCCCGCGAAGTGGACGGGCGTTTGGCCACTGATGGGCAAGAGCACCGGCCCGCTCCGGTGCTGCACCTGCTGGCGCCCGAGGACCTGGCGGAGCCGGAGGCCGACTGGTATGCGGCGCTGTTCCCCCAGGCGCGCTACGTTTACCCCGATGTGGGGCAGCTCTGGTTAGGTGCACGCGCCTTGCGGGCGGCGGGCGCCATCGTCAGCCCCGGCCAGGTGGGCGAGGCGGGGGCCGTGCGCAGCCTGGTCGAGGCGGTGTATGGCGCGGAGGATGTGGCCATTCCCTCGGCCCTGCAACGCGCCTCGCGTGAGCAGCAGGGCAAAGACCTGGCCCACCAAAGCCAGGCCCAGTTCAATGCCCTGCAGTTCGACAAAGGCTATTGCACTGACAGTAGCGGGCATTGGGATGAAGACACGCGGCTGCCCACCCGCTTGGGCGATGAAACCTTGACGGTTTACCTGGCGGTGATGGGCCAAGCCGGCGACCCCGCTGTGTTGCAGCCTTTGCGTGCTCATGAGCACCACGCCTGGGAGTCGTCAGCGCTGCGCCTGCGGGCCACCGGCCTGCAGGCCCTGGCGCCTGAATGGCTGCAGCGCTTTGAAGCAGGGCTGGCCGCTTTGCGTTCGCAAAACCGCTTGCTGGAGGGCGATGCCACCGTCTTGCCCTTGGCCCCTGGTGCCGATGGCGTGCTGGAGGGCTGGGTGCTCGATGCGCAGGGGCGTCGCAAGCGGTTGCGGTACGACCCGGTGTTGGGCTTGTGTGCCTAGCACCACGGTGTTATCGAAAACTCCAAGCCCTGAAGGCTCCGACAGGAGCCCCAAAATCCCAGCGAGCGCTGGGAACCACCGGGTTGGGCGACCCCAAGCCAGATCGCACACGGTTCATCCCCTCAACAGAGGGGGGATCACAACTCGCCGTAGGTCAGGAAGTGTGCGATCTGGCTTGGGCAGACCTATGCGATCAACAAGATCTTCATTAAGCTATGACCCACTGAAGCCTGACCTGCTCGGAAAGCGGCTTCATCATAAAACGACACTCAGGGAGTCGAATCATGAGCAGCTTGGTCACAGCGCATTGGATCGGTGCGCACGATCGTTCCAAGGGTAGCCGCCGTATTTCACCTTGCATGGTTGGTGATCCGGCGCTGCTGGATCTCCATGCCCCCCGCCCCGATTTCCGCAGCGCGGCCTACCAGTTTCTGATCGGCCTGCTCCAAACCTTTTATGCGCCCAGCAGCGCGCGCGAGTGGCGCACGCGCTGGAATCAGGCACCCAGCGCTGAAACCCTGGCCGCGGCGTTCGCCCCTTACCAAGACGCTTTTGCCCTTGAAAACGAAGGGCCGGCGTTTCTGCAAGACCTGGCCCTGCCCGCTGACGCCCATCAGATGCCGGTGCTGGATCTGCTGATCGATGCGGGCTCGGACAGCAACCGGCACTTCAACAAAGCCCAGGCCCAGCCGGGCCTTTGTGAGGACTGCGCCGCCCTGGCCGTGCTCACCCTGCAACTCAATGCGCCGCCTGGTGGGCGGGGCATCCGCACCTCGGTGCGGGGCGGCGGCCCGCTCACCACCTTGCTGGTGCCGGCGCAAGAGGATGCCACGCTATGGCAAAGGCTTTGGCTCAATGTCTTGCCCAGCGACGAACTGAGCTATCCCGAGCCCGATCAATGGGGCGATGTGCTGCCCTGGTTGCTGCCCACCCGCACCAGCGATGCCCAGGGCGTGGGCGACACCCCGCCCGAAAAGGCCCACCCCTTGCAAGCCTATTGGGGCATGCCCCGGCGCCTGCGGCTGGATGCCAGCACCTGCACCCAGGGTGACTGCTCGGTGTGTGGCGCTTCAGGGGTGCGCCTGTTTCAGCACTACCGAACCCGCCATGGTGGCACCAACTACACCGGCGCCTGGCAGCATCCGCTCTCGCCCTACAACCTCGACCCTAAGCACGAGAAGCCTCCTCTGGCTGTCAAAGGCCAGCGCGGTGGCATCGGCTACAGGCATTGGCTGGGGCTGGCCCTGGGGCGCGATGGTGGCCAGCCCGAGGCGGCAAAGGTCGTCGCGGCCTATCGCAAGCGGTCCTTGACGCTGCCGCTGCGCTTGTGGTGCCAGGGCTACGACATGGACAACATGAAGGCCCGCTGCTGGTACGACAGCCTCTTGCCCCTGCATGCGGTGCTGCCTGAGCAGCAGAATGCGCTGGAGCGCCATCTGAATCAGTTTCTGGAGGTGGCCACCGAGTCGGCCAAGGCCCTCAGCGCCCAGGTCAAGGCCGCACGCTTCAAACGCCCGGCTGATGCGGCCACAGATCCGGCGGTGCAGCAAAGCTTCTGGCAGGGCACCGAGGCGGGCTTTTATGCGGTGCTGGCCGAGCTGGTGGCCGTGTTGATTTCGGCGTCGCTGGAGCCCGAGGATGTGGACCTGGGCGTTGCGCCGCTGGCGCGCCAATGGCTGTTGCTGACCCGCCGCAGCGCCTTGAATCTGTTTGATTTCTGGGTGGGCTCGGAGGATGCACTTTGCCATGAGCCCGCTGTGCAGGCGCGCACCAAGCTGCTCAAAGACCTGAACAACGCCAAGCCCATGAAAAAACTCTGGGAGCTTGCCCGGCTGGCAGACATCCCGGTGAACCAGGAGAGGACATGAAACCCAGAACCCTGAGCCTGAACCCGGCTCAACAACAATCCGTGAAGCTGTGGTGGCAGGCATTGCAGCCTCAGAGTGCAGATCAGCCCCAACCCTTGCCGCCCGACCTGTGGGGGCTGGGGCGGGGGGCACGGGCCAGCCTGCGCCGGTGCCCAGGTGTGGATGAGCTCTTGCTGGAACCTGCGGTGCATGTGCTGGCCCACCGTCTGATCCGAGATCGTGGTGAACAGCAAGCCTGGCTGCTGCCCGATGTGCCGGCCACCTATGAGCAGATCGCGCTGGTGGCTGGTGTGTTGGCCCTGGTGAAATCAGAGCCTGCCGAGCGCCACACCCTTGCGGTGGACTTGGGCGAAAAAATCAGTCCCGATCGGCGCCGCATGAGCGCCTTGCGCTTCACCCGCCTGCAACGCAGCCAGGGGGCCGATGAACTGCTGACGCAGTGGCGACGCGCCGTCAAGTTGCTCAATGGCCAGGCCGATGTGGTGCAACTCGCCGACGACCTGCTGGCCTGGCAGCGCGAGCAGGGCGAGGCCAACCTTCGCGTGGCGCATGGGGTGCGTTTTCACTGGGCGCACGACTACTTCCTGCCGGCACGCGACCGGGCCGCGGTGGCCGACGACCTGGCCAACGACCCGAGCGATACCCAGGGCTGAGCTGGCCCACCTCATCACCTCATCCGAGTCCCATCAATTCGAATCATTTCAAGGAGGCCTTCGCCATGACCCGTTTTGTTCAACTGCACCTGCTGATCTCCTACCCCCCGGCCAACCTCAACCGAGACGACTCCGGGCAGCCCAAGACGGCCCGGCTGGGCGGGGTGGAGCGTTTGCGGGTGTCTTCGCAAAGCCTGAAGCGGGCCTGGCGCACGTCCGAGATTTTTCAGCAGCAGTTGGCCGGCTCGATCGGCTCGCGCACCAAGCTGCTGGGGGTCACAGCCTATGAGCAACTGCTGGCCGCAGGTGTGGCCGACAAGCAGGCCAAAGACTGGGCGGGCCAGATCGCCAAGGTGTATGGCGCGGTCAAGAAAGACAAACCCCTGGAGATCGAGCAACTGGTGCATGTGGCGCCTGAAGAACTCGGCTCTCTGAAGGCCCTGGTGAACACCCTGGCCCAGGAAAAGCGCGCGCCCACAGATGAAGAACTGGACGCCTTGCTGCACATCCAAAGCGCGGTGGACATCGCCATGTTTGGTCGCATGCTCGCGGCCAAGACCGAGCACAACAGTGACGCCGCCGTGCAGGTGGCCCATGCCATCGGGGTGCACGCGTCTGCGATTGAGGACGACTACTTCACTGCGGTGGATGACCTCAACCTCAGCGATCCGGGGGCAGCCCACATTGGCGACAGTGGGTTTGCCGCAGCCGTGTTCTACCAGTACGTGTGCATTGACCGCGACCGGCTCAAACAGAACCTCGGCAACGACGAGGCCCTGACCCAAAAAGCCCTGCGTGCCCTGACCGAAGCCGCCCTTAAAGTGGGCCCCAGCGGCAAGCAAAACAGCTATGCCAGCCGGGCCTATGCCCACTACGCCTTGGCAGAAAAAGGCGCGCAGCAGCCCCGGGCCCTGACCCTGGCCTATGTCAAGCCGGTGCAAGGCGTCGACTATGCGCAAGAAGCCATCGGGGCCCTGCAGCGTGTGCGCGACAACATGGACAAGGTCTACGGCCCCTGCGCGGACAGCCGCAGCGAGATCGATGTGCTGCAGGGCCAAGGCCGTGTGGCCGAGCTGATTGATTTTGTGACGGCGGAGTGAGTGCCCATGACCGACTATCTGCTGATGCGCCTGTATGGCCCTCTGGCCAGCTGGGGCGAAATTGCGGTGGGCGAGTCGAGGCACTCGGCGATGCATCCCTCCAAATCGGCGCTCATTGGCTTGCTGGCGGCGGCTGTGGGCGTGGAGCGCAGCGACGAAGCGGGCCAGCAGGCCATGGCCCAGGGCTATCGCTTTGGCATCAAGCTGGTATGCGCCGGCTCGCCGCTGCGCGACTTTCACACCATGGGCGTGGGGCAGCCACTGCGCAAGGAAGTGTTTCGAACCCGGCGGCAAGAGCTGGCCAATCCCGAGCGAGAGGGCACGTTGCTGTCCAGCCGCGAATACCGCTGCGACAGCCTGGCTGTGGTGGCACTGCAAGCCCAGCCCAACGCGCCCCACAGCCTGCCCAGCTTGGCGCAGGCCTTGCGCACCCCTTCGTTCCCGCTCTACCTGGGCCGCAAGTCGTGCCCGCCTGCCTTGCCCTTGGCGCCCCAGATCGTCCAGGCCGCCTCGGTGCGCGAGGCCTTGGACCAGGCCTTGCCCCAATCGCTGTTGGCCTTGACCGACGCGCTGCAGCCCGTGCAGCCCTGGCCGAACCGCGATGACCAAAAGGCCTTCCAGCCCAAGCCCCAAGCCGCCCGCTATTACTGGGAAGACGGCATGGAGGCTGGCATGAGCGCCAGCTTTGACACCTTGCGCCACGACCAACCCCAGTCGCGCAAGCGCTGGCAGTTCGCACCCCGACGTGAGTGGGTTCATCTGGTGGGGGGTGAGGCCACATGACGACAACAACACCGCATTACTTCTCGAAAGTGCGGGTGCGTGAGCCCGCCAGCCGCAGCCCTTGGTGGCACGAAGCCTTGCAGCATGGCGATGCCTACCGTGACCACGCGCTGGTCTGGCGGCTGTTCCCGGGCGATGGCCTTCCACGCGACTTTGTGTTCCGGCGCCTGGGCGATGAGCAGCGCGGGCTGTCGTTCTATGTGGTCTCGGCCCGCCCCCCCGTGGTGGACCCTGCGGTCTTCGAGGTGGCCACCAAACCCTACCAGCCCCATCTGCCCGCGGGCACCTGGCTGCAATTTGATTTGCGCGCCAACCCCACCGTCAACCGAGGCGAAGCCGGGCAAAAGTCGCGCCGGCATGATGTGCTGATGGACGTCAAGCGCCACCCACCTGCGGACGAGCCTTTGCCGCAAGCCATGGAGAAGGCCGCCCTGGGCTGGCTGCTGCAGCGTGCCGAAAGCGCCGGGCTGCTGGTGCAGCCCGACAGCGTGAGGCAAGACAACTACCAGCCCCAGCGCTTGAACCGCAGAAAAGGGGGCGTGGCCTTCTCGTCCATCGACTACCAGGGCCTGGCCCAGGTGCAAGACCCTGATCGGCTGCAGTCGGCACTGCTCCAGGGCCTGGGGCACAGCAAGGCTTTCGGTTGCGGCCTGCTGTTGGTCAAGCCGCTGCGCGATTGAGGGTGCCGCCCTTTGGCCAATTTGCTCCCACCCCTCAAACCCCTGCCCATGAAAGACAGGGTGTCGATGATCTTCGTCCAGTACGGGCAGATCGACGTCTTGGATGGCGCGTTTGTGGTCATCGACAAAACCGGGGTGCGCACCCACATCCCGGTGGGGTCGGTGGCCTGCCTCATGCTCGAGCCCGGCACCCGGGTGTCGCACGCGGCCGTGCACCTGGCCTCGACCGTGGGCACCTTGCTGGTGTGGGTGGGTGAATCGGGCGTGCGCCTGTATGCCAGCGGCCAGCCCGGCGGTGCGCGGGCCGACCGCCTGCTGTACCAGGCCAAGCTGGCACTGGACGACGAACTTCGCTTGAAGGTGGTCCGAAAAATGTACGCGCTGCGCTTTCAGGAAGAGCCCCCAGCCCGGCGCAGCGTGGAGCAACTGCGTGGCATCGAAGGGGCTCGCGTGCGCGAGACCTACAAGCTGCTGGCGCGGCAATACGGCGTGAGCTGGCGAGCCCGTGACTACGACCAACAGGCCTGGGACGCGGCCGACATCCCCAACCGCTGCCTGTCTGCGGCCACCTCTTGCCTGTATGGCATCACCGAGGCGGCGGTGCTGGCGGCCGGCTATGCGCCTGCCGTGGGCTTCATCCACACCGGCAAGCCCTTGTCGTTTGTGTACGACGTGGCCGACTTGTTCAAGTTCGATACCGTGGTGCCCCTGGCCTTCAAGATCGCGGCCCAGGCGCCGGAGTTTCCGGAGCGCATGGTTCGCCTGGGCTGCCGCGACCTGTTTCGCAGCAGCAAGCTGTTGGGCAAGATCATCCCCACCATTGAAGATGTGCTGGCTGCCGGGGGTGTGGCGCCGCCCGAAGCCCCGGTGGAGTCTGTGCCCCCCGCCATCCCCAACCCCACCGGCCTGGGCGAGGCTGGCCATCGCGTTCAGGGCTGAAAAGGCGCATGGCCTTCCTGACCGTGGTCACTGAAAACGTGCCGCCTCGCTTGCGTGGCCGCTTGGCCATCTGGCTGCTGGAGGTGCGCGCCGGCGTGTACATCGGCGACGTATCGCGCCGCACCCGAGAGATGATCTGGGAACAGTTGGTAGCAGGGTATGAAGACGGCAGCGTCGTCATGGCCTGGGCCAGCCCCGCTGAGTCGGGCTATGAGTTCCAGACCTTGGGTCAAAACCGTCGAATCCCAGTCGAATTTGATGGCCTCAACCTGGTGGCTTTTCACCCGGAAAGTGGCCCTGATCTTTAACAATTGAATCGGTAGAATTTTGGCGTGCCATTTTTCCTTTTAGGATC
>NZ_KI912468.1:52532-105860 GCF_000518645.1 Curvibacter gracilis ATCC BAA-807 | reverse complement strand
AGATCGTGTTCCCCACGGGCGTGGGGATGAACCGGCACTGGTCACCACCGGCCAGGTGTCGGCCCTGTGTTCCCCACGGGCGTGGGGATGACCCGATGTACGCCTCGATCTTGCCGATGTCGTGTGCGTATTCCCCACGGGCGTGGGGATGAACCGGGCAGGAGGCAATCAGTCTTGAACGGTTGCAGTGCCCCGTCGATGGTCATGTGTTCGCTCCCATGGTTGGATGGGCATGCCGTTGACCAGAGTCTGGCCGGCTTGCAAACCCTACCCATTCCTGGGCTGCACTGCTCGCCCCGTCAGCCCACGGGCGCGGCCGCAAGGCGTGTTGTTCAGGGCCACCCACTGCTCAATAGGCTGGGCCGGCTTTGCGCCCTAGCTGGCGGACCAGAACGGCAAGACCCAACGCGGGCACCCAGACCCAGATCAGCTCTGATCGAAAGACGCTCAATCCGGCGGGGCTGAATACACGTCTCAAACTGAGCGGTGACACCTCCATGACGGGGCAGGGAAAGAAATGGCGCTCGTTCGACCACGGCCACCAGAGAGCGACGCCCAAGCCGCCATTCGTGAGCATGTCCAACAGACCGTGCGATGCAGCGCAGAGGGCGACGAAGGCCAAGGTCTTGAGTCGTGACAGCCCCAGTCGCGCAGCGAACACCGCACCGAGAACCCCGAGCAAAAAGGCAAAGAACAAGGAGTGGCTGGCGCCTCGGTGCCCGAGCTCATGGGCATATGCGATGTGCAGACGAAACGCCAGAACATCTGCATCGGGCAGCATGGATGCGACGACGCCCAGGGCGAGCAGCCTGGGCTCTATTCGCTTTTTTCCGAGAGCCAAGGCCATGGCGATGGGTACCACGGCATGGGTGATGATGGTCGGCATTGGCGTGTCGGGCTGATTTGGGGGATCGTAGCGGCGAAATGCCGAGTCCAACGAATCGTATCCATGTGCCGCATCGCCCCACACCACCGTAGCCGGCCTAGACCCGACCGCCTGACGGCCCCAGCCGCCCCGAATCCTCCCACCCCCAGGCCTCCACCTCCTCCACCGGCACAGGCCGGCTGAACAGATACCCCTGAAACTGCTGGCAGCCGTTGTCCAGCAAGAAGGTGCGCTGTTCCTGGGTTTCGACGCCTTCGGCGATCACCTGCAGGTTCATGCTGCTGCCCAGGGCCAGCACCATGCGCACGATGGCGGCGCTGTTGGGTTCGGTGAGCACGTCGGCCACAAAGGATTGGTCGATCTTGAGCTTGTTCAGGGGCAGGCGTTTCAGGTAGCTCAGGGAGGAGTAGCCGGTGCCGAAGTCGTCCAGCGAGAAGGTGACGCCGCAGGCGGCCAGGGTGAGCATCTTGAGCTTGATGTCGTCCATGTCTTCGACCAGCATGGTCTCGGTCAGCTCCAGCTCCAGCCGGCTGGCGCTGAAGCTGTGGCGCTGCAGCAGTTCGAGCAACTGGGGCACAAAGTCGGGCTGGCGGAACTGGCGTTGGCTGATGTTCACCGCCAGGCACCAGTGGGCGCGCACAGGGTGTTGCGACCAGGCCTGCAGCTGGGCGCAGGCGGTTTCCAGCACCCATTGGCCCATGGGCACGATGAGGCCGCTCTGTTCGGCCAGGTCGATGAACTGGCCGGGCATGATCAGGCCGCGCGTGGGGTGCTGCCAGCGCAGCAGGGCTTCGGCGCCCAGCACCTGGCCCTGGGCGTCCACCTGGGGCTGGTAGTGCAGTTCGAACTGGTGCAGCACCAGGGCCTGCACCAGTTCGGCCTCAAGTTCGGAACGTTCGGTGGCGTCGGTCAGCAGCACGTGCACCAGCAGGATCAGCATGGTGGTGGCGGCCAGGGTCTGCAGCCAGGTGCCGGGGATGCGGATGTCGTCGGGCAGGGCGTAGCCGGGCACAAAGTTGGCGGTGGTGGCGGCCAGCACCACAAAGGCGCCCAGGCAGCTCAGCGCCACGCCGTAGCGCAGGCGCGGGTCGTCATCGCGGAACGCCACCAGGGCGGCCACCCCCAGGGCCAGCAGGTACAGGTGGGTGGAACGGGGCGCCATGGCGTTGGGCGGGTCCAGCAGCACGGCGTTGCCGATGACGATCACCAGCAGGCTGCCAAAGATGACCAGGTTGGCCGCCTGGCGCCGGTTCAGGCCGGTCAGGGCCAGGCTGATCAGGCCGAAGGTGAACAGCGCACCATCCATGGCCACCACCAGCCACAGGCCCTTGGAGGCAAAGAACAGGCCCCACACCAGGCCCATGAACATCATCATGGCGCTGGTCAGCAGGCGCACGCGCCGCTCGCGCCGGTGGTACAGCAGCCCCAGCTCGGGAGCCACCCACAGACGGCGCAACTGGCGGATGAGACGAACGGCGGTGTTCGACACCATGTGCAAAACCTCCCATGGCCATTCTGGCAGCAGGCGGCGGGTTTTGTCTTGTTCAGTGGTGCTGGCAAAGGGGTGAAAGGGCTTGCACTGAGGGTCGCCTGTTAACATTTTTGACCCCGCTTTGCCTGGGCTTCACGTCCTGGGGGCGCCCCGGGCGTCTAAAGTCGGGGCCTTCGGTCGCCGGCCGTGGGTGCTTTGTCTGGGTTGTTGATGCAGAGTGTTCTTTCTCTTTTGGCCTTGTTGTTGCTGGTGGCCTGTTCGGGTGTGATGGCGCGCTTCTGGCCGCGGGTGCCGCAGCCGCTGTTGCAGTTGTTGATGGGGGCGTTGGTCGCCTGGCCGGCCTCGGGCCTGCGGGTCGAGCTGGATCCGGCCACTTTCATGCTGCTGCTGGTGCCCCCGATGTTGTTTGCCGATGGCTGGCAGATGCCCAAGCGCGAGTTCGGCGCCAACATGTGGCCGATTCTGCTGCTGGCGGTGGGCCTGGTGCTGGTCACGGTGCTGGGCGTGGGGCACGTGATTCACTGGCTGTTGCCGGCCATGCCCTTGTCGGTGGCCTTTGTGCTGGCGGCCGTGCTGTCGCCCACCGATGCGCTGGCGGTGTCGGCGGTGGCGCACCGGCTGCCCATGCCGCCGCGGCTGCAGACGATTCTCGAGGGCGAGTCGCTGATGAACGACGCCTCGGCCCTGGTGGCGGTCAAGTTTGCGGTGGCGGCCACGCTCACCCAGCAGTTCTCGCTGGGCCGGGCCTTGCTCGACATGGTGTGGATGTCGGGCGGTGGGGTGCTGGTGGGCCTGGTGTTTGCGCGGGTGTTTGCGGCGCTGCACGACCGTTTTCTGTTCTGGCGCGAAGGGGCTGAGGCGGCACCGCCGGTGCTGGTGATTTTGCTGATGCCTTTCGGGCCCTACCTGCTGGCCGAGCACTTCGGCCTGTCGGGTGTGCTGGCCGCGGTGGCGGCGGGCATGGCGGCCAGCCAGTTCGATGTGCGCAGCACGCGCTTCAATGCCTTCCATGTGCAGGCCCAGGGCACCTGGGAGGTGATCCGCTTTGCCTTCACCGGCCTGGTGTTCGTGTTGCTGGGCCAGCAATTGCCCGAGCTGCTGCAGAACCTGCAAGAGCCGCTGCAAGACCTGAAAGAGGCGGGCGCCCGGGTGCACCACGGGCATGCGCTGGGCCCCTTGTTGCTGAGCACGGCGGGCATTGCCCTGGCCCTGTTGGCGGTGCGCTTTGTGAGCCTGGCGGTGGGCGCGGCCCTGCCGGCCTGGTTGCCCAGGCGCTGGCGCCGCGGCACGGTGCGGCCGGTTCCCTTGAGCTGGGTGGGCGTGGCCTCGCTGGGCGGCATCCGGGGCGGTATCACGCTGGCGGCGGTGCTGGGCTTGCCGGCCATGCTCAACGACGGCACGCCGTTTCCGGCACGTGAGCTGCTGATTTTTCAGGCAACGATGATCATCGTGGTGTCTTTGCTGGGGGGCAGCATCGGGCTGCCCTGGTTGCTGCAGCGCCTGGGCACGACCAGCGGGCCGGGCAGCCGGCGGCGCAGCCGCGAGCTGCGCTGGGCGCGCAAGCGCGCCTCGCGTGCGGCCCTGCAGGCCCTGCATTCACCCGAGGTCGAGGCCGAGGTGGACGCCGTGGCGGAGGCGGCCCAAGGCCCCGCCCGCGAGGCCGCCGACGATGTTCGCCAGCGCGTGCGGCACCTGTACCACCACCGCCTCAATGAGGCCGTGGGCGATGAAGAGTCGCGCCTGGTGTCGCAAGGGGTGCTGGCCCTCGAAAAGCGCCTGCGCCTGATGGCGCTGCAGGTGGAGCGCGAAGAGTTGGCCGGCCTGCGCGAGCGGCATCAGATCAACGACGAGACTTACCGGGTGCTGATGCGCGAGATCGACATGGTCGAGCTGGTGCTGCGCGGCGCCATCCATTGAGGGCGGCTTGGGTCACGCCTGGCGCAGGGCAGGCACCTCGGCCAGCAGCGTGTCGAGCGTGATCAGGGCCTGGTCCAGCGCGTAGTCGGCCAGTTGCTGGCTGATCTGCTCGGTGGCCACCGGGTGGACGGCATGCAGATCGTGCTCGAGCGCGGCAAAGGCGCTGGTGGCGCGCACATCGTCGGTGCTCAGCAGCTGCCGCAAGTCGTGCACAGCGCCGGCCAGGGCCGCCGGGGGCCGGGCGGGCGCGGCCGGTGCCGTGGGCTGGCCCTCGGTGGCCTGAGCCAGTGCCTGCAACCAGGGCAGCAGGCGGCTCATCTGTGCGCTCAGCTCGTCCAGCTCCGGCAGTGCAATGGCTGGCGTCGGGGCCGGTGCTTCGGTGTTGGAGTCGGCGCTTGAGTCGGTGTTTGGGTCGGTGTTTGAGTGGCCCTCGGGCGCTGCGAGGCGGTTCTTGAGCTCGCGCTCCAGGGCGGCCGCCAGGTTCTGCACCGCGCTCAGGCCCAGGGTGCCTGCCAGGCCTTTGAGGGTGTGGGCCATGCGGCGGGCGCCCTCGGTGTCGCCTTGGCTCAGCAGGGTCTGCAGGGCCTGGGCATCGGCCCCGTGCTCCAGGCCGAAGCGGTGCAGCAGGGTCATCAGCCGCTGCGGCCGGCCCAGCACATTGCGCAGGGCCGGGCCCAGGGCCAGGCCGGGCACGGCCCGCAGAGCCGCTGGAAGATCGGTGGACAAATTGGTGGGCAGATTGCCGGTCACCGCCTCGCTCTGCCCCAGCCGTGGCGTGTCACCGGACAGGGGGGCCGCGGCCAGGGTGTCGTGGCGGGCGGTGCGGGCCTGGGCTGTGGCTGTGGCTGTGGCTGTGGCATCGCCTGCGGCCAAGGGGGGGAGCCATTGCAGCAGGGTGCGGTACAGCACCTCGGGGTCGACCGGCTTGGGGATGTGGTCGTTCATGCCGGCGGCCAGGCAGGCCTGGCGGTCTTCCTCGTAGGCGTTGGCCGTCATGGCCAGGATGGGGGTGTCGGCGTGCCCGGGCAGTTGGCGGATCGCGCGGGTGGCTTGCAGGCCGTCCAGGCGAGGCATTTGCAGATCCATCAGGATCAGGTCGTAAGGGTTTTCTCTGGCCAGCTCCAGCGCCTCCTGGCCGTCCTGGGCCAGATCCGCCTTCAGCCCGGCATGGGTCAGCAAGTCCAGCGCCACCTCCTGGTTGAGCGCGTTGTCTTCGGCCAGCAGCACGCGGGACTGGTGGTGCTGCGCCAGGGCCTGTTCGACCTCGCTCATGGCCAGTCTGTGGCTGCGGTCGGGCAGGGGGGCGGTGCCCAGGGCCTGGCTCAGGGCATGGGCCAGCACCGAGGGAATCACCGGCTTGCTCACAAAGGCGGTGTAGCCGTGGTCATTCAGGGTGCTGGGGGCGACTTCGCGCACGGCGCTCATCAGCAACTGGTGCGGCCGGGCCGTCAGGGGCAGGCGCTGCAGGCGGTCGCCGGTGGCCAGACCATCGAGCCCGGGCATGGCCCAGTCGATCAGCAGCACACGGTAGGGGTCGCCCAGGTGGTCGGCCTGCTGCACGCGCTCCAGGGCCTGTTCGCCCGAGGCCACGGCGTCGGCGCGTGCGCCCAGGCCGGTCAGGATGTCGGTCATCGACTCGCGCGCATCGGCCTGGTCGTCCACCACCAGCATGCGGGTGCCTGGGGCCATCGCGGGCAGCGCCGAGCGCTGGCTGCTGTGCTGCGCCTGCTCGAAAGGCGCCTCGATCCAGAAGGTGCTGCCTTGGCCCAGGGTGCTTTCCACGCCCACCTCGCCCCCCATCATGTCGGCCAGGCGGCGCGAGATCACCAGGCCCAGCCCGGTGCCGCCAAAGCGCCGGGTGGTCGAGACATCGGCCTGGGCAAAGGGCTGGAACAGTCGCTGCAACTGTTCGGGGCTGAGCCCGATGCCCGTGTCGCGCACCTCGAAGCGAACCCACAGTCGGTGGCCCTCCTGGCGCGAAACCCGGCCGCGCAGCACCACGCTGCCGCGGTGGGTGAACTTGATCGCATTGCTGGTGAAGTTCAGCAGCACCTGGCCCAGGCGCAGACCGTCGCCATGCAACTGGGGGGGCAGGGTGGCGATGTCGGTCACCAGCTCCAGGCCCTTGGCGTCGGCGCGGTCGCCCAGCAGATTGCACACGTTGCGGATCACGTGCTCCACCTCGAAGTCGGTCGGGTCCAGCGACATGCGGCCGGCTTCGATCTTCGAGAAGTCCAGGATGTCGTTGATGATGCCCAGCAGGTGGTGCGCCGCATCGTTCACCTTGTCGAGCTGGCTGCGCTGGTGCGGGGTGACGTGGTCGCGCTGGATCAGGTGGGTGATGCCGATGATGGCGTTCATCGGGGTGCGGATCTCGTGGCTCATGTTGGCCAGAAAGGCGCTCTTGGTCTGGTTGGCGGCTTCGGCGGCCTCCTTGGCAGCGGCCAGCTCGGCGGTGCGCTCGGCCACCATGTCCTGCAGCTGGTTCTGGAAGCGCAGCAGCGCGCGCTGGTCCTCCTTTTGCCGGGTGATGTCGGTCCAGATGGCCGAGATGTAACGCCGGCCCTGGATCTCGATGATGCGCGAGCTGATGGCCAGGTCGAGCAGGCTGCCGTCCTTGCGGCGGCGCTGCACTTCGTCGTGTGCGCCGCCTTCGGCCTGCACGGTGTGGATGCGCTGCTGCAGTTGCTCGCGCCCTTGCGGGGGCGTCACATCGTAGATCGACAGGTGGCCGAACTCCTCGCGCGTGTAGCCCAGCATGGCGCAGGCGGCTTCGTTGAACTCCACAAAGGCCAGGGTCTCCAGTTCGATCAGCACGATGCCGTTGTCCGACTGGCTCATCACGGCGGCGTACATCTGCTCGCGCTGGCGCAGGGCTTCGCCGGCCTGGCGCACCACGGTCATGTCCTGGGCCATGCCGTCGGCCCAGATCACACGACCGGACTCGTCGCGGTTCATCTCGGCGCGTTCGCGGATCCAGCGCGTGACGCCCTGCATCACCACCCGGTGCTCGATGTCGTAGCGCTTGCCCTTGAGGGCGGCACGCCAGGCCTGGCGCACGGATTCGCGGTCGTCCGGGTGCACCATCTCCATGAAACCGGCCAGGGTGATGGGCGTCCCTTTTTCCACCCAGAACAGCTCGTAGGTCTCGTCGGACCAGCGCAGGCTGCCGTCACGCATGTGCAGTGTCCAGCTGCCGATGCGTGCCAGCTGCTGGGTGCGGCGCAGGTTGGCTTCGCTGTCGCGCAGGGCATGTTCGGCTGCGCGCGCGGCGGTGATGTCGCGCGCCACCCCCAGCACGCCGAGCAAGGCGCCGTCCTGGTCGTACAAAGGGGTCTTGACGGTCTGAACCAGCTCGCGGTGCTGGTCGCTGGCAAAGGTCAACCATTCCTCGTTGCTCACGGGGTGGCCTGCCAGCACGGCCTGCAGGTCGTTCTGGCGGAACAGGTCGGCCATGTCACGCGTCACCAGGTCGTAGTCGGTCTTGCCCAGCAGTTGGGTCTCGGTGTGGCCGACGAAATCTTCGAAGCGCCGGTTGCACAGCAGGTACAGACCTTCGGCATTTTTCATCCAGACCAGGTCGGGCATGCCGCGCACCAGGCTCTTCAGGCGGTGGCGTTCGGCGTCCAGCGCCAGCTGGGTCTGCTGGCGCGCCTCCAGGGTGCGCACAAAGTTGACCACGGCCTGGGCCAGGTCGCGCACCGTGCTGTTGCGGGTGCGGGTCAGGTCCTCGACCTGCGACAGGGTGCCCAGGTCCAGCGGCATGGCCGCCTCGCCAGCGGGCGAGGGGGCCGAGCGGGCCGCCTGGCTGAGCTGGCCCAGGGCACCGGCCAGCAGGTCGAGCGGGCGCGTCAGCCACCAAGAGATCAGCAGCCACAGCAGGCACATCAGCAGCAGGCTGACGGCGGCGAGGCTGGCGGCGGTGTAGACAAAGTCGTGACGCTGGCCGGCCATGGCGGCCAGGCGGCTTTCGGTCTCTTCGGTCAACTGACCGGTCAGCTGCGTGGCGTGCCCCACGTAGTGCAGGTAGTGCTCCAGGGCTTCGGCGGCGCGGACTTGGCCCAGGCGCGGCGAGGCCGACAGCAGTTCGGTGGCCATCATCATGTAGGCGCGGTACTGCTCGTAGGCCTCCAGGGTTTCTGCCGTGAGCGGGCTCAGGCCATTGCCCAGGATGGCCAGGGCCTGGGTCATCTGGTCGCGCTGCCGGTCTTGCCCGGCCAGTTCGTCGATCAGCCGTGTGTTGGCCTGCCGGGCCTGGTCCACCGTCAACCGGCCTTCCTGGGCCAGATTGAGCAGTTGGCTCAGGCGTTGGTGCAGGCCCAGCATCTGGTGGCCCAGCAGGGTGCTGTGGGTCATGGCCGTGGTCACGGCCAGCACCTCGGCCTGGCGCCGGTCCTGCTGTTCGACCAGGCGTTGCAGGGCCATCAGGTTGACGGCCACGGCCACACAGGCGGCCAGCACCATGGGCACGAAGAACAGCAGCAACAGGCTGGCCCGCTTTTTCAGCAGCAGCAAGGCGGGAGTGGGTGCCATGGTGGAGGGCTTGTCGTTGTGGTGGGGCCTCGAAGGCGCTTCAGCCCAGCGCGTGTCGTGGGGGGATGTCGGCGTAGCGCATGGCCACCTCGACAAAGCGGGGCAGCAAGGCCAGGAAGGCGTCCACCACCTCGGGGTCGAAGTGCTGGCCACGGCCGTCGGTGATGATCTGGACCACCCGGTCGATGGGGAAGGGCTCTTTGTAGTGGCGCTTGCAGGTCAGGGCATCGAACACATCGGCCAGGGCCATCAGGCGTGCCGCCACCGGGATGTCCTCGCCCGCCAGGCCCCTGGGGTAGCCGCTGCCGTCCCATTTCTCGTGGTGGCTCAGGGCGATCTGCTGGGCGATCTGCAGAAACTCCAGCGCCGGGCCGGGGCCGCGCGAGACCTGGCCATGGCCGGCCTGCACGCGCAGGATGGCCTCTTGCAGCGCATCGGCCCCGATCTGGCTGTGCGTCTTCATCACCTCGAACTCTTCAGGCGTCAGCCGCCCGGGCTTGAGCAGGATCTGGTCGGCGATGCCCACCTTGCCGATGTCGTGCAGCGGCGCGGCCTTGGCGATCAGGCTGTCGTAGGGTGGGCGCAGGGCCTGGGCAAAGCGCGGGTGCTCGCGCAGGTGCTCGATCAGCAACTCGACATAGGCCTGGGTGCGGTGCAGGTGGTTGCCGGTTTCGTTGTCGCGCTTTTCGGCCAGCAGGGCCAGGGCGTTCAGGCTCACGTCCTTGATCAGTTCGTTTTCCTCGGTGCGCTGCTGCACCTGGTGTTCCAGGTTCTCGTTTTGCCGGCGCAGGCTGTCGCGCGCCTGCTTGAGTTCGAGGTGGGTGCGCACCCGCGCCAGCAGGATGGCGGCGCGGATCGGCTTGGCCACGTAGTCGACGGCGCCCTGGCTCAGGCCGCGCTCTTCGTCGTCATCGCCCGACATGGCGGTGACGAAGATCACCGGGATGTCGCGCGTGGCCGGGTCGGCCTGCAGGCGCTCCAGCACGCTGTAGCCGTCCAGCCCCGGCATCATGATGTCCAGCAGGATCAGGTCGGGGCGGGGCTGGGTGTGCACCGCCGCCAGGGCCCGTTGGCCCGAGTTGGCCACGCGCACGCGGTACAGGGGACTCAGCAACTCGCCCATCACGGCCAGGTTGGCGCTGGTGTCGTCCACCACCAGGATGGTGTTGCGCGTGTCGTGTTCGGGCGGGGGCAGGGTAGGGTCCATGGCAGCTTGTCTGGGTGCGTGGGGCGTGCAGAGCCGGTTCTGATCTGGGAAACCCGTCAGACCGACCGTCGCTCATTTATGACCATTCTTCGCTGGATTCCGTGTGGTCGATTGATGTGAGTCAAGTCTTGTTCGTTATCCGATTCAGGCCACCAGGGGGTCGGCATCCAGGGCTTCGAGCTGGTCGTGCAGCAGGTGGGTCTGGCCATGCCAGTAGTCGCTGCTGCCGAACCACGGGAAGTTGATCGGAAAGGTCGGGTCGTCCCAGCGGCTGGCCAGCCAGGCGCTGTAGTGGATCAGGCGCAGGGTGCGCAGGGGCTCGATCAGGCTGAGTTGGCGGCGGTCGAATTCGCACACCTGTTCGTAGCCGTCGATCAGGCTGCCGAGTTGGCGGTTCTGCTGCGCCCGCTCGCCCGACAGCAGCATCCACAGGTCTTGCACGGCCGGGCCGGTGCGGGCGTCGTCCAGGTCCACAAAGTGAGGGCCACCGCCTTCCACCTCGGTGGGGGTCCAGAGGATGTTGCCCGGGTGGCAGTCGCCGTGCAGGCGGATCAGCTCGATCTGCTGGCCGTCGAAGCGCCCGTCCGGCAGCACCAGGGGGTGGGCCGCGATGCGCGCCAGCACCTGCTCGCAGGCCTGGCGCCAGGGGCCTTCGGCATCGGCCGGCAGCACCCGGCCCTGCAGCAGGCCGTCCACCGCGGCACGGCCGAAGGTGTGCAGGTTCAGCGCCGGCCGAACCTGGAAGGGGCGCTGGGCGCCCACCTGGTGCAGCCGGGCCAGAAAGCGGCCGGTCCACTCCAGCACCTCGCCATCGTCCAGCTCGGGCTGGCGGCCACCGCGCCGGGGCGAGACCGAAAACGCAAAGCCCTCGTGCTGGTGCAGGGTGCGGCCCTGCAGTGTCAGCGGGCCCACGGCGGGCACCTCGGCGGCCTGCAGGTCGGCCGAGAAGGCGTGTTCTTCGAGGATCTGGGCCTCGCTCCAGCGGCCCGGGCGGTAGAACTTCACCACCACCACGCGGTGGCCCTGCACCGGGTCTTCGAGCTGCACCTGGTAGACGCGGTTCTCGTACGAGGACAGGGCCATCAGGCGGCCGTCGCCATACAGGCCGATGCCGGCCAGGGCATCCAGCACGGTGTCGGGCATCAGTCGGGCGTAGGGGTGCAGGGCGTGGTCGGCGGCGGGGCTGCGGGGCATGGAGTCTTCAGGCATGGCGCCATTGTCCTCCGCCCTGCGGCCTGTGCGGCCCGATGGCGAATGGAGTCCGTCGGCTTGACGAGGGTCAAGGCGCATGCCTCGCCTTGGCGCACACAATGCCGGCATGGTCACACGCAGGCGCCGTCACGTTCGTTTCATCAGTCGCAGGGGCTTGCTGTACTCACTGCTGCTGGCTTTTTTGATGATGACCCTGGGGGGCTTGGGCTTCTGGATCGTCGAGCCCGGGGTGCACACCTTCTGGGACGGCCTGTGGCTGGCCTTCACCACCGCGGCCACGGTGGGCTATGGCGACATCGTGCCCACCACGCATTGGTCCAAGGCCTTTGCCGTGGCCGTGGTGTTGTTGGGCTTGGCGGTGTTGTCGCTGGTCACGGCCTCGGTGGCGGCCATGCTGGTCGAGGTGGACGAGCGCGAGATGGACGACGCGGTGCTCAAGGAGATCCGCCACCTGCGCGCCGACCTGCATGCGATGCAGGCCGAGCTGAAGGCGCTGCGCCAGGAGGTTCGGGCGCCGGGCCAGGCCGCTGACCCGGGCTGATCAACTCACTCGGGCTCGATGCCCGCCGCCTTGATGATGCGGCCCCACTTCTGCGATTCGACCGCCTGGAACTTGCGCTGCTCCTCGGGCGTGTTCAGGTAGGTCTCGGTGCCGGTGGGCTGGTAGAAGGCGGCCTGGGCGCTGCTGTGGGCGGCCTTGTGCAGCAGTTCATTGAGCTTGGCCACCACCGGGGCGGGGGTGCCGGCCGGGGCGTAGGCGGCAAACCAGTAGGTGGCTTCGTAGCCCTTCACGCCGGCTTCTTCGATGGTGGGCACCTCGGGGGCCAGGGCGCTGCGCTGGCGCGGGGTCACGCCCAGGGCGCGCAGCTTGCCGGCTTTCACCTGCGGCAGGCCGGTGGCCATGTCGGTGAACATCACGTCGATCTGGCCGCCCAGCAGGTCGGTCACGGCCGGCGGGTTGCTGCGGTACGGGATGGCCAGGATGTAGGTGCCGGTGAGCTGCTTGAACATCTCGCCCGCGATGCGGCTCGACGAGCTGCCCGCGCCGAACGACAGCTTGCCGGGCTGGGCCTTGGCCAGTTTGATGAACTCGCCCACGCTGCGCGCCGGGTAGTCGGGGCGCACCACCATCAACTGGCCGCCACGGCCCAGGGCGGTGATGGGTTCGAAGTCTTTCACCGGGTCGTAGGGCAGCTTCTTGTACAGGTGCTCGTTGGCCGCGTGGGTGGTGTTGGTGGCGATCAGCACGGTGTAGCCGTCGGGCTTGGCCTTGGCCACCAGCTGGGCGCCGATGAAGGCATTGGCGCCAGGGCGGTTGTCCACCACCACCGGTGTCTTGGTGTCGGCGGTGATGGCATTGGCCAGGGCACGGGCCAGCTGGTCGGTGGCGCTGCCGGCGGTGAAGGGCACCACGAAGGTGATGGCCTTGTCGGGGAAGCTCTGGGCCAGCACGGGGCCGGCCAGGACGGCGACAGCGGCGGCCAGTGTGGTGTGCAGCAGGGTGCGGCGAGGTGTGTTCATGCAAAGTCTCCTTGTCTTTGTTGGGGGGCGGTGGCTCAGGCCCTGGGGGCCTGCACTGCCAGGGTCAGCAGCAGGCCCGACAGGCTTTTGCCGTGGGCGTCCAGGTTCAGGGCGTCGTTCACGCCGCCTTCCAGAATGTCATGCAGCACGAAGTTCATGGCCTGCAGTTTGGGCAGCAGGTACCTCGTCACCCGCGTGGGCCGGCGGCTGGCGAACAGCGCGGCCACGCGGGCCTCGGTCACCTGCTCCACCAGCAGGGGCCAGTGCTGCGCCTGGTAGGCGATCACGCTGATGCTGGAGGTGTTGCCCTTGTCGCCGGTGCGCCCGTGGGCCAGTCGGGCCAGGGGCACGGTGGCGGTGTCGGGTGTCATGGCGTGGGGGGCTGGGGTGGTCGCGATGGGGGCGGATTGTGTCACAGCAGGCTCCAGTGTTCCTTGATCCAGGCCCGGGGCACGAACCACGACTCGCTGGCCAGGCGTGGCGTGATGGCGCTGCGCACGCCGCCGCCGCCGGCCGGGCCGCAGGTGTACAGGGCCAGCACCTCGCGGGTCAGCAGTTCGGCCTCGCTGCGCTGGGTGGCGCGGGCGGCCACGCGCAGTCGTACGTCCTGCATCAGGCCGGCGGGTTCCAGCCCGTCCTGGCCGGCGGCCCAGGTGCCGGCGTCGTCGGCAAACAGGCTGGCCACGCCGATCAGGTCGCAGCGCACCGGCTGCAGGCCCGGGGCCAGCTCGGCCAGGCGGCTGCGCACCACCTGGGCGGCCAGCCGGGCGCGGGCCACGGCATTGGGGCCGGCGTAGGAGATCTCGCCCTCGGCCAGCCAGCCGCCTTCAAAGCAGGCGGTGGTCTTGAGGGTGTCAGGCCGGGCGTGGCCGCGCACACCGCTCACCTGCACCCGGTCGGGGCCCAGGGGCTGCAGCGTGACCTCGCTGAGATCGGCCACCACGTCGGGCGTGAGGTAGGCGGCGGGGTCGTGGATCTCGTACAGCAACTGCTCCTTGACGGTGCGCTCGTCCACGCAGCCGCCGGTGGCCTCGGCCTTGCCCACCACGAAACGGCCATCGGCCTGCACCTCCAGCACCGGAAAGCCCACATGGGCCAGGTCGGGCACGTCTTTCAGGCCCGGGTCGGCAAAGTAGCCGCCGCACACCTGGGCGCCGCACTCCAGCAGGTGGCCGGCGATGGTGCCGGCGGCCAGCCGGTCCCAGTCGTCGTCGGCCCAGCCAAAGTGCGCCAGCAGCGGGCCCAGCGCCAGGGCCGGGTCGGCCACGCGGCCGGTCACCACCACCTGGGCACCGGCGCGCAGGCAGGCCGCGATGCCCTGGGCCCCCAGGTAGGCATTGGCGCTGACGGGGGCGTCGGTGCGTGGGCCGCGCACCTGGGCCAGCTGTTCGGGGCTCAGCTGGGCCAGCACGTCATCGCCCTCGACCACACCCACGCGCAGCGCGCCCAGGCCCAGCTCGGCCGCCAAGGCCTGCAGGCAGGCCGCCGCCCCGCGCGGGTTGGCCGCGCCGAAGTTGCCCACGATGGGAATGCCATGGCGCACGCAGTCGGCCAGCACCGGGCGGATGAAGCGCTCCAGCGTGGGCTCGAAGCCCGCGGCCGGGTTTTGGCGCCGCTGCAGCTGGGCCAGGGCCAGCGTGCGTTCGGCCAGGGTCTCGAACATCAGCACGGCGGGGCCGCCGCGCGCGATCAGGGTGCGCACCACGGGCACGGCGGCGTCCCAGCGGTCGCCCGAGAAGCCGGCGCCGCAGCCGATCAGCAAAGGAGGGGGTGGAGAAGACATGGCTTGCAGTGTGTGGGCCGGGCGTGCATTTGTAAAATGGATTGATTGAATGGATTGATCCATGAAGCCACTGAATCCGATCCGCTGGTCGTCGGCCGACCTGGAGGCCTTTGGGGCCCTGGTGCAGACCCGCCACTTCACCCGCGCGGCCGAGCGTTGTCATCTGTCGCAAAGCGCCTTCAGCCAGAAGATCCGCCGGCTGGAGGCGGCGGTGGGCGCGCGCCTGTTCGAGCGCTCCACCCGTCAGGTCAGTCTGACGCCCGAGGGCGAACTGCTGGCGCAAGAGGTGCTGCGCCTGGAGCAGGAGCTGCAGCAGGCACTGGGCCGCTTGCAGGCATTGGCCGGCCTGCAGGCCGGGCGGGTGGCGGTGGCGGCCTTGCCCTCGATGGCGGCTGTGTGGCTGCCCGGGCTGGTGGCCGAGTGGCGCCAGCGCCACCCCCAGGTGCAACTCACCCTGCACGACACCCTGGCCCAGGGCGCCACCACGCTGCTGCGCGAGGGCCGGCTGGGACGACCTGGCCGGCGAAGAACTGATCCACCTGGCCCGCAGCAGCAGCGTGCGCCAGCAGATCGAGCGCTTGAACCCGGTGCCAAGCTGGCGCACCAGCGTGCTCGAGGTGGAGCACCTGGCCACGCTGGCGGCCCTGGTGCGCGCCGGCCTGGGCCTGAGCCTGGTGCCGGCGCTGACGCTGTTCCACTTTCGCGATGCAGGCCTGGTGGCGCTGCCTTTCAACGAGCCGGCCCTGGCCCGGCCACTGGTGCTGGCGCGGCGCAAGGGGCAGGCCCTGTCGGTGGCGGCGCAGGCCCTGCGCGGCATGTTGCTGGCGCGGCTGGCGGTGGGCGACCCGGGTGCGACCTGATTCGGCCGGGCGGGGCCTCTGCTATGGTCGGACGCCATGAAGCATCTGGCCTTTCGCTGGCTCACCGTGCGGGCGGGGCTGCAGCATTTCTTTCGCATTGCCGAATGGCAGTGGATGTTGGGCTGGGCCGTGGTGGCCGGCGTGCTGGGGGCCCTGGCCACCGAGGCGTTTCGCTGGGCCCTGCTGCGCCTGGACCACCACCTGCTGGGCCAGAGCGGCAGCCTGGTGGCGCTGGCGCGCAGCCTGCCGGCCTGGGAGCGGGTGGGGGTGCCCACGCTGGGCGGGCTGCTGGCCGGGGCGCTGCTGGTGCTGGCACGCCGCGCCACCCACCCGCAGGCCCACAGCGACTACATGGAGGCCACGGTGCTGGGTGACGGGCGCATTCCGTTGAAGTCCAGTCTGCTGCGCAGCGCTTCCTCGTTGCTGAGCATTGCCAGCGGCGGCTCGATCGGGCGCGAGGGCTCGATGGTGCAACTGGCGGCGCTGAGTGCCTCGATGCTGGGGCAGGGCTTGCGCTTTCCGGTGGCGCGTCTGCGGCTGCTGGTGGCCTGCGGCGCGGCCGCCGGCATCACCGCCGCCTACAGCGCCCCGATTGCCGGCACGTTCTTCGTGGCCGAGATCGTGCTGGGCTCGATGGCCATGGAGAGCCTTGGGCCGATCATGGTGGCCGCCGTGGTGGCCAACATCGTGATGCGCCAGATGCCCGGTTACCAACCGCCCTATGCCATGCCACCCTTCCCGGCCGTGGCCGGGGGCGAGGTGCTGCTGTTTGCCTTGATGGGCCTGCTGCTGGGGGCGGGCGCGGCGCTGTTCCTGCGCCTGCTGGGGCAGTCGCGTGCGCTGTTCGGGCGCCTGCCGTTGCCTTTGCCGCTGCGGCTGGCGCTGGGCGGCTTGGTGGTGGGGCTGATCTCGGTGCCCCTGCCCGAGGTGTGGGGCAATGGCTACAGCGTGGTCAATTCGGTGCTGCATTCCGACTGGCCCTGGGCCTTGCTGCTGATGCTGCTGGGGGCCAAGGTGGTGGCCACCCTGTGCACGGTGGGTTCGGGTGCCGTAGGGGGGGTGTTCACGCCCGCCATCTTTTTCGGCTGCATCGTTGGCGCCCTGTTCGGGCAGGGCGCGCAGGCTTTGTGGCCGCAGGCCGCCTCGGCGCCGCTGGCCTACGCCATGGTGGGCATGGGCGCGTTTCTGGCCGGGGCCACGCAGGCGCCCCTGATGGCCATCCTGATGATCTTCGAGATGACATTGAGCTACCAGGTGATGCTGCCCCTGATGGTGGCGAGTGTGATCGCCTATTTTGTGGCCCGCTCGGCCCATGCCGGCGCCATGTACGACATCACCCGCCGCCGCCAGGGGTGGCAGGCCGAGCAGCAGCGCCTGCGCGCCCTGGGCGTGCGCGAGCTGATCGAGCCGGCGCAGACCGTGGTGGGCCTGCAGGCCGGCCTGGACGAGATGAGCCGGCTGTTTTTGCATCATCCGGTGAAGTACCTGTATGTGGTGGACGAGGCCCAGCACTTTCAAGGCGTGGTGCCTCTGAAGCGCCTCAGCCCTGCCGAGCGCCTGCCCGATCTGGAGCGGCTGCGCGCTGGTGATCTGATCAGCGCAGAGTTGCAACCCCTCACCGCCGACATGGGCCTGTCGGAGGCCCTGCAGCGCTTCATGGCGCACCGAGGGGAGCGATTGCCGGTGATCGAGTCCGCGGAAGACCCCCGGCTGCTCGGTGTTGTCAACAAGAGCGCGTTGCTTGCAACCTACGCTCGGCTGAGCGCCTGATTCCTGGGGCGGGTCATCCGACAGGCGCAGACTTATCATGCCCCCACCGTTATTTGTTTATTTCTGTAAGGATGGTTGCCATGCCAAAGTTTTCTCGCAAAGCGCTCCTGGCTGCCCTCGCTGTTGTCGGCTGCGGTGCCGCGCAAGCCGGTGGGGTGGATGAGGTGGTGAAGGCCGGTGTGCTCAAGGCCTGTACCCCGGGCGACTACAAGCCTTTCAGTTTTGCCCTGCCCGATGGCAGTTTCGAGGGCCTGGATGTGGATCTGGCGACCTCGCTGGCCGCCTCGCTGGGGGTCAAGGTGCAGTTCGTGAAGACGAGCTGGGCCAAGATGATGGACGACTTCACGGGGGGCGCCTGCGACATCGCGGTGGGTGGCATCTCGGTGACCCTGGAGCGCCAGAAGCGCGCCTGGTTCAGCGCGCCCTACATGGTCAACGGCAAGACGCCGCTGGTGCGTTGCGCCGATGTGGCGCGCTTCCAGACCGTGGCGGCCATCGACCAGCCCGGCGTCAAGGTGGTGGCCAACCCCGGCGGCAGCAACGAGCGCTTTGCGCGCGCCAACTTCAAGACGGCCCAGCTCACCATCCACCCCGAGAACCTGACCATCTTCAACGAGGTGCTCAGTGGGCGCGCCGATGTGTTCGTGACCGAGTCGGCCGAGACCCTGGTGCAGCAGAAGCTGCACCCCGGCCTGTGCGCCGTGAACCCCGACAAGCCCCTGCAGTACGGCGAGATGGCCTACCTGCTGCCGCGTGGCGACACGCTGACCAAGGCCTATGTGGACCAGTGGCTGCACCTGATCCAGGCCCAGGGCGACTACCAGCGCATGGCCGCCAAGTGGCTGAACTGAACCCGCGACCGGGTCGACATGGGCGAGCCGGCCTGTGGGCCGTCTGGCTGTGCCTGGTCCTGGCCCTGGCCCTGGGGGTGGGGACTGACGCCCGGGCTGCCGAAGACCTGATCGTGGGGGTGCAAGGCCATTCGCCTCCGATGTCGTTGCGGGATGACCGGGGGGAGTACAGCGGCTACAGCGTCGACATGATCCGCGCCGCCTGCAAGGAGATGGGCCGCAACTGCCGCCTGGTGCCCGCGACCATCGCGGGCGCTGTGGACGACCTGCGCCAGGGCCGCATCGATGTGGCCGCCATGAGCCTGCTGCCCACGCCCGAGCGGCGCGCCCAGATCCTGCTGGCCCGGCCTTACTACACCTCGATCTCGGCCTGGGTGGCCCGCCCGGGCCTGCTGCCCGAGCAGACCGGCGTGCGGGTGGCGGTGGTCCAGGGCTCGGCCCAGGCGCGTTTTGCGGTGCAGCACCAGTGGCAGCGTGTGGAGGTGCTGAGCAACGCCGAGCTGGCCGGCCTGCTGCTGCAAGGCCGGGCCGATGGCATGCTGGCGCCGATGATGACGGTGATCGGTCTGATGAAGGACCCCGCCTTGCAGGCGCTGAACCTCAGTGTGCAGCCCCGCCGTGACCCGGAGCTGTCCGGCGCGGCCTCGTTTGGCGTCACGCCCCTGAAGCCCGAGCTCAAGACCCAGCTGGATGCCGCCCTGGAGCGGCTCGAGCGCAATGGCGTCTACGACCGGATCAATTCGCAGTACCTGTCGATCCGGGTCAACTGAAGGCCCCACCATGCCGGCCGCACGACGCGACTTCCGATCCATCTGGGTGTATTCCGTGCTGACCGGGCTTGTCATGCTCATGGTGCTGATGGCCGCCTGGTGGGTCGATGCGCAGCAGCAGCAGGTCCAGGCCGTCACCAGCCGGGCGCAGCAGGACATGGTGCCGGAGATCGTGCGCTTGCAGCGCCTGGGGCGCAATCTGCTGCAGATCGGGCATGAAGGCGATCGCCTGTTGGCCTCGGAATCCCAGGCCGAGCGGCAGAACGCGCTCCTGCTGGTCACCCTGGTGAGCCAGCACCCCAGCGTCCAGCAAGAGGCCAAGGCGGCCCGTCAGGCTGAGCGGGCGGCCGCCTTGCTGGCCGAAGCCGCGAACGATCTGGCCCGCTCGCCCCAAGGGCGGGCGGCTTGGCGCTTGCGCTGGGAGCCGCTGTCGCGTGACCTGACGCAGGCCGCCGATGCGTTGCTGACCCAGGCCGCCCAGCTGCCAGGCCAGGATCTCGACGCGCTGGCCCAGGTGGCGCGGCGGGCCCGTTACCAGTGGCTGGCCACCATGGGGTCGGCCGGTCTGCTCCTCCTGTTGTTCCTGTGGCTGTTGCACCGACGGGTTCTGCAGCCCCTGATCGGCGTGCACCAGGGGCTGTTGCGCTTGCAGGCGGGGCAGGCCTTGCCCCCCATGCCCACCGCTGCGGTGCGTGAGGTGGTGGTGCTGGGCGAGGCGCTGAACACCCTGGCCGCCACCATGACCGAAAACGAGCTGGTGCGCCACCAGCTGGAGTTTCAGGCCCACCATGACAGCCTGACCGGGTTGCCGAACCGGCGCCATTTCATGGCACAGGCCTACGAGCTGCTGCACCGGCTGAGGCGTGAGCACCGGCCGGCCCTGGTGGGCATGGCCGATCTGGACTTCTTCAAACGGGTCAACGACGAGCACAGCCACGCCGCCGGTGACGAGGTGCTGCGCCAGTGTGCGCGGCTGCTGCGCGAGGCACTGCGCGCGGAGGACCTGGTCTGCCGTTTTGGCGGCGAGGAGTTCGCCTTTGTGCTGGTGGGCTGCGATGCGCCCGACGGCCTGGCACTGGCCGAACGCCTGCGCCACAACCTGGAGCGGCATCGGTTCACCTTGCCCGACGGTCAGGTGCTGCCGGGCATGACGGTGAGCATCGGCCTGGCGCCCATGGGCGTCAACGGTCTGGAGAAGGCCCTGGGCGATGCGGACAAGGCGCTCTACCGCGCCAAAGACGAAGGCCGCAACCGCGTGGTGCTCGAAGAGCGCGCGGTGGCGGCCTGAAGCGGGGCACAGCCGGCCAGATCGGCTGTGACGGGCCTCGGGGTGATCAGACCACGGTCAGGGTCACGTCGATGTTGCCGCGGGTGGCGTTCGAGTAGGGGCACACGCCGTGGGCCTTGGCCACCAGGTCTTCGGCCACGGCGCGCTCGATGCCGGGCAGGGTGATGGTCAGGTGGGCTTCGATGCCGAAACCGGCCGGGATCGGGCCGATGCCGACCTTGGCCTGGATGGTGGCGCTGGCCGGGATGGCGATCTTGGCGGCGCCGGCCACGTGCTTGAGCGCGCCCATGAAGCAGGCCGAGTAGCCTGCGGCAAACAGCTGCTCAGGGTTGGTGGCGCCGCCGGCACCGCCCAGTTCCTTCGGGGGGCTGAGCTTCACGTCCAGCAGGCCGTCCGAGCTGACGGCGCGGCCTTCGCGGCCACCGGTGGAGGTGACGTCGGCGGTGTACAGAACTTTGTCGAGGTGGGTGGTCATGGTGCTGCTCCTGTGAAATGTCTGACTGGCAGACGGGTGGGTGGTTGAAAAAACAGACAGAAAAGTGGATCGGGTCTCAGCCGCCGGCCAGGTGGCCGCGCAGGGTCTTGAGCTGCTCGGTCAGGGCCAGCAGTTCGGGCAGGCTGCACTGGCTTTGCTGCAGCACACAGGCCGGAATGCGTTCGGCGGTGTCGCGCAGGGCGCGGCCGGCCGCTGTCAGGGTGATGCGCACGCGGCGTTCGTCTTGCACATCGCGCAGCCGGCCCAGCAGCCCTGCGCCTTCCAGGCGCTTGAGCAGGGGGGTCAGGGTGCCCGAGTCGAGGAACAGGCGCTCGCCCAGGGCCGACACGGTCAGGCCGTCCTGCTCCCACAGCACCAGCATCACCAGGTATTGCGGGTAGGTCAGGCCGATCTCGTCGAGCAGGGGCTTGTACAGCTTGGTCATGGCCAGCGAGGCCGAATACAGCGCAAAGCAGACCTGGTTGTCCAGCCGCAGGGCTGCGGGGCTGGGGGTGTCGGGTGGTGCGTTGGTGTCCATGGGCTGAATTATTGCTGTCAATTAAATTGTTCGCAATTTAATTGGGTAAAACCACACTGCGGGTGTGGAATGGCGGGCGCCGCCTCAGCGGCCGGTGAAGCGGGCCGGTCGCTTGTCGATGAAGGACTGCACGCCTTCGCGGGCGTCTTCGCTGCGCGACAGGCGTTGCTGGGTGTCGATGAAGTCGTGCATGGCGACCAGAGGCCCGTGTTCGATGGCCTTGAGCACGTTCTGCCGGGTGGCCACCACGGCCAGCGGGGCCTGCTCGGCAATCACCTCGGCCAGGGCCAGGGCGGTGGGCAGTTCCTGCCCGGCGGGCACCACCTTCTGCACGAAGTTCAGGCGCAGCGCCTCGGGCGCGCCGAACTCGTCGCCGGTCAGCAGGTGCAGCAGGGCATTGCCCAGGCCGGCGCGCTCGGCCATGCGCAGGGTGGCACCGCCGGTGGCCATGATGCCGCGCTTGACCTCGAGTTGCGAGAAGCGGCAGTTGTCGGCCGCCACCACGATGTCGGCCGCCAGCATCAGCTCGATGCCCAGGGTGTAGGTGATGCCCTGCACGGCCACCAGCATCGGCTTGGTGCGGCGCCGGTAGCCCGGCATGCCCAGGTCCACCGGGTCGACCAGGCCCAGGGGCACGGCTTTTTCGCCGCGCTGCATCAGCGGGGCGATGGTGGGCAGATCCAGCCCGGCCGTGAAGTGCTCGCCAAAGGCGTGCAGCACGCCCACGCGCAGGGCGGGGTCGTCGTCAAGACGGGTGTAGGCCAGCCCCAGTTCACGGTACATCTTGGGCGTGAAGCCGTTGCGCTTGTTGGGCCGGTTGATGCCGATCAGCAGCACGCTGCCGCGCACTTCGGTGTCGATGCTGCCTTCAGGGTGCAGCGGCGTGGGGGTGGGGGGTTGGAAGGGGGTGTTCATGACCCCATGCTAGGGGGGCAGGTGCGGCGCCGGCATTCACCGGCGCGACACCCAGGCCCTGGGGCGAACCCTGATACCGGCCCCGCTCAGGGGCCCGGCCTCAGTAGGTGTAGACGCCGCGGCCGGTCTTGCGGCCCAGTTGGCCGGCGGCGACCATTTCCTTGAGCAGCGGGCAAGCGCGGTACTTGCTGTCGCCAAACTCTTCAAGGTAGACCTGCATCACGGCCAGGCACACGTCCAGGCCGATCATGTCGGCCAGGGCCAGCGGGCCGATGGGCTGGTTGCAGCCCAGCTTCATGCCGGCGTCGATGTCTTCCGGGGTGGCAATGCCTTCGGCCAGCACGAAGAAGGCCTCGTTGATCATGGGCACCAGGATGCGGTTGACCACGAAACCGGGCGAGTTCTTGACCGTGATCGGGCTCTTGCCCAGGGCTTCGGCCAGGGCCTTGACCGCGTCATGGGTGGCGTCGCTGGTCTGCAGGCCGCGGATGATCTCGACCAGGGCCATCATCGGCACCGGGTTGAAGAAGTGCATGCCGATGAAACGGTCGGGGCGGCTGGTGGCGGCGGCCAGCTGGGTGATGGAGATGGACGAGGTGTTGGAGGCCAGGATCACCTCGGGTGCCACCAGGGCGTCGATCTGCTGGAGGATCTTGACCTTGAGTGCATGGTTCTCGGTGGCGGCCTCGATCACGATCTGGGCCTTTTTCAGGTCTTCGTACGAGGTGCTGCCCTGGATGCGGGCCAGGGCGGCGTCCTTGTCGGCCGCGGTGATCTTCTCCTTCTTGATCAGGCGGTCCAGCGAGCCGGCCACGGTGGCAATGCCTTTTTGCACGGCCGCTTCGGAGATGTCCACCATCACCACTTGCAGGCCCGACACGGCGCAAGCCTGCGCGATGCCGTTGCCCATGGTGCCTGCGCCAATGATGCCGACGGTTTGAATGCTCATGGTGATTGTTCCTTGAAGTAAAAACGGTTGCCAAGATGGTATCCAGATTCGATCACCACCCTTGGTAAGCCGCGTGACAGTTGTGCGCCGGCCCGCTGCCGGACTTGATCTGGCGCAGACATCCAAGGTGCGGCCCCGCCAGAACCCTCACGAGAACACCCCGGCCGGTGGCAGGCACGCTGACCGCTTGTCACACGGGTTCACAGGGGTAGGGCTTGATGCGATGATCGGCTTGACTGGCAGATCTGACGGCATTTTGGGGCCACTTCGCCCGGGAATTCGATCCGTGGTGTACTCCACACGGTGCGAATCGGCCCGTCTGAGGTTCTGCCGACGCCGTTGACAACCCAAGATGCTCAAGTACCTGAAATCCCTGTTCCACGGCACCGTTGCCATTGCCCGGGCCGAACTGGCCCTGTTGCGCCGCTACCCGCGCGTGTGGCTGGCCATTCTGGCGGTGGGTGTGGTGCCGGCCCTGTATTCACTGATCTACCTCACCAGCGTGTGGGACCCGAGCGGCCACACGGCCGAATTGCCCGTGGGCATCGTCAACCACGACCTGGGTCTGCACTACCGCGGCCACGATGCGAACGTGGGCACCCACCTGACCGACACCTTGCTGGAGCGCAAGGCCTTCGGCTTTCGCATGTACGAATCGCTGGAGGACGCCCGCGAGGCGGTGCGCCGTGGCGACCTGGCCTTTGCGCTGCTGATTCCGCCCAACTTCAGCGCCAATGCGGTGCCCGGTACGGCCCGTGGCGCCGGCCAGATGGTGATCTACACCTCCGAGGGCAACAACTACAGCTCGGCCAACCTGGCCAGGCGCTTTGCCTCGGAGCTGGACCATCAGGTCAACGAGATGCTCAATGAGCAGCGCTGGTCCATGGTGCTGGACACGGCCTCGGCCTCGGAAGACCGCCTGACCCAGCTGCGCCGCGCCTTGAGCCAGGTGCGCGAAGGCGCCGACACCCTGGCCAAGGGCAGCCACCAGTACCGCGACGCGGCCCACCAGGTGGGCGAGGGCTTCAAGGAGGTGAACGGCGGCATCCGCACCATCGAGTCGCATTGGCCGGCCGGCAGCGACCTGCGTGCCCTCAAGTCCGGGGCCCAGCAACTGAGCGCCGGCCAGCGCGAGCTGGGCAGCGGCCTGGCCCAGATCGGCAACGGGCTGGAACAGCTGGAGGGCGGCGCCGGCCAGTTGCTGGGCGGCGCTCGCAAGATGCAGTCGGAAACCGAGGGACTGTGGCTGGTGGGCGACCGCATCGCGGCCGGCGCCGGCCAGCTGGCCGATGGCGCCGACAAGCTGCAGCAAGGCCTGAAGCAGGCCCGTGCCGCCAACAAGCAGGCCGTGGCCGGCAATCGGCAATTGATCAACGGCCAGGCGCAGCTGGAAACCGGGTTGGGCCAGCTCACTGACGGCGTGCAGGCCCTGGGTGACGGCGTGCACAAGCTGGCCAGCAAGCTGCCCCCGGATCGCCAACTGGACGAGTTCACCGCCGGCGGCGTGAAGCTGGCCGACGGCGCCGACAAGCTGCTCACGGGCATCAAGACCATCGAGGCGGCCATCCCCACTTCGCTGGCCAAGCTGGAGGGCAATGCCTCGGGCCTGGCCGAGTCGGTGGCGCTGCGCGTGGAGGTGGCCGCGCCGGTGCCCAACAACGGCACGGCTTTCATCCCCAACATGGTGTCGGTGGCCTTGTGGATCGGCGCCGTGATGGCGGGCTACCTGTTCAACATGAGCCTGGTGCTGCGCGTGCACGGCCACGTGCCGCGCCTGGCCAAGACGCTGGGCAAGATGACCGTGCCGGTGCTGGTGGTGCTGCTGCAGGTGCTGCTGGTCGAGATCACGCTGTTGTTCGTGCTGTCGGTGCAGACGCCGCGGGTGGCGGCGCTGGGCCTGACCATGGTGCTGGCCTCGGTGGTGTTCCTGGCCGTGCTGTCGGCCATGGTGCATGTGTTCGGCGAGTTCGGCCGCATCCTGACCGTGCTGCTGCTCACCCTGCAGCTGTCGGCCGGCGGCGGCGTGCTGCCGGTGGAGTTGTCGGCGGGCTTCTTCCGGGCTGTGCACTCGTGGCTGCCCTTCAGCTGGGTGGTGCAGGCCTTCCGCACCGTGCTGTTCGGTGCCTTTGACAACCGCTGGGGCCAGGCCTGCGGCATGGTGGCCCTGGCTGGCTTGGTGGCCACCGCGCTGATCGCGCTGTTTGGCCGCTGGGTGCATGTGGAGCCCGACCTTTATCAGCCGGCGGTCAAGGTCTGAGGACGGGTGGGGGCCTATCGGGCCGGGCCTTGTGGGCCAATGAGGCTTCGGTCCCGCAGGCAGGCGCCTGATCGGGGCCGATCAGCGGCAGACCGGCACCGGTCTGCCTGTTCCTCCCCCCAGAGAAAGGCACCCTATGAACATCACCGCCAACGGCATCAACATCGAAGTGGAAGACCAGGGCCCGCACGACGACCCTGCCGTCTTGCTGATCATGGGCCTGGGCATGCAACTGATCGCCTGGCCCCCGTACTTTGTGCAACCCCTGCTCGACGCCGGCTACCGCGTCATCCGCTTTGACAACCGCGACGTGGGCCTGTCGCAGTATTTCGACGAGCTGGGCCCGCCCAACCTGCCCTGGGCCCTGGCGCGCCTGCCGCTGGGCCTGCCGGTCAAGCCGCCCTACACCGTGCACGACATGGCGCTCGACGCCCTGGGCGTGCTTGACGCGCTGGGCGTGCGCAAGGCCCATGTGGTGGGTGTCAGCATGGGCGGCATGATTGCGCAGCGCGTGGCCTTGGCCGCCCCGCAGCGCGTGCTCAGCCTCACCAGCATCATGAGCAGCAGCGGCGCCGCCGGCCTGCCCCAGGCCGCGCCTGAGGTGCTGGGCGCCCTGGTGACCCCAGCCCCTGCCGACCCGGCCCAGGCGCTGGAGCATTTCGTCAAGCTGTACCGGCTGATCGGCAGCCCGGCCTTTCCGGCCGACCTGGAGCAGATGCGCGAGCGCATTGTGCTGGGCCTGCAGCGCGCCTTCCACCCGGTGGGCACCTCGCGCCAGTTGTTGGCCGTGCTGTGCGACAGCGGCCGGGCCGAAGAGCTGCGCACCATCCGCACGCCCACGCTGGTGCTGCACGGCAAGCAAGACCCGCTGGTGCCCTACGCCTGTGGTGAGGACACGCGCCGCCGCATCCGGGGCGCCCAGCTGGTGGGCATCGAGGGCATGGGCCACGACCTGCCGCCGGGGGCAGCTGCCCTGCTGCTGGAAGCCTTGCTGCCGCACCTGAAAAGCCATTGAGCGGGCGCTTTTCCAGGGTTGGGGCGCGGCGGCAGCACGTCTTGCGGCGCAGACCGTACGCCGTGAACATTTCCTGGGGCGCTTTCCGAGGCCGCCCGTCCGTGTTGCGCTGATGAGCGGCCCGCCGATGCCCGCGGCTGAGGTGGATGACGGGCCTCCGCGGGCGCTCAAAGGGTCTTGCCCCTTTTTGCGGAAGGCCTTTGGACACCCCGCGTCGGCGGGTGTTGCTGCCGACCTCGCCATGCCAGGACGGCGCCCCGGTGCTTGAGAGCAGGGCGCCCATCGAGGCGATGGAGCCGTGATTCCAACGCATCTTCAAGTACCTCTGATCGATTGACCGCTCGCTGCGAGCGTGATCGGGGAAACCCAGGCCGGCCGGGCTGGAGCGCTTTTTAAAGTGGGTTCATTCAGGGAAGCAAACCGAATGAAGACCACCACCCATTCCGACCTGCCGCAGACCGCAGCCCGCTCTGCCCACCAGGCCGCCGCAGAGGCCCTCTGTGGCGCAGAGCTGCATGCACGGCACCTGCCCCGTTTCGAGGCGGCGCAAGCGGCTTGCCGTGATCGAGGTCACTGGAGCGCCTTTGTGGACCACCCCGAGCTCTACCCATCGGCGGACGAGGCCCGGCGCACGGGAAGGGCGGCCCACCAGGCCCAATTGGGCCAGCCCTTCGAACTGGCCCAACCCGGCACCTGCGCCTGGCTGGGCGAGGAGAGTTCGCCCTACACCGGCCAGCCCCTCGGCATCGTCTACCCGCAAGCCGACGCCGATGCCCTGTTCACCGCTGCCAGGGCGGCCATGCCGGATTGGGCCCGTGCCGAGGTCAACACCCGCATTGGCGTGTTGATGGAGGTGGTCGATGTGCTGTACCGCCGGCACCTCTTCGAGTTGGCGTTTGCCGTGATGCACACCGCCGGGCAGAGCTTCAACATGGCCTTCACCGGCTCGGGCGTGAATGCCCTGGACCGGGCCATCGAAGCCCTGGTCCATGCGCACCAGGCCTTGCAGAACGTGCCCTCCCAGGCCCGCTGGGCACGCCCGTTCGGCACGGCTGAAATCTGCCTTGAAAAAACCTACCGCAAGGTACCCCGGGGCGTGGCCGTGTGCTTTGCCTGCGCCACCTTCCCCACCTGGAACGCCTGGCCCTCGATGATGGCCAGCCTGGCCACCGGCAATGCGGTGATCGTCAAGCCACATCCGGCCTGCGTGCTGCCGATGGCGATCTCGGTGCGCGTGTTCCGGCAGGTGCTGCAGGCGGCCGGCTTCGACCCCGATCTGGTCACGCTGTGCCTGGACAGCGTGGCCGAGCCCCAGGGCCAGCGCCTGGTGCAGCACCCGGCCACGGCCATCGTCGACTTCACCGGCAGTGCCCGCTTCGGGCAGTGGGTGGAGCGCAACGCCGGGCCGGCCCTGGTGTTCACCGAAACCTCGGGCTGCAACACCGTGGTGCTGGCCGAGGCCGATGACCTGGATGCGGCATTGCGCAGCCTGGCCACCAGCCTGTGCCTGTTCAGCGCTCAGATGTGCACCAGCCCGCAGAACATCTACCTGCCGCGTGACGGCGTGCTCACCCCCCAGGGGCGGGTGTCGGTGCAGCAAGTCGGTGAGCGCCTGGTGCATTTCATCGATCAGATTGCTGGCGATCCGCGCCGCGCCGCCATGATGCTGGCCACCCTGCAGTCGCCGCAGACCCTGGCCCTGCTGGAGGCGCTGAGCCGCGAGGGTGCGCGCCGCGGCCAGGTGCTGCGGCAGGCCACGCCCTACGTCCACCCTGACTACCCCCAGGCGCGCACGGCTTCACCGCTGCTCATCCAGCTCAAGCGCAGCGAGCGAGACCTGTATGGCGAGGAGCGCTTCGGGCCCGTGGCCTTTCTCATCGAATGTGAGAGCGCCGAGGCGGCCCTGCAGCAGGCCTGCGCCGATGTCACCGAGTTGGGCGGCCTCACCGCCTTTGTCTATGCGCAAGACCCGGGCTTCATCGCCCAGGCTGAAGAGGCCTATGCGATGGCCGGCGCCCAGCTCACGATCAACCTCACCGGCCCGATGCCTCTCAATTTCGCGGCGGCCTACAGCGATTACCACGTGACCGGGCTCAACCCGGCCGGCAACGCCTGCCTGACCGATCTGGCCTTTGTGAGCGCGCGCTTTCGCATTGCCCAGGTGCGGCGCCCGATGCCAACGCAGCGGCCGCCGGGAGGCGCGGCATGAAGCGCTTCGCCGCGCTGGGCTCGCTGGGCGGGTGGGCCCTGTGTGCCGTGGCCCAGGCGCAGACGGATGGGCCGGGCCTGGCTTTGGGCGGGCAGATCAAGGTGGGGGTGCAGCACTTGCATTACAGCGGTGTCCACACCGATGCGATCTCGGCGCCCGTCAACGGACGCAACACCATCATGAGCGACAACGCCTCCTGGTTCTACGTGCGCGGCGAAGAGGCCTTGGACGGACAGACCCGCGTCTTCTTTCACCTGGAGCATGGCCTGCTCGTCAACACCGGCGAGATGGGCTCGGCGCTGTCACCTCCGCGCACTCAGGCGGTGGGCTTCAAGAACCCGCAGTGGGGCCGGGTGCTGGTCGGGCGTTGGTCCACCTACCATTCTGCCGATGCGGGCCTGAGCCACAACGCCATCTACGATGCCGGCCCCTATGCCAGCGGCACCCTGAACCTGTTGGGCTCGATCGGTCGCAGCCTGTCTTACTTTGCGGGGGGCATTCTGTCGAACCTGCTGCGTTACGACTCGCCACGCTGGGCGCACACGGGCTTCAGTGCCACCTACGGCTTCGACGAGCAGAGTCCGCAACAGGCGGGCAAGCACACCCTCAACTTCAACCCCACCTACAACGATGGCCGGCTGGTGTTGTACTGGAACACGCTGTACCGGGCCCGGCAGAGCGGCGAGGGGGAGCGCCGAGACCTGACCCACGATCAGCATGCCAACCGGTTCGGCGTGGCGTACGCGTTTGACAACGGGATCAAGCTCGCCTGGCTGTGGGACCGCAACCGCGTGGCCGGCCCCGCCATCCCCGAACACTCGCTGCGCCGCGATGCCTGGGCCCTGCCGTTCATCTACCGCGAGGGGCCCCATCTTTGGCACCTCACCTATGGCGAGGCCCGCCCCGTCGTGGCGGACGGACGGCCGCGCGCCGCCTCCGGTGCCCGCATGTTCTCCGTGGGCTACGAATACGCGCTGTCCAAGCGCAGCGCCCTGGCCCTGAGCTATTCCACCGTCAGCAACCAGGCCCATGCCGCCTACGACTTCTGGTACCCGACCAACAACCTGCCCTTGCCCCCTGGTGCGGAGGGCTTCCGCACGCAATCGATCTATGCGGGCATCAAGCACACCTTCTGAGCAAGGCCTCTCCCGTCATCACCCCCATCACTCCCATCACCCATTTTCAACGAGCCAAGGAGCACCCATGAACATGAATGACATCCCCGTCCTCCAGGGCGGCTTTGCCCCCATCGACCAGGAGCACTCGGTGGAGCTGACCGACATCGAAGGCGAGATCCCCAAGGATCTGTCGGGCATGCACGTGCGCAACGGGCCCAACCGCCGCTTCGAGGCTGCGGGCCGCTACCACTGGTTCGATGGCGACGGCATGCTGCACGCGGTGCGCTTCGAGGGGGGCAAGGCCCATTACATGAACCGCTGGGTGCAGACCGATGGCCTCAAGGAAGAGCTGGCAGCCGGCCAGGCCCTGTGGCAGGGCATCAAGGACCCGCCGCGCAAGAGCCGGCCCGACATGCCGATGAAGAACACCTCGAACACCGATGTGAAGTTCTATGCCGGCAAGCTGATCTCGATGTGGTACCTGGGTGGGGCGGTGTACCAGGTCAACCCCGCCGACCTGTCCACCGAGGGGCGCCTGGAGTTCGATCCGCGCCTTCAGGGGCTGCCGATCTCCGCTCACTCCAAGGTGGACGAGAGCACGGGCGAGTTTCTGTTCTTTGCCTACGGCAAAGAGGCGCCCTACATGCACTACGGGGTGATGGACAGGCATCACAAACTGACCACTTTCATGCCCGTCGAGTTGCCTGGCCCCCGTCTGCCGCACGACATGGCCATCACCCCGAACTACACCATCCTGCACGACTTCCCGCTGTTCTACGACATGGATGCCTTTGCCGCAGGCCGGCACAAGCTGAAGTTCTATCACGACCTGCCCTCGCGCTTTGCCGTGGTGCCCCGGCATGGCACACCCGAGCAGATCCGCTGGTTCGAGGCCAGCCCGACCTACATGTACCACGTCTCCAACGCCTGGGAGGAGCCTGACGGCCAGGGCGGCACCGAGATCGTGATGACGGGCACGCCCTTCCGTCTGCCCCGCGACGCCCGGGGCGAGACCGACGTGGCGGGCTTTCCCAAGATGCTGGCGCACCTGGAGAACGACTTCATGTTCTATGAGTGGCGCTTCAACCTGCGCACCGGGCAGACCCGCGAACGCATCATCGACGACATCATCAACCAGGAGTTTGCGGTCATCAATTCCGCGATGCAGGGCTTGAAGACGCGCTACTCCTGGAACGTGCTCATGGCCCGCCAGCGGCGCCCCGAGGAGCCCCGCTTTGCCGGCCTGGTGCGCTACGACCTGGAGCGCAACGTGTGCACCACCTACCACGAAGGCACGGGCCGCTGGTTCAGCGAGGCGCCTTTCGCACCCGCAGACAACCCGCAAGCCGAGGACGACGGCTACCTGGTCGGCTTCATGTGGGACGACGAGCGCCGGGCCTCCTTCGTGACGGTCTTTGATGCGCGCGACATCAGCCGTGGCCCGGTGGCCCGCATCCGCCTGCCGCACCGCGTGCCCCATGGCTTCCATGGCACCTGGGTCAGTGCGGCGCGCTTGCGCCGCGGCTATTGAGCACCCCTCACTCAACAGGAGTAGACATGATCCTGGTCACACCCGACAAGGCAGCGAAGTACAAGGCGCAGGGCTGGTGGGGGCAGCAGACCCTCTGGGACCTGTTTGAAATCCAGCGCCGTGAGCGCCCCGACGCCGAGGCGGCTGTCGATGCCTTCAACCGCACCGATTTCATGGACGGCGCCCCGAGGCGCCTCACCTGGGTTCAACTGGGCCTGGAGGTGGATACCTTCTGCCGCTTGCTCATCGATGAGGGCTTGCAGCGCGACGACGTGGTGCTGGTGCAGTTGCCCAACTGCGTCGAGCAGCACGTGGTCTACCTGGCCTGCGCCCGGCTGGGGATCATCGTGACCCCGGTGCCGGTGCAGTACCGCGAGCATGAGCTGTCGCAGATCATGCGCACCAGCGGCGCTCGCAGCGTGGTGACCTGCTCGCGCATCGGGCGGGGGGGCAGCGCCCATCGGGCTGCCGCATTCTTTGACGCGTGGCTGCGGCAGGCGCATCCGGGCACCCGTCTGCTGGCCTGGGGGGTGGACCTCCCGTCGGGCGTCCGAGACATCGGGCAAGCCCTGGCGGTGCCGTTCTCCGCCGGTGATCTGGCGCGGGTCGAGCAGCGCGTCACCGAGGCGGGCGTGACCGCCGATGATGTGTTCAGCCTCTGCTGGACCTCGGGCACCGAGGCCGCACCCAAGGCCGTGCCACGCAGCCACAACGAGTGGTTGGGCCTTTTGCCGGGGGTGATCGAGGTGGCCGAGTTGCGGCCCCACATCCGCATCCTCAACCCCTTTCCCATGATCAACATGGCGGGCATCGCCACGGCGTTCTGCACCGCGCTGCGGCTCGGCGCCACCCTGGTGCAGCACCACCCCTTCAACCTGGAGGTGTTTCTGCAGCAGATCCGCGACGAGGCCATCGACTACACCGTGGCCCCGCCGGCCGTGCTCAACATGCTGTTGCAGAACGAGCAACTGCTGAACGGAATCGATTTCAAGCGCCTGCGGCGCATCGGATCTGGTTCGGCCCCTTTGTCGGAGTGGATGGTCAGCAGCTTTGCCGAGCGCTACGGCGTTCAGATCGTCAACTACTTCGGATCGAACGAGGGGGCCTCGTTGGGCGGTGGTGCGCTCGACATGCCTGACCCGCGGCAGCGGGCCCAGTATTTCCCCCGTGCGGCGGCTGCGCGTCGTGGGGTGCAGACCCGCCTGGTCGACCTGGACACCGAGCGTGACATCACCGAACCCGGCCAAGCCGGTGAATTGCGCTTCGACGGGCCCACGGTGTTCAGCGGCTACTTCAATGCCCCCGCACTGACGGCCAAGGCCTTCGATGCGCTGGGCTATTACAAGTCGGGCGACCTGTTCGAGATCGCCGGCGACCAGGGGCAGTTCTATCGCTACGTCGGCCGCTGCAAAGACCTGGTGATCCGTGGCGGGGTCAACATCTCTTCTGAAGAGATCGAGGGCCTGCTGCAGGCCTGCCCCGGCATCAAGGAGGTGGCCGTCATCGGCGTTCCGTGCGAAACCCTGGGCGAGCGGGTCTGTGCCTGCGTGGCCCCGGTGCTCGGGCATGTGCTGACCCTGGAGGTGATCACCGATTACCTGCGCACCCAACGCATCGCCGTCTACAAGCTGCCCGAACACCTGATGGTGCTGCCCGAGCTGCCCCGCAACCCGGTGGGCAAGCTGCTCAAGCGCGAGCTGCGTCTGCGCTTTGCCGCCTGATTGCCCTCAACCGGCCCCATGCCCACCCTGTTTTGAAAGCTGCTGTGAAACCTGTGCTCCTGCTCATCCCCGGCATGTTGAACACGCCCGACATCTGGACCGATGTCCTGCCCTGGCTGCCTCCTGATCTGGACGTCCGTCTTGCCGAAGTGGCCAGCCAATCGGGGCTGGCCCAGATGGCAGCGGACGCCTGGTCGCAGCTGCACGACCTGCACCCCGATCAGCCCCTGGTGGTCTGCGGTTACTCGATGGGGGCCTGGGTTGCCTACGAGATGCTGCAGCAGTGCCCGGGGCGGGTGTCCGGTCTGGTGCTGCTGGGGGCCTCCGCCCAGGCGGACACACCCGAGCTGCTGCTGGCCCGCGAGAAGGCGGTGGCCGCCATCGCGCGTGACTTCGACAAGGTGGTGGCCGGGCTCAGCCGCTACGCCAGCCACCCGCGCTTCCATGAGCAGGATGCCTGGATGGCGCGCGCACGCGAGCAGTTGCGTGCCATCGGTCCCGAGGCTGCGGCGCGACAGCACCGTCTGCTGATGCGACGCCCTGATGCCCGAGGCTTTCTGCGTGGGCTGCAGATGCCGGTACAGGTGGTGTGTGGCGATGCCGACCTGGTGACGCCCCCCGACCTGTCGCGTGAGCTGGCCGCCTTGATCCCGGGTGCCGAGTTGTGTTGGCTGCCTGGGACAGGGCACCTGAGTCCGTACGAGGCACCTGAGGGTGTGGCATCTGCCGTGCAGGCTTTGCTGCTGCGGGTTCGGCAGGTCCATCCCGCCACGGCCCCGCAGGCGGCCGGCATGGAGGCCCGTTGATGACACCATGGCCTTCTGAGTCGCGTCTGCCCGTGGTGGTGGCCCCGATGTTCCTGGTGTCCGGCCCTGAGATGGTGCTGGCGGCCTGCCGCAGCGGGGTGGTGGGGGCCTTCCCCACCCCCAATGCCCGCCCGATTGCCCAACTGGGCCAGTGGATGCAGCAGATCACCGAGGGGCTGGCGCAGGCGCGCGACGAGCCGCGGCCGCATCCCCTGGGCCCGTGGTGCGCCAACCTGGTGACCCATTCGTCGAACACCCGGCTGGCGCAAGACCTGGAACTGGTGGCCCGCTTCAAGCCACCGCTGGTGGTCACCGCCCTGGGCAGCCCGGCGCCGGCCATGGCCGTGGTCCAGCGCTATGGCGGCCGGGTGCTGGCCGATGTGGTCAACCTCAAGCTGGCCCGCAAGGCGGTGGCGGCGGGTGCCGATGGCCTGGCCTGTATCTGTGGCGGGGCCGGCGGTCATACCGGCTTTCTGAACCCATTTGCCTTTGTCAGTGCGGTGCGTGAGTTCTTCGATGGCCTGCTGGTGGTGGGCGGCGCCATCAGCGACGGCTGGGGCGTGGCCGGCGCCTTGGCGGCCGGCGCCGACGCGGTGTACATGGGCACCCGTTTCATCGCGGTCCAGGAAAGCCTGGCGGTGCCAGCCTACAAACAGATGCTGGTCGAGGCCCAGATGGACGACCTCATCGTCAGCGACGCGATCACCGGCACACCGGCCAGCTGGCTCAAGCCCTCCTTGCGCGCCCATGGCCTGGACCCGTACCGGCTGCCGCCGGCGCCCGAGCGCCACTACGACAGCCACGACAGCGGCACCCGCCAGTGGCGCGATGTCTGGGCCGCAGGCCAGGGCGTGGGCCGCATCCGATCCATCCAGCCCCTGTCCGAGGTGGTGGACCAGATCGAGCAGGAGTACCGACTGGCCTGTGGGCGCTTTCTTCAACGACAGGCAAGGAGTCCCTCATGAGCGAAGCCATCTACATCCTGGGCGGCTACCAGACCGACTTTGCGCGCGCCTGGTCGCGCCAGGGGCAGGACATCTCCGACATGGTGCGTGAAGCCACGCTGGGCGCCCTGGCGGGCAGCGGCGTGGGGGCCGAGCACATCGGCAGCATCCATGTGGGCAATGCCTTTGCCGAGCTGCAGCGACAGCAGGGGCACCTGGGCGCCATGGTGGCCCAGGTGGTGCCCGAGCTGTGGGGCGTGCCCGCGATGCGCCATGAGGGCGCCTGTGCGTCCTCTTCGCTGGCCGTGCTGGCCGCCATGGCCGAGATCGAGGCAGGCCGCTACGACTGCGTGCTGGTGCTGGGCGTGGAAGAGCTCAAGAACCTGCCGGGTGACCAGGCCTCGCGCAACCAGAACGCGGCCTCCTGGCAGGGCCGGGAGGACATCGAGTGCCGCTTCATGTGGCCGGCCGCATTCGGTCTGGTGGCCCAGACCTATGCCCAGCGCTACGGGCTGGATCGGCAGTACCTCAACCGCATCGCCGAGCTGAACTACGGCCACGCCCGCCTCAATCCGCTGGCCCAGACCCGGCATTGGCAGTTCGACCCGCTGAGTTTCACGGACGACGACCAGGCCAACCCGGTGATCGAGCCCGGCAGCCGGCGCCAGGACTGCGCCCAGATCACCGACGGCGCTTGCGCCCTGGTGCTGGCCTCGGGGCGCTTTTTGCAGGCGCAGGGCCGCTCTTGCCAGGGCCTGGCGCGCATCAGTGGCTGGGGCCACCGCAATGCCGGGCTGCGCCTGCGCGACAAGCTTGAGCGCAGCCAGGGCCAGCCCTATGTGTTCGGGCATGTCCGCCAGACCATCGAGGATGCGTGGCGCCGCGCGGGCATCGAAGGCATCGATGCCGTGCACGGGGTGGAGACGCACGACTGCTTCACCAGCACCGAGTACATGGCCATCGACCACCTGGGGCTCACGCCGCCGGGCCAGAGCTGGCAGGCGATTGCCGACGGCAGCATCGAGCGCGGCGGCCGTTGCCCGATCAACCTCAGCGGAGGCCTGATCGGCGCCGGCCACCCGGTGGGGGCCACCGGCGCCCGCATGCTGCTGGATGCAGCGCGCCAGGTCACCGGCCAGGCCGGGGCCTGTCAGAACGAGGGGGCCTGGCGCTTTCAGACCCTCAACATCGGGGGCTCGCTGGGCACCGTGGTGAGCTTTGTGGTGGAGGTGGACTGACATGGCCGCACTTGAACCTCTTGACGATGCCCGGGGCGCTGGGGCGGGCACGGGTGCAGGCCCGGGCACGGGCACGATCAGCGCCGAGCATTGGAAGGTGCTCAGCCTGTCCACCCTGGGCGGCGCGCTGGAGTTCTACGAGTTCGTGGTCTTCCTGCACATGAGCCCCGTGATCAGCCAGCTGTTCTCGGCCTCGGATGTCGCGCCCTGGCTGGCCCAGTTGCAGGTGCTGGGCATCTACGCAGTGGGCTACCTGGTGCGGCCGCTGGGCGGCACGGTGCTGGCCGCCCTGGGGGACCGCATTGGCCGCAAGCGCCTGTTCGGCATCACCTTGCTGCTGATGGCCTTGGGCACGTTGGGCATCGGTGTGTTGCCCACCTATGCCCAGATCGGTGCCGCTGCGCCTGTCCTGTTGCTGATCTGTCGCACCGGGCAGGGCCTGGCCATGGGCGGGGAGTTCCCGGCCGCGGCGTCCTACGTGATGGAGACGGTGCCCGAGAACCGCATCAGCCTGGCCATCGGCCTGCTGACCGTGGGCTTCGGCCTGGGGTCTTTGCTGGCGGTGGGCATGATCCTGCTCTTGTCCAGCCATCTGCCGCAGGCCGACTACCTGGCCTGGGGTTGGCGCGTGCCGTTTCTGGCCGGTGGGCTGTTCGGCCTGCTCTCGGTCCATCTGCGGCGCAGCGTCAAGGAGTCGCCGGTGTTCGTGCAGATGGCCCGTGCCGCCCAGTCGGCGCAACGGCTGCCGTTTTCGGCGCTGTTCACGCGCTACCGGCGTGAGCTGCTGGTGGCCACCGGCCTGGCGCTGGTGTCGGGGGGGCTGATCCAGGCGGTGCAGTTGTACCCGGTGGCGTACTTCCAGGTCGAGATGCAGTGGCCCCGGGCCTTGATGAGTTCCGCCCAGATGGGGCTGACGGCCAGCGCGATGGTCTTCACCGTGCTGACCACGGCAGCCGCTGACCGTTTTGGCAGCACACGGGTCATCACCGTCTTCGCCGTGCTCAACATCATCGGCACCGTGTGGTTCTATGCCCAGGTCACGCCCTCGACGGTGTTTTGGGGCTGGTCTGCCCTCGGGGCGCTCAACGCCGGCCTGGTGCCGGTGGTCCTGGCGCCCATGGCCAGGGTGTTTCCAGCGCCCCTGCGCATCACCGGCATTGCCGCCAGCTACAACCTGGCCCAGGCCATCGCGGGCGGTGCGCTGCCCGTTCTGATGGGCAGCCTGTCGCACCATTGGCCCAGCACGATGTGGGGCGTGCCTGCCGCGCTGTGCCTTGCCGCCATCGTCTGTGCACCGATGGCGCAACGCCTGCAAAAGCCGGTGGCGCCCACGTGATGGGCCTGCCTGCGGCACGCAACCGAGCCCGCTTCAGGCCGCGCACCTGGGTTGGTTTCCCCTCGACCGCACCTCGACCGCACCTCGACCGCACCTCGACCGCATTTGCGCCGGCCTCACCCCCTGAAGCGCTTGCGCGTCAGCGCCAATGCCAGCCAGAAGGCGGCCACGGTGTAGCCGCACAGCACGGCGCCGTGGCGCAGCGCGTGTTCGGGCCAGCGGTCCATGAACAGGGGGCGCACCAGTTCGACGGCATTGGTCAGCGGCAGCCAATCCGAGGCGATGCGCACCAGCTCGGGCAACTGCTCGCGCGGAAAGAAGATGCCCGACAGGAACATCATCGGCGTCAGCACCAGGGTGAAGTAGTAGGTGAAGAAGTCGTAGCCCTTGGCCAGGGCATTGAAGATCAGCGCGATGCTCGAGAACATGGCCCCCACGCCCAGCAGCACGCCCCAGGCCAGCAGCAGCTTGGGGCTGTGGCTGATGCCCAGCGCCAGCATCACGCCCATGATGGCCGTGACCGTGAACAAGGCCTTGAAGGCGGCCCACAGCATCTCGGCCAGCACCACGTCGTCCAGGCCCACGGGGGCGTTCATGATGCCGTCCCAGGTCTTTTGCACGTGCATGCGCGAAAACGCTGAGTACAGGGCCTCGAACGAGGCCGCGTTCATGGCGCTCATGCAGATCGAGCCGCTGGCCAGGAACAGGATGTAGGGCACCTGGGTGTCGCCGTCCGGGCCATGCACCGTGATCTGCCCCACCAGGGCCCCCATGCCGTAGCCGAAGGCCACCAGCCACATCAGCGGTTCGGCAATGTTGCCCACCAGGCTGGGGATGGCCAGCTTGCGCCACACCAGCAGGTTGCGCAGGAACACGGGCCACCAGCGGGTGGACAGGCTGGGCGCCCGCCACACCGAGGGCGGGGGCGGGTAGCTGAGGGGGGTGTGATCGGTGATGGGGCTGGACATGATCGGTGGCAGAAAAATCGGGGTCTGGGGGCAGGGCAGGGGGCTGACGGCGTTCAGCCGCCCTCCCGGATCTGGCGGCCGGTGAGCTTGAGGAACAGGTCTTCCAGGTTGGCCGGGCGGTGCAGGGTGCGCAGGGCAGGCTCCTGGGCCAGGGCGGCCAGCAGGGGCTGGGCCTGGTGGGTGTAGAAGAACACCGTCTCGCCGCTGACCTCGGTGCGGCTGGCCAGGGTGGCCAGTGGGCCTTGGGCCACGGCGGTGGCGCCGGCGCCATACACCTCGACCACCTCGGGCTCCAGGTGCTCGGCAATCAGCTGGCGGGGAGCGCCTTCGGCGATCTTGCGGCCATGGTCCAGCACCAGCAGGCGGTGGCACAGGCGCTCGGCCTCGTCCATGAAGTGGGTGGTCAGCAGGATCGACTTGCCCTGCTGCATCAGGCGCTGCAGGCGCTCCCACATCAGGTGGCGGGCCTGTGGGTCGAGCCCGGTGGTGGGTTCGTCCAGCATCAGCAGGCGCGGGTTGTTGACCAGGGCGCGGGCCAGGCTCAGGCGCCGCTTCATGCCGCCCGACAGCTCGCCGGGCTTGGCATCGGCCTTGTGCGACAAGGCAGCAAACTCCAGCAGCTGCGGCCCGCGTTCCAGCATCGTGCGCCGGGGGATGCCGAAGTAGCGCCCGTACACGATCAGGTTCTCCAGGCAGCTGAAATCGGGGTCCAGGGTGTCGAACTGGGTCACCACGCCGAGCTGGGCCTTGATGTCCAGTGCCTGCGCCGGCATGGCCAGCCCGAAGGCCCGGATGCCTCCGGCGTCGGGCGTCACCTGGCCCAGGCACATGCGGATGGTGGTGGTCTTGCCGGCGCCATTGGGCCCGATCACGCCCAGGCATTCACCCGGGGCGATGGCAAAACTGAGCTGGTCGACCACGGTGGTGTCGCCATAGCGTTTTTGAAGGCCTTGGGCCTCGAACAGGGGCTCTTGCATGGGGGCATTGTGGCCCAGTCGGGGCTCCGGCGCGTGTCTGCGCCGTGACCCGGCCCCGGGGCTGAATAAAATGGCAGGTTACGTTCCATCAACTTCCAGGGGCCAACTTGTCCGACCGTCTAGTGGTGCTGCCGCAGTACCTGATTCCCAAGCTGGCCCTGACCCGATTTGCCGGCTTTGTCGCCAGCGCCCGGGCCGGCGCCCTGACGCACTGGATCATCCGCCGCTTTGTGGCCCGTTACGGCGTGGACCTGTCCGAAGCCCAGCTCAGCCAGCCCAGCGATTACGCCAGCTTCAACGAGTTCTTCACCCGCCCGTTGCGCGAGGGGGCCCGCCCGCAGGCCGATGCGGCCTATGTGTGCCCGGTCGACGGCGCCATCAGCCAGTTCGGGCGCATCGAGCGCGACCAGATCTTCCAGGCCAAGGGCCATTCGTACAGCACCCAGACCCTGGTGGGCGGCAATGCCGCGCTGGCGCGCCAGTTCGACGACGGTGAATTCGCCACCCTGTACCTGAGCCCGCGCGACTACCACCGCATCCACATGCCCTGCACCGGGCGGCTGCTGCGCATGATCCATGTGCCGGGCGATCTGTTCTCGGTCAACCCGGCCACGGCGCGCGGCATTCCGGGCCTGTTCGCCCGCAACGAACGCGTGGTCTGTGTGTTCGAAGACGAGGCCCGCCGCCCCTTTGTGCTCACCCTGGTGGGCGCCACCATCGTGGGCAGCATGGCCACCGTGTGGCACGGCGTGGTCAACCCGCCGCGCCCGGGCACGGTGCGCGAATGGCGGTATGACACGCAAGAGGTGGTGATCGCCAAGGGCGCCGAGATGGGCCGCTTCCTGCTGGGCTCCACGGTGGTGATGCTGTTCCCCAAAGACACCCTGTCCTTCAACCCCGACTGGGCCCCGGCCCGCGCCATCCGCATGGGCGAGGCCATGGGCCACAGCGCCGCCAGCCCGGCTTGATCGCGCCCCTTCAGTTTCTGTTTTCAAACCCCTACCTGCGCACAGCGCCCCAGAACCATGACCACTCTCGGCACCCCCTTGTCGGCCTCGGCCACCAAAGTCATGCTGCTCGGCTCCGGCGAGCTCGGCAAAGAAGTCCTGATCGCGCTGCAGCGCCTGGGCGTCGAGACCATCGCGGTCGACCGCTATGAGAACGCCCCGGGCCAGCAGGTGGCCCACCACGCCCGCACCATCACCATGAGCGATCCGGCCCAGCTCAAGGCCTTGATCGAAGCCGAGCGCCCGCACCTGGTGGTGCCCGAGATCGAGGCCATCGCCACCCCCATGCTCGAAGAGCTGGAGGCCGCCGGCGTGGTGCGCGTGATCCCCACCGCCCGTGCCGCCCGCCTGACCATGGACCGCGAGGGCATCCGCCGCCTGGCCGGTGAAACCCTGGGCCTGCCCACCAGCCCCTACCAGTTCTGCGACTCGCTGGCCGAGTTGCAGGCCGCGATTGACGCCGGCATCGGCTACCCCTGCATCGTCAAGCCGGTGATGAGCAGCTCGGGCAAGGGCCAGAGCAAGATCGACGGCCCGGCCGACGTGCAAAAGGCCTGGGACTACGCCATGGCCGGCGGCCGCGTGAGCCACGGCCGCGTGATCGTCGAAGGCTTCATCGACTTCGACTACGAAATCACCCAGCTCACCGTGCGCTCGGTGGGCGCCGACGGCCAGATCGTCACCAGCTTCTGCGACCCCATCGGCCACGTGCAAGTCAGCGGCGACTACGTGGAAAGCTGGCAACCCCACCCCATGCACCCGGCCGCACTCGAAAAATCGCGCCAGATCGCCAAGGCCGTCACCGACAACCTGGGCGGTCAGGGCCTGTTCGGCGTCGAGCTGTTCGTCAAGGGCGATCAGGTCTGGTTCAGCGAGGTCAGCCCGCGCCCGCACGACACCGGCCTGGTCACCCTGTGCACCCAGCACCAGAGCGAGTTCGAGTTGCACGCCCGCGCCATCCTCGGCCTGCCGGTGGACACCAGCCTGCGCAACCCCGGCGCCAGCGCCGTGATCTACGGCGGCGTCGAGGCCCAGGGCATCGTGTTCGACGGCGTGGACGAGGCCCTGGCCATCCCCGGCACCGATCTGCGCCTGTTCGGCAAGCCCGAGAGCTTCGTCAAGCGCCGCATGGGCGTGGCCCTGGCGCGCGGCACCGACACCGACCAGGCCCGCGCCACCGCCAAGCTGGCCGCCTCCAAGGTCAAGCCGCGGGTGGCTTGAGCGGGCTGGGCGGGTCTGATCCAGATCAGGCGCAGCAGTGATGAACGAGGCTGAGATCCGTCAGGGGCTGATCGACCGGTTGCGTCGGCAGGCGCAGGGGGTATCGGCCACCTACATCTCCGAATTGTGCATTGACCGCTTTGACCGCCGCGTTGATCTGGTGCAGGTGGGGGGCCGGCTGGCGGCCTTCGAAATCAAGAGCGACCGAGACCGCCTGACCCGGCTGCCGGGGCAACTCGACAGCTATTGCCGTTTTTTTGAACGTGTCACGGTGGTGTGCACCTTGCGGCACCTGGCCGCTGTGCAGTCACAAGCCCCGGCTGAGGTGGGGCTTTGGACAGTGGATGCCGAGCAGGGCTTCAAGGTGGTGCGCTCACCGCGCCTGTTGCGGGGCCAGCGGCTCGAAGATTGGTTGAGTTTTCTGCCCGTGCCTGAGCTGCGTCGCCTGTTGCGATCCCAAGATCGGCCTGTGCACGGAACCAGAGAGGCCTTGCTTGTCCAGGCCAGCACCCTGCCCAAGACCTTGGTGCGGGCCCATGTGCTGAACAGCCTGCGTGCCCGTGAAGATCGATTGGCGCCACGACGGGCTCAGCAACTCGCCGTGGCCGAGGCCCGCCAAGGCAGACTCGTGGCACCCACCCCCGAGGCCCGTCTGCAGGCCTTCCTCAGTCGCTTCTCCGTGCCGACGCAGGCCTTGGTCAGACAGGTTTCAGGGGCTCATTCATCGTCGTCCGTTTGATCGATGGCTTGCAGCAGGCGCTGAGACAGGCTCAACTGCCGCGCAAGGTGGAGATTGACACGCACCGCGATCCACGACACAGGAGCGACCCCGTGCGGATGGCCCTGAGCTGCCTGCAGAATCATGTCCTCACCCCACAGACCCCGCGTGCCCAGGCTGGGGTCAGAGGCCGCGATGGCTTGTGCTGCAGTGATGTAGCCCTGGCGGGAGTGATCTTTCGGGCTGCGTGCGAATTCCCAGCTCAACTCCCCAGGGTAGTCGACACGGGCTGCCCAGCGCATGGCGCTCGATTCATCGTAGACCACCGAGTGGATTGACCCATGATCACCGTAGCCCACCACGGCATGGCCGCCGATGCGTGCGTGCAATTCACGCTCCAGGATGTCGATGGTTCCCGCGCTTTGAGTGGGGTCGGCAAATGGCAGGACCGAGGCTGGAAAACTGGTCGAACTGACCACGATCAACAGGTTCGGAAAGGCTGCTCGAAGGTGGTTGATTGTGAGCAGTGTGGCTTGAACGTACGTTGGCAGCGCTGCGCGGATGAACTGGGCATCGATGAAGACAATCGCGCCTGCTGGATCGTCCATGGCGCTGAGGGCCTGGATGACCAACGGGGGATGATGCTCGAAGTCCGTGATTCGGAAGGCCACCTGGCCGGCCTGTTGTTCCAGCCCACGTGCCTGTTGCAGCCAGTCACGCAATGAGGCCTCTGGGTGGGTTTGAAGTACCGGCAGGGCTTGGGGCCAATCCTTGACGAAGTCTCGCCAAGCTTTGAAACCGTGCTGCGGGCTGCGCAAGCGCTGTTGGACATCGGGAAGATGGGTGAGGTCCTGGGTCAGATCCAGGCAGTAGGGTGCGCCGGCCATGACCTGGGCCGCTTTTTCGGCGCCTTTGGAGAAGTCTGTGGCTTTGGGCCACCTGCCCAGGGTCAGCATGGGCAGCATGGCCTGTTTTTGTTCCGGACGGAGGTGTTCCAGGCCTTTGAGTTCAGCCTGCCGCGTCCGGAGCATCGGGAAGTAGGGATATCGGTCCAACGCAATCATCGAATGCCTCCATGAATTCGATGATTGTTGGGTGTTGCCTTGGACTCTGCCCTGTCGTTCGATGGCCGGCTGGAGCGTTCCGATGACAGCTGTTTCCTGGTGTTATTTCAATCCGCCTCACCCCAGCTTGCGGTACAGCGTTTGCCGGCTGATGCCCAGTTGGCGGGCGGCGGCCGAGAGGTTGCCGCGGGCGTTCTGGATGGCCTGCTGCACGGCGGCGCGGGAGATGTCGGCCAGCTTTTGGTCGCTGCCCATCGCGACGGCGGTCGCTGCAGGGGCCGGCACTGATGCCGGTGCAGAGGGGCTGGGGGCGGTGGGGCGCAGCAGGGCCAGCATGTCGTCGGGCAGGTGGGGCCAGTCGACGGTGGTCTCGCCGGCGTCCAGCAGGGCGATGGCGGTGCGCAGCACGCTGGCGTATTGGCGCAGGTTGCCGGGCCAGGGGTAGGCGGCCAGGGCCTGCAGCAGATCGGGGGCGATGTCCAGCGGGGGCTCGCCGCCCAACTCGCGCAGCAGTTTGCGGGTCAGGGCCTCGAAGTCGCTGCGCTGGCGCAGGGCCGGCAGGATCAGGGTCAGGCCGTTGAGGCGGTAGTACAGATCGGCCCGGAAGCGGCCGGCCTCGGCCGCCTCGCGCAGGGGCTGGTGGGTGGCGCAGATCAGCGCAAAGTCGACCGCCACCGCAGCGCCGCCGCCCAGCGGGCTGACCTGGCGCTCTTGCAGCACGCGCAGCAGCCGGGTCTGCAGGGCCAGGGGCATGTCGCCGATCTCATCGAGGAACAGGGTGCCGCCGTCGGCCTCGCGCAGGCGGCCCAGGCTGCCCTCCTTGCGCGCGCCGGTGAAGGCCCCAGGGCTGTAGCCGAACAGCTCGGACTCGATCAGGTGCTCGGGCAGGGCGGCGCAGTTGATGGCCACAAAGGGGCGGTGGCGGCGCGGCGAGCTGTCGTGCACGGCGCGGGCGAACAACTCTTTGCCCACGCCCGATTCGCCATGCAGCAACAGCGGGATGGGCTTGCCGCAGACGCGGCGGGCCTTGTCGGCAATGGCTCGCCAGGCGGCGTCGCCGGTGTCCAGTTGGGCCAGGGCGTCTTGCTCGGGGGGCGTGGCCGGGCCGGTGCTGCGCCGGGGCGGCGAGGCAGACCGCATCGCCACGCGCTGTCCGGGCTGGGCGCGCACCAGGGCGTGCAGCACCGAGCCGTCCTTGCGGTGCAGCACCAGGGGGCTGTCGTGCTGGCTGGCGGCGCGGGCCAGCAGGGCGTCGATGCGGGTGTCGAGCACGCGCGCGATCGGGGTGGCGCCGATGTCCTGGTGGCGCAGGCCCAGCCAGGCCAGGGCCTGCCGGTTGGCGCCCATGATCCAGCCATCCTCGGACAGCGCGACCACGCCTTCGGCCAGGGTGCCGATGCCGTGCGCCTGGGGGTGCAGATGCAGGCAGGTGCTGTGGCGGCAGGTGGTGGCGAACAGGCGGTTTTCGATCATGCGCGCCGCGGTGTTGACCAGGCCCAGGGTGTGCGGGTGGTGGCTGCGCTGATCGCCCGAGATGTCGAGGATGCCCAGAAGCTCGCCGGTGGCCGAGACAATGGGCGAGGCCGCACAGGTCAGGAAGTCGTTGCGCTCCAGGTAGTGCTCGGGGCCGTGGATCTCGATGCCGCAGGACTCGGCCAGGGCGGTGCCGATGGCGTTGGTGCCGCGCTGGCTTTCGTGCCAGCAGGCCCCGGCCTGCAGGGCCACGCGCTCGGCCTTGCCCAGAAAGTCGGCGTCCCCCAGGGTGTGCATCAGCGTGCCATGGCGGTCGGCCAGCACCACCATGCTGTGGCTGTGGCGCACCTGCTCGAACAGGTACTCCATCACCGGTTGCGAGTGGTTGATCAGGTCGATGTTGCAGGCCAGCGACTGGCGCAGCTCGCTGCCGCTCAGGTGGTCCACATGGTGCATGCCGCTGGCAGGCGTGAGGCCCGCCGCCAGGCTGCGCTGCCAGGAGCGGGCCACGCGTTCATCCACCGCCTCCAGCGGCAGGGTGCCGCCTTGCTGCAGGCGCAGCCGGGCCTCGCGCAGCACAGGGCCGGGAACGGGGTGCGTGGTCGCCATGGTCATCTGTCTCCTGGGCGCTTGCAGCGCTTCTGGGCATGGAGTTTAGGCGGTGTGACAGTTTGTGTGACAACGCCAGGGTTTGCGCGGGCCAAGTGTTCCATTTTTGGACAGGTGTCTTGGGATGCAACGTCCGCGAGTTGTCCGCGGGCGTCGATTTTTGACGCATGGCACGGCGGTCCGGGCCGTTTTTCGAGGCTTCGGGTTTGTCCTTAAGCGCTGGAAAAAATCATTGTCAATCAAGGGCTTGCGGTTCGGGTGGGCAGGCATTTGCGGGGTCTTGGCACGCTCTCGGCACCCGGTGGCACAGCTCTTGAGAAGCAGTGCTGTCCGCCAGGCATGGGCCGGCGACTTTTTTCTGACAACAGCTGGAGACACGCATGATTTACGCTGCACCCGGCGCCGCTGGCGCCAAGATCGTCTACAAACCCCGCTATGACAACTTCATCGGTGGCCAATGGGTGCCGCCGGTCAAGGGCCAGTACTTCGACGTGATCACCCCGATCTCGGGCGCCGTCTACACCCAGGCCGCCCGCTCGAGCGCCGAAGACATCGAACTGGCCCTGGATGCGGCCCATGCCGCCGCCGACAAGTGGGGCAAGACGCCCGCTGCCGACCGCGCCAACATCCTGCTGAAGATCGCCGACCGCCTGGAAGCCAACCTCGAGCTGCTGGCCTACGCCGAGACCGTGGACAACGGCAAGCCGATCCGCGAAACCCTGAACGCCGACATTCCGCTGACCGTCGACCACTTCCGCTACTTTGCCGGCTGCGTGCGGGCCCAGGAAGGCGCCCTGAGCGAGATCGACGAAAACACCGTGGCCTATCACCTGCACGAGCCCCTGGGCGTCGTGGGCCAGATCATCCCCTGGAACTTCCCCATCCTGATGGCGGCCTGGAAGCTGGCCCCGGCGCTGGGCGCTGGCAACTGCGTGGTGCTCAAGCCCGCCGAGTCCACCCCCATCAGCCTGCTGGTGCTGGTCGAGCTGATCGCCGACCTGCTGCCCCCGGGCGTGCTCAACATCGTCAACGGCTTTGGCCGCGAAGCCGGCATGCCGCTGGCCAGCAGCCGCCGCATCGCCAAGATCGCCTTCACCGGCAGCACCAGCACCGGCCGCGTGATCGCCCAGGCTGCGGCCAACAACCTGATCCCGGCCACGCTGGAGCTGGGCGGCAAGTCGCCCAACATCTTCTTTGCCGACGTGATGGACAAGGACGACTCCTTCCTGGACAAGGCCATCGAAGGCCTGGTGCTGTTCGCCTTCAACCAGGGCGAGGTCTGCACCTGCCCCTCGCGCGCCCTGATCCACGAATCGATCTACGAGAAGTTCATGGAGCGCGTGCTCCAGCGCGTCGCCGCCATCGTGCAGGGCAACCCGCTGGACACCGACACCATGATCGGTGCCCAGGCCAGCAAGGAACAGCTGACCAAGATCCTGTCGTACCTGGATCTGGGCAAGCAAGAAGGCGCCGAAGTGCTGGCCGGTGGCGGACAAGCCCACCAGGCCGGTGACCTGGCCGGTGGCTACTACGTGCAGCCCACGCTGTTCAAGGGCCACAACAAGATGCGCATCTTCCAGGAAGAAATCTTTGGCCCGGTGCTGGCCATCACCACCTTCAAGGACGAAGCCGAAGCCCTGGCCATTGCCAACGACACCCTGTACGGCCTGGGCGCCGGCGTGTGGAGCCGCAACGGCAACGTGGCCTACCGCATGGGCCGCGCCATCAAGGCGGGCCGTGTGTGGACCAACTGCTACCACGCCTACCCGGCGCACGCGGCCTTCGGTGGCTACAAGGAATCGGGCATCGGCCGTGAAACCCACAAGATGATGCTGGACCACTACCAGCAGACCAAGAACCTGCTGGTCAGCTACAGCGAGAACAAGCTGGGCTTCTTCTGATCCGGCTGACGCTGGATTGAAACTTCTCTCTCCTTGACGCGCCCCGTCACCCGGCCCTGGCCGGGTGCCCGGGCGCTTTTTGTTTCGTGACACGGAGGTGTTCCATGGTTGACAAAGTGATCGCCACGCCCGCGGCGCTGGCGCTGATCGAGCAACTGCGCGCCGAGCACGGCAGCTTCTTTTTCCATCAATCGGGCGGCTGTTGCGACAACAGCGCGGCCAACGCCTACCTGCCCGGCGAGCTGACCCTCGGTGCGGGCGATGTGTACCTGGGCGAGATCGGCGGCATCCCGTTCTACATCGGCGCCAACCAGTACGAGTACTGGAAGCACACCCAGCTCATCATCGACGTGATCGAGGGCCACGGCGGCACCTTCTCGCTGGAGGGGCCCACGGGAAAGGCGTTTCTCACGCGCTCGCGCGTGTTCACCGACGCCGAGGCCGCCGAACTGGGGCTGTGAGCGTTGATGCGGGCGCTGTGCGGGGGCGGCTGGGGAGCCCCCGGGGCTCAAGCCGCCTTGCGCACCCAGCCCTGCAGCAGCAGGCCTGCCAGCAGGGCGCACAGGGCGGCGCCTTGGGCCAGGGCGTCAAAGCCGTGGTGGGTCAACACCCAGCCACCGCCGAACGAACCCAGGCTGACCGCCAGGTAGGTGGTGCAGCTCAGGCAGGCCATGGCCAGGCCGCGCGCGCGTTCGGACACCTGGGTGACCAGCGTGGCGGTGCCGGTCTGGGCCAGCCCCTGCAGTGCCCCCCAGCACAGCATGGCGGCTGCCAGGGTGGTGGGGTGCCCGGTGGCCGGGGCCAGCAACAGCAGCAGGCAGGCCAGCAGCAGCAAGGCCCCGCGCAGCACCTGTGTCTTGCCAAAGCGGTCGAGCACGCCGGCATTGAGCGTGCTGGCCATCAGGCCCAGGCCATAGCAGGCAACGAACAGCGCGAAGCCGCCACTGCCCAGTTGCAAGCGGGCCTGCACCGTCACCCCGAGAAAGGTGTAGACCCCGTAGAAACTCAGCATGTCAAAGAAGTTCAGGGCCAGCAGCGGCAGGGCGGCGCGGTCCAGCCGTGGGCGGCTGGGCGGGCCCGAACCCGCTGCCGAGAGGGGGGGCGCGGCGGCGTCCGGAGGCGGTGAAAGGGGTGAAGAAGGGCGCAACAAAGGGCGCAACAAAGGGGCGGCCGGCATGCGGTTCACCCGCCAGGCCGCCACCGCCGCCAGCAGCGCCACGGCCACAAAGGACAGGCGCCAGCCCCACCACTGGGCGATCAGCCCCCCGACCGGGATGCCCAGGGTGAGGGCCAGTGACCAGCCCGCCATCACCCGGCCCATGGCCCGGGCCCGGTCGGCAAAGGCCGTGCAGTCGCCCACATAGGCATAGCAGGCCGGCAAAAAGGCGCCCGCCGCCGCACCGCACAGGGCCCGCGCGGCCACCAGCGCGCCCAGGCTGTTGGCCAGGGCGCACAGCAGCCCCGCCAGCACGAACAGCCCCAACGCAGCCCGCAACAGGGTCAGCCGCGGCACCCGGTCGCCCCACAGGCCCACGATGGGGGCGGCCCCCGCCAGCGCCAGCCCGTAGGCCGAGACGGCCCAGCCAGCCTGGGCCGGGCTGGCTTCAAAGGTGCTGGCCAGGTCGCCCAGCACGGGTGAGATCACCAGGCCCTCGACGCCGATGGCCGTGACCCCCAGCGTCAAGCCCAGCAGGGCCCAGGGCTGCAAGGGGGCGGGGGTGGCCTGGGCGTCGCCGCGGATCGGGTCTGATTCGCTGCGGTCGCTGTCGGCGCTGTGGCCCATGCCGCTGCCGCTCATGCTCCGGCCTCCGTGGGGCCGGGCGTCGAATGCGCGTCCACGGGCTGTTGGGGCACAAAGCAGATCCAGGGCATGGCCAGGTTCGGTCGCAGCTCACGCACCACGTTCAGGCCGAAGTGGGCGGCGCACAAGGCATTGGTGATGCAGGCCGAGGGCTGGGGGGCGGCCAGCAACAGCCGGCAGGCCTCGGCGTTCGAGCCGGCCTGCCGGGCCTGCTCCCAGCTCAGGCCCAGTTCGGGCAGCAAGGGGGCCACCGCGGCGTGGTGGATCAGCTGCTGCAGCCGAGGCGCGGCGGGCCCGGCGCGGGTGCCCAGCACCAGGGCGGGAATGGGCATGATGAACACCTGGCTGGCGCGCAGCGCCGCGTCCATGATGAAGGTGTTGAGCCGGGGGTAGGCGGCCGGCACCAGCAGCGCGTCGGCTTGCCCGGTGCGCAGCAGCTCGCGGGCGGCCTCGAACGAGGCGCAGCCGACGGTCTCGCGGGCGCCGCCCCAGCGCCGGGCGACGTGCATGCTGCAGGTCAGCTCGGCACCCTCGTCACCCAGGGTGGCCAGGCGGCGGTGCAGCGGCCCGGGGTACAGCGCCCCGGGATACGGCGGCCCGCTGCTGGGCAGCCCACCCACAGGCGCGTTGGTGGGCCGCAGGGCCGCGTTGGCCGCCGGTGGGGGGCGGTGCTGAGGGGTGTGGGCCCGGGCTGTGGAGGCGAGGGCGGGGGTGTGCATGGGCTGTCTCCCTGGGCTGGTGCCCGGGCCCACCGTGGGCCAGGCGGCTGGGGAGCAGTGTTGTCAGTCCCGTCGGCTCAGGTCTTGAACATTCTTGCCGGATCGGCCAACCGGGCGTGGGCACCCGGCTCAGCGGCCGGCCACTCCACGGCGGGCCCTTCAAGCGCCTGGCCAGGGATGGCCTGGTAGTGCCGCGGGTAGTGGCGGGGCGTCACGCCCCGGAACTTCTTCAGTTCGCGCGTCAGATGGGCCTGGTCCGCATAGCCGCAGTGCGCCGCCACCTGGCCGGCCGGTACCGCCTGCAGCAACAGGTCTTCGGCCTGCTGCAGCCGAATCTGGTTGCGGAAGAACACCGCCCGCATGCCAAAGGTGTGGCGGAAGGCCCGGCTGAAGGCGGCCGGGCTCATTTGCAGGCCCCGGGCCCCCAGGGCCAGGGTGGGCTGGCTGTGCGTGGCGTCCAGCCAGGCGCGCAACTCAGGCCTTTGCAGAGGGTGGGGCGGCAGGCCGCTGCGGCGCGCCCAGCCCAGGCCCGTGCCCAGCACCGTCTGGGCCATGCGCACGGCGGCGCCCAGGTCTTGCAGATCCAGCGCCTGGGCCAGGGCCATGGCCAGGGGGTGGGCCGGCAGCACCGGCTGGCCCCACCAGGCCAGCCCGGGTGAGGCCAAGGGGGGCGGCTGGCGCTCGGGTGCAGGCTGGGGCGCCGGCGGCCCCAGGTCCGATTCGGCCAGGTACAGGGCCTGGTAGCGGCTGCCTTCGCTGCTCAGGGCCTGATGGATCTGGAACGGGGCGATCACCACCAGGTCGCCCTGGCGCGCGGTCCAGGCCTGCCCGGCGCAGTCAAAGTGGCATTCACCCTGGGTGATGGCCGCCACAAAGAAATGCTCGTGAAAGTGGGGCTCGAAACGGTGGGCACCGATGTCCCAGCGCAAGGTCCGGGCGTGGCCTGCGGGCGGCCGGGGGCTGGGGTGGATGGTGGGCAGGGCGGTCGGGTGGGCGTGCGGGCTGACGGGCATGGCGAGGTCCTGTGGCGTCATCGCAGCCTAGCAAACGACCGGGCGGCCGTGCTGACGTCTGGTCGGCGCCAGCGGGCCTCAAGGCAGCAGGGCGTTCATCTGCGTCCGGTGGCCTGCGCACAAGCCCGGCCGCGCCGTGTGACTGCCAGGTCGAGCGCCGGTTGGGCCCGCGCAACAAGCATCCGCTGCGGGTCGGCCGTTCTCAACCCGCCTTGGGGCGCGGCGCCGGCTTGGGCGCGGGTTCGGGCAGGGCCAGTGCGGTGGTGCGCACCAGGTCGACCAGCCACTCGCGCTCGTCCCAGTGGTCGGGATCGATGTGGAAGTAGGGCTTGCCGCCGGGGTAGGGGGGCTTTTCGTCGGCGCTCTTGAGCAGCGGGCGCGCGGCCTCGGTGGGTTTGAGGAACAACTGGTCATCGCAGACCAGGCCCACCGGCTTGCCGGCCAGGTACAGGCAGTACTCGCCGAACATCTTGCGCACCGACACCGGGCCCGCGGCGGCGAGCTGGTCCAGCAGGTGGTCGATGGTGCTTTGTCTTGTCCCCATGGTGTCCTCCGTGAATGGCCGGATGGGCGCATTGTGACCGCTTTGGCGTGCCCGCAAAACCCCTGATCCGGCCGGCCTTGCGCCAGCGCAAGACAGTGGCCTCAGGGGCGCGGGGCCCCTGCGGGCGGTTTCACTGGAACGCCACCTCGGCAAAGCTGCGCAGCTTGCGGCTGTGCAGGCGGGCCATGCCTTCGGCGCGCAGGATCTCCAGCGCGCGGATGCCGATGCGCAGGTGCTGGTCCACCCGCTCGCGGTAGAAGTGGTTGGCCATGCCGGGCAGCTTGATCTCGCCGTGCAGCGGCTTGTCGCTCACGCACAGCAAGGTGCCGTAGGGCACGCGAAAACGGAAGCCGTTGGCGGCAATGGTGGCGCTTTCCATGTCCAGCGCCACGGCGCGGCTCTGGCTGAAGCGGCGCTGCGGCTGGTTGTCGGGCAGCAGCTCCCAATTGCGGTTGTCGGTGCTGGCCACGGTGCCGGTGCGCATGAAGCGTTTCAGGTCGGGGCCCGCCACCTGGGTCACGTCGCTGACGGCGGCCTCCAGCGCCAGCTGGATCTCGGCCAGCGCCGGGATCGGCACCCACAGCGGCAGCTCTTCATCGAGCACGTGGTCTTCGCGCACATAGCCGTGGGCCAGCACGTAGTCGCCCAGTTGCTGGCTGTTGCGCAGGCCGGCGCAGTGGCCCAGCATGATCCAGGCATGCGGGCGCAGCACGGCGATGTGGTCGGTGATGTTCTTGGCATTGGCCGGGCCCACGCCGATGTTGACCATGGTGATGCCGCTGTGGTCGGCGCGCACCAGGTGGTAGGCCGGCATCTGCGGCAGGCGCGGCGGCGGGGCACCCAGCTCGTCGCCGGGTTCGGCACTCAGATCGACGCGGCGCGTCACCACGTTGCCGGGCTCGATGAAGGCGATGTATTCGCTGTCGGGCTTCTTCATCTCTTCGTGGCCCAGGCGCACGAATTCGTCGATGTAGAACTGGTAGTTGGTGAACAGCACGAAGTTCTGGAAGGCGCGCGGCGAGGTGCCGGTGTAGTGGCGCAGCCGGTGCAGCGAGTAATCCACCCGCGGCGCCGTGAACAGCGACAGGGGCAGGGCCTCGCCGGGCTTGGGCGTCCAGGTGCCGTTGGCGATGCCGTCGTCCATGGCGGCCAGGTCGGGCAGGTCGAACACGTCGCGCATCAGCTGGCGGCGATCGGCGCTCATCTGGCCTTCCACGTGGTCGTGCTCGCTGAACGAGAAGTGCACCGGGATGGGCTGGTTGCTGGTGCCCACCTCCAGCTCGACGCCGTGGTTCTGCAGCAGCAGGGTGAACTGCTCCAGGTAGTACTCGTGGTACAGGTCGGGCCGGGTCAGGGTGGTCTCAAAGTGGCCGGGGCCGGCCACGAAGCCATAGGCCAGGTGGGCGATCTCGGGGTTTTGCATGCTGCGCGACACGGTTTCGGTGTGGATACGCACAAAGGGGTAGCAGGCCCGCACATGGCCCGGCAGGGTCTCGCCCTGCACGAAGCGCTGCATGCTGTCGCGCAGGTGGGCGATCTGCTGGTCGTAGATGGTGTGCACCTGTTGCAACGCCGATTCGGCGCTGAGATGGCGGGTCGGGGCGATGAAGGGAGGTAAATACGGCATGAGTGCATTGTGCCGTTGGGTTGTGACGTGGTTGGGCTTGGAGGGGATTTTTCATCTGGCGATGAGGTGCGGGGCCTCTGGTGTGGGTGTGCCTTGTCCACTGGCTTGTGGCTTTTTGGTGCCGCTGCGCTCTGGTGGTTCTGCTCTTTGGTTGAGGGCGGAGGCCGGGGGTTCGTCCCGGCGGCCGAGCCACTTTCTTTTGCTTCGCCAAAAGAAAGTAGCCAAAGAAAAGGCGACCCGAAGTCAGGGCCACTTCGTGGTTCCCTGCGCTGCTCGCGCCAGGTGGGGTCTCGCTAAACTCGCTTCGCTCAAACAGACGCGAGCCCTTATCCCCCTGTCACTCCGCTGCTCGGCCCTGCCCCACGGGGCAAGCGGGTACGGGATCGGGCGGGCTTGCGAAGGGGCTGTGCTGCCGCTTCGCTCTGATCGTTCTGCTCTTTGTTGAAGGGCGGAGGCCGGGATTGCGGCCCGGCGGCCGCCTCACTTTCTTTGCTTCGCCAAAGAAAGTAAGCAAAGAAAGGCGACCCGAAGTCAGGGCCACTTC
>NZ_KI912468.1:0-52267 GCF_000518645.1 Curvibacter gracilis ATCC BAA-807 | reverse complement strand
TGAGCGCAGCGAGTTTAGCGAGACCCCGCCCAAGTTGAGCAGCGCAGCGGACCCTGCGCAGCAGGGCGTGCACGTCGGGTCGCCTTTCTTTGCTTACTTTCTTTGGCGAGACAAAGAAAGTGAGGCGCCCGCCGGGGCGCAATCCCGGCCTCCGCCCCCAAACGAAGCGCAAAGGGACCAGAGCGAAGCGGCACAACAAAGCCACAAGCAAGTGGACAAAGCACACAAGCCATTTGCCCCCCAGCCAAGGCGCAGTAGCAGCCAAATCCCCCCCAAACCCCATAGCCGGGATAATCCCCCAATGAACAGTTCAACCCCCGCCCCGGGCAACCAGGGCTTTGACTCCCTGGGCCTGCCCCCCGCCGCCCTGCAAAACCTGGTGCAGCTCGGCTACACCGCCATGACCCCCATCCAGGCCGCCAGCCTGCCCCTGACCCTGGCCGGTCACGACCTGATCGCCCAGGCCAGCACCGGCAGCGGCAAGACCGCCGCCTTCGGCCTGCCCCTGGTGCAGAAGCTCGATGCCGGCCGGCTCGACGTGCAGGCCCTGGTGCTGTGCCCCACGCGAGAGCTGGCCGATCAGGTCACGCAGGAGATCCGGCGTCTGGCGCGCTCGGTCGACAACATCAAGGTGGTCACCCTGTGCGGCGGCGTGGCCCTGCGCGGCCAGACCCTCAGCCTGCAGCACGGCGCCCATGTGGTGGTCGGCACGCCCGGCCGCATCATGGACCACCTGGACCGCGGCAGCCTGCTGCTCAACCACGTCAACACCCTGGTGCTCGACGAGGCAGACCGCATGCTCGACATGGGCTTCTTCGAAGACATCGCCTCGGTGGTGCGCCGCTGCCCACCGCAGCGCCAGACCCTGCTGTTCTCGGCCACCTACCCTGAAGGCATCGACCGCCTGGCTGCGCAATTCATGCGCGCGCCCAAAGAGGTCAAGGTGCAGGCCCAGCACGACAGCAACACCATCCGCCAGCTGTACTTCGAGGCCACCAACGCCCAGCGCCTGCCTGCCGTGGCCCAGTTGCTGAACCACTTCCGCCCCGAATCCAGCCTGGCCTTCTGCAACACCAAGCAGCAGTGCCGCAACCTGGTCAGCCTGCTGCAAAGCCAGGGCTTCAGCGCCCTGGCCTTGTATGGCGAGCTGGAGCAGCGCGAGCGCGACCAGGTGATGATCCAGTTTGCCAACCGCAGCTGCTCCGTGCTGGTGGCCACCGACGTGGCCGCACGCGGCCTCGATGTGGCCAACCTGCAGGCCGTGATCAACGTCGACGTCAGCCCCGACCCCGAGGTGCATGTGCACCGCATCGGCCGCACCGGCCGTGCCGGCGCCGAGGGCCTGGCCCTGACCCTGGTCAGCATGGACGAGATGGGCTACGTGGGCCGCATCGAGCAGATGCAGGGCCGCGAGTCCGACTGGCAGCCGCTGGACAGCCTCACCCCCACCGGCAAGGGCCCGCTCAAGGCCCCCATGGCCACGCTGCAGATCGTGGGCGGGCGCAAGGAGAAGATCCGTGCCGGCGACGTGCTGGGCGCCATGACCGGTGAGGCCGGCTTTGCCAAGGAACAGATCGGCAAGATCAACGTCAACGAGTTCAGCACCTATGTGGCGGTCGATGCCGCCATCGCCCGCGAAGCGGTGCGCCGCCTCTCGGCCGGCCGCATCAAGGGCAAGGTGGTGAAGGTGCGCCTGATCGAAGGCGACGAGGCTTGAACCCGGTCGCCCGCACCCTGCCTGCGCTGGGCCTGCCCGGCGCTGCCGCCCTGGTGGTGGGCGGGCAAGGCGGCGTGGGGGCGGCCCTGGCGGCCGGCCTGCGCGCACGCCACCCGCAGGCTGCGGTCAGGGTGTCGGTGCGCGGCCCCAAGGGCGCAGACAGCCTGGCCGATGATCTGGTGATCGACCTGCAGGACGAGGCCAGCATCGAGGCCGCGGCCCACACCCTGGCCGCCCAGTGCGCCGCGCAGGGCCAGAGCCTGCGCACCCTGGTGGTGGCCAGCGGTTTTCTGCACCAGCAGGGCAGCGGGCCCGAGCGCAGCTGGCGCCAGCTGGATGCCACCTACCTGCAGCAGGCCTTTGCCGTGAATGCCATCGGCCCGGCCCTGCTGATCAAGCACTTCTTTCCGCACCTGGCGCGCAGCGGCCCCGTGCTGGCGGCCTTTTTGTCGGCCCGCGTGGGCAGCATCGAGGACAACGCCCTGGGCGGCTGGTACGGCTACCGCGCCTCCAAGGCCGCCCTCAACCAACTGGTGCGCACCGCGTCCATCGAGCTGCGCCGCCACAACCGCAACGCGGTGTGCGTGGCCCTGCACCCCGGCACGGTGGACACCGGCCTGTCGCGCCCCTTCGCCAAGCAGGGCCTGCGCGTGCGCCCGCCCGAGCTGGCCGCCGCCGAGATGCTCGACACCCTGGCCGCCCTGGGGCCAGCCGACAACGGCGGCTTCCGGGCCTACGACGGCAGCACCGTTCCCTGGTAGAGGCTGGGGCCCGAAGGCGCGGCTCAGGGATGCCAGCGGCTGACCAGCCGCGGCGTGGGGTGGGTATTGCTGGGCACTGACGCCTCGGGTGGCTTGACCAGGGGTGGCCCCACATAGCGGGCCCGGGGGCGGATCAGTGCGCCCTGCTGCACCTGCTCGATGGCGTGGGCCAGCCAGCCCACGCAGCGGCTCAGCGCAAACACGGTGAAGGGGCCGTCGGCCGGCCAGCCGTGGTGCCGGGCCAGGGCGGCCAGGGCGAAGTCGACGGTAGGGTGTTCGCCGGCGCGTTGCAGGGCCAGGGCCTGCAGTTCGGCAAAGCCTGGCGGCAGCCGCCCGCTGGCGGCCATCAGGCTGGCCAGCAAGGTCTGGGCGCGCACATCGCCCTCGGGGTACAGCGGGTGGCCGAAGGCCGGGTACAGGCGCCCGCTTTGCAGGGCGGGCGCCAAAGCCGCCTCGGCCCCGTGCGCCAGGGCCGTGTCCACCAGGGCCTGCACGCGCGCCACGGCGCCGCCATGCAGCGGGCCCGACAGGGTGGCCAGGCCGCTCAGCACACAGGCGCTCAGCGCGGCCCCGGTCGAGGCCGTGACCCGGGTGGCAAAGGTGGAGGCGTTCAGCTCATGGTCGGCCAGCAGCACCAGGGCCTGGCGGATGAGCTCGGCCGCCTGGGGGCAGCCCCATTGGCGCGCCAGGCGCAGGTGCAGGGGGTGGCCCAGGGCTGGGGCAGGGGTGTCGCCGATCAGGGCCTCGGCAACCGTCATCAGCACCGAGGCGGCCTGGGGCGCCAGGGTGTCGGCTGGGGCGCCCAGGGTGGCCGGGTCGTGCGCGGCGCGTTCGGCCAGGGCCTGCAGGGCCCGGGTCAGGGCAGGGGCCTCCGGCGCAGGTCGGCATGGGCGGCGTGGTGGGGTGGCCGGGGGCCAAGCCGGGCTGGCCTGCCACAACAGTTCGGCCACTTCTTCGAGCGTGGCGCTGTGCGACCAGGCCACCGCGTCGCGCCCGCGAAAGCACAGCCGCCCCTGGCTGACCGTGGACAGGCCGGTGTCCAGCACCGGGTCGCCCCAGCGGATGGTGGCGGCGGCAATCGCCTGGTCACGGCGGCGCCCGGCCCGTCGCGCGGCCTGCTGCTGCACGTCCTGCGCGTGGTACAGGCTGCGCCGCGGGTCGGCCGGGTCGGGTCGGCTGCGGATGGCGTGGCGGCTGACCTGGGCATACAGGGTTTGCGGGCGCACCTGCAGCACGTGCAGGGCCTGTTCGGCGGTGATCCAGCCCATGGGCTCCTCAGGGGGTGATGGCGTCAGCCGCCATCGTGCCAGCGTGCGGGCGAGCTGCCCAGGGGGGCTGCGGGCAGGGCGTGCTGCAACACCAGGCCGTCGATGCTCAGGGCGGGTCGCAGGCGGCGCGCCGGGCCCCAGGCGGTGGCTTCGAGCGTGGGCAGGAAATCGGCTTCGGTTTCGGGGGGCAGAGGGGCGGCTGGGCTGGTGCTGGGGCGCTCCAGCAGCAACTGCCCGGTGCGTGCCAGGCTGGCCCGCCACAGGCTGCCCTGGCCGTGTTGCAGGCGCTGGGTGAGGCCGCGCAAGGCGGCGCAGGCCAGCAGGTAGCCGGTGGCGTGGTCCAGGGCCTGCACGGGCAGCGGCACCGGGGCCGTGTCGTCGCCCTGGCTGCGCCGGCCGGCATCGGCCACGCCTGTGCTCATCTGCACCAGGCTGTCGAAGCCGCGTCGCTGCGCCCACGGCCCGGTGAAGCCATAGGCGTCCAGCGACACATCGACCAGCCCGGGGCGCCAGGCCTGGCGTTGGGCGGCGCCCAGGCTCAGGGCCTCCAGTGCATCGCTGCGGTAGCCATGCACCAGCACGTCGGCACCCTGCAGCAGGGCCTGGAAGCGGGCCTGCCCCTCGGGGCTTTTCAGGTCCAGCCGGGCGCAGCGCTTGCCCACCGTCACCTCGGGCGCCAGCGAGGGTTCGTCCCAGCCGGGCGGGTCGATGCGCAGCACCTCGGCGCCCAGGGCGGCCAGCAGCCGGGTGGCCACCGGCCCGGCCAGGATGCGGGTCAGGTCGAGCACCCGCAGCCCTTGCAGCGGGCGGCCGCGCACTGGCAGCCAGCCTGGCGCTGCTGCGGGCAGGCCGGGCAGTTGCTCCAGCAGCGGTGTGGCGCGCACGGCCTGCCCCTGCGGGTGGGCCTGCCACTGGCGGGTGCTGCGCAGGGCGGCGGCGCAGCCGCCTTGCGCCACCACGGCGCTCTCCAGGGCTTCGGCGGGCCAGGCCAGCACGGCCTGCGCCACGGCGGCGCGGTCGGGCGGCACGCCCAGCACGGCCAGGGCGGCAGCCCGGTGCGCCGGGGCATTGGTGTGCAGGCGGATCCAGCCATCGGCGCAGCGGTAGTCGCCTGCTACGGCGTCCCAGGCCGGGGGCAGGGCCCAGCCCTGGGGGCGCACCGACAGCGCAAACCACATCGAGGCCAGACGCCGGTCCACCGTCACCACCGGGGGGGTGTCCAGCCCGTGCAAGACCTGTTCGAGCGTGGCCGCGGCCAGGCCGGCGGCCGCCATCGAGGCCGCCGCCAGGGGGGTGACCTCGAAGACCGAGGCCAGGGCCCCCTCGCCCTGGAAGCGAACGCGCTCCACGGCGGCGGGTGCCCCGCCGGCCGCTTGCCAGATCTGTTGCAGAAAGAAGGTGTCCGGTGAGAGGCTCATGGTGGGCATCGAGTTGATCAAGAAGGGCTGATGGCTGCCATTGGGCCCGGCCCCGGGCGGTTTGAACAGATTGATGGCAACCCTCAACAGGTGGCCGAAACGCGCAAGAGTGCATTTTTCAAACTCGGTTAGACTTCTGGTCCTCTAGATGAGTTGATGAAAAAATGAACAAGCAGCATCTGAAGGTTGTGCCCCCTGGCGGCGTGAGCGCTGCGGCGCCGGTGCCCGGGCAAAGCCGTTATGGCGCCCTGGCCGCCGCCTTGCGCAGCCGGGTGGTGGCGGGCGAGTGGCCGCCGGGCAGCGCCCTGCCGGCCGAGCAACTGCTGGCGGCCGAGCACGGCGTGGCCCTGGGCACCTTGCGCCGGGCCCTGGAGCTGCTGGCCGAGCAGGGCCTGATCGAGCGGGTGCATGGCAAGGGCACCTTTGTGCGTCAGGGCATTGCCGGCGCTTCGATGCTGCGCTTCTTCCGCTTTGGCGAGCACGCGGGCGTGGTGCCGGCCTCGCGCATCGTGTCGCGCCAGCGGGTGGCGGCTTCGGCGGCGGCCGCACGGGCCTTGGGGCTGGCGCCGGGCGAGCCGGTGCTGCGCCTGCAGCGCCTGCGCCTGATCGACGCCCAGCCCTGCCTGCTGGAAGACCTGTGGCTGCCCATGGACCTGTTCGCGCCCCTGGCCCAAGGCGACTGCGCCGACTGGGACGCCTTGCTCTACCCCATGTACGCCCGGGTGTGCGGCGTGCATGTGCAGCGCGCCGTCGACGACATCGGCTTCGGCCTGCTGGGCGCCGCCCAGGCCCGCCTGCTGGAGCTGCCCGCCGGCCACCCGGCAGCGGTGGTGACCCGCCAGGCCTACGACCTGAGCGGCCGCTGTGTCGAATGGCGCAGCACCCGGGGCGATGCCCACGCATTTCACTACACCGTGACCCTGACCTGATCCGAACCCCATCCACCGAGGAGACAAGACCATGACCGAATCCACCTCTTTCGCCGGCATGCAACGCCGCCACTTCTGTCTGGGCGCTGCGGCCACCCTGGCGGCGCCTGGGCTGAGGGCGGCCCAACCCGCCGCCCAGCCCATTGCCGGCGGGCGCACCATCACCCTGGTGGTGTCCTACCCGGCCGGTGGTGGCGCCGACCTGATGGCGCGCATCGTGGCGCCGCGCCTGGCCGAGGCCCTGGGCCAGACCGTGGTGGTCGACAACAAGCCCGGCGCCAGCGGCCAACTCGCGGCCAGCCAGGTGGCGCGCGCCACCCCCGACGGCAGCACGCTGCTGCTCGACGCCTCGTCCTTTGCCGTCAACCCCTCGCTGTACCCGCGCCTGCCCTACGACAGCGCCAAGGCCTTCACCCCGCTGGCGGTGCTGGCCACCTTCCCGAACGTGCTGGTGTGCACGTCCAGCTTCGAGGCCCAGTCGGTGCGCGACGTGCTGCGCCTGGCCCGGGCCAAGCCGGGCGAGCTGGCCTATGCCTCCTCGGGCAATGGCTCGGCCCAGCACCTGGCGGGCGCCCTGTTCGAGGCCCGGGCCGGCGTGCAGCTGGCGCATGTGCCCTACCGGGGCGGTGGCCCGGCCTTGAATGACGTGATGGGCGGCCAGGTGCCCCTGTTCTTTGCCAATGTGGCCTCGTCGCTGGGGCACATCCAGGCCGGCAAGCTGCGCGCCCTGGCCGTGACCAGCCGGGTGCGCGCGCGCTCCTTGCCCGATGTGCCCACGATGGAGCAGGCCGGTGTGGCCGGCTACGAGGTGCTGGAGTGGAACCCGGTGCTGGCCCCCGCCGGCCTGCCCGAGCCCACACGCCTGGCCCTGGTGGCCGGCATCCGCCGCGCCCTGGCCGACCCCGAGGTGCTGGGCCGGGTGCGCCAACTGGGGGGCGATGTGTTTGCCGATGCCACGCAGGCCAGTGCGGGCCGCTTCATCCGCGAGCAGCAGGTGCTGTGGGCCCAGGTGGTGCGCGAGCGCAAGATTTCGGTGGGTTGAGCGCGATGAGTCAGGTCACTGCCCCCTCCATGGCACCCACGCCTCTGCCCGCCCCGGGCTGGGACTGCCATGTCCATGTGTTCGATGCCGATCTGCCCGTGGCGGCCGGTCATTACCAGCCGGTGCACCGACCCTTGTCAGACATCGAGGCCCTGGCCCAGGCCCACGGCGTGGGCCACCTGGTGCTGGTGCAGCCCAGTGTGTATGCCTGCGACAACCAGTTGCTGCTGCAGGCGCTGGCGCGCGAGCCGGGCCGGCACCGGGGGGTGGTGGTGGTCGATGCCTCGGTCACCGACGCGGCGCTGGCGCAGATGCAGCAGTTGGGCGTGCGGGGCGTGCGTTTCAACCTGGTGTCGCCGGTGGGCAATGGCTTGGGCAGTGGGGCGGACGATCTGGCCGCCCTGGCGCCGCGCCTGGCCGCCCTGGGCTGGCATGTGCAGTGGTATGCCCGCGCGAGCGATCTGCCGGCCATCCTGGCCTGGCATCAGCGCACCGGCCTGCCCTGTGTGCTGGACCACCTGGCCGGCCTGCACGCCGACCTGCCGGGCGATGACCCTGCATGGCAGACGCTGGATCGCCTGCTGGCCCTGGGGGCCTGGGTCAAGCTCTCTGGCTGGTACCGACTGGGCGCGCAAGCGCCCTATGCCGCGTTGTTCAACACGATCCAGCGCGTGGCCGAGCGGGCGGCACGCCATGCCGCAGCGGGCGAGGTGCCCCGCCTGGTCTGGGGTTCTGATTGGCCGCACACCTCGTTTGCCCCCGACGCGCTGCCGGCCTATGACAGCGTGTGGCAGCCGGTGCTGCAGGCCCTGGGCCCGACCGTGGCCCAGGCGGTGCGTGAGGCGGGGCCACGGCTGTACGCCTGAGGCCTCAGCGCAGCTGGATTTCCACCCGGCGGTTGCGCGGCTCGTCCACCTCGTCGCCGGTGGCGACGGCCAGCTCGCGCTCGCCACGGCCCACGGCTTCGATGTGGTTGGCGGGCAGGCCTTGCTGCACCAGCAGATCGCGCACCTGCTGGGCCCGGCGCAGCGACAGGGCGTCGTTGCCGTCGCCGCTGCCCTTGGTGTCGGTGTGGCCCACCACCAGGATCTCCACCCCGGGGTAGCGGGCGGCTTCGGCCTGGATGCGCGGCAGCTCGGCCTGCGATTCACCCGTCAGGCGGGTGCCGCCGGGCTGGAAGAACAGCACGTAGCGCACCGGCTTCGGGGGCGCGATCTTGAACAGCGGGTCGTAGGCCTGGCGCACCTGTTCGGGGTCGGCCTGGTCGACCACCGGGGCCTGGTTGGCCCGGCTGCTGGCGCGTTGGAAGGGCTCCACCAGCGTCTGGCTGGCGTTGCCCGACTGCACCACCACGCCGGTGGGGCGGCCGTCTTCCTGGGGCAGCAGCACCACCTGCATGCGCGGCACGGGGGGCTTGGGCGGGGGCGGTGTCGAGCAGCCGGCCAGGGCCGTCAGGGCCAGCAGCGACAAAAGGGCCAGGCGGCGGGCGATCATGGCTGCACCTCCTCGCTCACTTCGACAATGAAGTCGGTGCCCAGCACGCCGATGGTCGAGGTCGGGGTGGTGATGCGCACGGACTCGGGGCGGGTCTTGCCGATCAGGCCGGTGATCATGCGCAGCGTGCCCTTGACCACCGACAGCACCACGCTGCCTTCGTTGGTGGTCGGGTTGAAGCGGAACTCTTTCAGGTCCAGCGCACTGTCGGGGCCCAGCATCAGCGTGCTGCCGTCGCGCAGCACCAGGCTGACCGAGCCGGCCTTGCCGGTCAGCACGCGCTCGCTGGCGGCCACTTCGTCACCTGAGTTCAAGGGGCGTTCGCCTTGCGGGCCGCGGGCCAGCACCGGGCCGTTGACCAGCTTGACCGTGGCCGCCCGCTCGCGGGCGGCGGGCGCCGCGGCAGCGCTGGGGCTGGCGGTGGCCGGGCTGGCCGCTGCCGGTGTGCTTTGCGCGCGGGCCTGGCCCAGACCCAGCAGCAGGGTCAGCAGTGAGGCCCACACGGGCCACGCAGGAGATTGGAGAGGCTTGATCATCGGTGCGGTCGTTGAGAGAACAGGCCAGGGTGCCCAATGGCAAACTGCGACCTGATCTGGAAGAAGCGTTGAAAAATAAGGTAAACGGTAACATTTCCGATTAACGGTATGTTAACGGCAGCACTTTTTTTCGATTTTTGTCAGCAACTGGCTTGAAGAGGTGAGTTTTTGATCAGTGTGATTCAACGTGTCAGCGAGGCACGGGTGGTGGTGGAGGGCCAGACGGTGGGCCAGATCGGGCCGGGGCTGCTGGTGCTGGCCTGTGCCGAGCGCGGCGACACCGAGGCGGTGGCCGAGCGGCTGCTGCAGAAGATTCTCAAGCTGCGCATCTTCAGCGACGAGGCCGGCAAGATGAACCGCTCGGTGCAGGACCTGGATGGCCAGGGCCGGCACGGCGGCCTGCTGATCGTGAGCCAGTTCACCCTGGCGGCCGATTGCAGCGGCGGCAACCGCCCCAGCTTCACCCAGGCCGCCGCCCCCGATGACGGGCGCCGCCTCTATGAGCACCTGGTGCAGCAGGCGCGCAGTCTTCACCCCGAGGTGGCCACGGGCATCTTTGCCGCCGACATGAAGGTGCACCTGGTCAACGACGGCCCGATCACCATCCCCTTGCGCATGGTCTGACTCAACCGTTTTTCTGCAGCAGGCGCTGCGCGGCCTTCATGGCGTCGTCCACGCTCCAGTACAGGGTGGGGTGGCCCTGGCGGCCATCGGCCAGGCCCTGGCGCAGCAGCGCTTCGCGCGGCTTGTCCTTGACCCGCGCCAGCAGCAGCCCCACACCGCTCTGGTTCAGCCCGGCTGTGAACTCGGCCAGGCTTTCCATGACCGTGGTGTCGAAGTCGTCGCTCATCTCCAGGCTCAGCACCACCACCTGGGCCTGGCGCTGACCGGCGCGCTGTCGCACCAGGCTGAAGACCTGCTCGGCGTTGGCAAAGAACAGCGGCTCTTCGGGCCGCATCACCAGGATGCCGGCCTGCACCCGGGTTTCGGGGTGGCGCTCGCAGTCGAGGTAGTCGCGCGTGCCGGGCAGCAGGCCCAGTTCGGACACCAGGGGCTGGGCAAAGCGGCGCAGCGCCAGCAGCAGCGACAGGGCCACCGCCAGCAGCATGCCGAACAGCACGCCGAACCACAGCACGCCCGCGCCCGCCACCAGCGCCAGCCAGGCATCGCTGCCCAGGCGCAGCGTGGCGATCAGGGCCTTGGGCCACAGGTTGTGCGACAGGATGGCCGTCACCACCGCGGCCAGCACCGGCACCGGCATCAGGGCCAGCCAGGGGCGGGCCAGCCACAGCAGCAAGGCCAGCGCCAGCGCGGCGCCCACACCGGCCCATTGGCTGCGCCCACCAGCCGAGTGGCTGGCCATGGCAGCCGAAAAGCCCGCCCCCACCGGCAGCCCCTGCACCAGACCGCTCACCAGGTTGGCCGCGCCCAACGCCATCAGCTCGCGGTTGGCGCGCACGGTGTGGCCGTGCTGCAGCGCCAGCGAACGCACCGAACCCCAGGATTCGGCAAACAGGATCAGCAGCAGCGCCGGGGCGATTTCGGCTGCCCGCAGCCATTGTTCGGTGCGCAGCTCGGGCCATTGCCAGCCCAGGCCCTGCCAGTCGATGTCGCCGACCAGCTTCACCCCTTGATCGCCCAGGCCCAGCCCCCCCGACAGCGCGATGCCCAGGCCCAACACCAGCAGGGAGGGCGGCACAAAGACCCAGCGCTGCGCCACCTGGCGCAGCGTCAGCCACAGGGCCAGGGCGCCAAAGCCCAGGGCCAGGCTGGCCTGGTGCCACAGGGCGGATTCGTGCAGCCAGTGCCACAGCAGGGGCAGCGGCAGGCTGCCGTGGGCCGCCACGCCGGCCATGTGGGGCAGCTGCTTGATCACGATGGTCACCGCCAGGGCCCAGGCAAAGCCCCGCAGCACAGGGCGTGAGATGAACGCCCCCAGGTAGCCGGCGCGCAGCACCGAGGCCACGATGAACATCAGCCCGGTCAGGCCCACCAGGGCGTAACCCATGGCCGGCCCGCCGATGGCCACGGCCGAGGCAAACACCGCGGCGGCCGATGAGGTGGGCGCCACGATGGCAAAGCGGCTGCTGCCCAGCAGCGGGTAGATGCACAGGCCCACCAGGGCGGCGATCAGCGCATGCAGGGGCTCGACCCCGGCAATGGCGGCATAGGCCACGGCCTCGGGCAGCAGCACGCCGGCCACCGACAGGCCGGCCAGCAGGTCGGCGCCGTGGCGGCGCAGCAGCCCTGCGGGCGCAGGTTCGTGCACCGCCGGTTGCGATGACAGGGACGGTGGTGCGGGATCAGGTGTGGACATGGAAACGGGCGCCGCCCCAGCACTGGCCAGAGCCGGATGAGATGGATCACGGCGCTCCGGGCCAGGATGGCCCGTCGCGCCGGGGGCGTCAATAAGGGTTTGGGAAGCCCAGCGCGCCCAGCAGCAGGATCTCGAGGGTTTCCATCTCGAGTGCGTCGCGTTCGTTGGTCTCGTGGTCGTAGCCACAGGCATGCAGGGCGCCATGCACCAGCAGGTGGGCGTAGTGGGCCTGCAGCGGCTTGTTCTGCTCCTGGGCCTCACGCTCGACCACCGGGGCGCACAGCACCAGGTCGGCCATCACCACCGGGCTTTGCGCATAGTCGAAGGTGAGCACATTGGTGGCGTAGTCCTTGCCGCGGTAGGCCAGGTTGAGTTCGCGCCCTTCCTCGGTGCCCACGATGCGCACCGTGATCTCGCCGGGCCGCGGCAGGGCATGGCGGATCCAGCGCGCCACCTGGGCGCGGGGCAGGGCGGCGCGGTGGGCGGCGGCCTCGGGGAAGCGGGCGAATTGCAGCGACAGCGAGAGTTCGGGCAGGGACATGGTGGGGGCTTGGCGGTGGGGCACTCGGGGCGTATTCAGGGCTTCAGGGCTCACTCGGCATGGCGCCGGGCTGCCGTGCCCGTGCGGCCCACGGCGTCGTAGGCGTCCACGATGCGGGCCACCAGCGGATGGCGCACCACGTCGGCGCTGGTGAAGCGGGTCACCGCAATGCCCTTGACACGCTTGAGCACGCGCTCGGCGTCGATCAGCCCACTGGGCGCGCCCTTGGGCAGGTCGATCTGGCTCACGTCGCCGGTCACCACCGCCTTGGCGCCGAAGCCGATGCGGGTGAGGAACATCTTCATCTGCTCGGGCGTGGTGTTCTGGGCCTCGTCCAGGATCACGAAGGCGTTGTTCAGCGTGCGCCCGCGCATGAAGGCCAGCGGAGCGATCTCGAGCGCGTTGCGTTCGAAGGCCTTTTGCACCTTGTCGTAGCCCATCAGCTCGTACAGCGCGTCGTACAGCGGACGCAGGTAGGGGTCGACCTTCTGCGTCAGGTCGCCGGGCAGAAAGCCCAGGCGCTCGCCGGCCTCCACGGCCGGGCGGGTCAGCACGATGCGCTGCACCGCACTGCGCTCCAGTGCGTCCACCGCACAGGCCACGGCCAGGTAGGTCTTGCCGGTGCCGGCCGGGCCGATGCCGAAGGTGATGTCGTGGGTGGCGATGTTGTCCAGATAGGCCCCCTGGGTGGGCGTGCGGGCGCGCAGGTCGGCGCGCCGCGTGCTCAGCACCACGCCCGCGCCCGGGGCCTCGGGCAGGGCGGTGTCGCCGGCCAGCATCAGCTGCACGGTTTCGGCGGGAATAGGCCGCTCGGCGATCTCGTACAGGGCCTGCAGCACCTCCATGGCCTGGGTGGCCCGGGCCTTGGGGCCGTCCACCTTGAACTGCTCGTGCCGGTGCGCGATGCTGACCTGCAGCCCCGCCTCGATGGTGCGCAGGTGCTCGTCCATCGCGCCGCACAGGTGGCCCAGGCGCAGGTTGTTGTGGGGAGTGAAGGTGTGTCTGACGATCAAGCTGATAATTCCGGCCGAAGGGCCCCGAGACGGGGCCGCAAGGACTGCAATGATAGGCAAATTGACCGGAACCCTCTCAGACAAGAACCCGCCGCAGCTGTTGGTGGACTGTCACGGCGTGGGTTATGAAGTGGACGTGCCCATGAGCACCTTCTACAACCTGCCCGGCCTGGGCGAGAAAGTGTCGCTGCTGACGCACTTCGTGGTGCGCGAGGATGCGCAGATTCTGTACGGCTTCGGCACCGCTGGTGAACGCGATGCCTTTCGCCAGCTGATCAAGATCAGCGGCGTGGGCCCGCGCACCGCCTTGAGCGTGCTCTCGGGCATGAGCGTGAACGAGCTGGCCCAGGCCATCACCCAGCAGGAGTCGGGCCGCCTGGTCAAGGTGCCCGGCATCGGCAAGAAGACGGCCGAGCGCCTGCTGCTCGAACTCAAGGGCAAGCTCGGCGCCGAAATCGACCTGTTGCGCCCCGCCGCGGCCAGCGATGCCCAGGCCGACATCCAGCAGGCCCTGCTGGCGCTCGGCTACAACGACAAGGAGGCCGCCGCCGCCCTGAAAGCCCTGCCCCCCGACGTCGGCGTCAGCGAAGGCATCAAACTGGCCCTGAAAGCCCTGGCAAGGTAAGCGCCACGCTGAGGCCCCTTGGGGCCTCAGCAGCCTTGCTCGCCGATGCGTTGGAGCATGCGGTGGTCGCGCACCAGCAGGCGCCCGGTGGCCACCTGGATGGCGTTGAGCTGTTCCAGCCGCTTGAGTTGCTGGTTGATGCGCTGGCGCGAGGCCCCGAGCAGGCTGGCCAGTTCGTGTTGTGCCATGTCCAGCACCACCCGGGCCGGCCCGCCTTCGCCCAGCGGGCCCGCCTGGCCGGCCATCAGGGCCAGTTGCTTGGCCAGGCGCTGACCCAGGCTGAGTGATTTGAGGTCGTCGGTGCGCTCCATCAGGCGCCGGGTCTGCAACGCGGACTGGCGCAGCAGCGAGGGGCCGAAGCTGGGGTGGCGCTGCAGCAGGCCGGCCATGGCGGCGCGCGGAATGCGCACCACGGTGGTATCGCGGTGGGCCACGGCGTACACCGCTGGCTCGTCGGGGCCCAGGTCATCGCCCGCCGCATCGCCCGCAGGGCCCAGGCTGAACCATTGGCCCGGGCCGGCGAAGTCGAGCGTGTGCGGCAGGTCGCTGAAGGCTTCGCTGCAGATGCGCACCGCCCCTCGCACACAGCCCATCCAGGGGTGGTGCTGCCCGCCCAGCGGGTCGGCCAGGGGCTGGCCGTCGCGGTAGCGGTCGACCTGCAGCACGCGCAGGATGTCGTGGCGCAGCAGCGGCGGCAGCGAGGCGAACCAGGCATCGCGCTCGAGGGCCTCACGCTCGTCGCGGTGCAGGCGCGGGGCTTCGTCGGGCAGCTGGAAGTAAGCCCCCTGGTGGTGGGCAGCCCGCATGGCGTTACTGGACACGGCGTGATCTCCTTGAGGTCATGGCTGACAAGCCGGCTGATTGAACCCGCACAGCGGCCCTCCGTGCGCCGGCAGCCGGATCGGCGGCATCACTACCTAGGTCTGCGGCGAGACATGGCCCCTGAGAGCGCCTCGCTGGCAGCGTCCTGGCATCCCGCGGGAGGGGCTGAATGTCAACGTTATTGACGAACATTCGATTCTTCAGCCTCAGCCGAGGGCTGTCAATCTGCCGGGCTTGATCTGGCCTGGGTGTTTACCCGGGGTCGGGGCGTCAACGCTCGCCTGGCCCCCAGGGCTGGGACAGCAGTTCGCGCAGGGTCTGCAGGGCGGGGGCGCCGATCTGCTGGGCGATCTCGGCTTCGATGGCCGCTATCTCTTCGGCCGCGCTGTCCGACATGGCCCAGCCGCGCTGGGTGAAGCGCAGCAGCTTGACCCGGCCATCGGTCTCGCTGGGCACGAACTCCACCAGGTTCAGGGCCGCGGCCTCGCGGGCCAGCTGGTGCACGGCCTGGCGCGACACGCCGAGCCTGCGCGCCAGCTCCGACAGGCCCACCGGCCGGCCGCCCAGGTGGGTGAACAGGCGGCTCATGGCAGCCGTGACCTCGCCATAGCCGTTGCGGGCAGCACGCGCCAGCATGCGCTGTTCAATCCATTCGTAACGGCTCAGCAGCAGGTGCCGCAGCAGGTTCTTGTGCGCTTTCATGGCGCGATTGTGGCCCGGTTTGCGGGTCGCACAGCTTCGGGTTTGTCAGGTGGTCTTGACCTGTTGCGCAGGCCTCAGCGGCAGCCGGCGCAGGCGCTCGCCACTCAGGGCGAAGCAGGCATTCGCCACCGCCGGGGCCACCGGCGGTGTGCCGGGCTCGCCCACGCCGCCCGGTGCCGAGGCGCTGGGCAGCAGCACGGTGTCGATGCGCGGCATGTCGGCCAGGCGGATCGCGTCGTAGTCGGGGAAGTTGTGCTGTTGCACGCGCCCGTCCTTGAGCGTGATCTCGCCCATCAGCGCGGCGCTCAGGCCGTAGACGACGGCGCTTTGCAACTGCGCGTCCACCGTGTCGGGGTTGACCACGGTGCCGCAGTCGAGGGCCACCACCACCCGGTGCACGCGCAGCCGGCCGCCTTCGAGGGCCACCTCGGCCACCTGGGCGCAGACCGAGCCAAAGGACTCATGCAGCGCCACGCCCCGGGCCCGCCCCGGCGGCAACGGCTGGCCCCAGCCAGCGCGCTCGGCCGCGGCCTTCAGCACGGCCTGGTGGCGCGGCTGCTGGGCCAGCAGGCTGAGGCGGTAGGCCACCGGGTCTTGCCCGGCGGCATGGGCCAGCTCGTCGAGAAAGCATTCGGTGAAAAAGGCGTTGTAGCTGTGCCCCACGCTGCGCCAACTGCCCACCGGCACGGGCGTGGCGCAGCGGAACTGGCGCACCTCCAGGTTGGGCACCGCATAGGGCAGCTCGAAGGCACCCTCGATCTGGTTCTTGTCGGGCATGTCCATGGCCAGGGACGGCAGCAGACGCTGCATCGTCGACAGCCCGACCGAAGGCGCGGCCACGCTGTTGCGCCAGGCCAGGGGGCGACCCTGCTCGTCCAGCGCTGCCTCGAAGCGGGCCATGGCGGCGGGGCGGTACATGTCGTGCTGCAGGTCTTCCTCACGCGACCAGGTCAGTTTGACCGGGGCCCCCTGCGTGCGCAGGGCCACGGCCACGGCCTGCTCCACCATGTCGGACTCGAGCCGGCGCCCGAAGCCCCCGCCCAGCAAAGGCACATGGACCGTGACCTGGTCGGTGTCCACCTCGGCCACGCGCGCGGCCAGCAGCTGCGCCAGCGAGGGCGCCTGGGTGCCGCACCACACCGTGACCTGCCCGCCCTTGACCTGGGCCGTGCAGTTCACGGGCTCGAGTGCGGCGTGGGCCAGAAAGGGCACTTCGTACTCGGCCTGCAGGCGGCGCTGCGCCGGGGTCTGGGCCAGCACGGCGTCGGCATCGCCCTGGTGGCGAAAGCGCGTGCCGCCGTGCAGGCCACTGTCTTGCAGCGCGGCGCGCAGCTGGGCCGACACGGCGGCCGAATCGAGCTGGGCATGCGGCCCTTCGTCCCATTGCAAGGGCAGGGCGTTCACGGCCTGCTGTGCGGTCCAGGTGTTGGCGGCCAGCACCACCACGGCCTCTTCGTTCAGGGTGATCACGTCTTTCACGCCGGGCAGGGCGCGGGCCGCCGGCAGGTCGAAGGGGCGCAGACGGCCTCCCAACACCGGGCCGCCGAACACCGGGCATTGCCGGATGGCGGCATACAGCAGGCCGGGCAGGCGGGTGTCGATGCCAAAGCGCGCCTGGCCGTTGACCTTGACCGGGATGTCGGTGCGCGGCACGGGCTGGCCGATCAGGCGGCGTGCCGAGGCCGGCTTGAGGCTCACGTCGCTGGGGGCCGGCAGGGCCGCCGCGGCCTGGGCCAGCTCGCCAAAGCGCAGCGTGCGGCCGCTGGCGGCGTGGCGCACCAGGCCGTCCTGCACCGTCAGCTCGGCCAGCGGCAGCTGCAGCCGGGCGGCGGCGGCGGCCAGCAGTTGCTGGCGCGCCGTGGCGCCGGCCAGGCGCAGGGGCTCCCAGGCATCGCGGATGCTGGACGAGCCCCCCGTCACCTGCAGCGCCAGCGCATAGCCCACGGTCTGCAGCGAGGCCCGGGTCAGGCGGGCCAGCAGGCCGTCGTCGTCGGGCAGCAGGGGCGACACATTCAGCAGCAAGGCGGTGTTGGCGTACACGCGGGCCAGCGGGGCGGCCTCGACGCTGACCTGGTCCCAGCGGGCGTCCAGCTCGTCGGCCAGCAACTGGGCCAGGCCGGTGTGCACCCCCTGGCCCATCTCCGAGCGGGGGGCGGCGACGATCACCCGGTCGTCGGGGGTGATCTTGACCCAGGCATTCAGCGCCACCTGGCCGTCCACGGGGTCGAAGGTGGCGCCCTCGCCCAGGCGCTGGCCGCTGCAGCCCACCAGCAGGCCGCCTCCGAGCGCAGCGCCGGCGAGCAGAAAACGGCGGCGGTTCAGGGTGGGGGGCAGGCTGCGGTTCATGCGCGGGCTCCCTGCAGGGCTTGGGCCGCATCGTGGATGGCGGCGCGGATGCGTTGGTAGGTGCCGCAGCGGCACAGGTTGGTGATGGCCTGGTCGATGTCGGCATCGCCGGGGGTCGGGTTCTGGCGCAGCAGCGAGGCCGCCGCCAGGATCATGCCGCCCTGGCAGTAGCCGCACTGGGGTGTCTGGTGCCGCACCCAGGCCGCCTGCAGCGCCGCCACGATGCGGTCCGGCGAGCCCTCGATGGTGCGCACCGAGCGCCCGGCCAGCGCACTGGCCGGCAGCACACAGGAGCGCAGGGCCACGCCGTCGACCTCCACCGTGCAGGCCCCGCAGGCCGCCACGCCACAGCCGAACTTGGTGCCGGTCAGGCCCAACTCATCGCGCAACACCCACAGCAGGGGCATGTCGGGTGGGGCATCGAATTCGGTCTCGTGGTCATTGACCCGCAGCTTCATGGTGTCTCCTGCATTCTTGGGGGCACGGTGCGACAGCTTGGGCTGGCCGCAAAGTCACATTTTGTGCTTTTGGCCCTTTTCATGAAACCTTTGTGTGTGCGTTGAAGGTCCGCTGCGGTGCGAATCCGGGATTGCCTTCGGTGGCTGTCGCCGCCTGCAGGGGGGGCGGGCATGAAACGCTTGTTTGCAAATGGCGGGCCACGGGCGCTGTCGCTGCTTGCATCCTCTGCCCCTGCGCCACGCCGTCGGTGCAGCCACCAGGAGCACAGCCCATGCCCAACAGACGCCCCCTTGTCTTGATCCGCCCTCTGCTCATCGCCTGGGGGCTGGTGCTGTGCGCCCTGCTGGCGGCGCCCGCCCAGGCCGTGCCCGCCTTTGCCCGTCAGACCGGCGAGAACTGCGTGGCCTGCCACACCGCTTTCCCCGAGCTGACGCCCTTTGGACGCGAATTCAAGCTCAACGGCTACACCTGGGGCGAGCGGGCGGCGGTGCCGCTGGCGGTGATGATGCAGGCCTCGCTGACCCAGATGGCCCAGTCGCAGGATGCGGGCGGCCGCACGCTGATGCCGCACGAAGGCGATCTGCAGTTTGACCGCCTCTCGGTGTTCGCCGCAGGCAAGATCAACGACCATGTGGGCGGCTACACCCAGTGGGCCTACAACAACAACCGCGTGCCGGGCCAGGACGGCGGCACGGTGGGGCATGTCGGCATCCATGACTTCGATCTGCGCGCGATCCAGCGCCTGCGCCTCGGGGGCAAGGACCTGGTGCTGGGCTTCAACCTGAACAACAACCCGAGCCTGCAGGACGTGTGGAACAGCACGCCGGTGTGGCGCGGCATTCCGTTCACGGGTTCCAACCTGCCGCGGCCCCAGGCCATGGGCAGCATGCTGCTCGACGGCGGGCTGGGCCAGAAAGTGGTGGGCCTGGGGGCCTACGCCTGGTGGGATCGCCAGTGGTATGGCGAACTCAGCACCTACGGCAGCGCGGTCAACACCTGGCGGGTGCTGAGCACCGGGGTCTCGCTGGACAGCATGAACCGCCTGCGCGGCCACAACAACCCGTATTGGCGCCTGGCCTGGAACCGCGAGTGGGGCGCGCATTCGCTGATGCTGGGCCACTACGGCATGGTGGCCGACAAATACCCCGACCCCGGCACACCGCACGGCGACACCGACCGCTTCACCGACCTGGGGCTGGATGCGCAGTACCAGGTTCTGTCCGACCCGTCGATCTTCTCGCTGCAGGGCTCGCTGGGCCATGAGCGGCAGAACCTGCGCGCCAGCTTTGCCCGCGGCGCGGCCAGCCACCCCGACAACCACCTGCAGGCCCTGCGGCTCAAGGCCTCTTACCTGTACGAGCGCACCTATGGCGCCTCGCTGGCCTATGTGGACGTGCGCGGCAGCCGCGACGCCGGCCTGTACGGCCGGGTACGCGACAGCGCCACGGGCGCCCCGGTCAGTGACCGGCCCGACACCCGCAGCCTCATCGCCGAGCTGGACTACAACCTGAACCCGCAGATGCGCCTGATGCTGCAGTACACCGGCTACCTGAAGTGGAATGGCGCCACGGCCAACATCGACGGCCGGGGCCGCAAGCCCTCCGACAACAACACCCTGTTCCTGGGTTTGTGGTTTCTGTTCTGAAGGGGGCACATCCTATGAAAAAGCATTTTCTGGCCGCCGGCGCGATGGCCTTGTCCTGGATGGTGGCTCAGGCCGGTGCGCAGACCGTGCCTGGCCACGAAGCCCCGGCCTTGGCGCGCCAGGTCTGCGTGAGCTGCCACGGCCCGGGTGGTCGCACCGATTCGGGCCAGTTCCCCAGCCTGGCCGGGCAAAGCGAGGCCTACCTGCTGGCCCAACTGAAGGCCTACCGCGACCACAGCCGCGCCAACCTGAATGCCCAGCGCTTCATGTGGGGCGTGGCGTCCTGGCTCAGCGAGGCCGACCTGCAGTCGCTGGCCACCTATTACGCGGCCCAGCCGCCGGCACCCGCCCGCGCTGCGGCCCGCACCCCTGAGCAGCAGGCCGCCTACGCGCGCGGCCAGGCCTTGTTCCAGGCCGGTGAGCCGGCCCGGGGCGTGCTGGCCTGCGTGGCCTGCCATGGTGCGCAGGCCCAGGGCCTGGGCGCCATCCCGCGTCTGGCCGGGCAGAACGCCCGCTACCTGACCCAGCAACTGGCGGTGTTCAAGGGCCACGACCGGGCCGATGGCGCGGCCATGGCGGCTGAGGCCGGCCCGCTGACGCCCGAGCAGGTGCACGACCTGGCCTTGTACCTGCAGGCCCTCTGAAGCCATGGGCACGCTGCAGACCTTGCCCGTGTGTGTGTTCGATGGCGGTTGGAACCTGCCCCTGTGGGCGGCCATCGAGCAAGGCTTTTTCGAAGTGCGGGGCCTGGCGATCGAGCTCACGCTGACGCCCAGTTCGCGCGCCATGATGCAGGGCTTTGCCGAGGGGCGTTACCCCCTGATCCTGGTCAGTGCCGACAACGTGGTGGCCTACCAGCAGAAGCTGGCCGAGGTGCCGGTGCCGGGTGAGCCCGATGCGGTGATCGTGCTCGGTGGCGACGCCGGCTTTCTGAGTCTGGTGGCGGCGCCCGGCATCCGCACGCTGGACGATCTGCAGGGCCGGGTGCTGGCGGTGGACGCGCCCGACACCGGCTTTGCGCTGGTGCTGTACGAGCTGCTGGCACGGGCGGGCCTGCCGAAGGATGCGCTGCACATCGAGCCGCAGGGCAGCACCGAGCAGCGCTACCAGGCGCTGCTGGCCGGGCGCTGCGCCGCCACCCTGCTGCGCACCCCTTATGAGCTGCTGGCGGCCCAGCAGGGCTGCCGGGTGCTGGCCCGTTCGGCCGACGCCTTGCCCCACTACCAGGGCACGGTGGGCGCCACGCGCCAGGCCTGGGCCGAGCAGCACCCGGTTGAACTCAAGGCTTTTTTGCAGGCGTACCGCCAAGGACTGGCCTGGTGCCGGCGTCAGCCGGCCGCTGCGTGCGCCTTGCTGCAGGCCCACGTGCCAGGCCTGGACCCGCCGCTGGCCCGGGCCGCCTACGGCCTGCTGATGGACCCGACCCATGGTCTGACGCCGGATCTGGCGGTGGACCGTCAGGGCATGCTGACCGTGGCCGCCCTGCGCCGGCGCTACCTGCCGGCCACCCAGGGGCGGCAGGAGCGCATGCAATACCGCGCCAGCTGGTGAGGGGCGGTGGGCCCCTGCGGGTGTCAGTCGGGGCGCTCGCCCCGTGCCATGCGGGCTTCGATGGCGTCCAGCACCGGCAGCAGGTCGGCCACGCTGTCGATCACATAGTGCGCGCCGCCGGCCAGCAGCTCGGCGGTGGCCTGTTCGCGCAGGGCCTGTTGCTCGGCGGGCGGGGTGGCCTGCCACTGGGCTTCGTTCAGGCCCAGGGTGTTGCCACTGATGGCCAGACCCACCACCCAGCAGCCGATGGCGCGGCCCTCCTGCAGGCCGGGCACGGTGTCGTCCACCTTGACCATGGCCGCGGGCGGCCACACCTGCAGGTCGGACAGGGTGCGCACCATCATCAGCGGGCCGGGCCGGGCGCTGACCATGTCGCCCGCGCAGACCAGGTTGTCGGGCGTGTAGCCCTGGGCCGCGGCCAGGGGCTGTACCACGGCCATGATGGGGCGGTTGTAGCCGGTGGTCGAGCCGATTTTCAGGCCGCGTGCACGCAGCGCCTGCACGGTGGCCAGCGCGCCCGGGATCAGCTGCGCATGGTCGCGCACGCTGGCGGCGTTCATGGGCGTGAAGACCTCGTACAGCGTGTCGCAGTCGGCGTCGTCAAAGGGGCGGCCGTGCACGCGCTGCCATTCGGCGGCGATGCGGGGGGTGTGGCCCAGGGCGTGGATGTGGTCCCACTTGGCCAGGCCCATGGGCACGCGCGCCTCGGCCACGTCGATGCGCACGCCGTAGCGGGCAAACAGCTGCACAAAGGCGTCCATGGGGGCCAGGCTGCCAAAGTCGATCACGGTGCCGGCCCAGTCGAACACGACGGCTTGCAGGGGAAGAGAGGGGTGGTTCATGCGCTACCTCCGGTGGGGTTCACCAGGCGTTGAAGACTTCTTCGGCCAGGCCGAAGGCGGTGCTGGCGCCGGTGCCGCTGGTCACGGTCACCAGGCGGGTGTGGGCGTCGGGGGCCTGCACGATGCAGGGCTCGGTGGCCGAGGACGGGTAGGTGCCCACCCAGCGTTCGGTCACCTCGGCCTGGCTCAGGTGCAGGGCCTCGCGCAGGTGGCGCAGGATCAGCTGGTCCACCGCTTCGAGCGCGAAGGGCGGCAGCACCGGCCCGTAGTGGTGCGAGTCGCCCACCACCAGCGAGCCGTCGGCGCTCTGCACCACGATCAGGTGGATGCCGTGCTGCAGGCTCAAGCCCTCTTCGCGCAGCAGTTGCTCGCGCAGCGCCTGGGCTTCGGGCAGCTCGGAATAGCCCTCGTAGCGCACCAGGCTCAGGTCACCCATCACCGAGCCCTGCAGCTTGAAGCCGGGCTGGGGCTGCACGCGCAGCATCTGCAGTTGGCACAGCCGGATCTGGTGCGGCGTCCATTGCGGGGCGAACAGGCCGTTGAGTTCGGCATTGGTGCACACCACCACGCGCTCGGCCCGGTACTGTCCGCGCGAGGTCTCGACCCGCGGCGTCTGCACCGATTGCACGGTTTCGCCGAAGCGGAACTGCACGCCCAGCACCTCGGCCAGCCACTGCGTGAGTTGCGGAATGGCGCTGCGCGACTCCACGCGCAGCTCGTGCGGGCTGTACAGCACCGATTGCAGGCCCTCGGTCTGCAGCGCCGGGTGGCGGCGCGCGGCTTCGGCCGGGCTCAGCAGCTCGCAGTGCTCACCCATCTCGGTGCGCATGAAGGCTTCCAGCACCGCATGCGAGGCGGGCCGCTGGGCGCGCAGCCACAGGCCCTGGTGCAGCACCTGGATGCCGGCCTGGGGGGCCAGCTCGGCCCACACCTGGCGCGAGCGCAGGGCGCGGCCCCAACTCGCGCCGGCCTTCTGGCCGGTGATGGTGACAAAGCCGAAGTTGCGGATGGAGGCGCCGATGCACTGGGCATCGCGCTCCACCACCACCACCTTGAGGCCGCGTTGGGCCGCCCAGTAGGCGTGGGCCAGGCCGACAATGCCGGCGCCGACCACGAGCAGGTCACAGGATTCGGGGTTGTTGTTCATGGTGAAGTGGACAGGTTGAGGGTTGTGAACAAAGGGATGGGCCGAGTACGCCCCTGCCGGCCAATTCAACGGGCATTGGCGGACATTCGCGGGCAACGGGGGGCTCGGCGTGGGGGAGGCTGCGGCCGTTCAGCTGCTGTCGGGGGGCGGGCTGTGGCGCGTCAACGGCGTCTCCAGCGCTGGGTGCGCGTCACCAGCAGGCGCTCCAGCGCCCCCAGCAGGGCACGGCCCAGGCCAGCGCTGATGAAGATCAGCGTGGCCATGGCCGCGGCCGGGGCGATGTCGCCCGCGTCGTCCATGGCCAGCACGGCCAGCGAGGCCAGGGTGGTCTCGGGCGAGTAGATGAAGACCACGGCCGACACGGTGGTCATGGCGCTCACGAAGAAGTAGCCCGCCACCTGCAGCAGCGCGGGCAGGCACACCGGCAGGTGCACGCGCCACAGCGTCTTCCAGAAGGGCACGCCCAGCGATTCGGCCACCAGCTCGTACTCGCGGTCGAGCTGGCGCAGCGCGGTCAGCTGCGTGATGTGGGCCACCGAGAAACAATGCGCCACGGTGCAGAGGCTCATCAGCGTCAGGCTGCCGTACAGGCCGTGCAAGGGGTTCCAGCCGGCGTTGAAGAACAGGATGTAGCCCAGGCCGAGCGCCAGGCCCGGCACCGCCATGGGCACCGAGGCGATGCCGTTGAGCACCTGGCGCGCCGTGGCAAAGGCGCGTGGCTTCTCGACCAGGTAGGCGGTCAGAAAGCTCAGCGCGCTGCCCAGCACGGCGGTGCCGGCGGCCATGCGCAGCGAGTTGCCGTAGCTGGCCCAGCCGCCACCGTCCATCATGTCGAAGTCGTAGTTCTTGAACGAGGGCGTGAGGTTGTACGGCCAGAAGCTCGCCAGCGAGGCGAACACGGCCACCGCCAGCACGCCCAGCAGGGCCAGGGCGATCAGGGCGCAGTAGGCGAACAGGGCGCGGTCCAGCACCCGGTGGGGCTGTGGCTGGTAGGGCACCGAGCGCACGCCCAGGCTGGCGCTCTGGCGTGCGCGCAGGTGCTGTTCGGCGGCAAAGGCCAGGGCCGCCGGCAGCAGCAGGATCAGCGCCACCACGGCCCCCATGGGCAGGTTCTGCTGGCCGATCACCTGCTTGTAGATGTCGGTGGCCAGCACCTGGGTGTTGCCCCCGATCACCTTGGGCACGCCGAAGTCGGTGATCACCAGCACGAACACCACGATCCAAGAAATCATCAGGCCGTAACGGCTGCCCGGCAGGGTGACCTGGCAGAACACGCGCCAGCGGCTGGCGCCCAGGGTGGTGGCGGCCTCGATCAGGCGAGCGTCGCTGGTGGCCAGCGCGGTGCTGAGGATCAGCAGGGCGTGCGGAAAGGTCCACAGCACCGAGCCGGTGACGATGCCGAAGGGCCCGTAGGCCGGCAGCCCCAGCAGCGCGCCCTTGAGCAGGCCCTGGTTGCCGAACAGGTAGATCAGGCTGATGGCCATCAGCAGCGAGGGCGCCAGCAGCGGGATCAGGGCCACGGCGCGGAACAGCCGCGCGCCCCGCACGCAGGACTGGGTCAGCGCATAGGCATAGCCATAGGCCAGCAGCACGCACACGCTGGCGCTCAGGGCCGACAGCCACAGGCTGTTGAACAGCGAGCTCAGCACATTGGGGCTGCGGGCATAGGCTGCAAAGTGGGCCAGGCCCACGAATTCGCCCGAGCTGCCCCACAGGCTCATGCCCAGCAGGGCCAGCACCGGCAGGGCAATGCCCACGGCCAGCAGCAGCAGGGCTCCGCCCAGCAGGGCGGCCAGCCAGGGCTTCTCGGGCGTGGCCGTGGCTGCAGGGGGCGCTGACGCTGGGGCCTGGGTCAGGGGCAGCGTGCTCATGCGGCGCGCCTCACCGATTCGGGCAGCGGCAGCACGTGCAGGGCGGGCGCCGGCAGGCTCAGCAGCAGCTCGTTGTGCAGCCACTCGGGCAGGCGGGCGTCGACGCCGGTGGGCCATTGGGCGTCCAGCGTGGCCTGCAGGCTGTCGCAGTGCAGGCGCAGCAAGGCGGTGGGGCCGTGGAACTGGGTCTCCAGCACGCGGGCGCGCACGCTGTTGGCGGGCAGTGCTTGGGTTGCGGCAGGGGCCGCCTGCAGCACCACGGCTTCGGGGCGCAGGCCCAGCAGCACCGGGCTGCCGGTGCGGTAGGCGCTGGTGTCGCAGGCCAGGCGGGTGCTGCCGGCCTCCAGCCAGCCGGCGGCCACCACGCGGGCCGGCAGCAGGTTCATGCGGCCGACAAAGCCGGCCACAAAGCGGGTTTCGGGGCGGGCGTACAGCTGCTGGGGCGAGCCCTGCTGTTCGATCCGGCCCTCGTGCATCACCACCACCCGGTCGGCCATCGACAGGGCCTCGTCCTGGTCGTGCGTGACCATCACGGTGGTGATGCCCAGTTGTTGTTGCAGGCGGCGGATTTCGGCCTGCAGGCTGCCGCGCACCTGGGCATCGAGCGCGCTCAGGGGCTCGTCGAGCAGCAGCAGCTCGGGCCGTGGCGCCAGGGCGCGGGCCAGGGCCACGCGCTGCTGCTGGCCGCCCGAGAGCTGGGCCGGGTATTTGTGGCTCTGCTCACCCAGGCCGACCAGGGCCAGCATCTCGGCCACTCGTTCGGCCTGCTGTGGACGTGGCGCGCCTTGGAGGCCGAAGGCCACGTTCTGCGCCGCCGTGAGGTTGGGGAACAGGGCATAGCTCTGGAACACCACGCCGAAGCGGCGCTGCGCCGCCGGCCAGGCGGTGATGTCCTGGCCGCGCAGCGTCAGGCTGCCGGTGTCGGGGGTCTCGATGCCGCACAGGATGCGCAGCAAGGTGGTCTTGCCGCAACCCGAGGGCCCCAGCAGGCTGATGAACTCACCGGCGGCCACGTCCAGCGCGATGCCGCGCAGCACGGGTTGGGCGCGGTAGCGCTTGGTGATGTGTTGGATGGACAGCATGCGGGGGCTCGGATCTCAGGCAAGGGTCAGGGCGGGGGAATTACTTCTTCTCAGCCTTGGCTTCGTAGCGGCGGGCCCACTCGGTCAGGATGCGGTCGCGGTTGGCGGCAGCCCAGACGAAGTCGTTCTTGGCCAGCATCTTTTCCAGGTCGGAGGGCACGAACTCCAGGCGCTCCTGCACCTGCGGCAGGGCCAGCACGGCAAAGTTGGCGGCGTACAGTTCGTTGGCCTTCTTGGTCACCGACCAGTCGGCCAGGGCCTTGGCGGCGTCCAGCTTCTTGGTGGTCTTCATCACGCCGGTGGCTTCCACGTCCCAGCCCAGGCCTTCCTTGGGGAAGATGATGTCGATCGGGGCGCCGTCCTTCTTGGTCTTGTTGGCGCGGTATTCGAAGCTCAGGCCCACCGGGAACTCGCCGGCGCCGGCCTGGCGGCAGGGCTTGGAGCCGCTGTGGGTGTACACGCCCATGTTCTGGTGCAGGGCGTCCATGAAGGCCCAGCCTTTTTCCTCGCCCATCATCTGCAGCCAGGCCGAGACCATCAGAAAGCCGGTGCCGCTGGAGGCGGGGTGGGGCATGGTCAGGGTGCCCTTGAACTCAGGCTTGGTCAGGTCGGCCCAGCTGGTGGGGGTGGGCAGCTTGCGCTTGGCGGCTTCCACGGTGTTGAAGCACACGGCCGAGGACCACAGGTCCATGCCCACCCAGGTGGGGGTGGCGCGCGGGTCGCGCATGTTGGCGCGCACGGCCTCCAGGCCCTTGGGGGCGTAGGGCTGCAGCATGTTCTCCTTGTCCAGCAGCATCAGCGAGGTGGCGGCCAGGCCCCACACCACGTCAGCCTGCGGATTGGCTTTTTCGGCCAGCAGGCGGGCGGTGACGATGCCGGTGCTGTCGCGCACGAACTTGAGTTCGATCTCGGGGTGGTCCTGCTCGAAGGCGCTCTTGTAGGCCTTGATCTGGTCGGCTTCCAGGGCGGTGTAGACCAGCAGTTCGGTCTTGGCCAGGGCGGGCGAGGCGGCCAGGGCGGTGGCCAGCACGGTGCCGAGCAGGCCCAGTCGGCGGGCCCAGGTGGAGAAGGTGGTGCGCATGGTGAGAGTCCTGAAAAGTCGTTGCGAAGTCATTGCGAGGCCGGTGGCGAGAAGCGCCTGACCGGGGGGGTGGAGCCCGCCAGCCGGGGCTCTGGGCGCTAATTTAGGCAGCCTGTGTGAAACGCCGGTGTCACGAAGCCGCAAAATCCTGAAGCCACCATTGGTAGATTTGGGTCATGTTCGTCAGCCAACTCAAATCCTTCTTCACCGTGGCCCGCCTGGGCAGCGTGACCCAGGCGGCCCGTCAGCTGGGGCTGAGCCAGCCCACCGTCACCACCCAGATCAAGGCCCTGGAGGAGCACTACGGGGTGGAGCTGTTCCGCCGCCAGGGCGGGCGCCTGAGCCTGAGCGACGAAGGGGTGCAACTGCTGCCCCATGTCGACCAGTTGCTGCAGCAGGAGATCCAGGTCGAGTTCGCACTGCGAAACTCGGGCGATCAACCGCGCGGCCACCTGCGGCTGGGGGCCACGGCGCCGTATTACGTGCTGGACATCGTGCAGCGCTTTCGCCAGCGCTACCCGCTGGTCGACCTGAGCCTGGGGGCGGGCAATTCACGGCAGATGGTGGATGCGCTGCTGGCCTACCAGGTGGACCTGGCCACCTCGTCCCACCTGGAAACCGATGTGCGTCTGCACCGGCTGACCCTGGGCTCCGACCCGCTGGTGCTGATCCTGCACCGCAGCCACCCCTTGGCAGCCCGCCGGGCGCTGCGCCTGAGTGACCTGGCCGGCTGCGAGCTGATCGTGCGCGAGCGCGGCTCGACCACCCGTCAACTCACCGAGGAGACCCTGGCCCGGGCCGGCGTGGCAGTGGGCCGCAGCATGGAGATCGCCAGCCGCGAGGCCATCCGCGAGGCGGTGATCCGGTGCATGGGGGTGAGCGTGTTTGCCCGCCACGAGGCCAGCGCCCACCCCGAACTGGTGGTGCTGCCGTTTGAGGACGAGGTGCCCAGCCTGGTCGAGTATCTGTATTGCCTGCGCGACAGACGTGGGGCGCGCTTGATTGCTGCCTTCCTGGAAAGCTGCGCCGCAGGCTGACGGACGGTTGTGGCTCCGTATACTGACGGCCATTCTTTTCAATTGCACCACCGTGAATCCGCAGCAGGAACCTCTGGATGGCCTTTCGCCGATTCGCCAATAGCCTCGCCACCCGACTGATTGTCATCAGCATCGCCACGGTCGCCTTGGGCCTGGTCATGCGCATGACCTTGCTGCCCTGGGTGGTGCGCGGCAGCCTGCAAGACGTGGTGATGGGCCAGCAGGCCACCCTGGCGAACTATGTGGCCGACGACATCGACGCCAAGGTGCGGGCCCGTCGAGCCTTGCTGGAGCGGCTGGCCATCGAACTGCCGCCGGCTCTGCTGGGCCAGCCCGAGGCCCTGCAGGCCTGGCTGGCCGAGCGCCAGATGCTGGCGCCTTTGTTCTCGCACGGCTTCATCGTGATCCGCCCTGACGGGCGCGGCGCCTGGGCCGACTTTCCGCCCCGACCGCGCCAGCGCAGCAGCGCGTTCCATGACACCGACTGGTTCCGGCGGCTGGTGCAGCAGCCCGGCTTTGTGCTGGCTCGGCCCCGGCTTTCGGAGGCCTCCGGTGCGGCCGAACTGCTGATGGCCGTGCCGGTGCAAGACCCGCGAGGGCGTCTGCTGGCCGTGCTGGCCGGCGTCACCGAACTGGATGCCCCGGGTTTTCTGGACCTGCTCCAGCGCCCCCGGTCTGACAAGGGGGCCGACTTTCTGTTGATTTCACCGGCCGAGCAGATGTTCGTGGCGGCCTCGGTGCCCGAGCTGCGCCTGCAGCGCACGCCCACGGCGGGTGTCAACCCGCTGCACGACCGGGCCATGGAGGGCTGGCGCGGCGCAGGCGTCAGCACCAACGCCCGGGGCGGCGAAGAGATTGTCGGAGTGGCCAGCGTGCCCTCGGCCGGCTGGTTTGTGGTGGCGGGCATCCCGGCCGATGTGGCCTTTGAGGCCATGGGGGCCGTGCAGAAGCTGGCCTTGCGCTCCAGCCTGGTGATTGCCACGGTGGTGTTGGTGGCACTGGCCGTCGTGTTGCGCCGGCAGTTTCAGCCGCTGATTGACAGCGCCCGGCGCATGCACCGCATGGCGGATCGGCTGGAGCCCCTGGCCCCGCTGCCTGTGGTGCGCCAGGACGAGGTGGGTGAGATGGTGGTGGGCTTCAACACCCTGCTGGACAAGCTGCAGGAAAGCGAGCGCCGCATGGAGCACCTGGCCCACCATGATGCCCTCACCGGTCTGCCCAACCGGCGCAGCCTGATGGACCGCCTGACCCAGTTGCTGGCCTTGGCGCAACGCCAGGACCGGCGCCTGGCCGTGATGTTCTTCGATCTGGACGGCTTCAAGCCGGTCAACGACCACCTGGGCCATGAGATGGGTGACCGCCTGCTGCAGGCCATTGCCACCCGCCTGCGCAGCGGTGTGCGCCAGGCCGATGTGGTGGCCCGCATCGGTGGCGACGAATTCGTGCTGGTGATGTTCGATGTCGCCAGCCGTGAGGTGGCGGCTGAGCTGGCGCGCAAGCTGATCGATCAGCTGGCCCAGCCTTACCACCTGGGCGAGCAGGAGATCCGCATCAGCGCCAGCGCCGGCCTGGCCTTGTATCCCGAGCATGCGCGCGACCGCGACCACCTGTTGGCCCGGGCCGACACGGCGATGTATGCGGCCAAGCGGGCGGGGACGAACCAGATCCGCTTTGCTGGAGTGTGAGTGGCCCCCACGCTCCCTCACTTCGTGTGGTCGCTGCCCCCCGAGGGGGCCGCAGGCCGCCTTGGGGCGGCCCGGCGCCGGCCTGGGCTGTGAGCCCCCACGGTCATGCACTTCGTGTCACTCCCTGCCCCCCAAGGGGGCCGCAGCCCGCCTTCGGGCGGCCGGGCGGCGGGCTGACCTCTTCGTTTAAAGCTGGCTGAATTCAGAAGGGGGCCTGTAGGGCCCCCTCATGTCGGGTCACTCCCACGTGCGGCCGCGAGACGCGGACGCCCTTCGCCCTGTCCAGCCCTGCGCAGGCAGGCCTGGAGCCGCAGGGCTCAGCCCCCCGAGGGGGCCGCAGGCCGCCTTGGGGCGGCCCGGCGCCGGCCTGACCTCTTCGTTGCAGTGCGTGCCTGATCGGGCAGGGATCCGTTTTGGCTTTTGTTGGGTGCGGGTGCAGACGCGTGACTCAGGCGCTGTTCTGCTGCCCAGCCCTGGCCCGGGCTGTCAGGCTTGCACTTTTGCAGAAAAAAGAAGGGGGCCTGGTGGCTCCCTCGTTTTTACGCTGCTGCGGGTGTCATTGCACTTCGCGCACCACGCGGTTGTTCAGGGGTTGGGTGGGGCGGGCGTTGTTGGGGAACAGTTTGGAGAACAGGCGCAGTTGCTCTGAGCTCAGGGTGACGGGGGTTTTCAGCACCAGCCACAGCACGCCTTCGGTGCAGGGGGGCGTGGTGAGGGAGCCCAGGAACTGGTAGTAGCGCAGGTCGGGTGGCAGCAGGTCGGCCACGTTCAGGGCGCCGGGGGGCATTTGCACGCGGTCCTGGTTGTCCAGCGGCATGTAGGTCCAGACCTTGTTGATGAAGGCGCTGGCCGGGCCCGGGTCCATCAGCACGGCGACCACGGCCAGCTGGTTCTGGTCGTTCTTGTGCACCAGGTGGGCCACCATGGAGTAGCCCTTGTAGTTGATGCGTTCTTCGGCCGGGTGGTGGAAGTGGAACTGCAGCAGCTTGTAGGTCGAGCCGCGCACGGTCAAGGTGTTGGGGCTGGCGGGGTCGAGGTCGACCTGGATGGTGTGGCCGTTGTTCACCACCGAGGCCGTGCTGGGCATGTAGCGCAGCTGCAGCGGTTCGGCCGGCCCCACCAGGGTGTCGGCATCGGTGATGTGCACCGGCGACTGGCGCCGGCCCAGGCTGCAGGTGCTGAACTCGGGCTGCATCTTGCCCCAGGCCGCCGGGCCGTTCTCGCCCTCGTACTCCCAGTGGGCACTGCCGTGCTGGCCGTGCACCTCGGCGGCGGCCCCTTCGGCCTTGCCGTGCCCATCGTCGCCCCCGGCCATGGCTGCGGCCTTGGCCCGGATGTACTCGCGGCTGTTGCCCTCCTTGTCGGCGGCGGCCATTCTGCGCGCATCGATCGGGTTGGCCAGGGCCCCGGAGGGTTTGGTGGGCGTGGCCTTGGGCATGCGCACCTCGATCACGGTGGCGCCTTCGCCCTTGGCACCGCGGCCGGCCTGGTTGTTGCGCTCCACGCCTTCGCGGATCCGGGCGGCCACATCGGCCGGGCTGGTGGCCGGGCTGGCTTTTTCAGCCTTCTCAGTGGCTTTGGCGGCGGGCTTGCCATGGGCATCGCCATGGTCATCCGCCCCGCGGGCGGTGCCCGCCATGCCCAGCCCCAGGGCGCAGGTCAGCAAGAGCAGAGACAGGGTCAAGGGTCGATTCATGCCGGATCGGTCCATCGGCAGGAGGGTTCTGGTGTGTTCTTGGTTCTTCGTCATCATCGGACCCGTTGTTTGTGACCGTTCTGATTTGAATGTCAGTAAAGGTTACTTGCTTTATCGGCATCCGGCGCCCTCACTTGAGTCGCCCACGCTGTCTTTGCCGGGGCGGCGCTATATAGTCAGCACCCGGGTGGGCCGGCTTGCGGCCCCACCCGTTTTTTCTGAAGCCCTGACCTGTCCTGAGCCGCCGTGACCATCCAGACCGACGATTTCGCCCCTGTTCCCGCCCCCGACCGGCGTGTGGTGTCGGCGGCGCCGACCTCGCCCCATGAAGAGGCCATCGAGCGCGCCCTGCGCCCCAAGCTGCTCGACGAGTACGTGGGCCAGGCCAAGGTGCGCGAGCAGCTCGACATCTTCATCGGCGCGGCGCGCAAGCGATCCGAAGCGCTGGACCACGTGCTGCTGTTCGGCCCGCCCGGCCTGGGCAAGACCACCTTGAGCCACATCATCGCGGCCGAACTGGGCGTCAACCTGCGCCAGACCAGTGGCCCAGTGCTCGAAAAGCCCAAGGACCTGGCCGCGCTGCTGACCAACCTCGAGAAGAACGATGTGCTGTTCATCGACGAGATCCACCGGCTTTCGCCCGTGGTGGAGGAAATCCTCTACCCCGCCTTGGAGGACTACCAGATCGACATCATGATCGGCGAGGGGCCGGCGGCGCGCAGCATCAAGCTCGACCTGCAGCCCTTCACCCTGGTGGGGGCCACCACCCGGGCCGGCATGCTGACCAACCCGCTGCGCGACCGCTTCGGCATCGTGGCGCGGCTGGAGTTCTACACTGCCGAAGAGCTGACCCGCATCGTGCGGCGCAGCGCCGGCCTGCTCAACACCCCGATCGATGACGACGGCGCCTTCGAGATCGCCCGCCGTTCACGCGGTACCCCCCGCATCGCCAACCGCCTGCTGCGCCGGGTGCGCGACTACGCCGACGTCAAGGGCGACGGCCGCATCACCCGGGCCATCGCCGAACGTGCGCTGACCATGCTCGACGTCGACCCGCAGGGTTTTGACGTGATGGACCGCAAGCTGCTGGAGGCCGTGATCCACCGCTTTGACGGCGGCCCGGTCGGGCTGGACAACATCGCCGCCAGCATCGGCGAAGAGTCGGGCACCATCGAAGACGTGATCGAGCCCTACCTGATCCAGCAGGGCTACCTGCAGCGCACCCCGCGCGGCCGCATCGCCACCCTGGCCGCCTACCGCCACCTGGGCGTGACGCCCTCGAAGAACGCGAGCGATCTGTCGGGCGGCTGAAGTGCAATGGCGGCGATCAACCGCAGGCGGAACGCTCAAGGCGTCATTTGCAGCACCAAGTTCTCGCTGAGTACGAAATACCCGTTGGGCTTGGCAGGGTTGCGCAACAGGCCCGCCACCAGATTCAGGCATCCGGGCAGGGCTCCTCGGCGGACACCCCACTGGCCTGGCGTGCCGGCCACGATCTGGGTCTGGCCGTTCAGGTCGATGCGCTGGATCAGGTTGTTCTCACCCCATAACAGGCTGGTGTTGTCGGCCCAGGCCAGGTAGGTGAGCGCGGACCAACGCGATTCCAAGTCGCTGTAGGGTTCGTTGGGGCTGGGCAACGTGAGAAGCTTCAGTAAGCGGCCACGGTTGTCGTAGACACGGATCTGACGCCTGACGAAGCTGACGTCGGCGATGGCGATTTGGCTCAAACCGTTGCAGGCCATGGAGCTTGGTGCCAGGAGCTGGGTGCTGGGAAAGCTGTTGCTCATTGTGTGCCCAGACCACGGCGGGTCAGCAAAAGTACTCACGTGGCCGTCCTGCGTGACCTTTCGCACAGTCCCTCCACGGATGATGGCGGTGTACTGGTCTGGGTCAGTGTCAACCCACCCATCGGCGATCAGCAGACAACCGTCGGCGTCCCAGCAAAGATCGCGGGGGCGAAGGAAAAGTGCACTCGATCCCTGCGCATCGACATAGCCGGACTGTTGCAGCTGGCCGGCCAGCACCGATTGCCTCCCTGTGGGGCTGATCCTCAGGATGGCATAGCCCTGGATGGCATAGTACGAGCCGTCTGGCCCGACTGCCAGCCCACCATCGGCTGGAAAATGACTGAGGATTGTTTCCGTCTTTCCCGTAGGGGCCACTTGGCGCAAGACATTGTGCTTTCGGTCGATCAAAAAAAGGTTGCCTGAGGTGTCTGTAGCCCAAGCTTGGATGTCACGATTTTCGAAGCCTGCAGAAAGGCTGTCGCCATTGGCGAAACCGCTTTTTGTGCTCCGGCCCAGAACAGTTTGGACTTGGCCGCTGTTGGTGTTGAACTGTCGCAAAGTCGCGTTGGCTCCTTCCATGACCCACAACAGGCCATCTCGTCCCACTCGAACTTCTGTGGCGAAGTCGATGCTGTTCCACAATTCGAATCTGGCTTCACCGGCTGGCCCGTCATATGTCGCAGGGCTGGCTGTGATCGAGCCCGCCAGCACTGTCACAGTGCCGTCTGCTGTCAATTCGATCAGAGCGTTGCCCTGCGCGCTGTAGATTCTGTTGCCACTGCGGTCAGTCGCCAAAGCCATGTGCAGGCCGGTGGTGGGCAGCGGAGTCCAGACCCAGCGCGGCGTGTCTGTGACTGCCAACTCCAGGCGCCACAGTGTTCTTTTCCATCCAAAGTTGATTAAGTCTTGACCCAGCACCAAAAAGCGCCCATCAGCCAGCACCACCATCTTGTCGAACATGGAGTTGCTGGGCAGCTTGGACAAGGTCACAACCTGCTTCGTTGGCGTGAGGCAGCGCACAGCCCTGACTTGATAGTCAATGAAATACAGGGTCCCGTCGTCCATCAGAACGGGAGAGGTTACCGATCCCACGAACGCCTCAGTGTCGCGGTGACCGTCTACCGATGCCGGAATGTCCGGAACATTGGGGATCCTTCGGCTGAGCAGAAGCTCACCCAATGAAGATCCATTCCAACGGAAGGCCATTTCGCTAGTCTCTGTTTGAATCATGGCCACAGGCAAATGGGGCCTTCCCTCGAACGGCGCCAGGTTGTTGAGACCCAGAGGCTCGCGCTGTCCTGTGCTGCTGAGGCGCGACCAAGTCGGCTTCTTGTCGTAAGGGCTGAACTCCTTGACGAGCAAGGACCCATCGACCTGAGGCAGGAAGGATATAGGTGCGATACGGGAGTCGGTGCCAATGCCATCCATGCGGCCTCGCCCGCCCATGGCCCCGGTTAGCCCCAGCAATGTTCCAGTGCCACCTGATTGGAGCCTCAGTTCCGTGCCACTGTTGCTGGTTTGTCCGACGCTGTTCCAGGCTCGGATCCCGAAGATCGCACCATCGTCAGCCAGTGCAGGAATGAAGCTGTATTCCGGGGTGGTGGCTCCACGGACGTCAAGTCCATTGCGGACCCATTGAAAGCGCAGTTGTTTTCCGGTCACCTGGGCTGACAGGGTGAGAGGCGAGCCGACCGTTCCGACCACATTGCTTGGAAAACGCATGATGACGGGGGCCGTGGTGGCTGTCTGGTCTCCGCTGTTGTTCTCCCCCGAGTCGGCGTTGCTACGGGACTCTGATCCACCGCCACAGCCCGCCAGGGCAAATGCACTGGCTCCTCCGAGCCATGTGCCGAGTTTGCGACGGGTGAGTCCCTGGCCGATTACCTTGGCCTTTTCTTGTTTCATGGAAAAATCCCTGGAGGTCGGCAGTGGCTGACGTGCCACTGCCAATCACGAGCTCGCGTGATCGGGGCGGGATCTTATTGAGGCTTTGATGCCTGATCAGCCTTGCTCAGGGCAGATCTGTGCGGACGGTACCGCGTGGTGCACCAGCAGCCACTGCGCCAGGTAATAGCTGCCCAGCACCCACAGCGTGGCCTGAGGCAGTGGGCTGACGAAGCGGTTGAGTGCCAGCAGCGAATCACTGACCATGAAGCACACGCTGCCGGCGGCCACGCCCCAGGCGGCCGGGGTGCGCAGCACGGTGGCCCGGCCCAGGGCCTGGGCGGCCATCAGCACGATCACGCACACATAGGCGGGCACGGCCACGCGCAGCACCGGGTCCAGGTGCGGCCACAGCACGGCCAGCATCAGCGCCCCGGCGCTGGCGCAGCCCAGCAGGGCCGGGCGGCTGGCCAGCCAGGAGGCGTCCTGGCGCCAGCGCGCCAGGTAGGCCAGGTGGCCGATCAGAAAGGCGGCCAGGCCGGGCAGGAACAGGCCGGGCAGCATCAGCATCACGTCGCCCACCAGGCAGGCGCCCAGGGCCAGCAGCAGCCGCCCTTCGGGTTGGCCCGGCGGGGTGCGGCGCAGCACCCACAGCCAGGCCAGGGCCATGGCCAACGGTTTGAACAGGTGGTGCCAGCCCTGCAGGCCCTCGGCCCCCGTGAGGGTGGCCAGCGCCGCGGCTTCGAGCATGCCCACCTCCAGCCATGCCAGGCGTCCTTGCAGGGCCGCGCCCAGACACCACCAGCCCAGCACCAACGCCGCGGCCCACGGCAGCAGCTGCGCCAGCCCATGGCCCTCGGCCAGCCATAAAAAGCTGGCCGAGGCACCCAGCAGGGCCAGAAACTGCGCGCCGCAGAACAGGGCCTGCGGCCCCGACAAAGGTGGATCGAAGCGGGGCACGGTGGCGGCGTCAAAGGTGGGCTTCACGGCGCCCAGGCCGGGCGGTTGCCAGCCCGGCGGCTTGAACCACAGGCGCAGCTTGTCGCCCCAGCGCGGGGTGAGTGCGCTGGAGCGCAGCAGGCCGGCATAGACCTCGGCATTGGCCCACAACGGGTTGCAGCTGTTCAAGGGGCTGCGGGTGCCGTACACGCAGGGCTCGGTCTCTTCACGGAAGGTGCCGAACAGCCGGTCCCACAGGATCAGGATGCCGCCGTAATTGCGGTCCAGGTACGCGTCGTTGACGGCGTGGTGCACGCGGTGGTTGGAGGGCGAGGCAAAGACCCTGTCAAACCAGCCCAGGCGCGGCACATGCTCGGTGTGGATCCAGAACTGGTAGAGCAGGTCGATCAGCGCCACCACGGCAAACTGCTGGGGCGGCACGCCGGCCAGCGCCATCGGCAGGTAGAACAACCAGGCCAGCAGGGGGCCGCTGCTGGTCTGGCGCAGCGCGGTCGACAGGTTGTAGTGCTGGCTCTGGTGGTGCACCACGTGCGCGGCCCACAGCAGGGCCACCTCATGGCCCATGCGGTGCAGCCAGTAGTAGCAGAAATCGTAGAACAGCAGGGCCAGCCCCCAGCCGGGCAGGCTGAGCCAGAAGTCATTGACGCGCCACAGGGCCGCATGCCGCCAGGCCCAGGTGTACAGGCCCAGCGTCAGGCCCACCATGAACACGGCGCTCAGCTGGCTGAGCACGCCCAGGGCCAGGCTGCTCAGGGTGTCGTGCAGGCGGTAGGTGTTGCGGCCGGTGTGCCGGCCCCAGGCGTATTCCAGCGCCATCAGCGCGAAGAACACGGGGGTGGCCAGGACGATGATCTGGGTGGCGTTCATGCCCGCATTGTTGGCGCTGCCGTCCGTCGGGCGGCTCCGCATCAACCCGGGGGCAGGCCCCCGGCTTCAGGTCAGTGCGCCGCGCGCATCCACCGTGATGATGCGTTCGACCACGCCGTGCTCCAGCCCGCCGCGCACGCCCACCAGGTGGTCATGCAGGTTGACGGTGGGGTCGCAATGGCCGGGGATCAGCCACAGGGTCTGGCCCACCGCCGGCAGCGCGGCGGCGGGGCGCACGGTGGTCAGCAGGCCGTGCTCGTCGCCGCCGTTGCTGAACACCAGCGGCTCGGCCCCGGGGGGCGTGTGCACGCGGGGCATGCCGCTGTCGACGGCATGGCTCTTGTGGCCGGCGTCGCACACCGCATGGCTGTGTCGGGCGCTGATGACCTGGGTCTTGATGAACAGGGCGTGTTCGAACTGGGGTTGTGCCGGGTCGCGTTCGTTGAGGGCGTAGTCGGCGTCCATGAACAGAAAGGAGCCGGCCTGCAACTCGCCGTACACGCCGCTGGCGGCCTCCAGCACCAGGGTGCCCGTGCCGGCGCCGGTGATCAGGGGGATCTGGAAGCCGGCGCTCTGCAAGGCCTCGCAGGTTCGATTCACGGCCTGCACGGCGTTGGCAATGGTGAGCCGGCGTTCGCTGGCGCTGCGCAGGTGCTGGGCCCCGCCGTGGTAGGCGTGCAGGCCGCCGAACTGCAGGCGTGGCCGGCCCTTGATGTCGCGCACCAGCGCCACGGCGGCTTCGCCCGGCGCCACACCGCAGCGGCCCTGGCCCACGTCGATCTCGACCAGCACGCGCACGCGGGCGCTGCTGAGCGCCAGGGCCTGGTCCAGGCGCTCGATGCCGAGCGCGCTGTCCACCGCCAGCGTCAGCCAGCCGCCACGCGTGGCCAGGGTTTGCGCCAAGGCGGCGACGCGGGCCAATTTGGCGGGCGCGATCACCTGGTTGCTGATGTAGATGTCGTTCACGCCGCCGGCGGCCAGGGCCTCGGCCTCGCTGGTCTTTTGCACGCAGCAGCCGGTGGCGCCGGCGCTGATCAGCAGGCGGGCCAGCTCGGCACTCTTGTGCATCTTGGCGTGCGGGCGCCACTGGATCTGGTGCTTTGCGCTGAAATCGACCATGCGCTGGATGTTGCGGTCCATGGCGTCGAGGTCGACCACCAGGGCCGGGGTGTCTATCGCGTCGACGCCTTGGCCGCGCAGGGCCAGCAGCGCCTCAGGGGGTGCTTTCATCCAGGGACTCGTCTTGTAGGTGTTGGGTGTCGGACCAGCCCACCAGGGTGAAGCCCTGGGGGGTCCAGAGCAGTCGGTTGATGGCGGCATTGCCCAGGGCCCAGGTGCGCGGGGCCTGGAGTTCCTGGCCGGTGGCGGCACGGTACAGGACGTCCATCACGCCGCCGTGGGCCACCAGCACGATCTGCTCGCCAGCGTGGCGCTCGGCCAGCTCGGCCGCGGTGCTGACCACGCGCTGGCGAAAGCTCAGCAGCGATTCGCCGCCCTCGGGTGCGAATTCGGGGTCGCGGGTGCGCCATTTGTAGGCCTGGTCGGGCAGTTCAGTTTCGATCTCGGCGAAGGTGCGGCCCTCGAAGGTGCCGAAGCCGCGTTCACGCAGGCCGGTGTGCGGGGTGACGCTGAGGCCGGTGTGCTCGCTGATCTGGCCGGCCGTCTGCCAGGCCCGGGTCAGATCGCTGGCATAGATGGCGTGCAGCGACTCCGAGGCCAGGGCGGCGCCCACGCGGCGCGCCTGCCACAGGCCCTGGTCGTTGAGGGGAATGTCGAGTTGGCCCTGGATGCGGGTGTCCACGTTCCAGGCGGTTTCGCCATGTCGGATGGCAATGATTCGGGTGACGTCCATGGCGGCGATTCTAGGCCCCGGGCTGGAGCCAGAGCCTGCATTCAGGGCGGCATCATCACGTCGATGTTGACGCGCCTGAGGCCTTTGGGCGGGGTCGGAAAGCCTTGCAGCGAGGCCTCGAACAGCGCGCCCAGGGTGACTTCTTCGCTGCGGGTGAGGCCATCGCTGGCGGCATGGGTCTCGTACACCGGCTTGCCATCGGTGTGGCTGCGGATCAGCAGGGCCACCTCGCGCAGCACCCGCGGCGGCGCATAGGGCATGCCGCCCCAGAGGCCGCGCGTGCCCGAGCCGTAGTACATGCCGCGTCCGGCCCACACCCGGCCCGACCAGCCATAGCCGGGCCAGCCGCCGAAGGGGTAGGGCGCAAACGGATCGGTGACGGTGGTGGTGCGCACGCCCACCTGCACGCTGAACTGGGCGTTGGCGTCATCGCGCTGCAGGCCCACCTTTTCAAGCGCCTTCTGGGCCAGGGCCTCGATGCGGGCCTGGGTTTCAGGCGGGGTGGCCTGCTCCTGCGAGGGCAGGCGCTCGAAGCGGAAGCGGCTGCCCGGCGCCACCACCGGGGTGCTGGCATAGGTTTCGACGTCGCTCTCGACTTGCCAGTGCGTGCTGGCACAGCCGCTCAGCAGCAGGCCCAGAAGGCCCAGCCAGAGCAGCAGAGGCCAGCGGGTTGTTGCGCGTTTGCTCGTCATGTGGATCTCCTGACCCCGGTGGGTGTGGGATGCCTGAACCTCAGAGTTGCACCACCTGCAGGCCATTCAGGGCCGGGCTGCTGGTGGAAAACTCTTCGTGGTCAAAGGCCTTGTCGCCCTCGTCGTCGGCGATGCCGGTGGGGCGCAGGTTCTTGAAGTCGTGCAGTTTGCCGTCCATCAGGTGCGAGGGCACCACGTTCTGCAGCGCGGTGAACATGTTCTCGATGCGGCCAGGGTATTTTTTTTCCCAGTCGCGGATCATGTTGCCGACCTGCTTGCGCTGCAGGTTCTCCTGGCTGCCACACAGGGTGCAGGGGATGATGGGGAACTGGCGGTGTTCGGCCCAGCGGATCAGGTCTTTCTCGGCCACATTGGCCAGGGGGCGGATCACGGTGAACTCGCCGTTGTCGCTGACGAGTTTCGGCGGCATGCCCTTGAGCTTGCCGCCAAAGAACATGTTCAGGAAGAAGGTCTGAAGCATGTCGTCGCGGTGGTGGCCCAGGGCCAGTTTGTTGCATTTGAGCTCGCGCGCCACGCGGTACAGGATGCCGCGGCGCAGCCGGCTGCACAGGCTGCACATGGTCTTGCCTTCGGGCACCTTCTCCTTGACGATGGAGTAGGTGTCCTGGGTCTCGATGTGGAAGGGAATGCCCAGGCCGGCCAGGTACTCGGGCAGGATGTGGTCGGGAAACCCCGGCTGCTTCTGGTCGAGGTTGACGGCCACCAGCTCGAAGCTGATCGGCGCACGCGCCTTGAGCTTGAGCAGGATGTCGAGCATGCCGTAGCTGTCCTTGCCGCCCGACATGCACACCATGATGCGGTCACCGGCTTCGATCATGTTGAAGTCGACGATGGCCTGGCCCACCTGGCGGCACAGGCGCTTTTCCAGCTTGTGGGTCTCGCGCTCGATCTTCAGCTCGCGCTTCTGGGCGTCCGCCTCCTCGGTGGAGGCGGTGTTTTCGGGGTCAATCCAAACGGCATTCATGGGGCTTATTGTCGCATTGGAGCCGAAAGCGGCTCTGTTTCAGGTTGACGCAGGCAGGGCTCACCAATGCCCCGTCTCCACCCGGATCGCCACTTCGCAGTCCTCGAAGATCTCCAGCTTGGCGATCTTCACGCGCACGCCCAGCACGCCGGGCAGTTGCATCAGGCGGTGGGCCAGCTTGCCGATCAGGCTCTCCAGCAGGTTGACGTGTTCGGCCGTGCACTCGTTGATGATGATCTGGCGCACCTTGCGGTAGTCGAGCACATGGTGGATGTCGTCGTCGGTGGGCAGCAGGGGCTGGGTGCCCAGGTTGAGTTCGGCATCGACCTGGATCGGCTGGGGGCTGGTCTTTTCGTGCTCCAGGATGCCCAGGTTGGCGTCGAAGCGCAGGCCGCTCAGGGTCAGGATCTGGGTGCCTTTGGTGTTGTAGCTCATGGTGAACAGGCGATGTAAGGGCTCATTCACATGAGCGAAAAGTCGCGCTCGAAGCGCATCAGGTGCTGGCCGCCGTCCACCAGCAGCGTGGTGCCGGTGATGGAGGCGTTTTCCAGCGCGAATCGTACCGTGGCGGCCACGTCGGCACTGGAGGACGATCGCCCCAGCGGCGACAGCCTGTGCAGTTGCTGAAATTTTTCGTCGCTCAGCATGTGGCTGGTCAGGGTCAGCCCGGGGGCCACGCCCACCAGGCGCAGGCGCGGGGCCAGCGCGTGCGCCAGCATGGTGTTGGCGGCCTCCAGCGCGGCTTTGGACAAGGTGTAGCTGAGGAAGTCGGGGTTCTGGTTCCAGAGCTTCTGGTCCAGCAGGTTGACCACCGCCCCCTGGGCCTGGCGCGTTTGCAAATGTTGATGCAGGGCCTGGGCCAGCAGGATGGGGGCGCCGGCATTGCTGCGCAGGTGCTGCTCCAGGGCGGCAAAGCTGAAGGTGCCCACGTCATCGTGCTCGAACAGCGAGGCGCTGTTGACCACCGCGTCGAGCCGCCCCAGGGCCGCCACCACGCGCGGCACCAGGTCGCGCACGGCGGCCTCGTCCTGCAGGTCGGCGGCGAAGGCGGTGGCCCCTGGGGTGAGGGCGGCGCAGTCCTGCGCGGTGGCCTCGGCATCGGTGCGCGAGTGGCGGTAGTGCACGGCCACGCGCCAGCCGTGGCGGGCCAGGTCCAGCGCCATTTCGCGGCCCAGGCGCCGGGCGGCGCCCGTGATCAGCACGGTGCGCGGCAGTTCGACGGATTCAACACTTGCTTCGGTCATGGGGGCGATTGTCCACGGCGCCGCCCCACCGCGCACGGGCCAAGGCCATTGGGCTAGAGCGAACGTGGACAATAGGCGGGTGAGCACGAACCCCATGTCCCCCACCGATTCCCCCACCGATTCCCACGCAGCAGCCGATGTGCCGACCCACAACCCCTTGCTGAGCCGCCTGCAGCGCGACATCGAGGCGGCCGGCGGCTGGCTGGGCTTTGACGCCTTCATGGCGGCCGCCCTCTACACCCCCGGCCTGGGCTACTACGCCAACGACAGCCGCAAGTTCGGCACCCTGCCGGGCTCGGGCAGCGACTTTGTCACCGCGCCCGAGATGTCGCCGCTGTTCGGCCAGGCCCTGGCCGCCCAACTGGCGCAGGCACTCGACGCCACCGGCACCGATGAACTGTGGGAGTTCGGCGCCGGCTCGGGCGCGCTGGCGCTGCAGCTGTTGACTGCCTTGGGCGAGCGGGTGCGCCGCTACACCATCGTCGACCTGTCGGGCAGCCTGCGCGAGCGCCAACGGCAAGCCCTGGCCGCCTTTGGCGACCGGGTGCACTGGGCCACCGAACTGCCCGAGCGCTTCAGCGGCGTGGTGGTGGGCAATGAGGTGCTGGACGCCATGCCGGTGCAGCTGCTGGCCCGCGTGGGCGGGGCCTGGCATGAGCGCGGCGTGGCGGTGCAGCAAGGCCAGCTGGTGTGGGCCGACCGCCCGACCGAACTGCGCCCTCCGCTGGACATCGAGGGCCCGCACGACTACCTGACCGAGATCCACCCCCAGGGCGAGGCCTTTGTGCGCACCCTGTCGGACCACCTGGAGCGCGGCGCGATCTTCTTGATCGACTACGGCTTTGGCGAGAGCGAGTACTACCACCCGCAGCGCCACATGGGCACGGTGATGTGCCACCGCGGCCACCGCGCCGACAGCGACCCCCTGGCCGACCCGGGCCTGAAGGACATCACCGCCCACGTCAACTTCACGGGCATCGCGCTGGCGGCGCAGGAGTCGGGGCTGGACGTGCTGGGCTACACCACCCAGGCGCACTTCCTGATCAACTGCGGCCTGCTGGAGCTGATGCCGGCCGACGACCTGGGCCTGCGCAGCATGACGATCAAGCTCATCACCGAGCACGAGATGGGCGAGTTCTTCAAAGTCATCGCCCTGGGGCGTGGGGCCGACTGGCAGCCGCTGGGCTTTGCCCGGGGCGACCGCACGCACCGGCTCTGAGGCTCTCAAGGGTCTTCTTGGTCTTAAGCCAGCGCCAAGCTTGTCTGTGTCACCCTTGCCGCCATGCACCTGCTGCTGATCGAAGATGACCTGGACCTGGGGCGTGCCCTGCAGGCGGCACTCAAGCTGGAAGGTTTCAGCTGCGAGTGGTTGCGCCGCGTGGCCGATGCGCCTGCGGTGGTCGACCACGCCTGGGTCGACTGCGTGCTGCTGGACCTCAGCCTGCCCGATGGCGACGGCCTGCAGTTGCTGGCGCAGTGGCGGCGCCAGGCCAGTGCGGTACCGGTGATCGTGATCACGGCGCGCTCGGCCCTGCAAGACCGGCTCGAAGGCCTGGACGGCGGCGCCGACGACTTTCTGGTCAAGCCCTTTGCCCCGGCCGAGCTGATCTCGCGCATCCGCGCGGTGCTGCGCCGCTACGCCCGCCAAGCCAGCGAGGTCTGGACCGTGGGGCAGCTCACCCTGGAGCCGCGGGCCCATGTGGCCCGCCTGGCCGGTCAGCCGCTGGAGCTGACCCCGCGCGAGTTCAAGCTGCTGCTCGAACTGGCCCGCGAGCCCGGCGCGGTGGTGCCCAAGGGTTTTCTGGCCCAGCGCCTGGAGCCGCTGGGCGAGGCCATCGACTTCAATGCGCTGGAGGTGCATGTGTTCAACCTGCGCCGCAAGCTGGGGCCGGAGCGCATCCACACCGTGCGCGGCGTGGGCTACCTGCTGAAGGCCTGAGCCGTGGGCACGCGCCGACCCACCCAGCCCGTCTCCCTGATGCGCCGCCTGATGGTGGCCCTGGGCCTGGCCTTTGTGCTGGTGCAACTGGTGCTCACGGGCTACAACTACGCCCGCTTCAAACACTCGGTCAGCGACCATGCGGCCTTGCTCAAATTGGCCCAGGTGATGGTGCAGGGCCTGCGCATCATCGAGCAGCCGGCCGACGCCGCCACCGTGGCGGCCACGGCCGACATCATGCTGAACGCCTCACGCGCCGACCCGGCCAGCAACCAGGGCCACGCGCTGGCGCCGCTGTGGCTGGAGCTGCGCGCCCGCGAGGGCGGGCAGCGCCTGTATGCCAGCGCGGCCCTCGGCGAGCAGGCCCTGCTGGGCCAGCCCGGCCGGGTGCAGGAGCAGACCTTGCAGGGCCGCCTGTACTGGGTGGCCCAGGTGGACGACGCGCGCTGGTCGCTGCGCCTGGCCACGGTGGGCCTGGCCGACAGCACGGCCTTGGCCTGGATCGCCAGCGACCTGCTGCCCAACCTGCTGATCGCTTTTCCGTTTGCCCTGCTGCCCGTGGTGCTGGTGGTGTGGCGCGGCCTGCGGCCCTTGAGCCAGCTCAGCGCCCAGCTGCAGCAAGCCCGGGGGGATGACCTCTCGCCCCTGGTGGTGGACGATCGCTACACCGAGATCCGCACCGTGGGCGTGGCCTTCAACGCGGTGCTGGGCCGCCTGCGTGAGCGCCTGGCCCTGGAGCGCGCCCGCCTGCAGGACACGGCCCACGAATTGCGCACCCCGATGGCCGTGATGGCTGCCCAGGCCCATTGGCTGCTGCAAGCCGACAGCGAGGCCGAGCGCCAGGCCGCGCACGCGGGTTTGCAGCAGGCCATCGAGCGCGCCTCGCACCTGACCCAGCAACTGCTGGTGCTGGCCGCCCTGGATGAGTCCCAGCCGGCGCCCGATGCGGCACGGGTCGATGTGGCCGAGTTGTGCCGGCAGAGCCTGGCCGCCTTCAGCCCGCGTGCCCTGGCCGCCGGGGTGGAGCTGGACCTGGACAGCCCCGACAGCCTGGCCTGGCCGCTGCCGGCCAGCGCCTGGCAATCGATGCTCGACAACCTGCTGGACAACGCCTTGCGCTATGGCGCGCGCCATGGCGGGCGGGTGCAGGTCACGTTGGCCCTGCAAGCGGACGGCGCGCTGGGCCTAGCGGTGCGCGACGACGGGCCGGGCATCGCACAGGCCGAGCAGGCCCAGATCTTCGAGCGCTTTGTGCGGGGCCGGGGCCAGCAGGCCGGGGGCGCGGGCGGGGCCGGCCTGGGCCTGGCCATCGTGCGCCAGGCGGCGCGCTCGCTGGGCGGCGACGCCCGCCTGGGGCCGGGTCTGGCGGGGGCGGGCGTCGGCTTTGAGGTTCGTTTGCCGGCGTTGCCACGCCAGGTCTGATCTTCAGCTGGGCCCAAGGTGGCGCTGGGCAGAATTGATTCAGACCGGTGGCGCTGGTGGGGCTCAAGCCTTCGCAGACCGCCGCATGACACGCTGAACAAGGAGCCGATATGAATTTTCCGGGCATGGATGCCGACAGCAGCCGCCTGCTGCTGCAAGTGTGGAGTGGCAGCTACCTGATGGAAGCCGGGCGCTACTTGCTTGTGGCCTTGCTGCTGTGGGGCGGGGTGCACGGCCTGCTGCGCCGACGCCTGGCGCACCGCGTCATCTCAGGCTGGCCGCGCAGCGCCGATCTGAGGCGCGAGATCGGCTACTCGCTGCTGTCGATGGCGGTGTTCGCCGGCGTCAGCCTGGGCGTGGTGGCCCTGATCTGGAACGGCCAGTTCGTCGTGTACCGGCAGCCCGGCCAATACGGCTGGGCCTGGTTCTGGCTCAGCCTGCCGCTGATGCTGGTGATCCATGATGCCTACTTCTACTGGACGCATCGGCTGCTGCATTCGCGCTGGCTGTTTCGCCGCTTTCACGGGGTGCACCACCGCTCGCGCAACCCCTCGCCCTGGGCGGCCTATGCCTTCCACCCGGTCGAGGCCTTGATCAATGGCTTGGTCACCCCCCTGATCCTGTGGGCGGTGCCCGTGCACGGCGGGGTGCTGCTGGTGTTTTCGCTGCACCAGATCATCCGCAACGCGCACGGGCATCTCTCGATCGAGACCCTGCCTCGGGGTTTTGCCCGTCACTGGCTGGGCAGGCACTTCACCACCACCACCCACCATCACATGCACCACGAGAACGGCCGTGGCAATTACGGGCTGTGGTTCACCTGGTGGGACCGCTGGTGCGGCACAGAACAAGCGCACTACCTGGCCCGTTTTGACGCGGTGACTGCCGCCCGACCCGAGGGAGACACGGAACAGGCCCTACACTCAGCGGCATGATCCGCTGGTTCATCGTCGTCTTTCTGGTGCTGGTGCTCATCAGCGGCATCACGCCCTGGTTGCAGCGCCTGGGTTTCGGTCGCCTGCCGGGCGACTTCCGCTTTCGCCTGTTCGGCCGCGAATGGTCGATTCCGCTCGCCTCGACCGTGGTGCTGAGCCTGGCGCTCAGCGTTGCGGCACGCTGGCTTTGAGCAGGTAAATTCCGCGTAAAAGAGCCTCGCCCCTGCCCATCGGCCGGGGCCCTTTCCCTAAGATGCGCGCTCGGCCTTGCAGCTTCTGCGGGGTTTCTCTGACTTGTGTTTGTAAGAAAACGCTTACCATAATTGCCAAGTCAAAGCTTGGTAATCAAGGTGTTCGCGGGTGTTGGCATGAGTTCCCCTGTCCTGTCTCCTCTTCAATGTGCGGTCCAACTGCGTGCCAGCGTGCTGCAGCTGGCGCGCCGTCTGCGCCCCGGGCTGGAGGCCGAAGGCATGGGCACGCTCAAGCTCAGCGTGCTCAGCCGGCTGGGCCGCCAGGGCGCCATGAGCCCGACCGAGCTGGCCCGTGGCGAAGGCGTGCGCCTGCAGTCGCTGACCCGCCTGATCGCCGAGCTGGAGGCCGAGGGCTGGGTGCGCCGCTCCGACGACCCGGCCGACGGGCGCCGCTCGCTGCTGGCCCTCACCCGGCAAGGCGCGGCGGGCCTGCGGGCCGCGGTGGAGGCGGCTGAGCAGGCCATGGCCGCCCACCTGCAGGACCTGCCCGCCGATGAGCTGGTCTTGCTGCAGCGCGCCTGCGGCCTGCTGGACCAGCTGGAACACGCGCTCAGCGCCACCGGAGGCTTTCGTGCCCAACTCAGCGAATGAGCGCCGGCGTCATCCCCACTTGCTGTCTGTGCCTCCGTTGGGCGGCATGGCTTTCATTCCCTTTTGCACCGGGCCTGCCCCGAATCTTGGCTGATCTTCCATGACCGACCCCAACGCCCACTCCGAACCCAGCGCCCTGTCACCCGTGTCTGCCGCCCCTTTGCCGACCCCGGCCGCCAGCCTGTCACCACCGCGGCGCCGCTCCCGCGCCGGGCTGGTCGGCTTGCTGATCCTGCTGCTGGGCCTGGGTGCCGGCGGCGCCTGGTACTGGAAGAAGCAGGGCGCAACGCCCCCGGAGGGCGCGGCCGAGGGGGCCGCCCCTGGCGCGCCAGGCGCGGCTGGCGCCGGTGCGCGCCGCTTCGGGGCTGGCAACCGCCCTCAGCCGGTGTCGGCCCGGGCGGCCAAGCGGCAGGACCTGCGGGTGTCGGTGAATGCCATCGGCACCATCACGGCGCTCAACACCGCCACGGTGCGGGCGCGGGTCGACGGTGAGCTGCGCCGCATCCTGTTCCGCGAGGGGCAGCAGGTGAAGGCCGGTGATCTGCTGGCCGAGATCGATCCGCGTGCCTACGAGGTGGCGCTGGCCCAGATGCAGGGCCAGCTGCAGCGCGATGCCGCGCAGCTGAAGAATGCCGAGCTGGACCTGGCGCGCTACCGCGACCTGCTGGCCAAGGACTCGATCGCCAAGCAGCAGGTGGACACCCAGGAAGCCCTGGTGGGCCAGCTCAAGGGCACGGTGTTGTCGGACCAGGCCCAGGTGGACAACGCCCGGCTGCAACTCTCGTACACCCGGGTGACGGCGCCCATCAGCGGCCGCCTGGGCCTGCGTCAGGTCGACCTGGGCAACATCGTGCACGCCAGTGACACCACCGGCCTGGTCACCATCACCCAGACCCAGCCGATCGCCGTGGTGTTTGCCGTGCCCGAGGCCTACCTGCCGCAGATCAACCAGCGCCTGCAGGCCAAGGGCGGCGTGCTGGGTGTGGAGGCCTGGGACCGCGAGCAACGCAAACGCCTGGCCCAGGGCCGGGTGCTGACAACCGACAACGCGATCGACACCACCACCGGCACCATCAAGCTCAAGGCCGAGTTCCCCAATGCCGACGGCACGCTGTTCCCGAACCAGTTCGTCAACATCCGGCTGCAGCTCGACACCCTGCCCAACGCCCTGGTGGCGCCCAACAACGCCATCCAGCGCGGCAGCATGGGCACCTTTGTGTACCTGGTGAAGGAGGACGGCAGCGTCACCCTGCGCAAGGTCACGACCGGCGCGGTCGATGGCGACTGGGTGGCCATCGAGGGCGAGGTCGAGCCGGGCGATCGCCTGGTCACCGACGGCGCCGACCGCCTGCGCGAGGGGGCCAAGGTCGAGGTCATCGAAGCCAAGCGCGGCAACCGGCCCGGTGCCGGCGCGCCCTCTGGGGCCCCAGCAGGTGCCGCCGCGAGCCCTGAGGCGGGTGCTGGGAAGCCTGCGGCAGCCCCGGCCCAGGGCAAGACCGGTGCCCCCGCTGCATCCCCCAAGGCTGAGGCAGCCGCCCCGGCCACAGCATCGGCAGCCGCATCCTCCGCCCCCTCAGCAGGGGCCAGCGCCGAAGGCGAAGCCCGCCCGCGCTGGATGGACGCCTTGCCGCCCGAGCTGGTCGAAAAGCTCAAGGCCATGCCGCCCGAAGAGCGTCGCGCCTACCTGCAAAAGCTGCGTGAGCGTCGCCAGCAGCGCGAAAGCGGGGGCTGAGTCATGAACCGCCTCGTCCCGCCTGAGCCGGCATTTCGGTGGAGCGCCGCCGCATGAACCTGTCGCGCCTTTTCATCCTGCGGCCGGTGGCCACCTCCTTGCTGATGGTGGCCCTGTTGCTGGTCGGTCTGCTGGCCTACCGCCTGCTGCCGCTGTCAGCCCTGCCCGAGGTCGACTACCCCACCATCCAGGTCACCACCCTGTACCCGGGCGCCAGCCCCGATGTGGTCACCTCGTCCATCACCGCGCCGCTGGAGCGCCAGTTCGGCCAGATGCCGGGGCTGTCGCAGATGTCGTCCACCAGCTCGGGCGGCGCCTCGGTGATCACGCTGCGCTTCACGCTCGATGTCACGCTGGACGTGGCCGAGCAGCAGGTGCAGGCGGCCATCAATGCCGGCAGCAACCTGCTGCCCAGCGACCTGCCCATGCCACCCACCTACAGCAAGGTGAACCCGGCCGACGCCCCCATCCTGACCCTGGCCATCACCTCGCCCACGCTGCCGGTGATCCGGGTGCACGACCTGGTCGAGTCGCGCGTGGCGCAGAAGATCTCGCAGGTGGCCGGCGTGGGCATGGTGGGCATCGCGGGCGGGCGCCGCCCGGCCGTGCGCATCCAGGCCGACCCGGCGGTGCTGGCCGCGGCCGGCCTCACGCTGGAAGATGTGCGCACCACCATCACCGCGGCCAACGTGAACCAGGCCAAGGGCAGCTTCGACGGCTACTCGCGTGCTTCGACTGTGGACGCCAACGACCAGCTCAAATCAGCGCGTGAGTACGCCCAGCTGATCCTGGCCTACAAGAACGGCAACCCGATCCGCCTCAAGGACATCGCCGCCGTGGTCGACGACGCCGAAAACCTGCGCCTGGCCGCCTGGGCCGATCTGCAGCCCGGCGTGATCCTGAACGTGCAGCGCCAGCCCGGCGCCAACGTGATCGAGACGGTGGACCGCATCAAGGCCCTGCTGCCGCAGCTCAAGGCCACACTGCCCGCCTCGGTCGAGGTGCAGGTGCTGACCGACCGCACCACCACCATCCGCGCTTCGGTCGAGGACGTTCAGTTCGAGCTGGCCCTGGCCGTGGCCCTGGTGGTGATGGTGATCTTCGTGTTCCTGCGCAGCGTGTCGGCCACCCTGATCCCGGCGGTGGCGGTGCCGCTGTCGCTGGTGGGCACCTTCGGGGTGATGTACCTGGCCGGCTTTTCGATCAACAACCTCACGCTGATGGCGCTCACGATCGCCACCGGCTTTGTGGTGGACGACGCCATCGTGATGATCGAGAACATCGCACGCTATGTCGAAGAGGGCGAGAGCCCGCTGGAGGCGGCCCTGAAGGGCAGCAAGCAGATCGGCTTCACCATCATCTCGCTGACCATCTCGCTGATCGCGGTGCTGATCCCGCTCTTGTTCATGGCCGATGTGGTGGGGCGCCTGTTCCATGAATTTGCCATCACGCTGGCGGTGTCCATCCTGATCTCGGCCGTGGTCTCGCTCACGCTCACGCCCATGCTGTGCGCCCGCGTGCTGCGCCACACCCCCGAGGAAAGCCATGGCCGCCTGTACCAGGCCACGGGCCGTTTCTTCGACCGCATGATCGCCGGCTACGGCCGCATGCTGGGCTGGGTGTTGGACCGCCAGGCCCTGACCCTGCTGGCCTTTGCCGCCACGCTGGGCCTGACCGCGCTGCTCTACCTGTGGGTGCCCAAGGGCTTTTTCCCGGTGCAGGACACCGGGGTCATCCAGGGCATCACCGAGGCCTCGCAAGACACCTCGTTCGCTGCCATGGCCGAGCGCCAGCAGGCCCTGGCCGAGCAGGTGCTGAAAGACCCGGCGGTGGCCAGCCTGTCGTCCTTCATCGGGGTGGACGGGGCCAATGCCACGCTCAATGCGGGCCGCATGCTGATCAACCTGAAGCCGCGTGAAGAGCGCGATGTGACAGCCAGCGAGGTGATCCGGCGTCTGACGGCGAACCTGAAGGCCGTGCCCGGCATCGCGTTGTACATGCAGCCGGTGCAGGACCTGACCATCGAAGACCGGGTGGCCCGCACGCAGTACCAGTTCATGCTGTCGTCGCCCAACATCGACGAGCTGACCCGCGTGGCCCGCGATCTGGTGGCGCGCCTGAAAAAGCGCCCCGAGCTGGCCGACGTGGCCACCGACCTGCAGGACCAGGGCCTGCAGGCCTGGGTCGACATCGACCGCGACGCGGCCGGCCGCCTGGGCGTGACGGTGGCCAGCATCGATGCCGTGCTGTACGACGCCTACGGCCAGCGCCTGATTTCGACCATCTTCACCCAGACCACGCAGTACCGTGTGGTGCTGGAGGTCAAACCGGCCGACAAGCTGGGCCCGCAGGCGCTGTCGCGCCTGTACGTGCCCACCAGTGCGGGCGGGGTGGTGCCGCTGAGCACGGTGGCGCGGGTGAGCGAGCGCCCGGTGTCGCTGGCGGTCAACCACGCGGGGCAGATCCCCTCGGTGACGATCTCGTTCAACGCCGGGCCCGGGGCCTCGCTGGGCGAGGCGGTGGAGGCGATCAAGGCCGAGCAGGCGGCCATGGATTTGCCGGCCAGTGTGGAAAGCGGCTTCCAGGGCGCGGCCCTGGCCTTCCAGGCCTCGCTGACCAACACCTTGCTGCTGATCCTGGCCGCGGTGGTGACGATGTACATCGTGCTGGGCGTGCTGTATGAGAGCTACATCCACCCGGTGACCATCCTGTCGACCCTGCCCTCGGCCGGGGTGGGGGCGCTGCTGGCCCTGCTGGCGGCCCGGCTGGACCTGGGCATCATCGCCATCATCGGCATCGTGCTCCTGATCGGCATCGTGAAGAAGAACGCGATCATGATGATCGACTTCGCCCTGGAGGCCGAGCGCGAGCAGGGCCTGGCCCCGCGTGAGGCCATCTACCAGGCCTGCCTGCTGCGCTTCCGGCCCATCCTGATGACCACCCTGGCCGCCTTGTTGGGCGCCTTGCCCCTGATGTTGGGCACGGGCACCGGGAGTGAGCTGCGGCATCCGTTGGGGGTCACGATGGTGGGGGGGCTGATCGTCAGTCAGATGCTGACCTTGTTCACCACGCCGGTGATTTATCTGGCGTTTGCAGGGTTGGCTCGGCGGTGGCGGGGGGCGTCGGCATGAGCGCTGTTCGTTTGCGCCGCTGCGCTCTTTTAGGCGCATGCCTTGTTGAAGGTCGGAGGCCGGGATTGCGCCCCGGCGGGCGCCTCACTTTTTTTGCTTCGCCAAAAAAAGTAAGCAAAAAAAGGCGACCCGACGTGCACGCCCTGCTGCGCAGGGTCCGCTGCGCTGCTCAACTTGGGCGGGGTCTCGCTAAACTCGCTGCGCTCAAACAGACGCGAGCCCTTTATCCGCCCAAGTCTGCGCTGCTCGCCGTGCCCGACGGGAGGTGGGGAGCGGGAACCGACGGCTGCTGCTGCGCAGCGGCGTCAGCTGATGCTGATGTGAATCAGGGTTATCGCTTCGCTCTGATGCTCCAGCTCTGTGTTTCA
>NZ_JADZ01000018.1 GCF_000518645.1 Curvibacter gracilis ATCC BAA-807 | reverse complement strand
TCGGTTCCCGCTCCCCACCTCCCGTCGGGCACGGCGAGCAGCGCAGACTTGGGCGGATAAAGGGCTCGCGTCTGTTTGAGCGCAGCGAGTTTAGCGAGACCCCGCCCAAGTTGAGCAGCGCAGCGGACCCTGCGCAGCAGGGCGTGCACGTCGGGTCGCCTTTGGTATTCGCATAACTTCGCTGCGCGAAGTGAGCGAATCCCCGCTGCGCGACCTTTGCTTACTTTCTTTGGCGAGACAAAGAAAGTGAGGCGCCCGCCGGGGCGCAATCCCGGCCTCCGACCTGAAACCAACAGCAGAACGAACAGAGCGCAGCGGCACCACCGACACGCCCCAGCCCTGAGCCAGAGGCAAACCCCAACCCCAACCCTCACCCCACCGGCCAAACCACCCCGTTGTCATTCAGGATCGCATCCAGCGGCTGGTCATGCGCCTCCGGCTCGAAGTCGGGCAGGAAGCCCTGGGTGTAGCCCAGGCCCACCGTCACCGGGCGGGGTTCCAGAGCGGCCAGGGTGCGGTCGTAGAAGCCGCCGCCGTAGCCGAGGCGGTAACCGCCGGGGCCGTAGCCCACGCAGGGAACGAACAGCAGGGTGGGCACGATCAGCTCGGTGTCCTTGGGCTTGGGGATGCCGTAGGCGTCTTCTTCCATGGGGCAGCCCGGGTACCAGGCGTGGAAGGTCAGGGTCTTGTGCACCTTGTCCACCACCGGCAGGCCGATGCGGCGCAGCTGGGGCTCACCCTGCAGCTCGCCGTCTTCCTTCCAGCGGTGCAAGGCGGGCAGGGGGTCGAATTCGCCCTTGATGGGCCAGTAGGCCCCAATGACCTGATCGGTGCGACCGACCAGCCAGATGCGCATCACGCGCTGCAGCAACTCGGCGCGCTGGAGCCTGTCTGGCAGGTTCAGTCGTTGCTCAATGAGTGCCTTGCGAACCGCTAACTTGTCCATAATTCCCTCATGTATCTAAAGAAGATTTTGACACCGCTTCTGGTGTCTCTGGTTTTGAGCACCTCAGCCGGCCTTGCGAAGGCTCAAACCGGGGGCCTGGCCGGGGCCTTCACGGCGGGGCAGAACCGGGCCGACGACGTGCTGGTCGACATGAGCCAGGCCTTCCGCAAAGGCGATCGCAAGAAGCTGGCCCAGTTGCTGCCGCTGGCCCGCGGCCATGTGCTCGAGCCCTGGGCCGCCTACTGGGAGCTGCGCGCCCGGCTGAACGAGGCCAGCGCCGACGAGGTCGAGGCCTTCATGGCGCGCTATGTGGGCACCTACCAGGAAGACCGCATGCGGGCCGACTGGTTGCAACTGCTGGGCCAGCGGCGTGACTGGGAGGGCTTTGCAGCGCAATACCCGCTGTACCGCATGGGCGACGACCGCGAGCTGCGCTGCTATGCCCTGGCGGTGGACTACCTCAAGGGCGTGGCGGCCCCTGGCGCGGCCGAAGAGGTTCGGCGCCTGTGGCACGGCCTGCGCGAGGCAGAAGATGGCTGCACCCTGGCGGCCGATCGCTTCTATGCCGGCAAGCGTTTGACCGCCCTCGACATCTGGCGCAAGGCGCGCATCGCCACCGAGGCCAACCGACCACGTGCCGCCCGCAACGCGGTGGGCGTGGTGGCGCCCGAGGTGCTGCCCGAACTGGCCCTGATCAACGACAGCCCGGTGAAGTTCCTGGCCAAGCGTGCCGCCGCCCCGAGCCGGGTGCGCCAGGAGCTGGTGGTGCTGGCCCTGATCAAGATCGCGCTCAGCGACCCCGACACCGCCGCCACCCTGCTCGAAACCCGTTGGGCCGTGCAACTGCTGCCCGAGGAAGAGCACTGGGTGTTGGGCGTGATCGGCAAGCAGGCCGCGCTCAAGCTCGACCCGGCGGCCGCGCGCTACTTTGGCAAGGTGAACCGCGACACCGACCTCAATGACGATCTGCTGGGCTGGAAGGTGCGCGCTGCCCTGCGCGCAGGCCAGTGGCGCCAGGCGCTGGGCGCCTTGCGCGCCATGAGCGATGAGGCACGGCAGGAGAGCATCTGGGTCTACTGGCGGGCCCGGGCCCAGCTGGCGTTGGCGCGCAACGAGGCCGAGCGCCGCGAGGCCTTGCAGCCCCTGCAGGCGATCGCCGGCCCACGCGGCTTCTATGAGCAACTGGCGCTCGATGAACTGGGCCAGAAGCTGGTGCTGCCGCCGGCGCCCGTGCCCCTGTCGCCTGAAGAAAAAGAGACGGCGCGCAACAACGCCGGCCTGAACCGGGCCTTGTACGCCATCGCCATTGGCCTGCGCTCTGAGGGCAACCGCGAGTGGAACTACAGCACCAATCTGCACAGCCCGGGCGGCCTGGGCGAGCGCGACCTGCTGGCCGCTGCCGACCTGGCCTGCCAGCGCGAGGTGTGGGACCGCTGCATCAACACCAGCGAGCGCACCCGTAATGTGTTCGATGCCAGCCAGCGCTACCCCATGCCCTTCCGGGACCAGGTGCTGCGGCGCGGGCGCGAGATCAACCTCGACCCGGCCTATGTGTACGGCCTGATCCGCCAGGAGAGTCGCTTCATCATGGATGCCCGTTCGGGCGTGGGCGCCTCGGGCCTGATGCAGGTCATGCCCGCCACCGCTCGCTGGACGGCGAAGAAGATCGGCCTGACCGGCTTCACCCCCGACCAGCTCAATGACCGCGACACCAACATCGCCATCGGCACGGCCTACCTGAAGCTGGCGCTGGACGACTTCGGTGGCTCGATGCCCATGGCGGCTGCGGCCTACAACGCCGGCCCGGGCCGACCCCGCAACTGGCGCAACGGCCCCATGCTGGAAGCCGCGATCTGGGCCGAGAACATCCCCTTCACCGAAACCCGTGATTACGTGAAGAAGGTGCTGGCCAACACCACGGTGTATGCCGCCCTGATCACCGGGCAGCCCCAGTCGCTGAAAAGCCGGCTGGGCATGGTGGGCCCGCGCGACCAGAGCGTGCCCGACCCGAGCACCGATCTGCCCTGAGCGGGCCACCACGCGCCCAGGTCTGCGATGGGCAAGCCGGTGTGGCTGCCCATCGGTCGGGTTTCACGCCCCTGTCATCGCAGGCGTCCATGCTGCGGGCTCATTCCATCTTCACGAGCTCTTCACATGGATCGCCGTCAATTCCTGTCCCGTTCTGCCTTTTTCACCGTGGCTGCCGCCTCCCTGACCGCCTGCGGTGGTGGTGGGGGCGGTGAGGGGGTTGGCACTTACCAGTTTCCGCAGGGGGTGGCCAGTGGCGACCCGCGTGAAAGCAGCCTGGTGTTCTGGAGCCGCTGTGTGCGCGCCACCGGGGCGAGCGGTGACATCAGCGTGCGCCTGCAGGTGTCCACCACGGCCCAGTTCTTCAACCTGCTGGCCGATCTGCCCCTGGTGGCCAGCGCCGCCTACGACAACACGGTGCGTGCCAAGGTCACCGGCCTGCCGGCCGCCACACCGCTGTACTACCGCTTTCTGGCCGGCAATGACGTCAGCGCCGTGGGCGTGGGCAAGACGGCACCGGCCAGCACGGCCACCCTGGCGCAACTGCGCTTTGCATGGTTCACCTGCCAGGACTGGAGCGTGAACCACTGGGCCGCCATGAACCTGCTGGCGGCCGAAGACCTGGATTTTGTGGTGCACCTGGGCGACTACATCTACGAGACCGTGGGTGCGGCCTTCCAGAGCGGCGCGGCCGAGCCGGCCCATGCCCGCATCAGCCTGCCCGATGGCACCAAGCTGAGCGACGGCACGGTGTATGCCACCACGCTGGCCGACTACCGCACCCTGTACAAGACCTACCGTGGCGACGCCCGCCTGCAGGCCATCCATGCCAAGTTCCCCATGATCGCCACCTGGGACGACCATGAGTTCAGCGACGACTGCTGGCAGGACCACCAGACCTACACCAACGCCAACCTGCAGCAGACGGCGCGTCGCCGCGCCGCCAACCAGGCCTGGGTGGAGTACATGCCGGTGGACTTCGGCGATGTGTCCTTCGACAGCGCCAACGCGGCATTCAACAACCTGCGCATCTACCGCGACTTCCGCTTTGGCACCCTGATGCACCTGGTGATGACCGACGAGCGCCTGTACCGCGACGACCATGTGGTCAATGAAGCCGCCATCGCGACGGCCCAGGGGCACGACCCCATCAATGGTAGCGATTCGATCGGGGCCCGCTACTTTGTGCAGGTGCCGGTGCTGCAGCAGTTCGAAGCCCTCAAGACCCAGGCCCTGGGGCGCGTGCCCTCCATCCTCGGCACCACCCAGACCGCCTGGTGGAAGCAGACCCTGTCGAACTCCACCGCCACCTGGAAGGTATGGGGCAACGAGGTGATGCTGAGCCGGCTGTGGCTGGACCTGCGCGCCAGCGCGCCGGCCCCCTACAACGCCCAGTACGTGGTGAACTGCGACGGCTGGGACGGCTACCCCAGCCACAAGGCCGATCTGCTGGGCCACATCACCAGCAACAACATCCAGAACGTGGTGGCCATCACCGGCGATCTGCACGCCTTCCAGTGCGGCGTGGTGCGCGACAAGCCCGACACCAGCACCGGCACGCCGGCGGTGGTCGACTTTGTGAGTGCCGGCATCAGCAGCTCGAGCTTCTACAGCTATGTGAAGGCGGGCGCCGGCAGCACCCCGCTGGCGGCCCTGGTCACCTCGCCGGCCACCTTTGACGCGGTGCTCAAGGGCAACAACCCCGACTTTGCCTATGTGGACCACGACGCCCAGGGCTATGCCTCGGCCACCCTCACGGCCAGCAGCCTGCAGGTGGTCTACACCAAGATGAAGCCGCTCAGCAGCAGCGGCACCGTGCCCGACAGCCCGGTGCTCAAGCGCACCCGCATCACGCTGGCCGCGGGCAGCAAGACGCCGGTGGTGACGGACAACGTCTGAGCACCAGCACCTCCGGCTCAGGCATTGATCAGTTGCTGCCCCTGCAGCCGGGCCGCGCCCGAGGCCACCAACTGGGCGACCAGCTCGGACAGCCAGGCCTCTTCAGAGGCGCCGCCCATGCGCCTGGCGGCCTCGCGCATGTGGGGGGTCTGTTGCATCCAGCGCTTCAGATCGTCAAGACCGATCTGCTGCCATTCGAGCAGCTTGAACTTCAGCAGCACCTTGGTGGCGTACTGCTGATGGCGTTCGGGCGAGCGCACAAAGCCGTCCAGGCGTCGACGCGCCGTGGCCAGTGCTGCGCCCAGGTCGTGGAACACCGCGCCGTGGCCGGGCACCACGGTGCGCGGTGCCAGGCGCTCGATCAGGTCCAGGGTGGCGGCCACCTCGTCAAAGGCGGCAATGCCGTCGAGTTCGGGGAAGACCACGCCAAAACCGTTTTCCCACAGCGCATCGGCCGAGATCAGGGTGGCGCTGGCGGGCTCGAACAGGATCACCGAATGCGGGTCATGCCCGGGGGCAGCATGCACCTGCCAGGTCTGCTGGCCCAGCCGCCTTTCGGTGTCGGGCTGCAGCAGGCCGTCAAAGCCGAAGCGGGGGCAAAGCTGGCCGGTGTGCTGGTAGCTCAGGCGGCTTTCGTCCCAGGCGCGCACCGCCTCGGCCTCGCCGGGCGGGATCCAGGTCTGCAGGCCCGGGTAGCGGGCCTGCAGTGCGGCATTGCCGCCGCAGTGGTCGCTGTGCAGGTGGGTGTTGAGCAACTGCACCAAGGGGCGCGGGCCCAGTGCGGCTTCGACCAGGGCCACGGTCTGCTCACTGTGGCTGGCGTAGCCGCTGTCGACCAGGGTGGCGCCCGCGGGGCCTTCGAGCAGGATGTTGTTGGCCGACAGCCAGCCGCGCTCGAGCACGCTGACGCCCGGGGGCAGGGCCGGCGGTGTGTCGTGCCGCATGGGCTCAGTGGGCCGCGGCGCTGTTGCGCAACTCACGCCGCAGGATCTTGCCCACATTGGTCTTGGGCAGTTCGGTGCGGAACTCGATGTGCTTGGGGTGCTTGTAGCCGGTGAGGTTTTCGCGGCAGTAGCGGGCCACATCGTCTTCGGTGAGCGCCGGGTCGCTGCGCACCACGAAGATCTTGATGGCCTCGCCCTGCTTGGCATCGGGCACACCGATGGCGGCGCACTCGAGCACGCCGGGGCACAGCGAGATCACCTGCTCCAGTTCGTTGGGGAACACGTTGAAGCCGCTGACCAGGATCATGTCCTTCTTGCGGTCGATGATGCGGGTGTAGCCTTTTTCATCCATCACGCCCACGTCGCCGGTGCGCATGAAGCCGTCGCTGGTGAAGGCCTTGGCGTTCTCGGCCGGCTGCTGGTAGTAGCCGGTCATGACATTGGGGCCCTTGATGCAGATCTCGCCCGATTCGCCCTGCGGCACGGTGTTGCCGGCGTCGTCTTTGATGGCGATGTCGATGCTGGGCAGGGGCAGGCCGATCGAGCCCGAGAACTGCGTGCTGGTGACCGGGTTGTTGGTGCCGATGGCGCAGGTCTCGCTCATGCCCCAGCCTTCGACCATGGCCGAGCCGGTGAGCTGCTGCCAGGCCTTGGCCGTGCCCTCGGCCGCCGCCATGCCGCCGGCCTGCGAGATGCACAGGTGCGAGAAGTCGAGGGTCTTGAACTCGGGGTGCTGCAGCAGGGCGTTGAACAGGGTGTTCACCGCCGGCAGCATGTGGAAGGGGCGCTTCTTCAGTTCCTTGATGAACTTGCCGATGTCGCGCGGGTTGGGGATCAGCGTCAGGTGCGAACCCTGGCGGATGGCCAGCAGGCACAGGGTCAGCGCGAAGATGTGGTACAGCGGCAGGGCGGCAATGCCGTTGATCTTGGTCGGGTCGCCGATGCGGGCCAGGGCCGGCTTGAACCAGGCGTCGGCCTGCAGGGTGGCGGCCACGATGTTGCGGTGGGTCAGGGTGGCGCCCTTGGACAGGCCGGTGGTGCCGCCGGTGTATTGCAGGAAGGCGATCGAATCGAGGTTGCTGCTGGCCGGCTGCAGCTTCTTGCCGCGCCCCTCGGCCAGGGCCTGGCTGAACGGCACCACGCTGCGCCCGGGCGTCAGGGCGATTTGGTAGGGGGGCACCATCTTGGCCAGGTGGCGCACGGCAAAGGTGATCCAGGCGCCCTTGAGGCCACCCAGCAGGTCGCCCATCGAGGTCATCACCACCTGCTTGATCGGGGTCTTGTCGATCACCGCCTGCAGGGTGTGGGCAAAGTTCTCCAGGATGATGATGGCCGTCGAGCCCGAGTCCTTGAGCTGGTGCTCGAGTTCGCGCGCGGTGTAGAGCGGGTTGACGTTGACGCAGGTGTAGCCGGCGCGCAGCACCGCGGCCATGGTGACGGCAAACTGCGGGATGTTGGGCAGCATGATGGCCACCCGGGCCCCGGGCTCCAGCCCGCGCGACTGCAGCCAGGCGCCCAGCGCAGCCGACAGGGTGTCGAGCTCGCCGTAGCTCATCCACACGTCCATGCACACCGAAAACGGCTTGTCGGCAAATTTGCGGAACGACTCCTCCAGCAGGTGGGGGACCGAACGGTACTGCTCGGGGTCAATCGTTTGGGGCACGCCGGCCGGGTAGTGCTGCAACCAGATTCTGTCCATCATGTCTCTCCTTGGCGCTCGATTCTGGCTGCGCTGCAGCAAAGGTGGCTACGGGGCTTGTCCTAGGGTGAGGCGGCAATCCGTCGCTGAGGCGACAGGCACAGAGGGTTGCGCTTCGATGCAGCGCTGCGTGCCATCATCGGCGCATGACATCAGTTCCCCTTGGAGTGAGCCGCCGATGATTGCCCGCCTGCAAAGAATGATGCTGCTCTGGGGGGCGCTGCTGATGGTGGGCGCCTGGGCTTGGTGGTGGCCGCAATCGCCCTGGGTGATGGCCGCGGTGCTGCTGGGCCTGTTGGCCCTGAACCCGCTGGCCCTGGGCCTGGAGTTGCTGATCATGGCGCGGGTCAACTGGGGTGACCCGGCGCCACCCGCCCCCTGGCCGCAGCTGCTGCGGGCCTGGGTGACGGAGGTGCGGGCCTCCAGCCGGGTGTTTGGATTTTGGCAGCCGTTTCGGGCCGACGCCCTGGGCGATCAGTTATCGCCACCGGGGCCCGCTGGGCAGCGCGGCGTGCTGCTGATCCACGGCTACTTCTGCAACCGGGGCGTCTGGACCCCGTGGATGCAGCATTTCACCGCGGTGGGGCGGCCTTTCATGGCGCTCAGCCTGGAGCCTCCGTTTGGCTCGATCGATGCCTGTGCGGCACAGGTGGACCGCGCCGTGACGGCCCTCACCGAGGCCACCGGCCGGGCCCCCATCGTCGTGGCCCACAGCATGGGCGGCCTGGTGGCCCGCGCCTGGTGGCGTGCCAGTGCGGCGCGTGGCGAAGCCCCCCTTGTGCACCATGTGATCACCCTGGGTACTCCGCACCAGGGCACCTGGCTCGCCCGCTGGGCCCACACCGCCAACGGCCGCCAGATGCGCCTGGCCAGCCCCTGGCTGCAATCCTTGGCCGCCGAGGAGCCGACCGAACGCGCCACCGCCTTCAGCTGCTTCTATTCGAACTGCGACAACGTCGTCTTCCCGGCCCACACCGCCACCCTGCCCGGCGCCCGGGCCCACTTCGTGCCCGGCATCCCCCACGTCGCCCTGGCCACCGACCCCGGCGTGCGCAGCCAGGTGATGGCGTTGATAGAAGCGATGGATAGATGAGCGGCTGCGTTCCGCATCCGCTCATGGGGCCTCAGATCACCCCGCGCCGCATCTGATCCAACTCGATGGACTCGAACAAGGCCTTGAAATTGCCGTTGCCAAAGCCGTCGTCGCCCTTGCGCTGGATGAACTCGAAGAAGATCGGGCCCAACTGGTTCTCGCTGAAGATCTGCAGCAGCAGCGCGTCCTTCTTGCCGTCGATCAGGATCTTGCGCTTGTGCAGTTCTGCCAGGTTTTCGCCATGGCCCGGGATGCGCTTGTCCACCAGTTCGTAGTAGGTGTCGATGGTGTCGAGCAGGCGCACCTGGTTGGCCTGCAAGCCGTCCACCGTGGCATAGAGGTTGTCCGAGCCCATGGCGATGTGCTGGATGCCTTCGCCGCGGTACATGTCCAGGTACTCCTGGATCTGGCCCGGCTTGTCCTTGCCTTCTTCGTTGATCGGGATGCGGATCTTGCCGCAGGGGCTGGTCATGGCCTTGCTCTTCACGCCGGTCACCTGGCCTTCGATGTCGAAGTACTTGACCTCGCGGAAGTTGAACAGGCGCTCGTAGAAGTCGGCCCATTCATGCATGCGACCCCGGTGCACGTTGTGCGTCAGGTGGTCGATATAGGTCAGGCCCACACCATGGGGGGCCAGGGCTTCTTCGGTGCTCAGGCCGGGCAGGGGCTCGAAATCGACATCGAAGAAGCCGATGTTGCCGATGGCACCGGGCTGGGCGCCGTTCTTGCCGCGCCAACGGTCCACCAGGTAGATCAGGCTGTCGCCGATGCCCTTGATGGCGGGAATGTTCAGCTCGCCCGGGCCGGCCACGCCGGCATAGCCCCAGGCGCCCAGGCCGACGGCGCGCTCGTAGGCGGCCTTGGCATCCTGCACCCGGAAGGCGATGGCGCACACGCTGGGGCCGTGCAGGCGGGCAAAGCGCTGGGCGAACGAATCGGGCTCGGCGTTGATGATGAAGTTGATCTCACCCTGGCGGTACAGGGTCACGTTCTTGTGGCGGTGGCGTGCCACCGGGCGAAAGCCCATGCGCTCGAACACCAGGCCCATGGCCACCGGATCGGGGGCCGCGTACTCGATGAATTCAAAGCCGTCGGTGCCCATGGGGTTGTCCCAGGGCGTGAAGGGTGCCACGGGCGCGGTGGCGTTGGCAGGCAGGGGGGCGTTCATCAGTCTGTCTCCATCCATGAGTGAGGTCTTGAAGCGATTGACTGTAGGGGGCGAGGCCAGCAGTTTTTCTGCGTTCTGCGGCCGTGACCTCGGTCAATTTGCATGAATCCTGCAAAATAAAGGCCATGGAAGCATTGGATAAGCTGGATCGGCAGATTTTGCGCAGTCTGCAGGCGGATGGTCGCGCCACCTACGACCAGATCGCCGAGGCCGTGGGCCTGTCGGCCAGCGCGGTGCTGCGCCGGGTCCGGCGCCTGGAAGACAGCGGCGTGATCGACCGCTACGTGGCCCTGGTACAGCCCGAGGCCGTGGGCCTGGGCCTGACGGCCTACCTCAATGTGCGGCTCGAAAAGCACACCGAGAGCCACAAGCGCAACCCCATGGACCTGTTCCGCGCCAGTGTGCAGACCTGGCCCGAGGTGGTCGAGTGCGCAGCCCTGACGGGCGAGATGGATTTTTTGCTGCGGGTGGTGGTGGCCGACATGGCGCATTACCGGCGCTTTGTGATGGAAAGCCTGCTCAAGCACCCCAGCGTGCAGGATTGCAAGACCAGCTTTGTGCTGGACCGCGTCAAGGCCACGACGGCCTTGCCTGTCTGACGAACGGTTCTTGAGGGGGGATAACCTTCATCTCCGCAGGGCTTGAAGGGGCTGGATTTTGGGTTATAGGGGAAAACCCTTATAGTTCAGCCCATGTTAGCCCCTTCCAACTGGATCCGGTCTTCGCTGCAGGCGGGACGCGATCTGTTTCATTTCACCCTGGCCCAACCTTCGGGCCCTGAAGCCTCGGGCCCATCGCCCGTGCTGGTGCCCATCCGCTCGCTCGGCCCCAGCTACCGCTCCCGCATCGCCGCTCATTTGCTGGCCCTGGAGCCGCAAGACCGCTACCTGCGCTTTGGCTATGCCGCCAGCGACGAGCAGGTGCAGCGCTATGTCGACCAGCTCGACTTTGAGCGCGACGAGATCTTTGGCATTTACAACCGCCGGCTTGAACTGATCGCGATGGCGCACCTGGCGTTCTCGACCGATCCGAAGTCGGCCAGTTGCGCCGAGTTCGGCGTGTCGGTGCTCAAGCACGCCCGTGGCCGTGGCTACGGCGCCCGCCTGTTCGACCGGGCCGTGATGCACGCCCGCAACGAAGGCGTGAGCCTGATGTTCATCCACGCCCTGAGCGAGAACACCGCCATGCTGAAGATCGCCCGCAATGCCGGTGCGACGGTGGAGCGCGATGGCTCGGAGTCCGAGGCCCACCTCAAGCTGCCGCCCGCCAGTCTGGATTCGCGCGTGGCCGAGATCGTCGAGCAGCAGTTCGCCGAACTCGACTACCGACTCAAGGTTCAGGCCAAGCAGTTCCGTGACACGCTGGCCAGCGTGCAGGAAATCCGCCGGGGCGTGCGCCAGGGTCGTCACCAGTCGGCCCAGTGAGTGGAAAGCGGTGCGGCCGGCCGTGTTGGCCGGCTGTCATATCAATCCGCTATCCTTGAGGCTTACCCACTACCGCACGTTTTGCGCACCAGGCTGTGTCCGACCCTCACCCCGCGCGTGCTTCCGAGAAGGAAGACAAGCGCTCTTTTCTGCAAAAAGTTGCCGAATTCATCCGTCCCGGGCCCGACTCGCGTGACGAATTGCTGGAAGCCCTCACCGATGCCGAGGACAACCAGGTCATAGGCGCCGAGTCGCGCGTGATGCTCGAAGGCGTCATCCGCATGGCCGATCTGACGGCCGGCGACGTCATGCTCGCCACGCCGCGCATGGACCGGCTCAACATCGACTCCCCCTACGACGAACTGCTGCACCAGGTGATCGAAACCGGGCATTCCCGTTTCCCGGTGTACAGCGATGAGCCCGACAACATCATCGGCATCTTGATGGCCAAGGACCTGCTCAAGCTGCAGCGGGCCCCAGAACTCAACATCCGGGCCCTGCTCAGACCCGCCGTTTTTGTGCCTGAAAGCAAAGGCCTCAACGACTTGTTGCGCGAGTTCCGAGGCAACCGCAACCACCTGGCCATCGTCATCGACGAGTTCGGTCGAGTGGCTGGCTTGATCACCATCGAAGATGTGCTGGAGCAGATCGTCGGCGAGATCGAGGATGAATTCGACATCGCCGAAGACGAAGGCGACATCTTCGGCCTGGCCGACCGCAGCTACCGCGTGAGCGGCGACACGCCGATCGAGCGCGTGGCCGAGGCCTTTGGCGTGCTCATCGAAAGCCGCGATGCCGACGAAAACTTTGACACCATCGGCGGCCTGATCGCCCATGAACTGGGCCATGTACCCCGGCGCGGCGAGCACTTTGAGCTGGCCGGGTTGAAGTTCGTGGTGCAACACACCAAGGGCGGCGCCGTGCGCTGGTTCAAGGTCACGCCCCAGGCCGACGGCGCCACCCCCGCATGAAGGGCCTGAGCGGCTTGCGCGGCTTGGGGCGCCCGGCCCGGGCCACCTTGGCCCACTGGGCGTTTGCGGCCCTGGCCGGCGTGATGCAGGCCCTGTCGCTGGCCTGGCCCTGGGGTGGGCAGGCCTTGGGCACGCTGCAGGCCTTGTCGCTGGTCGCCCTGGTCGGCTTGCTCCACCGGGCGCCCAGCGCCCGGCGTGGCGCCTGGCTGGGCGCCGTTTTCGCCCTGTGCTGGCTGGCCGGCACCTTCTGGTGGCTGTACATCTCGATGGCCGTCTATGGCGGGCTGGAGGCGCCGCTGGCGGTGCTGGCCGTGCTGGGGCTGGCTGCCTTTCTCGGCAGCTACTACGCCCTGGCGGCGGGGCTGTATGTGCGTTGGCACCATCGGCTGGCGCTGGGCCCGCTGGCTTCGGCCGGGTTGTTTGCCGCCTTGTGGACCCTGGCCGAGCTTTTGCGCGGGCATTGGTTCACCGGCTTTCCCTGGGGGGCCGGGGGCTATGCCCAGGTGGAGGGTGCGGCACGCTGGCTGGCCCCTTGGGTCGGGGTGTATGGCACGGGGGCTTTGGTGGCGGCCTGGGCCGCCGCGCTGGCGAGCTGGGCCAGGTTGTCGTGGGTGATGCGCGCGGTGTTGCTGGGCTTGTGGGCCCTGCTGTGCTGGGTGCCTGCGCCCGAGCAGCCGGCCTCCTCGGCCTCGCTGGAGGTCAGCCTGTTGCAGGGCAACATCCCGCAGGACGAGAAATTCCAGGCCGGCTCGGGCGTGCCCATGGCCCTGGCCTGGTACCGGGCGCAACTGATGGCCAACCAGGCTTCTTTGGTGGTGGCGCCTGAGACCGCGCTGCCTCTGCTGCCCGAGCAGTTGCCCGCGGGCTATTGGGACGGGCTGCTACAGCGCTATGGCGTGGGGTCGCAGGCGCCTCCCCAGGGCGGGCGACCCCAGGCCGCCCTGATCGGTGTGCCCCTGGGCAACCAGCGCGAGGGCTACACCAACTCGGTGCTGGGCCTGATGCCCGGCGAGACTCGTCTGTACGCCTACGACAAGCACCACCTGGTGCCCTTTGGCGAATTCATCCCGCCGATGTTCCACTGGTTTGTGGCCTTGATGGACATGCCGCTGGGCGACTTCAATGCGGGCGCGGTGGGCCAGGCCTCCATGCCCTGGCAAGGCCAGCGGCTGGCGCCCAACATCTGCTATGAGGATTTGTTTGGCGAGGAGTTGGGGCTGCGTTTTCGCGACCCGGCCCGGGCCCCCACGGTGTTTGTCAACGTGAGCAACATCGGCTGGTTTGGCGACAGCGTGGCCATCGACCAGCACCTGAACATCTCCCGACTGCGTGCGCTCGAATTCGCCCGCCCCATGGTGCGGGCCACCAACACGGGCGCCACCGCCATCATCGACCACCGCGGTCGGGTGACGGCCCAGTTGCCGCCGGTGAGCCGCGGCGTGCTGCAAGGCGTGGTGCAGGGGCGGGGGCTCAGCGCCGATCACGGCGGCTGGGGCATCACCCCCTACGCCTGGTGGGTGTCGCGCCTGGGGCTGGCGCCGCTGTGGCTGCTGTGTCTGGGGCTGGTACTTTGGGCTAGACAGTGCGAACGTGCGTCACACCGTCGTACCCGCTCGAAGACGCCGAGCCTCAGCCGCTGAGCTCTTTGTCACTGGCTGGCCCAACTGTAGAAGGCCACACCCTCATCGCGGTAAGTGGGCATGTTTGCGTTGATGAAAGCACGGTCAGTGGGGCTGATTGTGTAGAAGTGAGCGTTGGTGGCCGTGTTGTAGAAGCGGTACACCGGTGCGCTCACGCCATCGCTCGCAGTTTGCGAGTACCAGCCAATCCCCTCGGCGACGAACGGGGGGGTGAGGTTGGCCGCGATGTAGCTCACATCCGTAGTGCTTGCCGTGTAAAAGTGGCCATTGCTGGTCGGGTTGTAGTAGCGGTAGACAGGGCTCAGCCCGTTGGCTGAAGTTGCGTAAGAGTAGAAAGCAATTCCCTCGTAAGCGTACTGGGGGATGTTGTTGATCACGTAGTCGCGGTCAGAAGTACTGGCCGTGAAGAAGTGAACGCGGCTGGTTGCGTTGTAGAAACGGTAGACCGGAACCCGGGTGGCCGTGGCATTGTCCAGCCATTTGTAGATCCCAGCGGTGTAGGCCAGATCGAAGCGACCATAAACGTCATTGGCAGTGGGATTGGAGCAGGTGGAGCCGCCGCCAGACAACTGACCCACCAGGTATTTCGAGCCGCCGCTGGTGATGAACAGGCCCGAGCCGCTGCTGCCGCCCTCGGTCACGCCGCTGTTCCAGCCGACGCGGACGTGGGTAGTGCTGCTGCTGGAGCCCGAGGTGAAGCTGCAGGAGAACGTATCGGAGCCAGCGGTCCGACTGCAAGAGGCATAGCCGGTGGTGCTGCCCAAGCTGACCTTTTGCAGGTCGCCAGCGGGGTGGTGCACACCGCCGACGCTGGTGCCCGTGGCGGGCAGGCTGGGCGACCAGCCCGAATAGGTCACGCCTGAGGGCGGGCTGTTGTTCAGGCGCAGGAAGGTGGCGTCGCTGCTGTTGTCGGTGTAGAGCAGGGCGGCGCCGCCGGTCACGGTCTTGCTGGCGCTGTACAGGGTGCCGCTGCCACAGGCCGAGGCGCGGTAGAACCAGAAGGTCTGCAGCGTGCTGGCCACGGTCTGGGTCGAGATGCAGTGGTTGGCGGTGAGCAGGTAGGGCGTCGCGCTGCTGGCGCGGTCGTTCAGCAGGGTGCCCGTGCACAGGTAGCTGCTGCCGGTGCTGGCGTCGGAGAACAGCAGCCGCGCCACGCTGTTGCCGGTGCTGCTCCAGTCGCTGTTGCAGGCCACATCGATCTCGCAACTGCCCGAGTTGTTGATCTTGAGCGCGAGCTTGGCGGCCGTGGGCGACTGGAACAGATGCGACAGCTGCGGCACGTTGATTTGCAGCGTGGAGGTGGCCACGCCTGCAGGCAGCTCGATCTGCATCGTGAGGTCTTCGCCTTCCACGTAGGGGGCGAAGTAGAGGTGGTTGCCGCTGGCGCCCGCCTTGCTGAGTTCATTGGCGGCCAGGGCGTCGATCACCTGGGTGCCCGTGACTTCGGTGGCGGTGCTGGCACCCTGGGCATAGAAGCGCAGCTTGGTGCGCGCGTCGATGTGGCTCACATCGAGCACCAGCCGGGTGCCGGCGGCGCCGCTGGAGACAAAGCGGATGGCGGCGCGCTGGCTGCCGTCGCTGCCTGGGGTCCATTGCAGGCGGCTGGCGAAGGTGGTGGCCGAATCCAGTTCGGCAATCTTGCGGCCCAGGCCGATCTGCGGCGCCTGGCCGATGCTGCGGATGTCGACCGCAGTTTGCAGCTTGGCCACCTCGGTGCCGGCGCTGCCCAGGGCCACTTTGTAGCTCGGGGCCGGGTCGCCGGTGCCCAGTGTGTAGTCGTTGCTGACCTCGGCAGACTTGGCCGTGGCGGGGGTGAAACTGTCCACCGGCGTGCCCAAGGCGGAGGTGGGCAACTGGCGTTCTGCCACGGTGCTGCTGCCATTGCCGCCACCGCAGGCGCCCAGCAAGGCCGTCAGGCCCAGGGCCAGGCCCCATCGAACGAGGTTTGCTTTCATCTTGTCGGAATCCATGGGTTGGTGAGGTGTCCGAGGCCCCCAGGGCGCGCATGTGTCGGCTCTGCTGTCTTCTGCGCCGGTATTTTGCATGGGCTTTGCGTCAATTTGTGTCCCGTTTACAAAGGATGGCCCGTCCTGTGGCGGGATGTATGGGCCTGCCTCATGAGGGCCCCGGGCATCCAGGTCCGCCGGGCCGTAAAATCACGGGTTTGCTGCGCAAGAGCCTGCTTCAAAAAGCAGCCACGCCGGCCCCATCCACCTCTTTTGCCCAGACCCCGGCCCACCGGGGCCCAACGTCATGTTGACCTTTCAGCAAATCATTCTGAAGCTGCAGTCCTACTGGGACGCCCAGGGCTGCGCGCTGTTGCAGCCCTACGACATGGAAGTGGGCGCAGGCACCTCGCACACCGCCACCTTCCTGCGCGCCCTGGGCCCCGAGCCCTGGAAGGCCGCCTATGTGCAGCCCAGCCGCCGCCCCAAGGATGGCCGCTATGGCGAGAACCCGAACCGCCTGCAGCACTACTACCAATACCAGGTGGTGCTCAAGCCCGCCCCCAGCAACATCCTGGAGCTGTACCTGGGCAGCCTGGAGGCACTGGGTTTCGATCTCAAGAAGAACGACATCCGCTTCGTCGAAGACGATTGGGAAAACCCCACGCTGGGCGCCTGGGGCCTGGGCTGGGAGGTCTGGCTCAATGGCATGGAGGTGACCCAGTTCACCTATTTCCAGCAGGTGGGCGGCATTGATTGCAAGCCCATCACCGGCGAGATCACCTACGGCCTGGAGCGCCTGGCCATGTACCTGCAGGGTGTGGACAACGTCTACAACCTCAAGTGGACCGACACCCTGAGCTACGGCGACGTGTACCACCAGAACGAGGTGGAGCAGTCCACCTACAACTTCGAGCACAGCGATGCCGAGTTCCTGTTCACCGCCTTCGGGGCCCACGAAAAGCAGGCCAAGTACCTGATGGAGCAGCAACTGGCCCTGCCGGCCTACGAGCAGGTGCTCAAAGCCGCCCACACCTTCAACCTGCTGGATGCCCGGGGCGCGATCTCGGTCACCGAGCGGGCCGCCTACATCGGCCGCATCCGCAACCTGGCCCGCGCCGTGGCCCAGGCCTATTACGAGAGCCGCGAGCGCCTGGGTTTCCCCATGGCCCCGCGCGAGTGGGTTGAACAGATTGCCAAGAAGGCCGCCTGAGCGGGAGAACAAGACATCATGAGCCAACAAAATCTTCTGGTTGAACTGTTTGTCGAAGAGCTGCCCCCGAAGGCACTCAAGAAGCTGGGCGAGGCCTTTGCCGGCGTGCTGGCCGAGCAACTCAAGGCCCAGGGCCTGGCCGCTGCCGACAGCGTGACCACCGCCTTCGCCTCGCCGCGTCGCCTGGCGGCGCACATCACCCACGTGGCGGCCAAGGCGGCCGACCGCGCGGTGCAGCAAAAGCTGATGCCGGTCAGCGTGGGCCTGGACGCTGCGGGCAACGCCACGCCGGCCCTGCTCAAGAAGCTGGCGGCCCTGGGCGCCGATGCGTCTGCCGTGGCCGGCCTCAAGCGCGCGCCTGACGGCAAGGCCGAGGCCTTGTTCTATGACAGCGTGGTCAATGGCGCCACGCTCGACGTCGGCCTGCAAAAAGCCCTGGAAGAGTCGCTGGCCAAGCTGCCGATCCCCAAGGTCATGACCTACCAGCTCGAAACCGATTGCGAGCTGCCGGGCTGGAGCAGCGTGCACTTCGTGCGCCCGGCACATGGCGTGGTCGCCCTGCATGGCAGCAGTGTGGTGCCGCTCAAGGTGCTGGGCCTGAAGTCGGGCAACACCACCCTGGGCCACCGTTTCGAGGCCGCCAAGCCGGTGGTCACCATCGAACATGCCGACGCCTACGCCGAGACCCTGCGCCACGATGGCGCCGTGATCGCCAGCTTTGCCGAGCGCCGCGCCGAGATCGTGCGGCAGCTGGCCGCCGCCGCGGCCCAGGTGGGCAATGGCGTGCGTCCCATTGAAGACGACGCTTTGCTTGACGAAGTCACCGCCCTGGTCGAGCGCCCCAACGTGCTGATCTGCGCCTTCGAGACCCAGTTCCTGGGCGTGCCGCAGGAGTGCCTGATCCTGACCATGAAGGCCAATCAGAAGTACTTCCCGCTGCTGGACGCCGCCGGCAAGCTGACGCACCAGTTCCTGGTGGTCAGCAACATCAGCCCGGCGGATGCCAGCGCGGTGATCGGCGGCAACGAGCGCGTGGTGCGCCCGCGCCTGGCCGACGCCAAGTTCTTCTTCGACCAGGACCGCAAGAAAACCCTGGCCTCGCGCGTCGAAGGCCTGGGCAAGGTGGTCTACCACAACAAGCTGGGCACCCAGGGCGAGCGTGTCGAGCGCGTGCGCGCCATTGCCCAGGCGATCGCTGCCCAATTGGGCGACGCCACCCTGGTGGCGCAGGCCGATCTGGCCGCGCAACTGGCCAAGACCGATCTGGTGACCGACATGGTGGGCGAGTTCCCTGAGCTGCAGGGCACCATGGGCCGTTACTACGCCCTCAACGACGGTCTGCCCGAGGCTGTGGCCGACGCCATCGAAGACCATTACAAGCCCCGCTTTGCCGGCGACACCCTGCCGCGCGGCACCGTGGGCGTGGTGGTGGCCCTGGCCGACAAGCTGGAAACCCTGACCGGCATGTTCGGCATCGGCAACCTGCCCACCGGCGACAAAGACCCGTTTGCGCTGCGCCGTCACGCCTTGGGCGTGGTGCGCCTGCTGATCGAGAACCAGCTGCCGCTGGCCCTGGGGACCCTGCTGCAAAGCGCCGTGCCCGCCTTTGGCGACAAGATCAGCGACGCCAGCGCCGCCCTGGCCGATTTCATCTACGACCGCCTGGCCGGCAGCCTGCGCGAGCAAGGTTTCAGCGCCCAGGAGGTGGATGCCGTGCTGGCACTGCGCCCCGAACGCCTGTCCGACGTGGCCCAGCGCCTGGAGGCGGTGCGTGCCTTTGCCAAGCTGCCCGAGGCGGCAGCCCTGGCCGCAGCCAACAAGCGCGTCAGCAACATCCTCAAGAAGGCCGGCGAGGTGGATGCCCACGTCAGCCCGGTGCTGCTCAAGGAAGCCGCAGAGCAGGCCCTGTTTGCCGCCCTGCAAGCCACGGCACCGCAGGCCAAGGCCCAGTTCGATGCCGGCGATTACACCGCTTCGCTGCAGACCCTGGCGGCCCTGCGCGCTCCGGTCGATGCCTTCTTCGAAGGCGTGATGGTGAACGCCGAAGAGCTGGACCTGCGCCTGAACCGCCTGGGCCTGCTCAAGACCCTGCACGACGCCATGAACCGCGTGGCCGATCTGTCCCGACTGGCCAGCTGAGCCCCAACGCCCCTCCACAGGATGCTTCCCATGAAACTCGTCATTCTCGACCGCGATGGCACCATCAACGAAAGCAGCGACGACTTCGTGAAAAGCCCTGAGGAGTGGCTGCCCCTGCCCGGCGTGCTGGAGGCGATTGCGCGCCTCAACCACGCTGGCTTCCAGGTGGTGGTGGTGTCCAACCAGGCGGGCCTGGGGCGCGGCCTGTTCGACATGGCCCAGGTCAATGCCATGCACGCCAAGATGCACAAGCTGCTGGCCGCCGCAGGCGGGCGTGTCGAGGCAGTGTTCTTCTGCCCGCACGCCCCCGATGAGGAATGCCGTTGCCGCATGCCTTCACCCGGCTTGTTCGAGCAGATTGCCGAGCGCTACGGCATCAGCCTGCAGGGCGTGCCCATGGCGGGTGACAGCCTGCGTGACCTGCAGGCCGGGCATGCCGCCGGCTGCGAGCCGCACCTGGTGCTCACCGGCCTGGGCGCCGAGTGGCGCGACCGGCCCTTGCCCGACACCTTTCCGCCGGGCACCCGTGTGCATGCCGACGTGGGCGCCTTTGCCGACCACCTGATCGCACGCGACGCCGAGCGCCAGCGCGCCGCGGCCTGAGTGGGGGCGCTGTCTCTGGCGCCTTCACCGAGATCCATCGTCCTTCATTTTCGAGAAGACCCCACCCATGTCCCTGCTGCGCTCCATCCTGCACACCCTGTGGATGCTGGTCACCGTGATCCCCTGGGCCCTGATCATGCTCGTGGCCTCGCTGTGGCGCCGTGGCACCCCGCTGTGGTGGATGGCGGTGCGCTGGCTGGGCTGGGCCGTGTCGGGCGCGCGCGTGCTGCTGGGCATTCAGGTGCGGGTGAGCGGGCGCGAGAACCTGCCGCTGGGCGAGACCAGCCCGGCCATTCTGCTGGTCAAGCACCAGTCGACCTTCGAGACCTTTCTGATGCCCACGCTGATGCCGCACCCGCTGGCCTATGTGTTCAAGAAAGAGCTGCTGTACGTGCCTTTCTTTGGCTGGGCCATGGGCCGGCTCGACATGATCCACATCGACCGCAGCCAGCGCGCCCAGGCCTTCAACAAGGTGGTGGCGCAGGGCAAGCGCCTGCTGGCCCAGGGCATCTGGATCATCATGTTCCCCGAGGGCACGCGCACGCCCCGCGGCCAGAAAGGCCAGTACAAGAGCGGCGGTACCCGCCTGGCCATCGAGACCGGTGCGCCGGTGATCCCGATCGCCGTCACCTCGGCCAAATGCTGGCCGCGCAAGGCCTTCATCAAACACCCCGGCGTGGTGGATGTGTCGATCGGCAAGCCGATCCCCTCGGCCGGGCGTCAGCCCGACGAGCTGATGCGCGAGGTGGAGGCCTGGATCGAGGCCGAGATGCGTCGCCTCGACCCCGAGGCCTATCCGCCTGCCCAGGGCTGAGCTCGCGCGTGCCAGGGGCCATGAACCGACTGCTGCAGTTCACACTCGATCTGTTCGAGCGTGACCCGACGCCGGCAGCGCCCTCTGGGCCGGTCAAGCGTCGGGCCGCCCCGCCGCGCCGACCCAAGGCGGCGCCAACGCCCGACCCGCAGTTGTTCGAGCCGCCACGCCCGAAAGCGCCCACCCCCAGCCCTGCCGGCCCGCCCGCCGCACCGCTGACCGAGGTGATCGCCCCCATGAGCTTTCGCCACCCCCAGGCCAACCGCGAGCTGCAGTTGCAAGGCACCTGGGTGGCCTACCGCTTCGAGCGGGCGCGCCGGCGCAGCATTGGTTTTGTCGTCGGGCCCGAGGGGCTGGTGGTGCGGGCGCCGCGCTGGGTGCCTCAGGCCGAGGTGGATGCCGCACTGCGCACCAAGAGCGCCTGGATCGTGCGCAAGCTCGACGAGGCCCGCGAGCGCCAGACCCGCCAGGCCGAGGCCAGCGTGGCCTGGGCCGACGGGGCCGAGCTGCCTTTTCTGGGTGAGCCCCTGCGCGTGCGCCTGCAGCCGGGCGCACTGGCCGGCGGGCTGCTGCACAGCCTGCCCCCTGAGGCGGCGGCCGAGCAGGGCGTGCGCCACCTGCTGAGCCTGGGCCTGCCGCCGCAGGCCGAGGCCAGCCAGATCAAGGATGCCGTCCAGGCCTGCCTGATGCGCGAGGCCAAGGCCTTGTTCGCCCAGCGGCTCGACCACTACGCACCCCAACTGGGCGTGCAGTGGAAGAAGTTGGCCCTGAGCAATGCCAGCACCCGCTGGGGCAGTGCCCGCATTGACGGCAGCATCCGCCTCAACTGGCGCCTGATCCATTTCAGCCTGCCCGTGATCGACTATGTGGTGGTGCATGAGCTGGCCCACCTGCGCGTGATGGACCACAGCCCGCGCTTCTGGGACACGGTGGCCGCCGTGGTGCCTGACCACGCAGAACGCCGTCAGCAACTGCGCCTGGGCGCCTTGCCCCGGTGGTGAGGGTGGGCGCAGCGCCCGCGCCTGCACCCAAAGCGGCCTTGCGTGACAATGGCGGCCCCCAGCTTGAGCCCACAGGAGGCACCCCACCATGATTCAAGGACTGACGCTTTTGTTTCTGATGCAGCTGCTGGGCGAAGGCCTGGTGTTCTGGTTGCACCTGCCCTTGCCCGGGCCCTTGCTGGGCATGCTGATCCTGGCCGGTTGGCTGGTGCGGCGGGGCGCCGTGCCCGAGGGGCTGCGCCAGGCCTCAGGGGGGCTGTTGCAACACCTGATGCTGCTGTTCATCCCGGCGGTGGCCGGCGTGATGATGCACTTTGGCCGCGTCGCCCACGAGTGGCTGCCGTTTCTGGCGGCAGGCATTGGCGGGGCGGCGGTGACCTTGGTGGTGACGGCGTTGACCTTGCGCTGGATGTTGCGGCGCAGCGGTCAGCCTCTGACGGATGACGTCCCTGAGGAGGCTGCATGAACCCCGGTGGCCTGTTCGAGATCTGGGTCTTTCTGGGCCGCTCGCCCTTGTTGTGGCTGGCGCTCACTTTGTTGGCCTACCTGGGTGCGGTGGCGCTTTACCGGCACTCCGGACACAAGCCCTGGCTAATACCGGTGCTCACCTCGGTGAGCCTGGTGATCGCCGTGTTGTGGGTCACCGGCACACCTTATCCCACTTATTTTGAAGGGGCCAAGTTCGTCCATTTTCTGATCGGCCCGGCCACGGTGGCGCTGGCCGTTCCCTTGTTCGGTCAGTTCGAGCGACTCAAGCGCATCTGGCGACCGGTACTGGTGGCGCTGCTGGCGGGGTCGGTCACGGCGATGGTGTCGGCTGTGGTGATTGCCTGGGCGCTGGGGGGCTCGACCGAAACCTTGCTCTCATTGATGCCAAAATCGGCCACCATGCCGATCGCCATGGCGCTGGCCGAACGATGGGGCGGCTTGCCCTCGCTGGCGGCGGTTGCCGTGGCGGTAACCGGTATCAGTGGCGCCATCATGGCCCGTCCGCTGCTGAACTGGATCGGGGTTCACGACCCTGCGGTGAGAGGGTTTGCCGTGGGCATCTCGGCCCACGCCATCGGCACCGCCCGGGCCTTGCAAGTGCATGAAACGGCCGGGGCGTTTTCCGCGCTGGCCATGGGGCTCAACGGGGTGGCTACAGCGGTGCTGATGCCTCTGCTGGTGGCCTTGTGGCAGGCCACGCCGTGGTGGTGAACTTTTTTTGATTCCGGGTATCTGCCCGTTTTTTTTGTCGACCCAACTGAGAATCGTCATGAAACTGACCCGAACCTTGATCGCTCGTGCCGTGGGGGCTTCTCTCGTTCTGACTTTGGCCGCCTGTGCCGGCCCTGCTGCCAATGGCGTGCCCGGCGCCTTGAACACCAACTCGATCGCGGCCATTGTTGCCAGCCCGGATCGCTCGGCCGCAGACCGGCAACTGGACGCGGTGCGTCAACCTGAAAAACTGCTGGCATTCATCGGTGTGCGTCCCGGCATGCAGGTGCTGGATTTGAATGCCGGGGGCGGCTACACCAGCGAGTTGCTGGCGCGCAGCGTCGGCGCCACCGGGCGGGTCTATGGTCAAAGTGCGGAGCCACCTGCAAATGCCAAGGACGCTGCTTCACAGACCGACACGGTTGGCTTCAGGGCCGGGCCAGAACCGGCCCGTACGCGCTCTTTTGCTGCCTTGCTGCAGCGAGCTCGCCAGTCCCAACTGGGCACGCTGGAGCCCGTGGTGCTGCCTTTTGAATCCCCGGTTCCCGATGCGGCCACCCGCAAGGGGCTGGATCTGGTGACCTTCATGTTCAATTACCACGACCTGGGGCACTGGGGCGTGGACCGCGCAGGCATGAACCAGGCTATCTTTGCCGGGCTGAAGTCGGGCGGCATCTATGTGATTGCCGATCACGCGGGGCGTGCTGGCACGGGCATCACCGAGTCGAACACCCTGCACCGCGTTGAGGAAGCCCTGGTTCGCCAGGAGGTCGAGGCGGCGGGCTTCCGTTTCGTGTCTGCCAGCGAGATCTACCGCAACCCGGCCGACCCCCGTGACCAGAAATCGGCCGCTGACGGGCAACGCACTGACGGCTTCCTGCTGAAGTTCGTCAAGCCCTGAGCGCTGTTGCCGCGCCCGGGCTGACCTGGCTCACCCCCGGGCGTGGGTCACCCCACCATCCACCGTGAGTGTGTGGCCGACCACGTAGTCGCCTGCCCGTGAGGCCAGGTAGATCGCCGCAGCGGCCATGTCCTCGTCGCTGCCGATGCGGCGTGCCGGAATGCGGGCCGAGACCTCCTCGCCGTGGTCGCGCGCGTCGCGGTTCATCTCGGAGGCGAAGGCCCCGGGGGCGATGGCATTGACCATGATGTTGTCCTCGATCAGGCGCAGGGCCATGCGGCGGGTCAGGTGGATCAGGCCCGACTTGCTGGCGGCGTACGAATAGGTCTCCAGCGGGTTGACCGAGATGCCGTCGATCGAGGCGATGTTGATCACCTTGGCCGCGCGCTGCTGTGCTGCCTGGCGCAGCAGCGGGGCCAGGGCCTGGGTCAGGAAGAAGGGGGCCTTCAAGTTCAGGTCGACCACCTTGTCCCAGCCACTTTCGGGGAACTCGTCAAACGGAGCCCCCCAGGCGGCACCGGCGTTGTTGACCAGGATGTCGAGCGAGCTCTCATGCTGGCCGTAGGCCGCTGCCAGGGCCTTGGCACCTTCGACGCTGGACACATCGGCAGGCAGCGATACACAGTGGCCGCCCTGTGCCAGCTCGGCGGCGGTGGCGTCGCAGGCAGCGGCCTTGCGCGCCGAGATGTAGACGCGTGCCCCCTGGGCGATGAAGCCGGCCGCAATCATGCGGCCGATGCCGCGTGAGCCGCCGGTGATGAGGGCGGTGCGGCCTTTGAGCGAGAAGAGTTCGCTGGTGTTCATGGTGTTGTCTCCTGTTGATTGGGTTTCAGAAAGTCTCAGCCGAAATGGCGCTGCTGGCTCAGGGCGCCCAGGCGGGCGGTGATTTCTTCAAAGCCGCGCAGGGTGTCGTCGATGATCTGCTGGGCGGTCTGGATGCCCTCGATCAGGCCCACGCTCTGGCCGGCCAGGGCCGGGGCGGCTTCCATGTCGCCGCCGAAGTACACCTGTTGCAAACCTTTGAAGGTATCGGCCGGCATCAGGCCCTCGTCGTGGATCACCCGGGTGCGTTCGGACTTGAGCGCGCGGATGCAGGGCGAGGCCTTTTTGTTCAGCACCCAGGTGCCGGTTTCGCGGGCCTGCACGATGGCGTTCTTGTAGTTGTCGTGCACCGGGCTCTCAGCGCAGCAGACAAAGCGGGTGCCCATCTGGATGGCTTCGGCGCCCAGCGCAAACGCAGCGGCCATGCCGCGCCCGTCCACGATGCCGCCGGCGGCGATCAAGGGCACATCGACCCGGGCCCGGATGGCCTGCAGCAGCACCAGGGTCGATACCTCTTCGGGGTTCTTGAAGCCGCCGCCCTCGGACCCTTCCACCACCAGCCCATCGACACCGGCATCCACGCATTTGAGGGCGGTGTCCAGGGTGGGCACCGCGTGGTAGACCGTGATGCCGGCGCTCTTCAGCGGCGCGATGAACTTGGCCGGGCTGCCCGCCGAGGTGGTGACAAAGCGCACCCCGCTGTCGCACACGAAGCGCAGCATGGCGTCGTCCTGCAGAAAGCGGATCGGCAGGTTGACGCCAAAGGGCAGGCCCAGGGCCAGCATCTGCCGGATCTCCTGCTGGCAGTTGGCGGTCTCGCCGGAGGAGGTCTCGATCACCCCCAGCCCACCGGCGCGCGACACGGCCGAGGCCAGCGGGGTGCGGGCGATCCAGCCCATGGGGGCCTGGACGATGGGGTAGCGGGCGCCAGTGTGGGCCAGCACGCGGTTGCGACCGGGCGTGAAAGCAGTGCTCATGGGGTGGGCTGGTGCAAGTGGGACATGGGCACGCAGCGTAGCGGCGCTGCTGCGGCCTGTCGGTCACCTGCGGGTCAGCCCGGGTGGCGGCCCTCCATCACCCCCGCCGGCGGATCAGCGCAGCCAGCGCCGCGCCACGGCCATGCCGGCCAGCATGGCGGCCACAAAGGCTGCGGTGTCCAGCCCGCCGCTGAGCAGCGTGCTCAGGGCCGGCCCCGGGCAATAGCCCGCCAGCCCCCAGCCGATGCCGAACAGCGCCGCCCCCAGCAACAGCCGGGTATCGATGTCCTGCCGCGTGGGCAATTGAAAACGTTGGGCGAACAAGGGGTGACGTTCCGGGTGGGCCGGGCTGGGGGGCGTGACGGCAAAGCCGATCAGCGTGACCAGCAGGGCGCCCCCCATCACAAAGGCCAGGCTGGGGTCCCATTGGCCGCTGGCGATGCCGCCCAGGTTCAGAAATCCGATCACCTTGGCGGGCTGGGTCATGCCGGAGACGGCCAGTCCCGCCGCAAACAGCAGGCCTGCCGCCATGGCGGACAGCAAGGCCGGCAGCCGCGACAGGGCAGGGTCGGTGGTCGACGGGGTGGGGCGGGGCGTGACGGAGGTGCTCATGCGGTTTGCCGGGACAAGGGGTGAAGGCCTCAGGCCTGAAACAGCTTCTGCAAGGCCACCGTGGCCATGCCCGAGCCCATGAAGGTGGCCGTGGCCGCCAGCGAGCGCACCGAGCGCCTGCCCAGCCCGCACACGCCGTGGCCGCTGGTGCAACCCGAGCCCATCACCGTGCCCAGGCCCACCAGAAACCCTGCGCCCAGCAGCAGGGGCAGGGGGCGCAGCGGTGTGGTGGGGGTGTGCAGCCACTGGGCAAACAGGGCGCCACCCAGTATCAGTCCTGCCAGGAAGGCGGCCTGCCAGGCGCGCTCCGAGCTCGGGCCTTGCCCGGGCAGCAAGGCCGCCGCGATCCCGCTGATCCCGGCGATGCGGCCCAGCGAAACCAGAAGCCACCAGCTGGCGAGCCCGATCATCAGGCCGCCCAGGGCCGATTGGAGGTAAGGGTGCAGTGCAAACATGGTGATGATTCTGGCGATGAAATCTTGTTCCTGTATACCCGGCAGAGTATATTTTCGAGCTTGTCCCCGACGCGCCTGTGGCGTTTTTGACCATGTCCTCTTCACCGTCCCTGGCCGATGCGGCCCACAAGAAAGCGCTGCAAACCCGGTTGGCGCGTGTCGAAGGTCAGCTGCGCGGCGTGCAACGCCTGATCGACGAAGATGTGGACTGCGAGCAGATCGCACAGCAGTTGGCGGCAGCGCGCAAGGCGCTCGACAAGTCATTCTTTCACATGGTGGCCTGCATGATCGAGCAGGGCCGTGTGCCCCCGGATCAGATCGGCCGCCTGTTGGCCAAGTTTGCCTGAGGGCCCTTGCGCCGCGTCTTTCCTCTCGCCCCTTCTTTTTGATCCAGTCCGTCTGTTTGCCACAAGGAACCGACATGCAACCCATCCAGTTGTTCGATACCGCCTCCAGCACCTACACCTACCTGTTGGCCGACCCAGTGACCCGCGAGGCCGTGATCATCGACCCGGTCGAAGAGCAGTTGGAGCGCGATCTTCAGGTCTTGCGCGAGCAGGGCTTCAGCCTGCGCTGGATCATCGAAACCCATGCCCATGCCGACCACATCACCAGCGCGGCGGCCCTGGCCGAGCACACCGGTGCGCACACCGTGGCACCGCAGGGCTGCGGTGTGGGCACGGCGGCCACCCAGCTCAGTGACGGCCAGACCCTGGCCTTTGGTGGCGAAAGCCTGCTGGCCCTGCACACCCCGGGCCACACCGCCGGCAGCATGAGCTATGTGTGGCGTGACCATGTCTTCACGGGCGACACGCTGTTGATCAATGGCTGCGGCCGCACCGATTTCCAGTCGGGCTGCGCCGAGGCCCTGTACCGCAGCCTGACCGAGGTGCTGTTTCGCCTGCCCGAGGCCACCACCGTGTGGCCAGGCCACGACTACCAGGGCCGCACCCGGTCCAGCATCGGCATTGAAAAGGCCAGCAACGCACGCGTGGCGGGCCGCAGCCAGGCCGAGTTCGTGGCGGTGATGGAGGCCTTGCAACTGCCCAAGCCCCGACGCATTGACGAGGCCGTGCCGGCCAACCTCAGCTCCGGCCTGCGGCACGATGCCGGCGGCACCCCGGTGGGCGAGGTGCGTGTGGCCTCCGGTTATGCGGGCGATGTCTCCCCGCTGCTGGCCTGGCAATGGGTGCAGTCAGGTGAGGCGGTGCTGGTGGATGTGCGTACCGACGCCGAGCGCGAGTGGGTGGGTTTTGTGCCCGGCGCCACCGGGCTGGCCTGGAAGCAATGGCCCGGCATGGCCATGAACCCAGCCTTTGATGACGGTGTGGTGGCGGCCGCTGCCGGGCGCAAGGTGGTGTTGTTGTGCCGCAGCGGTGTGCGCTCGGTGGCCGCGGCCAAGCGCGCCACGGAGTTGGGGCTGCAGGCCTACAACATCCTCGAAGGCTTTGAGGGCGATCCGGACCAACACGGCCAGCGTGGCCGCAAGGGTGGGTGGCGCTTTCGTGGCCTGCCCTGGCGCCAGGGCTGAATATAGGGCCCCCACGCTCCCTCACTGCGTGTGGTCGCTGCCCCCCGCGGGGGCCGCAGTCCGCCTTGGGGCGGCCCGGCGGCGGCCTGATGTTGTCCCCAGGCTCCCTCACTGCGTGGGGTCGCTGCCCTCGAGGGGGCTTCAGCGCCCCATGTCGGGTAGCCGCACCGGCCCGGTCTTGCGCAGCCGCCACAGGTAGCGGTACAGCGTCGGCGTGGTCCACAGCCGCCACAGGCTGCGCAGGTGCAGGCTCACGTAGCGCCACTGGCGGTGGCTGGTGCGCTGGGCGTGGTGCGTCATGCGCACGTCGGCGCGCTTCAACTCCAGCCCGGCCAGTTGCACGCGCAGGCAGAAGTCCACGTCTTCGCAGTACAGAAAATACCCCTCGTCAAAGCCGCCCAACTGCTGCCATACCTCGCGGCGCAGCACCCAGCAGGCCGCATTGGCCCAGTCGCGCCGCGGCACGGGCGGGCGATGGGTGTAGCGCTTGAGCAGGGACAGCGGCGTGGGCACTTCGCGTTCGCTGTCTTGTACCGTGCCGTCGAGGTTGAGCAGCACGGGGTAGGCAAGACCGATGGGTGCGGGGGTGGCCAGTTCGACCAGGCGTGACCACAGGTTGTTCGGCAGGTGGTCCAGGTCTGGGTTCATCACGCCAAAGAATGGCGTGCTGCAGTGCTGGAAGGCCTTGTTGTGGTTGGCGCCAAAGCCCTGTGGTTTGGCGTTGAGGATCTCGCTGACCCGGAAGGGGCAATCAGGCGGCACCGTCAGGCCAGGGCCGGGCAGGTTGTGGGTGATGATCAGATGTTGCAGATTGCTCGGGCCTTGAGCGCTCAGTTCATCCAGCAACACTTGCAAGCATTCTGCATGGCCGTGGCTGATCACCGAAAGCGTCAAATCCCGTTCACTCCGATTCAAGGAATCCGGTCCGCTGTCCCTGTGTGTCATTTAGATGAAGTGATGCCAACGCTGCATGGCGAGCATGTTAACTGTTGGTTGGGGTGTAACGGCGCCAGCTGGAGCCGGGTGGCTGGGTGATTTGGTGCAAAATCGCGGCCTGGCGTGCGGTGTCTGGCTCCGTGCTCAGGCTTTCGCTCCCGTTCCAGACGTCTGATGGGCGTCGCATCACCGCTTTCATCCCCACATGAGCACAGAATCCTTGTCTACCGTTGAACCCGTCCTGACGCAGGACGAGCCGCGCCCCCGGCTCGGCGACGTGCTGGTTCAGGCTGGCAAGCTCACTCCACGTGACCTGGAACGCGCCCTGTCGGCCCAGCAAGAGTTGGGCGACATGCTGGGGCGGGTGTTGGTTCAGTTGGGGTTGGTGTCCGAGCAGGATGTGCTTCAGGCCTTGTCCCAGCAGTTGGGTCTGACTGTGGTGGGGGCAGATCAGTTTCCCGAGTTTCCCCTGGAGGTGCCGGGTTTGTTGCCCGCCTATCTGGCGGCCAACCAGGTGCTGCCCATCCGCCTGCATGAGGATCGACTCGATGTGGCGATGGCCGTGCCGCAAGACCGGTATGTGCTCAAGGCCTTGCATTTGGCGACGGGCTTGAAGGTTCAGCCTCATCTTTGCCTGGAAAGTGAAATCGAGAAGGCGTGGGCCCAGCCGGTCGAGGCCGAACCTGAAGACGACACTGCGGGATTTGATGAGGACAGCCTGGGGGGCGACTTTGTCGAGCACCTCAAGGATCTGGCCAGCGAAGCGCCTGTGATCCGATTGGTCAACAGCATCATCAGTCGGGTGATCGAGTTGCGTGCTTCGGACATCCATTTGGAACCCTTCGATGACGGTCTGCATGTGCGCTATCGGGTGGACGGTGTGATCCACGCGGGCGATGTGGTTCAGCCCAAGCTGAGCGCGGCCGTGAACTCGCGCGTGAAGTTGCTGGCACACCTCGACATTGCCGAGCGTCGCCTCCCGCAGGACGGTCGCATCAAGACCCGGGTCAAAGGGCGTGAGCTGGATCTTCGGGTGTCCACGGTGCCCACGGTGCATGGTGAAAGCGTGGTGATGCGGGTGCTTGACCGTGCCAGTGTGCGTTTCAGCCTGGAAAGCATGGGCTTTGCCAGCGACACCCTGGGGCGCTTCAACACCCTGCTGGCCAAGCCGCACGGCATCTTGCTGGTCACGGGGCCGACGGGCTCGGGCAAGACCACGACGTTGTACGCGGCCCTGTCCAAGCTGGATTCGACCACCCAGAAGATCATCACGGTGGAAGACCCGGTGGAGTACCAGCTGGAGGGCATCAACCAGATCCAGGTGCACCCCCAGATCAACCTGACCTTTGCCAGCGCGCTGCGCTCCATCCTTCGGCAAGACCCCGACATCATCATGATCGGCGAAATGCGCGATGGTGAAACCGCCCAGATCGCGGTGCAATCCGCGCTCACAGGCCACTTGGTGCTTTCCACGCTGCACACCAACACGGCAGCAGGCGCCGTGATCCGGCTCAAGGACATGGGGGTGGAGGGGTATCTGATCACTTCTTCGGTCAATGGCGTCCTGGCGCAACGTCTGGTTCGGGCCCTTTGCAGCCACTGCAAGCAGGCCGATGCGCCGTCATCCGAGGTGCTGTCCAGCACGGGGCTGCATCGCTTTCTGCCGGCGGGGCAGGCCATCTACAAAGCCGTGGGTTGCGATCACTGCCGGGGCACGGGTTACCAGGGACGCACCGGCATCCATGAATTGCTGGTGCTCGATGAAGCCATGCGGCGTGCCATTGTGGCGGGCGACGATGCCAGCCGCCTGCACAGCCTGGCCTGTCAGTCCGGCATGCTGACGCTGTATGAAGATGGCTTGCGCAAGGTGGCCGCAGGCGTGACCAGCCTCGATGAGTTGCTGCGCGTGACGGAGGATCAGGGCGATGCCTGAGTTCTTCTGGCGCGCGGTGGATGCGCAGGGCCAGGTGCAAGAGGGGCGTCATGAGGCCGCCTCGGTACCTGCCACTCAGAAATGGCTGCGGGCTCGTCACCTGACCCCGCTGGAAATCCGTGAGCCCCAGGCCAGCGATTCAGATGCCCGGGCGGCGGGAAAGGTGTCGGGCCTGACCTCCCTGAAGAGCAGCGGGCGCCGCGTGGGCAAGGGCCCGGTGACGCAGGCCGACGTGCTGCTGCTGACCTCCGAACTGTCGATCATGTTGCGCGCAGGCCTTGCCCTGGACAACGCCCTGCGGGTGTTGATTGGCATGAGCCACAAGCCGTCGGTGGCGGCCTTGACCCAAAGCACGCTGGAGGACGTCAAGGGCGGCACCCCCTTCAGCAAGGCCTTGGGCAAGCACCGCGCCTTGTTCGGTGATTTCTACATCAACATGATCCGCTCGGGCGAGGTCAGCGGTCAGCTCAGCTCGGTGATGGATCGCCTCGTCGAGCACATGGAGCGTCTGCGCGCGCTGCGAGAGAACGTGGTGTCCGCCACCATTTACCCTGCCATCTTGCTGGGTGTGGCGGTTTTATCCTTGATTGCCATGCTCGGCTTTGTTGTGCCGCAGTTCGAGAAGCTGTTCAACGACATGGGTGATGCTCTGCCTTTGCCCACCCGCCTGGTGATGGGGTTGGGGCATGCGTTCACCAGCTATGGGCTGGTGATCGGCGCTGTGGCCTTTTTTGTCGGCACCGGCGTCTGGCGCTGGTTCAAGTCGCCGGTCGGTCGCAGTTGGTGGCAGCACAAGGTGTTGCGCCTGCCTTTATTGGGGCGGCTGACCCTCAAATACGAATTGACCCTGTTTTCGCGCTCGCTGGGCACCTTGCTGGGCAACGGCGTTCCGTTGTTGACAGCCCTTCGCATCGCCACAGATACCGTGACCAATGATGTGCTGCGCAGTGCCTTGGCCGGCGTGGGGCCCATGGTCAAGGAAGGCAGCAAAATGGTCGATGCCATTTCTGCCACCGGAATTTTTGAACCCTTGGCGATCAACTTGATCCGAGTGGGGGAAGAGACGGGGCGCATCGGACCCATGATGCTGGAGTTGGCCAACATCCTGAACCGAGACGTCGAGGTGGGGATCAAGCGTGGCCTGACCCTGCTGGAGCCGTTGCTGATCATTGTGCTGGGCCTCATGATCGCCTCGATCATTGTGTCGATCCTGCTGGGTATTCTGTCCATCAATGATCTGGCTGTTTGAGTTGTTACTTTAAGGATTTGATATGTTGAGCTTTCGCCAGCGCCGTGCGAGCCGTCGTGCCCGTGGCTTCACCCTGATCGAACTGCTGGTCGTGTTGGCCATCCTAACCTTGCTTGCTGGCTTGGTGGGGCCTCGGGTGCTGAGTCAGCTCGGTGGGGCCAAGTCCAAGACGGCGGGTGTGCAAATTGCCGACCTCGAAAAATCGCTCGAACTTTACAAGCTCGATGTGGGGCGCTTCCCGACTACGGAAGAAGGGCTGAACGCCCTGGTGGCCAAGCCTGCCTCGGCCAATGGCTGGAATGGCCCTTACTTGAAGGGCGGCGTGCCCAACGACCCCTGGGGCAAGCCTTACAAGTACACTCTGAACGGCGCCAACGTCGAGTTGCTGTCTTACGGTGCCGATGGCGCAGCCGGTGGTGAAGGCGAGAACGCCGACGTCGTGAACGCCAAGTAAATCCATCACGCATGAACCGGTTCCGGCACTTCCATGCTGCCCGCGAGCGGGGCTTCACCCTGATCGAGTTGCTGGTGGTGTTTGCCATCTTGGGCTTGTTGATGGCGGTGGTGCCCATCGCGTTGGGCAAGATGCGGGAGGGCGCCGAGTACCGGAGTGTGCTGCGCGAAATGGTGTCTGAGATGCGCGCAGCCCGCAACCGCGCCCAGCTGCAAGGGGCCGAGACCCGTTTTCGGGTTGATCTGGAACGCCGGCTATTTGGTGTGGATGATGCCCCGGCCAAACCTTTTCCGGCTTCGGTGGCAATCAGGGCCACCGTGGCGGGCATGGAGCTCGGGCAGTCAGGTGCGGCGGCCATTCGGTTTTTGCCTGACGGTGGCGCCACGGGAGGCAGTATTGATGTGTTTCGTCCCTCTGGCAGCGGCACTCGTTTGCGCATTGACTGGATGTCCGGCCGTGTCAGCACGGAACCCATCGAGCAATGAGGGCCTGCCTGTACTCCCGGCGCGCCTCGGCGCGCGGGTTCTCTCTGCTGGAGTTGTTGGTCGCCATGGCGATTCTCGGCATGTCCTTGGGCCTGATCTACCGGGCCAGTGGCAGTGCCGCCCGTGGCATGGCCTCGGTCGAGATGCAGTCCCGTGCAACGGCCGAGCTCGAATCGTTGCTCGCCTGGCACGACACCGTGCCTGAAGGTGGTTGGCACGACGCCGGTCGTCGAGGTGGCTTTGACTGGCGCATCGATTCGGCGCCTTGGGCCGGCTCGCTCAACGATTCACGCACGGTGCCCCTGCATGAGGTGCAGTACAGCGTGAGCTGGTTCAACGGCGACCGGGTGCAAAGCCTGCAGGTCACCACCTTGCTGCCCCAGGCCCTGCCGCTGCCAGGACAGGTGCGCTGACATGGTGTACGCAAGCCGACCCAGCCGTCGCCAGGGCTTCACATTGGTGGAGTTGCTGGTGGCCATGTCGCTCATGTCGCTCATCCTGCTGGCCATGAGTTCAGCCCTGCACACCATGGGTCAGACCGAGTCGCGCATCGACGAGCGATCCACCCGGCTGGATGACTTTCGTTCGGCCACAGCCTTTATCCGGTCCACTCTGGGCCGGGTCTCGATGCGGCTGCGCCCTGGGGCGGGTTCGGTCGATCAGAGCAATTACCTGTTTGAGGGGCGCAACGAAGGCATTGCCTGGGTGGGCGCCATGCCTGCGCGCTATGGTGCAGGGGGGCGGCATTTCTTCCGTCTCATGGCTGAGCCCTCGGGCCAGGGCTATGCCTTGGTGTTGCGTTACGCCCCCTGGACCGGTGCTGCTGGCTTTCCGGATTGGTCGCAGGTAGACGGCCGGGTGCTGGTGGGGGGGGTGACGGGCTGGAGCATCGAATACGAAGACCCGCGCGTGGCGCCTGGCCGCTGGCTGCCTGAATGGTCCATGGCCATGGGCAATACCAATCAGGACCGGCGCAGCCGATTGCCCTCGCGTGTGCGCCTGTTGATCCAGGTGGCGGGCAGCGACTGGCCTGAGCTCGTGATCCCTCTGCGTCAACTGCCTTCACAGGTTGGCGGCAGCGCCGGTGGTTTTGCCGTCGGAGGCGCTGAAGAATGAAGATGCAACGCGTCTCCAAGCCACCCGTGTGGCTGCGCATCCGCCCGCACCAGGCCGGCATTGCCCTGGTGGGCGTGTTGTGGATGGTGGCGGCCCTGAGCCTGATTGTGGCGGGCATGGTCAAGGTCACCCGGCAGGACGCGCGTACCGTGTCGGCTGGCAAGCAAGGCGTGCTGGCAGAGGCCTATGGGCAAGCGGCCATCGTGCAAACAGTGCAGCGCATGCAGATCGATCCCACCCAATATGTGCGCTACACCCAGCTCACAGTCAATTACCAGGGGGCTCCGATCCAGGTTGCAGTGGTGCCACTGAATGGGCTGATCAACCTCAATGGGGCATCGGCGGGCCTGTTGTCCAAGCTGTTCCGGGTGGCGGGCGGCTTGCCTGCCACCACGGCCGATACCCTGGCCCAGCAGGTGGTGGCCTTGCGCGACCGGCCCGACACAAAGGGCACGGCCGTGGGCTTCGATGCGGTGGAAGACCTTCTGCAGGTGCCCGGGGTCGACTACGACCTCTATGCTAATATCGCCCGCCTTCTGGTCGTGGGCCGGCGCACTGTGTCGCGGGTGAACGCTTTGGCGGCCACGCCCGAGGTGCTGGTGGTGCTGGCGGGCGGTGATTCTGCGGTGGCCAATCAGATCGTGCAGGCCCGGCAAGTGGCTGGTTCGGCACCCGACACCACGCGGCTCGATGCCTCTTTTGTGGACAACAGCTCGGGGTCGCGCTACCGGCTGATCGCCAGCCTGTCGCTGGACTCGGGGCGTCGTTGGTATGTTTCCCGGGACATCGACCTCAACCGAAATGCCCCGGATGGCCTGCCCTGGCGCACTTTTGGGGCCGACCGCCGGGTTGCCTCCGCGCCATGAAACTTTTTATTTTCCTGAATGGTGTCCATGGTCACGACCAACACTGATTTGCGTCTGTTCGGTCTCGACTTGCGAAAGTTGGGCGCAGAGCTCGCGCGCCCCTGGCAAGGCTTGCTGGATCGGCCGGCCTTGCGCTGGCTGACCCCGCTGCAGCCGGTGCGTCTCATCCGAGCTGACCGCAGCGAATGGATTCAGCGCGGCGAGTTGCTGCAGCCGGCAGCCAATTGCACGGCCAAGGTTCGTGCCGCCGCCAGCCGCGCCACCGCAGTTGAACTGCCGGATGAGAGCGTGCTGGTGCGTGAGCTGGTGTTGCCTTTGTTGGCCGATGCCGATCTGGCCCGCGCCGTGGCGCTCGAAGTTGCCGCTGCCAGCCCCTTTCTGTCCGACGACACGGTGCATGGGTTTACGGTGCTGTCACGCCAAGGTCATAGCCAGCGTGTGGCTCTGGTCCTGAGCTCGCGGGCCTCGGTTGTCCGTTACCTTGATGAAGTGATGGCCGCGCCCGGCCAGCCGGCCGAGTCGTCCCGATCGGCACCCGAGGTCTGGGTGTCACTGAGTGCTTCGGCTCTGCAACCAGGCTCCTACATCACGCTGGCTGGATTTGGTGAAGCCAATCGCCTGCGCCGCCAGCAGCGCGGACGCACTCTGCGCGTGGGCTTGATTCTGCTGGCCTTGTTCTGGTTGGTGCCGGCGCTCACCGCTTCCACCCTGCAGCTGAGCCATCGGGTGCGGCAGGCCGAAGCCCAGTTCGCGACCCTGAACAAAAAAGCGGCTCCGGCCGTGGCGCAGCGCACCGAACTGGTCACGCAGCTGGATGGTCTCAAAGACCTGAACGAAATCCTGCAAGAGCGCGTCGAGCCGCTGCGGGTGATCGCCTTGATGACCGAAACCCTGCCGGACGACACGTGGCTGCAATCGCTGCAGATCCAGGGCGCCAAGATCACGCTACAGGGATTGACCCCGAGCGCCGCCGCACTGATGCAAAAGCTCAGCACTGAGCCGCTTTTCAAGGACGTCAAAGCCCCTTCGGCGGCCGTGCGACAGCCTGGCGCAGCCAAAGAGGCCTTCAACATCGAATTCACCCTGGACACCAAGGCCATGCGTGCCAACGACCCGGAGCAGGAGGCGCCGCCCCCGCGCCCGCGGGAGAACCGTCCGGTACCTGGGGTTGATGGCAAGCCTGCAGACGCCAATGTGCCCAAGCCCGCGCCGGTGGCAAATGCTGCGCCCGCAGCGCCTCCGCCCACTCCGGTGTCGGCAGCCTACCCGCAAGGCGTGCCGCCTGCTGTGCTCAAGGAAGCTGGGCCATTCGGTATTTTGTTGGGCGCTACCCCCAAGGTGGCACAGCCTGCTCCGGCGGTGATCCCGCCTCCGCCTCCGCCTGCGCAGGCACCTGCTTCGGCCCCCGCCACAGCCCCGGCCGCGCCCACCCCTGCAGCGCCAGCCAAGCCGGCGGCCGGTGCCAGCCCGTTCTCGATTGGAGGTGGCAAATGAAATCCATCAAGCAATTGCAGAGCCTGCCGGGTCTGGTGTTGGGGCTGCTTCTCGTGTTGGTGCCTTTGATCGGTGTGTCTGGTTATGTTTACGTCCAGCACCAGGGAGCCCAAAAGCGCCTGTCTGATCTGGAGCCGCGCTACGCTCGCCTGTTAGGCCTGGTCGGCCAGCAAAGCCAGATCGAAGACGCGGTCGATCAGGCGCGGCAGTTGCAGGACCTGTACATCTACCCATCCACCCAAGACGTCTCGCAGGTGGGCAATGCTGCCCAGCAGCGCATTCGCGACCTGTTCACCAGCGCCGGCGTGGATGTGCAATCCAGCCAGGTCTTGCCTGCCAAGACGGATCACCGCTTTGACCGTATCCCCATCCAGGTGCGCTACGAGGGTGAAATGGCCAAGTTGCAGGCCTTGCTGGTGGCCGTGGGCACCCAGCCGGGGCCAGCGGTGCTGGTCGAGGGCATGACGGTGCAGATCCTGACCTACGCCACCAACCAGGCGCCGGCACGGCTGACCGGCCAAATCAACTTTTTTGTGCTGAGGTCGGCATCGTGAAAGCACAACTCGGAAAGATCCGCCTCGTGATCCGGCAATACGCCTTGTGGCTGCTGCTGGCTCTGAACCTGCTTTTGGCGCTCGAGGTTGCGCACCTGTGGGTCAATCGTCGGGGACAATTGCGTAATTGGTTGTGGCAGGAGCCGGCTGCGCAGCAAATCACTCTCGACAAAATCAGCTTGCCCCGCGGCGCCGCGAGTGGTGAGGCCGACCTGAGCCGTTTCGTGCAGGTGTTGGACCGCCCTCTGTTCACGGCCACCCGCCGGCCGCCGCCACCCCCGCCGCCCCCGCCGCCCCCCAAGCCCGTCGACCCCTTGGCCGACTTTGAATTGGTCGGTCTGGTCGAACACGGCGCTGAAGGCAGTGTGCTGGCGAAGCAGGGCGGGAAAGTTCGTCGCTACCACGTGGGTGATGCCGTGGGCGAATGGCGACTGGCCGCTGTGCAGGGGCGCGATGTCGTGTTCAAGAATGGCACCGAATCGAGAACTATCACGCTGATCCGGAGTCGCAAGCCCTGAGGCTGTGGCTCAGAGGCCGTCGGCAGCGGCATTGAATAACTGAGAAATATGAATCACAAACAATTTGTGCTCACGTCGGTGGTGTTGGCGATCAGCCAGCTGAGTTGGGCTGCCAGCGATGATGCGTCGGCCACCAAACCTGCGGCCACCGGCTTTTCGATCGGTGGTGGGGCCGTCGTGCCTGCCAAGACGGCTCCCGCTGTTGTCAAGGTAGCTCCAGCTCCAGCTCCAGCTCCAGCTCCAGCTCCAGCTCCAGCCGCGGTGGCTCCGGTGGCTCCGGTGGCTGCTGAGGCTACAGCCTCGGCAGCTCCTGCGCCGGCTGCCACAGCGCCCGCCGTGCCTTCTGGCGCTGACGCCAAAGCGCCTGAAGCTGTGCCCGCAGCGCCTCTGGGTGTCGTGGCACCGCCGACGGCAGCCGTTCCTGCGCCTGCCGCCTTGCCGCCCAAGGCTGCAGAATCCAAGGCTTCTGCTTTGGCTCCGCAGGTTGACACTGAGCCCCGGCTGGATCGCGGCACTGGCGTCATCACGGCACCCAGTTTGCTGGCACCTCCACCCGACGGTTCGGCCACCTCGTTTGGTTTTGAAGAGGCACCGATTCTCGATGTGGTCAATGTGCTGATGCGCGACATCTTGAAGGTGGATTTCGTGATCCATCCGCCGTTGACCGGGAGCGTCACACTGGCCACGCGTGCCAATGTCAGCACCGATCAGGCGGTCTATCTACTTGAAAGTGCGTTACAAGCGGCTGGCCTGCAGATGGTGCGCGACACGCGTGGCATTTTCCATGTGGGCAAGCCCGAGTCCCTTAAAGGCATCGGTGGCGCTGTGCGCCGTTTTGAAGCCGGCAAGGCCTTGCAACCGGGTTACGGCGTGATCGTGGTGCCGCTGGAGTTCATTGGTGCCGCCGAAATGGCGAGCATCCTCAAGCCCTTGTTGCCGCCCGATGCCCTGGTGCGAACCGACACCACCCGCAACATGCTGGTGCTGGTGGGCTCGCGCACCCAAGCCGAGGGGTGGTTGGACTTGGTGCGCACCTTTGACGTGAACCTGCTCAAGGGCATGTCGATTGGCCTGTTCCCGCTCAAGTACATCACCACCAAAGAGGTGGAAGACACGCTCAAAATGCTGGCTGCCTCGACCGGCAGCACCCTGAGCAGCTCGACCACCACGGCCATTGGTGGGGCCACAGCCGCCCCAGCAGCCCCCACCATGAGCCTGGGCGCTGCCGTGGCCGCAGGGGGCTTGGGCTCGTCGTCGAGCACCGCCAACCGCACCGGCGGTGTCAGTGAGGCGTTTCCCCTGTTTGGGGCCATTCGCATGATGACGGTCGACCGACTCAATGCCGTCCTCGTGGTCACGCCCCGAGCGCCCTATCTGGATGAAGCCAAGCGATGGCTCGATGGCATTGACAAGCCGGGGCTCAACGGCGGTGAACCTCAGCTGTATGTGTACCCCGTGCAAAACGGCAATGCCAAACACTTGGCCAGCGTGATCAGCGGCCTTTTTGGGGGCAATGCGGGGGGCAGTACCTCCAATACCGGCGTAGCGCCCAGCCTGGGAAGCTCCAGCACTGGCTCGACCTTTCTGGGCTCTTCGGGCACCAGCAGCTCAGCTTTTGGCAGCAGCTCCGGGATGGGCGGCAGCAGTTCCTTCGGTTCGGGTACCAGCAACACCAATGCCGCCAACAACGCCACCAACGTGCAAGCCGTGGCCTTGGGCAACAGCGGTGTGCGCCTGATTGCCGACAACCTCAACAACGCCATCCTGGTGTGGGGTACTCGGGCCGACTTTGCAAAGATCGAGAATGCCCTCAAACGCCTTGATGTTCCGCCCACCCAGGTGCTGATTGAGGCCAGCATCATTGAAGTGACCCTCAGCGATACCCTGAGCTACGGTTTGCAATGGGCCTTCAGTGGTGGTGCTGCCAATGGTCGAACTGGCAAGGGAGTGCTCAGTTCCGCCACTGATGGCTCCATCGCCACTGCAGCCCAGGGTTTTACCTACACCTTGACCAACTCGGCTGGCAGCGTGCAGGCCGTGCTGAATGCGCTGGCGGGGGAGTCTTTGCTCAAAGTGATCTCCAGTCCCACCCTGATGGTGCTCGACAACCATACGGCCAACATCACCGTGGGCACCCAGCAGCCTGTGCAGGCCGGCAGCAGCGTGACCAGCACGGGCACCACGGTCAGCTCGATTCAATACAAGGACACCGGTGTTAACCTCACGGTGACCCCTTCGGTCAATGCCGGCAACATGGTGACCATGGAATTGCAGCAGACCGTGAGCGATGTCGGGGCCACGCAAGACAAGGCGACTGGCCAGTACCCGTTCAACCAGCGTCAGATCACCAGCAAGGTGGCCGTACGCTCGGGCGAAAATATCGTCTTGGGTGGCTTGATCCGCGACAACAACAGCAATGGCAGCTCTGGCCTGCCCCTGCTCAGCTCCATCCCGGTGATTGGTGGCCTTTTCGGCGCCAAAAACTCCAGCACCAATCGCACGGAGTTGCTGGTGGTGCTGACCCCGCGTGTGGTGCGCTCCGATCAGGAGATCCGCGATGTCAGTGAGGAGGTGCGTGACAAGCTCAAGGGCCTGTCGGGCTTCAAGAACCTGGCTGTGACCCCGGCGGGCAAGGCCCCCTTGACGCAAAGCACGTCCACCCTCAAGTAAGCAATTTGTTTCTTCTTTATATAGAGAGAAAGTCTTCGCATCATGACCCTTGCATCTTCTTTCAAGACACGCCGCTGGGCCTTGACTGCCTGTGCTGTTTCGGCCCTGTTGCTGGCCGGTTGCGCCAGCATGCAGACCCAAACGCCTGAGCAAATCGTGGAGGCCCGCGCCAACCAGCGCTGGCAGTACCTGATTGAGGGCGATATTCAGAAAGCCTATGACATGTTGACCGACAGCTACCGTCGCGTCACTCCCTACGAGCGCTATCGTGGGCGCATGGCCAATGGGGGTTGGATCAAGGCCAAGGCAATTTCCGTGGCTTGCGCTGATGAAGTGTGTGCTGTACGCATCAGTTTGGAAGCAAAACCTCCCCTGGGTGCGAGGTATGGCGGTAACATCAATACAGGGCTCGATGAGAGTTGGGTTCTGGAAGAGGGGCAGTGGCGAATCAAGCCGCAGCTCTGATTTCCAACCCCGGGGCTCAGCGAGCACTGCCTTGTCTTACAGGAGGAACGTCAACCAGGTATTGGGTTTTGTTGCTTTTCTTCAACATGATGGGCTAGCCCACAATCCACTGGATGAGCCCGTTTCTTTCTGTGCTACGATTCGTAGGCGTTGACAATCTTGGTAGTTGCGCTTACCAAATTTTTTCTAAACAGGAGTTTTCATGAAAAAAAGGATTTTGTCCTTGAGCATTGCTGCCATGATTGGCGGTGTTGGTCTGGCTGGCGGTGCTTCCGCAGCTGTGTTTAGCCAAGGCGCCGGCACTCTGACTAACGTCGGTAATGCTGCTGGTAACATCTTGTTGGTTCCTTACTTCAGCACCCAAGGTGGTAACGCCACTCTGCTGAACATCACCAACACCGATACCGTGAACGGCAAGGCTGTCAAGGTTCGTTTCCGTGGCGCTGCCAACTCTGACGACCTGTATGACTTCCAAGTTCTGCTGTCGCCCGGCGACGTGTGGACCGCTTCCGTGTCGCAAGATGCCACCACTGGCATCAGCACCCTGAGCACCACCGATGCAACCTGCACGCTGCCCACTTCGGTCAACGGCACCTTCCAAACCGGTCGCGTTCAACAGTTCAGCACCGCTTCTTCGATTGCTAACCAGACTCGCGAAGGTTACATCGAAATCCTGAACATGGCTGACATTCCGAAGTTCGGTCTGTTCGACCAAGGTACCGTTTCGGGCACCACTATCACTGCACCGACCACCAACCCGCTGTACACCGCCATCAAGCACGTGAACGGTGTGGCTCCTTGCTCGACCAACGCTGCTGGCGCTGCTGCTATCAACCTGCTGGTGCAAGATCCGACCACCTACTCGGCGACCGTGGCTTTCACGACTGGTGCTGCTGCTGCTGGCACGATCGCTGTGAACACCAAGACGGCTTCGCTGGCCGCCACTAGCTCCTCGTCCGCTCAAGGTCTGGGTCTGGTGTTCCCCACCGGCAAGCTGTTGGCTGACTGGACCATCATCAACGTGGCTAGCACCACCGTTCTGTCGGGCCAAGCCACTGCTATCGCTGCTGACACTGCTAACCTGGTGTTCTTCCCGCAGGTCGGCACTGCCATCCCGACCACCAACAGCACCGCTGTGTCTACGGTTGCCATCGCGACCGGTACCGCAGCTACTCTGGCGACGCCTACCCTGGACGCTGTCACTGCTGACCCGATCTTCCGTACCACGAACCTGGCCTACAATCAAGGCACGGTTCTGGCCAACGCCAACGTGAACAACGGTACCGCTGCCAACAACGCCAACGGCACGATCCAGAACGCTGCTTCGTCCACCGCTGCTTCGCTGGCCTCGCCCGCCGTTGCTGCTGCGTACTACGACCAGCCTGACCTGTCCACCCCGTATGTGGGTGTGGTGTTGGGTGGCGCTACCGCTACCGCCAACGTGTCGGCTCTGAACCAGTCGTTGACTGTGACCGCTCTGCTGGCCAAGTCGTCGGTGACCAACTCGTACCTGACCACTTCGGCTCTGAACGCCGCGACTGACTGGGTGTTTTCGATGCCCACCCGTCGTTATCACACCGCTTACGCTTACAGCTACGCTGGCGCCACTGGCAACGGTCAGATCTACACTGACTACACCAAGGCTGCGACTGTGACTGGCGCTGGTGCTACTGGTTCCGCTTACCGTTTCTTTAGCCCGAGCAACACCTCGGTGTCGACGACCAACGGTCTGCAGATCTGCACCAAGCTGGCTACTGGCGTGACCGCCTTCGGCCGTGAAGAGCAAGTCGCTGCTGTGTCGAATCCTGGCTTCGTGGTGTCGCCTGGTACCGTGGCTGCTTCGGCAACCCTGAGCCTGTGCGGCGAAACCTCGGTGCTGTCGTTTGGCAAGGCTTCGGCTCTGCTGAGCGCCACCGTGGCCAACACCGTGTACCCGGCTGCTAGCCTGCCGGCCGTTGACGGCTGGGCTACCTTCGGTACCAGCTCTGGTGCTGCCAACGTGGTTGGCACGCTGCCTATCCTGGGCTTCGCCGCTCAGAAGGCTGTGAACAGCGCCGTGTCGGCTGGCGTGTCGGGCAACTTCGGTCTGTCCTACACCCACCGTTAATTGCGGGCCGGTTCGCCGGTTCTGTCAGGTCTTGCAAAAGACCTGCGCAATTCAAAAAGGCGGAGACTTCGGTCTCCGCCTTTTTTTTGGGTAAAGCTCTTTGGAGCCGTTTGAACTTCTGCGAAGACGCAGACTCAAGCTGGCTTGTCTTATTTTCATTTCGATCGAATCACACCACCATGCTGCCGTTCCAATTCAAGTCGTCCTGGATGCTGTCTTCTCTGGCCGCCGTTTCGTGCGGGGTTCTGTTGGGTGTTGTCTCGTTGGGTGCGCAAGCACAAGATGATGCTTTCATTCAAAAGCCCGTGGTGCTGTTGACGGCACCTGGCATTGAAGTGACCACTCTTGATGTGCTGGCAGAAATGCAGCGCGTGCCTGCTGACCAGCGTGCAGGGATGTTGACCAAGCCCGAAACCGTCGGGCAGATCGTACAGAACATCTTTTTGCGCCGTGCCCTCACGCAGACAGCAGATAAGCAAGGTATTGGCCAAACCCCCTTGTTGCTGCGTCTGAACCAACTGAACCGCGAGCGTCTGGTCACTGATGCTTACCTGGAATTCCTGGACAAGAAGAATGAATTGAATTTGGCGGATGCAGAAAAACTGGCGGCTGTTGAATACAAAGTCAACCCCAAGAGCTTTGAAGCCCCCGAGGAAGTTGAGGCCAGCCACATTTTGATCCGCTTTGGCGACGACAAGGCTGCGGCCAAAGCGAAGGCCGAGGCCATTCTGGCCGAGCTGAAAAATGGCGCTGATTTCGCTACTGTGGCCAAAGAAAAATCAGAAGACCCTGGCAGTGGCGCCAAGGGCGGAGACCTGGGCCGTTTTGGCCGTGGCCGCATGGTCAAGCCTTTTGAAGATGCGGCTTTTGCACTGAAGAAGCCTGGTGAATTGTCGGGCTTGGTCGAATCGCAGTTTGGTTACCATATCTTGAAGCTCAAAAAGCACGACATGGTGCGTGTTCGTGCATTTGCCGACGTCAAAGAGGAACTGGTCAAGAGCCTGCAGCAAAAATCCATTGTTGACGGCCGTAAGCTCGAAGCCGAACGTCTGAACAATGAAGCTAGCATTCAAGGCGATGCCCTCAAACGTTTTGTGGATGCCTACAAACCTGCAGAGCCCGCACAAACTGAGGCCAAGCCTGCGGAAGCCTCAGCGGCAGCTGACAAGAAATAAAGCGATCTGAGAATGCGCCGCTGACTTCATCTCCCATGCGATTCTGTCAAATAGTCGTCGTGCTGGGAGAGGTCAATAAAAGCTGAACCCAACCCGAGGCGCCCTGTTGCGACCTCGGGTTTTTTGATCATGGTGTTTAACAATGAAACAAGAAAGGCTGCCGTGGAGGCCCTGCTAGACGATGCGCGCCAATTGTGGCGAAACCGCTCTTTGCTGCGCACGCTTGTGCGGCGTGAGATCTCGGCCCGTCATGCTGGGACGGCTGCTGGCGCAATGTGGTCTTACATCCAGCCCTTGCTGACTGTGGCTGTGTATTACCTGGTGTTTGACATCGTTTTTGCCATGCGTTTGGGCGAACAGGCGCCGGTGCGGGCTGTGGGCACCTTCTTGATCGTTGGATCCTTGCCCTGGATGGCTTTTTGCGAATTCATCAACCGCGGCATGACCAGCTTGGTTGATGCTGGGGGGCTTTTGCAAAAAAATGCATTACCTCCCGTGTTGTTTCCGGTGAGATCGGTCTTGGCCAGCTCGGTGGTTTATGGCCCACTCATCTTGGCATTGATTCCCTTGTATGGAGCACATCACCACTACCAGGCGGCCCTGTTGGCCCTTCCGGTATTGATGTTGCTGCAAACATTACTCGCCTTGTTCATGGCTTATCTGCTGGCCATATTGGCGGCGGCTTTGCGCGACACGGTGCAAGTGGTTGGCTTTTTATTGTCGTTAGGGGTCTTTATTTCGCCCATTTTGTTTCCGTTGTCGCAGTTTCCGGAAGCTGGACGCTGGGCTCTGTGGATCAACCCCATCACACCATTTGTCTTGGCTTACCAAAGCGTGTTTCTGACGGGGCAATGGCCGCCGGTCGCCCACTGGGGCGTGATGCTGATGTGGGTGCTGGGCTGTGGCAGCTTGCTTTCACTGGTGCTGGGTCGCAGCCGCGACCATTTGGTGGATTGGCTGTGATGAACAAGTCAAAAAACACCGATCAGCCTGTGTTGCGTGTACAGCAACTCAGCAAAGAGTATCGCCTGTACGACTCACCGGGTGCACGCCTGCGCTCCCTGTTTTGGAATGGCGCTGGTTACCGCATTCAGCGCGTGCTGCAGGATGTGAACTTTGAGCTCTACCGTGGCCAATGCCTGGGCGTGGTGGGCAACAATGGCGCGGGCAAAAGCTCGTTGCTCAAATTGGTGGCCGGGACCTTGCAGCCCACCCTGGGTGTGTTGGAGCGTCGTGGCCGCGTCACGGCCATTCTGGAGTTGGGCGCGGGTTTTCACCCCGACTTCACGGGCCGCGACAACCTGTTCTTTGGTGGTCGCCTGACTGGCTTGTCGGATGCAGAGATCCATCAATTGGCCCCCAGCATCATCGAGTTTTCCGAGCTGGGCGATGCAATTGACCGGCCCGTCAAATCGTACTCCTCAGGCATGGTGGTGCGCCTGGCTTTTGCCTTGGTCACCGCGATCGAGCCCGATGTGCTGATCATTGACGAGGCCTTGGCCGTGGGTGATCAGCATTTTCAGAAAAAATGCATCGAACGCATTGATACTTTCCGACAAAACGGCTGCACGATCCTGTTTTGCTCGCACAGTATGTACCACGTGCGCAGCATCTGCAATCGGGCCATCTGGCTGGAGGGCGGGCGCGTGCGTGCCTTTGGCGAAACCGAGGCGGTGTTGAGTGCCTACGAGGCAGAACTGCCGCCCACCGTCACCCAGACCGCACGGGGTACCGAGGTGGTACCCGTGGCTCAGCAGATGGCCGCCAGCCATGCCGCCGCACCCGCCAGCCCAGGCGCCACCGATGACGCCTCCTCCGACCTGCCTGCTTTGATCGAAGGCACGCGGGCGCGCATTCTGAAACTTGAACTCGGCGGCCTGGGCGAGGGCGACCCACCGCTGTTGATCCAGCAAGATCTGCTGGTCACGGTCACCGTGCGCGTGGCCGACCAGGAGCAACCGCAGATCGGCATCATGCTGGAGCAAGCCAAGGGGGCCGGCATCACCGTGGTGGCCACCCACACCGATGGCGTTGTGCCGCGCTCATTGGGGAATGGCTGCTGGCAAGTCCAGCTGCGTTTCACCGATCTGCCGCTGTACTCGGGCGAGTACGTGGTCAGTGCCTACCTGTTTGATCACGCCGGGTTGGTGGTGTACGACGAATGGCTGCACCATGCCTACTTTCGGGTGGTGTACGCCAGCAAGCTGCCGGGGCTGGTTCGCCTGCCTCACCGTTGGGAATAGGGCCGGACATGGGGGTATGGCTGCAGCGCTGGCGCCATTGGGGGCGCATTCAATTGCGCGATGCGCTGGAGTTGGTTTGCATCCCCGCGTTGGCGGTGGTCTTGCCCTGGCCCCTGTGTTTTCGCCTGTTCCGGTGGATTGCAGGCTTTGACCTGCTCTACCGCATGCCCGTGCGCCGAGGCCTGGAGCAGGCCCGGCAGCGGGGCTGGATGTTGCCTTCCGACGCATCCCGCTGGGCGCGTGATCTGCGCCTGGTGCGCCTGGTCGACCATGCCGACTTCTACCTGTGCGCCACTCGGCGCTCGGCCTGGCTGCGCCGCCATGTGACGGTGGACGGGGCCTGGCCTGAACCAGGGCAACCCGGCCTGTTGTGCACCTTTCACTGGGGAGCGGGCATGTGGGCCTTGCGCCATGCTCGAGCCCAGGGGCTGCAACCCCACATGATGTTGGCGCGTTTCAACCCCGATCATTTTGCGGATCATCCCGTGTTGCTGCGCTACGCGCGGGCCCGCACAGCGGGCGTGGCGCGTGAAGGGGGGCATGCCACCATCGACCCTTTGCACTCCAAAGAACCCATTCAGTCTGCTCTGACTGCGCGCGAGCAGATCATGGCGGTGATGGATGTGCCTTCGGATTCAGTGCGCTCCACACGCGTGGTCGAGTTTCTGGGGCAATCCATTGCCATGCCCAGTGGCTTGCTCCGTGTGGCGACTGAGCGGCAGGTGCCAGTGACGGTGTTCAGCATGGGGATCGACCTGCGCACGGGCCACAGGCACTTGCGCATTCACCGGCTGGAGCCCAGCAACGATTTGCCGGCTTTGATGCCCGAGGTTTTTCTGCACATGGATCGTCTGGTGCGAGAGCAACCCACCCTGTGGCATTTTTGGGGTGAGGCCGAGCGGGTGTTTGCACCTGTCCCCGATCAGGCGCCGGTTTGAGCACACTGAGCGCTGATGTGCCGAGAGTTCGGGTCGGACGCGCTTAAAGTTAGCCCCCGGTCTGTAATTCGCAACCACCCTTGCTGATGTCTTCACCTTCCACCAACCCCGCCCATCCTCCTCCCGCCAACCGCAGCCTGGGGCTGGATTGCCTGCGCAGTCTGAGCATTGTGATCGTCTTGTGCAACCATGGCCTGATCGGGTTTGTCTTCAGCCAGGGCATTTTGCCGTTTCAGGGTTGGCTCGCTCGATTCAGTGCCAGCGCTGTGTTGTCGATCGAATGGCTGTTTCTGCTCAGCGGCTATTTGATTGGCGCCATGATGATTCGCAGTTTTGAATCGGGGCGGCCCTGGGCGGCTTGTGCCCGGGATTTCTGGCTGCGTCGGTGGTTTCGAACCGTGCCGAATTACTACCTGTTTTTGATCCTGAATCTGCTTTTGGTCTCCTGGGGCTGGATGGAAGGGGTTTTTGATTGGAAGTTTCTGGTTTTTTCGCAAAACCTGGCGTGGACAGAAACAACCCCGCATTTCTTTGGCGAGTCGTGGTCGCTGGCACTGGACGAATGGTTCTACTTCAGCATGCCCTTGCTGCTGGGCCTGGTGGCCAGCCTGGGGGTCAAGCGCAATCAAACGCGCTTCATGCTGGTGTCGCTGTTCTTGATCGTGGGGCCCACCTTGTTGCGGGCAATGCACGCGCCTTCGGTCGAGTTCTTTGGCTGGGACGCTGATATTCGCCGAGTGACGATCTATCACCTCGATGCCACAGGCTGGGGTGTGTTGGCTGCAGTGATGAACAAGTGGTTCAAGCCTTGGTGGCGCTCACGCGAAGGCGCCAAGGCCCTGGCAGGAGTGGCGCTGATGGGCTTGGGCCTGTATGGCGTGTGCGATTTGCTGCAGCCCGTCAGCCCCCTCATGGGCCGGGTCTGGAACGTGGCCGCCATCGCCTGCATGGCCGCCGGTACGTTTCTGGTCATGCCCTGGCTGACGCAATCCTTCAGTGCCAAGCCACGCTTGGCGGCCTTCACGGGGCGGCTCAGCATGTACGCCTACTCGATCTACCTGAGCCATTTCCCGATGATGTTCGTGTACCTGCATGTACTGAAGGCGCAAGGGCCTGTCACCGCGTGGGCCTTGGCCGCCGCCGTGATCGGATGGCTGATCAGCGTGCTGCTGATCTCGGCGTTGGTCTACCACCTGTTTGAAGGCCCCGTGGCCGATCTGCGAGAGCGATTTACTCGCAAAGTGGATGCATCGCCGTTTTAAGCGGCCTGAGGGCGGTTCGTCTGGGTATCAGGTCGGCCTATCTGGCCCTTGATTCAGGTGTCATTTCCAGCTGTGGTGGCGCGAGGCAGATACTCGTTCTGATAATCAAACGCGGGCACGCGCAAAGCTTCGAAGTGCCCTGGTTTCAGGTTCGGTAATGCAGGCGCTTGCCCCGAGCTGAAATGCTGCGCCATGAGTGTCTGAAAAACCGCCAGCCAGCCCGCGGCATCCGTGTTCCAAGGCAGAACCCACGTCCAGGGGCGACCTGCGAGCCGAGCCGGGAAAGCCCCCAGATCGGGTGCCACGATGGGCAGGCCCGCCTGCAGGCAGGCGCTGAGGGTGTAGCTGTAAGTCTCGGGTGCCTGCACCGGAAACCACACCACATCCGGGTGCAGCCAATTCAGCAATGCGGGCAGTTCATCGTTCTGGTAGCGTCCATGAACCGTCAGGTGCGCGCGAGGTTGGGTGCTGAGGTCTCGGTAAGCGTGCCCCAGCAGGTGAAAGTCGACGGGAATACCCTGGCGGGCCGCCAACAGCGCGGTTTGCTCCAGCAGGTCTGCGCCTTTGAGCACGTTCAACGCGCCAATCACCGCCACCTTGAGCCGTGCGCCCGCGGGCAGCGCCTGGGGGTTCGGGTTGGGCAAAGCCTGCCCCGCAGGCAGGTCAGGGTGTGGGGCCAGGCGCAGTTCGGCCTGGGGCACGAAGCTGTGCATGCGGCGGGCCGTGTCGATGCTGGGGGCCAACACATGGCGCATGCGCTGCAAGATGGCGCGATGGTCGCGGCGCCACACCTCGATGGTCTTGTGGTCGGGGGCCGGGCGCTCTTGCAGGCAGGCGGCACATTGGCTGGGCCCTTGCTCCCCGCAGTAGCGCCCGTTCACGTCTACCAGCGACACCTGGGGGCACAGGGTGTAGAAGTCGTGTGCGGTGAAATCGGCAGGCACACCCAGGTCGCGAGGCAGGTTCAGCACCTCGCTGCCGTGGTCCAGCAGGTGGTGGTAGTGCACCAGCACCACGCCCAGTTGTTGCAGGCGTGCTCGCAAGGCCGGGGCCTCGTCGGGCAACTGAAAGCTCTCCAGGTAGCCCTCACGCGGGTCCACACAACTCAGCTTCAGCACGCCGCCTTCGTAAGGCCGCAACAGCAGAAAGTCGGCTCTCTGGCCCAGCTGTTGTGCCAGTTCGCGGATGTGCTGCAGGGTGCCACCGGCGGCGTTGTGGCTCACGGCCAGCACCTTGGGTCGGCCGGTGGCCTGCAGGCGCAGCAGGTCGATCTGCTGGCGGGCCGGGCGGGCCGGGTCGGCCTGCACAAAGCGTTGAACCTCGGCCTCATAGCCGGGGTGCAGACGGCGCAGGGTGCGCATGGCGGCCCGTTCACGTTCGTTTTTGCTGTCGCCAAAGCTCACGCCGCCGCGGTGCAGCACAAAGGTGTCCAGAGCATGCAGATGGCGCCAGCCTGCGGCGCTGGCGCGGCAGCAAAAATCGTTTTCTTCGCCGTAGCCCTTGCCAAAGTGCTCTACATCGAACAGGCCCACCACCTGCAGGCAATCACGCCGGATGTACATGCAAAACCCGATGGCCGTCGGGATGTCCACCGTCTGCCCGGGCAGATGCCGCGCCAGCATCTGGTCGAGCGACGCCGTATCCAACCCTTCGGGCAGCTCATTGGCTTCGCAAAAACGGGGGTAGCTGCAAATCGTGGCGTTGTTTGAAAACGGGGTCACTGAAGACACTCGGGGGGCGCTGTAGGCCGCACGGCGCATCCGGTCCAGCCAGTCGTTGGCCACCTCGGTGTCGCTGTTGAGCAGCAGCACGTCGTGGGCCTCGCTCAGCGCCATGCCGCGATTGACGGTGGCCACAAAGCCCAGGTTGCTTTCGTTCTCCAGCAGCATCACCTCGGAGTGGGTCGCGGCCCATTGGCGCAACCAGTCGCTCAACTCGGGCTCAGGGCTGCAGTCATTGATCACGATCAGGCGGGTGGGCGTGTGCTGATGGTGGGCCAGAACCGATTCAAGGCATTGCTTCGTGTCGTTCAGGCCGCGGTACACCGGCACGATGATGTCCACCGTGGGGGCCAAGGGCGGGGCGATCGAGGCCGGCATCAAGGGCGCTATGGCCGTCGAGGCGGGCCGGGCGGAGGGTTCGGGCGTTGCAGCGGTCACCGCGGCTGGGTCCGGGGTGGCGGCGAGGGACGGCACCGATGGGGCCGCCACGGGCGACGGGGTGGCTTGCTGAGCTGCTGCGGGCCGCAGGCTGCGCCTGGCGAGCCTGAGCAGTCGGTGCAAGGGGTGGGCTTGGGCGGCTTGCCGTGCCGCGTGGCTTTGCCGCAGGGCCTCCTGGCTTTGTTGCAAGGCCTGCAGGGTCTGCTCGTGCTCGGCTTGCAGGGCTTGCAGCCGCTCGTGCCGCGCTACGGCCTGCCCATGTTCGTGTCGCCACTCTCGTTCCATGGCTTGCAGTTGCTGTTCAAGCTGCTGCGTGTGGGTCTGGTCGGTCGACCAAGCGTCGCGCAGGCGGGCCAGTTCTTGCTCGCTGGGCTGAATTTGCCGCAAGTGCTCCAGCAGGGCCAGGTAGTCGGTGGAGGCAGGCCAGCCCAGGCTGGCTTGCAGTGTTCCACCAGCCAGGGCCTGCCAAGGGAGTGCGCGGGGCAGTTCCAGCCAGGGGTCTGAGCCCTCCAGCACCGACAGCACCCCGGACTGTGCATCCACCGCTGGGGCCAGGCTGATCTGATGCAGGGCGCAGTCGGCCAGTGCGGCGGTGCCGAGTTGTCGGAAGTCGGCCTCCCAAATGCGCAGACCTGTGGCATCCAGCAGTTCCAGCCGGTGCCAGCGCATGAAACCGGGTCGGTCTGCGGGGTCCAGCCGCAGCCCGCACAGTCCCAGCTTGGAGGGCAGGGGGTAGCGCAGGGTCTGAAAGTCTTGTCCGATGACGCCACTGACTTGCAGCTTTTGGGCTTCCTGGAAGCCTTGACCCAGGTCCCAGTAGAGCGTGGTGCCGAAGCTGGGCGGCAGGGGCGCAACGGGTGCCTGCAAGGTGGGCGAATGCGGGGCATCCGGCACGCAGGCCGTGATGAATTGGTAGGTCAGTGCATCAGGCAAGGTGCACAGGTAGTGCGACACTGCCGGCGGCAACAGGTCGAAAGCCACCTCGAATTCGGTCTGAGGCACATCCCGTTGAATGCCCTCCAACCGCGTGGCGCCCCAGCCTTGATCGGCCAAAAAGCCGAGCCAGCTCCGGCGGGTGAAGAATCGCAGGTGGGTTCGGTCCAGCAGGCCTTCGTCGCGGTACTCAAGTCGCCCGCCCATCAGTTCGCCAATCAGGCCCGCATGGCCTGCATTCGGGATCGAGGCCAACAGCTGACCGCCTGGCGCCAAGTGTTGGCGACATTGGGCCAGCAGGCGTTCGGGCGAGCGCAGGTGCTCCAGGACATCGGCACAAACAATCACGTCGTATCGTTGCTCGCCCAGCAGGGTGGCCAGCTCGCACTGGTCCAGGTCGGCCACGGCCACCTGTTGGTACCACTGGCGTGCTGCCTCAGCCTCCGCGGGGTTGTAGGTGATGCCGTCAATGCGATCCGTCCCACGCTGGCGCAGCAAATGGCCCAGGGCCCCCGCACCACAGCCCAGGTCCAGCACGCGAGATCCCGGGGCAATCCACTGTGCCAACCGTCCCAGGGAATGTGAGGCGTCAAGGCTCAGGTCGCGTTGGTAGACGTGGAGTGGGGTGGAGGCACTTTGCATGCGTGAATTATCTCGCCCTCTTGGGGCAGACACGGGGGTGTTGGTAAAGGGAGCGCGCCCCTCCGATTTAGAATCGTGCTTTGTCCAATCACTGGTGCTGGCCCGGGCCGCCCATTCAATTCGATCAAAGGTCATTCATGCAGGCACTGAAAGCCGTCACCCCCGAAGCATTTGCGGGCAAATACTGGAAGCACCCGGGCAACTATCTTTATGCCGCAGGCTTGAACCTCATTCCGGTGGTGGCCGCCGAATTGTCCAAGGCGGCTGCGCACATGCCGCTGGCATTCGTGGAGTTTGGTGGCCGTTGGCAATTGATGGCCGTCACCTCGCTGATCCCCAACACCAATTTGCTGGTGGGTCCGCAGGGTCAATGGCTGGGCCAGTACATTCCGGCCTCGATGCGCGGCTATCCATTCGCGTTGGCCCGCCCGCAGGGCACCGATACCCTGGTGCTGTCCACCACCGATGAAGGTGATCACATCGTGGGCGCCGATGAGGGCATGCCTTTCTTCGATGCGTCGGGCCAACCCAGCCCACAGACCCAGCGTGCCATGAACTTCCTGGTCGATTTCAACACCAGCCGCACGCAAACCTGGCGCGCCATCGATGCCTTGGTGGCCGCCAAACTGCTGGTGCCTTGGGAGCTGACCTCCACCCACAACGGGCAGATCCAGCCGGTGGAAGGCTTGTACCGCCTGGATGACGTGCGCTTTGCCGCCCTGTCGCCCAAGGCCCTGGCCACCCTGCATGCGGAAGGCGCAGCCTTGGTGGCGTATGCCCAGTTCTTCTCCCGCGAGCAGTTGGGTCGTCTGCAGGCCGCTGAGCGCGAGCAGGCACGTCTGCGTGGCGTCGACGCTGCGCCGCAGGCCTGAGGCGCATTTGACCCCCTCGACCGAGTTAGATCTGATCCCGTGGGCCAGCGACGGCATGGAGGTTGAGCGCGCATGGTGGTGCTGACCTCGATTGCCTTTCTGCTGGCCGTGTTCGTCGGGGGCTGGCTGGTGCTGCGCATGCCGGCTGGGGCCTACAGCCATGACAAGCCTCAGCGCTTTCATGAAGGCGAGGTGTCACGTCTCGGTGGCGTGGCGCTGGTTGTGGCGTTGGTTCTGGCCTGGCTGGTGGGGGCAGGCTTGGATGGCTGGTTGTTGCAGCTCAATCTGCACCTGCCTTTGAAAACCGTGTTGCTGGCAACGTTGGCTCTGGTTCCTGCGATGGTGGTGGGCTTGCTTGAAGACCTGACCCAGCGGGTCTCGGTGCGTCGGCGCATGCTGGCCACGCTCATGAGCGGCGGCCTGGCCTGCTGGGCGTTGGATTTGTCGATCAATCGCATGGGCATTGGGGGCCTGGATGCTTGGCTGCAGGCCTGGCCTTGGCTGGATCGTCGGTTGAACGGGCACGACCCAACAAAACAGACCAACCCGAGCATGCGTGCGCCTGGGCTCACGGATTCAGGGGCCTTGGCTGGGCATCGGCTTGGCCGTCTTGGCGATCACGGGGCTACCGCATGCCTTCAACATCATTGATGGCTCGCTTGGCTGGGCATCGGCTTGGCCGTCTTGGCGATCACGGGGCTACCGCATGCCTTCAACATCATTGATGGCTACATTTCTTCGGGTACAACGGCTTGGCCGGGGTGGTCGTGACCTTGATCGCATTGGCTTTGGCCCATGTGGCCTTGCAGGTGGGTGACCGGGCCGTGGCCGCCTTGATGATGGCGCTGGTGGGCGCCACGGCGGGCTTTTTGTTCTGGAACTATCCCCGCGGGCAGTTGTTCGCAGGTGATGCGGGGGCTTACCTCTGGGGCGGGGTGATTGCGCTTGGGGCCATCATGCTGGTGCAGCGCAACCCCCAGGTCTCACCTTGGTTCCCGGTGTTGCTCTTGATGTACCCGGTGTGGGAGACCCTGTTCTCGATCTATCGAAAAGCGGCCAGAGGGCATTCGCCGGGCTTGGCAGACGCCCTGCATTTTCACCAATTGATTTTTCGCCGCCTGGTCAAAGGGGTGTTTCACGATGGGCGAGTGCGCCATTTGTTGATCCGAAACAATCGCACATCTCCTTACCTTTGGGGCTTTTCTGCATTGACGGTGCTTCCCGCCGTGTTGTTCTGGAAGTCGACACTGGCGCTGATGCTGTGCTGTGCGCTTTTCGCCATTCTGTATGTCTTGGCTTACCTGGCGATTGTTCGTTTCAAGATTCCCCACTGGCTGAAGCACTGATCCAAGCGCTGAAGGCCTGTCAGATCAAGTAGATGCCCCAGCACAGGGGCATCTTCTCAAGGTCAATTCAGCGGCTGGACGTCCCAAGCGTCAACACGGCAGGTGGCAGACTTTGCAGATGACGTTGGTACATCTGCTCGTACAAGGCTTCCAGGTTTCGGGTGAACAGAGCGTTGTCATAGAGCGGCGCTTGGGCGCGCCCGTCGGCCAGTTTCTGCTTGAGCGCTTGGGCACGGCCTGGCGTGGTGGCGATTTCGATGGCCAGGCGTTCAAATTCGCTGCGTTCAGTGCATGCTAGCTCGGGCAGTCCCGCGGCGCTCACCAGGCTGCCGGCCACTCGGCTGGCAAAAGTCTGGCCCATGCAGGTCAACACCGGCAGCCCGGCCCACAGGGCATCCATGGCTGTGGCGTGCGCGTTGTAAGGGGTGGTATCCAGGAACAGGTCGGCCAGCGCATAGCGGGCCAGGTGATCGGCCTGGCTGGGGACCCGCCCGGCAAACACCAAACGGTCGCCGGCCACTCCACGTGATTCGGCGTGCTCACGCAGGGCTTTCTGTACCACGCCCCCGGCCTGCAGCCACAGCACCGAATCGGGCACCGCCAGCAAGATGCGCATCCAGCTGTCAAAGACCTCCGGGGTCAGCTTGTTGAGGTTGTTGAAGCCGCAGAACACAAAGCCCGACGCCGGCAACTGCTGGCTGGCCCGGCTGGCGGGCGCACTGACAGGCCGGCGTGTGTCATTGGGCATGAACTGGTCGGGCATGTAGGCGATCTGTTCGGTGTAGGCGCCACGCAGTTCGTCTGGGATCACCACCGGGTCGGCAATCATGTAATCCATGTAGGGGGCGCCCAGCGTGCCTGGAAAGCCCAGGTAGTTGACTTGCACGGGGGCGGCCCGGTTGGAGAAGATGCCGGGGCGGCTTTGGGCGGTGTAGCCGGTCAGATCGATGGCGATATCAACGCCCAACTGGCGCGCCATGTCGGCCACATCCGCGTCCGAAGACTCGTGCACATTCAAAAAGCGGTCAAAGCATTCGGTGATCCGCCGGTTCATCTGGTCATCGTGCAGGGGGCCCAGCGAGAAAGCATACAGTTCGAAGCGGTCCCGATCGTGCCGGGTCAGGGTTTCGAGCAACAGCAAGGCCACTGGGTGCTCACCGAAATCGGCCGATATGTAGGCGATGCGGATTTTCTGGCGGCGCGGGTCGCGGCGGGCAAACTTGGGCTTGACCTGGTCGGTGAGTGCCAGCCCCTGGCCGACTTTTTCGGCCCCTTGCTTGAGCAGCATCGGGTCATTGAGCACCTTGGCCAGGGTCAGGGGCTGGTTTTGAATGTGCTCGGACAGCACCGCTTTCTTCAGGTCGGTGATCAGGGCGTCCAAGCCTTGCCACTGGGCGCTCGACAGCTTGATGTCGACCAGCGATTCCAGGACGCCGCTTTGCTCGGGTTCCAGTTCGCGGGCCTTTTCCAGCATGCGCAGGCCTTCGTCAAATCGCTTGAGCTGACCCAGCATCTGGCCCGCGTACAGGTGTGCAGGGCCTGAGGTGGGCGTTTTTTCGACGGCCTTTTGGTAGTACACCAAGGCCTCTTCGTAGAGGCTCTCACTGGCGACCAGGTGCCCCTGGACGAGCAATGCCTCGGTATTGGCTGGGTCGGCGACCAGGGCCTTGTCCGCAAACAGCCGGGCCTTGACAGGGTGCTTTTTGACATGGTGTGCAAAAGCCAGCTTGGCTAGCCCTGCCGCATTGCCGGGCTCGCGTGCCAGCAGCTTTTCACAATGTTGGATGGCCTCGTCGTACCGGGCCCAGTCCACGGCCAGCGTGGCGGCAATCAGCAGAAATTCAGTGTTCTCTGGCTGGGCTTGCAAAGCTGGTTCGATGGCAAGCTTGGCTTGCTCGTACTCGCGCAAATGGCTGTAAGACACCGCCAGCCTTGCCAAGGCTTGAGGCTGCCCCGGCGCCAGGGCCAACACCTTGTTCAGCCCCTCGATGGCCTCGGCGTGCTTTTGCACGCTTTGCAGCGCCACGGCCCTGTTGTACAGAGCCTCGGCATAGTTCGGATTCAGGCGGATGGCTTCGGCATAGTCCTTCAAGGCCAGATCGGTCAACTTGAGGTCTTGCTGCACATTGCCCCGGTTGTTGTAGGCCTCGGCGTAGTCGGGTTTGAGCTGAATGGCCCGGGTGCAGCTTTGCAGCGCTTCCGGCAGGCGTCCCAGCAGGCGCAGCATGTTCGCGCGGTTGTTGTGAAAGGCGGGCTGCTGGGGGGCCAGGGCAATCGCCTGGTCGAGCATCTGCAGGGCCTGGGGCAGTTCACCCATCTGGGCCAGGCACACTGACAGCAGTTGCAAGGCATTGATGTCGGCAGGATTCATTCGGCGCCATTGCTCGTAGCGCTGGCGGGCCTCGGGCAGGCGCCCCTGTTGATGAAGTGAAATGGCCTGATTGAAGAGTTCCATGGGCTGGGCTGAAATGGGTCTGCAAGGCGCCCGCAGGCGCAAGGCCGCCATTATCGGCGTTGCTGACATGCTGGAGTCGTGTCGCTTGCGGCACAATTCCGGCTTGTCAGGGTGCATCGGCACCGACTGGCCTTGTTTTCGCCACCCCGTTGAGGCCTGTTGGGCCCAACCTCCACACTTCCAGTTCAGACCATGACCGAACTCCAATCCATTGCCCCGCGCGACAAGGCCGAGATCCTGGCCCAGGCGCTGCCCTACATCCGCAAGTTCCACGGCAAGACGCTGGTCATCAAGTATGGCGGCAACGCCATGACCGATCCGGCCCTGCAGGCCGACTTTGCTGAAGACGTGGTGCTGCTCAAGCTGGTCGGCATGAACCCGGTGGTGGTGCACGGCGGCGGCCCGCAGATCGAGACGGCCCTGAACCGCCTGGGCAAGAAGGGTGAGTTTGTGCAGGGCATGCGCGTGACCGATGCCGAGACCATGGAAGTGGTCGAATGGGTGCTGGCCGGCGAAGTGCAGCAAGACATCGTGGGCCTGATCAACCAGGCCGGCGGCAAGGCCGTGGGCCTGACCGGGCGTGATGGCGGCATGATCCGCGCACAGAAACTCAAGATGGTCGACAACCACGACCCGAGCAAAGAGTACGACGTGGGCCAGGTGGGCGACATCGTCTCGATCGACCCCAGCGTGGTCAAGGCCCTGCAGGACGATGCCTTCATCCCCGTCATCAGCCCGATCGGCTTTGGTGAGGACAACGAAAGCTACAACATCAATGCCGACGTGGTGGCCAGCAAGCTGGCCACGGTGCTCAAGGCCGAGAAGCTGGTGCTGCTGACCAACACCCCGGGCGTGCTCGACAAAGCCGGCCAGCTGTTGACCGACCTGACGGCCAAGCGCATCGATGAGCTGTTTGCCGACGGCACCATCTCGGGCGGCATGCTGCCCAAGATCGCCGGGGCCCTGGATGCGGCCAAGAGCGGCGTCAACGCGGTGCACATCATCGACGGCCGTGTGCCGCACGCCATGCTGCTCGAAATCCTGACCGATCAGGCTTACGGCACCATGATCCGCTCGCATTGAGCGGCGCCGGTTTCACGCTGTTGAGGATGGCATTGCCATGAGGCTGCTGCTGGTCGAAGACGATGTGATGGTGGCCAGCGGCATCAAGCTGGGCCTGACGGACGCCGGCTATGCCGTCGACTGGGTGGGCAGCGGTGAACGCGCCGAAGAGGTGCTGCGCGCCGAGACCTTCGATGCCGCCATCATCGACATCGGCCTGCCCGGCATGAGCGGGCTGGACCTGACGCGGCGCCTGCGCCTGTCGGATGTGGCCAGCCGCACCATGCCCGTGCTGATCCTGACCGCCCGCGACGCCTTGCAAGACCGCGTGCAGGGGCTGGACTTGGGCGCCGACGACTACATGGTCAAGCCCTTTGAGCTGCCCGAGTTGCTGGCCCGCCTGCGCGCACTGCTGCGCCGCTCGCAGGCCGCGACTTCGGCCGTGCTGAGCTTTGGCCCGCTTGAAATGGACACCGCCAGCCGCCGCGCCACCGTGCGTGCCGTGGTCGACGGCCAAACCCGCCAGCAGGTGATCGACCTGGGGCCGCGAGAGTGGACGGTGATGGAGTACCTGCTCATCAACGCCCCCAAGCCCGCCAGCAAAGACAAGCTGCTGGCCGCCTTGACCGGCTGGGACAAAGAGATCACGCCCAATGCGGTCGAGGTCTACATCTCGCGCCTGCGCAGCAAGCTCGAGCCGCATGGCCTGGCGCTGCGCTCGATCCGGGGCTTCGGCTACCGGCTTGAGCAGCAGGAAGGCTGAGCCCCATGGCCTCGGGCTTGCGCAACCGGCTGCTGGTGTTGCTGCTGGGGCCGCTGTTTGTGTTGGGCCTGGTCAACGTCTGGGTGGACTACCGCTCTGCCGACAGCGCCGCCGTGCAGCACGATCGGCAACTGCTGCGCTATGTGCCCCTGCTGGCCGATTCGGTGCTGGCGCCGGGCGTGCAGGCCGGTGACCCGCCCGTGCTGCTGCTGGCACCCCCGGTGGAGGATTTTCTCAAGGGCCGCGCCGGGCTGGCCGGCTACAGCGTCAACGACCTAGAAGGCCACCTGCTGCACGGTGACCTGTGGTTGCCCGGTGCCACCGTGGCCACGGCCGAGCCCGAGTTCCACAGCACCGAGTACGAAGGCGTCACCTACCGCATCGTCTCGCAGCGGGTGCACACCCGGGCCGGCGACCTGATCGTGCAATTGGCCGATGGCTCGGACCCCCGCCAGCAGTGGCTCAGCACCTTGCTGCGTGTGCTGCTGCCCAATGGCGTGCTGATGGTGGCAGCGGCGCTGGCCGTGAGTTGGGCCGTGGGCCGGGCGCTGCGCCCCCTGACGGAGCTGACCGAGGCCGTCAGCAAGCGTTCGCCGCAAGACCTGAGCGCCATCGATGTGGAGGCCTCGCCGGCCGAGGTGCGACCGCTGGTGGCCTCGCTCAACCGGCTGTTTGATCTGGTGAACGCGCAGTCGGCCAGCCAGCGCCGCTTCATTGCCGACGCCGCGCATCAGCTGCGCACCCCATTGGCCGGCCTGCAGGCGCAGGTCGAGGCCTGGGCCCAGGTGCTGCAGACCCGGCAGCGGCTGCGCCTGGGCGTGTCGGGGGCGGACACGGCGCCGGCCAGCATCACCCTGAATGCCGAGCAACTCGACAAGCTGCGCCAGGCCACACGGCGCACCTCCCAGCTCGCCAACCAGTTGCTGGCACTGTCGCGTGCCGATGCGCGTGCCATGGAGGCGCAGCCCATGCAGCGGGTGGACCTGCTGGCCTTGTGCGAGTCGCTGCTGGAGGCCCATCTCGATGCCGCCACCGCACGCGGCCTGGACCTGGGCCTGGCTGCCCAGCCAGCCCACACCACCGGGCATGAGTGGCTGCTGCGCGAGTTGCTGGGCAACTTGGTCGACAACGCCATCCGCTACACCCCGCGCGGTGGCAGTGTGACCATCCGCTGCGGCCTGTTGGTGGTGGGCGATTCGTCGTTGCCTTATCTGGCCGTGGAAGACGATGGGCCCGGCATTGCGCCGGCCGAACGCAACCGGGTCACCGAGCGTTTTTACCGCGTGCCCGGCACCCAGGGCGAGGGCAGTGGGCTGGGCCTGGCCATCGCCCATGAAATTGCCCGCGTGCACCACAGCAGCCTGGAGTTGTTGAGTGGCCCGGGGCAGTGCGGATTGCTGGTCAGACTGGTGCTGCCGGAGCAGACTGCCTAGGCGATGCGAAGGGCCGGTGTGCGAGAATCGTCCGAGCCGATCTTCCATGCCGATGTCTGAACCGCACGAACTCCCCGCCGCACCTGAAACCGATGCCCATCCGGTCGGCAGCGAGGCCGAGGCCCCTGCGGCCCGCAAGCGGCCCCGCCCGGGTGAGCGCCGTGTGCAGATCCTGCAGACCCTGGCCAGCATGCTGGAGCAACCCGGCGCCGAGCGCATCACCACCGCCGCGCTGGCGGCCCGCATCGGGGTCAGCGAGGCGGCACTGTACCGTCACTTTGCGAGCAAGGCGCAGATGTTCGAAGGTCTGATCGACTTCATCGAGCAGACCGTGTTTTCGCTGTCCAAGCAGATGATCGAGCGCGAAGCCGCTGCCAACCCCGACCCTGCCACGCTGGGTCGCCGCCAGGCCACGCGGGTGATCTACCTGCTGGTGCAGTTTGCAGAGAAAAACCCGGGCATGGTGCGCGTGATGTGCGGTGATGCGCTGGTGCTGGAGCACGAACGCCTGCAGCAGCGCATGAACCAGTTTTTTGAGCGCTTGGAGTTGACGTTTCGCCAATGCCTGCGTCCGCAGGCCGAGGCCACTGGTTCGGCCAAGCCCTCGGTGCGCTCGCAGGCCCAGGCCGCGGTGTTGACGGCCTTCATCCAGGGGCGCTTGCAGCGTTACGCGCGCACGGGCTTCAAACGGCTGCCGTCGGAGCAGTTGGAGGGCGCCATGGAGTTGCTGCTGGCTTGAAGACCCTCCCGCCCTGCCAAAGGGAGAGTCTCAAGGCGTGATTTCAAGGTTCAGGTCGTCAACCCATAAGGCGCCGTCGTCTTCCAGCATCACCGCCGTTTCAAGCATGTAGCCGTTGTCCGGGATCCGGAGTTCGATGGTGTAGCGCTTCCAGTCCTGGGTGCCCTTCACACGGTCATCGCTCATGTGGTTCCACTTCAGGATGTTGCTTCCGTCCGTGACATGCAGCACCAGTGCGCCGCCGCCGCCCATAGCCTTGTCCGTGCGCAGGTAACCCGACAGCTTGGCCAACTTGCCCTTCCAGCAGGCCGGGATCAAGGTTTCCTGCTTCAAGACCCCATAGTCTTCCGGACTCACCTGACGGATCTGAGCGCTGCTAGGGGCGGAGTGAAAGATCTTGGTGTCGAGTTCAAAGGCGTAGTTGCCCCTGACCCGGTGTTCGATGGCTTTCCAGCCTTTGATGCCGCCGTCCACGTTCTCGCTGAACGATGGGTTGGACAAGGTTACCTTGACGGCTTCGTTGGCGCTGGGACACCCCGCTTGCGCCTGGGCTGCGCTGGGGATTCCAGCCAGGAATGTCAATGCAGACAGCAGCAGAGTGGTTGCGTTGTGGTGTACAGAACTCATGGTGCAGAGGCGAGGTGGTGACGCACCTGACGGGTGCTGGGCAAGTTTTCAGTTGGTTTGGCATGGAAGTCTACCGCCTGGCTTGGCGCTGTTTGGATCGATGCCGCCCGGCCCGGCTGTGATCGTTATCGATAATGGCGCCGGACCGTCGTGTTGACGGTGCGGGCAATTTTTGAAAGGACACCATGAAACTCGTACGCTACGGCAACCCCGGCAAGGAAAAACCCGGCCTGATCGACGCCGAAGGCAAGTTGCGCGACCTGAGCGGCGTGCTCAAGGACTTGGGTCCAGAGCAGCTCAGCGATGCCGCCTTGGCCAAGCTGGCCAAGGTCAAGGTCGACAAGCTGCCGCTGGTGCGCGGCAAGCCTCGCTTCGGCACTCCGGTGGCCGGCGTGCGCAAGTTCATCGCCATCGGCTTGAACTACGCCGACCACGCTGCCGAGGCCGGTCTGCCGGTGCCCAAGGAGCCGGTGGTGTTCACCAAGGCCATCAGCTGTCTGCAAGGCCCCAACGATCCGGTGATGCTGCCCAAGGGCTCCAAGAAGACCGATTGGGAGGTAGAGCTGGGCGTGGTGATCGGCAAGCAGGCACGGCATGTGTCGCAAAAAGAGGCCTTGAACCACGTGGCTGGCTATGTGCTGGTCAACGACGTGAGTGAGCGTGAATTCCAGATCGAGCGCGGTGGCACCTGGGACAAGGGCAAGGGCTGCGACACCTTCGGCCCGGTCGGCCCCTGGTTGGTGACGCGCGATGAAGTGCCCAACCCGCAGCGCCTGGACCTGTGGCTGGACCTGAACGGCCAGCGCATGCAAAGCGGCAGCACCAAGACCATGATCTTCAGCGTGGCCAAGATCATCAGCTACCTGAGCCAGTTCGTGACCCTGGAGCCGGGCGACATCATCACCACCGGCACCCCGCCGGGCGTGGGCATGGGCATCAAGAAGGACGGCCAGCCGGCACCGGTGTTCCTGAAAAAGGGCGATGTCATGACCCTGGGCATCAGCGGCCTGGGCGAGCAGCGCCAAGAGGTGGTGGCTTTCAAGCTCTGAAGCCGGTCTTCACAGACCCGCCCCGGCGCGCAGGCCCCGGGGCTTTTTCATGGGGCGGGCCCTCAATCCACCGTCGCCCCCGAGTCCTTCACCAGCTTGCCCAGGCGCACCGAGTCCTTTTTGATCAGCTCGCCAAACTGCGCCGCGCTGCCCGCCACCACGGGCGTGCCGATGGCCTCCCACTTCTTGCGGAATTCGGGCTGGCTGAAGATGGCGTTCAAGGTGCTGTTGAGCTTGTCGATCACGGCCGGGGGCGTGCCGGCGCGCACGGCCACACCGTGCCAGCCGGTCATCTCGTAGCCCGGCAGACCGGCTTCGGCCATGGTGGGCACATCGGGCAGGGTGGGCACGCGTTTGGCGGTGGTGACGGCCAGTGCGGTGAGCTTGCCCGACTGGATGTAGGGCAGCGAGCTGCCCAGGATGTCGAACATCACGTTCACCTGGCCGCCCAGCAGGTCGTTCAAGGCCGGGCCCGCACCGCGGTAGGGGATGTGCGGCATCTTGGTGTCGATCTGGGTGTTGAACAACTCGCCCGCCAGGTGCTGAGGCGTGCCATTGCCGGCCGAGGCAAAGGCCAGTTCGGCGGCGCGTTTGCTCTTGAGCGCGGCAATCAACTCCTTGACCGATTTGATGCCCGTCTTGGGGTTGACCTCGAGCACCAGCGGAAAGGCCGACAACTGGATCACCGGCGCCAGGTCGGTCAGCGGGTTGAAGGGCATGTTGCGGTACAGCGTCGGGTTGACCGCCATGGGGCCGCTGGCCGCCAACAGCAGGGTGTAGCCGTCGGCGGGCGCCTGCTTGGCCACCTCGGCGCTGCCCAGGTTGCCGCCCGCGCCGCTCTTGTTGTCGACGATCACCGACACGCCCAGGCGGGTCTGCATTTCGCCCTGCAGCAGGCGTGCCATCAGGTCGGTGGGGCCGCCCGGCGGGTAGGGCACCACAAAGCGGATCGATTTGCTGGGCCAGGTCTCTTCGGCCTGGGCCAGTGGGCTGCACAGGGTGCCCAGGGCGGCGAGCGAGCTCAGGGCCAGCGTGGCCAGGGTGCGGGTGAAGGGGCGGCGTTGCATGGTGTGGTCTCCTGTTGTGTTTTTTCGGGCCTGGCGCTTCAGCCGGCAAAGCGCTCGCGGATGTGGCGTGCCGTGGCCAGGGGACGGCCCAGGCTGGCAGCGGCTTCGGCCGCCTGGGCCACCAAGGCTGCGTTGTTCGGGGCCCGGCTGCCATCCTTGAGCTGCAGGTTGTTTTCGAAGCCCACCCGCACATGCCCGCCCAGGGCGGCAGCAGCGGTCACGCAGGCGTGTTCGGTGGCGCCAAAGGCGCACACCGCCCAGGGCTCGGGCCCGGTGTGGGCGTGCACAAAGGGCACCAGGTCCAGCGGGCTGGAGGTCTGCCCCGCGGTGTAGCGCCCCAGCACAAACAGCAGGAACCAGGGGGCCTCGGGCACCACGCCGCGTTCGCGCAGTGATTGCCAGCGCGCCAGGTCAGCGCTGTCGTACAGGATCACCTGAGTCATCACCCGCTCGCGGGCCAGCCAGCCGAAGAAGTCGGCCAGGCCCGGCTCACCGATCTCGGCTTGATCGACCTCGCGCAGGCCCACCGACACGGCCTCGGGGCGCAACTCACGCACCATGGCGATCTGCGCCGGGGCGTGGTAGACGCGGGCGGCTTCGCTGGTCACTTGCAGCACCATCTGGTCGCCCACGGCGGCCCGCACCGCGCTCAGCGCATCACGGTAGCCTTCCACATCCAGGCTGTGGTGGCCCTGGGCGTCGCGGATGTGCAGGTGCAGCATGGCCGCACCCGCGTCCAGGCATTGGCGTGCCGTGAGGGCCAGGGCTGAAGGGGTCAGCGGCACGGCGGGGTGGTCGCTGTGCAGTTTGTAGGCGCCGTTGGGGGCCGAGGTGATGATCAGCGGGGTGCTGGGCATGGGGTTCTCCGATGGGGGCCGTGAGGGCGCTGTGTTGGGGGGCGGGTTCAGTCGCGGTCGATGGGCGGCAATTCGGACGCCAGCAGGGCCAGACCTTGTTGCAGCAAGGCGTCGTAGCGCTGGCGTTCGGCCAGCCGGCGCTCCTCGGGCCACTCGAAAAAGCCGGCGCCGGTCTTCATGCCCAGGCGGCCGGCGGCCACCTGCTCGCGCAGCACCTGGGCGGGCTCGGTGTTGGCGGCCAGCGAGGGGTACATGGTGGCGGCGGCGGCGCAATGCACGTCCAGCCCGGCGTGGTCGCGCTGCAGCACCGGGCCTGCGGCCAGGTAGCGGAAACCGAAGCCGAAGCGCACCGCGGCATCCACGTCTTCCGGCGTGGCCACGCCCTCGTCGATCATGGCAAAGGCCTCGCGCGCCAAGGCGTGCTGCAGGCGGTTGGCCAGAAAGCCTGGTTTGTCCTTGCGCACCCGCACCGGCACGCTGCCGCAGCCGCGCATGAACTGGCACAGGCGGCTGGCCTGCGCCTCGTCGGTGGCGGGGCCATGCACCACTTCGACCAGAGGCACCAGGTGGGCCGGCATGAAGAAGTGCAGGCCCAGCATGCGCTCGGCGGTCGGCAGGCCTGCCGCGATGGCGCTGATCGGAAAGCTCGAGCTGTTGCTGGTCAGCACCGTGTGCGCCGGGGCGCGCTGCACCAGTTCGGCGAACAGGGCCTGCTTGAGGTCCAGCTTTTCGGGAATGCATTCGATGACCAGCACCACGTCATGCCAGTCCACCTCCTGCAGGCTGGCCACCGCCTGCACGCGCTCGGCGCGTTGCGCCAGCCCCAGGGGCTGCAGGCCTTGCAGCACACGCTGGGCCATGGCTTGCCGCTGGGCGGGGTTAGGGTCACTCACGGTGACGCGGCAGCCCCCCCGGGCCAGCACGGTGGCGACATCGGCCCCCATGGTGCCGGCGCCGACGACCACGGCATGGGTGTGGCGGGGGTGGGCGGGTAAAAGCAGGTCGGTGTTCATGGTGTCAGGGCCCGGGAGGCGCTCAGAGGGATTGAGAAAGTCTGCGCAGTCTAGGGAGGGGGCATTGCACCGTCCAGACGATTTTTTCAATAAACTGATCGGCCATGCAGATCAATTGGTCCACTCGTGAGCTCGATGTCTTTCTCGCCCTGGGGCAAACCCTGAGCTTTCGGCGCACGGCCGATCAGGTGCACCTGTCGCAGTCGGCGGTGTCGGGGGTGCTGACCCGGCTGGAAGAATCCTTGGGCACGCGCCTGTTCGACCGCACCACGCGCAGCGTGCAGCTCACCCTGGCCGGCCAGGTGTTCTTTGAGCAGGTGCAGGTCTTGCGTGCCCAGACCGACGAGGCCGTGCGGGCGGTGCGCAGCGTGGCCGAGTTGCAGGTGGGGCAGGTCACGCTGGCGGCCTTGCCCTCGCTGGCCGCCACCGTGGTGCCCGCCGCCATGGCCCGGCTGGCCGCCCAGCACCCGGGCATTCGCCTGTCGGTGATCGACACCTTGTCGGGCCCTGCGTTTGACCTGGTGCGCCGCGGCGAGGTCGACTTTGCGCTGACGGCCGCCAACCCGGCCTATGCCGATCTCGACGACCAGCCCCTGGCCTCAGACGGCTTTGTGCTCTTGCTGCCGGCCCAGCACGCTCTGGCCAAAGGACGGCAGGCCCTGGGCTGGGCCGAGGTGGCGGACCTGGTGCACATCTCCATGCCCCAACCCACCAGCGTACGCCAGTACGCCGACGCGGCCTTGCTGGAGCACCGCCTGCGCTTTGCGCCGCGTTACGAGGTGGAGCATCTGGCCACCATCCAGGCCATGGTGGCCGCCGGCCTGGGCGTGGCCGCGCTGCCCGAGTGGGCTGCCGCCGTGGCGCCCTTGCCCGGGGTGGTGAAGCGGCGCCTGTGCCGGCCCGACATCCGCCGCCCCATCGGCCTGGTCACGCGCCGGGGCCGGGCCTTGAGCCCCGCCGCCACCGAGATGGTGGCCCTGCTGCGCGAAGAGATGCTGCGCCTGGTGCCGGCGCGCAGGCGCCGCAACGTGGGCGAGAGCTGAGGGCTTACTTCAGCGGAATGGCCTGGGCCCGATCCACCGGCACCGCAGTCACGCTGTTCTGGGGCGAGCCTTCGACCAGCCGATCCGAGTACGTCAGGTAGACCAGGGTGTTGCGTTTGGTGTCCACCATGCGCACCACGCGCAGCCGCTTGAACAGGATGGACATGCGCTCCGAGAACACCTCGTCTTCACGCGGCAAGGGCTTCTTGAAGCTGATGGGGCCCACCTGACGGCAGGCAATCGAGGCCTCGGCCTTGTCCTCGGCCAGGCCAAAGGCCCCCGACAGCCCCCCCGTGCGGGCGCGCGACACGAAACAGGTCACGCCCTCGACCAGGGGGTCGTCATAGGCCTCGACCACGATCTTGTGGTTGGGGCCGATCAGCTTGAAAGCGGTGCTGACGTCGCCGACCAGGTCAGGGCCCGCGTGGGCGCTGGTGACGGCGAGCCATAAGCCAGCAGCGGTGAGCAGGGGGCTTGTCAGGGCGGCTGCGAGAATTTTCAACATCGAGATTCCAATCAAGGGCCGGCAGGCGGCGGTCACATTGGGGGTACCTCAGCCTGCCGGGGTGTCAAGTCTGGATTCAGGCGGGGCCAGCGGTCAAGCTCACCGGTTCGGGTGGCGATCCTCATCAGCTACATAAATTGCTATTTATAGACAAAAATTCGCTTTCAAAACTTTTCGGTCTGTTGAGAATCAATTCTAGGCTGTGTCGTGTAGGGAAGTAGATCAGGGAGGCACCTGAAGGGGCTTGCTGATCCGTTCCGTGGTGCTTTGTTAGGCGCAGGTCCCGTATTTTGAATTTTCGTTTTCGGAGGCGTTCACATGGGAAAAATGCACACGCATGGTCACAGCCCTATCAAGCGCCCCGTCGCGCCTTGGGTTGCCCAGTCGCCCATGAAGGTTCCGCAATCCGTGCAGCAGTCTTTGAAAGAAGCCATGCGTTTAGAGGATGTTCCTTCAGAGCAGTTTGATGACCTGCTGTGGATCATGGCGCAAGAGTCTGGTGGTGTCGTGGGGGTTCGAAATGAAAAATCAACGGCCCGGGGTCTGTATCAACTTTTGCGGGCCCAGTACGATTTGAACCCAAAGGGGGAACGTTCTTTTGGGAACGCTATTGAGGAATGCCAGGGTGGCATTCGATATATTCTTGGCCGCTACCGCACTGCCCAGGCTGCGCGGGCGTTCTGGGAAAGACACCACTGGTATTAATCAATGCGACTATTTTCTCTCGCCTTGCTCCCAGTGCTCTCTGCGTTGGCGGCATCCACTCTTTTGGGCAGCCAGACCGACACATCTTTTGAGGACTGCGCTGCGCCCTCTGGGCCGAGTTCTGCGCCAAGGTCGCCGCCACGCCTTCAATTGACCGACCCGCAATCCCGTCGCTATGCTTCTGTGCTACGGGAAGGCGCCAAGCAATCCGTCAATTTTGCCGGTCACTACATCCTGACCACTTGGGGGTGCGGCGCAGGGTGCTTGATGGCTGCCGCCATCGATGCCCGCAGTGGCCATGTCGCCATGTTTCCCTTCACCGTTTCAGATTGGCCTCTGACGGTATCCGAGCCCCTGTCCTATCGCGTTGACAGTTGCTTTCTGCAAGTTCAGGGGCGGCTCAATGAGCAGGCCACCGGGGTGCATGTCTACCGCTTTGACGGCCAGCACTTTCACCTCAGGGAGGCCGTGCGGCCCTAAACTGCTAGCCTCGCTTCAAACTCGCAGGCAGCACCATGGACTTGCAACTCACCCATCGCCACATCCTGATCACCGGCGGCAGCAAAGGCATCGGCCTGGCTTGCGCCCAGGGCTTTCTGGCCGAAGGGGCCCGTGTGACGCTGGTGGCGCGCAACCCGCAGACACTGGCGCAGGCCTTGAGCACCTTGGGCGGTGATGCGCAGCGCGTGGCCACGGTGGCTGCCGACCTGTGCGATGCCGATGCCGCCTTGGCCGCGCTGGATGCCGCTGAGGCGCGCTTGGGGCCGGTCGATGTGCTAGTCAACTCGGCCGGTGCCGCCCGCCGCACCCCACCCGACGAGTTGACGCCCCAGGCCTGGCACGACGCCATGCAGGCCAAGTACTTCAGCTACCTGCACATGATCGATCCGGCCATCAAGCGCATGGCCCAGCGCGGGCAGGGCGTGATCGTCAATGTGGTGGGCGCGGGCGGCAAGGTGGCCAGCCCCATCCACCTGCCCGGCGGCGCCGCCAATGCCGCGCTGATGCTGGTCAGCGCGGGTCTGGCCTCAGCCTATGGCCCGCGTGGCGTGCGGGTGAATGCTGTCAACCCTGGTGCCACCCTGACCGAACGCCTGCGCGAAGGGCTGAATGCCGAGGCCCGCCTGCAGGGCATCACCACGGACGAGGCCCTGGATCGCTCCCGCGCCAAGCTGCCGCTGGGCCGCCTAGCCACGCCGGAGGAGGTCGCCAACGCGGTGGTATTTCTGGCCTCGCCCAAGGCCAGTTACATCACGGGCGCCATCTTGGCGATGGACGGCGCGGTGACGCCGATGGTGGTCTGAGCCATGAGCGAATGGCGCATCCGTTGCCCCGATCTGGAGGTCGAGTGGTTGGCGGCTGAAGGCGAGTCGCTGCTCGAATCGGCCGAGCGAGCCGGCATCGAGTTGCTCAGTTCGTGCCGCAATGGTACTTGCCGTACCTGCATGTGCCGGCTGGTGGCTGGTGAGGTGCGCTATCGCATCGAGTGGCCGGGGCTCAGCCGGGAGGAGAAAGCCGAGGGGTGGGTGCTGCCCTGTGTGGCGGAGCCCACGGGGCCTCGTGAGTTGTCACTCGACAGCCCCTGGGCCGGTCTCAAATGACCTTGTAGCGCCGCACCATCAATTCAAGTCTGCGCAGCATTTCCGGGCTGCCGAAGCCGAGTTGACGGATCGTGGCCAAGCGGTTGAGCACCTCTTGCGAGGATGAGTAGAACGATGAGTAGCCCGAGTAGCGCTCCAGGCCTTCGAGCAGGCCGCAAAAAATCCAGTTGCCCAACTGGTTGACCGGGTCAATGAATTGATTGGCTGCGCACGGCGTCAAAAAGGGAACACTGGGGTCAATTTGCCGCTGGGTGTTCAGGCGGTCGATCTGACCGGCGACCGAGTTCACGGCCAGGGTGTGGAGTCCGGCATCGCGGGCCACTCGGGCCAGGCTGGCCGCGTGCAGTGCCCCGGGTTGCCGCGTGGCCAATGCCTGGAACAGGGCCAGGCTGCGGTGCAAGGCCGCGTAGCGTTCACCCAGTGAAACGGTCTTGTCCATGGCCAGGGTGTACAGCGCCATGGCTTCATCCGTCTGAGTGCTGTTCTCATCGGTTGCTCGCTGTTGCCAAGTGGCCGCCAGGGCCTGAGCGTAGGGCATCACCGCCAGTTGTTGTTGCCAGGTGTAGCGGCCGCTCTGCAGGCGCGAGGCCAGCTTGGCAGTCGCGCTGTCGTCGTCCAGCACATCTTGCACTTGCAGCAAGAGGCCGCGAGCAGCCAGCGCAGCAGCTCGATCGGGCTTGCAGCAAAACAAATTGAGTTGACGAGGCTCCCGTGCCTCCAGGACTTGGAGTGGAGCGATTGCGCCCAGCCCCGGGATCAGCCGGTAGCACTGGTAGCCGATTTCTTCAAAGGTTTGAACCAATTGGTGGTTGATGCCATGACCTGCAATCAGCTCGAATTGAACCAGGGGGGAATGGCGCTGGAAGAACGCCTTGCCACCGCGGATGATAGGCACCTCTTCCCCTTCTGCGTCCATTTTCATGAAGGCGATGTCAGCCCAGTCGTGTTCGGCCATCAAGTGATCGATGGTCGACAGGGCCACTTCCTCCGATGGGACTGAGCTGTTTTCATCCCGGATCAGTTCGTTGAGTTCGGCGCAGTCGTTCAAAGACAAGCGTGCGGTACCGAGGTGATCCGACAGGGCCATCTGATCGATCTTGACCTGCTTAAAACCATTCAGTTGAACGCTTTCACGCAGAAAAGCGGCTGTGCCGGAGGCTGGCTCGATTGCCCAGACGCGTCCGGTGGGGCCAACGGCCTGGGCCAGAGACAACGTGAACATGCCGTAATTGGCACCGATGTCGATGGCTTGTTGACCCTCTCCCATCAAGGTGCGGACAAATCGGAGTTCATCCTCAAACCAGTCACCCTGCTCTTGCAGCACATAGGTGGAGATCTGTTCCAGCGAATCAGGCAACACCATCTGGATATTCCCGTTCAGGGGAAGTGTGATTTTCTTTTGCATGGGTTTTCAAAAACGGAGACCCGCACAAGGCGGGTCGGGTAACTCAAGGTGCAGAAGGAATCACCCCTCCGCCACCCGCTTCGCCAAATGCGCCAGCGCCTCTTCCACCTGATCCACCAGCACCAGGCACAGGTCGCCGGGTTGCAGGCGGTCCAGGGCCACGTCGATGGCCTTGAATTCGCCCTGGATCTCTTCGACATGGCGGGTGCGGGTGGCGCCGGCCAGGCCTTGGCGCAGCAGGGCCATCACTTCGCCGTCGGCGCGGCCGCGCTGGCAGGCGTCTTCGTACAGCACCACGTCGTCAAAGGCCTGGCCCAGGATGGCGGTCTGTTCGGTGATGTCTTCGTCGCGCCGGTCGCCGGCGCCGCTGATGACCACGGCGCGGCGTTGGGCCGGCATGGCCTCGACGGCTGAGACCAGGGCGCGCATGGCGTCGGGGTTGTGGCCGTAGTCGGCGATCACGGTGGCGCCGCGGAAGTCCATCACGTTGAAGCGGCCGGGGGCGTTGTCGCTGTCGTTGACAAAGCTGGCCACGCCGCTGCGGATGGTGTCCCAGCTCAGGCCGACGCCCCAGGCGGCGGCCACGGCGGCCATCACGTTGTCCACCTGGAAGCCGATGGTGCCATTGCGGGTGATGGGCACGTCGCGCAGCAGGATGTGCTCGCGCCAGGTGCCTTCGGCCACCACGATGGCATCGCCGTCCACATAGACGGTGCGCTTGCCCTGGGCCCGGTGGGTGGCCATGACGGGGTGGTTGCGGTCGCGGGCAAAGTAGATCACCTGGCCCGGGCAGCTTTCGGCCATGGCGGCCACCATGGGGTCGGCCGCATTGAGCACGGCATAGCCCTGAGGGGCCACGTTCTGCACGATCACGCGCTTGACCACGGCCAGGTCTTCCACGGTGTCGATGTAGTTCATGCCCAGGTGGTCGCCGGCGCCCACGTTGGTGACCACGGCCACCTGGCAGCGGTCAAAGCCCAGGCCTTCGCGCAGGATGCCGCCGCGGGCGGTCTCGAACACGGCTGCGTCCACATCGGGGTGCAGCAGCACGTTGCGGGCGCTCTTGGGGCCGCTGCAGTCGCCGCTGTCGATCTGGCGGCCGTTCACGTACACGCCGTCGGTGTTGGTCATGCCCACGCGCAGGCCGCTGGCGCTGAACAGGTGGGTGATCAGGCGGGCGGTGGTGGTCTTGCCGTTGGTGCCGGTGACGGCCACGACCGGGATGCGGCCGTCGTCGCCGCTGTTGTACAGGTGCGAGACCATGGCCTCACCCACCTGGCGGCCCTTGCCGAACGAGGGCATCAGGTGCATGCGCAGGCCGGGCGCGGCGTTGACTTCAACGATGCCGCCGTGCTGCTCTTCGAGCGGGCGCAGCACGCTTTCGCAGACCACGTCGACACCGCAGATGTGCATGCCCACCATCTGGGCGGCGGCCACGGCGCGCGCGGCCACTTCGGGGTGCACGTCGTCGGTCACGTCGGTGGCGGTGCCGCCGGTGCTCAGGTTGGCGTTGTTGCGCAGGATCACGCGCTGGCCCTTGGGGGGCACGGATTCGGGCTTCAGATCTTGCAGGGCCAGTCGGGCGATGGCGATGTCGTCAAAGCGGATCTTGGTCAGCGAGGTGGCGTGGCCCACGCCTCGGCGCGGGTCGGCGTTCACGATGTCGACCAGTTCGCGCACGGTGTGCACGCCGTCGCCGATCACCTGGGGCGGGTCGCGGCGGGCTGCCGCCACCAGGCGATCGCCCACCACCAGCAGGCGGAAGTCGTTGCCGGGCAGGTATTTCTCGACCAGCACCTCGCCGATGTCGGCGGCGGCCTTGTAGGCCAGGTCCAGGTGGGCGCGGTCGACGATGTTGACGGTCACGCCCTTGCCCTGGTTGCCGTCTTGCGGCTTGAGCACCACCGGCAGGCCGATTTCGAGGGCGGCGGCCCAGGCGTCGTCGGGGCTGGTGGCCGGGCGGCCCAGCGGCACGGGCACGCCGGCGGCGCGCAGCAGCATCTTGGTCAGGTCTTTGTCCTGGGCGATGGATTCGGCCACGGCGCTGGTGGTGTCCACCTCGGCGGCCTGGATGCGGCGCTGGCGCGAGCCCCAGCCAAACTGCACCAGGCTGCCCGAGGTCAGGCGGCGGTAGGGGATGCCACGCTTGACGGCGGCCTCGACGATGGAGCCGGTGCTGGGGCCCAGGCGCTCGTCCTCATCGGTTTCGCGCAGCTTGGCGATGGCCTCGTCGATGTCGAAGGCGGTGTTGTTCTGCGCCGCCGCGATCAGGGCCAGCGACAGATCGAAGGCCTGGCGGCCGACGGCTTCTTCGCTGTACTCGATCACCACCTGGTAGATGCCGGCTTCGGAGGTGGTGCTGGTGCGGCTGTAAGTGACCGGGCAGCCGGCCTGCGATTGCAGCGCCAGGCCGGCCGCTTCAAGCACGTGGGCCAGCGACACCGGGCCTTCGTTGCTGTCGTGGCGCAGCGGCCCCAGGCCCGGGAAGAGGGCGCGGATGCGGGCTTCGAAGCCCTCCAGGGCGGCAATCGAGCGCTCGGCGGGGGCACATTCCACCACGGCCTCGATGGCGGTGTGGCGGCTCCAGATGTTGGGGCCGCGCAGGGCCCGGATGCGTGAGACTTCCATCTGTTTCTCTTGGGTTCAGTGGGCGCTGGGGGGCAGCCGGTGTTCAGCGGAAAAAGGCGGTGCTGCCTGCGGGGCGAACCGGTTGCGGATCGGGATCGAAGGTCTCGATGCCGGCGGCGATCAGGTCGGGCGAGATGTCCAGGGCCCAGGCTGTGGCCACGGCGGCCAGCAGGGCCTCTTCGGTCATGGGGAAGGCGGTGTTCTGGCGCTCGCGGATGTCGCCCAGGTCGGACAGCACCTTCTCGTGGCTGCCTTCGGCCAGCACCACATAGCCTTGCTTGAGGTAGACGGCGCGGCCCTGGCTGGCGCGGTGCGCCTCGATGGCGGGGATGTCGGCCTGCAGGCCGTACAGCACCACCGAGCCGTCGCACAGCGAGGCCATGTCGCTGACACGGGTGTCGGCGGTGTTGAGCACGGCCACGCCATCGGGCAGCACCACGTCCACCTGGGTGCGCATCACGCGCACCATCTGGTCAGGTTCGTGCACGTCGTAGTGGCTCAGGGCCTCGAAACCTTCGAGGTCGGTCACCACGCCCACCTGGCAGCGGTCATAGGGCAGGCCGTCGCGCAGAATGGTTTCGGCCCCGTTTTCGATCACCGTGGCCTGCACCGAATGGTTCATCAGCAGGCGGTGGCCGGCCTCCCAGTGGGCGCAGTTCACCGATTCAACACGGCGGCGGTCCAGGAACAGGCCGTCTCGGCAGGCCAGGCCGGTCTGGCGGCCGCTCAAATGGGCCAGCCAGGCCACCATGCGGGCGATCTTGTGCGTGTCGCGGGTGCCGGCCACGCCCACCACCGGGATGCGGCCCGGGGCGGTGTCGCCCTCGGTTTCGGGGAACAGGTGGTCGACGATGGCGCGGCCCACCGGGCGCGGCGAGCCCTCGGCGGGCTTCAGGTGCATCAGCAGGCCGGGGCCGGCATTGACCTCGACGATGGCTCCGCCCTGGGCGTCCAGAGGGCGCGAAATGTCCTGCGCCACCATGTCGATGCCGGCGATGTCCAGGCCCACCACGCGCGCGGCCAGGGTGGCGGCATGGGCCACTTCGGGGTGCACGCTGTCGGTGCAGTCGATGGCCACGTTGCCATTGCGCTCGATCACCACAAAGCGGCCGGCAGACGGCACGGCGTCGGGCGTCAGGCCCTGGCGCTGGATCTCGAGCTGCACCTTGGTGTTGGTTTCGATGACGATGGTCTCGAGCGGAAACTCTTCTTCGATGCCGCGGCGCGGGTCGGAGTTGAGCTGGCTGTCGATCAGCTGGTGCACGCTGCTGCGGCCGTCGCCGGTGATGCCGATGATCTCGCCGCGGGCGGCGGCCACCACCCGGTCACCCACCACCAGCAGGCGGTGCTCGTGGCCCGGGATGAAGCGCTCGACCATCACGTCGCTGCCTTCCGGGTAGGCCACGTGGTAGGCGGCTTCGATGTCGGCCTGCTCGTGCAGGTCCAGTGTCACGCCGCGGCCGTGGTTGGCGTCCGAGGGCTTGACCACCACCGGCAGGCCGATGTCCTGGGCGGCTTCCCAGGCTTCCTCGGGGCTGTTGACGATCTGGCCCTCGGGCACCGGCACGCCGCACGATTTGAGCAGCGACTTGGTCAGGTCCTTGTCGCCGGCAATGCCTTCGGCAATGCCTTCGGCAATGGCGCTGGTGAATTCGGTCTCGGCCGTCCAGATGCGGCGCTGGCTGGCGCCGTAGCCCAATTGCACCAGATTGCCGTCGTTCAGGCGGATGTGGGGAATGCGGCGGTCGGTGGCGGCGTCAACGATGCAGGCCGTGCTGGGGCCGAGGTAGCAGTTGTCGACCTCGGTGCGCACGCGGTTCACGGCGGTCTTGACGTCAAAGGCCTCGCCTTTGATGGTGGCGATCAGCAGTTTGTGGCCTTCGTCCAGGGCGGCACGGGCCACGCGCTCTTCGCGGGCACGGAACACCATGCGGTACACGCCGTGGCGCGAGGTGCTGCGGGTCTGGCCGAAGCCGGTGGGCATGCCCGCCAGGTTCAGCAGCTCGATGACGATGTGCTCCAGGATGTGCCCGGCCCAGGTGCCTTCCTCCAGGCGCTGCAGAAAGCCGCCCCGTTCGCCGACACCGCAGTGGTGCTCGATCAAGGCGGGCAGCAAGGTGACCAGCCGGTCTTTGAAACCCGGGATCTTGTTGGAGGGGTAGTCTTCCAGTTCCCCGAGGTCCAGCCAGACTTCCAGCACGGAGCGGTAAGTCCAGATGTTGGGGCCGCGCAGGTAATTGATGCGCAAGAGCTTGAGATCGTCGGCTTTGATCATGTTCGAGTCGGGTTCTGGGCCTGGCGCCATACCGCCAGTCAGGCGAGATTGTGCGCTCAGTTTGGGGGGCTCGGTCACGCCACATTCTCCCGCAGCCTGCCGCATGGCCTCGGTTTCGGCGAAAATCGACTTTTCCTGCTTGAGCGCGGGAGGTCGAACGGTGCCGCGCGGTACGGAATCAAAATGCAACATTCACATCCTGTAGGTTCATCTGGCGAAGCGGCGGATCCCGGAAGAATCAACCCCCAATCTCAGCTTGCACGTGGTGAAAACGTGCTCGCTTCCCTGCCGGTTGACTTGGACGAACGTCTTAATTTCTCCAGCGGCCTGTTGGTGGTCACCGAGCAACGCCTGCTCAGTTGGGCCCCGGGGGCCGGGCAATGGCAGTCCTGGCCCCTGCACGCGGGCCTGAGCCTGCGCCACAGCGACCACGCCGGCGTGGGCCTGCTGGAGCTGCTGGGCCCGGGCGAGCGCCTGGCGCGCTGGCGTTTCACGATGGCGCTGGACGTGCACGCCATGCGCGTGATCAAGGTGTTCGAGCAGCGCTTGGCCTTGTTGGCGGGCGCCGCCCCGGTCGAGACGGATGAGGCGGCGGCCTGCCCCTCGTGCGGCGCCTTGCTGCCATCTGACAGCGAGGAGTGCCCTGCCTGTGCCCGTGAGCTGCAGGCCCCCACCTCCACCTGGGTGCTGCTGCGCCTGTGGCGTTTTGCCCGGCCCTATCGCAAGCAACTGTTCACCGGGTTTGCGCTGACGCTGGCCTCCACCGCGGCCACCCTGATCCCGCCGTACCTGACCATCCCGCTGATGGACGACATCCTGATCCCGTTCCAGAACGGCAAGCAGATCGACCCCATGCTGGTGCTGCTGTACCTGAGCGGGCTGCTGTTGTCGGCGCTGGCGGCCTGGGGGCTGAGCTGGGCGCGCACTTACATATTGGCGCTGGTGTCCGAGCGCATCGGTGCCGACCTGCGCACCACCACCTACGAGCACTTGTTGCGGCTGTCGCTGGATTATTTTGGCGGCAAGCGCACCGGTGACCTGATGAATCGCATCGGCTCGGAAACCGACCGCATCAACGTCTTCCTGTCCTTGCATGCCCTGGATTTCGTCACCGATGTGCTCATGATCGCCATGACCGCGGTGATTCTGTTCTCGATCAACCCCTGGCTGGCCCTGGTCACCCTGGTGCCGTTGCCCTTCATTGCCTGGCTGATCCACACCGTGCGGGACCGGCTGCGCACCGGCTTCGAGAAGATCGACCGGGTCTGGTCGCAGGTGACCAACGTGCTGGCCGACACCATTCCGGGCATCCGGGTGGTCAAGGCCTTTGCCCAGGAGCAACGCGAGGCCGACCGCTTCAAGCAGGCGAACCGCCACAACCTCGAGGTCAACGACAAGCTCAACCGCACCTGGTCGCTGTTTTCGCCCACGGTGTCGCTGCTGACGGAGATCGGCCTGCTGGTGGTGTGGGGTTTTGGCATCTGGCTGGTGTCCAAGAGCCAGATCACGGTGGGGGTGCTGACCGCCTTCATCGCCTACATCGGGCGCTTCTACACCCGGCTGGATTCGATGAGCCGCATCGTGTCGGTGACGCAGAAGGCGGCCGCGGGTGCCAAGCGCATTTTTGACATCCTGGACCACATCTCGAACGTGCCTGAGCCCAGCCAGCCGGCACCCCTGCCGCGGGTCTCGGGCCGCATCGAAATGAGCGGCATCGGCTTCCGCTACGGCACACGCACGGTGATCCGCGGGGTGGATCTGGACATCCAGCCCGGCGAAATGATCGGCCTGGTGGGGCACAGCGGCTCGGGCAAGAGCACGCTGGTGAACCTGATCTGCCGTTTTTATGACGTGACCGATGGGGCCATCAAGCTCGACGGCACTGATGTGCGCCGCTTCAAGGTGTCGGACTACCGCAGCAACATCGGCCTGGTGCTGCAGGAGCCCTTCCTGTTCTTTGGCACCATTGCCGAGAACATCGCCTACGGCAAGCCGGGCGCTTCGCGCGAAGAGATCGTGGCGGCCGCCCGGGCCGCACATGCGCATGACTTCATCCTGCGCCTGCCGCAGGGCTATGACTCGTTGGTGGGTGAGCGCGGCCAGGGCCTGTCGGGCGGCGAACGGCAGCGCATCTCGATTGCACGTGCCCTGCTGATCGACCCACGCATCCTCATCCTCGATGAAGCCACCTCGGCGGTGGACACCGAAACCGAGAAGGAAATCCAGCGCGCCCTCGACAACCTGGTCCAGGGGCGCACCACCATCGCCATCGCGCACCGGCTCTCCACCCTGCGCAAGGCCGATCGGTTGGTGGTGATGGACCGTGGCCAGGTGGTCGAAGTGGGCCCGCACGACGAGCTGATGGCCAAGCAGGGAGCCTATTGGCGCCTGTACGAGGCACAAGCCCGCCGCGTGGACGGGTCGGACGACGACGGCGCCACCCTGAGCCCCAGCGCCCTTTCGGCTCATTCGGCCCACCCGGCCGGCCAACCCTGAGTTGCCACCATGACCCCACAAGCTGATTTCAAGTTGAGCCGCCACCCCCTGGGCCGGCTGGTGCTGACCGATGCCGAGGGCATCGAGCACCTGGGCGTGACCCCGGTGCGCGCCTTTCCGATTGCCGCGCCCGATGAGGGCTTGTCGCTGGTCGGGCCTGAAGGGCACGAGCTGGCCTGGGTGCCGCGTCTGTCGGCCCTGGCGCCCGAGTTGCGCCAATTGATCGAGGAAGAACTGGCCAGTCGCGAGTTCAGCCCTGAACTGCGCCGGCTGGTGGCCGTGTCCTCGTTCTCCACGCCCTGCACCTGGACCGTCGAGACCGACCGCGGACGCACCGATTTTGTGCTCAAGACCGAGGACGACATCCGCCGTCTGGACCGCGGGCGCCTGCTCATCACCGGCAGCCAAGGCATCGTCTATCAGATCCGTGACCTGCAGACCCTGGATCGGGGGTCGCGCCGGCTGCTGGAGCGCTTCCTCTGAGCCGGGCTCTTCAACCCTCTTTCCATTCGACTGCCATGCACAAATCCGCACTGGTTCTTTTCTCCGGGGGGCAAGACTCGACCACCTGCCTGGCCCACGCCCTGTCGCGCTACGAGCGGGTTGAAACGGTGGCGTTTGATTACCGCCAGCGCCACAGCGTGGAGCTCGACGCCCGGCTGGCCGTGCTGGGGGCGATGCGTGAGCAGTTTCCAGCCTGGGCCGCCAAGTTGGGCGAGGACCACCTGCTGGACCTGGCCGTGTTGGGCCAGGTCAGTGAGACCTCGCTGACGCGCGACATGGCTTTCAAGATGGAGCAGGGCGGTCTGCCCAACACCTTTGTGCCGGGGCGCAACCTGCTGTTCTTGACCCTGGCCGCTGCGCTGGCCTACCGGCGTGGCCTGGAAGTCATCGTGACCGGGGTGTGTGAAACCGATTACTCAGGTTACCCCGACTGCCGTGACGACACCATGAAGGCCATGCAGCTGGCCTTGTCTCTGGGCATGGACCGGCGTCTGCTGATCGAGACACCGCTGATGTGGATCGACAAGGCCGATACCTGGGCCTTGGCCGAGCAATTGGGGGGCAAGGCCCTGGTCGATCTGATCGTGGAACATTCGCACACCTGCTACCTGGGGGATCGTGAGCATCGCCATGCCTGGGGTTGGGGGTGTGGCAGTTGTCCGGCATGCGAACTTCGGGCGCGGGGTTACGAGCGCTACCGCGCCGCTGCCGGGTCTTGAAACCCCCCTTTTTCAAGTCGACATTCCGAAAAATCGAAAATTTTTTGAAAAGGGCCTCAATTTTTCCTGCGCCATGCCGTAACACCGTACGAGGACGTCTAAAAACCTTTCCCGTCATGATGTAAACGAACTGTATCCGTCGGAACTGCCATGCAACTCCCACCTGTTGATCGATCGATGAACTGGGCCTATTCAGGCTCCAGCCAGTCGTTGGCAGGCGCGGACAACGCGATCAGCACCAAGCCGGCGGCCACGACGGTGACCAATGCGCCCACCGAGTCGACCATCGTGACCGTCTCGGGTCAGAAAGCCGCGAGCCCTGACAAGCCCTCGTCTTCCAATGATCAGCCCAACAAGGACTGGACGGCGGTCAAGAAGAAGGCCACCACCGAAGAGGCCAAGACCCCGCCGCCGGAGCCCATCTCCAAGAGGTTGATCGACTTCCTGAATTCGATGTGGAAAGCCAGCGGCTCGGTGGTCGAATTGGCGGCCGAACAAGCCAGCGCCGAGGCCAACCGGCTTGAGAGGGAAAAGCAGAAGCAGGGCTTGTCGACCAACCTGCTGGTCTACACCGACCCCAAGGTCAAGCGCAGCGGTGGCTTGTAAGCGTGTGGCTTGCGCCACTTTAGCGGCGCGTATAGACGACCAACTGCACTTTTTGTAGAATGGAAGGCTTCGCAGCGTTTTAAGCCCCGCGGCGAAGTTCGTTGAAGGACCGTGCTGCCTGGTTTCCCAGATTGGCACCCAAGCCCTCAACACCCCCCACCTAAGAGGTTTCCAGCAGAGAAACACCGACCGTGGAAAAGGGCTTTTTGTAGCCAGCCTGCGATTTTTCGATGGCTGGCAACCAACTCGAAAGCAATACATGTCTACGTTCAGCGCTAAGCCCGCAGACGTGAAGCACGAGTGGTTTGTGATTGACGCCACCGACAAGGTGCTCGGCCGGGTAGCCAGCGAAGTTGCCCTCCGTCTGCGCGGCAAACACAAAGCCATTTACACGCCTCACGTCGATACTGGCGATTTCATCGTCATCATCAACGCCGCCAAATTGAAGGTCACCGGCACCAAGTCTCTGGACAAGGTGTACTACCGTCACTCCGGCTTCCCCGGTGGCATCACTGCTACCAACTTCCGCGACCTGCAAGCCAAGCATCCTGGCCGTGCACTCGAGAAGGCCGTCAAGGGCATGCTGCCCAAGGGTCCTCTGGGTTACGCCATGATCAAGAAGCTCAAGGTGTACGGCGGTGCTGAGCACCCCCACACCGCGCAGCAACCCAAAGTGCTGGAACTGTAAGGAGCCGAGATGATTGGTGAATGGAACAATGGCACCGGCCGTCGCAAATCCAGCGTCGCCCGTGTGTTTCTGAAAAAAGGCACCGGCAAGATCACGATCAACGGTAAGGACATCCAGGCCTATTTCGGCCGCGAGACCTCCATCATGATCGCGAAGCAGCCCCTGGCCCTGACCAACCATGTCGAAACCTTCGACATCCAGGTCAATGTGCACGGTGGTGGTGAATCCGGCCAAGCCGGTGCAACCCGTCACGGCATCACCCGCGCCCTGATCGATTACGACGCCACGCTGAAGCCCGCACTGAGCCAAGCCGGCTTCGTGACCCGCGACGCTCGTGAAGTCGAACGTAAGAAGGTCGGTCTGCGCTCTGCTCGCCGCGCCAAGCAGTTCAGCAAGCGTTAATCTGCTTTCAGTTCTGCAAAAAGCCGCAACAAGTTCTGCTTGTTGCGGTTTTTTTGTTTTACGCTCGCGGTTTTTCTCGTTTCGAACCCCTTCATGCGCTTTCGCCTGCTCCGCCGTCGCCTCACCATCAGCACGCCCCGCATGGCGGTGCGCAGTGCCATGCCCTGGCCTTTGCGCTGGGTTCTGCTGGCCCTGGTGTTCGGTTTTTGCGCTGCCGTGGCCCTGTGGGCATTCGAGACGGGCAAGAACATTGCCGGGCTGGATCGGCACACCCGCGAAGAGTTGGCCGCGTTGCGCCAGCAGGTGGCGCAGATGCAGGACGAGCGTGACAAGGCTCAATCCATTGCCAACACCTCGGGCAGCCTGCTGACGGCCGAGCGTGCTACCCAGGAGCGCCTGCTGGCGCAGATCCACCAGTTGGAGCTCGACAACCGCAGCCTGCGTGACGACCTGGGCTTTTTTGAGAAGCTGATCCCGGCCAACAGCGTCGAGGACGTGGCCATTCGCGGTCTGCAGGCCGAAATCGTGGCCAGTCAGCAACTGCGCTGGCAGGTGCTGGTGATCCAGCCCGTCAAGAGCGGCCCCGAATTCAAAGGCCGACTGGAACTGGTGCTGAGCGGCACCCTGGCTGGCAAGCCCTGGGAGCAGCCCCTGCCGCAGGGCCCGGTGCCCTTGCAATTCAGGCAATATCGCCGCCTGGAGGGCCTGGTCGACTTGCCACCGCAGGTTTCGGTCAAGCAGGTCACGGCCCGCATTTTCGATGGCAGCAGCTCGCGTGCCGTCCAGACACTCAAGCTCTGAGCACTCTCATCCGGCACTATTCCTGAAAGGACGGCCCATGTTCGCGAAAAAGAAGCAACCGCCCATCAAAAGCCTGATCGCGCAAGGCAGCCGCATCGACGGCAACATCACCTTTGCCGAAGGCCTGCGGGTCGATGGCGATGTGGTGGGCGACATCCGGGTCGATGAGTCGCAGCCGAGCCTGCTGGTGATCTCCGAAACCGCCACTGTGATGGGCGCGGTGTACGCCGACCACCTGATCATCAACGGGCGCATCCAGGGGCCGGTGCATGCCCGTGAGTTGCTCGAGTTGCAGCCGCGTGCGCGCATTGAGGGCGATGTCTATTACAAGGCGCTCGAGATGCACCAGGGGGCCGTGATCGCCGGCATGCTGTGCCCTGCGGCACCCCTGGATGAAAAACCCCTGCTGACACTAGCGGCAAATAGCCGCTGATCAGAATTCCCGAGCGAATTCTTGTACTATTCGAGCCAAACCCGTTTCCGGAGAACCCCATGAGTGCTGTTGTCGAGTCGCTGCCGACTGAAATGCCCGCCCCCATTCTTTTCACAGACAGCGCTGCCGCCAAGGTGGCCGACCTGATCGCCGAAGAGGGCAACCCTGACCTGAAGTTGCGCGTGTTCGTGCAGGGGGGCGGTTGTTCTGGCTTCCAGTATGGTTTCACCTTTGATGAAATCACCAATGAAGACGACACCACCATGACCAAGAATGGTGTCTCGTTGCTGATCGATGCCATGAGCTACCAATACCTGCTGGGCGCCGAGATCGACTACAAGGAAGACCTGCAAGGCGCCCAGTTCGTGATCAAGAATCCGAACGCCACCACCACCTGCGGTTGCGGCTCCAGCTTCTCCGTTTGAGGGTGCGCCTGCCGCCCCCCAGCACAACCGCCCTTGAGGCGGTTTTTTCTTGGCCGTCCAACCCCGAAGCCCGCAGAGCATGACAGTCGATCCGGAAGTTCGTTCCCAGCAACGCCTGCTGTGGCTGGTGGCCCTGGGCTTTTTCATGCAGACGCTGGACGCCACCATCGTCAACACCGCACTGCCGGCCATGGCGCAAAGCCTGCACGAGAGCCCGTTGCGCATGCAGTCGGTGATCGTGGCCTATTCGCTGGCCATGGCCATGCTGATTCCTGCCTCGGGCTGGGTGGCCGACCGATTTGGAACCCGACGGGTTTATGTGGTGGCCATCACGCTGTTCGCCGTCGGCTCGCTGCTGTGCGCGATGTCGACCTCGTTGGCCCTGCTGGTGGCCTCGCGGGTGGTGCAGGGGCTGGGCGGGGCCTTGTTGTTGCCGGTGGGCCGGCTGGCGGTGCTGCGAACGTTTCCGAAGGAGCGTTTTCTGCAGGCCATGAGCTTCATTGCCATCCCCGGCCTGATCGGCCCCCTGATCGGCCCGACCCTGGGGGGCTGGCTGGTGGAGGTCGCCTCCTGGCACTGGATCTTCCTGATCAACCTGCCGGTGGGGGTGATCGGGGCGGTCGCTGCCTACTTCTTCATGCGCAGCGGTCCCGCCGTCACCGTGGCCCGGTTCGACTGGTCGGGCTACCTGTGGCTGGCCACGGGCATGGTGACCTTGTCGCTGGCCCTGGACGGGCTGTCGGGGCTGGGTCTGGGGCAGGCCGGGGTGTTGGTGCTGCTGGTGTTCGGGCTCGCCAGCCTGGTGGCCTATTGGCTGCATGCCATGCGCAGCCCGGCGCCGCTGTTTGCGCCCCAGTTGTTCGGTGTGGTGTCGCTGGCGATTGGCTTGCTGGGCAATCTGTTTTCGCGCCTGGGCAGTTCTTGCATGCCCTTTCTCGTGCCCTTGCTGCTGCAGGTGAGCCTGGGTTATTCGCCCTTTGAGGCCGGCCTGATGATGCTGCCGGTGGCCATGGCCGGCATGGCGGTGAAGCGCATCACCACGCCGCTGATCACCCGGCTGGGCTACCGCCGTGTGCTGGTGGGCAACACCGCCTTGGTGGGCCTGGCCATGATGAGCTTCGCATTGATCAACCCGGGGCAGCCGCTGGGCCTGCGTCTGCTGCAATTGGCCGTGTTCGGCGCGGTCAATTCGATCCAGTTCACAGCCATGAACACCCTCACCCTGAAAGACCTGGAGGGTTCGCAGGCCAGCAGTGGCAACAGCTTGCTGTCAATGGTGCAGATGCTGGCCATGGGCATGGGGGTGGCTGTGGCGGGCGCCGTTCTGGCCGGCTTCGCGGCCTTGCTGGGCCCGGGGGGCAATGCAAGTGCCACTCACCTGGACACCCTGGCCTCGTTCCACGCCACCTTCGTGACCATGGGGTTCATCACCCTTGCCTCGGCGGCCATCTTCTGGCAATTGCCCTCCGGCCTGGAGCCGGGCTTGTTGCGGGGCGATGCCTCGGCGGCCGGGCCGCACGAGCCTTGAGCAGTGCGGTGCACGCAGCGCCGGGGTTCAGGCCGGGTAAAGCGCTCCCAGGATGCGCGGGCCTTGCGCCCCGGTCACGCTGGGCAGGTTGCCGGGTTGGCGCAGCAGGGCCTGGCGGGCCAGCCAGGCAAAGGCCACTGCCTCGACCTGCAGCGGGGGCAGGCCGGCCAGGCCGCTGGATTCGACACTCACTTCGGGCAGGTGGTGCTGCAGCCGGCTGATCAACTGGCCGTTCAGTGCCCCACCGCCGCAAACCAGCAGGCGCCGGCTGCCCTGTGCGTGGGCCTGCACGGCCTGGGCGCAAGACAGCGCGGTGAATTCGGTGAGTGTGGCCTGCACCTGGGTGGCGCTCAGGTGCGGGTGGGCTTTCAGGTGCTGCTCCAGCCAGACCGGGTTGAACAGATCGCGTCCGGTGCTTTTGGGCGGAGGCAGGTGCAAAAAGGGCTCCTGCATCAGGTCGGCCAGCAAGCCGGGGTGGATCTGCCCCTGTGCGGCCCACTGCCCGTCGCGGTCGAAGGCCTGGCCCGTGTGTTGTAGGCACCAGTGGTCCATCAGCGCATTGCCGGGCCCGCAGTCAAAGCCCAGCACCGGAGCGGTCGGCTGGTTCTGGGGTGGGATCACGGTCAGATTGGCGATGCCGCCCAGGTTGAGCACCGCCAGGGTCTGATCGACCTGACCAAACACCCGGGCGTGAAACGCGGGCACCAGCGGCGCACCCTGACCGCCGGCCACCACATCGCGGGTGCGAAAGTCGGCCACCACGTCAATGCCGGTGTGTTCGGCCAGCAGGGCCGGGTTGTTGAGTTGCAAGGTGTAGCCGGTGCCGTCGTACTGCCCGGGCTGGTGCCGCACGGTCTGCCCGTGCGCGCCAATGGCCGCCACATGCCAGGTTGGCAGCACGGCCTCGGCCAACAGGCGCGACACCACCACCACATAGGTGCGGGCCAATGCATTGGCCGCCATGGCTGCGCGGTGCAGCTCATCGGGGCCGGGGCTGTTGAGTTCGAGCAGCGATCGCTTGAGTTCGGCCGTGAAGGGCAGGGCCACGTGTGCCAGCACCTGGGGCTGATCGCCCTCAAAACGGCACAGAACGCCATCGACCCCATCGAGGGAGGTGCCGGACATCAGTCCGATGTAGTGGTCTGCCTTGCCTTGCATGGGCTGATGATAGCGGGCTGCGCGCTGGGCCCTGCGTGCGGCCTCCGCTCCCAGCGTCAATCGGCGCTGGCCTGTTGCACCGATGCCGCAGCCGACAGCTGGATGCGCATGGCCGAAGCCAGGCGGTTGAAGGCTGGGCGCGCTGCCGGAGACACCGGAACGGCCTGCGCCTGATGGGCGATGGTCATCGGGTCCTGGTGGATGCCATTGACGCGGAACTCAAAGTGCAGGTGCGGCCCGGTGGCCCAGCCGGTAGAGCCCACGGCACCCACGGTCTGGCCCTGGCTCACCGTCTGGCCGCGCGTCACGCCGATGCGGCTCAGGTGGGCGTACACCGTCATCTGGTTGTTGCGGTGCTTCAGCATCACCACATTGCCGTAGCCGTTCTGCACACCGGCAAAGTCGACCACGCCATCGCCCACGGCACGCACGGCGGTGCCGGTGGGGGCAGCGTAGTCGGTGCCCAGGTGGGCCTTCCAGGTTTGCAGAATGGGGTGGAAGCGCATCTTGAAGCCGCTGGTCACCCGCGAGAACTCGACGGGCGAGGTCAGGAAGGCGCGGCGCATGCTGTTGCCGTCCAGTGTGTAGTAGCTGCCCTTTTGGCCGGGCTCCTGGAACCACAGGGCCTGGTAGGCCTTGCCGTCGTTGATGAACTCGGCGCTGAGCACGCGGCCGGCACGCAGGGGTTCGCCGTCGGCTTCCAGGGTTTCATAGACGACCGAGAAGCGGTCGCCCTTGCGCAGGCTGCGGTGAAAGTCGACATCGCCCGAGAAGATCTCGGCCAGTTGCGTGGCCACCGTGTCAGGGATGCCGGCTTCGTCGGTGGCGGCAAACAGCGAGCTGCGGATGGTGCCACCGGCCAGCTTGTTGCTGGCGCTCAGGGGGGCGGTCTCGATGTGCGAGCTGAAGCTGCCGCGTGCCGTCTTTTCGAACACCAGGCGTTGGAAGGTGTTGCTGTCGTCGGGGGTCCAGCGCGCCACCAGGCGCACCAGGCGGTGGTCTTCACTGGCCTCGGCCGTCACCTGGCGGCCATTGCGGCCCAGCAGGCTGATGCGCACCAGCGCGTCGTTGCGCAAAAAGGCGGCGGCCACCGGGTCGCTGATGCCCAGGCGTTGCAGCAGGGTGTCCACACTGTCGGTGGGGCGCACCGTGTCGGATCGGAACAGGTTGAAGCGGTGGACATCCAGTGCCTCGGCCTGCTCGGCCACCGAGATCGGTTGCACGGTTTCGGTGATCTGGCGCACCGGCAGGTCGGCCGCGTCGGGGGCCATGGAGGCCACCGCGAAGGCGCCACCGCCGCCACCCAGCAGGAGGGCGGCGACCACGGTGGTGATGCGTTTGGGATGGTGTTCGACCTGGTGGGCCAGTCGTGTCAGCAAAAGCTCGCCGGCGGCGATGAAACCGTTTTTCAAGAAGCTATCCCCAGAGTCGTTTGCCTATTTTTGAGGCAGTGTGTCGGGGGCGCTGCGCCTGATGATTCCCGACGGTGGCAGGTGTTCGGATGGACACGAACCCGTTCGCAAAAAGCGGGCCAATTAAAATCCACTTTTGCGAGCCGAACGAGTATAGCTGCCCGCCCCGCCCCGACATCTGAAAAAACCCTTATGAATCAAGCTGCTGCTGTTACAAATCACCCCGTCACCGACCGTGTGCGGGAGGCGCTGGCCGTGACCCTGCGGGGCTGCGACGAACTCATCCCGCAAGACGCCTGGGTGCAGAAACTGGCCCGTTCCGAGGCCACCGGCGTGCCATTGCGCATCAAACTGGGGCTGGATCCGACGGCGCCCGACATCCACATCGGCCACACCGTGGTGCTCAACAAGATGCGCCAGCTGCAGGACCTGGGGCACACCGTCATCTTCTTGATCGGTGACTTCACCAGCATGATCGGCGACCCTTCGGGCCGCAACAGCACCCGGCCGCCCCTGACGGCCGAGCAGATCAAGGTCAACGCCGAGACCTACTACAAGCAGGCCAGCCTGGTGCTCGACCCCGCCAAGACCGAGATCCGCTACAACAGCGAATGGAGCGATCCGCTGGGCGCGCGCGGCATGATCCAGCTGGCGGCCAAGTACACCGTGGCCCGCATGATGGAGCGCGACGACTTTCACAAGCGCTTCACCACCAACCAGTCGATCAGCGTGCACGAGTTCCTGTACCCGCTGATGCAGGGCTACGACTCGGTGGCCCTGAAAAGCGACCTGGAGCTGGGCGGCACCGACCAGAAGTTCAATCTGCTGATGGGGCGTCACCTGCAGCAGGAGTACGGACAAGAGCCCCAGTGCATCCTGACCATGCCCCTGCTCGAAGGCCTGGATGGCGTGGACAAGATGTCCAAGAGCAAGAACAACTACATCGGCATCAGCGAAGAGCCGAACACCATGTTTGCCAAGGTGCTGTCGATCTCCGACACCCTGATGTGGCGCTGGTACACCCTGCTGTCGTTCAAGAGCGAAGCCGAGATCGCCGCCCTCAAGGCCGAGGTCGAAGGCGGGCGCAACCCCAAGGACGCCAAGGTGGCCCTGGCCAAGGAGATCACCGCCCGCTTCCACAGCGCTGCCGCCGCCGACGCGGCCGAGCAGGACTTCAACAACCGCAGCAAGGGTGGCGTGCCCGATGAGATCCCGGAAGTCAGCCTGTCGGGTGCCCCAATGGGCATCGGTGCCCTGCTCAAGGCCGCCGGCCTGGCCCCTTCGGGCAGCGAGGCCAACCGCCTGATCGATGGCGGTGGGGTGCGCGTGGATTCGAGCGTGGTCAGCGACAAGGGCCTGAAGCTGGCCGCCGGCACCTACGTGGTGCAGGTGGGCAAGCGCAAGTTCGCCCGCGTGACGCTGGGCTGAGCGCAAGCCCGTCTGCCCGGGTGGGGGCCTGGCTCAGCCCAGGTCGTCGCACAGATCGGTGTCGGGGATGTCGCCCACCGTGTGGCGGGTGCGTGAAGCTTCGCCCACCAGCCAGTCGCTGAAGGCCTTGACCTCGGGCCGGTGCGCCGTGCGCGGCCCCACCAGCAACCAGTACACCAGGGGTGAGTCGAGGCGAAAGCCCGGCAGCACCTCGACCAGGTCGCCCGAGGCCAGGCTGTCGGCGATCAGGGGCATGCGCGCCAGCGCCACGCCCTGGCCCGTGAGCGCGGCCTGCACGATCTGGTGCGCGTAGTTGAAATACAGCCAGCGCTTGGGCTCGACATTGCTCAGGCCCTGGGTCTCGAACCAGCGCCGCCACGACAGCCATTCCATGTGCTGGGTGCGGTGGGCGTCGCCGGCTTCGATCAGGGTGAACTTGGCCACATCGGCCGGTTTGCGGATGGGTTGCCCGCTTTTCAGCAGCCAGGGGCTGGCCACCACGGCCAGTTGCTCGCCGAACAGGCGTTGCGCGCCCCGCACCGAGGCCCCGGGCAGGCTGTAGCGCAGGGCCAGGTCGATGTCGGCGGTTTCCAGGTCGACCGCAGTGTCGGTGGCGTCGATGCGGATGTCGATGTCGGGGTGGCTGCGCTGAAAGGCCTCCAGCCGCGGGATCAGCCACATCGACGCGAACGAGGCCCAGGTGGTGATGGCCACGCTCTTGCGCCCCGCGCTCTGGCGGATCTGGCGCACCGTGCTGTCCAGGCGCTCCAGCGTGGGCAGCAGGGTGCGCAGCAATTGCGAGCCGGCGCTGGTCAACTCCACCGCCCGGGTGTGGCGCAGAAACAGGGGCACGCCGATCTCGTCTTCGAGCGACTGGATCTGGCGGCTGACGGCCGATTGGGTCAGCGCCAGCTCTTCGGAGGCGGCGCGGAAGTTCAGGTGCCGGGCCACGGCTTCAAAGGCGCGAAGGTGGCCCACGGCGACGGGGCGGGTGCGCAGATGGGTGATGGAGGGGCTGGCTTTGCTCATGCGGCGGGCATCGTCTCATTCATGCGAAAGAGGTATCAATCGCGGGTGTGCAATTCATTGGACCATCCGCATTCTGACGCCGATCATGAAGGCTCCTCAACGGTTTTTTCTCACTCAAGGAGTTCATCATGCTGTCCCGCCCTGTTCTGGAATCGCAACAATCCGCCGCTTTTGCACCGGCCGGCCGCGCGTTCCCCGGCGGCTGGAATATCAAGCCCGGGCGCGCACTCACCCTGTGCCCGCGCGAGCGCAGCGTGATCGAGATGAACCAGGGCCGACTGTGGCTCACCTTCACCGGGCCGCACCGTGGCCACGCCAATGACCTGGGCGACCGCTTTCTGATGCCGGGTGACTGGCTGGTGGTCGAACCGGGCCAGACCGTGGTGCTGGAGGCCTTTGTGCTGGCGCAGGAGTTGACCCAGGCTGCACCGGCGGATGTGGTCTTCCGCTGGGACCGTGCGCTGCCCCTGGTGGCGCAGACCCAGCGCCGGCCTCAGCCGGCCAGCGCCTTGCCCAAGGACCTGGCCTTGCCCCTGGCCGACCTGAGCCGGGGGCTGTGGCAGGGCTGGCAGGCCGGTGGCGCCGTGCTGGGGGCGCTGGGGCGTCTGGCCGCGGGCAGCGCGCGCCTGGGCTGGCTGCTGCTGCAGGGCGGCCGACAGCGTCACCCCGCCTGAACGCGTCAACGTGTTCTGAGAACGCAGGCCTCAACGCTGCTGCGACAGGGCCTGCACATCGCTGGCCCAGCCGCGCAGGCGCTTGGCGGCCTTGTCGCGCTGTTCGGGCGTGGCCTGGCGCTGCAACTGGGCGTAGATCTGGCAGCCTTCTTCGATCGAGTGCTCCTGCTGTTCGCGGTGGGCTGGCACCGGCGGGCTCAAAGCCCGGGCCAGGTAGGCCAGCCAGGCCTGCTCGGCCTGGGCTTGGGTCTGGGCTTGGGTCTGGGGGGCCCCGCTGCTGCGCAGGCGGCGCAGGGTGCCGAGCATGTCCTGGTGGCGCCGCTGCTGCTCGGCCAGCCGGATGCGCGGGTCGAACGCCGAGGCCTGCAAGGCCTCGCGCAAGCCCTGGCGCTGTGCTGCATTGAGGCGCCCGTACAGCGATTCGGCCCGGTCGGTGTACTGCTCGATGCGCTTGTCCAGCAGCTCGCCGGGTGACAGCTCCACCCATTCGCTGCGCAGCTTGGCCTCGTTCTTGGCGAACTTCTTGTCCATGTGGTCCAACTGGGCCGGGCTCAGGCTCAAGGCCAGGCGGGCGATCATGGGGGCGCTTTGCTCGGCCAGGGCCTGCAGGCGCTCGCGCGCCGGGGGCAGCAGGCTGCACAGCTGGGCGGCATCGGGTTCGGTGCTGGTCAGGCGCTCCAGGTTCAGCAGCAGTTCGCGGTAGCGTGGCAACTCGCGCGTGCGGTGCCAGGCCTGCAGATCGGCCAGATCCTGCTTCAGGCGCAGCGATTGTTCGCCATTGAAATCGCCATAGGCATCGGCCCACCAGTAGCTCACCTCGGGCAAGGCGTTGTAGCTCAGCTTCACGGCGCTGCAGGCGCTCAGCCATAAAACGGCCATGAGCAGCGTTGCCAGCGAGATAATCCGGCGCAATGACAGGATGGCCGGCGTTGTTGTGACCGGGCCGCCAAAAGCAAGAGGACGTTTCATGTCGGGATTTGGATCTGCGCTGGATGTGGTGGTGATGGCTGCGGGCAAGGGCACGCGGATGAAGAGCAGTTTGCCCAAAGTCTTGCACCGTGTCGCGGGCAAGGCCATGGTGCGCCATGTTCTGGACACTGTCGAGTCGCTGTCGCCCCGCCGCGTGGTGCTGATCACCGGCCACGGCGCCGAGGCCGTCGAGGCCCACCTGGCCGCGCACCCGCTGAGCCAGGGCGGCCAGTTGCAGTTCGCCCGCCAGATGCCCCAATTGGGCACCGGCCATGCGGTGCAGCAGGCGGTGCCCCTGTTGCCGGATGACGGCGTGGTGCTGATCCTCAATGGTGACGTGCCCCTGATCGCCGCCGACACCGTGCGGGCCCTGGTTCAGGCCTGTGCCGGCCAGCACCTGGCCCTGCTCACCGTGGTGCTGGACGATCCCACGGGCTATGGGCGCATCCTGCGCGACGGTGAGGCGGTGTTGGGCATTGTTGAGCACAAGGACGCCACCGAAGCCCAGCGTGCCATCACCGAGACCTACACCGGCATCATGGCGCTGCCCGCCGCCCGCCTCAAAACCTGGCTGGGCCGCCTCACCAACGACAACAGCCAGCACGAGTACTACCTGACCGACATCGTGGCCATGGCCGTGGCCGACGGCGTGGGCGTGCTGGGCCTGCCCACCACCGACGAGGTGCAGGTGGCCGGCGTGAACAGCCCCCAGCAACTGGCCGCCCTGGAGCGCGCCTGCCAGGCCCGCCGTGCCGAGGCGCTGATGGCCGACGGCGTGCGCCTGGCCGACCCGGCCCGCCTGGACGTGCGTGGCACCCTGCAATGCGGCAGCGATGTCGAGATCGACGTCAACTGCATTTTTGAAGGTCAGGTGGTGCTGGGCGACGGCGTGCGCATCGGCGCCCACTGCGTGATCGCCAATGCCCGGATTGCCGCTGGCGCGGTGATCCACCCCTTCACCCACATCGAAGGCGAGAAGGCCGGCGTGCAAGTGGGCCCCGGCTCGCTGATCGGGCCGTTTGCCCGCCTGCGCCCCGGTGCCGTGCTGGGGGCCGAGGTGCACATCGGCAATTTTGTCGAGGTCAAGAACTCCACCTTGGCCGACGGCGCCAAGGCCAACCACCTGGCCTACCTGGGCGACGCCACCGTGGGTGAGCGCGTCAACTACGGCGCCGGCAGCATCACCGCCAATTACGACGGGGCCAACAAGCACCGCACCGTGATCGAGGCCGACGTTCACGTGGGCAGCAACTGCGTGCTGGTGGCCCCCATCACCGTGGGCGCTGGCGGCACCGTGGGAGGCGGCTCCACCCTCACCAAAGACACCCCGCCCGGCGCTCTGAGCGTGAGCCGGGCCCGCCAGGTCAGCATTGCCAATTGGCAGCGCCCTGCCAAGGGGGCTAAGTGATGGGGGAGGCGGGCGACACAGATCGCGACACGGATCGCGACACGGATCGTGACGTCGAGCTGGCCCGGCTGCGTGCCGAACTGGCCGAGCAGCGCGAGCAGCAGCAGGCTTTTCTGCGCGCCATCTCGCACGACCTGCGCTCCCCGGTGCGCCACATTGTGTCGTACGGCCAGTTGGTGCGCGAGCTGGTGCAGGAGAGCAACGCCGACCCTTCGGCGGTGCAGTACCTCGACACCATCACCCAGTCGGCACGCCACCTGGGCCAGATGATCGACGGCCTGATCGCGCTGGCCCGCATCGGTGCGGCCGAACTCCATGTGCAGCCCCTGCCGCTGGCCGATGTGCTCAGCGATGCCGTGACCCAGGCTCGGGCCGCCTGTGGCGAGCGTGTGGTGCAGTGGCAACTGCCCGAGGCCCAGGGCCTGCCCCGGGTGCAGGCCGATCTGGCCCAGTTGCGCGATCTGTTGCGCCTGCTGTTGGACAACGCCGTCAAGTTCACCCGCCGCCAGCCCGAGGCCCGCATCGCCATCGCTGTGGTGCACCAGGGCGAGCGGGTGCAGCTCACCCTGCAGGACAACGGTGCCGGCTTCCGGCCCGAGCATGCCGACCAGTTGTTCGGCGTGTTCCAGCGCCTGCACACCGTGCGCGACTTCGAGGGCCTGGGCCTGGGTCTGGCCATGGCGCGCCGCATCGTGGAGCGCCTGGGCGGCGAGCTTTCCCTGCAGGGCCAGCACGGCCAGGGTTGCACCGTGACCCTCAGCCTGCCGGCAGCGTGAGGGGCACAGACAGGCGGGGCTCGAACTTGCTGCGCTTGACGTTGAAGAAGGTCTTCACATTGCGCACATGGGCGTCGCTGTTGAACAGGCGCTGCGTCAGCGCCAGATAGGCCGGCATGTCGGCCGCTCCCACCACCAGCACGAAATCCGGGCCCGGCGACACCCGGTAGCACTGCTGCACCGATTCATCCGCCACCACGCGGGCCTCGAAGGCCTCCAGCTGCTCGGCGTCCTGGCGGTCCAGCGTCACCTCCACGATGGCCGTCAGGCCGTGCCCGAGCGCCTGGGCCAGGCGCTCGGGGTTCAGCAAGGCCACCTGGCGTTCGATCAAGCCTGCCTCGCGCAGGCGCTTGACCCGCCGCAGGCAGGTCGGCGGCGAGATCCGCAGTTGCTCGGCCAAGGCCTGGTTGCTGGCGCTGGCGTCAGCTTGCAAGGCGTCGAGCAGTTGCAGGTCGGTCGAATCGAGTTCAATGGATTTCATTTGTCATTCTATTTTGAATGAAAATTTCACAAAATCTGTTATGTGAATTTAAATTTCATTTCGCTAATAAAAATCATCGAAATATTTTTCTGCGCCCTGCCTAAGATTCGCTCCAATCTTTTCTGCAACCCGTTTTCAACCCTTCCGGGAGCTTGCTCATGTGTGGCATCGTTGGCGCCGTCTCAACCCGAAACATTGTTCCTGTGCTGGTGCAAGGCCTGCAGCGCCTGGAGTATCGCGGCTATGACTCTTGCGGAGTCGCGGTGTGGGCCGATGGCCTCAAGCGGGCGCGCAGCACCTCGCGCGTGGCTGAGTTGATTGCCCAGGTGCAGACCGAGCAGGTGCAGGGCGTGACTGGCATCGCCCACACCCGCTGGGCCACCCACGGCGCCCCCGTGGTGCACAACGCCCACCCGCATTTCAGCCAGGGGCAGGGGGCCGATGAGGGCCGCGCCCCCCGCGTGGCCCTGGTGCACAACGGCATCATCGAGAACCATGACGAGCTGCGGGCCCAATTGCAGGCCCGGGGCTATGTGTTTGCCAGCCAGACCGACACCGAGGTCATTGCCCACCTGATCGACAGCCTGTACGACGGCGACCTGTTCGAGGCCGTGCAGGCCGCCCTGGCCCAGTTGCATGGGGCCTATGCGATCGCCGTGCTGCACAAGGACGAGCCTCACCGCGTGGTGGGCGCCCGTGCCGGCTCGCCCCTGATCCTGGGCGTCGGCCGCAGCGAAGGCGAGGGCGCGGGTGAGAACTTCCTGGCCAGCGATGCCATGGCCCTGGCCGGCGTCACCGACCAGATCGTCTACCTCGAAGAGGGCGATGTGGTCGACGTGCAACTGGGCCGTTACTGGGTGCTGGGCCGCGATGCCAAGGGCGCCCTCAAGCCGGTGACCCGCCCCGTGCGCACGGTGCACGCCCACAGCGGCGCGGCCGACCTGGGCCCCTACCGGCACTACATGCAAAAAGAGATCTTCGAGCAGCCCCGTGCCATTGCCGACACGCTCGAAGGCGTGGAAGGCATCGTGCCCGAGTTGTTCGACGGCGTGCCGGCCCAGGCCGGCGAAACCGGTGCCGCCGCCTGGCGCGTGTTCAAGCAGATCGACTCGGTGCTCATCCTGGCCTGTGGCACCAGCTACTACAGCGCCTGTACCGCCAAGTACTGGCTCGAATCCATCGCCAAGATCCCCACCCAGGTCGAGATCGCCAGCGAGTACCGCTACCGCGAATCGGTGCCCAACCCCAAGACCCTGGTCGTCACCGTCAGCCAGTCGGGCGAGACTGCCGACACCCTGGCCGCGCTGCGCCACGCCCAAAGCCTGGGCATGGAACACACCCTGACCATCTGCAACGTGGCCACCAGCGCCATGGTGCGCGAGTGCAAGCTGGCCTACATCACCCGGGCCGGCGTCGAGATCGGCGTGGCCTCCACCAAGGCCTTCACCACCCAGCTGGCCGGCCTGTTCCTGCTCACCCTGGCACTCGCGCAAAGCCGCGGCCTGCTCAGCCCCGAGCAAGAGGCCGAGCACCTCAAGGCCATGCGCCACCTGCCGGCCGCCCTGCAGGCTGTGCTGGCGCTCGAGCCCCAGGTCATCAGCTGGGCCGAAGACTTCGCGCGCAAGGAGAACGCCTTGTTCCTGGGCCGTGGCCTGCACTACCCCATCGCGCTCGAAGGGGCCTTGAAACTCAAGGAGATCACCTACATCCACGCCGAGGCCTACGCCGCCGGTGAACTCAAACACGGCCCCCTGGCCCTGGTCACCAGCGAGATGCCCGTGGTCACCGTGGCGCCCAACGACGCCCTGCTCGAAAAGCTCAAGAGCAACCTGCAGGAGGTGCGCGCCCGCGGCGGCGTGCTGTATGTGCTGGCCGATGCCGACACCCGCATCGAAACCGGTGAAGGCCTGCACGTGATCCGCATGCCCGAGCACTACGGTGCCCTGTCACCCCTGCTGCACGTGGTGCCGCTGCAACTGCTGGCCTACCACACCGCCTGCGCGCGCGGCACCGATGTGGACAAGCCGCGCAACCTGGCGAAGAGTGTGACGGTGGAGTGAGGGGGCGGGTCAGCTTGTCGACTGATCCATGGGAATAAAGTCTGTCGGACTCGTAATAAGGTCTGTCGGACAAATCCGATGAATCTGCCGCTGTTACAAGTTCAGCTTTGACACCGAGGGCCTCAAGTGGGGCCCTCACGCTTTGGTGCGGCCGTCAGCGCGGAGAGCACTGCGGTTCAATTGCCGCTCGGTCACCCTGCTGCTTGGCGACCACTTAGGGCACCAGTGCACCCGTCCATGGCGAACCCAGAAGTGCGACTGACAAGGCAAGCATACGTCCCTGGCCGATCCATCTCGCGGGCTGGTCTGGTCTAACCCCAATGTCTCAGATGAGGTCTTGGTCCGCCTCGCGCTGAAGCACGGTGCTTATGACCTGCCCCCTTCAGCCGTACCAGCGATTCGGAAGGGTTCCTAGTTGAAGGTTAAAGGATCTGGGCAGGCATCTCGTCACGAGCGGTGTCGCCTGCGACGACCAACGAGCAGGTGGCCCGTTGCCGTGCAATGCGAACTCGATAGTCAGCGACCTGGCAACGCCATCGAAGTGACGCACCGTGTAGTCCCGCATTGCAAACTGCCCGTCGGAGTCGGGAATGAAGAGCCTTACGTGGTCGTTGAAGGACGCGATGACGAAGTCGCTCAGGTCAAGGCTATCAAGGGTGATCCCGAGAATGAATGGGCTCAGCGTCTCGACGCCAACGACCAGAAGCCCACGACGCTTCAATTCGTGGCGCACATGCACCATGCGGCGTTGCGACGTCTATTGATTCATGCAAAGCCCCCATTGCTTCTGACGACCTGCGCATTGATCCATCGCCCCTGCGCACCGACGAGGAACGACACCAAGTCAGCGACGTCGGCAGGCTCGCCCAATCGGTTCAAAGGCGAGAGGCCAGCTAACACCTCCAGTTGCTGTGCGGACTTCCCTTTCAGGAACAGGTCCGTCACCGTCGGGCCCGGCGCGACCGCGTTGACCGTGATGTTCCGGCCTTGCACCTCGTTGGCGAGCACCCGCACCAGCCCCTCTACAGCGCACTTTGAAGCGATGTAAGCACCATACCCAGGCGTGGATTTGGCAATGACGCTGCTCGACAGCACCACAATCCGCCCGCCGTCTTCGAGCACCTCTGAGGCCTTGGCCAGGACAAGGAAGGCGCCGCGGACATTGATGGCCATGGTCCGGTCGAACGCGTCGATCTCATCCGAAGAGATCGGCGCCAATGCCATGACGCCCGCGTTGCTAACCACTACGTCCACCCGTCCAAATGCCTGCTCGGTCATCCAGAACAGATTGGCGACATCAGCCGCTTGGCTGACGTCTGCCTTCACCGCGATGGCCTGACCGCCACGACATTCAATCGCTGCGACCACCGCCTCGGCTTTCAGACGGTCAGTGGCATATCCAATGGTGACGGCAAAGCCGTCGTCGGCCAATCGACATGCGATGGCCTGACCGATACCACGCGAGGCCCCGGTCACGATCGCCACTTTGTTGACTGACGCACTCATGTAGCCCGCTCCTCATGGGTGGAGGACCACGGCGCAGCTGGGATCAGATCATCCAGTACCATGGCGCGCAAAAAGGCTGTCTGCCTTTCGTGGTGTGCCTCGTCAAGCTGCTCGGTGCCTTTGCGCTGGCCGTCGATGACCACACGGGAAGGCCGTTGACCGCGAGGCGTCTCCAGCACCCGGCAAGCGGCCTCACCCACAGCTGAGACATCGAGTGCGCCGCCGTTCGCTGCGTCGATCGTAGCGAGCCGCTCGGCCAGCCCGTCCATCCGCGACACCAGCTCACCATATTGCATTTCGATCGCTGGGTGATCAGGCGCATGGGCATGGGCGAAGTGCTCGGTCCCGGCGGTGAACGCACCAGGTACCAAGATCACGCTCTCGATGCCTGCGGGCCGAACCTCCATGCCCATGATTTCCGCCAGTGCGTCGCCCGCCACCTTGCTCGCGATGTACGGCCCCAGAAACGGCTCATGGATGCGGGAGGTGGTGCTGCCGACGTACATCAGCAGGCCGTGCCCCTGACGTCGCATCACCGGCAGTGCCGCACGGTTCACGCGCAGCCACGAGAGTGCGTTCGTGTCGATGATGTGAGCCACCTGTTCGACGGAGAAGGCCTCCGTGAGACCTTGCATCAACATGCCAGCATTGTTGACCACGACGTCCAGGGAACCGTGACGGGCAAGGATCATGTCGATGGCAGCCCGGCAGCTCACTTCGGAGAGCACATCCAGTTCCAACACCTCCAGCATGAGGCTCTCTTCCCGCGCTAACTGCACCAGGACATCGACACGTTCCCGGTTCTTGCCGCGGGTATTGCGCATGCTGGCGAACACGCGATGCCCAGCGCGGGCCAATGCCAGCGCGATCTCGCGGCCAATGCCAGACCCGGCACCGGTCACCAGCACCGTTTGAGGTGTACTGCTCATGATGCGGCGCACTCCCTCACTGCCCGACACGAACGATCAACTTGCCTCGGGCGTGCCCTGTGGCGAGCCGCTCCAGTGCTGTGCGGACGTCATCGAACCGGAAGATGGCGTCTGTGATGACTTGCAGCCTTCCCGTTTCGAACATGCGGAATGCCGCTGGGAGATAGCGCGCCGCGTCGCTGAAGAAGACAAACGCACCTGTGTGCCCCTCGGGAGCTTGGATGCCAAATTCCACGGTGGTCGCCACACGCCCTCCCGTGTTCAGCACGGCCCACGACTTGGTGAGCGTGTCACCGCCGATGGTGTCGATCACGAGGTCGATGCCGCGCAGCTGTGAGACATCCTGCGTGCGGTAGTCAACTACTTCGTCGGCGCCCAGACTGCGGACCAAATCGTGGTTTCTCTCTGACGCCGTGGTGATCACTCGGGCACCGGCCTCGTGTGCCAGCTGAATCGCCATGCTTCCGACACCACCGGCGCCGGCATGGATCAGCACCGTCTCGCCATGCTGGAGTGCACCGGCGTCGAACAAGGCCTGGCTGGCCGTGCCGAAGGCCGTTGGCAGCGCAGCGCCCTGCTCGAAGCTTATGCCAGCGGGCATGGGCACGACCGCGCTGGCCGCCACTACCGCGTGCCGGGCGAGGGCGCCACCGGCGCCCGGCGCCGTTCGGCCGACCACGCGGTCGCCCACCTTCAAGTGCGTCGCTGCGGCGCCGATCGACACCACGACGCCACTGAAATCGGTGCCCGGGACGTAGGGCAGCGTGATGGGGAAGATCTGCTCCATGTAGCCCGCGATGATCTTGAGGTCGAGCGGATTGATCGCCGCGGCCTCGACGCGGACAAGGACTTGATCGGGGAGAAGCGCTCCGAGGCTGGCATCGCCAAGGGTGACGCCCTCCGGACCACCGAACGCTCGAATGATGGCTGCTTTCATGATGATTGCCTCCACCTCAAGCCTGCGCCGGGAACTGCCCCAGCTGCAGAAAGAGACCGAACCAATCCTCCATGTGCCAGGTGGTGGTCACTCGGCCGTCCGCAAGCGTGTGGAACTCATGGAGGCGAAAGCTGACAGCCTTGCCGGTCGGCGCGATGCCGAATAGCGCGCCGCGATGGGTGCCGCTGATCTCAGCGCGGACACCGATCTTGCCGGGCTCCTGCACCATGTCATGGATGGTGATCTTCACGTCCGGGAAGGCTTCTGCCACGCTGCGGATGATGGCCTTGATGCCTTGCGGCCCTGGGGCTTGCCCAGGCGCCAGTGGGATGTCGTCCCAGTCTGCGGTCAGCACGGCATCGACGAGGTCGACGTTCTGCTCCGTGAAGGCGCGATAGAAGGTCTCGACGGCTTCGCGTTCGGTGCGAAGGCGGATGGCGAGTTGTTGATCGTTCGTCTGCATTTGTAAACCGGGTGGTTGTTGTCGATGGGGTGATTCTGGGAATCCTCATACAATCTGTCCAACAAATAACCTGTATACGTGTTTATCAGTGGTATGGATTTTCACGGCATTGATCTCAATCTCCTCGTCGCATTCGATGCCCTGATGGGCGAGCGCAATGTCACTCGGGCAGCAACGCGTGTGGGCGTCAGCCAGCCCGCCATGAGCGCAGCTCTGTCGAGGCTTCGCAAGCTGCTGGGGGATCCACTCTTCCTGCGGGGCGCCAGCGGCCTTCTGCCGACCCAACGTGCGCGGGATCTGGCCGAGCCGCTGTCGCAGGCGCTCGCGCAGATCGGGGCCACACTGCTCGCCCCCACTGAGTTCCTGCCGGAGCGGGCGTCGCTGGTCTTCAATCTCGGGCTGCAGGACTATCCGACCTACGTGCTGTTGCCGCCGCTGCTGGAGGCACTGGCCGAGCAGGCGCCCGGTATCGCCTTGAATGTGCGTGCCTTCAATGACCGCAATCATGCGGTGGACCTGCTTGACGCAGGTGCTATCGACGCGGCCGTCGGCGTGGTGCCGACGCAGACGGATGGGCGCATCCTCACGCGTCCCTTGCTGGAGGACGAGTTCGTCACGATCCTTGCCCGCGACAATCCGGCGGCGCGACGCGGGATGTCCATGAAGAACTTCCTGTCCTTGTCGCATGTGCTGGTCTCGCCCGAAGGCGACCGCCATGGCATCGTGGATCAAGCCCTCGCGCGCGACGGCAAGGTGCGCAAACTCGGACTCACTTTGCCTCAGATGTTCGCCGTGCCTGGCGTCGTGGCCCGCACAAACATGGCCGCCACGGTGATGAAGCGCTTCGCGCTGTCATCCGAGGCTGCATCCCACCTGCTGCTCTTTCCGCCTCCGCTCACCCTGCCAGCGATCACGTTCCATCTGACCTGGCATCGGCGCAATGACGCCAGCCAATCGCAGGTGTGGCTGAGGAATCTGATCGCATCAACGGCGTTGCGGCTTTGAGCCCACGCAGCGAACGATCGAGGTCGGCCGATCGGGTTGCCATGTGCCAGCTTTGCTACGAGCGGTACTGGAGCGCCCTTCCGCAGTGACGGCTCAGCCCAGTTGCACAACGACCTTGCGAGCGGAGACGCCGCGCCGGAGAGTCTCCATCGCGTCCGGAATGTCTTCCAGTCTCGATCCTGCGATCAACGGTTCCGGCACCAGCTGAAGCCGTCCATCTCTCAGGGCGGCCTCCGCGAATGTGCCGAATGTCGCCGCCCCCAAGGGATCGTCCACCAGGGCAGTGCCCCAGATTGCGCTGGTCGGCACGCGCAGGATGCCTGCCCTCAGCGCTTGGATGGCCATTCCGCCAGCCAGACGAGGCAATGTCGCTAGGCGCCAGCCTATCTGGGGGCCGATCGGGGCGCTGTCCAGGGGGCAGGGCATGCTCGCCATTGCCACCTTCGGCCGTGGGTTCCGGCCAGCGGCGAGCTGCAGGCATGCGCGTCCCGAACCGACGCCGATGGCCAGTACACCGGCGATCGTTGTGCCTGCCGCAGCCTCAAGCAGGCGTGCCACCGCCCGAGGTTCCCTGTAGTCCTCCACGGCGGCCGCGCCCAGTCCCACAAGCAGTGCATGGTTGTGCGGCGATGCGGTGCTCAGAACACGGTAGCCAGCAGCCCTAGCCAACTGGATCGCCACTGAGCCGACGCTGGTGGCGCCACCCCAAACCACCACAGACCCTTTGGGCGCTGTGGGATAGCCGACATGCGCGGAAGCGGGGTTAGGGTCGAGCCCGAGCTGGTTGCGCAGAAACAGACCGGAGGCTGCGGTGGCCAGTGCAAGGGGCAATACCGCCGCCTGCGTGAGGGTGACCTCCGCCGGCAGGCGGCAGCAGCAGGTCTCCCGAAGAATCACCTGCTCCTGGAAGGCACCTTCGGCGGCTCGATTTCCTGCACGGTCTGCGCCAAGCGCCAAACCCAGGACCCGATCGCCCACTTGGATTCGCCGGCACTGGTCGCCGACAGCAACGACCTCTCCCGCCACATCCGAACCCAGGACGGCCGGAAACGCGACCCAAGGTGTGACCAGTCCCCCCAGCGTCTGGACGATCCGATCGAAGGGGTTGAGGGCGATCGCTCGGACGCGCACCCGGACCTCGCAAGGGCCAGGCGCGGGTGTGGCGACTTCGGTCATCCTCAAGGGGCGATTGAAACCTTCCAGCACAGCAGCGCGATGCTTCGAGGTGGTCATGGTGTCGTTCCCGGAATAAATGGCGCAGCTCAGCGGGGAGTGGCGGCTGCGCGGGCGGCGGCTCGTTCGAGCTCGGCCAGCACCCGGCTCCAGTCCAGCGGTAGATCCGAGACGCGAACCTGTACGCGGTGGTATTCGACCTTTGCGATCGCTGATGATCCTTGGCGAACGGCAGTGAGGTGCTCGGGCGATCGGACGAAGGCGTCGATCGACGCGTCGTCACGCCAAACGGTCGCAGTCCAGACTTCGTGGCCCAGCACGCGGGAGCGGACCGAATACCCCACGATGCCGGGTTGCGCAGGCAGCATCTCGACGACCTGATCGGCGCCGCGATCAAAGGCCGCTCGCTCCGCGCCGACGAGCTGAGCATGCGTGATCGCCAGAACGACCGTGTCACGGCCTGCCCCGGTTAGCCGAGCCTGTGCTGTGGCCAACCCCGGCCACGCGAAGGGTTTGGACAAGGCCAGGCCGGAACAGGCGGACAAGCCGCCGAGCAGGACAAAGGCCAAGGCCCCGAAAGGCGCAAGCGTCCAGATGGACTTAAAGAAGGACATGAGAAGGCAGTTCAGGGTGTGAACCTGCAGCAGGTGAGGCCTCCAATGTAGGCAGGATGGGCGATACGATCTACAGCGTAGCGTCCGCGTTTCTTCTTCAATCGTCCAGAACTGCCATGCCAGCGTTTCCCACCAACGAGAACTTCAACGATCCGCTCACTCAGGTGCTGGACGTGCTGCGGCCCGCAACCTACATGTTCCGGGCCTTGGATGCCGGGGGCGACTGGGCACTCCGGTACCCCGGTATGAAAGGCTTGCGCTGCTACGCAGTCACCCGAGGCGCCATCTGGATGCACATTGACGGTGAGCCCCAGCCGCGCCGGCTGGAGGCTGGCAGTTGTGTGGTCCTGACCCGGGAGCAGGCGTTCTCGATGGGCAGTCGCATCGATCTGCCGCCGCAAGACGCGATCGGCACCCTCGCGACCGCGCCTTGGGGCGCAGTGGTGACCATCAATGGAGGCGGTGAGGTTTACGGCCTGGGCGGGATGTTCATCTTCGAGAGTGCCCACGCCAGCCGGTTTCTGGAAACCCTGCCTGCGGTCATGCACTTCGAGGGACTGCCAGACCAGGCCAGATTGAATGCCGCGATGGAGGTGATCATGAGCGAGCTTCGCGAGCCGCGTCTCGGGGGACGCCTGGTGGCGCAGCAAACATCACTGTCCATCCTGGTCTTGGTCCTGCGCCAGCAACTTGGCCAGAGCGCAATGACCAGCCAGGGTTGGCTGCAGGGGCTGGGCGACCCGAAGATCAGCCGTGCGTTGCATGCCGTGCATGTCGCGCCAGCTGAACGTTGGACCTTGGCGACGCTGGCGCAGGAAGCTGGAATGTCCAGATCCGCTTTCGCCTTGCACTTCCATCAAACCGTTGGCGAGCCCGCGATCAGCTACCTGCAGCGCTGGCGTATGTTGTTGGCAGCCGATCAGTTGCAACGTACGCGCAATCCCATCGGTGAAATCGCGGCACAGGTTGGCTACGAATCGGTAAGCGCTTTCAGCATGGGGTTCAAGAAGTTCATGGGTCAGTCGCCGCGCGCATTTCGGAATCAGTGAAGTACGAAATGCCCTTGTATGAAACCGTCATTTACCTGGCGACAGCCACGGCAAAAGTCAGGCGCGAAGTCCGCGCTCTTTCATCGACACTTGCGACTCTCTGAGAGTCGCGTTTCAATGTTGAAGCAGTGTGGGGCGCATGCCTAGGCGCGCGTTTCGGTGTGACGCCAGCTCGCGCGCCGCCCTTGGCACGCGAGCGTCAGTGCCGAGCCAACGGTTTGCAGTTGGATCTACGGCCTGTACGCTGCGCCTGTTCGTTGTCTGATCCGATCAGCATCATGCAAGGCAAGCGTACGTCCCTGGCCGACCCAGCTCGCGGGCTGGTCTGGTCTAACCCCAATGTCTCAGATGAGGTCTTGGTCCGCCTCGCGCTGAGGCACGGTGCTTACCACTTCGTCTTGGACGCCGTTCTCGACTTCGGTCTCGCCTATGTTCGAGAGCAGTGGCTGCTGATGCTCGAAGATGAAGACGCCGCGCCGCCGAAGGACGCCTGTGTCGATGTCGAACGGAAACTGGGCAACATCGAGCGGGGCTTGCGCTCGGTCGGCCTCTGACAACGTCATCCAGTCACCGCGCCGGAAGTTCCCGCGCGCCGTGCGCAGCCGTGCCTGTTACAAGTCTCGACAGACCTTATTCAAACGTTGCATGTCGGGCGGGACAATGTCAGCGCATTCGACAGGTCTTGAGGCCTTCAAAACTCGAGTGCCTCACCTGGGAAGAGTCCGACAGACTTTATTCCAACCGATCACGACCGTGACACCCACAACCAAGCCCTGGCGGCGACGCCCGCCCTTCGTGGTGGGTTTGGGCGATGGCCGAGAGGTCAGAGGTACCTGCTTCTGATCGGCGTTGAAACCGGTGCGGGGTCAGCGAGCGCCTGGGCATTGGCGCTCCGCAGCCGAGAGTCCCCGAGCGCGGCCCTGCGCTCGAGGGCCTGGGCGTCAGCGATCAGGTCCGTGTGATCGATGCGCCGCCGTCCACCAGCGACGCGGTCCCCGTCACGAAGGCGGCGTCGTCGGACGCCAGATACAGAACCGAACGAGCGAGCTCCTCCGGCGCGGCCACGCGCTTGAGCGCATGCAAATTCGTCACGAACGATTGCGACTCCGGTGTGTTGTTCATGCTGCGGTACATGTCGGTGTCCACTGCGCCGGGCAGGATGGCGTTCACGCGGATCCCCTTCGGGCCATATTCGGACGCCAAGGCCTGCGTCAGGCCGATCAGGCCCGACTTGCTGGCCGCATAGGCCGCCACGCCCGGGAAGGCAAAGGTGTGACCGACAAAGGTGGAGGTGAAGATCACCGAGCCGCCGCCTGTCTTCTCCATCTGTGCGATCTGGTGCTTGGCACCTAGGAAGGCGCCAGTCAGGTTGATCGCCAGTGTGTCGGTCCAGCCGGCTTCTGACACACCGGTGCTGGGACCGGCTTCGCCGAGCGTGCCGGCGTTGTTGAAGGCAATGTCGAGGCGGCCGAAGCGGCTCACTGCCAGTTCGGCGGCGGCCTTGGCGTGGGCTTCGGACTTCACGTCTCCCGCCAATGCCACGGCCGTGCCCCCGGTAGCGTGAATTTCCGTGACCAGCGAGTCGAGCTCCGAGGCGCGACGGGCGGTGACGACGATGCTGGCGCCTTCCTCGGCGAACAGCTTGGCGGTGGCTCGGCCGATGCCCGAACTGGCACCGGTGACGAGGGCTACTTTTCCGGACAGACGTCCCATGATGATCTCCTTGCGGTTGAGGCTCGGATGCCAGGACATCTCGCATCTCGTCGCCATGGATTCAGTATGGCGAGCGAGTACTGTTCGCGGTAGATTGCGAATCTCGGAACTACTTTCCGGAAAGCCAGAACAATCATGCTCAAAGTCGAGGGAATCGCCAGCTTCGTGGCCGTGGCCGAAGCGGGCTCGATCAGTGAGGCCGCGCGACGCCTGCACCTATCGAAATCGGTCGTCAGTGAACGCCTGGCCGACATCGAAAACAGTCTGGGTACCAGGCTGCTGCACAGAACCACGCGCAAGATCAGCCTCACCGAGGACGGCACCGCATTCCTCGAGAGAGCCTTGCGAATCATGCGGGAAATGGAGGAGGCCACGGCCGAGATCTCCGAGCGTCGAGGCACCCTTTCGGGCCCACTGCGAATCTCTGCGCCGGTCACCTTCGGGCGACGACATCTTGGCCCTGCGCTCTACCCGTTCCTGATCGCCAATCCTGCGATTGAGCTCACCCTTGACCTCGATGATCGGCGCGTAGACGTTTCAGCCGCGGGCTATGACGCGGTGGTCCGCCATGGCGTGATCGAGGACTCACGCTTGGTCGCGTGGACGCTGGCGCCAAGCCAGCGCGTGTTGGTGGCCTCACGAGCGTACCTGGAGCGGTACGGAACACCGACGGATGTGGAGGCGTTGCGCACGCATCGGGGCATCTTCTACGTCAACCGCGGCGTGGCAGACTGGCAGTTCGTGGGCGAATCAGGGGTGCAGAGCGTGCGCGCCAAGGTGGCACTGCGTGTGAACAACGGCGACATGATGTTGGACGCCACGCTGGCCGGCGTGGGCATCTCGCTGCTACCGGGTTTCATCGCAGGCGAAGCCATTGGGCGTGGCGACTTGGTACCGATTGAGGTCGGCGCCTCGACCGCCCACGAGTTCATCTACGTGGCGCATCCCGAAGGGCGGCGCACCTCGGTCAAGCTGAGAGCCATGACCGAGGCGCTGCGGAACGCCATAGGGACACCGCCCTACTGGGACGCATGGAAAGATGCGGAATCGGGTCGGAGCGTCATCGCGTAGCGCCCGGGCGCCAGCGCCTTCACGACGGTCCCGACCCGCCGTCGTCAAACCGCCTCTGCGCTTTCGCCGGCCTTCGACCGCGCAGTGGCGCCGGGTACAGGCCGAAGTTCCGTTCCCCGAGGGGCAGGTCATCACGGCGGGATTCAATCTGGCAAAGACACCCACACGCGTCGGAGCCAGACCTCTGCCACCTGCGGCCACCCGCTCGTGTGTCGAGCCGGCAGAGTGCCAGCGCCGGAAAGGGCACAAGAGGGTGAGCCGCCACGGGCTGCGCCCCTCAGCGGGCCGCCGGCGCAGCCAAGGGCGTCGGCTCAGGCGCCCGGGGCAGGGTCAGCACGAACTCGGCCCCGCCCGCAGGGTGGTTGGCCGCGCTGAGCTGGCCGCCATGCTGCTCGACCAGCCCGTAGCTGATCGACAGGCCCAGCCCGGTGCCCTTGCCCACCGGCTTGGTGGTGAAAAAGGGATCGAACAGGCGCGACAGGTGCTCCGGTGCGATGCCGGGGCCGTTGTCGCGCACCGACAGGCTCAGCCGCTGCGGGCTGCGGCTGAGCTCGATCCACAGGCGTGGCGGGGCGATGCCGGCGCCGGCCACGGCGTCCAGGGCGTTTTGCAGCAGGTTCATCAGCACCTGCTGCAGCTGGCCGCCGCTGGCGATCACCCAGGCGGGCTCACCGGGCTGCCAGTTCAGTTCAAAGCCCGCGGCCTGGCCCTTGCGCACCCAATGCACGGCGCGCTCGACCACCTCGCAGAGGTTGACGCAGCTGCGCGCCTCGGGGTCCATGGCCGAGAAGCGCTTGAGGCCGTTGACGATGTCGGTCGTGCGCGTGGCGCCCTCCACCGTGCCTTCGATCAGCGAGGGCAGGTCGGCCAGCAGCGCATCGATGCGCAGTTGTTGGCGCAGGTCGGCCATGGCGTGGGCGCTGGCGCCCCCATGCAGGGCGCCCAGGTAGCGTTGCAGGCGGTCGCTGTAGCGGCTCAGGGCGTGCACATTGCCCAGCACAAAGCTGATCGGGTTGTTCAGCTCGTGGGCCACGCCCGCCACGAGTCGCCCCAGCGAGGCCATTTTTTCGGAGTGCAGCAATTGCTGCTGCGCCTGCTTCAAGGCCTCGTGGGCGCTGCGCAGCTCGTGGTAGGCGCGTTTCAGTTCGGCGGTGGGCCGGGCCACGAACACCGTGCCGGCGCGGTGCCCGCTGGGCCCGACGCGCGGGGTGCAGTTGGCGTCCACCGACACCGCGTGGCCCTGGGCGTCCAGCAGCATCAGCTCCAGGCCCTCGCCGCGCCGTGGGGCCTCGTGGTGGCCCAGCACGCGGCGCGCCCGCTCGGCACTGGCCTCATCGGCCAGCAGGTCGAACAGCAGCGCTCCGCGCAAGGCCTCGTCGCTGCGGCCCACCAGCTCGCACAGGGCGGCGTTGGTCTCCTCGATGCGGCCATGTTCGTCGCACACCACCAGCACATCCGACATGGCCGACAGCACGCTGAAGATGAATTGCTGCGATTGCTCCAGCTCGGTGTTCTTCTTCTCCAGCTCGATCTCATCGCTGATCAGCTGCGAGTAGACCTCGTCCATCTTCTGGATCACGTCCACCCAGGTGGATTCGTCCACCCCGTCCATGGGCAGATGGGGCATCAGCGAGTCCAGGCCCTTGGGCCGCTCGGGGGGGTGTCGGGCGTCGGCCATGCTCGGGCTCAGTGGACGGTGCAGACCATGCAGGGGTCGAACGAGCGCACGATGTGCTGCACCGACACCGGCGTGGCCTCGCCGGGGCGCACCGGCGCGCCTTCCAGGGCCCCCTCCAGGGCGCCGGCCTGGCCGCTGGCGTCGCGCGGAGAGAAGTTCCAGGACGTGGGCGCCACGATCTGGTAGTTGGCCAGGCGGCCGTCGCGCACTTCCAGCCAATGGCCCAGCGCGCCGCGTGCGGCCTCGGTCAGCCCCACCCCCGATCCGTCTTCCCAGCGGGTCGGGGCACTCACGCACCAGGGCTCACCGCCCTGCAGGGCCCGCAGCCAGCCCTCCATCAGCGGCAGCACACGGGCCAGCTCCAGCAGGCGCGACATCACCCGCGTGTAGACGGTGCCACCGTGCCGGCCCACCAGGTCGAGCACCAGCGGCGAGCCGGAGCAGAGCTGGCGCGCGATGGCGCCGGTCTCCACCACGGCGCCACCCAGGCGCGGGGCCTTGTTCCAGGTGTAGGCGTGGGCCTTGTCGGCCAGCGGCTGGGTCAGGCCTTCGCTCGGGTGGCGCGGGCCTCCGGCATCGCTGAGCCAGGCATGGGTGGCGTCCTCCCGGATGGCCGCCAGATCGAGGGCTTCGCGCAGGCCCGTGTCGGCGCGCCACAGTCCGCCGGGCAGCGCATGCCCGCCCCCGGCCTGGGGGTAGGCGCCGTAGCTCAGGTAACGGCCGGGCCCGGGGCCCAGGCGCTGCAGGCCCAGCGCCTGGCTCACGCTCATGAAAAAGCGCAGGTCGCCCTGCCAGGGGTCTTGCGCATGCCAGGCCATCAGGGCGGCCTCGCTGTCCAGCGCATTGATCTGCTCCAGCGGCGCGGCAAACAGCTGCTCCTCCAGAAAGGCGCGGAACTCGCGCAACTGCGCCAGCAGGCGCACGCGCTCCACCGCCTCCAGTGCCCGCGTGCTGCCACCGGGCTCCAGCCCCTGGGTGTGCGGCCAGCGGCCGGCCAGGGTGCCCAGCAGGGTGAACCAGCGCTCGCGGGCGGCCAGGGCGGCGCGGCTGCGGCTGCCGTGGGTGGGGTCGTGGCGCTGCCGAGCGGCTTCGTGCCAGGGCTGGTCCGCGTACACCTCGCGGCAGAAGTCGGGCATGAAGAACAGGTAGAAATGCGTCAGGTGGTCGGCCAGGTTCTCGGTGGCCAGCACCAGGTTGCTCATGTGCAGGCCGTTGGGCGGCACGCTCAGGCCGGCCCGGTCGGCCAGGGCCCGGGCCGCGGCCACCGACTGCGAGACCGAGCAGATGCCGCAGATGCGGGGCACATAGACCAGGGCGTCCATGGGCGCCTTGCCTTGCAGGATCTGCTCAAAGCCCCGGTACATGGGCGCATTCACATAGGCGGCGCGCACCTGGCCGTCGGTGACCTCCAGGCTCACCTCCAGATCGCCTTCCACCCGGTTGAAAGGGCCTACCAGCAAGCGTGTCATTTGAGCCGCGTCTTTCGGATCGTGGGCAGCACCACCAGGTGGTCGGCCACCGCATTGAGTTTCACCCGCCGCGGGGTCGCCGATTTCGACAGCGAGGCCAGCGCCACGAACCAGGCCTTGGGCATGTCGGTGGGCAGCCCGATCGGGATGCCCACCACCTTGGGGGTTTCGTGGAACGGGTGGCCGGGCTCCTGAAAGCCGGGCTCGGTGCAGGCGATGCAGGCATAGCCGCCCCGGGTGCACGAGCCCTGGCCGTTCCACAGCCGGGTGTTGCAGTCGGCATGGACTTGCGTGCCCTTGCAGCCGCGGTGCTCCATCATGCAGCCCAGGTCGGAGGGCTTCTCGGCACTGGCCTTGAACTCGTAGTACTCGTTGCGCGTGCAGCCGTGGTGCACCAGGTGGTCGGCAAAAAAGCGCGGCCGACCCAGGGCGTCGAGCTGTTCGGCGCCGAACTCGCCGGCCGCCAGCGCCATCAGGCTGTCCAGCACCCACTGCGGGTGGGTGGGGCAGCCGGCGATGTTGATCACCGGCAGGCCGCTGGCCGAGCGGAACCCCGCCCCCAGCAGTCCGCCGGCGTGGTCGTCCTCGTACTGCAGGCCGCAGGCCTCGGTGGGGTTGTCGCCGCCTGCCGTGATCCCCCCCCAGGCGGCGCAGCTGCCCACGGCCACCACATGGCGGGCCTGCCGGGCCAGGCGGCGCACCCAATCGATCATGGGCAGGCCCGTGCCGGCCAGCACATGGAAGCGCCCGGTGCCCCCGGGGCCGCGCAGCAGCGAGCCCTCGACACACAAGGCATCGAGGTGCTGGTGCCCGTCCAGAATCCGCTGCAGCAGGTCGATCACCTCATGGCCGCTGGACAAGGACAGCGAGGGGTGCCACAGCAGCTCGATGCCCGCGTTGCGCAATTGACCGTGGAAGTCCTGGGTCTGGGCGCACAGCAGCGACATGCTGCACCCGCCGCAGCCGCCCGACTGCAGCCACAGCACCGTGAAGCCAGGTGGGTTCATGGGGTCATCCTTCCAGGCCGAAGCGGGCCATCTTGCTGCGCAGGCCGACCCGGGACAGGCCCAGCTCGGTGGCGGTGCGGGTCTTGTTCCAGCGGTGGCGCAGCAGGGCCTCGCGCAGGATCACCGCCTCGATCGCGTCCAGGCGCTCGCTCAGCGTGCCCGCGCTGGGCAGGCCGGAGGGCATGGCGCTGCTGCGCCCTGCGGCCCCGTGCAGCACCCGGCTGGACAGGGCGCTGGCGCCCAGCACCTCGCGGTCGCTGAGCGCCACGGCGCGGGCGATCTCGTTGCGCAGTTCGCGGATGTTGCCCGGCCAGGGGTAGGCCATCAGGCAGCCCAGCGCTTCGTCGCTCAGGCTCATCCCGGGCCGGCCCAGCTCGGCGCCGACATCGCTCACCAGGCGGTGGGCGATGAGGGCGATGTCGCCGGCACGTTCGCGCAGCGGCGGCACGGTCAGGCTGACCCCGGCAATGCGGTAGTAGAGGTCTTCCCGGAACAGGCCCTCGCGCACGCGCTGCTCCAGGTCGCGGTGCGTGGCGGCGATCACCCGCACGTTCACCGGCACCGGTCGGGCGCCCCCCACGGGCCGCACCTCGCCCTCCTGCAACACGCGCAGCAGGCGCACCTGGAAGGCCGGCGAGGTTTCGCCGATCTCGTCCAGGAACAGCGTGCCGCCATGGGCGCGCTGGAACAGGCCGGGGTGGTCTTCATAGGCCCCGGTGAAGGCCCCACGCTTGTGGCCGAACAGCTCGGACTCCAGCAGGGTGTCGGGGATGGCGGCGCAGTTCTCCACCACGAAGGCCCCGCTGGAGCGCGGGCTGGCGTAATGGATGGCTCGTGCCAGCAACTCCTTGCCGCTGCCCGACTCGCCCAGCACCAGCACGCTGATGTCGTAGCGGGCCACCCGGGCCGCCACTTCGCACACCGTGTCCAGCGGGCTGCCGGGGGCGCGTTCGATGCGGTCGAAGTCAAACACCGCCCGGGCCCGGTCGAGCTTGGCGCTGGCGCGTTGGCGCAGCACCGGTGTGCTGCTGCGCAACTCCAGGTGCAGCCGGTGGGTGTCACGCTGCAGGGCCTGGGTCTCCACCGCGTTGCGCACCGTGCCCAGCAGGTGTTCGGGCACCCAGGGCTTGAGGATGTACTGGTAGATGCCGGCGTCGTTGATGCCCGCGATGATGTCTTCCGAATCGGTGTAGCCCGAGATCACGATGCGCACCGTGTCGGGCCAGCGTTCGCGCACTTCCTTGAGAAAGCCCACCCCGCTGAGGCCGGGCATGCGCTGGTCGCACAGCACCACGCTGACCTCGTGCTGCTCCATGTGCCGGCGCGCGGCCTCGGCGTCGCTGGCCGTCAGGACCCGGAACTCCTCGTCCAGCGTGCGGCGCAGCGCCTCCTGCGAGCGCACCTCGTCGTCCACCACCAGCACAAGGGGAAGCAATTCAGGGGAGCTCATGGTGGGTGTCTTGGTGGGGCGGGCTGGCGGATTGTAAAGGGGGGCACAGCCTGGTCACAGGGCTGTTTTCCCGGGGGCTGGCGAGCCTTCAGCAGATGCGCGGCAGCGGTTCGCCGCTGAGCCAGTCCACCACCCGCTTGCCCCCGAAGCGGGTGTTCATCTGCACGAAATGGTGCGGGTCGGCGCTCACCGTGCCGATGCGCGTGGCGCGCCGGCCCAGGGGGTGGGCGCGCATCGCCGCCAGGACGGCCGCCTCGTCATCGGGGGCGCAGATCGCCACCAGCTTGCCTTCGTTGGCGATGTAGAGCGGGTCCAGGCCCAACAGCTCGCAGGCGGCCTCGACCTGGGGCAGCACTTCGATGGCCGCCTCTTCCAGCACCATGCCCACGGCGGACTGCCGGGCGATCTCGTTGAGGGTGGTGGCCAGCCCACCGCGGGTCGGGTCGCGCAGCACGTGCAGGCCCGGTGCGGCCTGCAGCATGTCGGCCACCAGGGTGTGCAGGGCCGCGCTGTCGGACAGGATGGCGGTCTCGAAGGCCAGCGACTCGCGTTGCGACAGCACCGCCACGCCGTGCTCGCCGATCGGGCCCGACAGCAGCACCACGTCGCCGGCCCGCGCATGGGCGCCGCTGACATCGATGCCCGGTGCCACCACGCCCACACCGGTGGTGCTGATGAAGACCCCGTCGCCCTTGCCGCGTTCGACCACCTTGGTGTCGCCGGTGACCACGGGCACCCCGGCCTCGCGTGCAGCCCGGCCCATGCTTTGCACCAGGCGCTGCAGATCGGCCAGCGCAAAGCCCTCTTCCAGAATGAAGCTGGCCGACAGGTACAGCGGCGCGGCGCCCATCATGGCCACGTCGTTGAGGGTGCCGTGCACGCTCAAGGCGCCCAGATCCCCGCCGGGGAAAAACAGCGGCGACACCACATGGCCGTCGGTGCTCATGACCAGGCGGCCGGCCGGGGGCAGGGGCAGGGTGGCGCCATCGTTGCCTTGGCGCAGAAAGGCGTTGTCCAGCGCGGGCAGGAACAACTCTTCGATCAACTGGGCGCTGGCGCGCCCGCCGGCGCCGTGGTTCATGTCGATGCGCCCGTGGCGGATGTCCAGGGGGCGGATGTAGTCTTTGCGCAGGCTCATGGGGGGCAGGTCCTTGGGTCCTTGGGGCTATTGATCAGGCCGATTCGGCGACGATCGCGATGTCGCGGAAGCGCCCGTAGGAATAGTGTGCGGCGCAGGCGCCCTCGCTGGAGACCATGCACGAGCCCACCGGGTTCTCGGGGGTGCACACGGTGCCGAAGATCTTGCAGTCGGTGGGCTTTTTCACCCCGCGCAGGATCGCCCCGCATTCGCAGGCCTTGTTGTCGGCCACGGCCCGGTAGGGCAGGTCGAAGCGGCGCTCGGCGTCGAAGGTGGCATAGGCGTCGCGGATGCGCAGGGCGCTGTCGGGCACCTCGCCCAGGCCGCGCCACTCGAAGCTGGGCCGGTGCTCGAACACCTGGGCCATCAGGGCCTGGGCGTGGCGATTGCCGTGGCGGTCCACCGCACGGGTGAATTCGTTCTCGACCAGCGCGCGCCCTTCGTTGCATTGGCGCACCAGCATCAGGATGGCCTGCATCACGTCCAGCGGCTCGAAGCCCGCGATCACCACCGGTTTGCGGTAGCCCACCGCAAAGGGCTCGTAGGGGGCCGATCCGATCACGATGCTCACGTGCGCCGGGCCGACAAAGCCGTCCAGCGGCACGGTGCCGTACTGGGCCACCTCGGGCGAATTCAGGATGTGCGTGATGGCCGCGGGCGTGAGCACATGGCAGCACAGCACGCTGAAGTTGAGCAGCCCCTCGGCCTTGGCCTGTGTGATCACCAGGGCGGTGGGTGGGGTGGTGGTTTCAAAGCCGATGGCGAAAAACACCACCTCGCGCTCGGGGTTGCGGCGCGCAATGGCCAGGGCGTCGGCGGCCGAGTACACCATGCGGATGTCGCCGCCACGGGCCTTGGCCTTCATCAGCGACAGGCCATCGGAGGCCGGCACCCGCAGGGTGTCGCCGTAGGTGCAGACGATGGCGCCATGCTGCAAGGCCAGCCGGATCGCCATGTCCACCCGGCCGATGGGCAGCACGCAGACGGGGCAACCCGGGCCATGCACCATGCGCACGTTGGGGGGCAGCAGCTCGGCCACGCCATAGCGCGAGATCGCGTGGGTGTGCCCGCCGCAGAACTCCATGAAGTGGTAGCGGCGGGCGGGGGCGGCCTCGCTGGCCAGGCGCTGGGCGATCTGGCGGGCGAGATCGCCGTTGCGGAATTCGTCGATGTACTTCATGGCTTGAGCGGTGTTTCGGTGTCGAGCAGGGGGGTGTCCAACGGAGCGTTCAGTTCAACGTCCAGGTGGGCCATCTCCTCAAAGAGCGCCAGGGTCCGGGCGGCCTCTTCGGGGTCGATGCGGCCGATGGCGTGGCCCACATGCACGATCACGTAGTCGCCCGGCCGCGCATCCGGCACCAGGGCGATGGAGATGGTCTTGCGCACACCGCCCAGATCGACGGTGGCCTGAAGGTCGTCATGGAGGTCGATCAGGAGGGCTGGCAGGGCAAGGCACATGGCTGGCTTTCGGGGGCGGTTTCGGTTTCGGTCGGGGGGGCACTGGCCCGGATCTGGTGGGCGGCCACCCAGGCCTGGCCCAGGGCCAGACCGGCGTCCCCGCAGGAGTGGTTCAGGGCGCGGTACACGCTCAGGCCGCGCTGGCGCAGCCCCTCGGTCAGCTGCTCGGTGAGCAGGCGGTTGAAAAAGCAGCCGCCGCCCAGGCACACCGAGCGGGTGCCGGTGGCTTCGGCCGCCAGCGTGGCCCAGTCGGTCAGGCCCCGGGCCAGCTGCCGGTGAAAGTGGGCCGCGGCTCGGGGGGCGTCGAGCTGCGGTGTGTCCAGCAACTCGGCCAGCAGGGGGCGCAGGTCCAGACCGCTCAGCGAGACCGGCAGCGCCGGCGAGGTGGGCAGGCTCTGCGGGCCGTGCTGGGCCAGCCAGGCTTCGGCGCGGGTCTGCAAGCGGATGGCGGCCTCGGCCTCGTCGCTTTGATGAATGCTCAGGCCCAGCGCGCCGGCGGCCGCATCGAACCAGCGCCCGGTGCTGCTGGTGGGCGGGCAGTTCAGTCCCCGTTGCAGCAGCGTGTGAACCCCGCGCGCACAGGCTTCGCCGGCCGGGGCGGCGAAGCGCCCGGGCACCTCGTCCAGTCGGCCCAGGGCGTGCAGGGCGGCTGCCGCCATGCGCCAGGGCTCGCGGGCCGCCCGGTCGCCACCGGGCAGGGCGATGGGGCTCAGGGAGCCCAGGCGGCGCCATTCGCCGGGGCTCACCCACAGCAGCTCGCCGCCCCAGGCGCCGCCGTCGGTGCCCAGCCCCACGCCGTCGAGGGCCAGGCCCACCACCGGCTGATCGAGCCCATGTTCGGCCATCACCGCCCCGATGTGGGCATGGTGGTGCTGGACCCCGACCGCAGGCAGTTCCCATTCGTGGGCCAGGCGCACGGCCAGCCGGGTGCTGAAGAAATCAGGGTGCAGATCGTGCGCCACCACCTGCACGCGGTGGCGCGCCTGGGCCGCCAGGCCCCGGGCCGAGGCCTCCAGGGCATGGCAGGCCTGCGGGTCGCTCAGGTCGCCATGTGGGGCGGACCACTGCAGGCCCTGCGGGCCGAGCAGGCAGGCGCGGTTCTTCAGCCAGGCGCCGCAGGCGAGCACGGTGGGCTGGGGGGCGGTGCGGTCGGGAGGCGTCACGGGGTCATCGCAGGCAAAAGCGCTGGTTTCAGGCGGGCACCCTGGCGCAGCTGAGCCAGTTCAGCCAGGCGTCCATGCCCTGGCCGGTGCTGGCCGAGAGCTTGATGACCTCGATGGTCGGGTTGACCTGGCGCGCGGCCGCGATGCAGCGCGCCACATCAAAGCGCAGGTGGGGCAGCAGGTCGACCTTGTTGAGGATCATCAGCTGGGCGGCGGCAAACATGTCGGGGTATTTGAGCGGCTTGTCCTCGCCTTCGGTGACCGACAGGATGGCGACCTTGGCGGCCTCGCCCAGGTCCCAGACCGCGGGGCAGACCAGGTTGCCCACGTTTTCGATGAACAGCAGGCTGTGCGTTTGGGCGTGAGCGTGATGGTGGTCGTGGTCGTGATGACCGTGGTGGGCGTGATCGTGGCTGTGCAACTGGGCAAACGCCTGCGCCACCATGGGGGCGTCCAGGTGGCAGCCCTTGCCGGTGTTGACCTGCACGGCCGGTGCGCCGGTGGCGCGGATGCGGTCGGCATCGAAGCTGGTCTGTTGGTCGCCCTCGATCACGGCCACCTGCAGGCCCGGCTCGCGCCGGCGCAGGGCTTCGATGGTGGCGCACAGCAGCGTGGTCTTGCCCGAGCCCGGGCTGGAGACCAGGTTGAGCGCCGTCACGCCATGGGCCTCGAAGTGGGCGCGGTTGAGGCGGGCGATGCGGTTGTTCTCGCCCAGGATGTCGGTCTCCAGCTTGATGGCCCGGGCCTGGCTCATGCCGGGCACGGACACGCGTGCCGCGCCGGCGCCAAAGTGCAGGTCGCCGGTCAGGGCGTTGACCTGCACCGGGGTCTCGGCCGCGTTTTCTATCTGGGTGGGGGCCTGGGTGGGGGCGGGGCCATCGCTGTGGTGATGGCCGTGGCCCTGACCGTGACCGTGCATGTGACCGTGCATGTGACCATGCCCGTGGGCATGTTGGTGGGCAGGGTCCTGGCTTGGGGAGGCGGTGCTGGCGCAACCGCAGACGACGCACATGGGCTTCTCCTCGGGGTGGTTCGTGATGTCGGGGTGGGGGGGCAGGGCGGGCTCGTGGGGCGGCGGGGCTCAGTCGTCTTCCACCTGCAGGTCCAGCACGCGCAATTCGGTGCCGCCGGTGGGCTGGAGCTGAAAGTGCCCGCAATGCGGGCAGGCCTGGCCCCGCTGGGCCAGCGCCACGGTGAGGCCGCAAGGCAGGCACCAGGCCTGACCCGGGGGCTCTTCGATGACCACGTGCGCGCCTTGCAGCAGCGTGCCCGGGGCCAGGGCTTCCAGGGCGAAGCGCAGCGCGCGGGCCTCCACGCCGGCCAGTTGGCCGGCTTCCAGACGCAGCTGGGTGACCCGTCGGAAGCCTTCCCGGCGGGCTGCGTCTTCGACCAGTTGGAGGATGCCTCCGGCGAGACTGGCTTCATGCATGCTGGGGGGCCTCCATCTCATAACTCACGCACGGATCGTACGCGCAGATCAGGGCCTGGACCTGGGCCTGCACCCGGTCTGGCGCGTCATGGGCGGGCCAGGCTTCCAGCGCCTGGGCCACCGACCCCCGGGGGTGGAAGTTCCACTCGGTGGGCGCCAGCACCTGGCAGTCCAGCACACGGGCCTGCGTGTCGGCCCGGCTCAGGCGCACCCGGTGCACCAGCAGGCCCCGCGCCATCTCCACGGCGGCCAGCCCTTCGCCCGGGCCGATGGGCCATTGCGCGGTCTGCAACCAGCCGCGGCCGCAGCGCCCCGGCTCGTCGGGCAGTGCCAGGCGAACCAATTCGGCCAGCCGGGCGCCCAGGCGCAGCCAGGGCGTTGCCGGGGCCAGGGTTTGAGCCGGCTGTGTGTGGCGGCGGCTCCAGGGACCGGTTTCGGCGCACTGGCCTTGCCAGTCGGGTTGACTGCTGAAGCGGTGCTCTGTCGCCAGCCGCCGGGCCAGCGCCTGGGCGGCGGCCTCGTCTGGCCAGGGCAGCAGCGGGCTGGCGGCCTGGGCCTGGTCGGTCCAGGCACGGGCCTGGCCCAGCAGGCGGGGCAGCCAGCCGTCGTGCGTGTCGCACCATTGCCTGAGATGGGTCTCGGGGCGCAGCTCCCAGGCGCTCAGCCAGCGCTCGGCGGGCTGGCCCAGCAGGTGGTGGGCCAGCCATTGCGGCAGATCCCCCAGGCCCGATCCCGGGCGCTTCAGCGCCGGGCAGCTGGCCAAGGCGTTGGCGGCCTGCACCGCGTGGGCGGGTTCGCCTCCCAACTGGCGTGGCCAGTCCAGCAGGATGCGGCGCAGGTGTTCGCGCAGGGTTTCCTCATGCAACGCGGCCAGGGCCTGGGCGTGGTCTTCGCCGGCCGGCTGGCCGCAGGCGGCCTGCACGGCCAGGCTGGCGCACAGGCGCTGGGCCTGCCCGCACAGGCTGAACAGCCGCCCCGCCAGCGCCGGCAACTGGTCAGCCGGCTGGCCGGGGGCCAGGCGCGCCAGCCAGTCCTGGCGGGTGCTGTGCAGGTTGTCCGGGCGCGCCCGGCCCGGCCGCAGGCGCAGGTGGCCGGCCAGGCCCGGGGGCGGCAGGTGCTCGCTCATGCGCTGGCCCCCCGGCCCAGAAAAAAGGCCCGGCGTGCCGGCATGGGTGGCGTGGCGCACGCGGGATGTCGGGCCTCGGCCTGCTTCAGCGGTGCGGGGTCTTGGCGCAGCAGTCGCAGCACCTCCTGCGCCGTGGCCTGTGCGGCGGCATGGTCGGCAAAGGCGAACATGGGCGAGAACAGGGAGCAGGCCTCGTACGCGCCCAGGGTGTCGTCCCAGGCCGAGATGAACTCGAACTCCGAGCTTCCGATCTGGCGGATCCGTTTGCGCCCAGGCTGCCGTGGCAGATCCTGGCGCTGCAGGGGCAGGCAGACCAGATTCATGAACCAGGGGGTGATCAGCACGCCGAGGCCGGCCTCGGGCTCTGGAGGAGGGGCTTCAGGATCGACCGGTGCGCATTCAAATCCCAGGGCTTCCACCCGCAGCAAGGGGTGCAGCACGGGGATGCCGGCCATGCGGTGGCCGGCAATCTCCTCGAACAGCCCGGCCAGGGCGCGGCTGCGCGCCTGCAGCAGCGCGGCAGCATCGGGCGGGTGGCGGATGTCGTGCACCATCAGGTCTCAGCGGATCTCAGCGGGGGGCGTCGTCCAGCACCATGAACTGGTCGGCGTCGCCGTCGCAGTTCGGGCAGCGCCAGTGCGTGGGCAGCGCGGTGAAGGCCACGCCCGGCGGGATCTGCCAGACCGGGTCGCCCTGGGCCGGGTCGTAGACCCACCAGCAGATCTTGCACTCCAGCCGCGCCCCCGGCGCCAGGCGGGTGGCGTCTCCGAGGTAGCTGCCTTCGAAGCGGGCGGCGCTGCCGGTGCTCATGCCTGCACCACCCAGTGCAGCACCTCCTGCAGGCGCTCATGCGAGTCCTGCAGGTCTTCCGGGGCGGCCAGCGCCACTTCGGGCAGGGCGGTGATCTCCACCGTGTTGAGGATCACGGTGTCCGCCGAGTTGTAGTACACCACCCGCCAACCGTTGGGCCGGCAGGTGTTGGTGATGCGGCAGTTGCCGTAGCCACGTGACAGGATCAGCACCCGACCCGTGCCCAGGTGGTGGTCCAGAAAGCCGATGTCCTCCACCGTCATGGGCAAGAGCGTGAGGTTCACCACATGGGCGGGCTGACCGGCTTGCCAGTCGTGCATGTGGTCTTCGATCTCGGCCAGCACGGCGGGGGCGTTCTGCACATTCGGGGGCAGGGCGCCGGCCCATTCGGGCAGTGCCGGGCGCCAGTCCTGCTGTGCGGCCTCGCGCAAGGCCTCGGGGATGGGGCCCAGTTCGATCTGGTCATCCACCGGCACGCCATGGACCGAGCGGATCACCCGCCACACGCCCGCGAACACGGATTCCTGCACGTTGATCTCCGTGGGCTCGTCGCCCAGCGGGGTCACCCGGGCGCTGACCTCGCCTTCGCCCAGCACCTGGTTCACCAGTTGCCGGTCGGCGGCGTCGAGGTGGTTCAGGCTGAGGCGCTGGTTGGCGCCGCCGTGGCGCACTTCGGCCAGGGCGCTCAGGGCCGCCTGCAGCACCCGGTGCGCGCCCACGCGATCGGCCACGTCCTCGGGTTCGGGCAGCGGTGGGGCGTGGAAGGTGCTCATGCCCTGGGGCATGGGCATGTAGTCCAGGGTGTCTTCTTCACTCTGGCTGCCGGGGCCCAGGCCCACGACGGGAATCGGAAAGTCTTTCATGCGGCAGCCCTTTCAATGGCAGTGGGAGGCAGCAGCGTCGCCCGAGACCACGGCAATGCCGACGCCGGGGGCGCGGCTGATCGGCCGCGCCAGGGTGGCGCCGACTTCGCGCACGAAATCCTCCCAGTCCAGCATCCCGCTCAGGGCGCCCACATAGCCGCCATCGCGCAGGAAGACCAGGGTGGGCCAGCGTTGCGAGCCGAAGCGGCGCGCCAGCCGCTCCTCGCTGGCACGGGGCACCACGCCGATCTGGAAGCGCCCGGCATGGGCTTGCTGCAGTTCCGGCAACACCACCGCCACATCCAGGCCTTCCGGGAAGCGGGTGGTGTCCCCGGTGAACAGCAGCACGCGGTCGCCGCCGGCGGCGGCCCAGGTGTCCAGGTTGTGCTCGTCGACCCATTGGCCGTTGAACTGCGTGATCAGGCGCTCGACCAGGGCCGGGGTGTCGGCCGGCGTGACCGGGGCCTGCACGGGCAGGCGGACCAGGTTCACGGGCAAAGAGGGGGTGTCGGTGCTCAAACGGGTTCTCCGGTGGTGGGCAGGGCGGGGCGGCCCGAGAGGGCCAGCAGTTCGTCCCGGCTCAGGCTCGAGGGCAGGGCAAAGGCCGGTTCGGCGCAGGCCTCGCCGGCCAGCGCCGCCTGCATCAAGGCCAGGGTGTCGTTGATTTCGCGCGCCCGCTCGGGCGACAGGATCTCCTGCGCGCTGTCGATGAAGACCAGCAGCCAGTCGCCCGGCTGGCAGGGGCCTACCAGGGCGGTGCGCACGCGGCGCAGCTCGCCGGGGCCGGCGCACAGGGCGTGGCCTGGCTCCAGCCGAACGACCTGCATGGGGATGCCGATGCACATGGGCTCAGGCTCCGGTCGGCATGAAGCGCTCGTCACCGACCCGGCAGGCCAGCGCCTCGGGCGGGCGCTCGGCTTCGTAGCGGTTGAGCGCCAGCTCGGCAAAGGTGATGGCTTCGTGATCGGGCAGCGGTGTGTCGCGCGGCCGGGGCTGGGCGCCCCACTGGCGCAGCCTGTCCAGGCCCAACGCCAGGGCGTCTTCCAGGGCCTGCTTGACCCGGGGCCGCAGGCTGCCGCCGTAGTCGTCCAGCTCTTCGGGCTGGCAGCCCAGCAGCACCACCTCCTGTGGATACTGCTCGGTGAGCTTGGCCAGCATCAGCACCTCCTGGAAGCCGGTCTGGTGCAGGCTCATTTTCTTGGCCCCCATGAAGGCGGGCACCTCGTCGCCCTCGATCACCTTGAGGGTGCCGGGCGGCAGCCCGTAGTCGATGGCATCGAAGATCAGCAGGCGCGAGGCGGCCTGCACGTGCTGGATCAGGTACAGGCCCTGGGTGCCGCCGTCGATCAGGCGCACCTGGTCGGCGAACTCGTAGCGCCGGTGCAGGGCCTCGACGCAGCGCACGCCGAAGCCCTCGTCGGCCCACAGCACGTTGCCGATGCCCAGCACGCAGAGGATTGGGGGGGCGTCGCTCACGGCCTCAGTCCTTGAAGGTGCGGTGGCCCGAGATCATGGTGCTGACCACGCTGGAGCGGCCCATGATGTCTTCGCGGATCGCGGCGTAGACGTGGATGATCACGAATACCACCAGCACCCAAAGGCCCAGGTGGTGCCAGGTGTGCACGTCCTGCGATTGCCCGAACAGGGGAATCACCCAGCCGAACAGCTTGTCGGCCCAGGAGCCGCGTTGCGCCCCTTCGGCATACAGCGCGAAGCCGGTCACGATCATGAACACGGTGGTGAGCAGAAACACGAAGACCATCGCGAAGCGGGCCAGCGGGTTGTGCCCCACGTACTTGCCCGGTCGGTCATTGAGAAAGCCATACCAGCGCAGCAGCACGCCGATCTCGCGCCAGTAGGCTTTCTGGAAGATGGGCACCCAGAACAGCTCCCGCGCATGGTGGTTGCCCACCAGGGCCCAGTACACCCGACCCAGCAGGCCGATGGCCAGCACATAGCCGGCGCTGAAATGGGCGAAGCGGATGTAGCCCATGATGAAGTGCTCACTGGCCTCGCCGCTGACCGTGGGCAGTGGCGAACCGATGAGGTAGCCGGTGATGGCCAGCACCGTGATGGCCAGGGCGTTGACCCAGTGCCAGGCACGCACCGGGGCCTCGTAGACATAGACCGATTTGAGCGCACGGGCCTGGGCGACCTGCAGCGCGTCGGCTGGGCTTTCGCTGGCCGAGACGGGCGTCAGCGGAACCTCGTTGGCAGATGGGGATGACATGGTGGTACCCGTTCATCAAAGTGAGGGGGGAGGCCGCCTCAGAGGCGGCCGAGCAGCATCAGGCCGCCACTGCCGGCCAGCAGCGTGGCCAGGCCCTGGCGCACCCAGCTCGGCACCCGTGTCAGCGCCTGGCCGGTCAGCAGGCCCAGGCCATGCAGCAGGGTGGAGCTCAGCACAAAGCCCAAGGCGTAGCCCATCCACAGCCCGCCCGCGCCGGCTTCCGCGCCATGGGCCAGGCCGTGCAGCAGGCCGGCACCGGCCACGGCGGCCAGCCCGAGCCGCACGCCGGTGCGCTGGCCCCACAGCAGCAGCGCGCCCATCAGCACCACGCTGGCCGCGATGGCGACCTCCAGCCCGGGCAGGACCGGGTTCACCAGGGCCAGCATCGCGCCTGCCAGCAGGCTCAGCAGGAACACGGCCGGCCCCAGCAGGCGCTGGCCGGCCGGCAGGGCCACGGCGGACCAGACGCCCACCGCCAGCATGGCCAGCAGGTGGTCCAGGCCCAGGAAGGGGTGGGCCAGCCCCTGGGCCAGGTCTTGCACGCCATGGCCGGGGTGGGCCTGGGCGGCGCCGGCCGCCAGCAGGGCCAGGCCGGGAATGAGGGGGCGCATCAGTGTCTTCATTGCGTTGTCTCCGGAGGTCGTTGGTCGTCGTTGCCGGGCGGGGTGTTCAGCGCACCTTGACGCTGGTCAGTTCAGCGCCGTCCGGGCTCATCACGTGGGTGGAGCAGGCCAGGCAGGGGTCGAAGGAGTGCAGGGTGCGCAGGATCTCCACCGGCTGCTCCGGGTTGACCATGGGGGTGTTCAGCAGGCTGGCCTCGAAGGCGCCGATCTGCCCCTTGTTGTCGCGCGGGCTGCCGTTCCAGGTGGTGGGCACCACGCACTGGTAGTTCTCGATGCGGCCGTTCTTGATGCGGATCCAATGGCCCAGAGCCCCCCGCGGTGCCGCCACGGTGCCCACGCCCTTGGCCTCGGCGGGCCAGGTGGCAGGGTCCCATTTCTCGACGTTGGCCGTGCTGGTGTCACCCGCCTTGATGTTGGCCACCAGTTCCTTGAAGTCGTCGTACATCATCTCGCCGCAGTACTGCGACTCGAGGGCGCGCGCCAGCGTGCGGCCGATGGTGGTGGGCAGCAACTGCTTGAGGCTGTACTGGGTTTCGGGCAGACCCAGGGCCTTGGGGATGCCGCTGTTGATCATGCTGGCCGAGAAGTCCACCTGCTCCTTCACGCGCTGGCAATGGGCGTGGCCTTTCTTGGCGTGGGCGTAGGCCAGGATGTAGCGCGACAGCGGGCCGACTTCGACGGCATGGCCGCGCCAGCGGGGCGACTTGATCCACGAGTACTTGGCGCTTTCGTCGATTTCCTGGATGTGGGTGCGCGTGCCCTTGGTCTTGTCGCCCAGGACGTAGTTGGGTTCGGTCACGCCGTCCCAGGGGTGCAGGCCCTTGGTCTCGTCGGCGTACTGGTACCAGCTGTGGGGCACGAACTCCTGCACCTGCTCGGGGTCGCGCGGGTCCACCTCGTGCAGTTCGTCCCAGTTGCCGTTGAGGATGGCGCCCCCGGGCAACTGGCGGGTGCGGGCGTCGCCCATGACCTTTTCATAGGTGCCGTAGTCCATCACATTGGTGGCGGCCAGCCCGCCGCCGTGCAGCCAGCCGGCCTGCTTGTACAGCGTGCCGATGGCCAGCACGTCAGGGATGTAGACCTTGTTGTTGAAGTCGATCATCTCCTGGATGCGGGCCTCGACGAAGTTCAGGCGCTCCATGTTGATCGGGGCACCGGCCGCGCCGTCGTGGTCGAGGTTGATGGCGCAGGGCACGCCGCCGACCAGGTAGTTGGGGTGCGGGTTCTTGCCACCGAAGATGGTGTGGACCTTGACCCATTCCTTTTGCAGGTCCAGCGCTTCCAGGTAGTGGGTGACGGCCATCAGATTGGCCTCGGGCGGCAGCACATAGGCCTTGGAGCCCCAGTAGCCATTCATGAAGGGGCCGAGCTGGCCGCTTTCGACGAACTTCTTCAGTCGGTTCTGGATGTCGCGGAAGTAACCGGCCGAAGACAGCGGGTGCGACGGCGAGACCAGTTGCTGGAGCTCCGAGGTCTTCTTGGGGTCGGCCTTGAGGGCCGAGACCACGTCCACCCAGTCGAGCGCATGCAGGTGGTAGAAGTGCACGGCGTGGTCATGCACCTGCAGGGTCTTGGCCATGATCTCGCGGATCAGGTAGGCGTTCTTGGGGATGACGATGCCCAGCGCGTCTTCCACCGCACGCACCGAGGTCAGGGCGTGGCAGCCGGTGCACACGCCGCAGATGCGTTCCACGAAGGCCCACGCATCGCGTGGGTCGCGGCCCTTGAGGATCACCTCCAGGCCACGCCACATGGTGCCGGTGGACACGGCGTTGCGGATCACGTTGTTGCTGTCGACGTTGACTTCGCAGCGCATGTGGCCTTCGATGCGGGTCACCGGGTCGACCACGATGCGGCGGCCCGAGTTGTCCATCTTGAAGCCTTGAGTTTCGTAAGCACCCATGTCTTGTCTTCCTGTTCTGGCCTGGTGTCAGGCGGTTGGGCTGGTGTCTTGCTTCTGGGTGGCGCGCTTGATGGCCGAGACGGCCGCGTGGGCGGCCACGGCGGCCCCCACGGCGCCGGCGGCGGTGGCGCCGATGCGGTCCGCGTTGGCCTCGATGCCGAACTGCGGGATGTTGCTCAGGCGCTCATAGAACGAGCCCTTGTCCCAGAAGCCGTCTTCGCTGCAGCCGATGCAGCCGTGGCCGGCCTTGATCGGGAAGCTGGTGCCCCCGTTCCATTGCACGGTGGAGCAGGCGTTGTAGGTGGTGGGGCCCTTGCAACCCACCTTGTAGAGGCAATACCCCTTGCGGGCGGACTCGTCGTCGAAGTGCTCGACAAACTGGCCGGCATCGAAGTGGGGCCGGCGGTAGCACTTGTCGTGGATGCGCTGGCTGTAGAACATCTTCGGGCGGCCCTGGCGGTCCAGTTCGGGAATGCGGTCGAAGGTCAGCATGTAGGTGATCACCCCCGTCATCACCTCGGCGATCGGCGGGCAGCCCGGCACCTTGATGATGGGCTTGTCGAAGATCACCTTGTGCACCGGGGTGGCCTGGGTCGGGTTGGGCTTGGCCGCCTGCACGCAGCCCCAGGAGGCGCAGGAACCCCAGCTGATCACGGCCTTGGCGTCCTTGGCCACGTGCTTGAGTTGTTCGATGAAGGGCTTGCCGCCGATGATGCAACTCATGCCATCCTGGTTCAGCGGCGGGTTGCCTTCCACGGCCAGGATGTAGTTGCCCTTGTATTTGGTCATGATCTCTTCGAGGATGGCCTCGGCCTGGTGGCCGGCGGCGGCCATCAGGGTGTCGTCGTAGTCCAGCGAGATCATCGACAGCACCACATCCTTGGCCAACGGGTGGGCCGAGCGGATGAAGCTCTCGGAGCAGCAGGTGCATTCCAGGCCGTGCAGCCACAGCACGGGCGTGCGGGGTTTGGTCTCCATGGCATGGGCAATCTGGGGCACGAAGGCCGGGCCCAGGCCGAGCGAGGTGGCGGTGAGGGAGCAGTACTTCAGAAAGCTGCGGCGCGAGATGCCCTGGCGGCGCATGACCTCGTAAAAGGTTTCCATGGGGGAGAGTCTCCTAGGCTGTTTGGGGGGACCCGACCGGTTTTGCCGGTGGTCCTGCAGGCAAGCACCTGTGCAAAGAAGTGGCAGGTGTTGATACAGCGCAAATCACGCGCCAGACCGCTGGGTCTTACGGGATTTCCCTAGGATGCTTCTGCAAGTGTTTGATATTCAAAGAAAAATCAGCGCCTGAATTTTCTCTTTTGAAATCGGCTGGTGGCGAGGTGGATGGTTGTCTTCCGGGGGTGATGGCAAATCGGAAGGTGGTTGATCACTGGCAGTGGTGACTTTTCAGGCGCCATGAGGCACCCCGCCTCACCTTTGCGGGCCTGTGCTGTGCCCTGGAGCCGGGCCTGGCGGCTGGAGTCGGCACCTGGCGCGCAGCCCCCTGGCTGCCAACCCGGGCATGGGGTGCGATGGCGGCCTGCGCGTCGGTGTGGCTGGGCGCGCGATTCAGCGCCGCGCCACCCAGTACACCGCGCCCTGCGCGCCATAGCGCTCGTCGTGCGGCACGTTCGGCGCCAGTTCAAACCGGTCACCCGCCCGCAGATGGCGGGTCTGGCCGTCCACCGTCAACCACATCTCGCCTTCGGTCACCAGTGCCCTGGCTTCAAAGGGGTGGGTGTGCAGGGGCACCACCTGCAGGGGTTCCCAGCGGCGCTCCAGCACCTCGACCGCGCCCTCGGCCAGGGCCTGGTCGCGAAAGTGTTCAAAGGTCTCGGGCATGCGGGCTCCTGGTCGGTGGGGTGGGTGAAATTATCGGGTGCCACAACCGTTCGTCTTATTGAATGACCCTATGTCCGAAATAGGGCGCAAATGCTTGACCTGGCGCAGCCCCACGCCGGGCTGTTGGCCGCGTCCTGCAGAAAAGCCGGCAAGCCGGCATACTCAGCAGCTTGCAAGAAGCGCGCACCCCTTGCCGGGTGGGCGGGCGGCCCTGGTGCCGGCCTTGCTGCTGCCTGGGCGGCCGGCTTCCTGTTTTCTGTGAACCCTCATGACCCCGAGCCGCACATGACCTACCCCAACACCCAACTCTTCATCCGTGGCCAATGGCTGGACGCCGCTGATGGCAAGACCCTGGCCGTCTTCAACCCGGCCACCGGCCAGGAAATCGGCCGCGTGGCGCACGCCAGCCGGGTCGATCTGGACCAGGCCCTGCTGGCCGCCCAGGACGGCTTTGCCCTCTGGCGTGACACCCCCGCCATCGAGCGCAACAAGGTCATGCGCCGCGCCGCCGCCCTGATGCGCGAGCGCGCCGGCGACATCGCCGTGCTGCTGACCCAGGAACAGGGCAAGCCCCTGCCCGAGGCCAAGGTCGAGGCCCTGGCTGCCGCCGACATCATCGAGTGGTTTGCCGATGAAGGCCTGCGCGTGTATGGCCGCATCGTGCCCTCGCGTGGCAACCTGGCCATCCGCCAGATGGTGCTGAAAGACCCGGTGGGCCCGGTGGCGGCCTTCACGCCCTGGAACTTCCCCATCAACCAGGTGGTGCGCAAGCTGGCGGCGGCCCTGGCCACCGGTTGCTCGATGATCGTCAAGGCGCCCGAGGAAACCCCGGCCGCACCAGCCCAGTTGATCCGCGCCTTTGCCGACGCCGGCCTGCCCCCGGGCGTGCTGGGCCTGGTCTATGGCAACCCGGCCGAGATCTCCAGCTACCTGATCGCCCACCCGGTGATCCGCAAGATCACCTTCACCGGCTCCACCCCGGTGGGCAAGCAACTGGCCGCGCTGGCCGGCCAGCACATGAAGCGCGTCACCATGGAGCTGGGCGGGCACGCCCCGGTGATCGTGGCCGAAGACGCCGACATCGCCCTGGCGGTCAAGTCGGCCGGTGCGGCCAAGTTCCGCAACGCGGGCCAGGTCTGCATCTCGCCCACCCGTTTCCTGGTGCATGAAAGCATCACCAAAGATTTTGCCGCCGCCCTGGTGGCGCACGCCCAGTCGCTCAAGGTGGGCAACGGCCGTGACGAAGGCGTGCAGATGGGCCCGCTGGCCAACCCGCGCCGCGTGACCGCCATGGCCGAGTTCACCCAGGACGCCGTGCAGCAAGGCGCCACCGTGGCCTATGGCGGCGCCCGCATCGGCGAGGCTGGCAACTTCTGGCAGCCCACCATCCTGACCGACGTGCCGCTGAACGCCAAGGTGTTCAATGACGAGCCCTTCGGCCCCATGGCCGCCATCCGCAGCTTCAACACCCTGGAAGACGCGATCGCCGAAGCCAACCGCCTGCCTTACGGCCTGGCAGGTTATGCCTTCACGCGCTCGCTCAAGAACGCCGACCTGCTGTCGCGCAAGGTGGAGGTGGGCATGCTGTGGGTCAACATGCCGGCCATGCCCTCGGCCGAAATGCCCTTCGGCGGCATCAAGGACTCGGGCTACGGCTCGGAAGGCGGCCCGGAGGCCATGGAGGCCTACCTCAACACCCGCTCGGTGGCGGTGATGAACGCCTGAGCACACTGGATCGGGGTGGGGCCGAAAGCTGCCAGAATCACGGCGCTATGACCCGCCCCCACCCGGACTCCGACGACCTGACCCACGCCCCCCGGCCCGACACGCCGGGGCGGATCAGCCGCAAGATCTTCCACTGCGTGCCCGACGCCGGGCAGCTGCCGGAGTCGATCCAGCGCAACCTGCAGCAGCTGCAGGCGCAAAACCCGGGCTGGGAGCAGCACATCATGGACGACCGGCGCCAGGCCGAGTTCATCCAGGCCTGGAGTACGCCCCGGCTGCAGGCGGCCTACCAGCGGCTCAACCCGGCCTATGGCCCGGCGCGGGCCGACCTGTTCCGCTACTTCGCGCTGTATGTGATGGGCGGCGTGTATTTCGACCAGAAAAGCGGCCTGCAAGGGTCGCTGGACGCGCTGCTGCGGCCCGATGACGTCTACCTGGTGGGCGATGGGGGCGACACCGTGCACCCTGAGCTGGCCCACACCGTGGGCGGCGAGTACATCCAGTGGTTTCTGGCTGCGGCGCCTCGCCACCCCTTGCTGGCCGCCGTGCTGCACCAGGTGCTGCAGCGCATCGAGCAGTACTCGCCGCTGCGCGAGGGCGTGGGCAAGATGGGCGTGCTGCGTGTGACCGGCCCCATCGCCTACACCCAGGCCCTGGCCCCGGTCTTGGCGCAGCATCCGCACCGCTGCATCGTGGCGCAAGAGGTGGGCCTGCGCTACACCACGCTGGCGCGCGAGACCTCGCACATGCAGCTGTCTGGGCGCCGGCATTACAGCGAACTTACCGCCCCGGTGGTGCTGGCCGACCCGGCCTGGCCCCTGGGCCGTCGCCTGCGCCATGCCGGCGAGGCCCTGCTGGCCGCCGTGCCCGAGCGCCTGCGCATCCTCAACCGGCAGCGGGTGGCGCGGCGGCGGCAGGCCCAGGGCTGATCAAGAAGTCACAAGTTGTCCAGCAGGCGTGCAATGGCTTCGGGCGAGGGCAACTGGCCGCGTAGATTCTTGGGCAAGGTCTTGGTGATCTCGTAGGTGGCCACGCCAATCGGCTTGCGCGCATCGCGCAAGGCGTATTCCACAACCGTGCGCCTTTTTTCCTTGCACAGGATGATGCCGATCGACGGGTTTTCGTCCTGATGCCGTATCTGGGCATCGAGTGCCGCCAGGTAAAACTGCATCTTGCCGACAAACTCTGGCTCAAACTCCCCGATCTTCAGCTCGATGGCGACCAGGGAGCGCAGGTGTCGATGAAAGAGCAGCAGGTCGATGAAGAACTCACGGCCGTCGACCTCCAGCCTGAACTGGCTTCCCATGAAGGCGAACATGCCGCCCATGGCCCGCAGAAAGTCTTCGATGCGGGCCATGAGGGCGCGCTCCAGCGCGCGCTCGTTGTGTTGTTCGCCCAAGTCCAGGAAGTCGAACAGGTATTCATCCTTCATGGCGAGGCTGGCCTGGGCGTGCAATGCCTGGGGCAGTGTCTTTTCAAAATTGGTCTGCCCGAGCAGCGATTTTTCGTAACTCTGGTTGTCGATGTGGTGGGCCAGCACGTTCTTTGACCAGCCCCACTTGCGCGTCATGCGCAGGTAGAACTCGCGTTGTTGAGGATCCTTGCAGCGCTCAACGATGAGTAGGTTCTGGCTCCAGCTGATTTCTCGCACCAGTGGTGCGAGTTTTTCATGGGCGCTGTAGGCCTCAAAGAAACTCTTGATTCGCCACAGGTTGGAGGCCGACAGGCCGTTTGTCCTTGGGAATGCGGTTTGTAAATCGCTCGCCAGTTGCGCCACCACGGCCTTGCCCCACCCTGCAACCTGTTGCCGCGCCACAATCGAACGCCCGATGTCCCAGTACAGGCCGACCAACTCGGTGTTGACTGCGCGCAAGGCCGCGTGTTGTGCCGACTGGATGCGTGTCTTCACCTCGGCCAGCAAGGCCCCGTAGTCGTGCTCGATGTGGCCTGGGGTCCCCGCTGAGAGGGCTGTCTTGCGACGCGTCTTTTGAGTGCTTGCCATCGCCATCCTTCCCATCGGGCCACAGGCCTTCGTTTGAGTTTTGACAAACGAGTGTAGGAGGGCGCTTGTTCAGATGGCGCGCTTTGGGCGGACGCAGGGGCACAGTCATCCGCCCCCGATGCCTGGTGATCATCTGGCCTTCCAAATGGCGTTACCAAAGCTGGCCCAGGCGGTCGGTTCAATGTGGGCCTGCGCCCTTCAGCCGGCCAGTGCCTCCAGGGCATCCTCGGAGAGCTCGGCTTCCTGGGGCGATCGTCCGGCGGCCAGCCCCGGCGGCTCGATCCCGTCGATCAGCCAGTCGAACAGGCGGGGCGCGTTCACGGCCTGGATCAGCAGGCGGCCCTGGTTGGCCTTGATGACCTCGGTGGTCAGCATGGATTGGGACAGCAGTGCCAGGGGGCTGGGTTCGATGTCGGCGGGGTCGAACTGGGTCACGGCGTGCAGGTCGTCCACCAGCAGGCCCAGGGCCTGGTCGCGGTGGCGCAGCACCATCACCTGGCTGGTGGGCGTGGTGCGCGAGCGCCGGCCATGCATCAGCTCGCCCAGGTCGAACACCCAGATGAAGCTGGCCTTGCCCTGCGGTGCCTGGTCGGCGCGCAGGCCCAGGATGCCGATCTGGGCGGTGCGCAAGCCCATCGAGGTGGTGCGCACCTCGGCAAAGGACACGGCCTCCTGCACGCATTCGGCGGGCAGGGCCATCAGGTTGCCATCGCTGAAGAAGGTGGCGAACTCCAGCCCGCCGGTCTGGGCTGGATCGTGCTCGATGAAGTACGTCCGGGTGCTGGCCTGCATCTGTGCCGAGCGCACCTCGCCGAAGTGGCGGTACACCACGGCGATCACGTCTTCGCGGTAGCCGTCGCTGGTCTTGAACTCGCGGTAGCCGCTCGACACCGAGCAGGCCTCGATCGCGTACTGGCCCTGGTGGGTGGTGATGCGTGACTGGTATTGCCCATGGCCCAGTGCCAGGGCGGCGGCCGTCAGGTCGAGCTGCGACCCGATGGGGTGCTCGGTACTGGTGCTGGCCAGCACCCGGCCCTGGCGGTCCACGAACAGGGCTTGCATCTGCTCGCGCCCACCCAGGCCGCTGCGCAGCATGTTCACCAGCTCGGGCCCCGAATCGAACACGATGCCGATGCCGCCCACCACCTGGTCTTCGTGCTCGGGGTGGCGGATCGCCGCGTGGTAGATGTAGGTGGGCGCGCCTTCGTAAAGGGGCGAAGCCTCGAAGGGGCTGACGTGGTAGTGCTGGGGGCTGCCCAGGGTCAGCACCTGGGACAAGGCCTCGGGCGAGATGGATTGCCCCGCCAGTTCGGCGCCGCCTTCACCGGTGGCCGCGATGATGCGCCCCTGGCGGTCGTACACCACCAACCGGGTGTACACGGTGTAGAGCTGGTTGATGTAGCCCAGGATGGCGGCGATGCGCTCGGGGGTGTCGGCCTCAGGCTGGGCCAGCCCCTGGCGCAGTTCGGGCGTCAGGGCCCACCAGCGGCAGTCGTCCGAGCGTTCGTAGAGGTTGCGGTCCAGCAGGTCGACCAGCAGGTGGGCGGTGAACTCGGCGTCCTGCAGCGACGAGGCCAGCACGGTCTGGTACAGGTCGTGGATGGATTGCTCGAACAGCTCATTGCTGCGGTTGCCGGTCTCGCTGATCTGATCGAGCACGGTCTTGAGCTTGAGCAGGTCGCCGGTCTGCCCGGCCGTCATCACCTGACCGTTCCAGACGATGCGCTGGATGTGGCGCGCGGCCATCATGATGTCGTGCAGCGGCGGGCAAAAGGTGTCGGCGTGCGACAGCAGCCCGTTGAGCAGGGTCGGGTCCAGGCTGCTCATGAGATCGCGCTCGCTGTGGCTGAAGGCCACGTCCAGCGGGATCATCACCTGCCCCAGCCAGCCTGCCGGGCCCGGGTAGCCCTGGTAGCCCTCGGCGCTGAAGGTGCGCACCAGGTACTCGCGCCCACCGAACAGGCGCAACTGGGGCGCGTGCTCCAGGTTCACCGGCACCTGGGCGCCCACCGGCATCCACAGCGGGTCGGCACTGGCAATCACTTCGTGCGAAGCGTCGAGCAGCAGCAGGTTGCTGCGCCGCGCCGGGTCGCCATGCGAGGCGAAGATGCCCTGCATCTCGTGCTCGAAATGAAAGCAAAGACACAGCACGCCCACCACCGCACCGGTGTCGGGGTGGTGCATGCGGCGCGAGTAGATCAGGGCCTTGCGTTTGCCCGGGCGCAGGTCGCTGGCGCGGAAGGTCTCGATGAAGCCGTCGCTGTCCAGGGTCTGCTGGATCAGGGGGTCGCTGCTGTGCTCCAGGGGCGTGGCCGGGTCGATCTGCACCAGCACATTGCCGGCCGTGTCCAACAGGATGATCTCGTCGTACACCGTGTACTTGCTGCGGTATTCGCACAGCCGGTGGTAGATGCGACCACGTTCGTCATGCTGGCCGGCCACGAAACTGCACAGCTCCCGGTCGGTGGCCAGAAAGCCCACATCGGCCGTGCGTTCGTACAGGTTGCGCACCACGATGTCGATCACGTACTGGGCCTTGGTGCCGATCTCGGTCAGCACGTTGCTCACCTTCTCCTGCACCAGGCTGCGCACCAGTTCCTTCTCGAGCTTGGCAAAACTGCTGCGCGTGGCCGCCATGGTGGGCAGGATGGCGCGGGCCTCTTGCGGGCAGTTCATCTTGGCCGAGGCTTCGATGATGCGCCACATCAGGTTCAGCTCCTGCAAGGAGCGCTCGCAGCGCCCCACGTCGCGCATGTGGGGCATGAAGACTTCGGTCTGGGCGGGTGTCAGTGGGCTGGCTGGCAAGATGATCCTTCTCGAGCATCAGTTGCTCTTCTGAAGGTGATGCAAAACTTATGCCTATCGCGCCCGGTTGCGTGGCGAATTTCGTGATGAAAGTCAATCCGTAATTGTCATATTTGGGTGGGTTTTGACGGCAACGGGTGGGGTTGTGCCGTTGTGGTGCTTCTTTGTCTTTTTTGGTGCGAAAAGCCCTTGTTTGGTGCGTTGCGCGAGGCGGCCCATCTCAGGTCGCCGTGGCAGCCTGCGTCGTGGTGTGCGCCCCGCCCAGGAACAGCCGCTCCATGTGCGGGTCGCTCAAGATCTCGGCGGCCGGCCGGTGCAGCACCAGGCGGCCCGACTCCAGCGCGATCGCATCGTCCGAGTAGGCCAGGGCGCTTTTCACGTTCTGCTCCACCATCAGCACCGTGGTGCCCTGGTCGGCCAGGCGGCGCAGCAGCTTGAACACGTCCAGCACCACCATGGGCGACAGGCCGATCGAGGGCTCGTCGATCAGGATCACCTTGGGGCGCAGCAGCAGGGCGCGGCCGATCTCCAATTGCTTTTGCTCCCCGCCCGACAGCGAGGCCGCCCGCGAGTGCAGGCGCTCCTTCACGCGGGGGAAGAACTCCAGCACCTCGGGGATGCGCTCGTGGGTGGTCTTCATGCCCAGGGTGATGCCCCCCAGCTCCAGGTTCTCGTACACGCTGAGCTGGCCGAACAGGTTGCGCCCCTGCGGCACAAAGGCGATGCCACGCGCCAGCAGATCCTTCTGACTGGCGCCGCCGATGCTGTCGCCGTTCAGCAGGATCTGGCCCTGGCGGGGCTTGAGCAGGCCGAACAGGGTTTTCAGCACGGTGGATTTGCCGGCCCCATTGGGCCCGATCAACAGCGTGATGGCGCCGCGCCGGGCCTGGAAGGACAGCTGGTTGAGGATCATGAAATCCTTGTAGCCGGCGGTCACGTTGTCAAAGGTGATGCAGGCCTCTGCATTGGGCATGGTGGCCATGTTCAGCTCCCCAGGTAGGCGTCAAGCACCTGTTTGTTGGCGCGGATCTCGGCTGGCGTGCCAATGGCCATCACCTGGCCTTCCACCATCACCATGATGCGGTGGCACAGGTCCATCACGAAATCCATGTTGTGTTCGATCACCACGAAGCTGCCGCGGCGGCTCTGGTTGAGTTGCTTGAGCAGGGTGCTGATGCCGCCCACCAGCGAGGGGTTGACCCCGGCACAGGGCTCGTCCAGCAGCACCAGATCGGGCTCGCTCATGAAGGCCATGGCGATGTCGACCAGCTTCTGCTGACCGTAGCTCAGCTCGCCGGCTTTCTTGTGCGCCACATGGCGGATGTGGAACTGGTCGATCAGCGCGTCCGCGCGGGCCCCCAGGCCCGAGTCGCCGGGCGCGAACATGCGGCCGAGCAGGCTGCCCCGGTGCTCCTGGGCGGCCACGATGAGGTTGTCGCGCACGCTCATCTTGCCGAACACCTGCAGGGTCTGGAAGGTGCGGCCCACGCCGCGCCGGCTCAGTTCCAGCGGGCCCAGGCGCGACACGTCCTGGCCGTGCAGCAGGATCTGCCCCTCATCGGGCGTGATCTGGCCCAGCATGCTGTTGAACAGGGTGGTCTTGCCCGAGCCATTGGGCCCGATGACGCCGAAGATCTCGCCGGGGCGCACGTCGAACGACACCCCGCCCACGGCCTGGATCGCGCCATAGGCCTTCTTCAGGCCTCTCACTTGCAGCAAGGGCTGGTTCATGGGGTTCATGCCTGGCCTCCGTTGGGGGTTGTGGGGGCCGCGCGTGCCGAACGGGCGGCCGATTCTTCACGCGACTGGCGCCGTGCGCGCAGGCGCTCGGGCACGCTCAGCAGCCCATCGGGCAGCCAGATCATCAGCAGCACCACGGCGGCGCCGAACACGAACAGGTACCAGGCCTGGGCAAAGCGCAGCCACTCGGGCAGGATCACGCCCACCGCCGAGCCCAGCAGGGGGCCGAAGAAGTAGCCCGGGCCGCCCACCACCACCATCAGGTACATCATGATGGACGAGCCCACGGTGAAGGTGGCCGGGTCAATGAACTGCACCTGCGAGGCATACAGCCCCCCGGCGATGCCGGCGTACACCGCACCGATGGCAAAGCTCATCAGCGTGTAGCTGCGGATGTCCACCCCCAGGCTCTCGGCCCGGATCGGGTTGTCGCGCAGGGCGGTGAAGGCCTTGCCCCACGGCGAGCGCAGCAGGCCCCACAACAAGGCCCCCAGCACCACGGCAAAGGCCAATACCAGGTAGTAGTAGGCCAGGTTGCCGTCCAGGCTGAAGCCGAACAGGCCGGGGCGGGCGATGTTGTTGATGCCGAAGGTGCCCCCGGTCAGCCACTCTTCGTTGCGCATCACCAGCCACAGGGCGGTGTTGAAGCCCAGCGTGGCAAAGGCCAGGTAGATGGTCTGCACGCGCAGGGCCGGAAAGCCCAGCAGCAGGCCCACCCCAAAGCACAGCAGGGCGGCCGCAGGCAGGCCGATCCAGAAGCTGATGCCGGCCTTGAGCAGGATGGCCACCGTGTAGGCCCCGATGCCGAAGAAGGCCGCGTGGCCCAGCGATTTCTGTCCCGCGTACCCCACCGTGAGGTTCAGCCCCATGGTGGCAATGATGAACACCAGCCAGGTGGTGAACAGGTGGATGCCGTAGTTCTTCAGAAACCCGGGCACCACCAGCATGGCGGCCAGGGCCGCGATGCCGAAGATCACATGCGCCTTCTTCATACCTTGCGCTCCTCTTTGCGGCCCAGCAGGCCCTGGGGCTTGAACAGGATCACCACCATGAAGATCACCAGGGCCACCGCATCCTTGTAGGCCGGCGAGATGTAGGCCGCGGCCAGGTTCTCGCACACGCCCACGATCAGCCCGCCCAGCAGGGCGCCGCGGCTGTTGTTGAAGCCGCCGATGATGGCGGCGAAGAAGGCCTTGTTGCCCAGGCCCTCACCCATGTCGAACTTGGCCAGGTAGGTGGGCGTGACCAGCAGCGCGGCCGCGGCGGCCAGCACGGCGTTGATGGCAAAGGTGTAGAAGATCATGCGCGGCACGTTGATGCCCAGCACGGCCGCGCTTTCGGTGTTCTGGGCCACGGCCTGCATGGCGCGCCCGGTCACGGTCTTGGCCAGAAAGGCCTGCGTCACCAGCACCAGGGCGATGGCGAACACAAAGGTGCCGATGTCGCTGCCCGACAGCGTCACACCCAGCACGTCGAACACCACGTCGGGGAACACCTGCGGGAAGGGTTGCGGCTCGGCCGAGTAGCCGGCCCGCACACCGTTGCGCATCGCGATCGACAGCCCGATCGTGGCCACCACGATGGGCATCATCCCGTACTTGAACAGGGGGTCGACCAGGCCGCGCTTGAACAGCCAGCCCAGCACCAGGCACGACAGCACGATGGCGATCGCAAAGGCCAAGTACAGCGACAGGCCCGCGTGCAGCATGGCCACCATCATGAAGGCGGGCAGCATCACGAACTCGCCCTGGGCGAAGTTGATGGTGCCCGAGGCCTGCCACAGCAGCGTGAAGCCCAGGGCCACCAGCGCATAGATGCTGCCGGTGGACAGGCCACTCAAAAAGAGTTGGAGAAAGTCGGTCATCGGGGATCCAGACAAGGGGAGAGCACCGGCCAGGGCGCAGGGCCCGGCCGGTCCGGCAATCACTTCTGGCGCAGCGGCGGCAGGGTTTGAACCACTTCGGCCTTGCCGTTCTTCACCTCGACCAGGAAGCTCTCGCGGTCCAGCTCGCCCTTGTCGTCAAAGCACACGTCCATCAGGATGTTGGGCTGCTGTTTGGTGCTGAAGCAGCCGCCGCGCAGGGCGGCCGCCACGGCCTTGCGGTCGAGCTTGCCCACCTTTTCGATGGCGGCCTTCAGGATGTAGACCCCGGTGTAGCCCTTGATGCCGTTGTGGTCGGATTCCGACTTGTACTCGGCCTTGTACTTGGCGCCGAAGGCCTTCAGTTGCGGCGCATCGATGGTCAGGCCCACGTGGGCCACTGCGCCGTTGGCCGCGTCGCCAGCCAGCTCGATCACCTTCTGGCCGGTGAGCGTGGTCTCGCCGATCATGGGCTTCTTCCAGCCCTGTTTGCGCAGCTCGCGCAAGGCGCGGGCCGACTCCTCTTCGTTGGTGTAGATCAACACGGCATCGGCATCGCTTTGCTTGGCCTTGAGCACCGCGGCCGAGAAGTCGACCTGGCCGGCGTCGGTGGAGATGTCGGCCACCAGCTTGGTGGGCGTGCCCTCCAGCAGCTTGATCAGGCTGTCACGCCCGCCCTTGCCGAAGTCGTTGTTCACATAGATCAGGGCCAGCTTCTGCGACTTGCTGTTGACATAGCGCACCAGCTTCGGAAACGACACGGCCTGACCGAACGAGGTGCGGAACACATAGGGGTTGCCCTGGGCCGTGATGGCGGCGGCCTCGCCACCGGTGAAGTTGGGCACCTCGCCGCGCTTGCTCTCGGCCATCGACACCATGATCGAGCCCGAGTACACCGGGCCGAAGATGGCGAACACCTCGTTGTCCACGGCCTTCTGGGTCAGGCCCTTGGCCACGCCGGGGTTGCTCTGGGTGTCTTCGGTGGTGTAGCTGATCTTCTTGCCCAGGATGCCGCCACCCGCATTGATTTCCTTGATGGCCAGCTCCACGCCGTTCTTGAACAGCGTGCCTGCCGTGGTGCCGGGGCCCGACAGCTCGACCAGGTTGGCGATCTTGATGCTGTCCTGGGCCTGGGCCAGGGCGGCGGTGCTCAGCAGCGCACCGAGCAGGGTGGCTTTCTGGACGATGCGGTATGCGGTCATGTTGGCGCTCATGTCTGTCTCCGATGGTGTGGTTCTGAAGGCGTGTCGATGGCCGGCGGGTGCCTGCAGGCCAAGGACGTGGGCGCAAGCCTAGAAGGCCTCGCCGGACGGTGGAAGCAGGGGATTCCTTGAGTTGCGCGATAAACGCGCGGTTTGGGCGCAACAGGGCCGTTTCACGGGTATCTACCGGCCATGCCGGCTGGGCGTATCGGGCGCGTGGGGCCGCTTCGGCTCGGTGGGCCAGCCCTTCAGTTGGGGCATGGATCAGGGTCTTGGGGGGCAGGTTTGTTGCACTGCACAAGCAAAAAATCGCTTGTTTTGGGTATGAAATTTTGCATCGTGAGATGTCGTTGCAAAAAATTGCCCAGAGGTCAGACCCTAGCAAGCAAAATCGGGGAGCATTCTTCAGTGACCACTGGCCAAGTCTTTGACGGGGCCGGTGGCGTTTGTCCAGCACCACTTCTTGAGATCTGCAATGAGTACCCAGCAACCCACCATCATCTACACCCTGACCGACGAAGCTCCGCTGCTGGCGACCAGTGCCTTCCTGCCGATCATCCGCACCTTCACGGCCCCGGCGGGCGTGGACGTCGTCACCAGTGACATCTCGGTGGCCAACCGCATCCTTGGTGAGTTCCCTGAGTTCCTGTCGGAAGAGCAGCGCGTTCCCAACACGCTCGCCGAGCTGGGCAAGAAGACCCTGCAGGCCGACGCCAACATCATCAAGCTGCCCAACATCAGCGCCTCGCAGAACCAGCTGGTGACCGCCATCCGCGAACTGCAGTCCAAGGGCTACAAGCTGCCCGACTTCCCGGAAAACCCGCAGACTGAAGAAGAAAAGGCCATCCGCCTGCGCTACAACAAGTGCCTGGGCTCGGCCGTGAACCCGGTGCTGCGTGAAGGCAACTCGGACCGCCGCGCCCCCAAGGCCGTCAAGGAATACGCCCGCAAGAACCCGCACAGCATGGCCGAATGGAGCCAGGCCTCGCGCAGCCACGTGTCGCACATGCACCATGGCGACTTCTACCATGGCGAAAAGTCCATCACCCTGGACCGCGCCCGTGACGTCAAGATGGAACTGCTGACCAAGAGCGGCAAGACCATCATCCTCAAGCCCAAGGTCTCGCTGCTCGATCGCGAAGTGATCGACAGCATGTTCATGAGCAAGAAGGCCTTGCTGGAGTTCTACGAGAAAGAAATCGAAGACGCCCACAAGACCGGCGTGATGTTCTCGCTGCACGTGAAGGCCACCATGATGAAGGTCTCGCACCCCATCGTGTTCGGCCACTGCGTGAAGATCTTCTACAAGGACGCGTTCGAGAAGCACGCCAAGCTGTTCGAAGAGCTGGGCGTGAACGTGAACAACGGCATGGCCAACCTGTACGACAAGATTGCCACCCTGCCGCAATCCAAGCAAGACGAGATCAAGCGCGACCTGCACGCCTGCCACGAGCACCGCCCCGAGCTGGCCATGGTCGACTCGGCCAAGGGCATCACCAACTTCCACTCGCCCAACGACGTGATCGTGGACGCCTCCATGCCCGCCATGATCCGCAACGGCGGCAAGATGTGGGGCGCCGATGGCCGCCTGAAGGACGTCAAGGCCGTGATGCCTGAGTCGACCTTTGCCCGCATCTACCAGGAGATCATCAACTTCTGCAAATGGCACGGCGCCTTCGACCCCAAGACCATGGGCACGGTGCCCAACGTCGGCCTGATGGCCCAGCAGGCCGAAGAATACGGCTCGCACGACAAGACCTTCGAGATCCCCGAAGACGGCGTGGCCAACATCACCGACCTGGCCACCGGCGAAGTGCTGCTGAGCCAGAACGTGGAAGCCGGCGACATCTGGCGCATGTGCCAGGTCAAGGATGCCGCCATCCGCGACTGGGTCAAGCTGGCCGTCACCCGTGCCCGCAACTCGGGCATGCCCGTGGTGTTCTGGCTGGACTCGTACCGTCCGCACGAGGCGCAACTGATCACCAAGGTCAAGATGTACCTGCATGAGCACGACACCACCGGCCTGGACATCCAGATCATGAGCCAGGTGCGCGCCATGCGTTACACCCTGGAGCGCGTGATCCGCGGCCTGGACACCATCAGCGCCACCGGCAACATCCTGCGCGACTACCTGACCGACCTGTTCCCCATCATGGAACTGGGCACCTCGGCCAAGATGCTGTCGGTCGTGCCCTTGATGGCCGGCGGCGGCATGTACGAAACCGGTGCCGGCGGTTCGGCCCCGAAGCACGTGCAGCAACTGGTGGAAGAAAACCACCTGCGCTGGGATTCGCTGGGCGAGTTCCTGGCCCTGGCCGTGAGCCTGGAAGACCTGGGCATCAAGACCGGCAACAACCAGGCCAAGATCCTGGCCAAGACCCTGGACGCTGCCACCGGCAAGCTGCTGGACAACAACAAGAACCCGTCGCCCAAGACCGGCCAGCTGGACAACCGTGGCAGCCAGTTCTACCTGGCCCTGTACTGGGCCCAGGAACTGGCCGCGCAGACCGAAGACACCGCCCTGGCGGCCAAGTTCGTGCCCCTGGCCAAGGCCCTGGCCGACAACGAGCAGACCATCGTGGCCGAACTGGCTGCGGTGCAAGGCAAGCCGGTCGACATCGGCGGCTACTACAAGCCTGACTTCGCCAAGCTCGACGCCGTGATGCGCCCCAGCGCCACGCTGAACGCCGCACTGGGCACCGTCAAGGCCTGACGCGCACCCCCCAAGTCAAAACCCACCGGATGCGGCCTTGGTCGCGCCCGGTGGGTTTTTTCATGTGACCTTCAAAGCCTGGCTCTCACGGCCCCCCGTGCGGGGGGCGGCAGGCTGGCAGCGCTTCAGAAGCTTTCCCAGTCATCCTGGCTCCGGTTGGCGCCGGCCGATGCCTGCGAGGCGGCCTTTGGCGCTGCGCTCAGGGCGGGGCGGGCCGGGGCCGCAGGCCTGCTGGCGGCCAGGCGGGCGGGCTGGGCTCGTTGGGGCTGGCTGCTGCGCTGTGGCCCGGCCGTCTGGCGGGTCAACGCGGCGTGGGCCGTGCCCAGCTTGAAGACAGCCACGGTCTGGACCAGTTGGGCGGCCTGGTTCTCCAGGCTTTGGGCTGCGGCAGCGCTTTCTTCCACCAGGGCCGCGTTTTGCTGGGTGGTCTGGTCGAGCTGGTTCACGGCCTGGCTGATCTGGCCCATGCCCGAGCTTTGCTCGGCACTGGCCGAGCTGATCTCGCCCACGATGTCGCTCACGCGCTGGATCGCCTGCACCACCTCGGTCATGGTGCTGCCGGCCTGCTCCACCAACTGGGCGCCCTGGGCCACCTGATCGGCGCTGTTGCCGATCAGGGTCTTGATCTCCTTGGCGGCGCTGGCGCTGCGTTGGGCCAGGGTGCGCACCTCACCTGCCACCACGGCAAAGCCCCGGCCCTGCTCGCCGGCCCGGGCGGCTTCCACGGCCGCGTTCAGCGCCAGGATGTTGGTCTGGAAGGCGATGCCATCGATCACACCGATGATGTCGGAGATCTTGCGCGAGCTGTCGTGGATGCCCTTCATGGTGTCCACCACCTGCGACACCACCTGGCCGCCGCGGCTGGCCACGCTGGAGGCGCTGGCCGCCAACTGGTTGGCCAATTGGGCGTTGTCGGCGTTGTTGCGAACGGTGGCCCCGAACTGGTCCATGGTGGCGGCCGTCTGCTGCAGTGCGCTGGCCTGTTCTTCGGTGCGCTGGCTCAGGTCGGTGTTGCCGGTGGCGATCTCGGTCACGCCGCCTGCGATCGACTCGGAGGCGGAGCGCACCTGCTGCACGATGTTCACCAGGCTGGCCTGCATGGCGCCCAGCGAGGCCAGCACGCTGCCCGCCGGGGCCTGGCTCAGCTTGGCCAGCGGGGTGGCCAGATCGCCGTCGGCCACGCGCTGGGCCGCTTCGCCCAGTTCTGCCGGCTCGGCCCCCAGGGCCTGGGTCAGCCGGCGGGTGATCAGCCAGCCCGCGAGTGCGGCCCCGAGCAGGGCGGCCAGACTGGCTGTGATCATCAAGGTGCGTTGCTGTGCGTAATGGGCCTCAGATTCAGCCACCATGGCCTGGGCTCGCTTCTCGGTGATCTGGGCGTACTCCTCGGTCTTGGCCAGCAGGCGGGCCAGCAGGGGGCGGCACTCGGTGTTCATCTTGGCCACCGCCGCGTCATGTTGCCCCTTCAGGGCCAGATCGATGATGCCGAGTGCCACCGGGCCATAGGCCTGCTCGATCTGTTCGATGTCGGCCACCAGTTGGCGCGCCTGGGCCGGCACATCGGCGGCCTTGACCCGTTCTTTCAGACGCGCCAGGTGTTCACCCACGGCCTTGTGGGCTGAAAGGGCCAGGGCCTTTTCAGCCTCCAGATCGGCACTCTGGGTCACCAGCACCAGGTTGCGTGCCGCGATGGCGCGCCCGGCCACGGCCTTGTGAACCTCTTCGGCCAGCTTGGCCCGCCGGTTGACGCCGTTCACATAGGTCTCGAACTCGGCGTTGGACGCCCCCAGGGCCTGGATGGCCAGCCCTGCGATCAGCAGCACCAGGGCGATCAAGCCCCCGAAGGCCAGAGTCAGCTGGCCACGAACCGACAAATGTGAAAGATTCATCAACACCTCTGGAATGGGTTCTCAAATCGCTCTTCATGGTGCCGTTCGCGAATGGAGCGCTCCGGCGATGATGCCCTTGAGGTGTGACAGCAATCAGAAACTGAAAGCCTCTGTCGTTGAGTCGGTCATGGTGATCTTCGCCGCTGACCCTCAATGGGCTTTTCAACACCCATGATAGACGGCAATTGTTCAAAAATGACTTTTTGTGACGATCTGCTGACGTTCGAGTTGCATTTGTTCCAAAAATAGACAGCCGCCGACGCAATCCTCCGGAGACGCCGACGGCGGCAGCTCAAACCCGAACCAGGGGTGCCCGGAACTGGTAGCCCTTGCGGCTCTGGCTGTGCAGCGGCACGTGCAGGGGCGTGGCCTGCTCGATGCGCCGACGCAGGCGGTAGATGGTGGCGTTGAGGCCGTTGTCGGGGCCTTCGGTCAGCGGGCGCCCCAGGCGCTCGTTGAGCGTGTTCTTGCTGACCACGGCACCCTGGGCCTCCAGCAGGCACTCCATGACCGCCATGTCGGTGCCGCTCAGGCCGATGCGGGTTCCATCGGGGGCCAGCAGTTCGGCCTGCAAGGTGTCCAGTTTCCAGCTCAGGCCGGGGCTCTGCACGGCGTTGGGGCTGCTGCGGCGTTGCACGGCCTTGATGGCCATGGTCACCTGTTCGAAACGCACCGGCTTGCTCAGGTGCATGTCGGCGCCGGCTTCCATCACGCGTTCAAACACATCGTTGTCGCGCCGCCCGGTGACCACGATGATGCCGGCTGCGGTCCGCTTGCGCAGGATGCGGATCAACTCCACCCCATCCACCCCGGGCAGGGTCAGGTCCAGCAGGTAGAAACCGTAGTCATAAGGGGCATGGTCGGCCAGCAGGTCATTGCTGTCGCCGTAGCGGCGCACGTTCACGCCCTGCTCCTGGAGGTACTGGGCCAGGTATTCGGCGTATTCCAGATCGTCTTCCACCAGGGCCAGCGTGGCCGGCAGAGTGGCCGCGATCGCCTGGCCGGAGAAAGCGGGTGTCGCGTTGGACGTGGGGGCTTGGGCGTCCGTGATGTCGGTGGTTTCGCTGAGCATGTTCATTCGTCTTCCTGAGGGGGCAAGATCATGCGGATTGTCGAGCCGGCAGCGGATTGCTGCAGCAGGCAGGTCTGTCCGCCGTGCATTTCGAGGATGCGGTGCACCAGGTACAGCCCCAGGCCACGCCCGCCGTGGCAGTGCCGGCCCTGGGTGCCGCGTTCAAACAGGTGGGGCAGCACCTGCGGGTCAAACCCTGTGCCCTGGTCGATCACATCGATCAGCAGTGCCAGGGGCTCGTCCGAGTCGGCCAGGCGCACCACGATGGGCGTGCCGGGCGGGCTGTGGCGCACGGCATTGAGCAGCAGGTTGCGCAGCGCCAGGCGCATCAGGCCCAGGTCCATCGAGGCGGTGCGGGTGGCGGTCTGCCGGTCCACACGCACCCGGGCCTGGTCGGCCTCACCCAGGTCCTGGATGCACACCTGGACAAAAGTGTCGATGTCCATGTCGATGCGGTTGAGCTTGCCCGGGCCGGCCAGCAGTGCAGCCGCTGCCAAGGTGTTGTCGATGCTGCTGCGCACCTGCTGCAGCACCGACTGGGCCCGCTCCAGCCGCTGGGTCAGCCCGGGGGGCGCGATCGTGACCAGGGCTGCCTGGGCGCTTTGCAGGGCGGCCGAGGCATTGTTCAGGGGCTGGCGCACCTCGTGGGCCAGCACATCGAGCATTTCGCTGCGCTCGATCAGCAAGTCTGAAAGCTCCTGCGCCCGCTGTTCAATGTCTTTGCGCATGGCCGTTTCGCGCGCCAGGGCTTCTTCGAGTTGCTTGAGCTGGGTGATCTCGGTGACCGTCACCACAAAGCCTTGCACGACGCCGTCCTGGATGTCGGGCATGTACTTGGCCAGGCTGTTGCGCCGCACCCCGTCCGGCCCTGGGACGACCCGCTCGAATGTTTGCTCCAGGCCTGCCAGTGCGCCTCGGACATAGGGCTCATTCAATGCAAACAGCTCTGGGCCCAACAAGTCCATCAACGTCATGCCGATCATCTTTTCCGGATCCGCACCGAACCAGGTCTTGTAGGCACCGTTGGCGTATCGGCAACGCAACCCCTGATCCCAATAGGCGATCATGGTCGGGGTCTTCTGCATCAGAAATTCGATGACCCGCAGGGCGTCTGCTGGAACGTTCATTTTGAACAAGTGTATTTGACGTAAGGCATTTTTCGCTTTACGAACTGCTATTTTCGCACGTTGCACCACTTTGGGGCGCAAGACGAGTGATCGCACGCCAGATCAGGTCTTGAGAGGCAGCAGGGCTTCGATCGAGGCCGGATCGACGGGGTCGATCTGTGCAGGCAGTAGGTGGCTCTGGGCCAGGCGCTGCCACAGCGCGCTGCGCAGGAAGTACCGGAACAATTCAGCGTCCAGGTGCTGCTCCCGGCACATGCGCGCCATGATGGCCAGGGTTTCGCTCAAGGGCTTGGGCGTCTTGTAGGGGCGGTCGGCCGCCGTGAGGGCCTCGAACACATCGGCCAGCGCCATCACCCGCTCGGGCAGGCCGAGCTGGTCGGCCTTCAGGCGTCGCGGGTAGCCCTGGCCGTCCAGGCGCTCGTGGTGCGTGGCGGCCAGCTCGGGCACCCGGCTCAGGGCCTGGGGCCAGGGCAGGGTCTTGAGCATGGTGTAGGTCTGCACGATGTGCTCGTTGATGCGGAAGCGGTCTTCCTCCGTCAAGGTGCCACGGCGCACCGAGAGGTTGTGCAGCTCGCCCATGTTCTGCTTGTGCCGAGGCAGGGCCATGTCAAAACCGTACACATTGCCTGGGGCGCCTTTTTCCACCGGCGGGCGCCGCTCGCCCCAGGGCACGCAGTGTTCAGGCCGATCGGCCAGCAGGGCTTCGCTGGCGGGCAGGGGCGGGGCCTCCGGGCGGGCTTGCTGCAGGCGATTCAACTCCTCCACCGACAAACCCAGCCGGTCATCAAAGTGGCGCAGCCAGGTCTGGGCGCCCAGCGCATGCAGGCGGGCGATGGCCTCATCACTCAGGGCTTCGCTGCCCAGGTTGCAGGCAGCGACAAAGGCAAAATCCTCTTGCAGGCTGCGCTGACGCTCGGCCAAGGCGGCGCGGGCCGCATCAGCGTCCTGCCCCTGGGCCTGGGCCTGCCAGCAGGCGATCTCGGCGTCGCGCCACAGCAGCTCGAAGCGCAGCCGCACTTCATGGATGCGGTTGCCGATCAGCTCCAGTTTGGTGGCCTTGTCGACGATGTGCTCCGGGCTGGTGACCTTGCCGCAGTCGTGCAGCCAGGCCCCGAGCTGGAAGGCATAGCGCTCCTGCTCGTTCAAACGAAAGCCCGCGTAGGGCCCGCTGGCGTCGGCCTGCAACTGGTCCATCATCTGGATGGCCAGCTCGGGCACGCGTTCGCAGTGGCCGCCGGTGTAGGGGCTCTTGGCGTCGATCGCGTCGGCCATCAGCCGGATCACACCGTCGAGCAGCTTTTTCTGGGCATCGATCAGCTGGCGCGTCTCGATCGACACGGCCAGCATGCCCGAAAGCTGTTGCGCAAATTGCTGGAAGGCCTGGCCTTCGTGGCCATCGTTGCCCTGGTGCACCAACACCAGCAGGCCCTGGCGGTCGCCCTGGCGCCCCTGCAGCAGCAGCTCACTGCGCTGTTCGCCGGCCGGCCCGGGCGCTGCGGCACCTGGCCCGGTCAATTGGGCTTCGAACGGGGAGGCCGGCTGGCCATGAACTGCGGCGCGCTGCATGCAGCCTGCACCCTCGTCCCAGAGGTACACCGCCCCGGCACGGCTGCGCGTGGCCTGCACCAGTTGCTGCAGCACCTGTTCGAGCATGCGTTCGACCTCGGGCTCGGTGGCCATCTGGTGGCTGAGCCTGAGAAAGCTCTCGATGGTCTGGCTCATGCCTTGCATCGCCAGCGCCAGCTCATTGACCTCCTTGATGGCCGAGGGGCGCAGGGCGGCCGGCGTGAATTGAAACCGCGCCACCTCACGGGCCTTGCTGGTCAACCCTTCGATGCCATGGCCGATGCGCGCCGCCATGGGCCAGCTCAAGGCGAGCATGGCCAGCACCAGCACCACCACGAGCAGCACGATGCGAAGCCGTTTGGCGCTCAGCTCGCCCAGCACCTCGTCCACCGGCGCGGTCACCAGCAGGCGCATGCCCTGGTCGGACCACATCTCGAAGGGCAGCACCAGGCCCAGCACTTCCTGCCCCTGCACCTGCAGCACGCGGGCCTGGCCCAGGCCCGCCTGGGGGGCGGGCTGGGTGCCTTGCTCCGCGAGTGCGCTCAGCCCGGCCTCACCCAGGTCCTGCACCCGGCGAAATCGCGGCAGGCCCTGGCCGGCCAGACCGGCCTGGGGGTGGTCGGGATCGGCGAGCACTTCCTGGCGGGCATTCACCAGCGCGATCCGGGCGTGCGGCGTCACGCGCAGATCGGCCAGCGAGCGACTGAGCTGGTCCAGCACCACATCCAGGCCGACCACGGCCTGCCCTGAATGGCTCAACTGGCTCAGGGTGACCCCCAGCTCCTGCGTGGTGAAGTAGGCATAGGGCTCGGACAGCGAGGGCTGCCCTGTGGCCTGGGCCTCCTGGTACCAGGGGCGTGTGCGGGGGTCGAAGCGGTAGTCGGGCATGGCCCGCCGCTCCAGCAGTCGGCGCGCGGTGTCAAAGAACAGGTACTCGCCCTGCCAGCGGCCCTGGCGGTCGCGGGCGCGCGATTGGGCCATGAAGTTCGACTTGGGCGGTGCGCCAAACAGCTTGCGCTGGGCCGGCTGGTCCAGCGGGCGCACCAGCAAGAAGGCGCCGTCTTCGTAGCCCACATAGACCGAGGACAGCAGCGGGTTGGCCACCAGCTCCTCCGACAGCACGTAGATGCGCTCCAGTCGTTCGTCCAGCGTGCGTGCGGTGGTGATGGGGTCGAAGGTGAGCTGACGCAGAGTGGACTTGGCTGGCTCCAGCAGGCCTCTGGCCCGCTCCGTCACCAGCTTGCCTGCGTCCGTGGCCATGCGTGTCGCGGTGAAGATCGCGTTGGACCGGGCCCCGGCCCAGCCGGTGCCGATCACCACCACGGCCACCAGCAACATGGAGAACACCACCACGGTGGCGATCGAAACCCGCAGTGAGAGGCCACGGCCTGTTTCCGTCCGCCCCGGTTGGGTGAGGGTGCTGGCGCTGGAGCTCATGCGGTGTCCCGGTGTGCGGTGGCCGGGTGCTCAGTCGATCCGGATCGACACCAGCTGCCAGATGGAGCGGTCGCGGAACTGGTCCAGCAGTGCGCCCTGGGCCTGGTCGAAGGGGTAGACCACAAACAGCGGGCCTTTGGTGCGCGTCGGGATGGCCTGGCCATTCATCTTGAGGGCCAGCACCACGTCCCAGTGCTCCAGGTCTTCCATCGGGATCTCCACCTTGTAATCGTTGACGGCCACCAGGGTCAGGCGGCTGCCTTGGGCCTCGGCGGCTTTGAGCACCTCGCGCAGCAGCGGCCCCTCGAACGAGACCGGCCGCGGGTCCCACGGGGTCTTGACACTGAAACGGCGCTGCGCAAGCGCACTCAGCATGGCCAGGTCGAACACGGCCTGCGCGCCCTGATTGGCTTGACCGACCCGGCCCGACAGGGTCAGCAGCACAGCCCCTGTGGGCTCGGGCAGCTTGCCGGCGGCGGCGCTGCGCCCCAGCAGGACCCATGCCAGGGGCAGAGCGAATCGGAGCAGGGCGCTGCGACGGCCCGGGGGCCGCATGGACTTGAGTGCCATTTCAATCCCACATGTTACGAATTGTTCTTTCAGGACATTATGGCCGCCTGCCTGCCGATGTGTCTTTCGTGCTGCGCAGCTGTCTGTCGCGCGCATCACCGGGCCACTTGACAGTTGTGGTTGCGGTTGCAAGCCAGGCCCAGCCCTGGGCGGCGTCGGCACGGGCTTCCCGGCTGTTCTTGATGGATGTCAGGAAACCCGAGGGGGTGTTGTGACAAAGTGTCAACAAAAGCAGGGCATCACCTGCAGCGCCCCTTCACCCTCACCCCCCCCTCCTGTCTGATCCCGCATGAGCTTTGTCGATTCCTCCCTGTGGCGGCCTGGTGCCGCTTTGATGCGTGGCCTGCGTTTCCCGGCCAAGATGACCTTGATCTCGGCGGCCTTCCTGCTGCCTGTGGCCTGGCTGCTGCTCGCCTACGGCAGCGCCAAGAATGCCGAGCTGGACTTTGTTGCCACCGAGCGGCAAGGCGTGCGTTACAGCCAGGCCTTGGCCCCGGTGGTGGATGCCGCCAGTGTCTGGCGGTACCGGGCCCGCAACGCGGCCGCGGGCCAGGCCGGGGGTGAACTGGCCCAGGCCCAGGCGCAATACCAGCAGGCCGTGCAGAAGCTGCAGGCCCTGGACACCGAACTCGGCGAGCGACTGGGCAGCAGTGCGGCCTTGCGTCAGGTGCTGGAGGCCAGCCGGGAGGCCAGCCAGTCCAGCAGCACGCCCGAGGCCGTTTTCACGGCCATGAACAAGTTGGCGGCCGCCCTCAGCCAATTGCAGGACAAGGTCACCGACGGCTCGGGGCTGGCACTGGACTCAGACCTGGCCTCGTTCCACCTGGTGGGCGCCACGCTGATGCAGCCCCCGGGCTTGTTGCGTGACACGGCCGAGCTGCGTGGCCTGGGCCGTGCCGCCCTGGCCAGCGGCCAGCTCAAGCCCGAAGCCGCCGCCAGGCTGCATGCCTTGCTGGGTGTGTTGGCCCATGAGCGCCAGCTGCTCACCGACAACCTCGACAAGGTGCGTGCCGCGGCCCCGGCCGCCGCCGGCCGCCTGAAGACCGATGCCGCCGCCGTGCTGCAGCGCCTGGAAGGCGCCGCGCGCAGCAGCTTCCCCCCAGGGCAGGTCGAGGTGCAGGGCGATGCCGAGGCCTTCCGCGTGCTGGCCACCGAGGCCTTGCAAGCCCAGTCGGATCAGGTGCGGCAGAACCTGGCCGTGCTCGACGACATGCTGGCCGAGCGTGAGGGCGCGCTGCGCCTGCACGTGGGCCTGACGGCGGCACTCACGGTGCTGAGCCTGCTGGTGGCCCTGTATTTCTTCATGGGCTTCTACCGTTCGATGACCGGCGGCTTCAAGCTGCTGCGCAAGTTCCTGCTCAGCATCTCGATGGGCGATCTGCGCACCACGGTCGACACCAAGGGGCGCGACGAGGTGTCCGACCTGATGCGGGAACTGGGCCACATGCAGACCTCGCTCACCGACACCGTGCGCCAGGTGCAGCAGGCCAGCGATCAGGTGGTGCAGGCCAGCACCGAGATCGCCCAGGGCACGGCCGACCTGTCGGCCCGCACCGAGCAGGCCGCTGCTGCACTGGAGCAGTCGTCGGCGGCGTTGGAGCAGACCACCTCGACCATCCAGATGACGGCCGAATCGGTGCGCCGGGCCTCCGAGATCGCCCAGCAAAATGCCAGCACGGCCGAGCAAGGTGGTCGGGTCATGGGTTCGGTGGTGCAGACCATGGAGCGCATCCAGGCCTCGTCGCAAAAAATCAGCGACATCATCGGCGTGATCGATGGCATTGCCTTCCAGACCAACATCCTGGCCCTGAACGCGGCCGTGGAAGCTGCCCGGGCTGGCGAGCAGGGCCGGGGCTTTGCCGTGGTGGCAGGCGAGGTGCGCAGCCTGGCCCAGCGCAGCGCGGTGGCGGCCAAGGAGATCAAGACCCTGATCGCGGGCAGCACCGAAGAGGTCAGCTCGGGATCGGCCGTGGTGCGCCAGGCCGGCCAGACCATGCAGGAGATCGTGGCCAGCGCCGAGAACGTGAAATCGCTGCTCGACGAGGTGGCCAATGGCGCGCGCGAACAAAGCCTGGGCGTGACCCAGATCGGCGCCGCGGTGCAGGAACTGGACCGCAACACCCAGGCCAACGCCGCCCTGGTCGAAGAAACGGCCGCAGCCGCCGGCTCGCAACGCCGGGTGGCCGTGGCCATGGCGGCCACGGTGGACGAGTTCCGCCTGCCCGGCCACCGGGCCGCGGCCCTGGTGGAAGGCGTGGATGTGGACGCCATCATCGACGCCCACCGCCAATGGAAGGTGAAGCTGCGCCAGGCGATTGAAGACCGCAGCCAGGTCGATACCGCCACCCTGTCGCGCGACGACTGCTGTGCCCTGGGCAAGTGGATCTATGGCGACGGCCAGCGCCTGGCCGAGCGCACCACCTTCAGCGCACTGGTGGGCCGCCACGCCCACTTCCACCGCGTGGCGGGCCAGGTGGGCGAGTTGATCAACCAGCGCCGCATGCGCGAGGCCGAGGACGCCCTGGCGCCCGGCACCGCGTTTGCGCAGGCCACCAGCGAAGTGGTCAGCACCCTCTCATCGGCCAAGCGCCTGGGCTTTTGAGCCGCAGGGCGCAGAGCTCGGTTGTCGGGCTCAGCGCTGGCGCGTGAACAGCCGCGCCGTGCTGGCCGCGGCCCCGAGCGCGGCTGTGCCGCAACCCACGGCCAGGGCGGTCTTGGCACCGTGCGTGCCCCCCAGGGCAAAACACAGGGCCACCCCGGCGGCCCCGCTGGCCTGGCCGGTCAGGCGGGCCAGGGCGATCATGCCGCTGGCCCCGCTGGCGCGTTCAGGCGGGGCGCTGGACATCAGCGCGCGCAGATTGGGCGACTGGAAAAAGCCGAAACCCGCCCCACACACGCACAGGCGCAGCACCAGGTCCAGCGTGCCGGGTTGCTCGGGCAGCAGGGCCAGCGACAGCATGCCCCCACTCAGCACCGCCAGCCCGATGCCCCCCAGCAGGCCCGGCGGGTGCCGGTCTGACAGGCGCCCCGCAAAGGGGGCCGCCGCCGCCACCACCACCGGCCAGGCCGACATCAGAAAGCCTGTGTCCACCGGATTGCGGTGCAGCACCTGCTCCAAGAAGAAGGGCAGCGACACAAAGGCCAGCCCCTGGGTGGCAAAGGCGCTCAGCGCCGTCAGCACCGACAGGGCAAACAGCGGCCGGCGCAGCAGGTCCACCGGCAGCATGGGCGCCGGGTGCCCGGCCTGGCGCCACAGCAGCAGCGCCCCGGCCACCACCGTCACGCTGGCCGGGATGGCCACCAGGGGCCAGGGCTCTTGCTGGGCTGCGGCACCCAGCGCCCCGATCAGGGTGGAGAAGGTGAGGGCGGTGAACACCGCCGTCAGCGGGTCAAAGCCGTGGTCGCGTGGCGTGCTGTGCGGCAAGGTGCGCCAGCCAAAGCCCAGGGCCAGCAGGCCCAGCGGCACGTTGATGGCAAACAGCCAGGGCCAGTCGGCCACGCTCAGCACCAGCGAAGCCACCGTGGGCCCCACCGCAAAGAACACCCCCACCACCAGCGCGTTCATGCCCACGCCGCGCCCCAGGCGCGAGGCCGGGTACAGCAGCCGGATCAACGCGATGTTCACGCTCATGATGGCCGCCGCCCCCATGCCCTGCAGGCCCCGGGCCAGTGCCAGCAGCGTCAGCGTGGGGGCCAGTGCGCAGGCCAGCGAGGCCAGTGTGAAGAAGGCCAGCCCACCCATGAACACGCGCCGCGGCCCGATCCGGTCGCCCAGCGCCGCAAACGGCAGCAGCAGGGCCACGGTGGCCAACTGGTAGGCATTGACCACCCAGATCGAGGCCGCCGGGGGCGCGTTCAGGTCATGGGCAATCGCCGGCAGCGCGGTGTTGGCAATGGCCGTGTCCAGCGTGCCCAGCCCCACGCCCATGAGGATGGCCGCCAGCGCCAGCAGCGCGCTGCGGTCCAGCCCGTGGTCGGGGTCTTCAGGTGGGGTGGGTGAGTGGGCGGGCCCGGGACGGGCGCTGGGCGATGCTGGCGGTGCGGACATGTCGCCGACTATATCGGCGCGGGCCAAAACGTGCTGGCGAGGCCGTGCGGGGTGGGGCGGCAGGCTCTCAGCGCGCTAGCGCGGCTTGCTGCACCACCAACTGGCCGCTGCGGCCTGGGATGGTGCCCAGGCCCACGGGGCAGCGCGGCAGGCGGGCCGGCTGCAGGTAGGCGGCGCACTCGCCCAGGGTGGCGAAGCGGTAGCCCTGTTCGCGCCAGCCGCGCAACAGGCGCTCGAACACCGGGGCCAGTTTCTGGCCTTCGAGTTCGGCATGCAGGGTGTAGACGTGCAGCGGCGCCACCTCGCGGGTGCGGGCCAGCAGGGCCTCGTGCACGTTGTCCACGGTCCAGCCGTCCAGGCCCAGCAGCTCGTCGAGCGTGGGCAGGGTGGTGGGCAGCTGCACCGGGCCGATCACCTCGCCCTGGGCATCGCAAGGCCAGTAGGGCTGGGTGCCACGGCCATCCGAGGCCACGCTGAAGCCCAGTTCCTTCTGCAGCCGGTAGGCCGCCTCGTTCATCTGCCAGCCGGCCGCGCCGTGCACGCTGGGGCGGGCGCCGAAGACCTCGCTGTAGCGCTCGACGGCCAGGGTCAGCTCGCGCCGGGTCCAGGCCTCGCTGGCGCCGGCCACGTTGTCTTGCCAGCGCACGTGGTCCCAGGTGTGCACACCGGTCTCGAAGCCAGCGCGCGCGATGGCGCGCAGGCCGTCGGCCTCGCGCCGGCCGATGTCGGGGCCGGGCAGCAGCACCCCATACATCAGGGTCTTGAGGCCGTAATGCTCGACCACCGAGGTGCGCGCCACCTTGCCGAAGAAGCCCGGGCGGAACACGCGCTTGAGCGCCCGGCCCGTGTGGTCCGGCCCCAGGCTGAACAAGAAGGTGGCCGGCGCGTCCAGCCGCTCCAGCAGCTTGGCCAGCGCCGGCACACCTTCGCGCGTGCCACGCCAGGTGTCGACATCGATCTTGAGTGCAATCACGCCCATGGCTTCGCTCCAGGCCGCAGGGCGATCAATTGATCAGGCCGCGGGCGCTGTCGAGTTGGTCTTTGTAGTGCTCAAAAAGGCGGGCCAGGGCCTGCTGCATGGTCACCTCAGGCTTCCAGCCCAGGTCAGCCTGGGTGTTGGCGATCTTGGGCACGCGGCGTTCCACGTCCTGGTAGCCCTTGCCGTAGTACTCGGCCGAGGTGGTTTCCAGCACCTTGACCTGGGCCGCATGGTCGCGGTACTCGGGGATGCTGGCGGCCAGGGTCATCATCTCGCCCACCAGCTCGCGCACCGACAGGTCGTTGCTCGGGTTGCCGATGTTGTAGATGTTGCGGGTGGCGCAGCCGTCCTTGTTGGCCAGGATCAGCATCAGCGCACGGATGCCGTCTTCGATGTCGGTGAAGCAGCGGCGCTGGGCCCCGCCGTCCACCAGCTTGATCGGCTCGCCGCGCACGATGTGGCCCAGGAACTGGGTGATCACGCGGCTGGAGCCTTCCTTGGCGGTGTGCAGGTTGTCCAGGCCCGGGCCGATCCAGTTGAAGGGGCGGAACAGGGTGTAGTCCAGGCCGTGCTGCTGGCCGTAGGCGTGGATCACGCGGTCCAGCAACTGCTTGGAGCAGGCGTAGATCCAGCGCGGCTTGTTGATCGGGCCGTAGACCAGGGGCGAGGCCTCAGGGTCGAACTCGTCGTCGCCGCACATGCCGTACACCTCGCTGGTGCTGGGGAACACGATGCGCTTCTTGTACTTGACGCAGTGGCGCACGATCTCGAGGTTGGCTTCGAAGTCGAGCTCGAACACGCGCAGCGGGTCGCTCACATAGGTGGCCGGGGTGGCGATGGCCACCAGGGGCAGCACCACGTCGCACTTGCGCACGTGGTACTCGATCCATTCCTTGTTGATGGTGATGTCACCTTCAAAGAAGTGGAAGCGGGGGTGGTCCATCCAGGGCTGCACGCGCTCGGACTGCATGTCCATGCCGTAGATGTGCCAGTCGGTGGTTTCGATGATGTGGCGCGTCAGGTGGTGGCCGATGAAGCCGTTGACGCCGAGGATGAGGACGTTTTTCAAGATTTTTTTCCTGTCAATGCCGGGATTTTCGCTCAGTCGCGGGGCGCCAGCGCCTGCCCGGGGTAAAGCGATTGAAAACGGGCCGCGTCCAGTGGGGCGCCATCGAGTCGCGCCGCCAGCACCGGCAGCAGCACACCGTCGGCGCCGCGCAGCAGCAGGCGCCCGTCCTGCACCAGCAGGGCCAGGCTGGAGTCGGCCTGCAGCTTGCCCGCGTCGGGCTCCGCCGGGCCCGGCGCGCCGGCCCACAGGGTGCGGTCGATCTGTACGCGGTGGCCCTCGGCCTCGAAGAAGGCGCCGGGGTAGTCGGGCGGGGCCACGCCGCGCACCCGGTTGTGCGCCTGCCAGGCCGTGGCCGTGGCCGGAATGCGCCCGTCTTCCGGGGTGCGGCGGCCGAAGTACTGGCCGGCGATGTGTTGCTGGGGTTGCAGCACGGCGGTGCCGGCCAGCAGGCCGGGCAGGCAGCGCGCCAGCACCAGCTCGGCGGCCAGCGTGACCTTGTCGAACACCTCGCGGGCCGTGTCGTTGCCCAGGATGGGCACGGCCTGCTGGTCGACGATGGCACCGTGGTCGGGCTTGGCGTTCATCACATGCAGGGTGGCGCCGATCTCGCGTTCGCCGCGCACCACGGCCCAGTTCACCGGGGCCCGGCCGCGGTAGCGCGGCAGCAGCGAGCCGTGCAGGTTGTAGGCGCCGCAGCGCGGCACCTCCAGCACGGCCTGGGGCAGCATGTAGCGGTAATAGAACGAGAACAGGTAGTCGGGGGCCAGGGCCTGCAACTGGGCCAGCAGCTCGGGCGTGTCGGCCGCCTCGGGCGTGATGCAGGGCAGGCCATGCTCGGCCGCCACCTGGGCCACGCTGCCGAACCAGATGGTTTCGTTCGGGTTGTCGGCATGGGTGACCACCAGCCGGATCTGCACCCCGGCGTCGATCAGCACCTTGAGCAGGCGCACGCCCACGTTGTGGTAGGCGAAGACGACCGCGCTGGGGGCGCTGTTGTTGGGCCCGTTGGCGCTCATCGCTTCTGCTCCAGGATGGCGCTGATCACGTAGCGCGGGCGCTGCCGCACCTCGCTGTAGATGCGGCCCACGTACTCGCCGATCAGGCCGATGCCGAACAGGGCCAGCCCGATCAGGAAGAAGGCAATCGCAAACAGGGTGAACAGGCCGCCTTCCTCGGGTCCGATCACGATGCGCCGCCCGATCAGCAGCAGCACCAGCAGCCCGGCACCGGCCGAAATCGCCATGCCCATCAGCGAGAACCACTGCAGCGGCACCACCGAGAAGCTGGTCACCAGGTCGAAGTTGAGGCGGATCAGGCTGTACAGCGAGTACTTGGATTCGCCGGCAAAGCGCTCTTCGTGGCCCACCACCACCTCGGCGGGGTTGCGCGAGAACTGGTAGGCCAGGGCCGGGATGAAGGTGTTCATCTCGCCGCACTGGTTGATCAGCGACACGATGTTGCGGCTGTAGGCGCGCAGCATGCAGCCCTGGTCGGTGATGTCGATGCGGGTGAGCTTGGCGCGCAGGCGGTTCATGGCCTTGCTGGCCCATTTGCGCCAGGCCACATCGTGGCGCTGGCGGCGGATCGAGCCCACGTAGTCGTGCCCCTCGTCCATCTTGGCCAGCAGGGTGGCGATGTCTTCGGGCGGGTTCTGCAGGTCGGCGTCCAGCGTCACGATGCGCTCGCCGCGGCAGTGCGCAAAACCGGCCAGGATGGCGCGGTGCTGGCCGAAGTTGCCGTTGAACAGGATCACCCGGGTCACGTCGGGGCGGCGGTCGAACTGCTCGGCCAGGATGCCCGGCGAGCGGTCGCGGCTGCCGTCGTTGACGAACACCACCTCGTAGCGCACCCCCAACTGGTCGAGCGCGGGGTACAGGCGCGCAAACAGCTGGGCCAGGCCGTCTTCTTCGTTGTAGACCGGGATCACCACGCTCAGCACCGGGTCATCCGGGTGGCGGTCGGCGGGTGGGGCAGAGGCAAGGGTCGGGTTCAAGGGCAGCTCACCAGAAAAATCAAGACAGGGCCAGGCGCACGGCAGCGCACACGCGATCGATATCGCTGTCGGCCATGGCCGGGAACAGGGGCAGGGTCACGGTGCGGCGGCCCACGTCTTCGGCGTGTGGGAACTGGCCTTCAAAGTGGCCCATTTTGCGGTACAGGGTGAACAGGTGCATGGCCGGGTAGTGCACGCCGATGCCGATGCCCTGCTCGCGCATGCGGGCGATGAAGTCGGCCCGGGCCACGCCCACGGGCAGCAGGGGCTGGAACATGTGCCAGTTGCTCTGGCTGAAATCGGCCAGCGGCAAATCAAAACCCAGATCGCGCGGGAACAGCTCGAAATAGCGCTGGGCCAGGGCGATGCGGCGTTGGTTGAAGCCCTCGAGCTGCTTGAGCTGGCCCAAGCCTATGGCCGCGGCCACGTCGGTCAGGTTGCATTTGCCCCCCAGCTCTTCCACGTCGGCGCTGCCGTCGGGGAAGCGCACCACGCCCTGCAGGCGCAGGCGCTCGAAGCGGCGGGCTTCGTCTTCGTTGTTCATCACCAGGCAGCCGCCTTCGGCCGTGGTCATGTTCTTGTTGGCATGGAAGCTGAACGACACCAGGTCGCCCTTCAGGCCGATCTCTTCGCCGGCCCAGTTCGCGCCCATGGACTGGGCGGCGTCCTCGATCACGCGCAGGCCGTGGCGCTGGGCGATGTCGTACAGCCGCTGGCGGTCCACCGGCAGGCCGGCCAGGTCCACCGGCAGCAGGGCCTTGGTGCGCGGGGTGATCGCGGCCTCGACCTGGTCCAGGTCGAAGTTGCGGGTGGCCGGGTCGATGTCGACCAGCACCGGCCGGGCGCCCACCTGCAGGATCACGTTGCCGGTGGCCACCCAGGTCAGGGCGGTGGTGATCACCTCGTCGCCGGGGCCCACGCCGGCCAGGCGCAGGCCAAGCTCCAGGGTGGCGGTGGCCGAGCTGGCCAGGCGCACCGGTCGCCCGCCAAAGCGGGCCGACAGCGCCGCCTCCAGGGCCTGGCAGCGCGGGCCGGTGGTCAGCCAACCCGAGCGCAGCACGGCGCCCACGTCTTCAATGGTGGCTTCGTCGATCGAGGGGCGGGTGAAGGGCAGAAAGGCTTGCAAGAGAGGCTCCAAGAGGCAGGTTCAGCTGCGGGCGATGATAGCGACGCCCAGCAAGATGACGGCCATGCCGCCCCAGCGCTGGGCCGAAATCACCTCGCCCAGCAGGGCCGAGGCCAGCAGCGCGTTGACCACATAGCCGATCGACAGCATGGGGTAGGCCATGCTCACATCGACGCGCGACAAGGCCACGATCCACAGCACCACGCTCAGCACATAGCAGAACAGGCCGCCGATCACCCCGGGGTGGAAGGCCAGCGTCAGGGCCACGTTGCGCAGGCCCTCAAAGCCCTGGATCGGGCCGACCGCGCTGGCGCCCGATTTGAGCAGCAGCTGGGCGCCTGCATTGAGCAGCACGCCGGCCAGAACGAACAGGAAGTCGGTGATTTTCATGGGGTGTGGGCAGAAAAAGGGTGGGGCTCAGGGCTTGGCCAGCAGCACGCGGCGATCGTCGCGCAGCACCACCCGGGCCTGCAGGCCCAGGGCGGTGAGTTCTGTCAGCGTGTCGCCTTCGAGGTAGGCCACGCCACGTGGCTCGGCCTGCCAGCGGGCCACGAACTCGGGCAGGCTGGCGATCCAGCGCTCGGGCTCGTGCTGCTCGCCAAAGCTGAACTCGTCACGGTAGTCCACCAGGGTGACCGGGCGGCGCAGGTAAAAGGGCAGGGTCTGGTCGTAGCTGCGCACGGCGTACACCGGCACGGCCGGGTCGAAGGCCTCGGGCACCGCCCGCACCAGCTCGGCACTGCTTTTCTGCAAACCGTAGCCGTTGTGCGCCTGCAGCCCGATCAGCACGCAGGCGCAATGGCTGATCGCCACCACCCCCACGGCCAGCAGGCGGCGGTTGCGGCGCAGCAGCCACCAGGCCAGCGCGCAGGCGCTCAGGAACAGCCCACTGGCCAGGCCGATGCCGTTGAGCAGGGTGTGTGCCACGGCCGGGTCGCTGTCGCTGCCCGCGATGCGCTCGGCCAGCAGCCAGGCCAGGCCGCCACCCAGCCACAGCAGGGCCGGCAGCCCCAGGTGCCAGGCCAGCGCCCGCTGGCTGGCGCGCTCGATGGCCGGGGCCAGCAGCAGCACCAGGGCCGGGAACATGGGCAGGATGTACGAGGGCAGCTTGGAGCTGGAGATGCTGAAGAACAGCAGCACAAAGCCCGCCCACAAAAGCAGAAAGCTCGGCGCAAAGTCGGCGCGGCGCACCCGGGCCAGCCAGGGCAGGGCGCTGGTCCAGGGCAGAAAGCCCAGCAACAGAAAGGGCAGGAAGTACCAGACCGGGCCCGAGCGGTTGTGGTCGGGCTTGAGGTAGCGGTCAAAGTGCTCGTGCACAAAAAAGAACCAGGCAAAGTCGGGGTTGCGCGCCGACACGGCCCAGAACCAGGGCACGGTGATCAGGGCGAACAGCAGCAGCCCCGGGCCCCAGCGCATGGCGCGCCAGATGCGGAAATCAAGCCGCCACAGGCTGTGCAGCACCAGCACCGCACCCGGGATCAGCAGGCCCACCAGGCCCTTGCTCAGCACCGCCAGCGCCAGGCCGGCCCAGGCCGCCAGCATCCAGCCGCTGCGCGGCCGGCCTTGGTCCTGCGCCTGCTGGCCCAGCAGAAAGCCGCACAGGGCCAGCGTCAGGGCCGCGCACAGGCCGGCATCGAGCGACAGGAAATGGCTGTTCAGCACCAGCCAGGTGGTGCCCGCGCCGGTCAGCAGCGCGATGCGGCCGGTGCGTTCGCCCCACAGGCGGCTGGCGGTGTGGCCCACCAGGCCCAGGGTCAGCAGCCCGGCCAGGCCGGACCACAGCCGGGCGCTGAAATCGCTCACCCCCAGCACGGCCATGGCCAGCGCCCCGCCCCAGTACTGCAGGGGCGGCTTTTCAAAATACAGCAGGCCGTTCAGGCGCGGGGTGATCCAGTCGCCGCTGTGCAGCATGCCCAGCGACAGGGTGGCGTAGCGGCCCTCGTCAGGGGTGATCAGGGCCCGGGTGCCCAGCGGCACCAGCCACAGCAGGGCCAGCGCGAACAGGCCCAGCCAGGTCCAGAGGCCGGCGCGGCCGCGCTGCAGCCCGGGGCCGGGGGCGGGCCTGCCGGCCGGGGCTTGAGGTTTCAAAGGGGGCATCGGCCGGCGTGTTGACGGGTGGCCAGCGCGCGGGAGTCGGATCGGTGTGGGGCCATCGCAACGGACTTCACGCGCACGCTGGTGTGTTGAAGGGGGGGCCGGCCGTCAGGGGCCGGTCGGGCCACGCCTAGGGGCGTTCCCAAGGCCGCTGATTATAGGAGGCGCCCGGGGCGGCCGCCGCTTGGGTTCAAGGGCTCCCGGTGGCCGCCAGCAACGGTGCCGGGGTCACGGCCGTGGGCTGCTGGAAGGGGTTGCCCTGGATCAGCACGATGGTGGCCGTGGGGGCCGCCGCCAGGGCAAACAGCACGGTGGCCGTGGCCACCACCCGGGGCCGGTCGATGTGCACCACCGCCACCGACAGCAGCGTGACAAAGCCCAGAAACGCCATGCCCAGCCATTTCAGCGGGTTGATGTGGGTCTGGCTCAGCGCAATGCGCAGGTCGCGCTGGCCCGCCAGCAGCCGCGCCTCGCGCAGCATCTGGGCCTGCACACCGGCGCCGGCCGCCTGCTCCACCGCCCGGCCGGCCAGCAGGTGCAGCAAGGCCTCGCCCTGGGCCTGCACGGCCGGGCTCTGCTCGCGCCGGGCCAGCTCGGGCCACTCGGCCGCGCTGGCGCGGGCATAGGCCAGCACCGCGTCGTCCAGCGACTGGCGCAACGGCGCGGGCAGGTCACGCCCCAGCACGCGCAAGGTGCGCAGGGCATCGGCCTCCTGGTAGACCGCCGTCATGGCCTTGTCGTGGGCGCTCCAGGTGTCGTTGGCCAGAAAGGCCAGGGTCAGGCCGAACAGCACGCCGATGATGTTGATGAAAGGCGGCGCCACCCCCTGCAGGCCCTGCAGCCAGCCGGCCCAGCGCGAGCGCAGCAGCGCCCATTGGATGAACAGCACGGCCGCCAGCGTGCCCAGCACGGCAAAGGCGGCGTAGGCGTAGTGGTCGTAGGCCAGCCAGGAGGTGGTTGGTGTCATGAAGAACGGAGGGCGGGGTCGGGGTCGGGGTCGGGTTGCACATCATGTTGCCATGCCCAGGCCGACCTGCCCAGCGACCCAGATCAAGCTGGCGTCGAGTAGCGCCAACGCCCAACCTTTGGTCGCCTGCTGCGGCGCTGGTCCGCGCTGGTTGACGTCTGGCAACACCTCAGCGGCCTTGCTTTCACAGCCTCACCAAGCCTGACAGCCTGGGCAGCCAAGCCTTCCTAGAGTGCGGCGCTGAAGCCAACAGCGCCTTCAGGGAGGATCGTCACCGTGCCCCGCACCGTCACCTACTGGTCTGCCGTGGCCCTTGAACTCAAGGGCAGCCCGGCCTTCGAAGTGCATAACCTGAGCGGGCGCGAAGCGCTGGGCGAGCTGTTCGAGTACAGCGTCGTGCTGCAAAGCCCCGACAGCCCCGACCTGAGCGAGCACGTCACGGCCAACCTGCCCTACAAGCAGATGGTGGGCCGCGAGGCGGGCGTGCGCATTGAGCTGGACGGGGGCGGCCAGCGCGAGATCAACGGCCTGGTCACCCGCGCCCGCTACCTGCGCTCGGAGAACCGGCGCAGCCTCTA